>NZ_LMJU01000014.1:0-5022 GCF_001429415.1 Allobosea sp. Root670 | reverse complement strand
GTTCGCAGGCACTCGACCATCGGCTACATCAGCCCGGTCGAGTTCGAAAAGAAGGTCGGGTTAGCTTAACTGAGCGTCCACGAAACCGGCAGCAGGCCACCCGGCTATGGCAGCCGCCTTCTCCAGCGCAGCGTCACGGGTCAGTTAGGTGGGACCATCGAGTACGACTGGTCGCCCGCTGGCGTCACGGTAAACCTGAGCGCGAAGGTCGCCAAGCTCGCGATCTAGGCGACCGCCCGCAGTGTTGCGATGACCCGTTCCTCCGAGTGTGGTTTCGGCAGGAACGTGGCATTGGCGGGCATCTCGTCTGAGGCTGGACTCACCCGGCCCGACGAGATGATGATTGTCACTGGAGGCCAACGGTCCCGCACGGCGAATGCCAGCTTCAACCCGTCCATGGAACCCGGCATTTCGATATCTGTGAACACGACGCTGATGTCCCGCCGAGATTCCAGCGCGAGGATGGCTTCGTCCGCGTTGGCGGCCTCGACAACGACGATGCCGGCGTCCTCGATCATTGATGCGAGATCCAGGCGGATGACAGGGTCGTCTTCGACCACCAGAACGACTTGTGTAGGCATGCGGCGACCCTTGCGACGGTGATGAACGTCGCACTCGCAGGTTAGTTGCAGCATTCCGATAAGATTTGAGAAGCCTACTCGTCCGGCCGATGCTACGCCCTATTTGAAGCCCGGACGGCGCCGCGATTTCGTGTTGATCTGCGCCGCGATGCCGGCCTGCTTAACGTTGGCCTCGTTTGCCAAGCGAAGCCCGCGAAGCTTCTGCATGTTTTCTTCGCGCTGCTGAGTCAGCTTTTCCGTTTCGGACATAATCCTCGCGTGGGAGAGAGCCCGGGTCTGAATCTTCAGAAACTGATTGTCGGCGGTCAGGCGCTGTTTTGAAAGTTCGAACATTTATGATTTCCATTCGCAGCTAGATTGAAAGCAAAAAGGCCGAGCAGATGCCCGGCCTTTCGAGTGGCTAAAGTCGCTGGTGCCAGTACATCCGTGGTCAACGGCGACGATGGCCAAATCACGCAGTCTGGAGCTGTTCCGCGGCCATCTTGCCGGAACGATTGTCGCGAGCGACCTCGTATCCAAGCTTCTGGCCTTCCTGGAGGTCCCGCATTCCAGCGCGCTCGACGGCGGAGATGTGTACGAACACGTCCTGGCTGCCGTCATCCGGCTGGATGAAACCGAAACCCTTGGTGGAATTGAACCATTTTACTGTGCCGGTGGTCATGAAAAACCCTCCTCTTGGCCAGACCTGTCGCTCGCCGACAGAATGTTCGACGAGTTCAGAACGATTTCGAAAGGGGGGAGTTTATCAGAGCCGCGCCAAAGCGCGAAAATAACAACGGCCGTCCAAGCAATCTCGGTAAAGACAACATAGAACCCGCGAAACAAAAAGTCAATCGCAGCGCGTGCAATATTTTTTTTGCAACTCTGAATGACGATTTTGATTTACGAAAATTTGCTGTTTACTTGGGCGACGAGACCCCCGATCCATAAATCGTCGGATAAAGGCAAGCCCTCCGGGGAGCCCGCGCTTTCTAGGCCAGCGCCTCGAAACAATGGCAGTTGCCTTAAGTGCTCTGATGCCCGTCACCCTGGCTAACAGCAGCGACGCCGGCCATTAAGGCTCCCCCGCCACGCGCCTTATCCTCAACGAACCTCAGGCGCATCGCTGCCGTGTTCCGCAGCCCACGCTCTTCGAGCCACATCACAAATTCGTCTGGACGGATCGTCACGATCTGAAGTGCCCTGCCACGGGCAAGCCACGTATTCATGACCTCCAAGGCGCTGGCGTGCCAGACCTCGTAATCACTCGGCATATCATCTCGATCATGGGCGAGTTCCCACATGCGCTGAAAATCCGCGCGCTCGTACCACGGCAAAACGGCCGTGTACGTCTCGACTGTCGGTTTCACTTGCTGGGCCGATCATTCCGCGTGCGACGCGGGAAATGAGAAAACACCGCAATCAGCGCGGGGTCTAAAATGAAGCCGATTTTATCGTTTCGGCTTGAGGCTCGGCTGCGAGAGCAGGTGGTTTTGTGCTTCGCGGCTCAGAACCACCTTTGCGCCGTTGCGCCGAGCGAGACGTTCAGCCGCCTCCATGGTCTCGAAGAGGTCAGGAGACTGCCCATAGTTGGCGCCGGTCACATCGCGCGCCGCCCAATCCGGGCCGACGCGATGTATGCTCAGCATTCTGGACATTTATGACCTCAACGTTCCGACTCATTGAAACGCCCGAGGTCCCGAGATGTTCCGGATCGGCCTCAAGGGCCGGCGTCCGCACTATGCAGCCAGGGAATTGACGCGCCCGGTGACGGCCAGATAGCGGTCGCTGAAATGGGTCACCACGAAGCTGACCTGCGTCCCGTCATTGCAGATCATTTCAAGCCGATCGCCGTATGATGCTGGATTTAGCTCCGCGGTGTTGAAGTGGAGATAGCCCGAGCGGACTTCATCAAAATTGCTGCCGAACTGAAAATTGAGCGCGAGCTTGCGCCCGTCGCGCAGGATCAAATTACCTTTACCGGTATGCATGACAGGTCTCCGCCTAGGCGGCATCAACATGCGCCGCCGGCGGTCATTTCCAAAAGCGGCATGGAGACAACTGCCTGAGCATAATGACCGCTCTTGATGGCGTGTCTATGTCATTTGATGGTCAGCGGTGGCTCCGCATCCCGCGTCAGTGAAGCGTAGGGAGGTACTCACCACCCACCGCGAGCAACCTGGCCAGGCCGTGCAGCTCGACGGCTATGGTGAATGCCGCCATGGCAGCCGTATCAGTCGGAAAGACGGAAAGCCAAACAGTAAAGCCCCCATCCGTGTGGAGCAGCTCCAAGTGCCAGCCGTCGGCTGATTTATGGATCTCGATCTGAACGGTCACGCCGCCCTGTGTGAAGCTTTGGGAAAGCGGCGAGCGCATCTTATTCCTGGTCGGGCGAACGAAGTGCTGCGAATTGCGTCAGCCCCTCATGCTGCTCTTCCCACAGATCGACGGCGACAAGGAGGGCTTCGTAATCCGCATGTTGTGGATCTTCGGTCTTGATCACGCCCAGGGCTTCGAGGCGCCTCACCGCCTCCAGGTATTCCTCTCCGGAGCGAAGCGCATTGCTGGGCATCTAGGCCTCATTGGCTCGATCATTTTCCGCGTTCACGTCACCGCTGTCGAAGGAAATGCGCCCACGGTAGATAACCCGCTCATCTCGCTCTACCAGCATCGTCATTTCGCAACGGTCACTGTCGGTCAGGGCATCGTGTGCCGCTTCGGCAAAAGCCTTTCTCGCCTCGCGTCTGGCGGCAAGGTCGCTCGGCAGATCAAGGTCGACATGATGCGATCCACCGTTGTTGGTGATGAAGCGATATAACGGCACGGCGTAGTTCCTGGGCGAGGCGCATCATAAACAACTCCACCGGTCGTCAGTTCCGAAGGTTGTCCTCCCGCTGGATGGCTCCGCACAAATGCATTGCATCGGCGGAATTCAATAAACTGCCGCAGGTCAGCAATGGGTCGATCGCCGCCGGCTAGCCGTCGACTGCAAGCGTCCGCTTTCGGGCGAGGTGCTAAGGTCAGCTTATGGCGCATCTCGCCCAGCCAGCGTCGTTCGTCAATCCCGGCATCCGCGCAAACTGGGCTAGGTGCATGATACGAACGCGACTAGCGTTCCGAGAGCGCCGGTCGTCGTTTGTCGTGACTTGTCAGGCGATCGACGATCGTTGCGGTGGCTTGGTTCCTCGACGGGAATATCGTTGGCACGGTAGCGGCCGACCACCTTGTCGAGCGCGGCGACCGCCGTCACGTCCCAGAAATGCGCCTGGCTAACATCGATGTGCACGCTTGTTTCGTCGTGCGATCCGAGGTCGAAGGCCTCGATGAATGCATCGGCCGAGGCGAAGAAGACCTGGCCGGTGACATGATAAGTCAGCCTGCCCGTCGCGGCATCCGGCTCGGCCCTGACCTGCATCAGCCTCGCGACCTTGAAGGTGAAGAAGACGCCGCTGAGCAGGACGCCGACGAGGACGCCCAGCGCCAGATTATGGCTCACYACCGTCACCGCCACCGTCGCCAGCATGACCGTGCTCGACATGCGGGGATGGGCGACGACGGCCTTCAGCGAAGACCAGTTGAAGGTATCGRCCGAGACCATCACCATRATCGCGACCAGCACCGCGACCGGCACCTGCGAGACCCAGGGCTTCAACGCCACCATCAGCACGAGCAGGAAGGCGCCGGCAAACAGCGTCGAGAGCCGGCCGCGCCCGCCATATTTCACGTTGCTGACGGTCTGTCCGATCATGCCGCAGCCKGCGATGCCGCCGAACAGGCTGGCCGCCATGTTGGCGAGGCCGAGGCCGGTGCATTCCCGGTTCTTGTGGCTCGGCGTCTTGGTGAGGTCRTCGACAACGGTCGCCGTCATCAGCGATTCCAGCAGGCCGACCATCGCAATCGCAACCGCAGGGCCGGCGATGATGCGCAGCGTTTCCCAGGAGAGCGGCACGGTCGGCCAGGCGAAGCTTGGCAGCGAGCTGGGCAGGAGGCCGAGATCGGCCACCGTCTTGACCGGCAGATGCAGTAGGCTCGCCGCTACCGTCAGCAAGGCGATGGCGACCAACGGCGACGGGATCACCGTCGTCAGGCGCGGCACGCCGTAGATGATCGCAAGCCCGGCGGCGAAGACCGCATAGGTCTGCCAGGCCTCGCCCATCAGATGCGGCATTTGCGCGGCGAAGATCAGGATCGCCAGCGCGTTGACAAAGCCGGTGCGGACCGATTGCGAGAYGAAGCGCATCAGYACGCCCAGTCGCAGCACGCCGAAGATAATCTGGAGCAGCCCCGCCAGCAGGCCCGCCGCCAGCAGGTAGGACAGGCCGTGCGAGGCGACGAGCGGCGCYGCAACCAGAGCGACAGAGCCYGCGGCGGCCGAGACCATGGCCGGGCGCCCGCCCGTGAAGGCGATAACGATGCCGATGACGAACGATCCGAAGAGGCCGACCTGTGGATCGACGCCGGC
>NZ_LMJU01000013.1:0-4476 GCF_001429415.1 Allobosea sp. Root670 | reverse complement strand
TCGATCTTGAACTCACGCCCAAACTGTCGTCGCCTCATACGCCACCTCCGGTTTCATGAAACACCCAATCTCGGTGTCCACGAAACCGGCAGCAGGCCAATGCCGAAGTTTCGCTTCACGAACGAGGAGGGGGGCCATGTGGACCGTGACGACCAATCTCTTGAATTTCCCGACGCGCGAGCTGCAACTGATGATGCACAGCGCGCCCTGGTCGACATGGCAAGCGACAAGCTTCCAGTCGACGACGGCCTTGATCTAAGTGCATCGGTCGAGAACGATGCTGGCGAAGAAATCTATCGGGCCTCCCTCAAATTCCGGAAGGAAGCCGATAGAACGCCTCCACCTCCCGACGGAGCCAAGGGTCGAAAGTAGGCAGCCAGCCAGCGCCGATTATCTCGGCTCCTTCAGCTTGGCGCCCGCGCGAAGTTGCCACGGGTCATTCGGAAACGCGTTAAGGCTTCTTTATGTCCGAGTTGCGCGACTGCCGCGCCGCCTGTTGAAGGCCTAGGCGCATAATTTCCCGAACGGCGGCAGCGCGGGTTGGTATCCGGTTCTTGAAGCGCCAATCATCGATCTCTTCGAGTTCTTTGGCGGAGAGCATAACTTGGAGGCGTTGATCTCGTTTCACTCGCGTCATCGCCGAGTATCCTGGGGGTCGAGGAGGCGTATCACCTCCTCTATATCCGCGACGATTTCCGTCTGAAAACCCTCTATCTCCGGCTGAAAGACGATGCAGCTTTTGTTGCCGCGATGAGCGCGCAGCCGTTTCGCGGCTGCAACATCTGTCAGTTCGTAAGGCATGCGGTCCTCGTCACCATAAGCGCCTCGACAGAATGATCTTCAATAGGTGAGGTTCCGCTTGAAGGAGCGATGAGACGACGCAAGTCGGCTAGGGCTCGAGAGCGGACAGCCCGGCTCGCACGGTGCCGGGCCTTTTCGTTTGCACTGCGTCTTGTCCTTCGGGCTGACGCAGCGCCTAGTGCCGTCCGCGTTGCAGATCCAGGATGCAGCCATGCCGTTCTCATCGCTAACCGACCCCGTCGAACTCGCCCGCGCGCAGGCTGCTCTGGACGCGGCCTGGGAAGTGATCAAATCGATGGTTCCCGAAGAGCTCAGGGAGAGAGAACGGACTAGGCTGGCCTACATCATTGCCGCGTTCATCGCCGTCGCGGAAGATGAGGATGAGCTGGTTCGCAGGGCGATCAATCGCTATCGGAATTCGAACACATAAGCTCAGGCTGCCCTACCCATCGAAGGGGCAAGCCGGGAGACGTCCGGCAATTGCTATTGCACGGGCTGATGCTTGGCCTGCTCCTGGCTGGCCTTTGCGAGCATAGCCTCCAAGGCAACAAGGGCCGTCATTGGCAAGACGAGCAGCACGTCCGCGTCACCGACCGTTTCAAAAACAATGGCAGCGTCTCCTCGCGGGTCACCACTCACCTGGATCATGGTCGGCCTTACGACGGGAATTTCGACCGTGGGCTTCTTAGACATGGCGTTCTCAACATTTCAGTCTTCGCACCGGGTGAGCATCTTGCCGGACAGAGTGGCAAAATAGCACCCGTCCTCGTAGTGCAGCGGTGAACCGTCTTCGAGCGTGTACGAAGTCAACGGTGAGCCTGGCCAATCCCTCCAGACGATGACGGTGTAGCGGTTTCCATCCTCGTCCTGGCATTGCTCGCGGTAAAGCTCGCACTTAATGGGGCTAGGCCTTCGAGACGCATCGATGGCTTTCGAGATTGCGGCCATGGGAATACCTCACGCAACGGAGTGTCGGCGATTCAACAGCGTGAGAGCGAGGCTGTTCCCATCAGGTTTTGGAACCTGTCAAAGCGCTCGGATCGGCTGAAATACCTAGCCCGCTAGTCTCGCTGCCCGCGCTCGCCGCTTTGCATTCCACGTATTTCAAGCGCGTCGCGGCAGTATTCGGGAGCCCTGCAGCCTCCAGCCATGCCAGGAACTCTTCGGGCCGGATGGTGACGATCTGAAGGGCTCGTCCGCGGGCGAGCCACGCGTTCATGACGCTGAGCGCTGCGGCAAGCCAAACATCGTAATCGCTCGGCATCTCGTCGCGATCATGGGCGAGCTCCCATAGACGCTGGAAATCATCGCGTTCGTACCACGGTAGCGCCACCGTGTAAGCCTCGACCGACGGCTTCATTTCCCCTGTCGCTTCCTCACGAAGCGCTCCCAGAAGCTACGCAAGCTGCGGACGGAATTAGCCCCCGCAGGTCGCGGCGAGTCAACATGTTCGGCGGCGCGGGTCGCCGAACGAAAATGCTCTTCAGCGTCCACGCTGAAATTGACGTGACTGCCAGTCCGCTGCGCCATTTGCTGGGCCGTTTCGACGACGAACCTGATATCTGACGACTGTGCGTAGGCTGTGCCGGTAACATCGCGGAAGCCCCACTCAGCGCCGATGCGGCACACCGTCAGCTTTTGAACCATTGTTGCTTCCATGTGAGACGATCTGAACGGATCGTCCCCGTATCGGTTCGGTCGCTTGGTCGCCCATGCAGGTTCATGGCCAGGGCGACATTAGATAACTCGATCGGGAACCCTGGCCCCCGAATGGTTGCGCTTCCGACGTTCGCTAAGCATTGCATTTCGGAGTTGCGTTTTCTTGTTTCGTCTGGCGCGGTTCTTTCATGTCTTCGGCCTGAATCGAATGGGAACAGTCCCGAGAATTTCCAGTTGAGCTCCGGATGGGAGACGAACAGGAGATC
The DNA here is from genome assembly GCF_001429415.1 of Allobosea sp. Root670. Classification (NCBI taxonomy): domain Bacteria; kingdom Pseudomonadati; phylum Pseudomonadota; class Alphaproteobacteria; order Hyphomicrobiales; family Alloboseaceae; genus Allobosea; species Allobosea sp. Root670. The sequence continues at coordinate 1,750 of NZ_LMJU01000013.1, read as the reverse complement.
AACTCATGAAGAAGATCATTCTTGTCGCCGCCGTGCTGATGGCGCCGTTGGCGGCTTTCGCACAGAACCCCGAAGGTGCACGCGGAGGCGCTGCCGCCGGCGCAGCAACCGGAGCTGTCGGCGGGGCGATTGTCGGCGGACCGGTAGGGGCCGTCGTAGGCGGCGTCGGTGGAGCGGTTGTCGGCGGCATCGCGGGTGATGCCACCCCGCGCTTCAAGACCTACGTACGCGAACACGAAGTGCCATCCTACACCTACCGTGAAGATGTCCGTGTGGGCGTCGTGCTGCCGGAGCGAGGTGTGACATATCGCGAAGTCCCGGCGAGTACGGCACGAAGGGCTATCGCTATACCGTCGTCAATGATCGGACAGTGATCGTCGAGCCCAAGACCCGCAAGATCATCCAGGTGATCGAATAGCAGCGCAGGCCGCGCGCGTCGGCTGGTCGCACAATGCCCCGTCAGCAAACGCTGGCGGGGTTTCATTTACTCAAGCCGTACCGTGGGGCCCGGTTCGCCTGCTGCCTGCAAACGCAACTGCGTCGAGGGCCAGAATGTCATTCTTCTCCGCCCATGAAGCGAAAAGACCCCTGGCGGTGTCAGCTTCAATGTCCCCCCGCATCGCGGCAAGGCACGATTTGCAGGCCAGAGAGTGGACCGCGTCCCGCTCACTTTTGGGCCAATCGGTGAGAAACATATAGGCCTCCATCGCGGTGGAAACCGCAGTTGGAATGCCGAGCCCGGTGAGAATGACGACCGGCCGCTCGAATTCATCGGAAGGCATCTGTGCCATAGCCATATTCTCCTAGAAGCACATGGGTCTGGTCCCGCGCCGGGACGCGGTGGACGATAATTTAGGTTCTGGCTATCGCGGTTTTCAAGGGCCCTGGCGCGATTGGTAGGCTAGGCCATTTCACCTCTCCGATTGATGCCATATAGCCGCCGCATGACCGAATATCCCCGAGCATCAAAACGCAGTCGAATGGTTGAGATGGCGAGGCTCACCACGGAGGACGGCGCGGTGTACAGCTGCATCATCCGGGATCTGTCGGCGGGTGGGGCAATGCTCCGTGTCCCCGCGGATGTTGAGATCAAGGGACGCGTGCGAGTCGTCGCCGATGTCTTAGGTCGGGAGCGCTCTGCACTGGTCAAATGGCGGGATGAAACCTCGATAGGCGTCGCTTTCGAGGATAGCGTTTATCCTAGCGGTACTCGGCCTCCATCATAAACCGAGGCTCTGTGTCAGAAGAATGCGCGATTCGAAACTTCGCTTCACGACAATCGATCGTATGGCGGCTATAAGGCTAGCGATGTTCTGGGAACAGATAAGGAAACCGCCAGCCCTGTCTCGCGCCAATTGCGCTCGATAGCAGCGCTCAGGGCGCTTGTAAGGCCTTGCTCCAGGCGACTTCCAAAGCCGGCGGCTCGCTCAGATGCCGGCGCCGGCCCGCCGGTTTCGTTCCAACTTAGGTTCACGTCGTCGCCGCGGATGCAAACCGCGATGTCAAGGCGACCGGTTTCGGTCGACAGGGAACCATGCTTAGCGGCGTTGGTAGCCATCTCGTGAAGCAACAGCGCGAGATTGGTGACCGCCTTGCCACCCACCTCGCAATCGTCCCCTCCAACGGATATCCGAGCACCCTCGGCATAGGGGGTGACCTGAGACCCTTTTCTCCTCCGGTCTGAGGGAGAGTCCTGGGTTTCATTTCTGGCCTCAGGCGGCCTGTTTTTCCAGCATGGATTTGAGGGCGA
>NZ_LMJU01000012.1:0-476290 GCF_001429415.1 Allobosea sp. Root670 | reverse complement strand
GCGATGATCGATGCGACGACGCCGGCGCCGACGGTGCGGCCGCCTTCGCGGATGGCGAAGCGCAGCTTCTCTTCCATCGCGATCGGGGCGATCAGCGTCACCTCCATCGAGATGTTGTCGCCCGGCATCACCATCTCCGTGCCTTCCGGCAGCGAGACCACGCCGGTCACGTCCGTCGTGCGGAAGTAGAACTGCGGGCGGTAGTTGGTGAAGAACGGCGTGTGACGGCCACCCTCTTCCTTCGTCAGGATGTAGGCCTCGGCCTTGAACTTCGTGTGCGGCTTGACAGAGCCCGGCTTGCACAGGATCTGCCCGCGCTCGACGTCCTCACGCTTCGTGCCGCGCAGCAGCGCGCCGATGTTGTCGCCCGCCTGGCCCTGGTCGAGCAGCTTGCGGAACATCTCGACGCCCGTCACCGTCGTCTTCACGGTGTCCTTCAGGCCGACGATCTCGATTTCCTCGCCAACCTTGACGATGCCGCGCTCGACGCGGCCGGTCACCACCGTGCCACGGCCCGAGATCGAGAACACGTCCTCGACCGGCATCAGGAACGGCTGGTCGATCGGACGCTCCGGCTGCGGGATGTACTCGTCGACCGTCTTCATCAGCGCGATCACCGCGTCATGACCGATCTCCGGCGTGACGTTGTCCAGCGCGGCCTTGGCCGAGCCCTTGGTGATCGGGATGTCGTCGCCGGGGAAGTCGTACTTCGACAGAAGCTCGCGGATCTCCATCTCGACGAGCTCGAGCAGCTCGGCGTCGTCGACCAGGTCGACCTTGTTCATGAACACCACCAGCGCGGGAACGCCGACCTGGCGCGCCAGCAGGATGTGCTCGCGGGTCTGCGGCATCGGGCCGTCGGCAGCCGACACAACCAGGATCGCGCCGTCCATCTGCGCCGCACCCGTGATCATGTTCTTCACGTAGTCGGCGTGGCCGGGGCAGTCGACGTGGGCGTAGTGACGCGCCGGGGTCTCGTACTCGACGTGAGCGGTCGAGATCGTGATGCCGCGGGCCTTCTCTTCCGGAGCCTTGTCGATCTGGTCATACGCCGTGAACGACGCGCCGCCCGACTCCGCAAGCACCTTCGTGATCGCAGCCGTCAAAGACGTCTTGCCATGGTCAACGTGACCAATCGTTCCAATGTTGCAGTGCGGCTTGTTGCGCGCAAATTTCTCTTTGGCCATGACACCCTTGTCCTCGAAGGCGCCCTTCGGGCCCAGAAACGGGGGTCGCATTAGGGGTTTTTGAGNTGGCCGGGGCAGTCGACGTGGGCGTAGTGACGCGCCGGGGTCTCGTACTCGACGTGAGCGGTCGAGATCGTGATGCCGCGGGCCTTCTCTTCCGGCGCCTTGTCGATCTGGTCATACGCCGTGAACGAAGCACCGCCCGACTCCGCAAGCACCTTCGTGATCGCAGCCGTCAAAGACGTCTTGCCATGGTCAACGTGACCAATCGTTCCAATGTTGCAGTGCGGCTTGTTGCGCGCAAATTTCTCTTTGGCCATGACACCCTTGTCCTCGAAGGCGGCCCTTCGGGCCCAGAAACGGGGGTCGCATTAGGGGTTTTTGAGCGGGGATGCAAGGCGGTAGCGCGAGGGCTCGAAATCAGACCCCGAACACCCGGCGGTAGCGCTTCACGGCTTGCGGATCACCGGAGACCTTCTCGGGATTGTCAGAGAGCTTCACCGCGGGCCTGCCGTTCGCCCTGGTGACCTTGCAGACCAGCGAGATCGGGTCGAGCGCGCGCGAGCCATCCGGCGAGCAGCCGACGAGGTCGTTGGTCAGGTCCGTGCCCCAGCCGAAGGCCATGCGGACCCTGCCGTCGAAATGGTGGTAGACGCGCTCGATCGCCTCGACATCGAGCCCGTCGGAGAAGACCAGCATCTTGTCGCGCGGGTCGCGCCCGCGCTCGCGCCACCAGGCCATGATGGTCTCGCCGGCCGGGATCGGCGGCGCGCTGTCGGGGCGAAAGCCGGTCCAGTCGGCGACCCAGTCCGGCGCATGCCGCAGGAAACTCTGCGAGCCGAAGGCGTCCGGCAGCGCGATCAGCAGATTGCCGCCATAGACCTGGCGCCACTCGTCGAGCACGCGATAGGGCGCGCCCAGCAATTCCTCGTCCGTTTCGGCCAGCGCCGCCAGCACCATCGGCAATTCATGGGCGTTGGTGCCGATCGCCTCGAGATCGGCATCCATCGCCAGCAGCACGTTCGAGGTGCCGGTGAAGGCCGAGCCCAAGCCTTCCTTCAAGGCCTCGACGCACCAGCGCTGCCAGAGATGGCCATGGCGGCGGCGCGTGCCGAAATCGGAGAGCTTGAGATTCGGCAGCTTCTGCAGCCGCTCGACCTTGTCCCACATCTTGGCCTTGGCGCGGGCATAGAGCACGTCCAGCGAGAAACGCTTCTGGCCGACCATCACGCGCCGCGCCCTGAGCTCGTTGATGATCGCCAGCGCCGGCACCTCCCACATCGTCGTGTGGGTCCAGGGCCCCTCGAAATGCAGTTCGTACTGGCCGTCGACCTTGCGCAGATCGTATTCAGGCAACTGGAACTCGGCGAGCCAGCCCATGAACTCCGGCGAGAACATCTGGGTCTTGCCGTAGAAGCTATTGCCGGACAGCCAGATCAGCTCGTTCTTGGTGAAGCGCAGCGAGCGGGCATGGTCGAGCTGCGCCCTGAGCTCGCCCTCGTCGACGATATCGCCGAGGCGGATATGCTTGGAGCGGTTGATCAGCGAGAAGGTGACCTGCACCTCCGGGTGGAAAGCCCGGATCATCTGCAGCATCAGGAGCTTGTAGAAATCGGTATCGAGCAGGCTGCGGATGATCGGGTCGAGCCGCCAGCCGTGGTTATAGGTCCGCGTCGCGATGTCGGTGAAGATCATATCGAAGTCCGGGCCGGCTCACGGCATAGGCTGTGGAACGGCGCAGGCGCCGGGCGAAGGAAGGCGCATCAGAACAGTGCCTTGAGCCTCGGCGCAAGCGCAGGCCACGCAGCCATGCCCAGCGACAGCACCATGAGGGCGGCGAGCAGCACGCCGAGCAGCGGCAGCACCGCCCGGAAAACCGCTCCGGTGGGCACCCGCATGATGCCGCTCACGACATAGACGAGGATGCCGAGCGGCGGCGTCAGCCCATGGATCATCAGGTTGACGACGAGGACCACGCCGAACTGGATCGGATCGAGCCCCGCCGCCACCGCAACCGGCAGCAGCAGCGGCGCGAGCAGCAGGATCGCCGCGCCGATATCGAGGAAGAGCCCGGCGACCAGCAGCACGAGATTGGCGAGCAGCATCACCGCATAGGGACCGGCACCGAACGCGGTCACGAGCCCGGCCATCTGCTCGGAGACCCGGTCGACCGCGAGCAGGAAGGCGAAGGGGGCGGAGGTGCCGATCAGCAAGCCGATCGCCGCGGCCTCCGCCGCCGACTTGCGTAAGGCCGCCAGTACGCCGCGCCCGTTCAGGCTGCGCAGCGTAAGGCAGGCGATAACAGCATAGGCCACTGCGAGAGCCGAGGCCTCCGTCACCGTCACCACGCCGAAGCGGATGCCGACCACCACGACGATTCCCAACCCGATCGCGGGAATGGCGCCGATCAGCGCCCTGCCCCGCTCGTTCGCGCTCGCCTTCGGCGCGGCATCGATGACGCCGCGGGCGCTGAGATGGATGCCGATCGCCAAGGCCACGGCCAGCACGCCGCCGGCGACGAAACCGCCGACCAGGAGCGAGCCGACCGAGAGATTGGTCGCACTCGCCAGGATCAGGAAGGCGATGGAAGGCGGGATGATGTTGTCCAGCATCGAGACGCCCGCGACGATCGCCGCCGCATTGGCCGGCGGGTAGCCCCGCGCCACCAAAGTCGGCGCCATCACCTTGGCCCCGAAGGCGGCATTCGCCACCGAGGAGCCGGAAGCGCCCGAGAACAGCACGCTCGCGACCAGCGCCGTCTGCGCCAACCCTGCGCGCCAGTGCCCGACCAGCGTTGCGGCAAAGCGGATCAGGCGCTCGGCGAGACCACCCTCAGTCAGCAGCTCGCCGGCCAGCAGGAAGAAGGGAATCGCCAGCAGCAGGAACTTGCCGACGCCGCCGACCAGGGTCTGCACGATCGCCGGCTCCGGCATCAGCCCGCCGAACGGCCCGGTCAGCGAGACGCCGGCCAGAAGCGCGAAAGGCAAGGGCGCACCGAGCAGGAGCCCCGCCCCCGCGACCAGCGCAGCGACGAGGCTCGACGTCGGAAAGAGATCGAAGGAGAGCTGCGCCAGTCCGTAGAAACAGCCGCCAAGCGCGAGCGCCGCGAACGCGCCGGCCCAGCCTCTCTCGATCCCGGCACGCAGGAACAACGCTAGCATCGTCAGCCCGCCGCCGCAGGCGAAGACGGCGAAGCGCAGGGATTCCGGCAGGCCGAGCACGGTGGAATGCCCGCCGATGAGCGCGGCGACATTCGCCCCGCCGGCGGCCAGCACCAACGCGCCATGAAAGGCGATCGCATCGGCGAGCACCGCCGCCATCCGTTGCGGCATTGGCGGCAGCAGGCGGACCAGTACATCGAGCCGCATCGCCAGCGTTCCAGTGACCGCAAGCGGCGCGCCGACCGCGATCAGCGCCAGATGCAGCCAGATCGCGAGCTCGTCCGACCAGACGAAGCCGCCACCGAAGAGATAGCGCTGCAGGACGGCCGCCATGACCACGAGGAACAGCGCCGCCAGGATCGCCGCTCCGGCGAGTTCCAGTGCCGTGCGGAAGGTCGCCTCGACCCGTTCCGGGAGCGGCTTCCCGCGCGCTTGATCGTCCGACTGGCTCATCCTGCCGCCATGCCCTGCCCGGATGCCCTGTTCCGGCCTCGCGCCCGTCGCGTCAAGCCACTCGAATTGACATCATCCCTGAATTGACCGCAGGAGCGGGCTTGTGGCGCCGCCCCAGCCGGGATTGGATGGCGTCCCCGATCAGCCTTTCCAGCCTTCCAGAAGATGCGCATGGCTTCCGAAACGACCCCGCCCTTAGCCGGCTTCGGCACCGACCCCGCTACGCCTTACGACCTCGCCGTCATCGGTGGCGGCATCAATGGCTGCGGCATCGCCCGCGATGCGGCCGGGCGCGGTGCCTCCGTCGTGCTGTTCGAGAAGGACGATCTCGCCAGCGCCACCTCCTCGCGCTCGACCAAGCTGATCCATGGCGGGTTGCGCTATCTCGAGCACTACAAGTTCCGGCTGGTGCGCGAGGCCCTGATGGAGCGCGAGCGCCTCTGGGCCATCGCGCCGCATATCATCCGCCCGCTGCGCTTCGTGCTGCCGCATCACAAGGGCCTGCGCCCGGCCTGGCTGCTGCGGCTCGGCCTGTTCCTCTACGACCATATCGGCGGCCGCAAGCTCCTGCCGGCGACGCGCACGCTCGACCTCGCCCATGACGCGGTCGGCAAGCCGCTGAAGGACGACCAGGCCAAGGCCTTCGAATATTCCGATTGCTGGGTGGAGGACGCCCGCCTCGTCGTGCTGAACGCGATGGACGCCGCCGTGCGCGGCGCCGCGATCCACACCCGCACCCGCGTCACCGCGGCGCGGCGCGAGAACGGCCTCTGGCAGCTCGATACCGACGACCCCGCAGGCAAGGAGACGTTCTGGGCGCGCACGCTCGTCAACGCCGCCGGCCCGTGGGTCGGCGAGGTCCTGAACGGCGTCATCCACACCAATGCCAAGGCCGGCGTCCGCATGGTCCAGGGCAGCCATATCGTCGTGCCCAGGCTCTATGACCACGACCGCTGCTACATCTTCCAGAACGCCGACGGGCGCATCATCTTCGCCATCCCCTACGAGCAGGATTTCACGCTGATCGGCACGACCGACCGCGACTATCACGGCGACCCCGCCGAAGTCGTCGCGACGCCGGACGAGATCGCCTATCTCTGCGCCGCGGCGAGCGAGTATTTCCGCCAGCCCGTCACGCCGGAATCGGTGGTCTGGACCTATTCGGGCGTGCGCCCGCTCTATGACGACGGCGCCTCCAAAGCGCAGGAGGCGACGCGCGACTATGTGCTGACGCTCGACGCGCCCGAAGGCGAAGCACCGCTGCTTTCCGTCTTCGGCGGCAAGATCACCACCTATCGCCGCCTCGCCGAGGCCGCGATCGCAAAACTGGCGCCGCTCGCGCCCTGGGCCGCACGCGCCGAATGGACGGTGACCGGCGCCCTGCCCGGCGGCGATTTCCCGGTCGGCGGCTTCGACAAACTGGTCGGCGAGATCGCAGCCACCTATCCTTGGCTCGAACGCCGCAGCGCGACGCGGCTCGTCCGCGCCTACGGCACCCGCGCCCGCGACATCCTCGGCGACGCGAAGAGCCTCGCCGATCTCGGCCGGCATTTCGGCGCCGATCTCTACGCGCGCGAGGTCCGCTACCTGATGAAGGCGGAATGGGCGCGCCGGGCGCAGGACGTGCTCTGGCGCCGCGGCAAGCTGGGTCTGCGATTGTCGAAGACCGAGAGCGAAGCACTGGACGACTTCATGCAGCAGGCCTGAGTGTCAGTTCACGCCACCTGATAGGCGAATTGCCCCTCCTCGACCGAGACTTTCGCCTCGGTCAGCGGCTTCTTCTCCAGTTGCAGGTTGAGGATCGCGCGCGAGAGCGCCGGCAGCATCGAGTTGGTGATGATGTTGTCGATCATGCGCCCGCCCGAATCCGGATCGTTGCACTGCCCGACGATGTGCTCGACCACCGCATCGTCATAGACGAAGGCCGCCTTGTGGTTCTCGCTGAGCCGCTTGCCGATGCGCCCGAGCTGGAGCCGCACGATCCCGGCCAGCATATCCGAGGACAGCGGATAATAGGGGATGGTGACGAGCCGCCCGATCAGTGCCGGTGGAAAGACCTTGAGCAGCGCCGGACGCAGGCTCACCGCCATCGCCTCCGGATCGGGCTTGGCCGCGCCGTTCGCCGACATGCTCATGATCTCGTCGGTGCCGACATTCGAGGTCAGGATGATCAGCGTGTTCTTGAAGTCGATGCGCCGGCCGGTGCCGTCTTCCATCTGGCCCTTGTCGAACACCTGGAAGAACAGCTCGTGCACGTCGGGATGCGCCTTCTCGACCTCGTCGAGCAGCACCACCGAATAAGGCTTGCGCCTGACAGCCTCAGTCAGGCGCCCGCCCTCGCCATAGCCGACATAGCCGGGAGGCGCGCCCTTGAGCGTCGAGACGGTATGCGCCTCCTGGAACTCGCTCATGTTGATGGTGATGACGTTCTGTTCGCCGCCATAGAGCGATTCCGCGAGCGCCAGCGCCGTCTCGGTCTTGCCGACGCCCGAGGGGCCACAGAGCATGAACACGCCGATCGGCTTGTTGGGATTGTCGAGCCTGGCGCGGTTGGTCTCGATGCGCTTGGCGATCATGCCGATGCCGTGGCCCTGCCCGACGACGCGCTTGTTCAGCGTCTCCGCAAGGTTGAGCACGGTTTCGATCTCGTCCTTGACCATCCGGCCGACCGGGATACCGGTCCAGTCGGAGACCACAGACGCCACCGACTGCTCGTCGACATGAGCATAGATCATCCGATTGGCCGGATCGACCTCGCTCAACGCTGCGAATTTGGCATTGAGCGCGGCGCGCGATTCCGCCGGATCGGCGGCTGGCTCGGGTGCGGGAGCTTCGGCTTCGGCCGGCGCAGGCGCGACATTCTCGTTCGCCTCCGGCTGGGCGGCATCGGTCGTCGGCGCCGCCTTCTCGCGAAGCTTGGTCCATAGCGCCTTGATCTCCTTGACGATGGTGAGTTCCCCCGTCCAGGCCCCTTCCAGCCCCGTCAGCTTCTCCCCCTTCTCCGCCATCTCCGCCTCGATCTCGCCGAGCCGCTTGGTGGCATCGGTGCCGAGATCGGCGTCTGCCGTCAGCGCCGCCTTCTCCTGCTCCAGCGAGGAGATCGCGACGCGCGCATCCTCGATCGCGGCCGGCGTTGCGTTCTGGCTGATGGCGACGCGGGCGCAGGCGGTATCGAGCAGGCTCACCGCCTTGTCGGGGAGCTGACGGGCCGGGATGTAGCGCGAGGAGAGCGAGACCGCCGCAACGATGGCCGCGTCCGAGATGCGGACCTTGTGGTGCTTTTCCATCGGGCCGATCAGGCCGCGCAGCATCGTGCAGCAGCGCGCCACGTCGGGCTCATCGACCTGCACCGGCTGGAAGCGCCGGGTCAGCGCCGGATCCTTCTCGAAATACTGGCGATATTCCGACCATGTCGTCGCGGCGATGGTGCGCAGCGTGCCGCGCGCCAGCGCCGGCTTCAGCAGGTTCGCGGCATCGCCTGTGCCGGCCTGCCCGCCGGCGCCGATCAGCGTGTGCGCCTCGTCGATGAACAGGATCACCGGCGTCGGCGAGGACTGCACCTCGTCGATCACCGAGCGCAGGCGCTGCTCGAACTCGCCCTTCATCGAGGCACCGGCTTGCATCAGGCCGATATCGAGCGCGCAGACGCGCACCCCCTTGAGCGGCGGCGGCACGTCGCCCGCCGCGACGCGTTGCGCGAAGCCCTCGGCGATGGCGGTCTTGCCGACACCGGCCTCGCCGGTGAGGATCGGGTTGTTCTGGCGCCGGCGCATCAGCACGTCGATGACCTGCCGGATCTCGTCGTCGCGGCCGAGGATCGGGTCCATCGTGCCGGAGCGGGCCTTGACGGTGAGATCCTGCGAGAAGCGGTCGAGCGCGGTCGTGCCCTTCGCCCCCTCCGCCTGTTCGGCGCCAGGCGTGCCCGCCGCACGCAGGCCCGAACCGTCCATCGGCCGCAGGTTCTCTTCTTCCGAGCTTTCCCATATCTTGCCGTAGCCTGCGGCCAGCTCCTCGACCGGGATCTTGGAGAATTCCTTGGAGAGCCCCGTCAGCACGCGGCGCAATTCGGTCGATTTCAACGCCGCGACCAAAAGATGGCCGGTCCTGATCTGCGTCTCGCCGAAGAACAAGGTGGCGTAATGCCAGCCACGGTCGAGGATATCGACGATGTGGTTGGCGATGCCCGGCATCTCCGTCTCGTTGCGGCGGAAGCCCTCGACCACGCCGCCGAGCTCCATCAGCATCCTGGCGCGGTCGAGCTTGTAGTGATCGGCGGTCAGGGTCAGGTCGTTGCTGGTGCCCTGCAGGATCTGCAGCAGCCAATGCGCCAGCTCGACATTGCGGTTGCCCGCCCCCTTCGCCTGCCGGAGCGCCTGCAGGAAGGTATCGTAGCCGACCCGGTTGAGCTTGCCTGTGACGGCTTCGAGGCTGATATCGGCCATGGTCGTCCCCTTCAATGTCCGGTGGCGGCAGTGCGGCTTCGTTTCAGGCGGAGGCTCTCGGCAGGGTGGAAGCGGGCGTCGCGGCGCAAGGCGCCCTCCTCGACATCCCAGTTCGGTGCCATCCAGCTCGTCCAGCCGAGATGGCCGGACTGACCGAGCCGGACCGGCTTGACCTCGCCGACCGGCAAGGCGAGCTCGACATCCCATTCGAACTGCTCGCCGAGATGGAAGAACACCGCATCCGCCAGGGGCTCGCAGCGGTCGCCGTTCGGCAGGAAGCGCTCGAACTGTTGGAGGTCGGCAGCAATAATCTTGACCCGGAACTTGTCCTCGACGCTGTAGACGCTGCCGCCAAGCAGCGCGTCGCTGCCGAGCGAGCAATGCGAGCCGCCGAGCCGCGTCCGGTCGGCCGGGTCGAAGACCAGCCACATGCCGGTGAACTGCTCGATCTCGACTTCCGTCTTGAACAAGCCGGCCAGAAAGCGCCGCAGCCGCGAGGCCGATTTCGCTTGCGCGCCGATCAGCCCGGCATGGGCGAGCTTTTCGGCATCGGGCACGCTGTCGCGCTTGAGATAGGGCTTCGAGCCCATCCCGATCATGCTGCCGATATAAGCGGCAAACCGGTCGAGATCGGGCCGGTCATGCTGGGCTATGGGGCGTGAATCGGCCCAGGCGCGATAGAAGAGCTGCAGGAAGCGGTGGTTGAAGATGTCGAGGAAGCGTGGGAAGGCGTCGTCGCGCACCAGCGTCCAGTGGTAGCTTTCCTCGGTCGTCGCCAGCGGCAACGGCCCCTGCGGTCCGAGCAGGCCGAGGAACTTGACGAAGAGCCGCAGCCGCCCCTGCCCATCGCGACCAGCCTCGGCCAGGCTCGATGCCGGGAAGTCGAGATAGGGCTGCTCGCCCAGCGCGACATATTCGTCGCGCCGCGAGGCGACGTCGCCCACGCGCGGCCGGTCGGGAAAGCTGCGCTCCAGCCGGCGCATCACCGCGTAGAAATCGAAGCGCCAGGGCTCGGCCTCGAGCTGCGCCTGGTAGTTTGGCGCCTTTTCCAGCGGGGTGGCGGCGTCCTCGCTCACAGGATGCGCCTCGCACCGGCACGCGGCGGAAAGCGCATCACCTCGCCACGCTCGACGGTACGGATCACCGTCTGGGTGAAATGGTTCATCGCCGCGTATTCCGCGAAGAAGCGGTCGAGCACCGCCCCGAGCAGGAAGACGCCGGAGCCCTCGAACGCCTTCTCGTCGAGCAGCACCGTAATCTCAAGCCCGCGTGCCGCACCGGTCCCCGCCCGCTGCGGGAAACGGCGCACGACGGCGCGGCTGTCGACGCTCTTGATGCCGCGGATGCGCCGCTCGGTGGCGCTGTCGGCGAGATCGGCGAAGAGCGAGAGCAGTTCGCGCAGTGCCTCGCCGTTCTCCCCGGCTCCGCGCTGGACGAGACCGAGATGGTTGAGGCTGATCAGGTTGACCAGCCGCCAGGTCACGACGCCGGTGCTGGCGGTCTCCGAGCGCAGCTTGAGCTGGGAGACGACCGGCTCGCGCGGCGGCGTCGGCCCGGCAAGGCAGGCGATGTCGAGCGAGACATTGTCGATGAGGCGGAAATCGGCCCCGCCCTGCCCGGTCGGCAGATGCTCGGTCAGATGCCGGTTGGAGCAGAGCGCGCGTACGCTGAGCTCCGCCACCGACGCCGTGTCGGAGACGCCCGCCGGCTCGACCAGCGAGATGAACATCTCCGTGCCGGTATAATCGGAGGCCTTGCCCTGCCGGCGCTCGGCCGAGGAACGGCGCCGCGGCAGGCGCCGCTGCGTATAGTGCAGCCCTTGCGTCGGCGAGGCCCCTTCCGGCGAGGAATAGAGCGGGTGGACCGGCTGCTTCTCGCGCCCGCCGGCATAATGCGCATGGACCGAGAGGATGCTGTGCGGCTCATAGTCGAGCGCGCGGCTGCGGTCCGGCACGACATGGAATTCGTGCTGGTTCGTCTTGACCGGGATGCGATCCGTCGTCTTCTCGAACAGGTTGATCGCCGGCGCCGCGTAGAGTGCGAACATCTCCTTGCGCACCGCACCCGGCAGCCGCGTATTGACCTCGTCGAAGACGAAGATCACGTCGACCGCCTTGGCCTGGAGCTTCGGCATGATGCGGCTGAGCCCCTCCAGCCGGAAGCCGAGGAACTTGCGCGGGAACCAGAAGAGTTCGCGCAACAGGTCGAAGCCGCGGAAGACGCGGGTATCGGCCGGCAGCAGCGCCTCGTCCTCGTCGAAACCGATCTGTTCGAGCCGGCAGCCGTCGCCCGGCGTCACCACCGGATCACCGAACGCATCGAGATGGCGGAAATGGATACCGATGCAGTTCGAGAACAACTGCTCGTAAAGCGCGACGGCGTCACCCTCGGCCCCGAGCAGATGGAACGGCAGATCGCGGGTACGGCAACCGGCGAACCAGCTCGCCGGATTCTTCAGCGCCTGCGCCGCAGAAGGCTCCTGCTCGGGGTCAGCCATGACCCGATGGTTCAGGGAGATGCGCAGGCCCGATAGCGCCCGCGGCCCGGTCCGCAGGCCCAGCGCCTGCAACGGCCCCGGCGCCGGAATGTATTCGGCCCCGGTGATCTCGAAGGGCCAGAGCGTGACGTCACCACCCAGCCGGTAGCGGCAGGCCACCCGGCGCTCGCGCTCCAGATAGGTTGCGTCGATATAGGAGCCGCGCGCGATCCGCACGCCCTCGCGCAGGGCCGGATCGGAATAGGTCGGCACCACGCGGGCCAGCAGCGCCGAGGGCGTCGGCGCGAGATAGTTCGGCAGAAGCTGCTCGATCAGGTTGTTGGTGAACTCGGGAAACTCGTGCCGGAGCTTGAGCTGGACGCGGGCGGCGAGAAAGGCCGCGCCTTCCAGCAGGCCGCCGACCATCGGGTCCATGCGCTCGCCGGCGAGCCCGCCGAGCCGCTCGGCGATGCCCGGATACTCCTCCGCGAACTCCTTGCTGTGCTCCATGAAGAGCCGGAGTTCCTGGTTGTAGAGATCGAGAAACTCCTGGTTCATCGCCTCACCACCTCACCGCCCCTTGATGGCGATCTTGCCGGTATCGAGCTCGAGATCGGCGACGAATTGGACCGGAATATTCAGCGGCTCGCAATTGAGATCGGCGCGCACGAGGAAGCGGATCTTGAGCTCGGCCGGGTCCAGCGTGTCGTCGCGCTCGACGGCGACCGAATTGCGGATCAGGCGCGGCTCGTAACCGACCAGCACATTGGCCAGATCTTCCCGGATGGCATCGACGCGATGCTCGTCGATCGACAGCCGCGTCATGTCTGGGAAGCCGTGGTTGAGCACCGAGCGACGCACATGCTCCAGCTCGGAGAGATCGAGGGACGAGCCCAGATTGATGGTGTTGACCAGCGCGTCGAGATCCAGCGCGATCTCGCGGCGCAGCTTCTGTTCGGTGATCGCGGCTCGCGGCGCGGCGCGGCGCGGGGCGATCACGCGTTCGCCGCCCTCGTCCCGAAGGTCGAGCGCGATCCTCGCATCCTTTTCAAGATGCGCCTCCCGGAATGCGAACATCAAAGGCGGCCGCAGCCGCTTCTTCGAGATCGGATCTGCCATGGCCTATCGCACCGTCGGCAAGGCACCGGCCCCGGCAAATGCCGGAGCCGGTGATCTTCAACTCACTTGGTGTGGGTCTTGATGTCCCAGGTCATGGTGCTCGGCGCCTCGAGCGAACCATCGGCCTTCTGCGCCTTGTACTCGTATTTGATCTTGGCGTAGTTCAGCGAGAACTGGTCGGTCGGAATGCTGGAGCCGCCGGCGGCGTCGCCGGATTGGTAGCTCGACACGATCAGGTCCTCCAGCGTCAGCACGTAATAGTCCTGCTGCGTCTCGCCCTGCTTGCGGACGAAGAGCACCGCTTTCTTGATGTGCTTGCCGCCGGCGCAGGACAGCGCCAGGTTCGTCGAGGCCTTGCCGACCGAGCAGGTGAAGTGGATGTCCTGGAAGCTCGCCTTGCCGGCGCCGCCGCCGGCGTTGGACGCATGCGAGCCTGCATTGCTGATGCCCCAGGAGAATGAATCGACCTCGATCGTGTCCTTGTGCTTGGAATCCTTGCTTTCGCCCTTGATGCCGTCGATCTCGAGCAGGAAGTCGCTAGCCATTTTTACCTCCAGAGTAGGATTGCTGTGGGCTCGCGGATGCGGGCCCGCTGTGGACGCACTTCTCCTGTCGCGCCGCCCTCAAGCGGTCGGCGCGTCGAAGATTCTCGTTGTCGCCGTCACCTGGTATTCAGGTGACGGTCACTGCTTGGGAGCTGGCAGTCGCGAGACCAGGCTCAGACCGATATCCATGCCTTCGAGCTGGAAGTGCGGCCGCAGATAGAACTTGGCCGAGTAGTAGCCGGGGTTCTCCTCGTCCTCGAAAACGTCGATGCGCGCATCGGAGAGCGGGCGCCGCGCCTTCGTTTCTTCGCTGGAATTAACCGGATCGCCATCGACATAGTCGGTGATCCACTCCTGCAGCCAGCGGCGCAGCGGCTCCTTTTCCTTGTAGGAGCCGATCTTGTCGCGAACCATGCACTTCAGGTAGTGCGCGAAGCGCGAGACTGCGAACATGTAGGGCAGCCGCGAGGACAGGTTGTCCGACGCGGTGGCCGCCACGCCGTCCGGCCCCGAATAGGCCTTCGGCTTGTAGAGCGACTGGGCGCCGATGAAGGCGGCCTTGTCGGTGTTCTTGCGATGGATCAGCGGGATCAGGCCGGATTTCGCCAGCTCGGCCTCGCGCCGGTCGCTGATCGCGATCTCGGTCGGGCATTTCAGGTCGATGCCGCCGTCATCCGTCGGGAAGGTATGGGTCGGCAGGTTCAGGACCTCGCCGCCCGACTGGACGCCGCGGATGCGCGTGCACCAGCCATATTCCTTGAACGCGCGGTTGACGTTGACCGCCATCGCATAGGCAGCGTTCATCCAGGCGTAGTTCTCGCCCTTGTGCCCGTCGGTATCCTCCTCGAAGGCGAACTCCTCGACCGGCTCGGACTTGGCGCCATACGGCACCCGGGACAGCACCCGCGGCAGGCACAGGCCCACATAACGGGAATCCGCCGCGTCGCGCAGGCCCTTCCAGGCCGCGTAGTCCGGCGTGTCGAAGACCTTGCTGAGATCGCGCGGATTGGACAGCTCGGTCCAGGCATCCATGCCCATCAGGGTCGGCTCGGCCCCTGCGAAGAAAGGCGCATGCGCCGCCGCCGCCACCTTCGACAGATCGCGCAGGAGCTGCACGTCGGTCGGGACATGGCTGAAATGATAGTCGCCGACGAGGCACCCGAAGGGCTGGCCGCCGAGCTGACCGAATTCCTGCTCATAGACCTGCTTGAACAGGGGGCTCTGGTCCCAGCGCGCGCCGGGATAGGTCTTGAGATTGCGGTAGAGCTCGCCCTTCGAGACGTTCATCACCTTGATCTTCAACTGCGCGTCCGTCTCGGAATTGAAGACGAGGTAGTTGAGGCCGCGCCAGGCGCTTTCGATCTTCTGGAACTCCGGTGCGTGCAGCACCGCGTTCATCTGCTCGGTCAGCTTGGCGTCGAGCCGGGCGATCATCTCCTCGATCGTGTCGATGACGTCGCCCTTGATCAGGGTCTGGTCCGCCAGCGCCTGGTTGACCAGGGTCGCGACCGCATTCTCGACTTCGGTCGCCGCACGCTCGGTCTTGGGCTTGAAACTCTGTTTCAGGATCGCCGAGAAATCGTCGATCTCGCGCGTTTCGACTGCTGCCCCGCCGGGCTGTTGGGTTTGTGCTTCCGCTGCCATTGCCGCCTCGCTCGCTTAACCGCCTGCAGGCCCCCGATCCCACCTGATGCGGACGGGATCGCTTCACACCATCCGGAGCATCGCTCCTGTGAAAGAGCGGCTCCCGCTCCTTCGCGCAGATCCCCGGGGGCTGAGCCCGCGCCCTGCCCTCAGTTCGCCGTCTTGTCTTCCGAAGGTTCGCCCTTGCCGAGCTGGTCCTTCAGCGCCGCCATCAGCTGGGGATCGGCCAGCAGCGCCTTGATCTGGTCGCTGGCGGCCATCTTGCCGTCCATGTAGCGCAGCAGGTTGGCGAGCTGCTCGCGCGCCTCCAGGAGCTTCGCCGTCGCCGGGATCTGGCGGGCGATGGCGGCCGGACTGAAATCCTCGAACTTCGAGAACTTCAACGCCACCGAGAGCTTCTCGCTGCTGTCCTCGCCGAGCTTGTTGGACACGTTGAAGGACACGGCCGGCTCGATCGCGGCCATGCGCTGATCGAAATTATCCATGTCGAAGTCGAGGAACTTGCGCTGCGAGATCTCCGGCTTCTCGATCGCCGAGGCGTTGCCCGAAAGATCGGCCATCACGCCCATGACGAAGGGCAGCTCGACCTTCTGCTCCGCATTGTAGGGGTCCTCGTAGGTGATATGCACCCGAGGCGGCCTGTTGCGGCGGATGAACTTCTGTCCAGAATCTCCGGCCATGTGACGTGCCCCTCTGCATTCGTGCCACGCCGACGTAACGTGACATCCTATCCGTTTTCGCCCGTCATCGATATAGTCTCGCGACTGTGACGGGAGGTTCAAGGCAATGACGAAAAACTTCCCTAGCTGTCAGCCTCCGGAACCGGCACGACATCTGGCAGGATGCTGCCGAGAAGCGACATGAAATCATGCTGCGCCAGAGCACAGGCCTTGTCCATCAGGAGCGGCGTCGGGTGCGAGGGCTCGACCTGGCGGTAGAAGGCGGCAACCGCCTTCATCGCGCCGACCGCATCCGCGCGGCTGCCGATCACGATCGCGGACGGCACCGGGTTCGGCGCGGCAACGGCCTCGGCCGCCTCCGTCACGCTCTCCCCGTCGCCACCTGCCTCGGAAGCATCCTCACCGGCTTCGGCATCGCTGTCGTAGCCGTCCCCCGCTTCGTATTCGCTCTCCGTTTCGGTGCCGTCCGGCACCGGCAGGCGCTCCAGCGGCAACCGGAACCGGCGCTGGTCGCCGATCTCGAAGACCGCCTTGTCGACCTGGTCGGGGAACATGATCTGGATGACCTCGATCAACGACTTTCCGATCAGCTGCTGCGCCTGCCCGATCAGCAGGACGGCCGGGCTCGAAGGCTCGGTTCTGCGAAAGTAGCCGAGGCAGGCTCCCAGCGTATCCTCCACATGAAGGATGCTCGAAACGCTGCCAGGACCGAAGGTTGCGGTGTTTGCTGCCGACCCTTGCGGGCCGGCCGCCACGGGCTCCGGCCCCGATGCCTGATGGCCCGGGACACGCCGTACGACCGCGGCGTCGAGAAAGGCGGCGATCTGGTCCAGCAGCGTCGCCAGGCGCGGAAAGCCGAGGGGATGATCGACACCGACCTTCTCCAGCCAGATCGTCCGCAGGCGCGTGAGCGCGTCGCGCCCGGCATTCACCTGGCCGAGAATCGCGACGAGGTCGTCCGCTTCGACCTCGCCCAGCACCGCCTGGATCGTTCCGGCATCGGGATGCTGCTCGCCGTCGACAAGCTTCGTCTCGCCGCTCGCCACGAGCTGGCTGCGGAACATGAACGGTCCGATCCGCCGGCTGACGAAGAGCGGCGCGTGCTGCAGCGGCAGGACCACCGTCGCCAGCTCGTCGAGCCCCTGCAGGGCGACCTCGCGCATCACGAAGTCGCCATCCATCGCCCTGGGGTGCACCTCCTCCCAGTAGCTGCCGAGGAGATCGGCCATGGCTGACAGGCTGGCGGTGAATCCCGGCACGTCACGATTGAGGATCGTGAGCTTGGCCGCGAGCACGAGGATCCTGAGGTCGCGCGAACGCTCCAGCAGCTTGCCGAGCTCGGCAAAGGCCGGCGGAAACTCGATGTTCGTCCGATCGAAGGCGACCTGCCGCCCGTCGTCGTCACGGCGGAAATACGAGACCGGCAGCGCGACCTCGAGCCGCGCCGTGGCGTTCATGAAATCGGGATCGTCCTCGAGATCCGGGCCGCAGGGCTCGTCAGCCGAAACCGGTTTCGTCAGGTCGGCGAAATTCAGGCCCGCCATCGCTTTCCCCGCTCACAGGAGCGGCGGCCCGGTCACGGCCGGGATCGCCGCGGCCGTTCCGTATCGTGTTTTATTCGCCGCGCAGGCGGGTCTCGACCCGGCGGTTGTCGCCGGACAAGGGATCGGCCGCGATCGGCTTGCTCTGCCCGTAGCCCTTGGCCACCAGCTTGGCGGCATTGACTCCGTGCCCGCCGAGATAACGGACGACGGCCTGCGCCCGGCGCTGCGACAGGTTGAGATTGTAGGAGGCACTGCCGGCGGCGTCGGTATGCCCCTCGACCATGAAGGTCCGCTGCGAGAGCTGCGGCGTCTTCAGCGCCTTGGCGAACTCGTCGAGATTAAGCTTGGCCTCGGGCTCCAGCTCGTCGGAATTGTATTTGAACTTCACGACGAGATCGAAGGCGCTGACCGGCCTGGCCGGCTCGACCACCTGCCCGGCCCTGGCGCATTCGGCTTCCGTGCCGACGCACAGCCCCCGCGAGATGCCGGGCTTGGGCGCGATGCCCGGCCCGAAATGCTTGACGATGTCATCGGCCTTGTAGGTCTGCGCCCCGGCCCCGTTCGCCATGGACAGAACCATAGCGCCGGTCAGAGCGACAAAGGCAGTGAAGCCGGGCTGCTTGCGCATGGGAACACTCCCGCTGAGTTTCGCCGTCTGGCAGATAAGGACTTAGGGATGGAAGGATGACTCCAGAAATCACCTACGTCAAGATAAAAATAAAAGCGCGAATCGAAAGGTTCAGTTGATGTCTTCTGCTCTTGGGCAAGATCAAAGAACTGCGTCTTTCTCAACGCCGACGGGAAAAGACGAATTTACACTTATCAAGTTCGAAGCCAGCGAGGCTTTGAGCGAATTATTCACTTATAATATCGAAACAGTCAGCAAGACCGACAACGCCGACCTGCAAAGCATCATGAGCGAGAAATGCTCGATCAAATTCACGCTCAAGAACAAGAGCGAGCGTGTGCTGAACGGCACGCTGGTCGATGCGCAATGGCTCGGCAAGCAGGATGATCTCTACATCTACCGCTTCACGCTCAAGCCGTGGCTCTGGCTGCTCTCGCAGCGGGCGGATTGCCGGATCTTCAAGAACAAGACCGCCCTCGACATCATCAAGGAGATTTTCAAGAAGGAAGGCTCGGCGAGCTTCGACGACCGCACCAGCGAGACGCTCCAGCCGATCGACTACTGCGTCCAGTATCGCGAGACCGACCTCGATTTCGTGCTGCGGCTGATGGAGCAGTACGGCATTTACTACTATTTCAAGCACAGCGACGGCGACCACAAGCTGGTCCTCTGCGATTCCCGCTCCGCCCATGACCAGGTCCAGGCGGCAGCCGAGCCGAGCTTCCAGGGCGATGCCTCGGCTTACGCCTTCGTTCCGCAGGGCAGCCGCTTCCCGCGCAGCGCCGTCGAGCATCTGACGAGCTGGTCGACGATCCGCCGCCTGCGCACCGGCAAGTTCGAGCTCAAGGACTATGATTTCGAGAAATCCGAGTCCGATCTCACCGCCCGCGCCGAGGAAGGCTTTCCCAAGGCGAAGTCCTACGAGGCCTATGACTATCCGGCGGCCTACACCAAGCGTGACCAGGGCGAGCATTTCGCCCGCGTGATGGCGCAGGCCGAGCAGGCGCAGGACGAACGCCGCTATGCCGCCGGCGATGCCGCGAGCCTCTATCCCGGCGCGCTGATGAAGCTCTCCGACCACCCCACCGGCGCCGAGAACAGCGAATATGTCGTCGTCCGCGCGACCCATGCCTTCGGCATCCAGAGCTATCGCTCGTCGGGGCGCCGGGACGAGGCGCTCTATCACGGCTCCTACGAGCTCCAGAAAAGCGACAAGCGCTTCCGTGCGCCGATCGCGACGCCCCGCCCGACCGTCTACGGGCCGCACACCGCCAAGGTGGTCGGCGAGAAGAACAAGGGCGAGGAAGGCGATATCGACGTCGACGAATATGGCCGCATCTGGCTGCGCTTCCATTGGGACCGCGAGGATAGCTCGACCTCCTGCCGCACCCGCGTGGCGCAGATGTGGGCCGGCAAGGGCTGGGGCGGGCAGATCATCCCGCGCATCGGCCAGGAGGTGATCGTCGAATATATCGAGGGCAATCCGGACCTGCCGCTGGTCGTCGGCGCCGTCGTCAACGACCAGCACAAGCCGCCCTATGAACTGCCGGCGAACAAGACGCAGTCCGGCCTCAAGTCGGAATCGACGGATGGAGCCGGCTTTTCCGACACCTATAACGAGATCAAGTTCGAGGACCGCAAGGATCAGGAGGTCCTGGAGATCAGGACCGAGAAGGACCACAAGATCACGGTCAACAACATGGAGACCCGTGATATCGGCGAGCGCTACGACGGCGGCGGCTATTCGCGCGAGACCACGCTCAAGAAGGGCGACGACAAGCTCGACGTCCAGAACGGCAAGCTCGACATCGAAGCGCTGACGGAGATCAATCTGAAGGTCGGCGGAAGCACGATCAAGATGACGCCCGGCAGCATCGAGATCAAATCGCCGACCATCACGATCCATAGCCAAGCGCTGACCGAGGTGAAGAGCGACGGCATGCTCGTCGTCAAGGCACCGATGGTGAACATCAACTGATCGGAATACCGATAACGACAGAACGGCCGGAGCTTCCATGTCACGCCTGCGCTTCAGCACCGCCCGCGAAGTGTTCGAGACCTATCCGTCCGCCCATCAGGCCGTGACGATGGCGCCGACCACCGAGCCACCGCTGGCTTTCCTCGGCCGCCTCGTCAGGGGGCCGGCGCCGATGGAGGCGGCCGGCTTCTGCGCCTTCCTGCTGCCGCGGCGCGAGACGGTGTGGTGGGCCGTGCAGGCCGTCCGTTCCATGCAGCCGCCCGGCACGCAGGACCCCGGCCTCGCGGCGGCCGAGGCCTGGGTGCGCGAGCCCGGCGACAAGACACGTTTCGAGGCATTGCGGCAGGCGCAAGCCGGCGACAGCGCAAGGCCGGGCACCTTCGCCGCCTGGGCGGCCGGCTATTCCGGCGGCAGCATGTCGGAAAGCCACCCTATCCCGACGCCGCCCGACCTGACGGCCAAGATGGCGCGGATCGCGGTGCTCAACGCGATCAACCGCCTGCCGGCGCGCGAGCGCGACGGTGCATTGCGCACTTGCGTCGAAGCATGCATTCGTTTGGCTGAAGACGATGCCGGCAAGCGCTGATCTGCGGACGAGAGCATTTTCAAGCGAAGTGGACACCGGTTCGCGTGAAGAAAATGCGACAAACCAAAGACTTAGATCATGGGGTCGAGTATGATATTCGGCTCGATGATCTGAGGCCGTAACGGGACGTCCGCGATGGCGCTGACACTGACGATCGAGAACGAGACCTCGCTGCCCGATGGCGGCCCGCTCAGCGTGACCACCAGCGGCGGACGCGGCCTCGATATCGGCCGCGACCAGCATCTCGACTGGGCCCTGCCCGATCCCTCGCGCGCCGTCTCCGGCCGCCATTGCGAGATCCGCTTCCGGGACGGCGGCTGGTGGCTGCGCGACATCTCGACCAACGGCACCTTCGTCAATGGCGGCGAGCATCGCGTCCAGTCGCCCTACCGGCTCCAGAACGGCGACCGGCTCGAGATCGGCCATTACCTGATCGCCGTCGCCATCGACGAGGAGGCCGGACAGGCCTCGGAAACGGCCGCCCCACCGCCACTTTATGCCGCGCAGCCCGAGTCGCTCTGGGCGCCGAGCGAGGAAGCCGCCCCACCGATTCCGCGCCGCGACCTGATGCCGCCGAGCCATGCCAGGCCGGTCCATGCCGGTTTCATCGACTGGGCAACCGACATCCCGGCCCCGAGCGCCGAACCGGCACCACCACCTGCGCAGGATTGGTCGCCGCCCGCCGTGCGGACCGACGATTTCGCCTGGGCGCCGCTCCAGCCGTCACCCGCACCGGCGCAGGAGCCCGTGGTGGCGATGCCGACCCCGCGCCGGCCTCCGGCAAGCAGCGCTGCGGACGCCAACCCCTGGGACGAGCCCGTCGAGGATCCGGTTCCGCCCGAGACCCCGCCCGAGCCGCCTCCGGTGCCCGCCGTCACGCCGCCCCCCGCCCCGGCCTTCCCGGCCGAGCCCGCGGCGCAGCCGGGCGCAGCCGCACCGATCTCGATGGGCGAGTTCATGCAGCGCTTCGCGAAGGGTGCCGGCGTCTCGCCGCAGGCGCTGGCGACGCAGGACCCCGGCGCCTTCGCCGAGCAGCTCGGCGGCCTGATGCGTCTGATCGCCGAGGAGCTGAAGGGCCTGCTCGCCGCCCGTGCCGAGACCAAGCGCATCGCCCGCAGCACCAGCCAGACGATGATCCAGGCACAGGACAACAACCCGCTGAAATTCTCGCCGACGGTCGACGACGCCCTGCAACTGATCTTCGGCCAGCCGCGCAGCGGCTATCTCGATGCCAGGCGCGCCTTCGACGAGAGCTTTCGCGACCTCAAGGCTCACCAGATCAAGACCTACTCGGCCATGCAGCACGCGCTGAAAATGCTGGTCGAGGATCTCGACCCGCAGGCGATCACCGAAGCGACGGCACAGGATGGCGGCATCGGCGGGCTGATCGGCTCGCGCAAGGCGAAGATGTGGGAGGCCTATGTCGCGCGCTGGGACGCCAAGACCGCTCCTTACGAGAACGGTCTCGTCGACGCCTTCATGATCTATTTCGCCGAGTGCTACGACCGAGGCGGGAAGTGACGAGCCCCGCCGTCATGCTCGCCCTTGTGGCGAGCATCCACGTCTTGAACACGAGCTTCGACCAGCGAAGACGTGGATGATCGGGACAAGCCCGACCATGACCCAATCGGAGCGGGCTACCCCTTCGCGGCCACGGCCGTAATCTCGATGGCATAGCCGGGCGAGGCCAGCTTCGCCTCGACGGTCGCGCGCGCCGGGGAATGGCCCTTCGCGACCCACTTGTCCCAGACCGCGTTCATCTCACCGATCTTGCTGATATCGGTGAGGAAGATCTGGACGCTGAGGATGCGCTCCTTACGGCTTCCGGCCTGCACCAGCGTATCCTCCAGCAGAGCGAGAACCTCCTCGGTCTGCTCGGTCAGCGAAGCGCCCTCGGTCTTCTCGGCGACATGGCCGGCGAGGAAGACGATGCCGTTGAAGATGGCGGCGTCGCAGTAGCGGGCAGCCAGTCCGATGCGTTCGATGGTCATGGGCTTTGCATCCTGTCGCGGGAGAAATGGAGAAGCCCGCTTGGCCCGCCAGCCCTGCCCGGTCAAGCCGGCGGCAGCGCCAGGATCTCCCGGATGGCGCGCGGCTGGAGCTGACGCGGCGCGTCTTCCATCGCGACCTTGTAATAGCCGAGGATGCTGAGCTGCTCGTAGGTCGCCCAGATCGAGTCGTCCTCGAAGGCGGCCATCCGCTCCTCGAAATTCAGGATCATGCCGTATTCCATGCCGACACCGCGCTCGATCGGGGGCGGGGTCGGCTTGCTGCGCTTCTGCGCTTCGGCCGCAGCGAAGGCGGCGAGCGCGCCCGGCTGCCAGACCTGCTCATAGGCCGCGACGATATCGGCAACGGCCTCGCCCTTGCTCGTCAGCACCCGCCGGCAGGCATCGGCAAAGGCATCGGTCAGCCCGTTCGCCTCGGCAGCAGAATCGGCCTTGTTGTAGTCGGCTCGCAACGGCTCGACATAGCCGAACAGGTTCTCGAGCTGCCGCGCCGCCGGCCCTGCCAGGAACAGCCAGGGAAAGGCGCCGTCGATCGAGATCTGGCCGGGCAGCAGATGCGCCGCCTGCTCGCCATCGTCGGCCCGGAAGAACTGGCGCACCGCCGCCGTGCAGCTCACGTTGGGCACCGGCAGGATCGGGCGCTTGCGCCGGGCCGGATCGCGGATCAGCGCCATGAAGCAGAGCGTCTCGGCGACGCGCCCGTTGCGGGCGAGCCCATGGTTCTTCGCCCGCCTCTGGTCGGAGGACAGACGCTGTACCATCTTGTGGCGGAAGCGCTCGTACCTGGCTTCCGCGCGATCTGGAACCGTCCGCCTGTTCTTCGCCATCGCACCCCGCAGCGAGAAAACGATTCCGCTTCAACGGCTTGCGCCGCCGCCTTGAATCAATCTGTCATCAGCCGCCGATGATCACCGTCGGCAACCCCATCATGATCTTGTTGGGCGGGCCCAGCGCCTCGAGGACCGTGTCGCCCATCCGGCAGGCCGGCAGGTTGTTGATCAGCACGGTCTGCGAGCCGTCGATGACGACCCCGGGCCCATGCGTCGGCAGCGGCAACGGGCCGAGCGGCGTCAGGCAGATATGGATATCGGCGCCGCCTGCCGCGCCTGTGATCATCGAGCCCATGCTGGCGGCGGCCGTGTTCTTGGCGGTTTCCTCGGCGGCGATGGCGGCCGGCGCTCCCGGCGTGCCGGCGGCGGCGACGGTGGCGGCCTGAGCTGCCTGCAGCGCCGCATCGGAGGTCGCCTTGGCCCCCTGGATCGCAGCAGCCGCCGCAGCCGGCACACCGCGCCAGGCCAGCATCCCGCCGATGATCACGTTCGTACTGCCCGGGCCGGGCTGGAGCATGCCCGGCAGCGGGTGCAGCACCGGGTCCATGATGCGTGCGGCCGGTCCCTTGGGCATGCGGGCCTCCCCTGCTCGAACGGATTCGTACTTCCGAGCACTGCCGTGAAAATCGCTCCGCCGCATCCTTCAAGTCAATGACGGCGACACGCCCGCAACGCGCTAGCATTCGTTTGGTGACGCTTGGGTAGGACCCGTAGTAAGCTCGCCCAGCCTGCCTTCGAGTGAGCGAGACCGGAATGTCGTGGTACAGCAAGGTCGTCTGGTCGGAAGGACTGTTTCTCAGGCCGCACCACTTCCAGCAGAGCGACCGCTATCTCGAAAACCTGCTGGAAAGCCGCGTCAGAAACGTCACGCCCTATCCATGGGGCTTCTCGGTGCTGGAGATCGACCGCGACCTCGCCCAGCAGAGCCGCATCGGCCTGCGCCGCGCCGTCGGCGTGATGCCGGACGGCACGCCCTTCGCGCTGCCCGATAACAGCCCGCTGCCGGCCGCGATCGAGGTGCCCGAGAACGCCGCCGGCCAGATCGTCTGGCTTTCGCTGCCGCTCGCCGCCGCCAATACGCGGGAGGTCGAGGACACGCTGAACGGCTCGGCCAGCCGCTATGTCCCCGCAAACGAGATGCTGATCGATTCCACTGCCTCCTTGCGGACGGAGGAAGAGATCGACGTCGCCCATCCGCGCCTGACGCTGGAGCTGCGCAAGACCTCGAAGGCCGGTTATGTCGGCCTCGCGCTCGGCCGCATCCTCGAAGTGCGCGACCGCGCCATCCTGTTCGACGAGAAATTCGCGCCGCCGGTGCTGGTCTGCTCGGCCTACCCGGTGATCGAGGGCTGGCTCGACCGCGTCATCGGCTGGATCGACAACAAGCTGGAGGAACTCGCCCGCTATGCTGCCGATCCGACGGCAGGCGGCGGCCTGCAGAGCGCCGATTATTTCGTGCTCCAGCTCCTCAATCGCAGCATCCCCGTGCTGAAGCACATGCGCCGCTCGCGCTTCGTCCATCCCGAGCGGCTGTTCTCGACCTTCCTCGCGCTCGCCGGCGAGCTTGCGACCTTCACCACGGCCGAGCGCCGCGCCCGCGACTACCCGGCCTATGACCACGACGACCTGGAAAACTGCTTCGCCCCCGTCGTGCGCGACATCCAGGACTTCCTCTCTGCCAATCTCGGCCGCCGGGCGATCCGGCTGGAGATCGTCGAGCGCGCGCAGAACGCCTTCATGTCGACGATCCGCGACCGCAGCCTCGTGCGCAACGCGACGCTGGTGCTGGAAGTCGCGGCGCGGCGCCCGCTGACCGAGATCCAGGCGCAGTTCCCGCAGCTCTTCAAGATCGGCCCCAACACCAAGATGAACGAGATCGTCCATGCCCATCTGCCGGGCATCAATCTCGTCCATCTGCCGACGCCGCCGCCGCAGATCCGCGCGCTGACGGATCATGTATACTTCTATCTCGACCGCACCTCGCCGCTCTGGCCGGAATTCTCGACGGCGAGTTCGATCGGCATGCATTTTTCCGGTGACTGGCCCGATCTCGAGCTCGAGCTCTGGGCCGTTCTGGAGGGCAGGCGATGAGCGATCCGGGTTCGCCCTCAGATCCGTTCGGGCGCTCCGAGCGCACGATCATCAGGCCGAACCCCGGCGGGCGCCGCGCGCCCCTGCCATCCGCTCCCGCCGCACCGGCACCAGTCGCTACGCAGGCGCCCCAGCCCTATCAGCCGCCGCAGGTGCCCTCGCCCGGCGTGCCAGGCACCGGCGACGAATGGATGTCTCAAGCTGCGCCGATTCCGCAGCAGCGGCAGGCGCCGCCGCCTTCGGGCGGCGGCCAGTCCCTGCCGCGCCGCGACCAGCTCCTGACGCCGAACGCCAATCCGCTGCTGCGCGCTGCCGGCCCGCTCCTGCTCCTGCTCGGGCGAATGCGCGCGAACCTCTCCAACGCGCCCTTCGCCCAGCTCCTAGGCCAGGTCGGCGAGTCCATCGAAGCTTTCGAGCATGAGGTCCGCGCCGCGGGCGTCTCGGCCGAGACCGCGCAGACCGCGAAATACGTCATCGCCGCCAGCGCCGACGACATCGTCCAGAACATCCCCGGCGACGACCGCCATGTCTGGACGCAGTACAGCATGCTCTCGCGCTTTTTCGGCGAGCGCATCGGCGGCGTCCGCTTCTTCGAGATGCTCGACAAGGCCAAGGCCGATCCATCGGTCAATTACGACCTGCTGGAGCTGATGCATGCCTGCCTGGCGCTAGGCTTCCAGGGCATCCACCGCACCTCGGCCGGGGGCGCCAACAATCTCCAGACGATCCAGCGCAACCTGTTCGAGACCTTGCGCCGGGTGAAGCAGCCCGACCCGGAGCTCTCGCCGCGCTGGCGCGGACAGGCGATCGCGCAGGCGGTCGCCGGCTTCAAGGTGCCGGTCTGGTCGGTGGCGGCGATCGCAGCCATAGCCCTGCTCGGTGTCTATTTCGTCTTCCGCGCGCTGCTCGCCGGCAATGCCGAGGCGGCCTCGACCGCCCTGCTCTCGGTCCATCCCAAGGGCGAGATCGGCATCATGCGCAAGGTCTTCTCGGCCCCGCCGCCGCCGCCCCCGCCGCCGGCGCAGCCGCCCAAGGTCTGCGCCGCGGTGCAGCCGCCGATCGTCTGCCTGGTGACACCCAACGTCGTCATCGTTCGCCTCGTCGGCATCACCCTGTTCGAGCCGGGCCAGGCGGGCGTGCGCACGGAATTCCAGCCCCTGATCGAGCGCATCGCCGCCGTTCTGGAGCAGGAGGGCGGCGCCATCAAGGTCGTCGGCCATAGCGACAACGTACCGATCCGCACCGCCCGCTTCCCGTCGAACCTCGTCTTGTCGCAGGCCCGTGCGAAGGCCGTCGGCGACGTGCTCAAGGCCAAGCTCAGCAAGCCGGACCGGATCACTACCGAGGGCAAGGGCGCCGACGCCCCCATCGCCCCCAACAACACCGCCGACGGACGCGCCCAGAACCGGCGCGTCGAGATCCTGATCCAGCGCCAAAACTAGGAGGGCGAAGTCATGAACCTCGCCACCTGGCTCCGTATCGTCGCGATCCTGATCGGCGCGCTCGCGCTCGCCGCGCTGATCTGGTTCGGCGGCCCCTTCGTCGCCTTCGGCGATGTCCGGCCGTTCGAGTCTTTCTGGGTCCGCCTGCCCATCGCCGTGCTGCTTCTGCTCGGTGCGCTCGTCTGGATCGGCTTCATCGTCATCCGCCGCCGCAAGGCCACCGCCGCGCTGACCGAGGCGCTGGAAAAGGAGGAGACGACCGGCGACGGCGCCGCCCTCTCCAGCGCGATGAAGGATGCGCTCGCGACCTTGAAGAGCGCGCGCGGCAAGGGCGGTGACTATCTCTACGACCTGCCCTGGTACGTGATCATCGGCCCGCCCGGCGCCGGCAAGACCACCGCTTTGATCAATTCAGGCCTGAAATTCCCGCTGGCGCGCGGCGCGACGCCGGCCGCCGTCGCCGGCTCCGGCGGCACGCGCTATTGCGACTGGTGGTTCGCCGAGGACGCGGTGCTGATCGACACCGCCGGCCGCTACACCACGCAGGACACCGACACGAAAGCCGAGAAGTCGAGCTGGTTTTCCTTCCTCGACCTGCTCAAGACCAACCGCCCGCGCCAACCCATCAATGGCGTGCTCGTCGCGATCAGCGTCGAGGACCTGCTGACCTCCTCGCCTGAGGAGATCGCCGCGCATGCCGACGCGATCCGCGCCCGCCTGCTCGAACTGCACGAGCGGCTGAAGGTCGATTTCCCGGTCTATGCCGTCTTCACCAAGGCCGACCTGATCGCCGGCTTCAACGAGTTCTTCGGCGCGTTGACCGAGCCGCAGCGGCGCATGGTCTGGGGTCATACCTTCCAGACCGCCGACAAGACCCGCAACATGATCGGCGACGTGCCGCCGGAGTATGACGCGCTGATCGAGCGCCTGAACGAGCGCCTGCCGGACCGGCTCCAGGACGAGCACAACCCGACCTCGCGCGCCCAGATCTTCGGCTTCCCGAGCCAGATGGCGACGCTGAAGCGCGCGATCGTCGATTTCCTGACCCGCGTCTTCGAGCCGACGCGCTACCACGCCAATGCGACCTTGCGCGGCTTCTACTTCACCTCGGGCACGCAGGAAGGCACACCGATCGACCAGTTGATCGGCGCGCTCTCGCGTAATTTCGGCTCGGACCATGCCGGCGCGGCCTCCTTCTCCGGCAAGGGCAAGAGCTATTTCCTGACCGAGCTGGTGCAGAAGGTCGTGATCGGCGAATCCGGCTGGGTCTCGACCGATCTCGGCGCCGCTCGCCGCACGACGGCTTTGCGCATCGCCGGCTTCGCCACGGTCGCGCTTTTGTCGCTCGCCGCGCTCGGCCTGTGGTGGACGAGTTTTTCGCGCAACAGCGACCTGATCACCGCGACCAATTACGGGCTCTCGGATTATCGCAGCGCCGCCGCGCCCGTCTTGCAGGAGACCACGATCTCCGACCGCAATTTCAGCCGCGTCCTGCCGCTGCTGCACAAGCTGCGGAACATGCCGGCGGGCTATGCGACGAAGGCCGAGCCGACGCCAACGCTGGCGACCTTCGGCCTCAGCCAGCGTGATCGTCTGCAGAACGCGACCGAGATCACCTATCAGCAAGCGCTGGAGCGCATGCTGCGCTCGCGCATCATCTTCCGGCTGGAGGAGCAGCTCGAGGCCAACGCCAACAATCCCGGCTTCGTCTACGAGGCGCTGAAGGTCTACATGATGGTCGGCGGCCAGGCGAAGCTGGACCGCGAGCTCGTCACGTCCTGGATGCGGCTCGACTGGGCCGAGAACCTCTTCCCCGGCCCGGCCAACGCCAAGGGGCGCGAGGCACTGGAAGAACACCTCGCCGCCATGCTCGATCTCGACGAGGGCACGGGCGAGCCGATCGTCAAGCTCAACCAGTCGCTGATCGAGCAGAGCCAGCGCACGCTGCGCCGCCTCAGCATCGCCGAGCGCGCCTACGAACTGCTGCGCACGCAATCCCGCAGCGAGAGCCAGAAGGACTGGGTCGTCTCGCAGCGCGGCGGCTCCGATGTGCGCCTCGTTTTCGAAGGCGTCACCGGGGAAGATCTCGACCAGATCCGCGTGCCCTATTTCTACACCTATGACGGCTTCCAGGACGCCTTCATCGCCCGGCTCGGCGATATCGGCGACCAGATCGAGCGGGAGCGCTGGGTGCTCGGCGAGAATCTCGACCAGCAGGCGATCACCGCCCAGTACGCCACGCTCTTCCCCGATCTGATGAAACTCTACAGCCGCGACTATATCGCGAGCTGGCAGCGCATGCTGAAACGCCTGAAATTGCGGCCGCTCAACGCCGACAAGCCGCGCTATGTCGCGCTCAGTGCCATCAGCGCCGCGACCTCGCCCTTCAAGCAGGTGCTGGAATCCCTGCGCGACGAGACGCAGCTCACCAAGGAGCGACCCAACGCCAAGAAGGCGGTTGCACAGGCCGCGGCGCAGGCCGCCGCCGATACGCTCGCGCGGCGCGCGAGCAATGCACTGAGCCGTCTCGGCGCCAATCTCCCGCTGGCGGCTCCGGGCGTCGATCGCATCTTGGCGGGTGGCGGGGCCGATAGCGCGCTCGGCGCCGATATCGAGAGCCAGTTCAAGCCCTTCCATGTCCTCGTCGACGGCGATCTCGGCCGCCGGCCGGTAGACCAGCTCCTCCAGACTTTTGCGGAGATCAACCAAAACCTCGCCACGGCCGCGACGAATCCGGCACAATCGGCGGCGGCCAATGCCGCGCTCGTGCCGCTGATCGCGACGCTGCGCGCCAATTCCTCGCGCTATCCCGCCCCCTTCGACGGCATGGTGATACAGGCGGTCAATGATTTCGAGGGCGATGCCACCGGTGCGACCGTCGCCCTGCTGCGGCAGGCGCTGGCCGAGCAGGTCACCCGCGTCTGCACCGAGGTGATGAACAACCGCTATCCCTTCACCAAGGCGAGCGCCCGCGACGTGCCGCTCGCCGATTTCGCCCGGCTCTTCGCGCCCGGCCAGATCATGGACAAATTCTACAAGGAACGGCTGGAGCCTTTCGTCGACACGTCCAAGCCGCAATGGGGCTGGCGCATCGACAGCCGCGTCGCCCGCGCGCTCTCGCCGACGACCTTGCGCGAATTCCAGCGCGCCAGCGAGATCAAGGAGGCCTTCTTTCCGACCGGCGGTAACCTGCCCTCCTTCCAGATGGTGGTGACGCCGACCGCGCTCTCGGCCGACGCCGCCAATGCCAAGCTGGAGATCAACGGCTTCACGGTGACGAGCCAGCAGGGCGTCAATACGCCGACCCCGGTGATGTGGCCGGGCGGCGGCGTCGGCAAGACAGCGGTGACGCTGACGCTCGGCGGTGGCGGCGGCAACGCTTCCGGCGGCATGTTCAGCGGCGGCTTCTTCTCCTCGGGCCAGCAGGGCGGTGCCGCGCAGGGCGGCGAGGCCAAGCTTTTCGAGAAGGAGGGCACCTGGTCCTTCTTCCGCCTGCTCGATGCCGGCTCGGTGCTGAAGCAGGGCGACAATGTCGGCTTCAACCTGAACGCCGGCGGCCGCCAGGTTGGCTATTCCTTCGGCGTCGGCTCGCTCAAGAATCCCTTGATCCTGCCGGCGCTGCGGGAAATCCGCTGCCCCACCGGGATCTGAGCCTTGAGCTGCGGCCTTTTCGGCAAGCTCCCCGCCAAGCGCGACTTCATCGCGCTGAACGCTCCCTCCGGCTTCCTCGGGGCTTACGAAAAGTGGCTGCAGGGCGGCTTGACCGCGAGCCGGCTCGAACTCGGCAATCGCTGGCAGGAGGCCTATCTCAACGCCCCGATCTGGCGCTTCTGGCTCGGCGGCGCCCATGGCGGGCAGAGCGTCGCCGGCGCCTTCATGCCTTCGGTCGACGGCGTCGGCCGCTATTTCCCGCTGACGGTCTTCGCGGCCGCCGGCCCGGGCGCCGCGATCCCGCCGCCGGAGCTCGACCCGCAGGACATTTGGTTCGAGGCGATCGAGGATTTCCTGCTGCAGGCGCTGGAGCCGCAGGCGAGCTTTGAGGCCGTCGCGCAGCGCCTCTCCGCCCTGCCGGTCCCCAACGACCATCACCTCGCCGCGCCACCACAGGACATGGTCCGCCTCGCCGACGGCACCATCGTCAGTGCGGCGATCGCCTCCGGCTTCCCGGAGCGGCTGGCGGCCTTGCGCGTCGAGGACCATGCCCGGTCCTATGCCCATGCCTGCTATCTCTGGACGGTGGGCGGCGCGAACTTCGAACCGCTGGCGCTGACCGGCCACGCCTTGCCCGATCCCTATCTCTTCGCCGGCCTGCTCACCGGCCGTTTCGACGGCCATCTCGCGCCCGAGCGCGCCGGATCATGAGGGCGATGCCATGAACGACGCCCCGCGCCGGAATCCGGATTTCGAGACCGGCTGCATCAGCCACACCGGCAAGGTCCGCAAGGCCAACGAGGACAATTTCATCCTGCGCCCGGAAATCGGCCTCTGGGCCGTCGCCGACGGCATGGGCGGGCACGAGAACGGCGCGCTCGCCAGCGCGACCGTGGTCGCGGCGCTGGAGGCGGTCGGTGCCGCCGGCTCGGCGCCCGACCTGCTCGCCATGCTCGAAGCCGGCATCCTCAAGGCCAATGACGAATTGCGCGAAGAGATCGGCCGCCGCGGCGCGACCATGGGCGCGACGCTGGTCTGCCTGCTGATCCATCAGCGCCATTTCGCCTGCCTCTGGTCCGGCGACAGCCGCATCTACCTCGTTCGCAGCGGCCACATCGCGCAGGTCTCGCGCGATCACACCGAGGTCCAGGACATGGTCGATCGCGGCCTCCTCACCAGCGACGAGGCGAAGCGCTCGCCGCGCCGCCACATCATCACCCATGCGATCGGCGTCCACGACACGCCGGAACTCGACCTCGAGAACGGCGAGATCGCCGATGGCGACGTCTTCCTGCTCTGCTCAGATGGGCTGACCGAGCATGTTGCCGATGCGGAGATGCTGGCCGCCGTCGAGGCCGGCGGCGCACAGGAGGCCTGCGACGCCCTGCTGGCGCTCACGCTGGAGCGCGGCGCGCGCGACAACGTCACCGTCGTCATCGTGCGCTATCGACAGGGCGCGAGCGAAAGGACACGCTGGATGCCGAACCGGTCCGGGCGAGGAGGCAATACGCCATGAGCGACGACTCCGAGCGCACCGTCTTCGTGCCCCGCGCCAATGCCCGCATCGGCACGAAGCTCAATGGCATCTACGAGATCGAGAGCCTGATCGCGGTCGGTGGCATGGGCGAGGTCTACAAGGGCCGCGCGATCCAGACCGGCGACGCTGTCGCGATCAAGATGATCCGCCCCGACATGGCGCGCGATGACGCCGTGCTCGCCCTGTTCCGGCGCGAGGCGGCAGCCCTGCACAACCTCTACAACGAGGCCATCGTCCGCTACTACGTCTTCGCCATCGATCCGGTGAGCGAGACGCCCTATCTCGCGATGGAATTCGTCGACGGCCAGCCGCTCTCCGAGCGTATCCAGCAAGGCCCGCTCAGCGTCGAGGAAGCCGACATCCTGCGCCAGCGCGTGGGCCCAGGCCTGCATGCCGCGCACCGGCTCGGCATCATCCATCGCGACATCTCGCCCGACAACATCATCCTGCCGGGCGGCGATCCCTCCCGCGCCAAGATCATCGATTTCGGCATCGCCCGCTCCAGCATCCTCGGCGAGGGCACGGTGATCGGTTCCGGCTTCGCCGGCAAATACAACTACGTCTCGCCCGAGCAGCTCGGCCTCTTTGGCGGCGAGGTCAGCGGCCGCTCGGACATGTATTCCTTCGCGCTGGTGCTGGCCCAGGCCTTGAGCGGCCGCGCCATCGACATGGGCGGCTCTCAGGTCGACATCATCGACAAACGCCGCCGCCTGCCCGATCTCTCGGGGGTCGATGCGCGCATCCGGCCTCTGCTTGCGCGCATGCTGGCGCCAGACCCGAAGGACCGCCCTGCCGACATGGCCGAGGTCGCAGCCTGGCAGGCGCCCGCGCCGGGCAGGAAGGCTGCTGCCAAGGCAGCGGCCGGCCATACGACTACTGACAAGCCCGGGCGCTCGCCCCTGCCGCTCGTCGCCGGCATTGCGGCGCTCGCCGTGCTGGCGGGCGGCGGCTTCTATGCCTGGACGGCGCTCGATGGCGGACAGGCGGCGCGGGTCGCGAACAACGATCCGCCGCCGCTCGCGGAGCAGCCTTCGACCAGCGCGCCGGCCCCGACAACGAACGCGCCGCCCGCCTTGACCGAAGTCCCCGCGGCACAGCCCCCTGCGACAAGCGCTCCACCCGCGCTCACCGAAGCGCCGGCGCAGCCATCCGCATCCGCGACGCCGAACCCCGCCGTCGAGACACCCCCTCCCGCGCCGCCCCCGGTGACGCAGCCTCCCGCGGCGCAAACGCCTCCGCCCCAGACGCCGCGGCCGCAGCGGCCTCCATCCGGGCCGTCGGGATCGCAGGTCGCCGTCAATACCGAGCCGCCGCAACAGCAGGCGCCGGTGCGTCCACCCGCGGCCGAGCCCGCCGTCAAGCCGCCCGTGGCCATCGAGATCAAGCCGCCGGAGCCGCCACCCGTTACCGTGGTGGTCCCCCCGCCTCCCGCCAGCCAAAGCGTCGCGCCGCCGCAGGTCGCCGCCATGGCGCCCGAGCCCGAGCCGCGCACGCCGGCCGAGCGGATCGAGCGCTATGTCCGCGACTATGATGGCGGCTCCTGCTTCTTCCTCTGGCCGCTCGAAATCGGAGACCGCAAGGCGACGCTGGAGGGCTTCGGCAGCTCATCGGCGCCCTTCGTCACCTTCGACGGGGCCTTCAAGGCGGCGCAGGGTTTCGAGGCACAGATCCACCTGCGGCCGATGACCGAGGCCCAGTGCCCGATGGTCGATTTCCTGCGCCGACCCGGCATCGGCATCGACCGCAGCCCGAAAATCCAGATCGGCGCCTTCAACATGAAGAGCGGCGAGATCCTCAACGGCTCGGTCGAGGCCGGCGGCGGCCAGAACCTCGACGTCGTGCTGATCGGCGATGACGGGCTCGTCTACAACCTCTCCAGCTTCGCGAAACGCGAGGGCGGCAAGGTGATCTTCAACCTCAAGCTTGAATCGACCGGCGGCTCGGCCCGCCCGCAGACCGTGCTCGCGCTGGTCACCAAGGAGGCCCTGCCGGCACTCTCCGGCCCCAATCCGTCTCCCGCGAGCGAATTCTTCGCCAACCTCAAGCTCGACCTCGCCCGCCAGAGCGGCAAGCTCGGCCTGGGGATCAAGTATTTCCGGATCGAGTGAAGCGGCGATCGGCCTCTTCCCTTCTCCCGCAAGGGGAGAAGGGAAGTCCGCTCAATCCTCCCGATAAAGCACGCCCCATTCGTCCTGCCAGATCCCGGCCTTGTCCTCGACCACGATCGGCGCCTGGATTTCGTTGGCGAGGCGGATCGCGGTGCGGAAGGCATCCTTCGCCGCCAGTTCATCGCTGACGAAATCATTGACCAGATGCCCGCCGGCGAGATCGGCCGGACAGAGCACATGCCCGAAGGCCTCCCCGCCGCGCTCCGACAGCCTTAGCGTGATCGCATCGGTCGGCGGTTCGTCGACTTGCTCGAAACGGTTGGCCGGCATGGATTTTCTCCTTTCGCTGCTCTCGGAGAGCGGTGGCCGCGAGCGGGCGCGCGCGGCGTCAACACGTCATTTCTTCGGTTGCGGCCGGCCGATGCCCCCGCCCCCGCCGGGCCTGACCGCGCTGTAGCGATCGAGCCTGATCTTGATCATGTCGTTGAACTTCTTGTGGACCTCGGAAACGGTGAGCACCTTCGTCTCGCCGCCGGAACCCGCATAGAAGATCGGCCGGTTGGCCTGCGCCGGCCGGGGCAGCAATTCGGCCGCCTTGACGCCGGGCTGCTCCTCCATCGTCTCGATGAAGGTCTGCGCCGCGTCGGGACCGAGGAAGTGGATCAGGTAGATCTCGCCGCCGGTGAGATGGCGCCCGAGCGCCCGCTCCAGCCTGAGCGTGTCGCGCTTCAGCATCTCGGCCGCCAGCAGCGCCGAGATATAGGGCTCGCGCCGCATGTCGAGGATGCGCTGCCGCTGGGAACCATCGGTCACGACGAATTGCCGGCCGGATCTGCCGATCAGCTTCACGTCGGCGGCGAGCCCGTGCTTCGTCCCGAACTCGTAGATCACGCCAAGCCAGGTCTGCTCGATGAACTGGTAGAGCCCGGTCGCCGAGGAAGTCTGCGCCTTCACCGCCGTCGAGAACGAGGATTCCTTGTCGGCCACCGCCATCAGCAGGGTCGGGTCTGCCCCGACGACCTTGCTCGCGCGCACGATCAGGTCGACGAGGTGACGGCGGATCTTGATCGGCCCGAAGGTCAGCACCTGATCGGGATCGCCGCTGGAAATCTGCTGCGGCGGCTGCGGCGCACCGCTTGGCGAGACAGGCCCCGGCGGCGGCCCGCTCTGCATCTTCGGCGGCACCAGCAGGATGTTGGACGGCAATTGCAACTGGTTGACCGGAACCTGCTGGGTCGGCGCCTCCTCCTGCGGCTTGATCGCCGCCAGCGACGGATCATTGTCGAGGGCGAACTGGGCCGCCTGCCGCGCGCCCTCCAGATCCTGCTCGACCGAGGACAGGATCAGCGAGGGCCGGGCCGGCGCGTCCTTGAGCGCCGGAGCCTCGACGGCCGCGATCTCGATGCCCCGCTCCGGCTCCGGCCGCTCCTGCTGCTGGAGCCGCGCATAGGCAAGGCCGAGCACAGCGGCGGTCACGCAGGCAGCGCCGGCTGCCACGGCAGCGATCGCCTTGCGCCCGGAGGCGGCCTTCTTCGGCGACGTCGTGTGTGATCCGGCAGTGTCCGCAGGCTTCACGGACGGCATTGGCGGAGCAGCAGCTAGAGTTTGAGCGGGAGACGGAGCTGGCACGGCGGCAACGGGCCGGGCCGGGGCCGATCGCGGCGGCTCCACGCTCCTCTTCCGCGCAGCAGCGGCAGCACCGGGAACCACGGCGAGCGACGGGGGTGCAGGGGGCGACGGCGTAGGGACCGCTTCCGGCTTCCCCGTCACTAGGCTCCGCAGCTTCTCCAGCCAACCCGCGTCGCCTCGCCCGGCGAGCGCAGCCAGATCGTCGACAAGGCGCTGCGCCGTTACCTGCGGCACGCTCGCCTCGCGCACGACCGCGCTGACGGCAGCCTTGCCCGGTTGTTCCGACACCGCCTTCAGCGCGTAGAACCAGAGCTGCAGCGGCGTGCGCCGGCTTTCCAGCGGCGTCCCAGCCGCCGGATGGATCATGTAGTTGCAATGCTGGCAGGCGAAACCGCGCAATTTCGGGCGCGGCTCGAACTGCGCCGGCCGGCCGCAAGCGTGGCATTTCAGGCTCGTTCCGCCATGGCGCAGGCGCATCAGCGCGGCGAGGCAAGCCTCCTCCGGAAACAGCGCCTGGAATTGCCGGAAGCGCTCGCTCATTCCGCTGGCCTGCGCTCCATCGCCCCTGCCGCAAGGTTACCCCTCAGTGGGGCGCTTCACAATCGTCACGCCCGCAGCAGCCCGAGGCGCGCGACATCCTTCAGATGCATCGCCACTTCCTCCGCCGTCGCCCGCTCCGGCAGGCCTGGCACGGCCGCGCCGGCGGCACGGGCCTCGTCGAGGAAGGCGTTCATCGCATCAAGCAGCATGCGCTGGTCACGCGAACCGTCGAGCAGGCTGACGAATTTGCGCACGACGACGCCGTCGAGCTGAACGGTCCGGTGGCGCAGGTCGGTGACCTCGGCCGAGCTCGAGGCCTGCCAGCGCGCGATCTCGCTGGCTGCGGGTTTCTCGCTGATCGCCGTCGTCAGCGGCGGCGCCTCCAGCCTGATATCGAGCAATCCTGCTTTGAAGATCGCGATCAGGGCTTCGTCGAGCCGGGCGATCTCATGGGCGCGGTCTGGCCCGAGTTCGCCCGCAGCGTCGCGGCATGCGCGCTCCATCAGCTCGTCCCAGGCGATGCTCGCCGGCCAGATCGTGCTCAGGATGGCGAGCGCGGCCTTGCCCACCGGCAGGTCGACGGCAAGTTGCACGCCTTCGTCAAAGCTGAAGCGCTGGACGCCGGGCTTGGCCTCCTTCTCGGCCGGGGGCGCCAGCCGCGCATTGGCCGCGAGATGATAGGGCTTGAGCGACCCCGGCCGGACGCCGCGCCTGAGCGGGATATCCGCCCGGCACAGCAGCGTCTCGCGAAAGGCTCGCCCGATCAGCAGGTCGAGCGTCTGCTCGCGCAGCGCCATCTGCTCCAGCGGCATCCGGTCGAGCATCTGCTGGGCCGGCCCCTTGGCGGCACCGTAGAGGTTGGGGAACGAGGCCTCGGCCAGGAATTGCAGCCCATGCCGCTCGGCAGACGACAGCACCTCATGCAGCGCGAAGGCGCGTGCGCCGGGGTTGAGATCGTCGTGATAGAGGACGTTGTCGGGCAGTTCGTCGATCTGCTTCAGCCGCTGCCGCAGCGCCGCGCCGTGGAAGCTGTCCGGGTCGCTGGCCTCGGCAATCTCCTTCAGGGCGGCGCGGGCGACCCTGACCCGCTCACGCGGGTCCTCGATGTCCTTGACGGCAAACAGCATGACGTCGCGCGCGAGATCACGCAGACGGCAGCCGGGCAGCGCATTGTAGCTGACATAGGCGACGCCCTGCGGCGCCAGCAATTGCCCGAACAGGGCGATGATCCGTTCGCGCACGACATCCGGCACCCAGGAATAGACGCCATGGACGATGATGTAGTCGAAGGTCCCGATCTCCCCGGCCACCGCGAGGATGTCGCGCTGCTCGAAAGCAAGATTGGTGAGGCCCAGTTCCGACGCGTTGGCATGCGCCTGCCGGATCGAGTCGCCGCTGAGATCGATGCCGAGAAAGTGGCTGCCGGGATATTGCGCGGCCATCGGGATGAGGT
This sequence comes from Allobosea sp. Root670, assembly GCF_001429415.1. Taxonomy (NCBI): domain Bacteria; kingdom Pseudomonadati; phylum Pseudomonadota; class Alphaproteobacteria; order Hyphomicrobiales; family Alloboseaceae; genus Allobosea; species Allobosea sp. Root670. Next base: position 438,557 of record NZ_LMJU01000012.1, on the reverse strand, counting down.
TGCCGCCACGCCCGCAGCCGAGTTCGAGCACGCGCATGGCCGTCGGCAGTGCCGGGTCCATGCCATGGAAATGCGCGATGGTTGCCAATCGCGATGGATGGGTCTGCGAGAAGGAGTGGCCGGGATAGGCCACGGCGTCATAGGGATTGATGGCTGGATCGCTGGTCATGGCCGCTCCCGCCGGGCTCCGTCCCCGTCATTCGAGCCGAAGCGTCGTCGCGGCGCCTCATTCATTTGAAGGAGCGCCACGCCTGACATTGAGCCTCCAGCGCAGGTCGAACAAGGCCGCCGATACGCTGGCAATTAAGTCACACTGGCGCGATTATACTTGAAAAATCGCTATGACTGACGCTGCTAACGCGAAGCAGATACTGATGAATCGGGCCCTCGCCTCACGTCCGAACCGTGTTTTTTCCGTGTCGATTTGATGTTGCTTGATCCCCCGGCTTTCTGGGAATCTCCATCATATGGCGGACGCCTGCTCGAATCGTGGGCGTCAGACAGGTCCAGCGAGTCGTTCTTCTCGCGCGCAGGGGAAGCAGCATGCGGATTCAAGCCCGGGCCTATGCGTATCTCGTCATCGCCCTCGCGGCGGTCTTCGTCACGTTCGGCCTCGGCGCCACGCCCGCCTTTGCCCAGAAGCGCTTCGCCTTCGTCGTTGGCAATGGCGGCTATGCCAATGTCACCAAGCTGCCCAACGCGCTGAACGACGCCAACGCCACGCGCAGCATGCTGCAGGAAGCGGGCTTCGACATCACGCCGGCGCTCGATCTCTCGCTCGCCGGTCTGCGCAGCGCGCTCGACGTCTTCGTCGACAAGGTGCGCCGCGGCGGTCCCGATGCGACGGCGCTGGTCTATTATGCCGGCCATGCCGTGCAGCTCGACGGCGCCAACTACATCCTGCCGACCGATATCCGCCCGCAGATCGGCACCAATATCGCTGAGCAATCCCTGTCGCTGAGCGACATCCTGCGCCGCCTCGACGGGGCTGGCGCCAAGTCCAAGATCGCGATTCTCGACGCCTGCCGCGACAATCCCTTTGCCGGCCGTCAGGTCGCCCGCGGCCTTGCCCTGCAGATCGTCGACGGCGCCAATGAAGGCATCAGCAACGAAGCCGGCCTCGCCCGCATCGATTCCGGCAGCGGCACCTTCGTCGCCTTCGCCACATCGCCCGGCTCCACCGCCGCGGACGGCACCGGTGCCAACAGCCCCTTCACCACCGCCTTCCTGCGCGAGGCTCGCGAGCCGGGTCTGGCCGTCGAGCAGATCTTCCGGCGCATCCGTCTCGCCGTCTACGATTCCACCAACGGCACCCAGATTCCCTGGGACACGTCTTCGCTGATCACGGAGTTCAGCTTCTTCCAGCGCCCGGCCGGCGCCCCTGCGGCGCAAGCAGCCACGGCCGGCAACGTACCCCTGACGGCACGCCCGACGCTGGCCTCGCTGCGCGGCATGTCCCCGGCCGACGCCGCCCGCACCGCGATCGCCTGGGACCGCAGCGACATCTACGGCAACGCGCTGGCGATCAATCCCGAAGATCAGAACGCACTGCGGCTGAATCGCATCCTCGCCCAGCGGACGGATGAGCGAGCCTGGGCCGAGGCCGTGCTCGCCGGCGATGCCGAATCCTTCAGGCTCTACGCCCGGCTCTACCCGGTGTCGGATCATACGGCTGCCGCCCTGCGGCTGGCGGCGACTGCGCCGAGCCGCAACCGCGCCCAGGTTGCACAGACCTGCCCGGTCTGCCCGGCCGTCCAGCAGCCCCGCTCGCGCCGTGCCGACTATACGCCGCGCGGCGTCTCCCCCGCGCGGACGGGAATGCCGCGCCAGGCCCCCGTCACCCCGCCACCGCCTCCGATGGCGCCACAGGCGATGGCGCCCGACCTGCCCGCCCTGTTTCCGGAACGCCCACGCTGGACCGGCTTCTATGTCGGCGGCTCGCTCGGCGGCGGCCGGCAGAGTGACCGCACGACCGTGGCTGGCCCCTTCGGCAGCCCAACCTTCACGCCGACGACCACGACGACGACGAGCACCACCACGACCACCAACTCGACGCCTTTCCCAACGACAACGACCGTCGTGACAACCGCGACCGTGGCCGGCACCTCGGTCCTCGCCGCCAGCGCGATCAATGCCGCGGCCGTGCCGCGCAGCCTGTCGCCCGACGGCAGCGGCATGGTCGGCGGCGCGCAGTTCGGCTTCAACTATCAGATCGGCGCAGTCGTCATCGGCGCCGAAACCGACCTGTCCGCGACGCGGCTCGGTGGCAGCCAGACGATTTCCGCCAATCCCAGCGGGACCCGCTTCACCACGCGCGCCGAGAACGAGGTCTCGATGCTGGGAACGGTCCGCGCCCGCGCCGGCTTCGTGCTCGGCGATTTCATGATCTATGGCAGCGGTGGCTATGCCTACGGCCTCGTCGACCAGAAAGGCTCGATCACGCCCGACAATCCGGCGACGACCTCCGGCGCCACGGCCTCCCGTTCCGGTATCGCCAGCGGCTGGGCGCTCGGCGGCGGCATCGAATACGCGATCATGCCGGGCATGACGCTCCGGCTCGACTACACGCATTACGATCTCGGCAACCAGAAGCTGACCTTGCAGGATTATACCGGGCTCGCCCCCACCCAGTATGCGACCATGCGTGCGCGTACCGCAGGCGATATCGTCAAGGCCGGCTTCAACTTCGGCTTCTGACGCCGACAACGACGCCGCGCCCCTTGACACTGACGGGTCCGATGGGGAATTTGGCGCCCGATGCGGGTGTAGCTCAATGGTAGAGCAGCAGCCTTCCAAGCTGAATACCCGGGTTCGATTCCCGGTACCCGCTCCATTCCCCTGCCATCCTGAATATCCGGGATCATTCCCGTCGGCATCGCGCCCGCCGGCCGGGCCGCTCAGGCCGGCGAGGAAGCTCCCATGGCGCTGCCTCAAGCGAACTACGGCGTATCGGAGGTGTCGCGTGCGCGGCTTCCCTGGTTGCGGTTGCGCGGCGAGCGCCTGAACAGCGTCGTATGAACGGCTTTCAGGATCGGCTGCGGTTTCCCCAGCAGATACCCTTGCGCTTCCGTGCAGCCCGCCCGGTCGACCGCATCGAGCTGATCTTGCGTCTCGATGCCCTCTGCCGTGGTGGTCATGCCGAGTTCGGCCGCCAGCGCCGCGACGGCCGCGACGATGGCCGCGCTGTCGGAATGGGCGGTCATGTCGCGCACGAAGGAACGGTCGATCTTCACCTTGTCCAGCGGGAAGAGCCGCAGGTGGCTCAGGCTCGAATAGCCCGTGCCGAAATCGTCGAGCACGATTCGGACGCCGAGTTCCTTGAGACTCCTCAGCGTTCCGAGGTTGCGATTGTCATTGGCGAGCAGCGCAGTCTCGGTGATCTCGAGTTCGAGCCGCCTCGGGTCGAGCCCGGTCTCGCCGAGGATATCGCGCACGGTCGCCACCGCATCGCCGAAGATCAATTGCACCGGCGAGAGGTTGACGGCGATGCGAAGATCGCCCGGCAACTGGACCGCGTCCATGCAGGCCTGGCGAAGGACCCATTCTCCGAGATCGACGATCAGTCGCGTCTCCTCCGCCAGCGGCACGAACTCCGCCGGCCCGACCAGTCCCCGTTCCGGGTGGTGCCAGCGCAGCAACGCCTCGAAGCCGCAGAGCTTGCTGGATTTCAGATCGAAGATCGGCTGGTAGGACAGCTCGAACTGCCGCTCTTCGACAGCCTGACGCAGATCCATTTCCAGGGCGAGACGAGCGCGCAACTGCTCGTCCATTTCCGCCGTGAACACGCAGCAGACCCCGCGTCCCCGGGCCTTGGCCTGGTAAAGCGCGAGATCGGCCTGTTTCAGGAGCAGATCCGCATCGAACCCCGAGCTCTCGGCAATGGCGATGCCGACGCTCGCCGAGATGGAAATCGTCCGATCCTTGAGGACATAAGGCTCGCTGAGAACCTCGATGATGCGGGTCGCGAGCGCCACGGCCTGCTGCGGTTGCCCCGGATCGAGGCTGAGAACCGCGAACTCGTCTCCACCCAGGCGGGCGACGCATTCGGTATCCCGCACGCAGGTCTTCAGGCGTTCCGCGACCGAGAGGAGCAGCAGGTCGCCGACGGGATGCCCGAGCGTATCGTTGACGTCCTTGAAGCGATCGAGGTCGAGGAACAGCAGGGCCGCCACCGCGGAACCGCCCTCCTTCCGCAGCAGCGACTTCGTGATCTGGCTGCGGAAGGCGAAGCGATTCTGCAGGCTCGTCAGGTCGTCATGATGGGCCAGGAAGCGGATGCGATGTTCCTGCTCGACGAGAGCCGCGTTCTGCTGTCGTGCCTCTTCGGCCGCCTCGTTGGCCCGCGTGTTGGCGGCAGCCAGCTCCGCGAGCGCTCCCCTGAGTGCCGTGATATCGGTGCGGATTCCGACCGTCCCGCCATCCCTCATCCGCCTTTCCGTGATGAGCAGCCAGCGCCCGTCCGGCAGCAGGCGCTCGATCGAGCCACTGCCCTGGCGATGCCAGGTCGCGACATCCCTGACGAATTCCTCGATCTCGCCGGTCGCCTGGGGATATTGGCCGAGCTCGACCCCTTTGCGGATGATATCCTCGAAATGCGCACCGGCGGTCATGAAGGGCGCGCTCAGCGCATAGAGGTCGCGATAGCGCTGGTTGCACGTCACCAGCCGGTCGCCCTCGTCCCACATCACGAAGCCGTCGGACATGGCCTCGATCGCGTTGTCGAGGAGGACTGCCGCCCGCCCGCGCTCGGCATCCGCCCGTTCGCGCTGGTGGATGGCCAGCAGGATCGCTCCGGCAAAGGCCGACAGAAGCAGCGCCCCGATGACGGCCGCCGTGATCGTCCGGTCGCGATCCTGGCGCCAATCCGCGAGAGCCTCGGTGCTCTTCACGCTCAAGACGAGCCGGATATCGCCATAGAGCGAGCCTCTGACCACGTTCAGGGTCGCGGTTTCGCTGCCCCTCTCGCCGATCAGGAAAGCCTTGCCCTTCGCCAATCGCGTGGGCAAGGCGGGAACGCGGGGCTTGCCGATCAGCAATTCGTCATGCGGCAGCATCGCGACGATCTGGCCGTCGGCGCGTTCGAGCGAAATCCGCGTGTCGGAGCCGACACCGGCCTCCGCCAGGAGTTTCATCATCGTGTGCAGGGGCACCTCGGCAACCGGGACGACGCCGTGCCACGCGGGAATCCGGCGTGCGACGTAAAGCGACCAGTCCCCGGTGACGGCGTTTCGAATCGGGCCGATCAGATTCGTCGGCGCGCGCGAGACCATGGCGACATCCAGCGGCAGGCTATGGCGTGCGCCGCTCGACCTGGCGGAAGCAATGATGCTGCCATCGGGCCCGACGAGCAGCAGGTCGCGAAACGCCATCGTCTGGAAATTGAGGCCCCGAAGCAGGCGGCTGGCGGGCTCCCTTTGGCCGGGGCCGATCTGAGCGACATCGAACAGGGTTGCAAAGCTCGCCAACGCGCCATCGACCTGCAGGAGTTGCCGGTCGAGCGCATTCTCGGCGGCAACGGCCTGGCCTTCCAGCGATTGCTCGGCAGCCCGCCAGGCGGTCACCTCCCTCTGGCGAACCAGATTGGAGGCGCCGATCGCAGCCACCGTCAGGATGACGGCCGCCCCCGCTACCACCATGAGTTTAAGGCGCTTGATCATTGGTCCTCGTCGAGGGGCGGCGAGTTCACGGCGTCCGAGGCTCGATGGCGTGAAGCGGCTTGAGATAGGTGTTCCAGGCCACGACGCAGTCCTCCCCGCAACGCTCGAACCAGCGCGGCAGGACGACCTCGGCAAGGAGGCGCCGGCGCGTCGCGTCCGCTGGCAGGGCCGGCACGACGGTCATCGGCCGCCCGGGCTTGCCGGAGCAGATTTCCGTCCCGGCATTGCAGGCGAGGCCGCGTTGCGTATCGGCTTCCGCCTGGGACCAGATCCGCTCCTCGAGCTGCCCCACGCCTTGCCGGATGGTGTCGCGCGCATCCGCGGGCAGACCATCGAAATAAGTCGCGTTCGCGCCGAAGAGCGAGACGCCCCAATTGAGCGCGAGGGCGTGCACCGCCACGGCGACGCGCGGCAGGCCGATCTCATAGCCGCTCAAGGTGCCGGTGATCGCGCAATCGACGACCCCGTCGCGCAGAGCCGCCACGATTTCGGCAAAGGGCAGGATCACCGGCACGGCGCCCATCGACGCCATCAGCTCGGATTGCCCGACGGAGGAAGTCCGCACCTTCCGCCCGGCGAGATCGTCGAGCCCCTTGAAGGACCGGGTGCAGAACAGCACCTGCGCCGGATAGGCATAGATGCCGAGGAGCTCGATCTCGTAGCGCTCACGCAGCAGGCTGCGCAGATGCTCCCGGAACGCAGCGACGGTCCGGCGCAGCGTCGCGACATCGGGGTTCAACAGGGGCAGGTCGACGGCACTCAGTTCCGGCTCGTCGCCCGCGACGGCACTCAGCTGGGCCGTCCCGAACGAGACCACGCCGAGCCGCAGGAGCTGGAGCATCTCCTGGTTGCGCAAGCTCCCCGCATCGAGCGGCCGGATCGTCGCGGTGATGCGCCCCTTCGACAGCGCATTGATCTCCGATTGCCAGAAGGGTTGCTCGATCTTGGTGTATTGGGTGATGCCGGCGAGCCCGCCGATGATCTGCAGTTTGACCGGCTCCTCGGGACGTGTCTGGGCCAGGGCCGCGCAACCTGCGAAGGCGAGCGCCGCGGCAACAACTGCAATCATAGGCTGCACGCGCCGGAGCGGGCGGCGGGTGATGGCGTTGTCGCGGGCCTTGGCCATCTCCCCCCCGTGGTAGCGGTATCCAATCGGATGATATTCAGCCGTGGCGGTTAACCGCGGTTAAACCGGAAGCCGACGCTTGCGCCGATGGCCCCATCTTTCCACCGCATTCCGCACGCAAGGCGCGAAGCCCGCCATGTGCGGTTGATCGCGCTGTCGCAGCGCCGTTGTGCCTTTGGCCTTTCGAGCATGGATCTGCAAGGCCGGCCTTGCCCGTGCGCGGCAAGCTTGTCGAAGCTGATTTTGAATACTCCTGCCGGTACGGTCGAAACTATATTGCAGACGCGAGATAAAGCCGGAGCGGCCTGTAACAACGTCCGTGGAAGGTTTCGGCTGTTGCAGCGAAAGCGAAGCTTGCTATGCTCGCTGATCTACTGCTCCCGTCCCAGGTCGTATCGTCAGGCATCGAGGCTCCCCGTCGCGCGCGTCAGGTGGCGGGCGCGAAGCAAGGAAGCCTGTCGGTCCGGAGCCGGCGGCACACGAAGGTCGGAAGCAGCGTTGGGGAGAGCGGAAGGGGTGGGGGATGGTGCGTCTGGCGACGGTGGCGGCTCTTTGGATTCTGGCCTGCCCGGCAGCAGCAACGAGCGAGGTGCTGCGCCAGGGCGAATTCCTGCAGGACTACATCACCTGCGAAGCCTGGATGAAGCGCGAAGCCGCGGATGCTGAAATGCACGGCCTGATCGGCCGCTGGGTGATCGACGCCCTGCGCCAAGGCTCTCCATCGCGATTGTCGCGATATGGGGATGGCGAAGTGCTGGATGCCGTCGAACGCCAATGCCGGGCTCAGCCGACCAAGACATTGACCGTCGCGACCTTCCTGGCCGGGCTTCGGCTGCCGGAGTAGTGCCCAGAGCATCGGCCCGAAAAGTGGAACGCGGTTTTCGGAGAATGCCGATGCCAAATCAAAAGCCTGGAGCATCGGACTGAATACGGCATTCAGTCCGATGCTCTAGTTCTTGGCCGGAGCAGCGACGATGCGCAGCTCCGACCGTTGGGATTACTGAAAGAGCTTCATCGCGTTGACCAGCGTCTGGGCTACGCCGCCCAGTAGTGGAATGCCCGCGATGCTCCAGGCCACGACGAGGCGAAGTGTGCTGGTCGGAGCGCTATCGTTACTCTGCATGATGATCTCCTCGGAACATTTTCGAGCGGAGCGGACGTCGACTTCTCAGAATTAAATGCAGCAAAAACAACGGCCTAGGTCGTTTTCCGGATTCAGAATATCCAGAAATCGCCCTAGAAGCCCGATGGGTGGCCGCTACCCGCAACCAGGGCAGCGATGCCGGTGGCGCTGTGCTGCGGCCGAAGCGATGCCATGGCGTGCCGGAGCCAATAGCGAAGCCAGGCCAGCAGCAGGAGCCGCAATGGCGGCTCCCGAGGTGCTATGATCGACATGGCTCCGCTCCTCACGCCTGTGCGGGCGCGGCCTGGGCACCGCCCGGCAGATCAAGACCACGTGACGGCTCGGCCTCGCTCACCATGTGATGCCGCTTATCGACCGCCCTGACGCAGAGATTGGCGATGAAGCCGATCACGAGCAGTCCCGCCATGATGTACATGGTGACGTTGTAAGCCTGCGCCTTGGGCACGCCATGCGCGAGATTGTATTCGCGGATGTAGTTGATCAGCACTGGCCCGGCGATGCCCGCCGCCGACCATGCCGTCAGCAGGATGCCGTGGATGGCACCGACATAGCGGGTGCCGAACATGTCGCGCAGATAGGCCGGCACGGTCGAGAAGCCGCCGCCATACATGCTGACGATGATCAGGAAGCAGATGACGAACAGCACGACATTGCCGCTGCCGCCGGCATAGGGCACCGTGATGTAGAGGATGAAGCCCAGCACCATGTAGCAGAAATAGGTGTTCTTGCGCCCGATATAGTCGGAGAGCGAGGCCCAGCTGAAGCGCCCGCCCATGTTGAACAGGCTCATCAGCCCGACGAGACCGGCGGCCGCGACCGGGGTGATCCGGCCGGGGAACATCTCCTGGCTCATGGCGGAAGCCTGGCCGAGCACACCGATCCCGGCGGTGGTGTTGACGAAGAGGACCGTCCAGATCAGCCAGAATTGCGGGGTCTTGATCGCCTGGTAGACGAAGACGTCGTTCTTGGTGATCAGCTTGCTCGCCGTCGCCGGCGGCACATAGCCTTCCGGCTTCCAGCCCGGCGCCGGCACCCGGACCGTCAGCGCACCGAACATCATGAACAGGAAATAGACGCAGCCCAGCGTGATGAAGCTCCAGAGCACGCCGACATCAGTCGCCGTCTGGAACTTGCTCATCAGCCAGACCGAGAGCGGCGAGGCGATCAGTGCGCCGCCGCCGAAGCCCATGATCGCCATGCCCGTGGCCATTCCCGGCCGGTCCGGGAACCATTTCATCAATGTCGAGACCGGCGAGATATAGCCGATGCCGAGCGCGCAGCCACCGATCACGCCGTAGCCGAGATAGATCAGCCAGAGATTGTGCAGCTTCACGCCGAGCGCCGAGATGAGGAAGCCGCTCGCCCAGCAGATCGCGGCGGTGAACATTGCCTTGCGCGGCCCGCCCTCCTCGACCCAGCGCCCGAAGACGGCGGCCGACACCCCGAGGAACACCATCGCGATCGAGAAGATCCAGCCGAGCTCGGTCAACTTCCAGTCGTCCGGGGCCGATTGCGAGACGCCAATCAGGCGCGTCATCGGCAGGTTGAAGACGCTGAAGGCATAGGCCTGGCCGATGCACAGATGGACGCAGAGTGCAGCCGGCGGCACCAGCCAGCGGCTGTAACCGGGCTTGGCGATGGTTCGCTCGCGATCCAGGAAGGGGATCATCGATTTGGCGTATTCGTTTCGTCGGTCGATCGTCGTCATGCGTTTCCTCCTCCAGCCGGGTCGTTGCCCTGTTTTCGGCTTCGCGCTTTGGCGAGTTTCAGCCGGTTTTCGTCCGCTCAGTGGCGATCAGCGCGACGGCATCGCGAACCAGCGGGTCGAGCCCGCTGCCGCCGTCGTCGAAATGCGCGCAGATGGCGCTGCGCATGCGTGGGTCCCAGAATTTCCGGAGATGGGTCGCAACCGCCTCGGCCACTTCGGCCCGGGGCTGGCTCGCGAAGAAGCTGCCGATCTGGTTGGCCATGTGGATGAGCCGGTCGAGCTGCATCGCGCTCACTCCGCCGCCGGCGGCATGATCCGCCGGCTGTTGTCGGCGAAGGCGGAATAGCGCTCCTGCCAGTCCGAGCGTCCATTGGAAGGCGAGACCTGCACGGCCGTGCATTTGTATTCCGGGCAGTTGGTCGCCCAGTCCGAATAATCGGTGGTGACGACGTTGGCCTGCGTGTCCGGGTGGTGGAAGGTCGTATAGACGACGCCGGGCGCGACGCGCTCGGTCACCAGCGCCCGCAAGGTGGTCTCGCCGGAGCGGCTGGCCAGCCTGACCCAGGAGCCGTCGGCGATGCCGCGCTCCTCCGCGTCATGCGGATGGATCTCGAGCAGGTCTTCCTTGTGCCAGACGACATTCTCGGTGCGCCGCGTCTGCGCGCCAACATTGTATTGCGAGAGGATGCGCCCGGTCGTCAGCAGCAGCGGATAGCGCGGCCCGACGCGTTCGTCGGTCGCAAGGTATTCGGTGATGACGAAATGGCCTTTGCCGCGCACGAATTTGTCGATGTGCATCACCGGCGTGCCGGTCGGCGCCTGCTCGTTGCAGGGCCACTGGATCGAGCCGAGCTCGGCAAGACGCTCGAAGGAGACGCCGGCGAAGGTCGGCGTCAATCGCGCGATCTCATCCATGATCTCGGAGGGATGGTCGTAATGCATCGGGTAGCCCAGCGCGTTGCTGAGCGCGGCGGTGATCTCCCAGTCGGCCAGACCGGATTTCGGCTCCATCACCTTGCGCACGAGCTGGATGCGCCGCTCGGCATTGATGAAGGTGCCGTCCTTCTCCAGGAAGGTGCTGCCGGGCAGGAAGACATGGGTGTAGTTCGCCGTCTCGTTCAGGAACAGGTCCTGCATGACGACGCATTCCATCGCCGACAGGCCCGCTGCGACATGGCGCGTGTCCGGGTCGGACTGCATGATGTCCTCGCCCTGGACGTAGAGCCCCATGAAGGAGCCATCCAGGGCCGCGTCGAGCATGTTGTTGATGCGCAGGCCCGGCTCCTTGTCGAGCCAGGTGCCCCAGGCATCCTCGAACAGGCCGCGCACCGCATCGTTCGAGACATGGCGATAGCCCGAGAACTCATGCGGGAAGGAGCCCATGTCGCAGGAGCCCTGGACGTTGTTCTGCCCGCGCATCGGGTTCACGCCGACACCCGGCCGGCCGATATTGCCGGTCGCCATGGCGAGATTGGCGATCGCCATCACGGCGGTCGAGCCCTGGCTGTGCTCGGTGACGCCGAGCCCGTAATAGATCGCGCCATTGCCGCCGGTGGCGAACAGGCGCGCCGCGCCACGGATATCGGCGGCCGCGACGCCGGTGACCTTCGACAAGGCCTCCGGGCTGTTGCGCTCCTCGGCAACGAAGACCGCCCAGTCCTGGAAGGCATCCCATTCGCAGCGCTCGCGCACGAAGGCCTCGTCGACCAGCCCTTCGGTGACGACGACATGGGCGAGCGCCGTCAGGATCGCGACATTGGTGCCGGGCAGCACCGGCAGGTGATAGGCCGCCTCGACATGGGGCGCACGCACCAGCTCGATCCGGCGCGGATCGATGACGATGAGCTTGGCGCCCTCGCGCAGGCGCTGCTTCATCCGCGAGCCGAAGACGGGATGCGCATCGGTCGGGTTGGCGCCCATCAGGAGCATCACGTCGGTCTGCTCGACGGAATCGAAATCCTGCGTGCCGGCCGAGGTGCCGAAGGTCGTGCTGAGCCCGTAGCCGGTCGGCGAATGACAGACGCGGGCGCAGGTATCGACATTGTTGTTGCCGAAGCCGGCGCGCACCAGCTTCTGGACCAGGAAGGTCTCCTCATCAGTGCAGCGCGACGAGGTCAGGCCGCCGATCGAACCCGTGCCGTATTTGGCCTGGATGCGCTTGAACTCGCTCGCCGTATGGGCGATCGCCTCCTCCCAGGACACCTCGCGCCAGGGGTCGGTGATCTTCTCCCGGATCATCGGGTTGAGGATGCGTTCCTTGTGGTTGGCATAGCCCCAGGCGAAGCGGCCCTTCACGCAAGAGTGGCCGTGATTGGCCTTGCCGTCCTTGTAGGGGATCATGCGGACGACCTCGTCGCCGCGCATCTCGGCCTTGAACGAGCAGCCGACGCCGCAATAGGCGCAGGTCGTGACCGTCGACCATTCCGGCTTGCCCTTGGCGATGACCGCCTTCTCGATCAGCGAGCCTGTCGGGCAGGCCTGCACGCAGGCGCCGCAGGAGACGCAGTCCGACTCCAGGAAGGACTGGTCGGTGCCGGCCGCCATCACCGACTCGAAGCCGCGGCCGGTGATGGTCAGCGCGAAGGTGCCCTGCACGTCCTCGCAGGCCCGCACGCAGCGCGAGCAGACGATGCATTTGGCGGGGTCGTAGCTGAAATAGGGATTGGATTCGTCGAGCCCGGTATCGCGGTGCCGCGCGCCGTCGAAGCCGTAGCGGACCTCGGTGAGTCCGACCTCCGCGACCGTGTCGAGCAGCGCGATATCGCCCTGCCCGACCGGGTCGAGCGCCGCGACCGGATGGTCGGAGACATAAAGCTCCATGATGCCCTTGCGCAAACGGTCGAGCCGCTCCGAGCGCGTATGCACCACCAGTCCCTCCGCGACCGGCGTCGTGCAGGAGGCCGGCGTGCCGTTGCGGCCCTCGATCTCGATCAGGCAGAGCCGGCAGGAGCCGAAGGCGTCGAGCATGTCGGTGGCGCAGAGCTTGGGAATCTCGGTGCCGATCTCCATCGCCGCGCGCATGATCGAGGTGCCGGCCGGCACCGTCGCGCTGCGGCCGTCGATGGTGAGCGTGACCATGGCCTCGGCCTTGGAAGCCGGCGTGCCATAGTCGGTTTCCTGGACGAGTTGCATGGCGACCTCCTTCACTCCGCCGCCTGGCGGCTGGGCGGCGTGACGCCGAAATCTTCCGGAAAATGGGTGAGCGCGCTCATCACCGGATAGGGCGTGAACCCGCCGAGCGCGCAGAGCGAACCGAGCTTCATGGTGTGGCAGAGGTCTTCGAGCACCGCCAGGTTGGCGGCGCGCTGCTCGCCGGCGATGACGCGGTCGATCACCTCGACGCCACGGGTCGAACCGACACGGCAGGGCGTGCATTTCCCGCAGGATTCGACGGCGCAGAACTCCATCGCGAAACGCGCCTGCCGGGCCATGTCGACGCTGTCGTCGAAGACGACGATGCCGCCATGGCCGATCAGCCCGTCACGCGCCGCGAAGGCCTCGTAGTCGAACGGCGTATCGAACAACTCTCGCGGGAAATAGGCGCCGAGTGGCCCGCCGACCTGGACCGCGCGCACCGGCCGGCCGCTCGCAGTGCCGCCACCGATTTCGTCAACGAGCTCGCCGAGCGTGATGCCGAAGCCGACCTCGAACAGGCCGGGATGGCGGATATTGCCGGCGAGCTGGATCGGCATCGTGCCGCGCGAGCGCCCCATGCCGAAATCGCGATAGAACGCCGCGCCTTTGTCGAGGATGATCGGCACGCTTGCGAGCGAGAGCACGTTGTTGATGACGGTCGGGCAGCCGAAGAGCCCCTTATGTGCCGGCAGCGGCGGCTTGGCCCGAACGACGCCGCGGCGCCCCTCAAGACTGTCGAGAAGAGCGGTCTCCTCGCCGCAGACATAGGCACCGGCGCCAACCCGGACTTCCATGTCGAAGCCATGGGACGAGCCCGCGATCGCCGCACCCAGCATGCCCTTCCGACGCGCCTCGCCCAGCGCATGCTCCAGCGCGGCGATCGCATGCGGATATTCCGAGCGGACATAGATGTAGCCATAGGTCGCGCCGACGGCGATGGCCGCGATCGTCATGCCCTCGATCAGGACGAAGGGATCGCCTTCCATGATCATGCGGTCGGCGAAGGTGCCGCTATCGCCTTCGTCGGCGTTGCAGACGATGTATTTCCGATCGCCCTGCGCCTTGGCGACAGTGTCCCATTTGATTCCGGTCGGAAAGCCGGCGCCGCCGCGTCCGCGCAGGCCGGACTCCGTAACGGCCGCGACGGTCGCCGCCGGGCCGGCATCGAGCGCAGCGGCCAGCCCGCGATAGCCGCCATGGGCGATATAGTCCTCCAGGGAACGGGGATCGACGATGCCGCTGCGCGCGAAGGTCAGCCGGGTCTGCTTCGCGAAGAAGGGCAGCGCCTCCGTCAGGCCATGGCACAGCGGATGGCTCGTGCCGGCCAGGGCAGCATCGAGCACACCGGCGGCATCGCCCGGAGAGACCGGCCCATAGCCGATGCGGCCGTCGCGGGTGGCGTATTCGACCAGCGGCTCCAGCCAGTGCAGCCCGCGCGAGCCGGTGCGGACGATGTCGATGGCGACCCCGCGCGCACCCGCCGCCACCTGCAAGGCCTCCGCCACGCGATCGGCATCGACCGCGATGGCCGCCGCGTCGCAGGGGATGAAGAACCGCGGCGTCATTGTCCGGCCTCCGTCAGCAGCGAGGCGAGCTTGCCGTCGTCGAGCCGCCCGACGATCCGGCCGTCGAGCATCGCGGATGGGGCGACAGAGCAGAGTCCCAGGCAATAGACCGCTTCGAGCTGGACCTGGCCATCCGCGCTGGTGTCGCCGAAGCCGATGCCCAGCGCCTCCTGAGCCTGTCGCGCCAGCCGCTCCGCGCCTTGGGACTGACAGGCCTCGGCCCGGCACAGCTTCAGGCTATGGGCCGCAGGCGGTGCCTGCCGGAAATCCGGATAGAAGGTGATGACGCCATGGACTTCGGCGCGCCCGATATTCAGCGCATCTGCCACGAGGGCCGTCGCTGCCGGGTGGATATAGCCGAACTCCTCCTGCAGCGCGTGCAGGATCGGCAGCAAGGCGCCCTCGCGGGATTTCCATTCCGAGATGATGCGGGCGGCGATATCGCCATCCCAGGCCAGATGCCGCTCCAACGCTTTTCCCCTGCGATCTCTACGATCTGCTTGAATCGCAGGCTCATGCAGGCAGATGGTTTTGACAAACGAATAATTATAAACTTACGTATCGGGTTTATAGATTTAAAAGACGGCCGATATGGATACGGAACTGGCACGAACCTTTCTGACGGTGGTCTCGGCCGGCAATTTCAGCGGCGCGGCGGACCGGCTCCATGTCAGCCAGTCGACGGTGAGCACGCGGATCAACGTGCTGGAGGAGCAATTGCGCTGCCGGCTGTTCGTCCGCAACAAGGCCGGAACGACCTTGACGGCGGCCGGGCACCGCTTCCAGCGTCATGCCGCGACGCTGGTCCAGACGGTGGTGCAGGCGCATCACGATATCGGGCTGCCCGAGGGCGCGGCCGGAACGCTGGCCGTCGGCGGCCGGATCGGCCTTTGGGAGGAGTTCCTGCTGCGCTGGCTACCGTCGATGCAGCGGGCCCGGCCCGACGTGTCGATCCGGATCGAGAGTGCGCTCGAGCCGGAGCTGATGCACGGGCTGATCGAGGGGCGCCTCGATATCGGCGTGATGTACACACCGCAGAGCCGCCCGGGTCTGAAGGTCGAGCATCTGTTCGACGACCGCCTGGTCATGATTGCGACGGATGCGCAATCCGCCCCCGAGCCGCAGTCCGGCTATGTCCTCGTCGACTGGGGCTCGGAATTCCAGGCGCGCCACAGCGCGAGCTTCCCCGATTTCGGCGGCGCGCTGCTCAGCGCCAATGTCGGCTGGCTGGGGCTGCAGCATATCCTGGAGCATGGCGGCTCCGGCTATTTTCCTGCACGCATCATCGCCCCGCATCTCGCGGCCGGAACGCTGCATCTCGTCGAGGACGCGCCTCATTTCATCATGCCGGCCTACGCGATCTCCCGCGCGGGCACGCAGGACGGGCCCCAGGCCGAAGCTCTCGCGATGATCAGGGAGATGGCGGGCACCCTGCTCTCGATCGGCTCGCCCTGAGCCGTCGAAGCAGGAGGCAGGCTGATCGCGGCGGGGCTTGGCTCGCCCGCCGCCTCAGAACGAGGGCAGCACGCCGCCGCCGAAGCTGTCGGAACGTCCGGCGAAGCCCGTCTGGCTATCGCGCGTATTGCCGGGCCCGCTCAGGCGTGCCGGAGCCGGGCCGGCATCGAGATAGCTGCGCTGCTGCGGCTGGAAGGTCATGCTTTGCACCACGGGGGGTTCCGAATAGGCGACCGGCTCGCTGGAGACGCAACCGCCGAGTGCCGCAAGGAGGGCCGTGGCCGGGGCAAGGTGGAGAAGACGCATCGTTCCCTCGTCGAGAAAGCGCAGGAGGACAGCGAAGACCGGCGACTGCCGATGCGATTCACCCTGCTGAGCGGTCATTATCGGGATCGCGGCCTGAAATGTATAGCAAGGCTCCGGTCAGCCGACCCGCGCGCCGGACATAAGCCGGGCCGCAGGCTATCGGTCAGCGCCGCTCGCGGCGGCCCTGCGGCGGAGCGAAATCAAGCTGCTCGTCCGCAACCGTGCCATCGGGCTGGACGACGGCTTGCCAGCAGCGGTTGCCGCAGCGGACGGAGAGGCGCCAGCGCCCCTCATCCTCCGCCTCGCCGCGCTCGACCCGGCTCGTTACCAGTCCGCGGCGCATCAGGTCTCGCAATTCCTCCGCCGACCAGCCGAAGCGCTTCGCCAAGCGCGCAGCATCGAGCACGAAGGAGCCGTCCGCATCCCGGACGAAGGGAGGTTCGGGCGAGGCTTCACCGGTGGTCATGACATGTCGCTCCGGCGCGTCGATCGTTCCGGCTCCTTCTGCACCGAAGGGCCGGCCGCATCCAGAGCGCCTTCGTCCTCATCGAGCAGGATCCGCTCGGCGGCGCCGTCGAGATCGTCATACTGGCCGCTACGCAACGACCACAGGAAGGCGGCGAGCGCCGCCCCGCCAAGCACCAGCGCCAACGGAACGAGGAAGACCAGGCTGCTCATTCGCCGGGTTCGCAGGCCGGGACAAGCTTTCCGGCCTGCCGCGTGTCAGTCTCGGCACGAACCTGCGCCTTGCCCGCATCGAGCCGCAGGGCGTTGGCCACGACGAGGATCGAGGACAGCGACATGGCGAGCGCCGCGATCAGCGGCGTGACGTAACCCGCGATGGCAACTGGCAGGGCCAGCGCGTTGTAGAGGATCGCCAGGGCGAAATTCTGCCTGATCAGCCGCCCTGCCGCCCGCGCGACGGCAATCGCCGTGGGAACCGCATCGAGCCCGTCATGCAGGAAGACGAAATCCGCGGCGTTGCGACCGATATCTGCGGCCGAAGCCGGCGCCATCGAGGCATGCGCCGCGGCCAGTGCCGGCGCATCGTTGAGGCCGTCACCGACCATCAGCACCTTGCGATCCTCGGCAGCCAGTGCGGCGAGACGCTCAACCTTTCCAGCCGGCAGCAGACCGGCTGAGACAGCGTCGATGCCGAGCCTACCGGCGATCGGCTGCACCGCTGCAGATCTGTCGCCGGACAACAGCACGATGGAAAGGCCATCGGCCCGCAAGGCATCGACAGCGGCCCGCGCCTGCGGGCGCAAAGTCTCGGCAAAGGCGAAGCGGGCGACGAGCGCGCCGTCGCGGCTCAGCACCGTCCCGCTTTCCGGCTGACCGCCCGCTTCCGCAAGGGCCCATTCCGCCCGCCCGAGGCGATAGCAATGCCCTTCCAGCTCGGCCTCGACGCCGAAGCCGGGATGCTCCCGGATGTCCGTCAGCGCCAAGCCTGCTTCCGGCGCTGCAGCCGCGATGGCGCGGGAGAGCGGGTGGCTCGAACGCCGGGCGATCCCCGCCGCGATGGCCAGATCCCTGGCCGGGATTGCGGCGGGATCGACCAGTTGCGGCTGGCCGAAGGTCAGCGTGCCCGTCTTGTCGAAGGCAACCGTGTCGATCTCGGCGATCCGCTCGATCGCCGAGCCGTCCTTGACCATGATCCCGGTCTCGAACAGGCGCCGCGAGGCCACGACCTGGACGATCGGCACGGCCAGCCCCAGCGCGCAGGGGCAGGTGATGATCAGCACGGCGATCGCGATGGTGGTCGCGCGATGCCAGTCGCCGGTCGCCATCATCCAGCAGAGGAAGGCGATCAGCGCGGTCGCATGGACCACCGGCGAATAGAGCGCCGCCGCCCGGTCGGCGATGCGGCGATAGCGGGCGCGGCCACCTTCCGCGGCCTCCATCAACCGGACCATCTCGGCCAAGAAGGAGCTCTCGGCTTTGGCCGTCGCGAGGATCGTCAGCGGCCCCGAGAGATTAAGCGTCCCGGCTTGCACCGCCATGCCCGACGACACGGATTGCGGAGCGCTCTCGCCGGTCGCGATGGCGCAATCGAGCTCGGAAGCGCCCTCCTCCACGATGCCGTCGACGGGGACGCGCTCGCCGGCCGTGAGCGCGATCCGCATGCCCGGCGCCACCTCGGCCAGCGGCAGATAGCTCCGCCCGCCATCGGTATCGAGCACGGTCGCGCCGCGCGGCGCCAGCCGCATCAGCCCGCGCACGGCAGCGCGCGCCTTCTCATGCATCAGGTGGTCGAGCGTGCGGCCGATCAGCAGGAAGAAGATCAGCGAGGTCGCCGCGTCGAAATAGGCATGCGGCCCGTCATGGATCGTGTCGTAGAGGCTGAGAGCAAAGGCGAGACAGATGCCGATCGAGATCGGCACGTCCATGTTGGTGCGCCCGCGCCGCAGCACCGCCCAGGCCGAGGCGAAGAAGATGCGGCCGGAATAGATCAGACAGGGCAAGGCCAGCGCGCCCGAAATCCAGTGGAAGGCCTGCCGCGTCTCGGGCTCCGCCCCCGACCAGACCGAGACCGAGAGCAGCATGATGTTCATGGCGCAGAAGCCGGCGACCGCCAGCGCCCGGATCAGCCGGTCGCGCTCGGGGTCTGTCCCCTCCGCCTCGCTCTCGAAGAGATGGCCGGGATAGCCGAGCTCGGCGAGCGCCGTCAGCAGGTCAGGCGCTTCCTCGCCCCGCCATTGCACCGCTGCGCGACGGGTCGAGAGATTGACCCTGACCTGCGCCACGCCCGGCAGCCGGGCAAGGCCGGTCTCGACCGCTCGGATGCAGGCGGCACAATGCAGGCCGGGCACCGAGAGGTCGCTCTGGCGCAGGCCATTGCCGAGATCGCGGCTGGCGAGGCGGATCTCCTGCCGCACCGCCGACGGATCGGGTGCGCCGTCCAGAGCCAGCGGCGGCGCGCAGCAGCTCACCTGAGCGCCCGATAGCTGTGCCAGGTCGCATGGCCGAGCAGCGGGAAGACCACGATCAGGCCGAGAAGCCCGGTCGCGACCGAGACAAGGAACAGGGCGAGCACGATCGCTCCCCAGGCGATCATCACCGGCAGGTTGCGCCACACCATCGAGATGCTGGTGCCCATCGCGGTGAAGGCATCGACCCGCTCGTCCAGCAGCATCGGGATCGCGAAGGCGCTGATCGCGAAGGAGAAGGCCGCGAACAGCCCGCCGACCACGGTGCCGACCAGCAGCATCGCCCAGCCGATCGGCGTGCCGAACAGCATCGCCGCGACCTCGTGGAGGCCCGGGAATGGCCTGAGCCCGAAGAACAGCGCGTAGATGATCACGGCCGCCCGCATCCAGACCAGCATCAGCAGCGACAGGATCGCGCCCGTGTACCAGACCTGCCCGCCCGAGGCCGCCTTGACGAAGATCATCCGGGACAGGCTGACCGGCTCGCCCTGCTCGATCGCGCGGCTCTTCTGGTAGAGCCCGATCGCCAAGAGCGGCCCCATCACCATGAAGCCCGCCAGCGCCGGGAACAGGATGTAGTCGAGCCCGAGCCGGAACAGCCCCCAGACGATCGCGGCGGAGACCGCGAAGACCGCGAGCCCGTAGAGCAGGCTCGGCCCCGGATTGCGCCAGAGATCGCGCCAGCCCGCGCCGAGCCAGGACAGAGCCGCACCCGCCGGTAGATTACGCCGTCGCTGGGCGGAGAGAGGCAGAGGCATCTCCTGGCCGTTCCCGATCGCAGCCATGTGCTTCTCCTCCCTCAGCAGGACGGGCGCGCAGCGCGGAACCCGCCCGCCTCGCCCGCCGATTTTGCATGCGGCACGCAGTCCGGCTGCGAGCCTATGGCGACATAGACCAGATGGGCGTTGGCGAGGATCAGCCCGCCCGCCAGCACCCCGGCGAGCGCGAGCCAGAAGGCTTTCCGCCCACCGCGCCGCCGTGTTTCGCCGTCTGCTGAAGCGCTCATCGCTTCGCCTCACCGAGCGTACCGACATAGAGCGCCAGCAGCTTGATATCGGTCGGCGAGAGCCGGCCTTCCCAGCTCGGCATATGGCCCTGCCGCCCGCCATGGATGCTGTTCACGACCGATTGCAGGTCGCCACCATAGATCCAGTTGGCGTCGGTCAGGTCCGGGGCGCCGAGATCATGCTGGCCCTTGGCGTTCTCGCCATGGCAGGCGACGCAATTCGCCGCGAAGACCTCCTTGCCCGCCGGCACGCGCGCCTGCTCGGCCGCGTCGAGCTTCTGGCCCGACAGCGAGCGGACATAAGAGGCGACGGCTAGGACCTGCTCGCGCTGGAGAATGCCGTCGCGGCCGAAAGCCATCATCTGCCCGGTGCGGGTGTCCTTTGCCGTGCCGTTGATGCCGACGCGGATCGTCTCGGCGATCGCCTCCGGGCTGCCGCCCCAGAGCCAGGAGCCGGCGGCGAGATTGGGGAAGCCCGGGCCTCCCTTCCCCTGCACGCCATGACAGACCGCGCAGTTATCCTCGAAGAGCGTGCGGCCGGTATCGCGGACATGGCGCATCAGCTGAGGATCGGCGGCGATCTCGGCGAAGGAGGCCTTGTCGAGCTTCGCGGTCCAGCTCGCCCGCTCAGTGGCGGCATCGCGCACCTGCTCGGCCACGACCTGGCGCTGGTCGATGCCGAGCAAGCCCTTGGTATAGGTCACGCCCAGCGGCCAGGCCGGCATCAGCAGCCAGTAGCCGATCGCGAACAGGGTCGTGACGGCCAGGAAGAACAGCACCACGCGCGGAATCGGCGTGTCGAGTTCCTCGATGCCGTTCCACTCATGGCCCGTCGTGATTGTCCCCGTGGCGGGGTCGCGCCTCGCATCTGCCATCGCTCAGTCCCCCGGCCTATCGTCCTTGTCGAAAATGCTCTTCTTGGCCCGATCGAAGCGCTTCCGGTTCGACGGCCACAGCGCGTAGATCAGCACGCCGATCGCCATGGCCACGAGGTAGAACAGCCCCCAGCTCTTGGCGAAACCGACAAGCGTGTGGTGATCGACATCCATCGTCTCACTTCTCCGCCGCGGCGGTCTGCTTCTGCGCGGCATCGGTCAGGCGGCCCAGCACCTGGAGATAGGCGACCACCGCATCCATCTCGGTCAGGCGCCCCGGCTCGCCGTCGAAGGCGCGCACATTCGTCGCCTCGCCATAGCGCTCGCTGACGCCGCCCGCGTAGGCGCTGTCGGGGCTCGCCTGGCCATAGGCATCCGTGCCGGCATTGGCGATCTGCGCATCGGTATAGGGCACGCCCACCGTGCGCTGCGCGGCGAGATGCCGGCCGAGATCCTCGGTCTTCAACTCGTTGCGCATCAGCCAGCCGTATTTCGGCATCACCGATTGCGGCACGACATCGCGCGGGTTGATCAGATGCGCGACATGCCAGGCATCGGAATACTTGCCGCCGAGCCGGGCGATATCCGGCCCCGTGCGCTTGGAGCCCCAGAGCATCGGATGGTCGTATTTCGACTCGACCGCCAGGGAATACGGCCCGTAGCGCTCGACCTCGTCGCGCAGCGTCCGGATCATCTGGCTATGGCAGGCATAGCAGCCCTCGCGGATGTAGATGTTGCGCCCCGCCAGCTCGAGCGGCGTGTAGACGCGCATGTCCGGCGCCTTCTCGACGGTCTCGCCGATAGTGAAGAGCGGTGCGATCTCGACGAAGCCGCCGATCGCGGAGACGCCGATGATGGCGAGGACGAAGCCGATCGCGCTGCGTTCGAGCTTGCGATGAAAGAACTCGCGCATCGGCTTACTCCCCCGCCTGAAGCGCAGCGCCCTGGAGCGCCGGCAGGTCGCTGTCGCCGGCGCCCGCCGCAGCCTGCGAACGGGACATCCGGATCGTCATCCAGACATTGTAGGAGGCCACGATCGCACCGATCAGGAACAGCAGCCCGCCGACGGTGCGCGCGATGTAATAGGGATGCATCGCGACCAGGCTGTCGATGAAGGAATAGGCCAGCGTGCCGCTGTCGTTATAGGTGCGCCACATCAGGCCCTGGATGATGCCCGAGTTCCACATCGCGAAGACGTAGATGACGGTCCCGGCCAGAGCGAGCCAGAAATGGACCTCGATCAGCTTGGGCGAATACATCCGCTCGACCTTCCACATCCACGGCACCAGCGCGTAGAGCGAGCCGAAGGTGATCATCGCCACCCAGCCGAGCGCGCCGGCATGGACATGGCCGACCGTCCAGTCGGTATAGTGCGAGAGCGAGTTGACCGCCCGGATCGCCATGAACGAGCCTTCGAAGGTCGAGAGCCCGTAGAACACCGCGGCGACCATCATGAAGCGCAGCGTCGCGTCGTCGCGCACCTTGCCCCAGGCGCCGTTGAGCGTCGCCAGCGCATTGCCGGCCGAGGCCCAGGACGGCACCAGCAGGACGACCGAGAAGGTCATGCCCAGCGTCTGCACCCATTGCGGCAGCGCCGTGTAGTGCAGGTGGTGCGAGCCCGCCCACATATACATGAAGGTGATGCCCCAGAAGCTGATGATCGACAGCCTGTAGGAGTAGATCGGCCGCCCTGCCCGCTTCGGCAGGTAGTAGTACATCATCCCGAGGAAGCCGGAGGTCAGGAAGAAGGCGACCGCGTTGTGGCCGTACCACCACTGCGTCATCGCATCCTGGACGCCGGAGAACAGCGAATAGCTCTTGGCCTCGCCGAAAGAGATCGGCACCGCCAGGTTGTTGACGATGTGCAGCACCGCCACGACCAGGATGAAGGCCATGTAGTACCAGTTGGCGACGTAGATATGCGGCTCCTTCCGCCGCTGCAGCGTGCGGATGTAGATCAGGAAATAGGTGACCCAGACGATGACCAGCCAGATATCGGCATACCATTCCGGCTCGGCATATTCCTTCGACTGGGTGATGCCCATCAGGTAGCCGCTGGCCGCCAGCACGCAGAACAGGTTGTAGCCGATCAGCACGAACCAGGGGCTGAACTGGTCCGGCAGGCGCGCCCGCGTTGTCCGCTGCAGGACGTGGAAGGAGGTCGCGATCAGCGCATTGCCGCCGAAGCCGAAGATCACGCCCGAGGTATGGACCGGCCGCAGGCGGCCGAAGCTCGCCCATCCCGCATCGAAGGTGAGATCCGGCCAGGCCAGGAGCGCCGCGACCCAGACGCCGAAGAACATGCCGGCCACGGCCCAGCCGAGCGACAGCACGATGCCGACCCGCGTCGGATCGTCGTAATAGCGCGTCAGGCGCTCGTCGGACGGCTCCGGCGCGAAATAGCTCGACATGACAAGGCCGATGCAGCCGAGCCCGAAGAGCAGGATGATCGCGCCATGCACGGCGAACAGGTCGTCACGGCCGGCGATCGCCATGGCAAACCCGCACAGCGCCAGAAGCGCCGAGATCGATATGGCGCGCTGCCGCTCAGCGACAGTGAGTGCCGCAATCATCGCTCACCTTCTCCATGACTGGCGCGGGCCGACGGCCCCGTGCCTTCGCGACGGATATCGCATAAAAGAATCATCTCAGATACCTGATTTGCCGATCTGGAGATCGGACATAATGCCCTAGGCAAAATTGACGCAGGGCACGCCACGCGGTCGTCAGCGGAACGGAATCTCACCGCGTCTCGATCTCCGCGAGATAGGTGCGGACGGCACGTTCCGGCCCATGCCAGGAGGCGCTGCCCTTGCCCTGCAGCTCGGGCGCGTCCTTCCAGCCGGGTTCGATTCCCGTCATGTCCGGCAGCAGATGCGCGATGCCCTTGTGGCAGTCGATGCAGGTCTTCTCGCCGGTGGTCAGGAAGCGGCTGTGGATCTCTGCGGCCCGGCGGGTCTGCTTGGTGAAGTCCATCGCGACGGAGGAGTGGCAGTTGCGGCATTCCAGCGAGTCGTTCGCCTTCAACCGCGACCATTCGTGCTTGGCGAGTTCGAGGCGCATGTTGAGGAATTTCTCGCGCGTCGAGATCGTCCCGAAGATCTTGCCCCAGACCTCCTTCGAGGCCTGCATCTTGCGGGCGATCTTGTCGGTCCAGTTATGCGGGACATGGCAGTCCGGGCAGGTCGCGCGCACGCCCGAACGATTGGAGAAATGCACCGTCGACTGCAGCTCCTGATAGACGTTGTCGCGCATCTCGTGACAGGAGGTGCAAAACTTCTCGGTGTTGGTGACTTCCAGCGCCGTATTGAAGCCGCCCCAGAACAGCACGCCGCCGACGAAGCCGCCGAGCGTCAGCAGGCCGAGCGGCAGATAGGCGCTCGGCCGGCTGATGATGCGCCAGAAGCTGACGACGACGCCCCAGCACCAGAGAATGAAGGATTTGAGCCTGGCCATGATGCGCGCCTATGGCTTCCGGCCGATGTCTTTGGCGTCCTGGAACCTATTCTGGACCAGGGGCGGGACATCGGTCTGCTGGACATGGCAGGCCGTGCAGAAATAGCGCCGCGGCGTCACGTCCGAGAGCACCTGCCCGTCGCGGTCCTGGAAATGGGTGACGCTGATCATCGGCGCGCCCGAGCCTTCCGTGAACTCGCGCTTGTGGCAGTCCATGCAGCGATTGGTGTTCAGGGTGAGCTGATAGCCGTCGATCGCATGCGGGATCACCGGCGGCTGCTCGGGATAGTTGCGCATGCGCCGGACATCGTCGACGACCGGGCGGCCGAGCGCCGGCACGCGTTCGAGCGCCATCGGGTCAACCGTCCCGGTCAGGCGCGGCACGATCTTGATCGGGCCGCCCTCCTGCGAGACGGCGGCGCCGAAGGCGAGGACGAGGCCGGCCGCGAGGGCCGCCCCGAGCAAGGTCCGCGAGCGCATCAGCCCGAGACCGGAACGATCTTGACCGCGCATTTCTTGAAATCCGTCTGCTTGGAGATGGGATCGGTGGCGTCGAGCGTCGTCTTGTTGATGAGCTGGCTGGCGTCAAACCAGGGCACGAAGACCACGCCGGGCGGCATGCGGTTGCGCCCGCGCGTCTCGACGCGGGTACGCATCTCGCCGCGGCGCGAGATCAATCGGATCTCGGCGCCCTGGTTGAGCCCGCGCTTGCGGGCATCTTCCGGATGCATGAAGCAGCGCGCGCCGGGGAAGGCCTTGTAGAGTTCCGGCACCCGCATCGTCATCGAGCCGGAATGCCAGTGCTCCAGCACGCGGCCGGTGACGAGCCAGAGATCGTATTCGGTGTCGGGCGATTCCGCCGGCGGCTCGTAGGGCACCGCAATGATCCGGGCCTTGCCGTCCTTGTTGCCGTAGAACTCGACGCCCTTGCCCGGCTTCACATAGGGGTCGAGCCCCTCGCGGTAGCGCCAGAGCGTCTCCTTGCCGTCGACCACCGGCCAGCGCAGGCCGCGGACCTGATGGTAGAGATCATAGGGCCCGAGATCGTGGCCATGACCGCGGCCGAAGGCGGCATATTCCTCGAAAAGCCCCTTTTGCGCGTAGAAGCCGAAGGCCTTCGCCTCCCGGTTCTCGTAGCCCGGATCGATCTCGGAGACATCGAACTTGTCGACATTGCCGTTGCGATAGAGCACGTCGAACAGGGTCTTGCCCTTGTAGTTCGGATTGGCGTCGAGGATTTCAGCCGGCCAGACCTCGTCGGTGGTGAAGCGCTTCGAGAACTCCATCAATTGCCAGAGGTCCGAGCGCGCCTCGCCCGGCGCATTGACGAGCTGGTGCCAGACATGGGTGCGCCGCTCTGCATTGCCGTAGGCGCCCTCCTTCTCGACCCACATCGCGGCGGGCAGGATCAGGTCGGCGGCCATCGCCGTCACCGTCGGATAGGCATCGGAGACGACGATGAAGTTGTCGGGGTTGCGATAGCCCGGATAGGCCTCGTTGCTGCTGTTCGGCGAGGCCTGCAGGTTGTTGTTGACCTGGATCCAGTAGAAATTGAGCTTGCCGTCCTTGAGCATCCGGTCCTGCTCGACGGCGTGGTAGCCGGGCTTCTCCGGGATGATCCCGTGCGGGACGCGCCAGATTTCCTCGGCATGCTTGCGATGCTCGGGATTGGTCACCGTCATGTCGGCCGGCAGGCGATGGGCGAAGGTGCCGACCTCGCGGGCGGTACCGCAGGCCGAGGGCTGGCCGGTCAGCGAGAACGGGCTGTTGCCCGGCTCCGAAATCTTCCCCGTCAGCAGATGCAGGTTGTAGACCATCTGGTTGGCCCAGACGCCGCGCACATGCTGGTTGAAGCCCATGGTCCAGAGCGACATGACCTTGCGTTTGGGGTCGGCATAGAGCTCGGCGAGCTGTTGCAGGAAACCGGGCTCGACCCCGGTCAGCGCAGAGACCTTCTCGAGCGTGTAGTCCTTGACCGAGGCCGCGAAGGCGGCGAAGTCGATCGGCGTCGTCGCCGTGACATCCTCCGCCTTGCGTGCCTTGACCTCGCGCGGA
Organism: Allobosea sp. Root670; assembly: GCF_001429415.1. Taxonomy (NCBI): domain Bacteria; kingdom Pseudomonadati; phylum Pseudomonadota; class Alphaproteobacteria; order Hyphomicrobiales; family Alloboseaceae; genus Allobosea; species Allobosea sp. Root670. The sequence continues at coordinate 412,139 of NZ_LMJU01000012.1, read as the reverse complement.
TCATCGGGGCGCAAGCCGTAGCCGATCTCGGTCGCGCCTTTGACGAAGGTGGTGTGCTTCTCGACGAAATCGGTGTTCACCCGCCCGGTCGAGATGATGTGGTTGGCGATGTAATTCAGGATCGCCAGGTCCGTGCCCGGCTTGAACACGATCGGGATATCGGCGAGGTCGGAGCTGCGGTGGGTATAGGTCGAGAGCACCGCGACCTTCACATGCGGCTGGCCGAGCCGGCGGTCCGTCACCCGCGTCCACAGAATCGGGTGCATCTCCGCCATGTTCGAGCCCCAGAGCACGAAGGCGTCGGCATGCTCGAAATCGTCGTAGCAGCCCATCGGCTCGTCCATGCCGAAGGTGCGCATGAAGGCATAGGCCGCCGAGGCCATGCAGTGGCGGGCGTTCGGGTCGAGATTGTTGGAGCGGAAGCCGGCCCGCATCAGCTTGGTCGCGGCATAGCCCTCGAAGATCGTCCATTGGCCGGAGCCGAACATGCCGAGCGCGGTCGGCCCCTTGGCCTTGAGCGTTTCCTTGGCCTTGGCGGCCATGGTGTCGAAGGCCTCCTCCCAGGACACCGGCGTGAACTCGCCGTCCTTGGCGTAGACGCCGTTCTTCTTGCGCAGCAGCGGCTGGGTCAGCCGGTCGTTGCCGTACATGATCTTGGAGAGGAAATAGCCCTTGATGCAGTTCAGGCCGCGATTGACCTCGGCCTTCATGTCGCCATGAGTGGCGATGACCTTGCCTTCCTTGACGCCGACCATGACGCCGCAGCCGGTGCCGCAGAAGCGGCACGGCGCCTTCGACCATTTGATCTGCAGGCTGCCGACGCCGCCCGCAACCGGCTGGGCCTCGGCGGGCACGCTCATATTGGCGGCGAGCGCGGCGACGCCGGCCGCCTGCGCCTTCAGCATCTCGCGACGAGACAGGGTCATGGGATCACTCCGGGGTCGTCGAGGGTTTCGAGGTCTTCGATCTGCTCGAACACCATGTTGGCCGAGAGCACGCCGTCGATCAGGCTGATGGCGGCCAGCCGGTCGCCGATCACGCCGGTGCTGGAGCCTTCCAGCACGATCACGATCTTGCCGTTCTCGACCCGATGGATCTCGGTCTCGGGAAGCTCTGCGATGCTGGCGAGCACGACCTCGATCTTGGCCGGCAGGGCCGAGACGACGGCGCTCGAAATGTGATGGAAGCGCTGGCGCGGACACTCAGGCATGGGCGGCCTCCGCCGAATGCGCACTAACCGCGATGGCCTGTGCCGGGCAGGCGGCGATGCAGGCGCCGCAACCGTTGCAGCGATCGGCCGCGATCTGCGGCAAGGCCGGGCCGCCGGGCCGCGGCCGGAAACGGATCGCGCTCTCCGGGCAGGCATCGCCGCAGCTCTGGCAGACGATGCCCCGTCCGGCGAAGCAATCGGCGCCGACCGCCGCAACGTGCTCGAAGGCCGGGAGCAGGCGATCGAAGACCGGCTCGGGGCAAGCTTCCGCACAGGCGCCGCAGAAGCTGCACTCGCTCTCGGCGAAGCTCAGGATCGGCCGGCCTCCGGCATCCTGCGCGATGATGTGCTGCGGACAGGCCGGCACGCAGGCACCGCAGCCGGTGCAGGCCGCCGCGACCGCAGCCGCGCGCGACCACGGCGGCCGCACGCCTTCAGGCTGCGGCTGCGCGGAGCGGCCTGTCAGGAAACGTCGCCGCCCGAGATCGATGGCATTCTCGCCCATGCCCGCCTCCTCAACGCGGAGGCCCGGGCGGGCCGAGGACGATTTGCGACATCCAGACGAGGAAGCCGTAACCGCCGACGACGCCAACCGCCACAACCGGCCAGATCAGCACGGCCAGCGTCAGGAAGGCGAGGAGTTCGGCGCGACGTGTCGGCTTCTCGGGCGCAGCCTCCGGGCCGCCCGTCTTCGCGGTCTCGATCGTCATCTCCACCCCTTTCGGCCGGCCGCATATCGCACCGGCTCGTGTTGAGAGATTGACTAAAGAGAATATGGATTCCCGGGTGCTGTCCATGTCAAGGGCCACACTGCGCTGCCCTTTCGCAGCCGTCTTTGACATAACGCAAACAAGGTCCGCCGAATGCGACCTATCCGGTCCTGGTGGCCCGGATATTGCCCTTCTTACAACGCTCTGTAATGGGCATCGCCTTTCCTCTGCGGGCCGCCGTGCCGCACTTGAACGCGGCCATCGATTGCAGTCTTATCCGGCGCCGCGCGCCGACGGATCGGGACATCGCGGGCGCCCCTGAACCCGTCCGAAGGAAAGGCTGTCACGTGGGAATGGACCGCAGCGTGCTGCGCAGCGTTCCGCTGTTCGCCGCGATGAGCGACGAGCAGCTCGACCGCATGACGGCGCAGGCCAGCGCACGGCGGGTCCCGCAGGGCGAGGCCGTCTTCGAGCAGGGCGAGACAGCCAAGGCCTTCTACCTTCTGCTGCATGGCCGGCTGAAGGTGACGCAGGTCACGCGCGACGGCCAGCAGATCATCGTGCGCATCGTCCATCCCGGCGACCTGTTCGGCTTCACGCGGGCATTGGGCCGCAGCGACTATCCGGGCACCGCAACAGCGGCGGTCGACAGCCTCGTCGCGAGCTGGCCAACCGAATCCTGGGACGTCTTCGTCGCCGACAACCCGCATCTGGCGATGAACGCGATCCGCACCATCGGCCAGCGTCTGGACGAGGCCCATACCCGCATCCGCGAGATGTCGACCGAGGAGGTCGAGCGGCGCGTGGCCCATGCCGTGCTCAGGCTGGTCGAGCAGGCCGGCAAGCCCGTCGAGGCCGGCCTGCGGGTCGACTTCCCGATCTCGCGACGCGACATCGCCGAGATGACCGGCACGACGCTGCACACGGTCTCCCGCATCCTCAGCGCCTGGGAGGCGCAAGGACTGGTCGAGGGTGGGCGCCAGAAGCTCGTCGTCTGCGACGCACCCGCCCTGAAACGCTTGGCGGAGAACGCCGGCTGATCAGGCCTCGTCCGGCGACCAGTCGTAGAGATGGATCAGCTTCGGATCGTCGGCATGCTCGATCAGCATTCGGCGGACGCGGTCTTGCCAGAGCGCGGCAAAACTCTCGAGCTCCGCCTCATCCGCCTCCCCGGCCACCGCCTGTGGCATCAATCCGCCCATCGCCAACGCATGCGGCACCGCACCCGTATCGATGTCGATCACAACCCCGGCTCCGGTATCGCGGCGGCGCAAAGCCATCGTGCCTTCGATATCGGCGCCGAAATGCAGCAGGTCGCGCCGGGAGAAGCGCTGCGCGGGTCCGATCCCGCCGAAGCCGGTCTCAGGCGCAGCCCCGGTCAGCAGCGTCGCGACCGAGGCCAGGACGCCGGTCGTGCCCTGGTCGCGCTCGCCGCGCATGAAGACCTCGATGCCGCCGCGCTCCGGCATCTCCTCGTCATGGAGATAGCCGAGCCCGTTGAGCACCATCAGATAGGCGCCCGCGACCGCCGGGCAGGAATGGCCGGCCAGCCGCACCGCGTCCTCGTAGCCATATTCGAGGATGCCGCCTTCGCTGGTCCCGAGGAAGGCGGAGAGCGGGTCGCGGACCTTGAGGCGCGGCGCGTCGGCGAAGAAGGACGGGAAACTCATCGCACTCCCTTCGAGCAAGGGGCTGCCGGCCTCGCGGCTTCGCCCCGGAATGATGTCATCGTGTGAAAGCAGCCGCGCGTCAGACCGGTTGCCGGCCAAGGCCGAGGCCGAGGCGCTCCGGATCGGCCAGCAGGTCGGTCAGGGAATAGCGATCGAGCTCGCCGAGGAAGGCTTCCATCGCATCGCTCAGAATGCCGCGCCAGCGATCCCCGCGCAGGACCGAGCGCCCCTCCGCCTCGCCGAAGCACTCGACGATCGCGAAGGCCGGCTCCGTCGCGCGGATCAGCATGCCCAGCGAGATCTCCGCCGGTGCGCGCGCCAGCATCAGGCCGCCGGCACGGCCGCGCACGCCCTTGAGGAAATCCTGCCGGACCAGGAGATTGGCGACCTTCATCAGATGGGTCCGCGAAATGTCATGGGCGGTCGCGGCCTCCTCGACGGTAACCAGCCGCTCCGGATGCGCCGCCGCGAAGACCAGCAGCCTCAGCGCATATTCGCTGAACTGGGTCAGGCGCATGGACGCTGTCCGCGGCAGCCGGGTCGGTTCTCGCCATGATCTGGAAGGAGCACCATCCGACAATCCTGTTCGCGGCGCGGTGAGCCCCCTCGCCCAGGGCACCAGCCTTCTGAAGCACGACGCAGCACATCTCCGGCGCCTCAATACGGCAATCCGCTTCCGCGCGCATCAGCTGATCCTTTACCTTGGCCATTTCAGGCCGGCCCTGCTGCGGAAGCAACCTTCGAACCGAGCCGCGCCCCGGTCAGGACCCGCCAGTAGCTCGCCGCGAATCCGAGGAAGGCCAGCGACCAGCACAGCCCGGCGATATGCAGCAGCGCGACCGGGCCATGCCCGAGCGCCGAGCAGATCCGCGCCACGCTGCCGATGACGACCAGCGCGTAGCAGGCCTGCGTTGCCGCAGTCGCGACGAGCGGGCGCCCGGTATGACCCAGGCTGGCCCGCGACATCACCGCGAGCGTCACGGTGCCGAAGGCGCCGGCTGTCCAGGCATGCAAACCGGCGCCGGGGCCGACCAGCCCGAAGCTCCCCGCTGCCGAGAGCGCGAAACCCAGCGGCACGAAGGCGTAGCCGACATGCAGGATGACGAGCAGCGGATTGCGCCAGGTGCGATCGCCCGCCCAGCGCGCGAGCCTGACGGCATGGAGCACGGCCGAGAGCACCAGCGCGATGCCGCTCGCAAGCGTATTCGGCAGGACAACCCAGAGGCCGAGTGCGAACGCGCTCGCCGCCAGCACGATCTTGTCATAGCCGCCGAACGGGATCGGCAGGCGCCCTGCCCCGCGCGGCGCCAGCCAGTTGCGCGTGAAGCTCGGCACGATACGCCCGGCGATCAGCCCGACCAGCATCAGCACGGTGGCGATGGCGAAGCGGCGGGCATAATCGGCCCCACCCGTCAGCGCCGCTTCGAGGTGGAAGGCGAGATTGGCCGCGAGCAGCAGGCCGATCAGCACGACGACCTTGAGATTGCGCCAGTTGCGGCCGGCGACGACCTCGCGTGCAGCAGCACCAGCCAGCAGGATGAGGAACAGCGCATCGATCGCCATCGCGAAATGCCATCCGATCAACGCCGAAGTCGCGACCGCGACACGGCCGGCGATCCAGGCGAGAACCAGCACGAGCAGCGGCGCGCCCTGCACCGGCAATCGCCCGGTCCAGTTGGGAATGGCCGTCAGCAGAAAGCCGCCGACCGCGGCCGCCTGATAGCCGAAGAGCATTTCATGGATATGCCAGTCCACCGGCGCGAAAGCCGTGGGGATGGCGAGATGGCCGGTGACGAAGCCGAGCCAGACCAGGATCGTCAGCCCGGCCTGCAGCGCAGCCAGCAGGAAGAGCGGCCGAAAGCCGTAAGACAGCAGCGCAGGTCCGTCATAGGCCTTCAGCCTCGGAATGGGCGCCATGCTGGCTTCTCCTGGCGTAACCGGGCGCGGCGGATCGTTGCGCGCCCGCCCCCCTTGGCGTCGCGACTTTAGCCGCTGGGCGGATCGCCTATTTGCGAAAACGCAAACTCTGGGTTGATCGCTAAAAGCGCTGCGCCGGCGCCGATCCTTCCGGCGCATGAGATCCCTTATGTTCCCTGCCCGGCGTGGTTCGGAGCCGCATCGACCGGCTTACCGCTCCTCGATGGCGAGCACGGCGAAGGTCGCGAGCCAGTGCTCGCCCATATAGTCGCCCGCGATATGCGGCAGCCCGGCTTCGAGATGCAGCCTTGCGGCGTTCGCTATGACCGGGCGCCGCACGTCCCATTCCGGCAGGGCTGCGGCCAGCGCGCTCCAACACCAGGCCCGGCTGAGATTGAGCCCGTCGAGATGCGCGATCTTGCCATCGGTCCGGTCGGTCACGGTCGCCGGCGTGAACAGGATCGCCGGCTCGCTCTGCGCGATGCGCGGCAGGAAGCGCTCGAACCAGGGCAGGAACTGTTCCGCCGGCAGCAGGCGGCGCATGCATTCCGCCTCGATCAGCGCCGAGGACTGGAAATCGTCGCCGCTCGGCTCGCCCCAGGCCGGGCAATCTGCGTCGGCGCCGTACCAGCGCAAGGCCGTCTCGCGCAGCAGGGTGAGGAAGGCGCCATCCCCGGTCGCATCCGCGTAATCCGCCGCCATCCGCAGGCCGAAGGCGGTGTTGAAATGCGTGCCGACCCGCACGGGATAGGTCGCGATCGGCAGGAAGTCGCGGAAGCGCTGGGCGAAAGCCTCGGCGAGCGGCGCCAGCGCCCGGCCCCAGCGCCCGTCATCCAGCCCCCGCAACTCAGACGCGAGCTTCAGCAGCCAGCCCCAGCCATAGGGCCGCTTGAAGCCGCGTGCCGTCGGCTGGGCGAGATAGGCGCATTCGACCGCGATCTTCTCCGGAACGAGCTGTTCGTCGAACAATGCGACGATATCGGCAGCGGCTTCCATCTGCGGATGGCGCCGCAGCAGGCGCGCCAGCATCCAGTAGCTGTGCACGCAGGAATGCCAGTCATAGCTGCCGTAGAACACCGGATGCAGCTCGCTCGGCGTCCGCGCGTCCTGCGGCCCGGCCAGGGTATGGTCCGGCTTGTTCGGATATTCGCGGCGGACATGACCCAGTGCGATACGGGCGAAGCGCTGGGCGATCTCTTCGGTGAGCGAGGGGGTGGTCATGGCGTGGCTTGTCTCCGATGCCGCGCAACCTACCAGCGATTCGGCCATCGCAAAGCGCCATGCGTCATCGAGGTGCAACCCCGCCATCTCCTCGCGTCGGGTTCCTTCATCGCTTCGGTCTGGTCTAACAAGGATGGCGCGCTCCACGCCGGTTTCGATCGGCTCGGCAGCGTCGCCAACCATTCGCCCGAGGGGAAAAAGCCGTGGACCTGCCTGCCAACGCCTTCAAGGCCGCGCTGAAGCGCGGCGAGCTTCAGATCGGATTGTGGAGCAGCCTGTGCAGCCCGATCGTGTCCGAGATCATCAGCCAGAGCGGCTTCGACTGGATTCTGGTCGATACCGAGCACTCCCCCAACGAGCCGCCCGACGTTCTCGCCCAGTTGCAGGCCCTGAAGGGTGGCACGGCGACCCCGATCGTCCGCCCGGCCTGGAATGACGCCGTGCTGCTCAAGCGCCTGCTCGATATCGGCGTGCAGGCCGTGCTCGTGCCCTTCGTCCAGAACGCCGAGGAGGCACGCAAGGCCGTTGCAGCCTGCCGCTATCCGCCTGCCGGCATCCGCGGCATCACGGTCAGCGGCCGCGGCAGCCATTACGGGCGCGTGCAGAACTACCTGAAACGCGCCGATGGTGAGATCTGCGTGCTGGTGCAGGTCGAGACCGGCGAGGCGCTCAGCCAGATCGAGGCGATCGCCTCGGTCGATGGCGTCGACGGCGTCTTCATCGGCCCGGCCGATCTCTCGGCCTCGCTCGGCCATATCGGCAACCCCGGCCACCCGGAAGTCCAGGCCGCGATCCAGGATGCGGTGAAGCGCCTGACCGCGCTCGGCAAGCCGGCCGGCATTCTGACGCCGTCCGAGGCGGATGCGCGCCGCTATATCGAATGGGGCTATCGCTTCGTCGCCGTCGGCTCCGATCTCGGCCTGATAACCAAGCATGCCGACGCGCTGGCCAAGGCTTTCGCCCCGCAGCGCTGATCGGCGGAACCTGAAGCCGGGGCGCTCGCCCCGGCCCTCACTCGATCTTCACGTTCGCCTTCTGCGCGACCTCGGCCCAGCGCCTGGTTTCGGAGGCGATATGGGCGGTGAACTGCTCCTGGCTCGATCCGACCGGATCGACACCGAGCTTCTTGAGCTGTTCGATCACCGCCGGTTCCTTCATGATCGCCTGCGTCTCCGCCGAGAGCTTGGCGACGATCTCCTTCGGCACCGCCGACGGCGCGAAGAAGCCGTGCCATGAGCTGGCATCGTAGCCCGGAATGAACTCCGACAGCGCCGGCAGGTCCGGGGCGACCGCGAGCCGCTTTGGCGTCGCGGTCGCGAGCGCGCGGATCTTGCCCGCCTGCACATGCGGCCAGGCGATGGTGATGTTGTCGAAGGTGATCTGGATCTGGCCGGAGAGCAGGTCCTGCGTCACCTGCCCGCTCGACCGATAGGGCACATGCACCATGTCGGTGCCGGTCGAGACCTTGAACAGCTCGGCCGCCATATGGGTCGAGGTGCCCGCTCCGGACGAACCGAAGGAGTACTTGCCGGGGTTCTTCTTCAGGAGCTCGATCAGCTCCGGCACGGTCTTGGCCGGCAGGTCGATATTGACCATCAGGATGTTCGGCACGCTCGCCACCTGCGAGATCGGCGCGAAATCCTTGATGTGGTCGAAGGGCAGCCGGGCATAGACGGCCGGGTTGATCGCATGGCTCGACACCGTGCCCATGGTCAGCGTGTAACCGTCGGCCGGAGCGCGCGCCACGGCAGCGACGCCGGTATTGCCGCCGGCGCCGGGCCGGTTCTCGACGATGAACTTGCCACCGAGTCGCTGGCCCAGCCGATCAGCCAGGATGCGCCCGAGCAGGTCGGTGGTGCCGCCGGCCGCGAAGGGCACGACGATGGTGACGACCTTGCTGCCGGGATACTCGCCCTGCGCGAAGGCGGGGCCTGCCGCGGCGAGACAGGCGGCGGCGATGACGGTCCTGCGTGTAATGCTCATCGGTTCGTTCCTCCCGTTGCGGCCAATCCGCTCGCACCTCGTGGCGGGCGCTTACCCCCAAGCGATAGCACAGGATTGCGAGTTTGAAATCTGAAATTTCAGATTGCCGCACACAGCGCTTTGTGCTGTCTTGATGGCTCATGGCGCAGGGCCGACCACCGCGACGAGGCGGTTTCGGCCGCGCGCCGCGGAAGAATCATGTTGCAGCCTGCCGTCGAACCTGTCGCTCCCGATCTGCTGCGCTCGCTGCGCGAGCATGTCCACGAGCGCCTGCGCCGCGCCATCGTCGCCGGGCGCTTCCGCAATGGCGAGCGGCTGAACGAACGCCATCTCGCGGAGATGCTCGGCGTCAGCACCACCCCGGTGAAGGACGCGATCCGCAAGCTTGAAAGCGAGGGGCTGGTCAGGACCGAGGCGCGGCGCGGCGTCTTCGTCGAATTCTCCCCCCGTCAGGCGCTGGAGATGGCGCTCGGCCGTGCCGCGCTCGAAAGCGTCATGGCCCATATCGCGGCGAACCATCTGACCAAGGTCGGCGCAGCCGAGCTCGGCCAGCTCATCGCCCAGATGGAGCAGGCCACCGAACATGGCGACCTCGAAGATCTCGTCGCGCTGAACGAGGCCTATCACCGCGCGATCCATCGCATCTCCGGCTGCACCTATCTGGAACGCCGGCTCGACGGCCAGCGCATGTACGACCATGCCCAGCGCATCGCCCTGCACTCTGAGCTGGATGAGCGCCGCCGCGGCTTCGAGGAACATCGGGACGTCTACGAGGCGCTGCTGGCACGCGATCCCGCGCTCGCCGAACTCAGGATGCGCCGTCACATCGTCCGCTCGGCGAAGGCCCATGTACGATTGGTCTTCGGCGCGGATGCGGAGGGACTGGACTATGACGAATGACAAGGTACGCCGCGCGCTGCGCGGCATTTCCGGCGTCCATGTCACCGCCTGGAAGGCGGATGGCGAAGCCGACTGGGCGCTGACCGGCAGGATCGTCCGGCGCATCGCGGAAGCCGGCATCCATAACATCGTCTCGGCCGGCAATACCGGCGAATTCTATCCGATGACGACGGCCGAGGTGGAGCGCTCGCACGCCATCGCTGCCGAAGCTGCCGCCGGCAAGGCGCTGGTCACCGCCGGCATCGGCCGCTCGCTGCGCGAAGCCGTGACGACCGGCAAGCTCGCGGCCAAGGCCGGCTGCGATGCCGCGATGGTGCATCACCCGCTCGACCCCTTCGCGGCGCCGCAGTCCCAGGCCGACTACATCCTCGCCATCGCCGAGGCGCTGACGATCCCGCTCGTCGCCTATATCCGCTCGGACGCGATCGGCGTGAAAGACCTGATCCGGGTCGCGACCCACCCGAACGTCGCCGGCGTGAAATTCGCCTCGAACAACATGATGCTGCTCGCCGATTGCGTGCGCGAGACGGAAGGCTCTTCCGCCAACTGGATCTGCGGCCTCGCCGAAGGCTGGGCCGCGCCCTTCCATGCGCTGGGTGCGCGAGGCTTCACCTCGGGCCTGATCAATGTCGCGCCGGAACGCTCGCTCGCCGTCTGGCGCGCTCTGGAAGCCGGCGATTACGACACGGCGCGCCGTGAGGTCGATGCCATCGCCGGCTTCGAGAAGCTGCGCACCAAATATGGCAACGGCGCCAATGTCACCGTGGTGAAGGAGGCGCTCGGCCTGCTCGGCACGGATGTCGGCCCGGTCCGCCTCCCCGGCCTGCCCGAGCTGAACGAGGCCGAGCGGGCGGAGCTGCGCGGCATCGTGTCGGGCTGGGGCGCAGTGAAAGCCGCAGCTGAGTGATAGGCCGTCATTCTCGGGCGAAGCATAGCGCAGCCCCGGGAATCTCATGACAAGATGACACTGGTTTCCGAGATGATCGGGTCAAGCCCGATCACGCCTCCGGCACCGGTTAGAACGACAAGAATTCGAGGAAACGCCGATGTCCACCCGCCCCCGCAAGACGCCCGAGACCCTGCGTAGCTGGCGCTGGTTCGGGGCGAGCGACCTGCGCTCCTTCGGGCACCGCTCGCGGGCCTTGCAGATGGGGTTCGGCCATGAGGAGTTCATGGGCAAGCCGGTCATCGGCATCATCAATACCTGGTCCGAGATCAACCCGTGCCACACCCATCTGCGCGACCGCGCCGAGGCGGTGAAGCGCGCGGTCTGGGCGGCCGGCGGCTTCCCGATCGAGATCCCGGTGATGTCGGTTTCCGAGCAATATCAGAAGCCTACGACCATGCTCTACCGCAACTTCCTGGCGATGGAGACCGAGGAATCGATCCGCTCCCACCCGCTCGACGGCGCCGTCCTTCTGGGCGGCTGCGACAAGTCCACGCCGGCCCTGATCATGGGCGCCTGCAGTGCCGGCCTGCCCTTCATCTTCGTGCCGGCTGGGCCGATGCTGCGCGGCAACTGGGCCGGCAAGGTGCTGGGCTCCGGCGCGGACGTCTGGAAATACTGGGCCGAGAAGGAAGCCGGCAACATCACCGACAGCGACTGGAAGGACATGGAGAGCGGCATCGCCCGCTCCTACGGCACCTGCATGGTGATGGGCACGGCCGCGACGATGATGAGCCACGCCGAGGTGCTGGGCCTCACCCTCCCCGGCGCCTCCGCGATCCCCGCCGCCGACGCCGCCCATCCCCGCATGGCCGCCGCCGCCGGCAAGCGCATCGTCGAGATGGTCTGGGAAGACCTGACGCCCGACCAGATCCTGACCCGCAAGAGCTTCGAGAACGCGCTGACGGTGCATATGGCCGTCGCCGGCTCGACCAATGCGATCATCCATCTCGTCGCCATGGCCGGCCGTGCCGGCGTGCCGCTGACGCCGGATGATTTCGACGCCTTCTCGCGCAATGTCCCCGTCGTCGCGAACCTGCGCCCCTCCGGCGATTTCCTGATGGAGGATTTCTTCTATGCCGGCGGCCTGCCCGCCCTGCTGAAGCAGCTCGAAAGCAAGCTCCACACCGATGCGATGACCGTGACCGGCAAGCCGATCGCCGAGACCATCGCACTCGCCAAGGTTTATGACGACAACGTCATCCGCCCGCTCGACAAGCCCGTCTCGACCGCCAACGGCCTCGCCGTGCTCAAGGGCAACCTTGCGCCCGATGGCTGCGTCATCAAGCCCTCCGCCGCCGAGCCGCGGCTGCTCAAGCATTCCGGCCCGGCCCTCGTCTTCGAGCATTACGATGCGATGATGAAAGCCGTGAACGACGAGAATCTCGACGTCACCGCGGACCACATCATGGTGCTGAAGAATTGCGGCCCGGTCGGCGGCCCCGGCATGCCGGAATGGGGCATGCTGCCGATCCCGAAGAAGCTCCTGAAGCAGGGCGTGCGCGACATGCTCCGCATCTCGGATGCCCGCATGTCCGGCACCAGCTACGGCGCCTGCATCCTCCATGTCGCGCCGGAGGCCTATATCAAGGGTCCGCTCGCGGCGGTGCAGACCGGCGACATCATCAGCGTCGATGTCGAGGCGCGCAACATCTCGGTCAATCTCACCGAGGCCGAGATCGCCGCCCGCCTCGCCGTCTGGACGCCGCCGGACCGCGATTATCCGCGTGGCTGGGGCAAGATGTCGGCGGCGCATATCCGCCAGGCCGACAAGGGCTGCGATTTCGATTATCTGGAGGGAACGGCGAAGGTGCCAGAGCCCGAGATCCACTGATGCAGGATATCCGCGACATCGGGCGCATCGCCGTCATCGGCGCGGGGCTGATCGGCAGTTCCTGGGCCGCGCTCGCCATGGGCCATGGCCTGAACGTTTCAGCCTACGATCCCGCGCCCGGCGCGGAGGAGAAGTTCCGCCACACGGTCGAGCGGGCGCGCGAGCAGCTCGCCGAGCTCGGGCTGGCCAATACCGGCCAGTATCAGTTCACAAATGATCTCGATGAAGCTCTGCAAGGGGTTGATTTCGTTCAGGAGAACGGCCCCGAAAACGAATCCGCCAAACGCGCGCTGCTCTCCCGTCTCGATGCGGAGCTGCCGCCTGAGATCATCATCGCCAGCAGCACCTCGGCCCTGCTGCGCAGCACGATCATCGCGGATTGCCGGAACAAGCGCCGGGTGATCGTCGCCCATCCCTTCAACCCGCCTCATCTCGTGCCGCTGGTCGAGATCGTCGGCGAGGATGAGGCGATCGTCGATCGCGCCGCCGCGTTCTATCGCAGCCTCGACCGGCGCCCGGTCGTCCTCCAGCGCGAGATGCCCGGCCATGTCGCCAACCGGCTGGCTTCCGCGCTCTATCGGGAGGCGGTTTACCTGGTCGAGCAGGGCGTCGCCAGCGTCGCCGAGATCGATGCCGCGCTCTGCAACGGCCCCGGCCTGCGCTGGGCCCTGATGGGGCCGCACATGACCTATCATCTCGGCGGCGGCGAAGGCGGCATCGCCGGCTATCTCGCCCATCTCGGGCCGAGCCAGGTCCGGCGCTGGGAATCCCTCGGGACGCCTTCCCTCGACGAAGACGTCCAGCAACGGATCATCGAGGGCGTGGCGGAGGAAGCCGCGGGGCGCACGATCGCGCAGCTCGAAGAGCGCCGCGACGAAGGGCTGCTGGCGCTGCTGCGCGCCCGCAAGCTCGTCAGCGAGTGACGCTCAGCCGAAGCGGCGCGGTCGCAGGCCGGCGTGGAACCAGCTGATCAGCGAATAGATGTCGTAGACCGGCAGCCCGGTCGCCGCCTGCACATCGGCCGCATAGGGCGGCATGTTCGTGCATTCCAGCACGATGGCGCCGATATCGGGGTGGCCGGCGACGAGATCGAGCGCCGCCTGCACCACGTCCTGCCGGGCGAGCGCGACATCCATGTCGTCCTTCTCGGCCTTGATCAGGACGCGGAAGAATTCGCGCCCGTTCTCCGTACCGGTGACGGGCGTGTCGAGGGGCACCCCGGCCGCCTCGAGATGCGCCGGCGTCAGCGTCGCCGCCGAGACCGTGACGATGCCGACGCGCTTGCCGGGCGGCAGCGTCGCCTGCACCCAGGGCACCTGCATCAGGGACGAGGTCGCGACCGGCACGCCGACAGCCGTCGCGAGCTCGCGCTGGAAGAGCGAGAGGAAGCCGCAATTGGTGGTGATCGCCTCGGCGCCGAGCCGGACGAGATCGCGCGCCGCCTCGATGAAATCGGGCAGCAGGCCGGCAGCGCCCTTGAGCACGACCTTCTCGGGGCTGGCCCCGCCGACGACGCGGTACAGCACCGGGAAAGGCCAGGTCGTGCCGTTGCCCATGTCGCCGGGAATCCGCGGGAAGCGCGCCTCCAGCATCAGGATGCCCAATGGAACGCCATAGATCGCCTTGCCGCCCCGCGCGATCCGCCCCGCCGCAGACGCTGTCGAAATCTCGGTCATCAAGCCTCCCATCTGCCGATGTGTCAGCAAGCTAGAGCATTTTCGGGCGAAGTGGGCATCGGTTCGCATGTGGAAAATGCGACTGTATGAAAATCGGGAGCAATCCCGCGATTCTCAGGAAAAGCCGATGCGGGATCACAGGCCTGGATGCCCGAAAAGCCCATGAAGAGAAAATTCATAAGGCCCGGCCAAAACTCTCGCCGCCGCCATTGCTTCGTCGTTTTTGCATTGTCATAAAACTGGCTTTCGCGCGCTTCTGCCGGCGCTGGTCCCGGTCTCGCCTGCCCGTCTCGCTGTTCGTCCGGAGCCCGGCCTTGATTCCTTCGCTTGAAAAGCTTCGCCGCCTTGCCGCGTTCGCGGGCTGGGCCGCGCTGCTGACGATTCTGTTCTCGACGCTGTCGCCGCTGGGAGTGCGCCCGCATATTCCGCTGCTGGGTGCGGATCTTGAGCGCTTCCTCGCCTTTTTCGCAGCCGGCGCGACCTTCGCCTTCGCCTATCCGCGGCAGCGCTGGCTCGTATTGGCGGGTATCGTCGCCCTCGCCATCGGCCTCGAATGGCTCCAGACGCTGGAAAAGACCCGCCACGGCCTGCCGCATGATGCGATCGTGAAGGTCGCCGGCGCAACGCTCGGCAGTATCCTCTCCGCCACCTTCGACACGATGGCGCAGCGCTTCCGCAAGCCTGCCTGATTCATCCTGGCACAACCTGTGCCGGCACGCTGTCGGCACAGGCTTCCTTGTCCCCAAGAAAGCCCTCACCTGCGCCAAACTGGCCCGCATCGCCGCGGCATGCGCCTTGCCACTCTGCTCCCACCATGCTCCAGACCGGCACATCGTGCCGCGACGGAACATGCGCAAGCCGGGCGGGAGAGAGATGAGCGTCAATGATCTGAGCGATATGCCGCAGGCTCTGCGCGACAATTATGCGGGTCTCGGGCGGCTTTGGCTCGGCCCCCTGACGGCGGCCTGCGATGCGGCAGTTGTCGCCTCCCTCGTCTATGCGGTGTCCTTCGCCTATCACCTCGGCGCGACCGGCCTGCCGGGCGTCGACCGCTCCACGCGGGAGCTGGCGGCGATGCTCGCGACGCTGTTCGTCTTCGTCAATCTGATGCGCGGACGCTATCAGATCGCGAATTACCTTTCGGCACGGGGACAGATGGGTTCGGCCTTCGCCGTCTGGAACATCACCCTCGTCGCCTTCCTGGCCCTGCTGTTCCTCGCCAAGATCGCGGACCATTATTCACGCATCGTGATGGTCGCGACCTATCTCTGCGGCATCCCCGTCATTGCGCTGTCCCGCTCGGCCGTCGTCCGGCTGGTCGCCGCCGGCAGCCGGAGCGGACGGATCACCGCCGAGCGCGCCTTTCTCATCGGGCGGGAAGCGAACATCATGTCCTTCGTTTCACGGCACAAGCCCTGGCATATGGGCTTCGCAGTCACCGACGTCGCCTTTCTGAAATCGGGCGGCGAAGCTGCGCTTGCCGCCGATCTCACAGCCGCCGTCGCGAACTGCCGGATGACGCGACCGGACGCGGTCTTCATCGCCGTCCCCTGGTCCGAGCAGGAAGCCATCACGGCCTGCGTCGACGCCTTCATGAACCTGCCGGTCGCGATCCATCTCGCGCCCGAGCCGATCATGGAGCGCTTCGGCAATGCGCATGTCGTGCATACGGGCACGCTGTCGAGCCTGCGCTTGACGCGCCAGCCGCTCTCGACGGTGGAAGTCGCAGCCAAGCGCGCCTTCGACATCGTCGCCGCCTCCTGCGGCATCATCCTGACCTTGCCGCTCCTCCTCCTGATTGCGGTCCTGATCCGGCTCGATTCGCCCGGTCCCGTGCTCTTCCGCCAGCGGCGCTACGGCTTCAATCAGCAGGCCTTCCGGATCTTCAAGTTCCGCACGATGACCACCACCGATGACGGCAAGGTCGTCGTTCAGGCCAAGCGCAACGATCCCCGGATCACGCGCCTCGGCCATCTGCTGCGACGCTACAACCTGGACGAGCTGCCGCAGTTCCTGAACGTCCTCGCCGGCGACATGTCGCTTGTCGGCCCGCGCCCCCACGCGCTGGCACATGATGTCGAATTCGAGCGCAAGATCGCCAACTATGCCCGCCGCCACAATGTCAGGCCGGGAATCACCGGCTGGGCA
Source organism: Allobosea sp. Root670 (assembly GCF_001429415.1). Lineage (NCBI taxonomy): Bacteria > Pseudomonadati > Pseudomonadota > Alphaproteobacteria > Hyphomicrobiales > Alloboseaceae > Allobosea > Allobosea sp. Root670. The sequence continues at coordinate 395,924 of NZ_LMJU01000012.1, read as the reverse complement.
CAGGTGAACGGCTTCCGCGGCGAGACCGATACCGACGCCAAGATGGCCGGGCGCGTCGCCTATGACCATTGGTATATCGACAACTGGTCGTTCTGGCTCGACATCCGGATCCTGTTCCGGACCGTTCTGAGCCGGAAGGCCTTCGCCAACGCCCGCTGAAGCATCGGCCTGAAACGTGGCATGCGGTTTTCGGAAGAAGCCGGTGCAGGATCAACGGCCGGGATCATCGGGTCGCGGCGGCGAGGCGCGTGGCAAGCGCATGGCAGCCCGCCCCTGATCGGCGAACCGGAAGGCCGCACCGGCACCCGGTCAGGCGAAATGGCGCCATACGGCGCGGCCGAGCCAGAAGCCCCAGCCGGCGAGAAGCGCGATGACCAGCAGCGCCGCCCCGACGAGCAGGGAGCGGCCGATCACGATGCTCGCGATGCTTTCGGAATTGGCCGGTTCATTATCGTTCGCCGCTTGCGGCCGTCGGCCGAAGCCGGGGGCGTGAACAGGTGCGGGAAACCGTTGCACGCGTTCGGGTCGCATGACTCTCTCGTAAGGTTACGCAGGCGTTAAACCACGCATATATCAATGATCCAATTCGCAACAAAATAAAAGCACAAGATACGAGCGCTCCCCAACAGGCGCGTCAATGACCGCGACTGTCGCTACCCGCCATATTGGGTGTCGGAGACCTGCTCCATCCAGTCGACGGCCTTGCCGTCCTGAACCTCCTGGATCGCGATATGCGTCATCGCCGTGGCCGGAGAGGCACCGTGCCAGTGCTTCTCCCCGGGCGGGAACCAGACCACGTCGCCGGGCCGGATTTCCATGATCGGCCCGCCCCAGCATTGCGCGCGGCCGAGGCCGGCCGTGACGATCACCGTCTGGCCGAGGGGATGCGTATGCCAGGCCGTGCGGGCGCCGGGCTCGAAGGTGACGCTAGCGCCCTGGACGCGCTCGGCCGCATGCGCATTGCAGAGCGGATCGATCCGAACCGCTCCGGTGAACCAGTCCGAGGGCCCCTTCCCGGAAGGCCGGGAGCCTGCGCGCGTGATGTCCAATGAACTGCTCCTCGCTCCGATCCGGATTTTCGAGGAGCATGCCGCCGCCGCGACCGGGAATCCAGTGCGATGAAGCCTCTGTCGCCGCCGCGCGTATCAGGCAACCTTGCGAACAGCCCGTGGCGGCCCTGGGAAGCACGCCAAAAACCACCTCGGGATGGCACGCCTCGCTCCGCCCTTCCCGCATTCACGCACGGCATCGTTCAAATGAAGGAAGCCAGCGGGAGGTCCGGCCTGCATCCATCGGACGATGGCAAGAGATCGCCCTTCATGGATCGCCTGGATCGCCGGCACGCTCCTGTCGGCCTTCTCTGCGATCGTCCTGCCCGCGGCCGCTCTGGCGAAACAGCTCGCCTTCGTCGTCGGCAACGACGCCTATCAGGAGATCTCGCCGCTGAGCGCCGGCGTCAACGACGCGCGGGCGATGAGCGCCGCCCTGAAGCGCGCCGGTTTCGAGATCGAGCTGGTCGAGAACGGCACGCAGCGCCAGATCAGCCGCGCGCTGGCCGCCATCGAGGGGCGCATCGCCCCCGGCGACACCGTGCTCTTCCATTATTCCGGCCACGGCTTCGAGATCGACGGCCAGAACTGGCTGCTGCCGGTCGACGTGCCCGCTGCCCGCGAAGGTGAATCCGGGCTCGTCAAGGACGCCGCCTTCAACGCCGCCGAGATCATCGACCGCCTGCAGGCACGCGGCGCCGGCACCGTGGTGGCCATTCTCGATGCCTGCCGCAACAATCCCTTCGCCCGCCCCGGCACGCGCGCGCTCGTCGGTTCGCAGGGGCTCGCCCGCATGGATGCCTCGAACGGCGTCTTCATCATGTTCTCGGCCGGCTCCAAGCAGCAGGCGCTGGACAAGCTCTCGCCGAACGATCCGGCGGCGACCTCGATCTTCGTCCGCAGCTTCCTGCCCCTGGTCGAGCGCACCGACCTCACCTTGATCGACATCGCCAAGGAGACGCAGGCCAAGGTCCGTGACCTCGCCCGCAGCATCGGCCACGAGCAGATCCCGGCCTATTACGACGGCATCGTCGGCCGCGTGAACCTGACCGGCGCGCTGCCGGCCGCAAAGCCGGAGCTCCTCGCCCAATCCGATGCGCCGGCGCCTCGACAGCCCCGGCCCGGCGCCGCCGAGGACGTCTTCTGGCAATCGATCGAGGGCAGCATGCAGCCGGCCATGTTCGAGGCCTATCTCGCACAGGTCCGCGGCAACACCTTCAGCGGCACCTACCGCAAACTCGCCGAACTGCGTCTCATCGCGCTGCGCGGCGGCGCGCCCTCCCCGCCGGCCCGCACCGAGATGGCGCCACCGAAGCCGCCTCCGGCCGCCTCGTCCCCGGCGCCATCCAGCGATCCCGATGTCGCCGCCTGCGACCGCACTGCCGCCGACAGCCGCGACACCGAGAAACCGGCCGACATCGCTGGCGGGGAGTTGAGCGCCGGCAACACCATCCAGGCCATCTCCGCCTGCTCCCGGGCAGCCGACGCGCAGGCGCCGCCCCGGCGCGTCTTCTACCAGCTCGCTCGCGCCTATGAGGCGAACGGCAACCGCGTCGACGCCACCCGCTTCCTGCAGAAGGCAGCCGATCTCGGCCACCCGCTCGCCCTTTACACCTTGGCCGACAAGCTTCTCGCCGGTCAGGACAGGCCCCGCGACGCATCCCGCGCGCTCGCCCTGTTCTACCGCGCCGCCGATGCCGGCATCAGCGGCGCGGTCGTCCGCATCGGCCTGATCTATGCGAATGGGCAAGGCACCGGACGCGACCATGCCAAGGCCGTCGCCTTCTACAATCTCGCGCTCAAGCTTCAGGAACCGACGGTCTATCCGGAGCTGGCCGCCGCCTATCTCAACGGCCGGGGCGTCCTCAAGGATATCGGCAAGGCCTGCGAGTTGTTCAGGCAAGGTGCAGCGGCTGGAAACGCCGCCTCCATCGCCGGGGAGAAAGCCAATTGCGCCGGGCGATAGCGCCGCCGATCGCCCGCAGACGAGACGCCGGCACGGAGCCGGCAAGCCGATGCCGAAGGAAGCAGCCATGTCGTCCACACGTTCCCTCGCCCTGATCCTGACGGCCCTGGCAGGCGGCACGCTTCCCCTGGCCGCCGCCCCGGCACCCTTGCGCATCGCACAGGCGCAGCTCTCGGCCGAGGACATCTTCTGGCAGAGCATCCAGTCCAGCAGCGATCCCGCCATGTACCAGGCCTATCTCGACCAGGTCGGTGCTGGCCGCTTCACCGGCATCTACAAGGCCTTGGCCGAGATCAGGATCGCGAGCCTGAAGGGTGCTGCCCCCATCCCGAAACCCGTCGACCAGGGGTCCGGTCGCGCCGTCGTCATCGGCAATGCCGATCCGACCGCCGGCTCCTCCGCCGAATTGGAGGCCTGCGACCGTGCCGCGGCCGCTGCGGCCGATCCCGAGAAGCCGGCAAGCGTCCCCGGCGTCACCTTCGCGGCGATCGATGCCGGGGCCGCCATCCGCGCCTGCCGCAAGGCGGTGGATACGGCTGGTGCGCCGCGACGCGCCTATTTCCAGCTCGGCCGCGCGATCCAGAAAAGCGGCAACACCGCCGATGCGGTCACCTATCTGCGCAAGGCGGTCGAACTCGGCCATGCCGGGGCGATGCACGATCTCGCCAGCATCCTGCGCCGCGGCGCCGCCGGGGTGAAGCGCGATTCCGGCCTCGCCATGGCGCTCTACGAGCGTGCCGCCGGAACCGGGCTCAACGAATCCCTGGTCCAGCTCGGTGCGATGTATGCGGAGGGCAGCGGCGTCCGGCGCGACTATGCCAAGGCGCGCGACTACTATCAGCGCGCCATCGCCGCGAAGACGCCGGGCGCCTACACCAACATGGGCGTGCTCTACGCCAACGGCCAGGGCGTGCCGCGCGACCGCACCAAGGCTTGCGAATACTGGCGCGAAGGCTCGACGCTGGGAGACGAAGTCGCCGCCAGGAACCTGAGGCGTTCCTGCCGCATGCGCTAGTAATAAAATTCAACGATCTCATCCACTTGGATGACTTATTTCGAACGGAGGAAGCGTAGCATCTCCCCCTTCACAGGAGAGATTCCGCCATGCAACGCCATGATTTTCTGATCGCCCTCGCCGGGCTTGTCGCCAGTGGCGCCACCGCAGCGCTGACAGCGCCTGCCGAAGCTGCGCCGTCGCGCCTGTCCCTCGACCAAGCCCTCGCGGCAGCCCCTGAAACCGACGCCGAATTCTCGCTGCTGGTGGGGCGCCTCACCCACCGTCGACGCGCCGGCGGATGGTGGCGCCATCGCGTCGCCGCCGCGCGCCGCTGGGGGCGCCGCGGACGGCCCGGCAGGCGCTGAGGCCCGTCGCGCCATGGTCGCGAAAGCCGTCGAAGCGTTGGAGCGCGTCCTCAAGGCACATGGCCCGGGCGTGCTCCAGTCGCTCGCCTTCGACCATTACGACAAGGAAACCCGCAAGGAGGTTCGCAAGGGCCGCCTGCAGAAAGCCGGCCGCGGCGCAGCCGACGACGCTCATAATACGGGGCGCGCCCTCGACATCATCATCTACGCCTGGGAGCCGCCCAACTTCGAGAAATGGTCGAGCGAACGCGAGATCGGCTATCGGCTGGTCGATGCCTTCCTGCGCTGCCAGAAGGACATGGCCTGGAACCTCATGGTCTATGACCAAGGTGAATGGGATGCCGAGGGCATCTACAAGACCCGGTTTGCCAAGCCGACCGCCAAGCCCATGGACCGGATCGCCTTCGAGCACCTGACCCATATCCACATCCAGTGGCCGGCGAAGGGCGAGGCCAAGAACAATACGGATTGGGAAGCCATCCTCATCGCAGAATTGCACAACATCTGAAGCGCAGTCGCCCCGATGAGGGCGGCGTTGTTCCGGGGGATGCCCGCAACGACGCCGCCCTTTCGCGAGAACGCTATCGCTTCACCAACTCGACCCGGCGGTTCTGCGCCCGGCCGGCCTCGTCGGCGTTGGAGGCGATCGGCTGGTCCATGCCCTTGCCGACGGGGTTGAGGCGCGTCCGGTCGATGCCGTGGCGCATCGCGAGATCGGCGACCACCGCAAAGGCGCGCGCATCGGAGAGCTTGAGGTTGTAGGCCGCCCCGCCCTGCCCGTCGGTATGCCCGACGACATCGAGCCTGAGCGCCGGATTGCGCTTCAAAAGCGCCGCGATCTGCTGGAGCTGCGGCTGCGATTCCGGCTTGATCTCGGCCTTGTCGAAATCGAACAGGATTCCGTAGAGATTGATCCGGCCCTGGGCATCGAGGTTTCGGCTCATCTCGTCGGCCTCGACGACCTTGATCATGTCGGTATCCATCGTCGTGCTCTCGATGACGCGGGCGATCACCGCCCGCCCCCGGCTCTCGTCATCGGAGAAGGCCAGGCTGACATGCACCGTCCCAGTGGGCCGGTTCAGCCTGGCATAGAGATAGCGGCCATTGCCCTTGCCGAAGTAATTGCGGACGAGATCGCCGAGCTGGAGCTTGGGCATGTCGACCCGGCCATCGAGCGCGAGCCCGAGGAAAAGGCCGGGAAACGGCCCCTCGTTGAAGCAGGTCCCGCCTTCCGTCGAGCAGGTGAAGGCGATCTCGAAGCCCTTGGATTTCAGCGCGGCCTCATAGTTGCGCTGGGCTTCCAGGCTCGTCCGGCCTGCTGGCAGGATGTAGTAGAGCGTCGTGATCTTGCCTTCGATCAGCGCCCAGCCCGGCCCGTCCTGCGCCGTCGAGCCGCGTTCGTTGATCTTGCCGGTGATGATGCGGGCCTCGTCATAGGCGTCGACCTTGTAGCCGACCTGCTTGGAATCGCCGTAGCGGCCGAGCAGCGGATGATCCTGCGCCGCCGCTGCAAGCGGCGCGAGCAGCAGCGTCAGCAGGAGCGTGAAGAGCTTTAGCGAACGGGGCATCGTCACACCTCTTTGGCTGTCACAGATGGTCGGCTGCGGAAATCGGCGCGCGGCTTGCGGCCTCCGCCTCGTAGAACGGTGGCAGGGTGCCGACGCCGGCCGCCCCGGCGAGCAAGCCGCCAGGAAAGATCTGCACCGCGTTGCGGAGATTGCCGACGGCACTGTTGTAGAAGCGCCGGGCCGCAGCGATGTTGGCCTCGACCTCGGCATAGCTACGCTGGGCCTCCATCATCGGCCCGGACGAGGTCAGCTCGGGATAGCTCTCCGCCACCGCGAACAGTCGGGTCATGTCGGCGCCGAGCGAGGCTTCCGCCTTGAACTTCTCGGCGATCCGCCCGAAATCGCGCTCGCCGATCTGCGGCAGCGCCTGCGTCCTGAGCGCCGTGATCTGGTCGAGCAGCGTCTTCTCGTGTTCGAGGAAGCGGCGGGCGATGGCGAGCACGTTCGGGATCAGGTCGTGGCGCTGCTGGAGCTGCGCGTCGATGCCGCCCAGCGTCTCCGCGACCTTGTTCCGGCGCGTCACGATCGCCGCATACCAGACATAGAGGACGATGCCGGCAGCGAGCGCGAACAGGATCAGGAACAGGGTCATGGCGGGCTCCCGGCAGGGTGTGTGGGCGAAATAGGAAGCGCCTCGTGCGGCGCGCGCACGGCGACATGCATGTCGATCATCGCGTCCACGAGCGCGAAGACGCGGGCGAAATCGGCTTCGAGGCTGGCGAGTTGCTGTGCCGCGACATGGGTCTCGAGGCCGGGGGGCTCGAACAGCGCGCCAGGAATGATGGTCGGAAGCGCAAACACCATCCTGTCGCCGCTGACCAGGAAGAGCGGCGGCAGGAAGGATTGGCCGTCCGCCATCACGAGCAGCCGCTCCATCACCGCCGGCGTCAGGACGGCGCGGCCTTCGACCTGATCGCTCGACCATGTCGCGTAGACCTCCTCGAAGACCAGATCTTCGAGGCGCAGCCTCTGCAAGCCGTTGCCGGGCTGCTGGCCGTCCCGGTCGCGCAGGATCGTCGTGCCGCGAAACGGCGTGGAGACGCCGAGCTCGACATAGAGCCCCTGGAACAGTGTCTGGTTGCTCTTGCCCGCCTTGCGGGTAACCGCGATCTCGCTGATCGTGATCGGGCGGCCGCGATAGCGCCCGGTAAAGCCGTCATCGGCATCGAGATCGTCATAGGCGGGCAGAAGGCCGAGCGCGACGGCACGGCTGAGATCGGGCTTCGCCCCGAGGTTGTGGACCAGCTCGCCATGGGCCGCGAGCAGGCGCGGGATCAGGCTTTCCTTGAAGGCCTTCCGGTAGCGGCCTCCCGGGACCCCGACCGCCCAGATCCACGCTCCGCCGCCGCCGATCACCAGGAAGATGACGAGGGCGACGAAAGGCGAGCCCTTCGAGGAGCCACTGCTTCCGATCATCAGCCAATACAGCAGCAGAGCCGCCGCAAGGCCGAGTGGGACGAAGAGCAGCGTCCGCCGCCGAGCTTCGATTGCGAGCTTGCCGCGCAAGGCCTCCAGCAGGGCGACTTCTGCCACGAGCGGCGAAGTCGTATCGGAGGAAACCAGTGCCGCGGCAGGTGCCGCCGGAGGCTTCTTGTAATAGCTGCGGAAGAGCGCCCAGGCTCCGAGGACGAACAGCGCCGGAACCAGCAGCGGCAGCGCCAGCGAGACCAGCGCCGCGAGCGCGATCAATGGAAGGCCGAGAAGCGACCAGCCGGAATCGGAGCCGAGCCAGAAGATCAGGAAAGCCAGCAGCGCCAGGCAGACCGGACCCGCCATCACGAAAAGCGCAATGCGTACGATGAAACGCTTCGCCCTGCGCTGCTGGCGTTGCAACGCGACCGCCGAAGACGGCCAGCCCTCTTCGGGCTGCGTTGTGACAGGGCGATCGGGCCGTTCCATCCAGCGCGTATCCGTGCGGTTCACCTCGCACGATCACGCCGGAAACCGTCAGGCTCCGCGTCCCTCGTTTGATGGACCAGGCTTCGCCTTCTGCCGGGGATGGCGGATGCCGGCCTCGACGACGCACCGCCCGACGCCGGCAAGCGCGTCGACCTTATCGATGTCGCAGGTGGCGTCGCCTCCGGTCGCTTCGCGGAGGTTGTTCAGCAGAAATCGAAATCGCAGCCCTCGTCGGCCTGCAGGACGGTGGTCAGATAGAGATGGCGGTAGCCGCGCGACTCTTCGGAAAGATGCGCCGGCGGGCGCCATTGTGCCTTGCGGCGCGCGAATTCGGCCTCGTCGACCAGCAACGCAATCGTCCGCGCGGGCACATCGAGCCGGATCAGGTCGCCATCGCGAACAAGCCCGAGCGGGCCACCCACGGCGGATTCCGGGGTGATATGCAGCACGATGGTGCCGAAGGCCGTGCCGCTCATGCGGGCATCCGAAATCCGGACCATGTCCTTGACGCCGGCCTGGGCCAGCTTCTTCGGGATCGGGATGTAGCCTGCCTCGGGCATGCCGGGGGCGCCTCGGGGGCCGGCATTGGTCAGCACGAGGACGTCATCGGCCTTCACGTCGAGACCCGGGTCATCCATGCGGCGGACCATGTCCTCGACCGAGGTGAAGACGACAGCTCGGCCCGTATGCGTCAGCAGCGCGGGCGAAGCGGCGGAGTGCTTGATGACCGCCCCGCCGGGCGCGAGATTGCCGCGCAGCACTGCCATACCGCCGGTCGGCTTCACCGGACTCTGCGTCGTTCGAATGATGCTCTGGTTCGGCACCTCCTCGGCAGCGTCCGCTATCTCGCCGATGGTGCGGCCGTCGATGGTGGCGGCCGAGCGGTCGAGATGCTCGCCCAGCTCCTTCATCAGCTTCGGCACGCCACCGGCCCAGTGGAAATGCTCCATGTAATGGTCGCCGGAGGGCTTGAGATCGATCAGCACCGGCACCTTGCGGCCGATCGCGTCGAACTCCTCGAGATCGATGCTCAGGCCGGCCCGGCGTGCAATCGCGGCGAGATGGACAAGCCCATTGGTGGAACCGCCGATCGCCTGCAGCACGGTCAGCGCATTCCGGAAGGCGGCCTCGGTCAGAAGTTCGCTCGGCTTCGGGCCGCCCTTGGCGAGGCGCACCGCTTCGCGCCCGCTGGCCTCGGCCGCGCGGATCCGGTCGGCATGGGTTGCAGGGATGGTGCCGGTGCCGGGCAGCGCAATGCCGAGCGCCTCGACAAGGCAGCCCATCGTGCTGGCCGTGCCCATGACCATGCAGGTGCCCTGGGTCGGGGCAAGGCGCCCGCTCAGCACCTCTATCTCGGCTTCGTCGATCTGGCCGGCGCGGTGCTGCCCCCAGAGACGGCGGCAATCGGTGCAGGCGCCGAGCACCTCGCCCTTGTGATGACCGACCAGCATCGGCCCGGTGATCAGCTGGATCGCCGGCACGTCGGCGCTGACGGCGCCCATGAGCTGTGCCGGAACGGTCTTGTCGCAGCCGCCGATGAGCACGACGGAATCCACCGGCTGCGCGCGGATCATCTCCTCGGTGTCGATCGCCATCAGGTTGCGCAGGAACATCGAGGTCGGATTGGCGAAGGATTCGTGGATGGAGATCGTCGGAAACTCCATCGGCAGCCCGCCAGCCAGCATGACGCCGCGTTTCACCGCCTCGATCAGGCGCGGCACGTTGCCATGGCAGGGGTTGAAATCGCTGAAGGTGTTGGTGATGCCGATGATCGGCCGGTCGAGCGCATCATCGGAGAAGCCGGCCGCCTTGATGAAGGCCTTGCGCAGGAACAGCGAGAAGCCCGGGTCGCCATAGGTCGCGAGATTGCGACGCATGCCACGCGCAGCAGGGCCGGGAGGCGGCGTATCATCGTCGTGCTGGGTCATGCCTCATCGGATGCATATCGTTGCCAGGATTGTCAACAATACTGTTGAAGAGATATAAGGTGACATGCCCGCGAGATTGCTCAAGCTTCAGACGACCGACCGCGTCCGCAGCATCACTGCGACGCTTGAGGAGGAGATCGTGCTCGGCTGGCTGATGCCCCGCGAGCGATTGGTCGAGGAAGACCTGGCCGAACGGCTGGAGGTGAAGCGCCATGTCGTGCGCGAGGCGCTGGCCGAGCTCGAAAGGGTCGGGCTGGTGGAGCGCGTTCCCAACCGCGGCGCTGTCGTGAGGCTGCTGGACCCCGGGGACGTCCGCCAGATCTATTCGGTCAGGGTGGCTCTCGAAACGCTGGCCGCCGAGCAGATTCCCCTCCCCGCGCCTGCCGGCCTCGTCTCGCGGCTCGAAGACATCCAGGACACGCACAGCGCTGCGGTGGCCAACAGCGACGCCCGCGCTGCGTTTCGGGCGAACATGACGTTCCACGAGACGCTGTTCGGGGCGTGCGGCAACGGGCACCTCGTCGAACTGATCCAGGCCATGGCCCAGAAAGTCCATGGGGTGCGCTCGATCACCGCTGGGAGCGACCAGCATCTCGCTCTCGCGCGCGACGAGCACCGAGCCATGATCGCGGCGATCGCCACTGGCGACAGAGCACGGCTCGTCAGCCTGTGCCGCGACCATCTGAGCCCTTCACGCGACGCCTATATCGCCGCCGTGGAGAGGCGATCCGGCGGGCGCCCTTCCCGCGCTTGAATGCTCCCAAGTAAGCGTGATTCAGCATCACATTCGCCGACAGCATTGTCGTCGAGCCGGGAAAATCAGAATCATCAGCAGAAGAGGCAGCTTCGCCGGCAACTTGCGAAGCCAGGCTGCTGGCCGGTTCGCAGTCTGATCGGAAATGGTGGGGGAAGCAGGACTCGAACCTGCGAAGGCATAGCCAGCGGATTTACAGTCCGCCCCCTTTGCCGCTCGGGACATTCCCCCGCCTGCGCCCTTGATCGGCTCTGTGAGCCCAGGGCCACCGATATGTCACTTTCGCGACGACCGGTAGGCGCGGCCGGACTTATGGTGACCGGGCCGCGCCCTGTCAACGGCAAAAAGGCGGATGGCGCGAATTCGTTGTGATGGAGCGCCGTGCCGAAGCGGGGCCGAGCCCGAAGGGCTCGCAAGGGCAACCGCCCGATCGGAGCGGTGAGCGAAACCAACGCGCGAGAGATACGAAAAATCAGTCCACAACCGGTCAATCCCCGGCATGCCCGTGACCGACGATGAAGGCGACCCGCTCGGCAACACTCGCACGGGGCAGTTCGATCAGTTCATAGCCATAGCGGGGATAGGTCTCGGCCATGACCGCGTGGGTCCGCTCCGCCTCGGCGAAATCCTGCTTGCGTTCGGCGTCCTGCGTGAAGATGCCCCGCCAGGGCGGGGCGATGAAAACGGTGCGGCGATAGCGCAGCTGCCACGCCGCCCGCTCGATATGGTCGGGAATCGGCAGGCCGCAGAGCGCCAGATACCCGGCGATATCTGGAACGCCGCGGTCGAAGAACACGCGTTCCCGCCCCGCGAGCGCCTCGGCGTAGCTGCGCAGGTCGGCTGCCAGCATCAGCTCGGCGAACAGGGCAGGATCGGCCCAGGGCAGTCCCCGGCCGCCGATCATCTGCTGGTCGCGGATGATCGCGCGCCCGGCCTCCGGCCGTACCGCGTGACCGCTCCCCGCCAGTGCTTCGATCAGGCTGGTCTTGCCCGAACCCGGCCCTCCAGTGATCGCGATCAGCCTGTCCGTCTCGCCTGGCATCATGGTTCCTGTCCTAGCGGATCTGTTGGCAAAAGGGTGGTTCGCGCTGGCCAAGCGCGCCGCGTCGTGGCACGGCAATCCGGCAATCACTGGAGAGAGCGATGGCTCCGCCGTTCCGCCCGAAACATGCCAGGCCCGCCGGAGGCAGACCTGGCGCCCGCCGCCCCGACGGCCCGCCGCCGCACCGGCCGGGCGAGATCGACGAGGCCGTGCTCTACGGCGTGCATCCCGTCATCGAGGCGCTGAAGAATCCGCAGCGGCGCCACAGGCGTCTGCTCGCCACGGAGAATGGCCTGCGGCGCCTGCAGGAGCAAGTCGAGGTCCTGCCGCTCGAAGCCGAGATCGTGCGCCCTTCCGAGATCGACCGGCTGCTCACTCCCGACTCGGTGCATCAGGGCCTCTATCTCGTCTGCGATCCCCTGCCCTCGCCCGATCTCGACAGCCTGCCGGACGATTGCGTCGTGCTGGCGCTCGACCAGATCACCGATCCGCACAATGTCGGCGCCATCCTGCGCTCTGCCGCAGCCTTCGCCGCAGCCGCCGTGATCGTCACGATCCGGCACTCTCCGGCGGCGACCGGCGTACTGGCGAAATCGGCCTCCGGCGCGCTGGAGCATGTGCCGCTGATCGCCGTGCGCAATCTCGGCGATGCGCTCGATACGCTCGGCAAGCGCGGCTTCCTGCGCATCGGCTTCGATTCGGACGGCGATGTCGCGCTCGACGACGTCTCCCTGCGCCGCCCGCTGGTGATGGTGATGGGCGCCGAGGGCAAGGGCCTGCGCCAGCGCTCGCGCGAGCTTTGCGACCATGTCGCGCGGCTCGAAGTGCCCGGCACGATCACCAGCCTCAACGTCTCGAACGCGACGGCGATCGCGCTTTACGCGGCCAGCCGCCGCAAGTGATCGACCTGCACGGCGCGCCAGGCTGAAAAGGGCGCTAACCCGTCCTTTTCCGGCCTGCATCGGCTCCTCATCGATAGTCTTATAGACGAACGGTGCACGACCAAGTGCCTGATTGCCCCTGCGACAATCCGCGCGCAATCCTCTGAATCGAGCTGGAATGACGGGACTCACCGGCTTTCCGGCAGCGCGGCCATCGTCATTTTAGAACGCGAACCGCGCGAGATGGGGTTGCCGGCATGCCGGCTTCAGGGCTTCACCAGGGGAGACAAGCGCCATGAGCATGGCATCGCAAGCATCGGACTCGCGGGCAGCGCCCCGGCCGATGACCAAGGAGGAACGGAAGGTCATCATTGCCTCGTCGGCCGGCACGGTCTTCGAGTGGTATGACTTCTATCTGGCGGGTTCGCTCGCCGCCAACATCGCACAGACCTTCGTGCCCGGCGACAACGACACCGCGAAGTTCATCTTCGTGCTGTTCGGCTTCGCCGCGGGCTTCGCGGTCCGCCCCTTCGGCGCCCTGTTCTTCGGCCGCCTCGGCGACATGATCGGCCGCAAATACACCTTCCTGGTCACGATGACCGTGATGGGCATCTCCACCTTCGTCGTCGGCCTCCTGCCGAGCTTCCAGACGATCGGCTATCTCGCGCCCGCCGCCTTCATCATCTGCCGCCTGCTGCAGGGCCTCGCGCTCGGCGGCGAATATGGCGGCGCCGCGACCTATGTCGCCGAGCACGCCCCGATGGGCCGGCGCGGCTTCTACACCTCGTGGATCCAGACGACCGCGACGGTCGGCCTCTTCCTGTCCCTGATCGTGATTCTCGGCCTGCGCCTCAGCATGTCGCCGGAAGCTTTCGCGGCCTGGGGCTGGCGCATTCCGTTCCTGCTCTCGATCATCCTGCTCGGCTTCTCGATCTGGATCCGTCTCCAGCTCGCCGAATCGCCGGCCTTCGTGAAGATGAAGGAAGAAGGCACCCATTCGAAGGCCCCCCTCTCGGAAGCCTTCGGCAACTGGCAGAATGCCAAGATCGGCCTCATCGCGCTGTTCGGCGGCACCGCCGGCCAGGCTGTGGTCTGGTACACCGGCCAGTTCTACGCGCTGTTCTTCCTGACCCAGACGATGAAGATCGACGGCACCACAGCTAACCTGCTGATCGCGCTTTCTCTGCTCGCCGGCACGCCGTTCTTCATCTTCTTCGGCTGGCTCTCGGACAAGATCGGCCGCAAGCCGATCCTGCTGGCGGGCTGCCTGATCGCCGCCCTGACCTATTTCCCGCTCTTCACGATGCTCGCGAAGACCGCGAATCCGAAGCTCATCACCGCGACGGAGACCGTCAAGCTGGTGCTCACCTCCGACCCAGCCCAGTGCGGCACGCTCTTCGACCCCGTCGGCGTGCGCACCTTCACCAAGCCCTGCGACGTCGTCCGCCGCACCCTGGCGACCAACTCGATCCACTACGATCTGGTCGCCAGCCCGGCAGGCTCGCCGCTCAAGGCCTCGATCAACGGTGCCGACGCCCCGGCGACGGCCGCCGAACTCGTCGCCGCCGCCCAGGCCGCCGGCTATCCCAAGGCCGGTGACCCGACCATCCTGAAGACGCCGACCATCGGTCAGGTCCTGACCGACAGCCGCGCTCTGCAGGCCGCGGGCATCCTGTTCATCCTCGTGGTGTTCGTGACCATGGTCTACGGCCCGATTGCCGCGCTGCTGGTCGAGCTCTTCCCGACCCGCATCCGCTACTCCGGCATGTCGCTGCCCTATCACATCGGCAACGGCTGGTTCGGCGGCTTCCTGCCTCCGACCGCCTTCGCCATCGTGGCGGCTAGCGGCAACATCTTCTCGGGCCTCTGGTATCCGATCATCGTGGCGCTCGGCACCTTCGTGATCGGCCTGCTCTTCCTGCCGGAGACCAAGGATCGCGACATCCTGAAGTGATCATCGCCTGACGGCGATCCAGGCCCCGCCTCCCAAGGCGGGGTCTTTTTCATGGGCACGGATACACAGGCTTGCCCTCGCGCCGCGCGGCTGGTAACCGCTGCTTCGGTCGACTTCGGGGCACATTTTTCCGAGGCGGCAGCTTCCGGCCACAGGGCCGAATGCGACGGCGCCGGCGTAGCACAGCGGTAGTGCAGCGGTTTTGTAAACCGAAGGTCGGGAGTTCGATCCTCTCCGCCGGCACCATGTCCAGACGATCATCCGCGCGGATACGCCCTTCGCCGATATGCCCGTGATGAACGCTCCGATGCGGCACCGCTTGCCGGATCGCGTTCGATTCCGAGCTTACGGCGCGGGCTTCGCCGAGGGCATCGAGATGACCTTGCCGTCCGGCATGATGATGTCGCCGGGCTTCTGGCCGGCCGCGCATTCGCCGAGGCGTTTGGCCTCGACGACCAGCTTGCGCTCCACGGGAGCGGATTGACCGGGCATTCCGCTCAGCTTCGTCGTCCCTTCGGTCCGGACCGACGTCTCGAAATCGCCGGTGATGACGCTGCTGCCGGAGGCCTTGATCTGGCCGACCGCGCATTCCGTCTCGACGGCGTAGCCCGTTGCCGTCTTCGTCACCAGCATCTTCGAGCAGGCCCCGGCGGCAAGCCCGCCGACGATCGACTGGTCGGTTCCCGGCCCAACGCATTGCTTCGCGATCGTTTCGCCCTCGTTGCCGGTCGATTTCGTCTCCCACAGCCCGGGCTTGCGTTGCGGAATCTGCTGCTGTGCGACGGCGGGCAGCGCAACGAGAAGACCGAGTGCGGCAATCAACACAGGTTTCATGGGACGCTTTCCGATCTGAAATGGGCGATGTCCAGACAAGACGGGCGCCAAGGCCAGAATGAGGCAGCGCCTCGCAGGGCCGGCGAGACGACCGGGAAAGCGGCCTTGACAGATCGGCTGCTCCGGGAACGTTTGGCAGGCCGGGCGGTTACCCATCCGGTCAAGCTCCGGGAGGCTTCGATGAAGGCCATTGTCCTCATGCTCGCCCTTCTCCTGAATGCCGGAATGGCGGCGGCGCAAACGCGCCCCTCGACGGTCTCGCGCCCCTGTGCGGCGAGCCAGCGCGATGTCCAGGTCAACGGCGCCATCGTGCTGGGGACCGGCGGCTACACCTATGATCGCTTCGTGCGCGATCGCAGCTTCTGCGAGTTCGACGAGGGCCTGGACCCTGCCTTCGTGCCGAGCCGGGACAGCCAGACCTGCTTCGTCGGCTATCGCTGCAAGAGCCAGTCGCGCTGGTTCAACGACTGACGCGCGTTTCCCGCCCGGAACCTCCCGCCTCCCCTGACGTTCCCTTGGGTGGGGCGAAACCCCGGTCTTGCAGGGAGGTTCGCATGCGTCGTCTTCTTCTCGTCACCGCGTCCATCGCGCCATTGCTCCTCGCCACCGGCCTGGCCGCGTCGGCCCAGCCGCATTTCGGCGGCGCCGGCTTCCGGCATGGCGGCGGAGGCTTTCATTCACGCGGCATCGGCATGAGGCCGCACGGTATGCGGCCGGCCTTCCCCGCCTATCGGCAGAATATCCGCTCCGGCTGGCATGGCGGCGGATGGGGCTGGCGCCACACCGGCCATTATCCCTATCGTGGATATCGCCGCGGCTACCCCTATTGGGGCGCTGCCTCGGGCCTGGCGGCGGCAGCCACGCTCGGCGCGATCGCAACTTATCCGTACGAGCCGGCCTATCCGGTCTATCCGGCTTACGAGGCGATACCGGCGGCGGAGGGCGGCCAATGCAGCACGCCGGTCAAGATCTGCACGCTCTATGAGCCGGCCCCGATCGGGATCGGGTGCTCCTGCCGCGTGCCGGGCGGCCATGCCCGCGGAACGGTCGTCGGCCCCTGAGGCCGGCCGGCATCGTCATTCCATGGCTGGCCGACAGGCGCGATGATGGGCTAGAAGTCACAGCTTGCGGCGCCGCCCTGCAGCGCGCCGATCTCATCGATCTTTGTACGGACCGGAATGGACGACCGGACTCAACTTCTCTCGCTCGCGGCCCGGTGCGAGGCTTCCAGCAAGCCCGATCGCGAACTCGATGCCGATATCTACGAGGCGCTGGGCTTCGTCGTGCGGCGCAAGCCGGCACGGCTGGTCAATCGTCGCACGCCGGCCGGCGGCATCTACCAGCATGGTTCCTTCTGGAAGACGCTCGGCACGGTCAGCGCCGATATCGACATCGCCGTGTCGCTGCTGCGGCAGAAGGCGCCGGGCTGGAACTGGAGCCTGCAATGTCTCGCAAGCGACGACAGCCTGGCCTTCCAGGCGCTCGTCGCCGATTGCTCGGGCCAGGGCGTCATGGGCTCGCTCGCGCTCTGTGCCGCCATGCTGCGCGCGCTCGCACGGCGCGGACCGCCCGCGTCCGCCGAAGCCCCCCTCACCGAAACTTGACCGCCCGGCCTGCGCCCGCGGCCGGAGCCCCGTTATCCCGCCAGCCGGAGGCCGGGGATCACGATATTCTGGCGTGATCGGCACAGCCGTCGCCCCGCTTCGCAACGGGCGGAGCTTCCTCTTCGGCCTTCCGCGACCGATGCTTGCCCTCCCCGGCAGCGGCTGGTAACTCCACGGGCAACGGCTAGATCATCGCGCGCCCTGTCGGACGCGGTCACGATGCTCTATCTCATTGCTGGGGCATCGGATTTTTCCGAAAAGCGGATTCCACTTTTCAGTCCGATGCTCTTGGGGCATGGCGCCGTCCTAGTGCAGCGGTTTTGTAGACCGAAGATCGGGAGACCGATCCTCTCGGCCGGGACCATAAAAAGCTGGAAGCGCTGAACCTTTTTTCGCAGGAAGGATCGGCATTCTTCTTTCGAGCATGGAGCGGGACTGTAAAGAGCATGCGCGTTCTGCTCGTGAACGATACAAGCAACAACAATCACCTCGGCTGCGAGGCCATCTCCAACGCACTGCGGCTTCATCTGACAGGCCACGCCCAAACCGCCATACGAGCGATATTCAATAGAGAGCTATCCTGCGATACGCGTGGGAATCTATCAGCCATATCGAAAGACTGGCTGCATCTTCATCTGACCTGGGCCGACTTGATGATAGTCAATGGCGAGGGCACGATGCACCACGATCGCGCGAGGGAGCTCGCCGCCGCGATGGAACTGGCCATCGAGATGAGGAAGCCCTTTGCGGTCGTGAATTCCATACTGGAAGATTATCCAAGCCTTGCTCCGTTGCTTCGGCAGGCGGAGGCCGTCACCCTTCGCGATCGGAAATCCCTGCGTGAAGCGGCCGCCATGAATGTGGATGCCGTGTTGTGCGCGGATGCAGCGATCTACGCCAATTGGACAGCGCCACCTGAAGCGCCGCGGACATCGGGCTCCGCGGTGACGGACTGGCATGACGAAGCTCCTGCAATCACCGGCAAAGTCGCGCTGTCGCACATTGAAAAAGGCGCGCATCTGTTTCCGTTCATCCGCCCCGACGCTTCGACTTATTGGCGACAGGCCATCGCCGAACTCGCCCACCGCGAGCACATCGTCTGCGGTCGCTATCACGGTTGCTTTTTCGCACTGCTTGCCGGGCGCCCGATCACCGTCTTGCCGTCGAATTCCGGCAAGATGAGACAGCTCCTGGATGATCTTTGTATTTTGCCGGAAGGATTGGGTGAAGAAGACATCTGGCCCATCGAAGTGTCGGCGGCGCAGGCACGCAACGCGAAAAAGCGGCTGATGGAGATGAAGGCCGATGCATCATTGCATCCGCTGCACGCGCTCAAGCTTTCCGAACGCAGGTATTCCTCGGCACGTCCCGCTGCGCCGGCTCGAAACATGGGCGCAATGCTGTTTGACGCAAACGACGAAAAGCGCCCGGCGACAGCGACCATCGCGCGTCGATTTTCCGATTGGCTCAAGGCGATCGGGCTGCCGGGTCCTCCCAAGACGCGCGGGCATAGATTGGCAGTCGAGGAAGCGCTTTCCGAACTCGCCCCACCCGCCTTGACGCATAGCATTTCGCAACTGAACGCGGAAAATTGTGTCGAAGAGGCTGCATATGTCGCTGGGAAACTGGCTCAAGCAGACACTTCCCAGGCATTCCGATGGCTTGACAGCCTGCGGGTGGAACACCGTGCGAATGCGGCCGTCACCGGGGTTTTCGCCAATGTCGCAGCGGCAGCGGGCAGCGCCAATTTCGCGCTGACGCTCTATCGGGAAGCAGACAAGATCAGCCAGCCCTTGACCGGCAACATGGCGCTTCAAGCATCGAAACTGGCCTACCATACAGGCCGGTGGAAGGATGCGTTCACCTATGCCCGCAATGCGCTTCCCTCTGCGAACGCAAGCTCGACCCAGTTTGCTCATGCAGCGATCTGCGCGAGTCGTGCCGAAGAGAAAGAGGAAGCGATCGCATTCGCCCGCGCCGCTTTGAAAGCGGCCCCTCCCCTGACCGGCTGGCCAAAGGACCATGTTTCCGTCGTGCTGACGGCGAACGGGGAGTTCGTCGAAGGGTGCCGCGTGCTATCGTCGTCCTTCCGCGGGAATAACGAGCAGTTCTCGAAACTGCGCGAACGCGAAAGCGCGGACGGAACGGGCCGGGTCATTTACATAGCGCCCGAAATCGGAGTTGGTTCGGCGATTCTTCAGGCGTTGCCGTCCCTGACCGAGACCACCGCGGTAGAGGAAGCGCTGACAGTCGTCGTGGACAGGCGCCTGCACCCGGTGCTCGCCAGAGCTTTACCCGGCAGAGCGGAATTCGTTCACGACATATCTGAGATCGGCCATCTACGCCCGGCACAGGTAAGAGAGGGCTTCGACCTTCTGGCTGATTACGGGCCGCGCTACGGCGCATCCGGCAGTCACGCCGTCCTCGATGCCGACGAAGAACAAACGCAAACGCTGCGGGAACGCTACACGGCCCGTTTTGGAACTCGCCCTCTGATCGGCATTGCCTGGCACACCTCCAATGGCCGCACCGGTCGCCACCGGAACCTGAGACTGGCCGATGTTCGACGGTTACTCGCCCGGTATCCCGACTGCGCCTTCATCAGCTTGCAGCCTGATCTGGAAAAGGCCCGCCACGACAGCGCAGCGATTGAAATGAAAAATCTTTTCATCGACGGCGGCGTCGATCCATTGGACTCGATCGATATCCAGCTTTCCCAGATCGGACTGCTCGATGCCGTCGTGTCGATTGATTGTTCTGCTGCGTTGTTCGCTGGGGCTCTTGGGATAAGGACCAAGGTCATCCTTACCGGCGAGCCGACGTGGCAATGGCCGGAGCAGAGCAGTTTTTTCCTGTCACACGACGTGGTCCGCGGAGTGGAGGACGTGGTTCTGCCGCCCTTCGATTGATCTCGGCAGGCGCGCAACTCCTCGCTTCGGCAGGAAACCGGCCCCCACGAGCTGAAAACGACGTCCCGCGTCGCCGCAGCGAAACGGCCCTCGATGCGTGGAGATCGTCGGGCAGCGCTGCTTCGCGCCCGCCGAAGCACGCCTCACGGAAACTTGACCTACCGGCAAGCCCTTGCGGTTGAACGCAAGGCGGCCGCCGCTAGTCTGCCACTCACCCGAGGGGAGAGAACAGACCATGCAGGACACAGATTTCACGCGCCGTGCCGCTCTGGTCGGCACCGGTGCTTTCATTGCCGCTGCAACACTCGATCTGCCCGGGCCCGGCCCGGCCCAGGCACAAGGAATTCCCGTGAACCAGGCCCCCGGATTCTACCGCTACAAGATCGGCGACGTCACCCTCACCGCGATCAATGACGGCTTTGGCAAGCGCCCGCTCGAAGGCTTCGTCCGCAATGCCGAGCTCGCCGATGTGAAAAAGGCGATGGAGCAGGCCTTCCTGCCGCAGGACGCGCTCAACATCACCTTCACCACGCTGGCGATCCAGCAGGGCGGCAAGCTCACCTTGATCGACACCGGCAACGGCGATTCGGGCGCGCCGACGTCCGGCACCTGGATGGCGAATTTCAAGGCGGCCGGCCTCGACCCGAAGGACGTCTCCGGCGTCGTGTTCAGCCATTTCCACGGCGACCACATCAACGGCTTCCGGCTGAAGGACGGCACGGCCGTGTTCCCCAACGCGGAGGTGATGGTGCCGGCGGCCGAATGGGCCTTCTGGATGGACGACGCGAAGATGAATGCCGCGCCCGAGGGCATGAAGGGCGCCTTCGCCGGCGTGCGCCGCGTCTTCGCACCCGTAGCCAAGGACGTGAAGCAGTTCGAGCCCGGCAAGGAGCTCCTGCCGGGTCTAACGCCGATCGCGGCGCCCGGCCATACGCCAGGTCACACCGTCTTCGCGCTGACCTCCGGCAACGGCAAGCTGATGATCATGTCGGACACGACCAATCATCCCGCGCTCTTCGTGCGCAACCCCGACTGGTCGGCCGTGTTCGACATGGACGGCCCGCAGGCGGCGGCGACGCGGCGCAAGCTGCTCGACATGGTCTCGACTGACCGGATGCAGGTCGCGTTCTACCACGCGCCCTTCCCCGCGACCGGGCATATCGCCAAGGACGGCAACGGCTTCGAGATGGTGCCGGTGCAGTGGAGCACGGCGCTCTGAAGCCCCTCGCACTTGCCGCAGACACGAGGCCGGGCATCTCGCCCGGCCTTTTTCTTGGGCGGCCGGCCTCGCGGCCGGCTGCCGGGTCATGGTAAGCCTGCCGGGACACTGCCGAGGCTGCCGTTTCAGGATATGTGATGACCGAGCGATTCGGGGCGATCTCCTTCGTCGCCAGCGATACTCCCGAAGCGGAAGCGGCGCTGGCCCGGCTGGTCGAGCGCTACGGCAATGCCGACCCGGCCGATGCCGAGGTGATCGTCGCGCTGGGCGGCGACGGCCTGATGCTGCAGACGCTCCACCGCTTCCTCGGCACCGGCAAGCCGATCTACGGCATGAACCGGGGTTCGGTCGGCTTCCTGATGAACGAGTTCAAGGAACGCGGCCTGCGCAAGCGACTCGAGGCCGCTCAGCGCAGCGTCGTGCATCCGCTCTCGATGCAGGCGGTGGATCAGCACGGCAAGACCGTGCAGGCCCGCGCGATCAACGAGGTCTCGCTGCTGCGGCGTTCCTACCAGGCCGCGAAGCTGCGGATCTCGGTCGATGGTCAGGTGCGCCTCACGGAACTGATCGCCGACGGCGTGCTGCTGGCGACACCGGCCGGCTCGACCGCCTACAACCTCTCGGCCAATGGCCCGATCCTGCCGCTGGATGCGCCGCTGCTCGCGCTGACGCCGATCTCGGCCTTCCGCCCCCGGCGCTGGCGCGGGGCGTTGCTGCCCGACCATGCCCGCGTCTCGATCGAAGTGCTGGAGGCCGAGAAGCGCCCGGTCAGCGCCGTCGCCGATCACACCCAGATCGACGAGGTCCGCTCGGTCGAAATCGAGATCGATCGCAATGTCGATCTCGTGATGATGCACGACCCCGGCCACAGCCTGGACGAGCGCATCCTGCGCGAGCAGTTCGGCTACTGAAGCGGTCCGGGCTCAGGCCGCGTCGCGCAGATCGCCTTCGGCGAGTTCGATCAGGAAGGACGGATCGGCCTCGACGAGCAACGCGAGCGCGGCATCGTCCGCGAGCGAATCCGCCAGGCCGCGCGCCTCCTCGCGAGCGGCCTCCGCATCCATGCGACGCAGCAGGCCCATCAATCCGTCGACCTCCGGCCCTTCCAGTCTTTCGCAGGCGATCAGGACCGCGCGCAAAAGGCTGCGGTCAATGCCGTTGCCGGCCGCACCGCGATCGAACCCGCGCGCGTTGAGGGCGAGGATGGCGGCCGCAAAGGCCGGCTCCAGCGAAGCCGGAAGCCCGGCCTTGCGGCAAAGCGCCTTCAGCCCGGCGCCGCGCTTGTCTCGCAGCAGCGCCGCCACACGCTCTTCGGGCAAGCCCGACAGGGCGACGAAAGCAGCCTCGGCCAGGGCCGGCTCGCCGCTGAGCAGGGAGCGCAGCATCAGCCCGGACGTCAGCCGGCCGGTAACCCTGAGCACCTCGACGATCGCCGGCGCATCGCTGGCTTCGCCACCGGCAGCGAGCGCGACCGCGACCCGCTCGGTCGATTCGCGCGCCAGCCGGGCGCTGCGCTCGGGCGTCAGCCAGCCGCAGCCGGCGACGAAATTCGCCAACGTGTCGGAGACCTTGGCGGCGATGGCCTGGCGCAAACCGCCCGGCAGATCGGCGCGTTCGAGCAGCGCCTCGCGCAGGGCGCCATTATCGCCATGCCGCTCGATCATGCGCTCGAGCGAGAAATCGGGGATCTCGGCCGTGCGATTGCCGGCGAGCGTGACGAGCGCCTCTGCACAGCCGACTTCGGCGAGCGCGGCACAGACGCCAAGCGGCAGGCAGCGGCGCATGGCGATGGCCTTCTGGGCGAGCGTATCGCCGATCGCGGCGGCATCGACGAGATCGGCCTCGGTCAGCACCGGCGAATGCGCCAGGACCAAGGCCGCGACATCGCGCTGCTCGGCGATCAGGCTTAGCGCGAGATTGCGCGGCGTGCGCATCGAGGGCGCCATCTCCTCGGCGATCGCCCGCCGAACCAGCGGCGAGGGATCGTCGATCAACGCCATCAGTGCCGTCTCGGCCTCGTGCCTGTCCTCGTCGGACATGCCGGAGCGCAGATAGGCCGCCGCGAGACTGGCGGCGCCGCTCGCGCGTGCCTCCGCCGGTGCGGTACGGGCCCAAAGCAGGAAGCGCCGAACGATCATGCCCCGCTCCGCTGGATCATGAAGGAAGACAGGTCGAGCGGCCCGCTTCGTCGTGTCGCCGCCGGCTGCGAGGCCGCCACGGCGGGCTGGGTCAGGTCGGTCGGCCGCGAGGGCGGCAGCGGCGCATTGACGGCCCTGGCCACGGCCCCGGTCGCTGAACTGCTCGCAACCGGATTCGCATCCGACATCGTGGTTTCGCTCTGGCCGGAGCGCGGGAAATAGCGTTCGCCGCCTTCTAGCGAGGCCATGCGCGTGCCGCCACGCGGCGGTGTCGTCCAGAGATTGGCGACGGCCTTCGAGACCGGATCGCGCGAGCCGCCGGTCGAGAACAACCCGACGAGGCCCCTGGCACGGCCTTCACGCAGCCCGGCAGCCACCTCGGCAACCGGGATATCGCCCTGCCCCGCCTGCGCGCTCGGCGTCACGTTGGCCGCGACCTGCGTGCTGGCATGGCTGGCGGCCAGCACGCCATAGACTTCCTGCACGCTGCGCGCACGGCGGGCCTTGTCGTAGAAGATGCCGCGATTGGCCGCGGCGGCGTCCGGGAAATCGCGCGCAGCCACGCGGCCGGGGTCGCTGGCCACGGTGCGGATCAGGTCGGAGGCGCCGCGTGCGCCGAGCACATGCGCCATGTAGAGCTCGCCGGCCTGCGGCTGTCGCCCGAGGCTCGAGGCAAGCTGGTCGCGATTCTTCTGGGTCAGGGCACCGGCCATCACGGCCGCGACTTGCGGATCGTTGCGCAATTGCAGGATCTTCTCGCGCGCCACCGGGTCGGAGACGCTGAGGCGCCCGCCGCTCTCGCTGATCGCGTCCGCATATTGCGAGAGGCCCTGCTTGGGGCCCTCCTGCTTGACCATGGCGAGCCAGGTCTGCTCGATGAACTGGAACAGCCCCGTGGCGCTCGATGTGCTCGCCTTGGCCGTCGGCTCCAGCGAGGATTCGCGCTGCGCCGTCTTGAGCAGATAGTCGAACCCCGCCCCCGTCCGCTCCGCGCCCTGGCGGATCGCGCTGACGACCGGGCTCGCTGGCTGCGTTTCGCGGCTCTGGCTTGACGGGGTGGTGAAGAGGAACATCGAGACCTTCGGCGGGCGGCCTTGCGCGCATTGCGAAGGCACGCCTCGAAATTGCCTCCATTATGGTAAGCGAACCGTTAAGATGGACCTCATGCCGCTGGGGCAGCAGCGCTTTCCGCTTCCCTCCCCGCAGAGGTCCCTCTACGACTTCTCGTTCCGGCTCAGCAGCCGGGATGATATGGACGGAGGCGTCGATGGCGGATGTGGTGCGTCACAAGCGTGGCGGGATCTATTTCGAGGATTTCCAGGTTGGTGCGGTCATCGAGCACGGCCTGACCCGAACCGTCACGCAGATGGACAACATGCTGTTCTCCAACATGACGCTGAACCCGCAACCCCTTCATATCGACGCGCATTTCTGCGCCACCGAAACCGAATGGGGCAAGCCGCTGATGAACTCGCTGTTCACGCTCGGCCTGATGATCGGCATCTCCGTCAACGACACCACGGTCGGCACCACGATCGGCAATCTCGGCATGACCGACGTCGTCTTCCCCGCCCCGCTCTTCGAGGGCGACACGATCAACTGCACCACCGAGATCGCGGCCAAGCGCGAGTCGCGCTCGCGTCCCGATGCCGGCATCGTCGAGTTCGTGCACAAGGCCTACAAGCAGGACGGCACGCTGGTCGCCCAGTGCCGCCGACAGGCCTTCATGCGCAAGCGCCCCGCGCCTGCCACGGTCGCGGTCTGACCCGCATGCGCTCGCTCCTGTTCGTGCCGGGCGACAGCCCGAAGAAGCAGCAGAAGGGCCTGGAATGCGGCACTGATGCGCTGATCCTCGACCTCGAGGATTCCGTCGCGCTCGACGCCAAGCCGCAGGCGCGCGAGATCACCCGTGCCTTCCTCGAATCGACCCGTGCCCTGCCGAAACGCCCCCTGCTGATCGTCCGTATCAATGGCCTGGCGACCGGGATGAGCGATGCCGATCTCGACGCGATCATGCCGGGTGCGCCCGACGCGATCATGCTGCCCAAATCGGAGGGCGGCACCGATGTCGGCCACCTCGCCGCCAAGATCGCCGTGCGCGAGGCCGAGGCCGATCTGCCGGACGGCATGACGCGCATCCTCCCGATCGGCACCGAGACCGGCAAGGGCATCTTCGGGCTCGGCAGCTATGCCCGCTCCTCGCACCGCCTGATGGCCCTGACCTGGGGCGCGGAAGACCTCTCCGCCGATCTCGGTGCCGAGACCAACCGGCTGGAGGACGGCTCCTACGCCGATCCCTACCGCCTCGCCCGCGCGCTGACCCTGTTCGCGGCGACGGCAGCCCAGGTCGAGGCGATCGACACCGTCTTCACCAATTTCCGCGACGACGCCGCCTTCCGGGCCGAATGCCTGGCTGCGCGCCGCGACGGCTTCACCGGCAAGATGGCGATCCACCCGGCGCAGGTCGCACCGATCAACGAGATCTTCGCGCCCTCGCCGGCGGCACTCGCCAAGGCCCGGCAGATCATCGCCCTGTTCGAGGCCAATCCCGGCGCCGGCGTCATCGGCCTCGATGGCGAAATGCTGGATCGTCCCCATCTGATCAGGGCAGAGCGGCTCGTCGCACGAGCTCGCAAACTGGCTGAATGAACCGCCGGAGGCGATTCGAATGACTCAGGTTTTCGAGATTTCAGGGATGCATTGCGGCGGCTGCGCGTCTCGCGTCCAGCGAGCCGCGACCGCTCTCGCTCCCGGCGCTACGGTCACGCTCGATCCGCCACGCCTCAGCCTGCCGGAAGGTGTCAGCCTCGATGCCGAGGCGATCAACAAGGCGCTGGCGGAGTTCGGAGATTACCGCGCCAAGCCGCTGGCGGGTTGAAACGCCTCTACCCCCCGGCCGGACGCGTGATCGAGAACAGGCTCGTCACCTCGGCATAATCGGCATAGCCGCAGCGCGCGATCGGGTTGGCGCCCGCCGTGTCGAAGCGCCCGTCCTTGACGAAGGCATCGTCGATGAAGATGCCCACGACCTGCCCCAGCACCATCCAGCGCGGTACCGCCTGACCGTCGAGGTCGTGCAGTTGCTGGACCGAAAGCAGCTTGCATTCGAGCGCAGCCGGCGTGCCGGCGACGCGCGGTGGCTTGACGAAGCGCGACGGCGCCATCTCCAGCCCGGCATGAGCATATTCGCTCTCGCCCCGTGGCAAAGGGGCCGAAGTCAGGTTCATCGGATGCGCCAGCGCCTTGGTCACCAGCGAGCAGGTGAACTCGCCGGTCTCCTCGACGAAGGCGACGGCGTCCTTCTTGTTCTCCGAGGAGAACATCACGATGTTCGGCCGCGACGAGATCGCGTTGAAGAAGCTGTAGGGCGACAGATTGACCTCGCCCTTGGCGTTCAGCGCCGTGATCCAGCCGATCGGCCGCGGCGCCACGATCGCCTTGAACGGGTCGTGGGGCAGGCCGAGATCGTCCTTCGTCGCCGAATAGATCATCGCGTCAGGTCCCGTAATAGCTGACGATATCGGCCATCACCGGCCGGTCGCGATCGGTGATCGGCGCCGTCGGCGTGCCCAGATGGACGAAACCGGCCATCCGCTCGTCCTCGGCCAACCCGAAGGCGCTGAGCACCTGCCGGTCGAACGAGAACCAGTTGGTCAGCCACGACCCTGCATAGCCCATGGCATAGGCGGCGACGAGCATGTTCATGCAGACCGCGCCGGCCGAAAGCTCCTGCTCCCAGAGCGGGATCTTGGCATGCTCCCGCGCCCGCGAGACCACGCCGACGATGACGGGCGCATGGAGCAGGCGCTTGCGCTCGAACTCGACCTGATCCTCGCTCGCCTGCGGGTTCTTCTCGCGGAAGATGCGCGCGACGATTCCCGCCGCCTCCTCGCGGGCCGCGCCCTTGAAGACGATGAAGCGCCAGGGCGAGAGCTTGCCATGGTCGGGCACGCGTGCGGCGATGGCGAGCAACTCGTCGAGCTGGGAGCCGTCGGGGCCGGGCGCGGTGAGGAACTGCGGCGGCACGGAGCGACGCAGCTTGAGCAGAGAGAGCGTATCGGTCATGAAACATCCGGACAGTGGCTTTGGAATTGACCTATTCCTTCGCCATGATGAGGACAAGCGGAGCTGCTCATACATCGCCGCAGAGCCGCCGAGGACGAAAAGCATGCTTGAATTGGAGCATTTTCAAGCGAAGTGGGCACCGGTTCGCGTGAAGAGAATGCGACACGACAAAAATCCAAATGGTTTTGAAGCTGGCCGCCGCCTTGCGGGCGCCGTCTTCGCCGTGGCCGTCCTGCTTGCGCCCAATCTCGCCGGCGCCCAGGCTCCCGATCCCGGCCCCGGCGCGGACACCCCTGCCCCCGCCCCCATGCAAGGGCAGCCGGTCGCGCCGAACGGACTGGCGCGCCTCTCCGTCTCCGCCCAGTTCGCGGCCGACCGCAAGCCGATCCGCTCCGGGCTGAACTGGCGCGTCGTGAGCGAAAGCGTCGATGGTGCGTCGCCCCGGATCGTCGCACGCTCCTCCGAGCCGGAGCCCGCCTTTTCGCTGCCGCCCGGCAACTACACCGTTCATGCCGGTTACGGCTTCGCCAGCGGCACGAAGCGTGTCAGCCTCGGCCAGCAGGGACTGCGCGACCAGGTCCAGATCAGCGCCGGCGCGCTCTCGCTCGCGGGTTCGATCGGCGATGCCCCGATCCCGGGGATGCTGCTGTCCTTCTCGGTTTTCGTGCCCTTGCAGGGCAACTCGGAAGGCCGGCTGATCACGAACGGCGCCAAGGCCGGCGAGATCATCCGCCTGCCGGAGGGCACCTATCACGTCGTCTCGACCTACGGAGATTCCAACGCGATCCAGCGCGCCGATGTGAAGGTCGAGAACGGCAAGGTGACGGATGCGACGCTGCATCACCGCGCCGCCAAGGTCACGCTGAAGCTCGTCGCCAGTGCCGGCGGTGAAGCCTTCGCCGGCACTGCCTTCAGTGTGCTGACCCCGGGCGGCGACGTCATCCGCGAGGCAATCGGCGCCTTCCCGCAGGTCATCCTAGCGGAGGGCGACTATGTGCTGATCGCCCGACAGGAGGGGCAGGTCTATTCCCGCGACTTCAAGGTCGAGTCGGGCAGCGACCGCGATATCGAGGTTTTGGCGAAGTAGCCTGAGGCACCCGCCTCAGTTCGTCGGCTTTCCCTTGCCGGCCGTCTCGATCCTCACCGGCCCGATTCCGGCGACGATCCCGTCGGCCAGCCGCAGCGCCAAACAGCGGTAACCGGCATCGACCAGATGCAGCCCGTCCATGCCGACGAGTTCCTCCGGCGTGAACTGGCGCGAATTCGACCAGCCCTTCATCATCGCATAGCGGGGGAAGAGCGAGACCCCCTGATCCTGCGCCGTCTTCACCAGCACGGCGCGGTAATCGTCGTAATGCGGGTAGCGCCCCTCGCGCGGCAGCCAGGGCAGATCCATCAGGATCATCTCGATCCCGGCGGCGCGGGCCTTGCCCACGCCCTTGCGCAGGATCTTGGCGAGCTTCTCCTCGCCGATATCGCGGATCGCATCGTTGATGACGGTCTGCCAGATCACGATCGCCGGCTTCTCCTCGACGACGTCGGCCTGCATGCGCAGGAGCATGTCATAGGCCGACTGGCCGCCGACGCCCTTGTTGACGACCCTGACCTCCGCCCCGGGCAGGCGCCGGCGCAATTCCGCCTGGAGCACGGCCGGATAGCTCTTGTCGTCGGCGCTGGCACCGGAGCCCGCGGTCGCCGAGGAGCCCAGCGCTACGACGGTCAGGCGGCCGGTTTCCTGGAGGGCCTTGCGCGCGCCCGGCAGGCGCGGCTGGAACAGTGTCTTGGCCGCTTCCGCACGGCAGCGGATATCGGGCGGCGGCGGCATCGGCGCCGCGCCCGCCGCGGAATTCAGTGCGAGGAGAAGGAAGGCCGCGCTGGCGGTGCGCCACGGGCCGGGGCCGTCTCGGCGCTTGCGCCGCGTTTCGTGATCGAACGGTACCACGACAGGAAAATCCCTAACCCTGTCAGAATTGTAACGCCAGCCGTGCATATCAGCAACTGAACGCCCAGATCGAAGGATGTTTCCGCAAGAAGGATCTGTCCGATGATCGAGAGGACGATTCCCGCGCAGAAGACATGCAGCGAGTTCTGCCCGGCACTGGCCAGCATGCGGCCCGGCAGAGCCTTCGCCAGAGCAGGTCCCGCCGGCAGCCAGCGGATCGCCAGCCAGGCCAGCGCGCCGATATGCAGGAGCCGCGTCCAGGCGAGATTGGTCTTGTCAGAACCGAGCTGCACGGAATCGAACCAGTCGTTCAACGCAGCGATACCCGTCGGGTTGCCGCTCGAGATCTTCACCACCCAGGCGAAGGCGATGAAGGCCACCGCCGCGAGATCGAGCCACACCAGGCGCGGGACGCGGATGCCGAGTTGCGCCCCGCGGCCGATGACGACGCCGAGCGTGAACACGACCTGCCACGCGAACGGATTGAAGAACCAGACCCCGGCATTGCCATTGGGTAGGCTGAGCTCGAAGGCGAGCGCTGCCTGCCAGATCGCCAGCGAGCAGGCCAGCGTCAGCAGCGGGCTCAGGCGCACCGCATAGTAGATCACCGGGAAGAGCGCGAGCAGCACTATATAGAGCGGCAGGATGTCGAGATAGGACGGCTGATAGGTCAGCGTCAGGGCGCCGATCAGCGCCTCGACCGTGTCGCGGAAGAACGGCTGGATATTGATCGCCTCGATATAGAGCGGGTTCTGCGTCCGCGTCACCGCCGTGGCGACGACGCCGCAGACGATGATGAAGACCGCGATATGGGCGATGTAGAGCGTCCAGAGCCGCGCACCGAGCTTCAGGCCTGCGACCGCAAAGCCACGCTGCTCGATCAGCCCGCCATAGGCGAGCGTCGCCGAGACGCCGGCCAGCAGGACAAAGATGTCGGCCGCGTCCGAGAAGCCGAAATTATGCGGCATATAGGCCGAGACGACGTTTCCCGGCATGTGGTTGATGAAGATGATCAGCAGGGAAAGCCCACGGATCACGTCGATCCGCGCATCCCGCCCCGGCGCGGCCAGCGCCGCATCCACGGCCGGGCGGCCGAGAAGCAGGAAGCGCCTGAAGGAAGAATCGGAGGACACGGGACGGCAGTCCTTCAGCAGGCCGGAATATCGGATCGAAACGCTGTGGGCCAGGGAGGGTTCCCGGCTACCCATTCTCAAGATGAACGCTGGTTGTCGAATTCGTTCATCTGGCGTTCATATAACTCGCGCGGATTCACGTCACGCGGCGCGTTGTCACAACCGCGTGTGGCGGATCATGCGGGGCTTTGCGGCAGGTTTGAGACGAAGTGCGGCTGGCACGGCAATGTGATGCCGCGCCGGTCGGATCAGGGCTGTTCAGCGAGCCGAATTCAGTACGGTGGTTCGGCGTAGAGCGGCTTGCCATCGATCAGCAGGCGCTTGATCGCGGCCTCCCCGGAAGACGAGACGGCGGCGACGACCTCGATGCGGGCCTTGTCGGTGGTCTCGATCGCCTTGCCCTCGCCCTGCGGCACGAAATAGCTCTCGAGCCCATAGGCGATGCGCAGGCGGTTGCGCCGGCCGCTGCAATCGAAGTCGCCGTCGGCATTGGTGGCACAGGCCGAGGTCGAGGTAACCCGTCCGGCGATCACCACAGTGTCGTCCCCGGCCTTCGGCCAGCCGCGCGTGACGCCGGTCGCCTTGGCAAAACCCTGCTCGTCCCGGCCCAGGCTGACATAGACCCGCTCGCCGCGCTCGAACGCCGGCTGGCCGGCAGCATCGGCTTCCACCGTACTGATCGGATAGGCGAGGATGACATAGTCGCCACGGAAGAGATCGCGCGGATCGACCGGCACGCTCCGCAGCCGGATCTCCGCCCCACCCCGCAGGATGCGCGCCCGCTGCTCGACCAGCGCCAGCAGGACGAGCCCCAGCAGCAACGCGGTTGCCAGCGCGCGCCAGACCAGCGGCACCTTGGCGACGAGGTTATCGGCCGAAAGCGCGCGCATCAGGCGGCTTCCTTCTCAGGCGGGTTGAGGCGGGCGAAGAGGCGGCGCGCACCGGAGGCGACCGCCAGAAGCGCCGCGCCTGCGACAAGGAAGAACAGCGACTGGTCGAGCAGCGTCCCGATCGTCTGCCAGAGCAGGATCAGGATCGCGACGCCGAACAGCACCGAGCCCGCGAGCACCAACCGCCGGATGCCACCGACCGCGCCTGCTGCCACCAGCGCCGTAGCAGTAAGCAGCACCAGGCTCGCGACGATGATCTTGCCGGCCATGGCGGTGACGATGCCGGTCCAGAACACGGCCGGTACCAGCAGCGCGAAGAGGAGCCCGGCCGCCAGCGGCCAGGCAAAGCGCCGCTCCCGCGCGAGCCCCGCCATGCAGGCGACGACTGGCAAGGCGACGGCATAGGCGAGGAAGACGAAGCGGAAGGCGTGTCCGGCCCGCGCCTCGTCGCTGTCGAGGATGCGGATCAATTCGACATTCAGAACCAGCACCAGCCCGAGCAGCCCCCAGGGCAGGCAGGCGGTCAGGGCCGATGGCAGGCCCCGGTCGAGCGCCAGCGCGCCCAGCGCCACATAGAACACGGCGAGCGCCAGCCCATAGGCCAGGAGTCCGTAATCGAAACGGTCGAACAAGCCATAGCCCGGCGCCATGGCGAGCCAGGCGGCCGCCGCCAGCACGACGAGGTGATGGACCAGCCGGTTGTCGCGCGACAGCGAGAGCCACAAAGCCGGCAGATAGAGGATGAAGAAGCCGAGATGCGCGCCGCTGCGCGCCTCCTCCCAACGCCCGCCGCTCCAGGCGCAGATCGCGATCAGCGCGATCGCCAGGGCGCCGTTCGAGCGCATCAGGAATGCGGCGATCAGGCCGCCGAGCGCCACCAGCAAGGCCCCACCCGGCCAATCCGCCGGCAGATGATACATCTGGCCGACCAGCGCGAGGCCGGCGCCGAAGATGAGCACGCCGCAGGTCACGGCGGCATCGGCGCCACGGGGAGAACCCTGGCGCTCCAGCCGGAAGGCATAGGCGATGGAGGCGGCGATCGCCGCCAGGATCATGCCGAGCTTGACGAGACGCGGGATATCCTCCCAGCCCGCGGCGACGAAGGCCGCGACGCTGGCCGCGATCAGCAGGCCACCGAGCAGGCCGATTACCGCCGGCAGGCGGATGCCGCCCTGCTCGCGCGCGACCGAGCGCCGGATCGCGGCGGCACTGTCAGCATTCAGCCACCCCTCGGTGACCCAGCGGGGAAGATCGGCTTCGAGCCGCTTGCGATAGGAGCCTGTCAGCATCGCCGGCAATCTGGCATGGCGAGGCCTGGATTCGCTAGGGGCGTACATTCCACGCCGTCGTTCTCGGGCGAAGCGGAGCTTCGACCCGAGAATCTCAGCCAGAACAGGCTGGTTTCCGAGATGGCCAGGTCGAGCCCGGCCATGACGGCAAGTCGTCAGGCCGCCTTGACGGCCTTCTTGCGCGCAAGGTCAGGCGCCAGCGCCTCCTGGCCCAGCGCCTCAAGCGCGGCGTCCAGGGTCATCACCGTCTGCGCCTGGCTGCCGAGGCGGCGGACCGTCACGGTCTTCTCCTCGGCCTCGCGCTTGCCGACGGCGAGGATGACCGGAACCTTGGCCAGCGAGTGCTCGCGCACCTTGTACGAGATCTTCTCGTTGCGCAGGTCGGCGCGGGCACGCAGGCCAGCCCCCATCAGCACCATCGTCACGTCCTCGGCATAGGCATCCGCCTCCGAGGTGATCGGACAGACCACGATCTGCTCGGGTGCCAGCCAGAGCGGGAAATGCCCGGCATGGTGCTCGATCAGGATGCCGGTGAAGCGCTCCAGCGAGCCGCAGATGGCGCGATGGACCATGACAGGCTGCTTCTTCTCGCCGTCGGCGCCGATATAGAAGGCGCCGAACCGCTCCGGCAGGTTGAAGTCGACCTGCGTCGTGCCGCATTGCCAGTCGCGCCCGATGGCGTCGCGCAGCACATATTCGAATTTCGGCCCGTAGAAGGCGCCCTCGCCCGGATTGATCTCGGTCTTGATCCGGTTGCCGGACTGCTTCGCGATCCGCTCCAGCACCTTGGTCATGACGTCCTCGGCATGGTCCCACACCGCATCGGAGCCGACGCGCTTCTCGGGCCGCGTCGAGAGCTTGATGACGAGATCGTCAGTGAAGCCGAAATCCTCGTAGACCGAAAGGATCAGGTCGTTGATCTTCAGGCACTCGGCCGCAAGCTGCTCTTCGGTGCAGAAGATATGCGCGTCGTCCTGCGTGAAGCCGCGCACGCGCATCAGCCCGTGCAGCGCACCCGAGGGCTCGTAGCGATGGACGTTGCCGAATTCGGCAAGCCGGATCGGCAGATCGCGATAGCTCTTCAGACCGTGCTTGAAGATCTGGACATGGCCCGGACAGTTCATCGGCTTCAGCGCGAAGACGCGATGGTCGCGCTCGGCATCGGCCGGGTTCTCGAAGGCCGAGGCTGACTTCACCGCGAACATGTTGTCCTGGTACCAGCCCCAGTGGCCCGAGGTCTCCCAGAGCGACTTGTCGAGGATCTGCGGCGCATTCACCTCCTCATAGTCGGCGGCGAGACGCCGGCGCATATAGGCGATGATCTCCTGGAACAGGCGCCAGCCCTTGGAGTGCCAGAACACGACGCCCGGCCCCTCCTCCTGGAAGTGGAACAGGTCCATTTCCCGGCCGAGCTTGCGGTGGTCGCGCTTCTCCGCCTCCTCGATCTGCTTGAGATAGGCGTCGAGCTCTTCCTGCTTCGCGAAGGCCGTGCCGTAGATGCGGGTCAGCATCGCGTTGTTCGAGTCGCCGCGCCAATAGGCGCCCGCCGTCTTCATCAGCTTGAAGGCGTTGCCGACCTTGCCGACCGAAGTCATGTGCGGGCCGCGGCAGAGATCGATCCAGTCGCCCTGCGCATACATCTTCAGCGTCTGGTCGGCGGGGATCGCATCGACCAGCTCGACCTTGTAGGCCTCGCCCTTGGCGGCAAAGAAATCCTTGGCCTTGTCGCGGCTCCAGACCTCCTTGGTGAAAGGTTTGTCGCGCGCGATGATCTCGCGCATCTTCTTCTCGATCGCCGGGAAGTCTTCAGGCGTGAAGGGCTCGTTACGGGCGAAATCGTAGAAGAAGCCGTTCTCGATCACCGGGCCGATCGTCACCTGCGTACCGGGAAACAGCTCCTGCACGGCCTCGGCGAGGACGTGGGCGGTGTCGTGCCGGATCAGTTCGAGCGAACGCGGGTCTTCCCGGTTCAGGAGCTCGATCCTGGCGTCAGTGGTGATCGGGTCGGCGAGATCGACGACGGTGCCGTCGAGCGCCATCGCGACGGTACGCTTCAGCAGGGAAGGAGAAATGCCCTTGGCGATCTCGACTCCGGTGATGCCGGAGGGGAATTCGCGCTTGGCGCCATCGGGAAATGTCAGGGAGATCGTCATCGATCGTGCTCCTGCTCACTCGGGGATACGGACCCCGTAAGTCAGACCGGCTGCGAATGTGAGGGTTACGTTCCGCTGCCCGCAGTCGGTTCGGCGTCGGAATCGAAAGCCGCCGGCACGTTTGTCCCGCGCCAGCGGCCATAGGACCATGGCCTATACCACCTCGCATCGGGCGGCAATGCCTCGCAGACGATGTCGACCCCGCTGGTGCCCCATGGGTTGCAGCGGCAGATCCGCGCGAAACCGACCCAGCCGCCGCGCCAGAGGCCGAAGCGAAGGATCGCCTCGTCGGTATAGGCCGAGCAGCTCGGCCAGTGCCGGCAATGCCGCCCGACCAGCATCGAAAGGCTGAGCTGATAGCCACGAATCGCGATATGAGCGGCTTTCCGAGGCAAAAGCGCAGCCTTTCGCAAGCGCGAACATCTTTGCTTAACAAAAAGACGCTGAAATAGATCGTCTGCTTCGTTCCGTTCAGCCGTCACCAGAACCGCTTCCCTTGCTCGACACCGGACACATGATGCGCGCCGTTCGCTTTCGCCAAGCCCCCATTCGCAAAGCCTTGTTCGGTGCCGGACTGGCGCTCGGCCTCGGCCTCGCCATGCCGGCTTCCGCCCAGCAGCGGCCTTACCTGCTCTGGCTCGACGGCGCCAAGCTCGACATCGCCCATATCATCGGCCTGCCGCCGGCGCAGAACAGCCCCGAGGGCAAGGCAGAGTTCGAGCAGGTGCAGCAGATCGTGCTGAACCGCACGCCCGAACGCGAGAAGGCCGCGATCGCGGACCAGCGTCAGGCCCTGGTGAACTTTCTGAACGGCATGGACACTGGCTATGTCGACAACACCCATCGCGAGGTGCGGCTGCTGTTCCGCGAGGCGCAGGTCGAGCTCGGTATCCTCCTGAAGAGCGTCAACCGCCTGACCAGCCGCCAGCGCCCCTTCCAGCTCTGGGCCAAGGTCCGGGTCAAGCCCTGCCCCGGCGCGCGGCCGGTCGGCACCTCCTTCCCGTCCGGCCATGCCGCGACCGCAGCCCTCTATGCCGAACTGCTCAAGGCAGCGATCCCCGAGCTGTCGGACAAGCTGGAAGAACGGGTGAAGAGCTATGACGAGAGCCGCCTGATCTGCGGCTTCCACTATCCCAGCGATATCGTTGCCGGCGACAAGGTCGGCCGCGCCGTCGCCAAGGCCCTGCTGGCGGACCACGCCTTCAAGGCCCGCTTCGACGAGACCCTGCCGGAAATCCGTGTCGCCTTCGGCGTGAAGTGAAAAACGGCTAGGCCGCGGCCTCGCGCCGCTTCGCCTCGATCTGGTCGATCGCATCGACCACTGCGTCGAAGGTCAGCATCGTCGAGGCATGGCGCGCCTTGAAGTCGCGCACCGGCACGAGCACGGCGAGATCGGCCCATTTGCCCTCGGGCGGCTCGGCATTGTCCTTCAGGATGGCGCGCGCCTGCTCGCGCACCTCCCGCAATTCCGCCGCCGTCGACCCGACAACATGGCGCGCCATGATCGAGGACGAGGCCTGCCCCAGCGCGCAGGCCTTCACCTCATGGCCGAAACCGGTGACGACATCGCCCTCCATGGTGACATCGACTGTCACGGTCGAGCCGCATAGCTTCGAATGGGCGCGCGCCGTCGCGTCGGGCGATGGCAGGCGCTGCAGCAGGGGGATATTGGCGGCAAGCGAGAGGATGCGCTTGTTGTAGACGTCGTCCAGCATGGTTCGATCCTAGAGCACGCGCCGATCGGATTGCAGCGCAATCCGATCGGACAACGCGTTCTCTATCGTATAGTCGGAGGCGGATTCACCGATCAGGTTGAATAACCTGATCGGACCCGGCTCCGGCCGGTCTGGAATGACCGGCACCAGAACCCAATATAAGGTTGATCGCCGCAAAACGGGAGGGCATGGGAACCTCTTCCGCCGTGAGGCATCAAACTTGTCGCACCAGCCGAGCAGCCGCAGCCTTCAAGGGGCGGTTCGCAAGGCTCCATCGTCCCAACGGGAGGCACCACATGATCCCTGTGGTTAAGTCCTTGTCCGTCGAGGGGGCCATCAGCCCCTCCGCCGACAAGTTTCTGGTCCGCAAGCCGACACAGGAAGAGGCCGAGGCCGCTGTCCGCACGCTGTTGCTCTGGGCGGGCGACGATCCGTCGCGCGAGGGCCTGACTGACACGCCGCGACGCGTCGCCAAGGCCTACAAGGAATTCTACAAGGGCTATGCCGAGGACCCGCGCCATATCCTCGACCGTGTCTTCGAGGAGGTCGAGGGCTATCGCGACATGATCCTCGTCCGCGACATCCCGTTCTATTCGCATTGCGAGCACCACATGGTGCCCTTCGTCGGCAAGGCGCATATCGGCTATTACCCGTCGAAGGGCGTGGTCGGCCTCTCGAAGCTCGCCCGCATCGTCGATGTCTATGCCCGTCGCCTGCAGACACAGGAGACGATGACCGCCCAGATCGCCGACGTGATTGAGGAGGTTCTGGAGCCGCGCGGTGTCGCCGTCCTCGTCGAGGCCGAGCATATGTGCATGTCGATGCGCGGCGTGCAGAAGCAGGGCTCCTCGACGATGACCACGCAGTATCGCGGCGTTTTCCGGGACGATCCGGCCGAGCAGGTCCGTTTTTTCACGATGGTCAAGTCGCCGGGGCTGTGATGGCGCCGGTTGGCCGTGCCTTGTCGTTCCCATACAAGGCGCGTGACTGCCTTTGCCCGGAGCCGAGATGAGCCTTTTCCCCACCGCGCCCGACAAGCACGTCCTCGAGGAGGGCACGGTGCTGAGCCCCCGCTTCGACGCGAACGGCCTGGTGACGGTCGTCGCGACGGAGGCCGATAGCGGCGCGGTGCTGATGGTCGCCCATATGAATGCCGAGGCGCTCAAACGCTCGATCGAGACCGGCGAGGCCTGGTACTGGTCGCGCTCCCGTCAGGAACTCTGGCACAAGGGTGCGACCTCCGGCCAGATCCAGACCATCGTCGAGATGCGGGTCGATTGCGACCAGGACGCGCTCTGGATCAAGGTGAAGGTCGCCGGCGACGGCGGCTGTTGCCATACCGGGCGCTGCTCCTGCTTCTACCGGGTCCAGCCGCTGCGAAACGAAGCGGACAAGCCGCTGATCGTTTGCGACTGACCGGATTGAAGCCGGCGCACATCGTCGATGCCGCCGGCACGCCTTCACGGATCCGTCAAAGAGAGGCGATAATGGCCGGAGGCTGGCCGTTCATCTTTCGCTCATCGGCTTCTGAGACCCTCTCATTCCACGGAGGGACAAGCCCATGCGGTGGGATGGTGTCACGCGGCGAGCCTTTGGTCTCGGCGGAGGTGGTGCCGCAATGAATGACATGCGCCCGGTCGAGGGCCAGCCGGCTCTGGTCCGGCCGAAGATCGGCCTTGCGCTCGGCGGTGGTGCGGCGCGCGGCTGGGCCCATATCGGCGCTCTCGAAGTGCTGATCGAGGCCGGCTTCGGCCCCGACGTCATCGCCGGGACGTCGATTGGCGCCGTGGTCGGAGGCTGCCTCGCCGCGGGCAAGCTGCCCGAGCTCAGCGAATTCGCCACCAGCATGACCAAGCGCCGCATCGTCGGCCTGATGGATTTCCATATCGGCGGCGCCGGGCTGATCGCGGGGGGGCGCCTGAAGCGCCTGCTCGAACAGCATCTCGACGGTATCCGGATCGAGGAGCTGGATCGCCGTTTCGTCGCCGTCGCGACCGAGCTCGGCTTCGGCCACGAAATCTGGCTGACCCATGGCCCGCTGGTCGAGGCGCTGACGGCGTCCTACGCGCTGCCCGGCATCTTCGACCCGGTGAAGCTCGGCGGACGCTGGCTGATGGACGGCGCACTGGTCAACCCGGTCCCGGTCACGGCGGCGCGCGCGCTCGGCGCCGATGTCGTGATCTGCGTCAACCTCAACAGCGATCTCGCGGGCCGCGGCACGACCATCCAGGATCAGAGCTCCGACCCCGATCCGCTCGTGCCGGAGCTGCGGGTCGAGCCGGAGCCGCGCTGGTATGACGGGATCAGCGGCGCGGCCAAGCGCGTCCGCAACATCGTCGGCCGCCCGGCCGAGAACCGTCCCGGCCTCGCCGGCGTGATGATCGACGCCTTCAACATCACGCAGGACCGGATTTCGCGCTCGCGCCTGGCGGGCGACCCGCCAGACGTGATGATCGGCCCGAAGCTCGGCCGCATCGGCCTGTTCGATTTCCACCGCGCCGGCGAGATCATCGAGCTCGGCCGGCAGGCGGCACGGCGGGCCCTGGACGACATCGCGACCCTCGTTGCCGCGAACCATATCGCGCCGGAGAGCTGAAGCCCTCCGGCCGCGCAGCTGACATCAGGCCATGGCGATGTAGTCGCGCATCGCCTGGCTCTCGGCCTCGATCGCGGCGACCCGGTGCTTCACCACGTCGCCGATCGAGACGATGCCGGTGACGCGCCCGTTCTCGACCACCGGGACGTGGCGGAAGCGGCCGGTCGTCATGATCTCCATCAGCTCGTCGACGCTGGTCTGCGGCCGGCAGGTCACGACCTTCGAGGTCATCGAGCGCGAGACCGCGCTCTCCAGCGCCGCGCCGCCCAACTCGCCGAGCGCCCGGATGATGTCGCGCTCGGACAGGATCCCCACCAGCGCGCCATCCGCCCCCATGACGATCACGGCACCGATGCGCTTCTCGCTCAGCGTGCGGATCGCCTCGGACAGCGTCCGATGCGGCTGCATCGAGATGACATCATGCCCCTTGCCGCTCAGCAACTGCTCGACATTCATGGCTCATCCCTCCTCGCAGGCGCGCCGTTCCCGGCGCGCGGTTTCGCTGGAACTCCGCAAGCGCCGGCAAGACTCTCCATGCCGGCTGGCTCGGGAAGTGCTTCGCAATGAAGCGAGTGTGGGCGAAGACCATGACGCAGGCAAGATCGCGGGAAGCGGACCGGAGCCGCTCTTGTCAGCGCCGCTGCTGGCCCCGGTCGAGCAGCGGAAACAGCAGCAGCCCGACGACGAAGCCGCCGATATGGGCCTCCCAGGCGATGCTGGTCTCCTCGCCGAAAATCGGCACGAGCCCGGCGCCGAACAGGATATTCGTCACGAACCAGATCGCGATGAACAGCAGCGCGCGCGAGTTGCGCCAGAGCTGCCCGAGCGGTTCGGCCGGGATCGCCTTCACGACCGCGTCGTCGCCAAGCTCGCCGAAGCGCAAGCCCGGCGCGAAGACGAAGCGGACCGCTGCCGCCGTCGCCCCCGAAATGCCGGCGGAGGCACCGACCAGCGGCAGCACGTCGAGATCGCGTGACCACCAGTGCAGCAGCGCCCCGCCGATGGTCGCCAGCGCCACCAGGTTGAGGAAGCGGCCAGGTCCGAGCCGTCGCGCGACCGGGCTGCCGAAAGCCGCGAGCCAGACCGCATTGGAGACGAGGTGCAGCCAGGAGCCGTGCAGGAAGCCATAGGTCAGGACCGTCCAGAGGCGGACCCCGCCATCGGCGAGCAGGAGCCTGACGAGTTGCAGCCGCTCGACCACGTCCTGCCCCGCCGTGGACTGCGCCATCGCGCCGACGACGTCGTCGATCCGGCCCGGCGAAAGCCAGAGCGTCAATCGCGCCGGCACGAAGGCCAGCCAGGACATCAGCACGTAATCGTCATAGTCCGACAAAAGCGAGCGGCCGGCCTGGATCAGGACGAGGACCGCCAGCAGCCACACCACGACCGAAGGCAGGTTGAAGACGGGCTCGCGCCGCGGCGGGGAAGGATCGTGGGAAGCCATGCGGTCGTCACACTTGCCGAAGCACCGGCGCGGCGCAAGCGGCCGACCACCTCGACTCAACGAAAAAGGGGAGCAGCTCGCGCCGTCCCCTTTTTCGCCGGCTGTGAGGCCGCCCGGTCGTGCCGGGCGGCTGGCTCACGCCCCCCTCCACCTCGTGCCGCGCATGCTGTCCGCACCCGCGAATTCCGGGGCAATTGATGCGCATTTTAACGATCATCCAC
Source organism: Allobosea sp. Root670 (assembly GCF_001429415.1). Taxonomy (NCBI): domain Bacteria; kingdom Pseudomonadati; phylum Pseudomonadota; class Alphaproteobacteria; order Hyphomicrobiales; family Alloboseaceae; genus Allobosea; species Allobosea sp. Root670. The sequence continues at coordinate 355,369 of NZ_LMJU01000012.1, read as the reverse complement.
AATCGCAACACTTGATTAACCCTAACGACCCTGCCGCCTCCCCCGACTCAGGCGGCGGTGGCAAGACGGCACGGCGAATGCGTCAGCGATCTTCCGAGGGACTGATTCGTCCTCCTTTCGAACGGATCCGCGTCATCTTCGGACGCGAGGCCGCTCCGGGGAGAGACAGACGGCAATATGGGCACAGGATGAAGAACGCGAGCACACGTCTGGTTTTCGAATATTGGGACGGGTTGCGCGGCGACCGGGCCGCGCCGGAGCGCGGCGAGATCGAGCCCGGGGCCTTGCGGCACGCCCTTGCCGACACCTTCGTGCTGGAGAACGAGCCGATCGGCCCGGTCTTCCGGCTCGCAGGGACGCGACTCTGCGCCCTGATCGGCCGGGAATTGCGCGGCCGGGCCTTCACCGCGCTCTGGGCCGATGTCGAGGCCCAGGGCGACATGCGCCGCCTCGTCCAGACCGTGATGGACGAGAGCGCAGGGGCGGTTGCCGGCCTCTCGGGCAAATCGGCCACCGGCACGCCGATCTACCTCGAACTGCTGCTGCTGCCGTTGCGTTATCGGGGCCGCACCCATGCCCGCGTGCTGGGCGCGCTCTCGCCTGCCCTGTCGCCGGACTGGCTCGGCCTCGATACCATCGAATCGATGCGGATGATCTCGCTCAGGATGCTCTGGCCCGCGGCGGCCGCACGCCCACCCGCCACGCAGCGCCGTGCCGAACCGCCCCGTCTCGTGGTATTACCGGGCGGGCGGGCCTGATCTGAACGTTACGTTAACCCAACCCGCCTAGGATCACCCGGGAATCCAGGTCGGGAATTGATGTTGAGCGCCCTCAAAACGCCCCGTGCGGCTGCTTTCCCTGCTGAGCGCAGGCGGCATTTCCGTATGAAGGTCGTGCTGCTGGGGCGCTACATGCTGCCGAACCGCATGGAATATCCCTGCCAGTCGATCGATATTTCGCCTGGCGGCGTCCATCTCGCGGCGCCGGCCAAGGCCCGGCCCGGCGAACGCGTCATCGTCTATCTCGAGCATCTCGGCCGTATCGAGGGCACCTGCGTCCGCACCACGGCCGAAGGTTTCGCGATGACCATCACCGCGACCAGCCGCAAGCGCGAGAAATTCACGGCGCAATTGACCTGGCTCGCCAATCGCGAAGAGCTCGGCCTGCCCGAGGATCGCCGCCACGAGCGCATCGTGCCGCGCAATCCGCGTTCGGTCCTGATGATGGATGACGGCACCGAGCATATCGTCCGCATCATCGACATCTCGCTCTCGGGCGCCGCCTTCTCCAGCGATCTCGACCTGCCGATCAACACGCCGGTTCGCCTCGGCACGACGCCAGCCCGCGTCGTGCGCCGCTTCGACGGCGGCTATGCCGCCGAGTTCCGCTTTCCGCTCTCGGCCGACCTGCTCGACGAGAACCTGGAACTCTGAAGCCCGCTTTGCGGGCCTCCTGTCCTTTCCGCATCACATTCAGGCACGCCGCTTCGCGTCGGCAGCCTTGAACAAGGCGGTCTGATCGGCCTTGGCCTTGCGGAAGGCCGCGCGATCGGTGATGCGGGCGACATAGGCCTCAGTCGCCGGCCGGTCGCCGAAGGCGCGGAGCTTCTCGACCCGCAGCACATCCGCCATCAGCAGATCCGCGACGGTGAAGCGGCCGGCCGCGAGCCACTCGCGTTCGCCCAGAAGCGTTTCGAGCTGGCCGAGGCGCATGCCGAGCCATCCCGTCAGTTGATTGTCGGCTGCACCGGTCACGGTCAGGAACCACCAGGGCACGGCGACCATCTCGATCGAATTGAGCGCGGCCAGCGTCCATTGCAGCGTTTCCGCTTCCCCGATCGGATCGACCGGCATCAGCGTCTCGCTTTTCCGGGCCAGGTGCAGCAGGCTTGCTCCGCTCTCGAACAGCTTCACGTTGCCATCATCCAGGAACGGAATCTGGCCGAAGGGCTGACGCGCGAGATGGTTGGTCTCGCGACCGTCGAACGGGATGGTGCGAACGTCGTAGGCGAGACCGGCCTCCTCGCACGCCCATCTCAGCCTGAGATCGCGGACGAAACCCCACACGCCCTCGGGCACCCAATCATAGGTCCAGATCGTCAGTGCAGTCATAGCGAGCCTTTCGAACCTGAGTCGGTCGGGAACAATTCCTCATGGCAGGCTGGCGTTCCACTCGATCTCGCGGCCCTCTCCACGGCTACGCCCCGGATTCGGCGGAACAACCGACGCCCTCCGTTCGGCCTCAGCGCGGTAACGATTGAGTAGGTTAATCGACCCTTTCAGCACAACGAACAATTAATGGTTAACGATTGGTTGTGCCATCGCATCGAATCATTACTTCCGATTTCGAACAAGGTTGATCCTGATTTTTACTTGGCTGCTGTGACGGCCGAATACATAAATTTGTACGTTTCCATTTCAGTTCGAATCCATCTGCCGCCGCGCATCGTCTCCCCGGGACAGAAAGGGGACGACATGCTCTCACTCCATCGCAATCTGATTGGTACCGCACTGGCCGCCATGGTCGTCATGACCGGCGCAACCTCGGCTCAGGCTCAGGGCTCGGCCGGCATCCCGGTGGCGAGCCTTCCGGCCGATGCTTCCGGCGACGCCCGCGCACCCTATGCCTGGACGGATTTCTGCAAGCGTATGCCGTCGGAATGCCGCGTCGACACCCGCGAAGCCGAGCGGATCGACGTGAACTCCAAGCTCTGGAAGACGATCGTCGCCGTCAACAACACGATCAATCGCGAGATCGAGGCGATCACCGACGAGGATCATTGGGGCCTCGTCGACCGCTGGGACATCCCGACCGACGGCAAGGGCGATTGCGAGGACTACGTTCTGCTGAAGCGCAAGCGCCTGGCCGAAGCTGGTCTCCCCCGCCGCGCCATGCTGGTCACCGTGGTGATCGATGAGGAGAATGCAGGCCACGCCGTGCTGATGATCCGCACCGATCGCGGCGATTTCATCCTCGACAACAAGCGCAACGCCATCCTGCCCTGGAGCCAGACCGGCTACGTCTACGTCAAGCGCGAGTCCCAGTACCGCACGGGCTGGACCTCGCTTGGCGGCGCGCAGACCCCGACGGTCGCCTCGGTGCAGCGTTGAGGAAGACTGCCGCAGCCACAAGCCGGCTGCGGCGATAAGGACGGCGAGGCTCGGTCACGTCCCCACCCACCCGTCCCCAAGGGATCGGGTTTCGCCAAGGGCCGGCTTTCCACATCGGGAAGCCGGCCCGCTGCGTTTTTGGCTTCAATCCAGCCGTTGCAGGCCGGCCGCGAATTGCCGCCAGCGTTGCACATAGGCGCGCGCCGAGGCCGTGATCCCGTCCGCGGCCTTCTCGTCGAGCGTCCGGATCGCGCGGGCCGGCGAGCCGACGATCAGCGAGTTGTCGGGAAATTCCTTGCCCTCCGTCACCAGCGCATTGGCGCCGACGAGGCTGTTGCGGCCGATCCTGGCGCCGTTGAGTACCGTCGCTCCCATGCCGACCAGGCTGTTCTCGCCGATCGTGCAGCCATGCAGGATGGCGCGATGGCCAATCGTGCAGTTGGCGCCGACCGTCAGCGGAAAGCCCATATCGGTATGGAGCACGCAGCCTTCCTGGATATTGCTGCCCTCGCCGATGCTGATCCATTCATTATCGCCACGCAGCACCGCGCCGAACCAGATCCCAACCCCGGCCGCCAGCCTGACCCGGCCGATGACATGCGCATCGGGTGCGAGCCACCAGTCTCCGGCCTTGGCGGTTTCGGGGCTGGTTCCATCGAGCGCATAAAGGGGCATCGGCTTGTCCTGACGGTTCGAGCCCTCAGGATTGCAGGCCCGCGGCGCCGGTCGTCAAGCGCCGAGGAAATGCAGCAGGTCGAGCACGACCCGCCCCGAGGCCAGGCTCCAGATCGCGGCGGTCATGCTCGCGAGCATCACGAAGGCGAACGGCTTCCCGTCCGACGGCCGGCTATGCACGGTGTTGCGCAGGATCAGGAAGGGCGCGCAGAAGACCACCACCGGCACGCTGGCGACGGCAGCGAGCCCGCCCGCCTGCAGCAGCTTGAAATCCGCGCGCCGCGCCGTGAACAGCTCGAACGCGCTCGCCAGCAATCCGGCGAAGGCGAAGCCGAGGAACAGGGACTGGAGCGCCTCGACGGCGGAAGGCTGGATGGTCACGGACGCAAACTCTCGACCAGAGCGACGCCCGAGCCTGCCGTATGACCTGTGGCCTGTGAAGGACAGATTTAACCGATGGTTAACCGTACCGGCGCGGTCATGGTTTACGGCGCGTTAAGCCGTCGGTGATTCAGTGGTCGCGACGAAAGCATTTTCGAGCGAAGTGGACACCGGTTCGCGTGAACCGAAGGTACGCGACAACGAAAATGCGATAACGAGCCTAGCGCGCAAGGCACCGGGATGACCGCATCGCTGCCCTACCACCGGCCCGGCCACCAGGCCGCCCACCTGACCTCGATGGTGCGCATGCGCCTGCAGCGGCAGACTGCCCCGCTTCCGCGCGCGGATGGTGCCCTGCTGAAGGCGGTGCTGCTGATCCTGACGGCGGGCGTGCTGGCGACGGCGCTGGCCGTCTACCTGACCCATCGCCGCGACGAACCGGGAGCCGTGCCGCAGCCGGCCCGCGTCGGCGATGTCGCCCTGATGATCCCGAAGGACCTCTCCGGGATCGACGATGATGGCGATACGAGCCGGCTCGTCGGCATGGTCCGGCTGCGCCTGGACTGGCCGAGCCTTGGCCCGGCCCAGCCTGAGAACCGCAAGCGGCTCCTCGTCACGCTGAGCCCGCCCGACCGGGTCAACGAGCCGGCGCGGCAGCTCGCCACCTATGCCCGCTTCCTGACACCGACCGTCTGGTCCAATCCCGGCGGCCTCGTGGTGCGCGGCTTCCGCAAGGGCTCGCCCTTCGAGAACGACGAATTCTACGTCTCCGTCCCCGATGGCAAGGGCTTCGCCGCGCGCTGCCCGATCGACACCGGCTCCGGGCTCGACGAGCCCTGCCGCATCACCTTCCAGCATCGCGGCATGGATGTGAACATCCGCTTCCCCCGCGCCATCATCGCCGACTGGGCCGTGATGCTGGGCGGCGTCCGGCGGACGCTCGACGGGCTGATCCGGTAGAGGGTTGCACGTCATTCTCGGGCGAAGCGGGGCGCAGGCCCGAGAATTTCAGGTAGCAAGAGGCGCCGGAACCTCATTGTCACGAGATGCTCGGGTCGAACCCGAGCCTGACTGCCGTCGTCTCAGTCCTCGAGATCGACGTCCAGGATTGCCATGGTGAAGTTGAAGGAGCGGTCGCCATCCTCGTCGTCGACATGGATGATGCCGATGAACTCCTCGCCCAGATAAACCTCGGCCGAGTCGTTCTTCTTCATCCGGGCGCGTACGCTGATCGCATGGTTGTTGAAGGTGCGGCGCAGATAGCCTTCGAGCTTGGCGAGTTCGGTCTTGTCCACGGTCCTGGGTCCTTTCGAAATTGGCCGGGAGCGATGCCACGACAGGCCGGGAAGGGCAAGCGAAAGCAACCGCCGTAAACATGGCCGGCCAGCCTTTCCGGTGGTTGTCCGGCATCGGCGGAATCGTGCGATGCTCACACTCTTCCGGAACCGTGACGGACCTGAGATCATGAAGCCGTGGCTTGCTCCCGCCCTCGACTATGTCGCGACCTGGCTCGATTTCCAGCGCCGCCACCATGACCAGCCAGGCTGCGCGGTTGCGATCGCTGATGGCAGCGAAGTCGTTCTGGAGGCCGCCTTCGGCACCGCAAACCTCGCGACCGGCGAAGCGCTGACACCGCGCCACGGCTTCCGCATCGCTTCGCATTCCAAGAGTTTCACCTCGGCCGGCATCCTGCGCCTCGTCGACGAAGGCCGCCTGCGGCTCGACGACGAGGTCGGCAGCCTGATCGACGGTTTGCACCCGGAAATTGCCAAGGTCACGATCGGGCAGGTCCTCTCCAACAGCGCCGGCCTCACCCGCGACGGCCCCGATGCCGGGCAGTTCCTCGACCGCAAGCCCTTTTGCAGCAAGGCGGAGCTGCTCGCCGACCTCGCAAAGCCGCCGGTCCTCCCCAGTTCGCAGCGCTTCAAATACTCGAACCACGGTTTTGCCTTGCTCGGCCTCGTCATCGAGGCCGTGACCGGCCAGAGCTACAACGAATGGATCACCGACGAAGTCGTCGCCAAGGTCGGTCTCACCGAAACCAAACCCGATATCGGGCTCTGGGGTCCGCGGCCGATGGCGAAGGGGCATAGCGGCAGGCACTTGCTCGGCCGGCGCGTGGTCATCCCGGCCGATAATCACTGCCATGCCATGGCGTCCGCCACCGGTTTCGTCGGCACCGTCGCCGACGTCGCGCGCTATTTCGCGCAGCTCTCGCCAAATGCCGAGCGCAGCATCCTCTCGGCCAAGAGCCGCCGCGAGATGACCCGCCGGCTCTGGCCCGACGACGAATCCAGCCTCGGCCGCCATTACGGCCTCGGCACGATTTCCGGCGGCGAGGGTGACTGGCGCTGGGTCGGCCATTCCGGCGGCTTCCAGGGCTTCATCACCCGCACCGCCATCCTCCCGAAGCAGGATCTAACGATCTCGGTCCTGACCAACGCCACCGACGGCCTCGCCCATCCCTGGCTCGACGGCGTCGCCCATATCCTCAAGACCTTCGCCGAGCGCGGCGCCCCCTCGGCCAAGACGCAGGACTGGACCGGCCGCTGGTGGACGCTCTGGGGCGCGACCGATCTCGTGCCCGTCGCCGACCGCGTGCTCTGCGCCGCTCCGGCTTTGCTGACGCCCTTCCTCGACGCTGCCGAGATCGCGGTCGAAACTCCCGATCAAGGTCGCATCGTCCACGCGTCGGGCTTCCACAGCCCTGGTGAGACCGTCACCCTGGAGCGGGACGGAGCAAACGTTCGCTCGGTCAGGATGGCGGGATCACGCCTGCTCGGCGCGGACGCCATGCGCGCCGAGATGGAAGAACGCTACGGCGGCGGAACGGGCGCATAATCCGTCCGCCACGCATTCGCCGCCTTCCGGTCGCAGCCTCCATCGCGAGGGCTGGCCGATGCGTGTTCTTGCCTCGATGATCGCTGCTGTCCTGGTTTCGGGAGCGACGGTCGCGCTCGCCCATCAGGCGCCGAGCGGCTGGGATTATCCGTTCTATTGCTGCCTCGATTCCGACTGCTCCCCGATCGAGGCGGAAGCTGTGCAGGAAGTCACCGGCGGCTTCGTCGTCACGATCGCGCCCGGCAAGCATCCGATGTGGTCGAGCGAACGCAAGCAGCCGCTGCGGCTCGAAATCCCACAGGACAAGGCCAAGCCATCGCCGGACGGCCGCTGGCATCTCTGCATCGATGATTCCGGCGAATTGCTCTGCTTCTTCGCGCCGGGCAACGATTCCTAGCGCATGAAATGCAGATTGCGGAACCGCCCGCGGAAGGCCGTGACGTCCTTCGCCACGGCTTCGGCCGGGCGCGAGCCGTTCAGCCCTTCCGCGATATAACCCGCCAGCTCTGGCATATCCGCCGCATTCATGCCGAAGCGGACGATCTCCGGCGTGCCGAGCCTGAGCCCGTTCACATCGCCCTCGACCGCGGGCAACGGCAGGCCGATGCCGCAGGACAGGATGTTGACCATGCGCAGCTTCTTCGCCGCCGCCTGCCCGCCACCATAGCCGGCCGCCTCGATCGCGAACTGGTGCGAGGTCGTCATGCCCCGGTCGCGGGCGAAGACCGGCACCTGCCGCTCTGACAGCGCCTCGGCCAGCGCCTTCGCCGTCTTTGCCATCTCCTGCGCATAGGCGCGGCCATGCGCCTTCCAGTCGAGCAGCGAAACGGCGAGCGAAGCCGATTTTGCCGCGTCGAAATTGGCGGTGAGGCCGGGATAGGCAATGGCGTCGAGTTTTTTGGCGATCTCGGCATCGTTGGTCACGATCAGGCCGGAAGGCGGGCCGCCGAGGCTCTTATAGGTGCTCATCGTCATGAGATGGGCGCCCTCCTCCAGGGGCTGCTGCCAGCCATGGCCAGCGATCATGCCGGACATATGCGCCGCGTCGAACAGCACGATCGCGCCGATCTCGTCGGCGATGGCGCGGATCTCGCGGATCGGATGCGGGAACAGGTTGAGGCTGCCGCCGATCGAGATCAGCTTCGGCTTGAGGCGCAATGCGTCGGCGCGGAGCTTCTCGACATCGACGGTGTAACGGACCGGATCGATCGGCGCGGGATGCGTGACGATGCCGTAGAGCCCGGCCGCGCCGGCGCCGTGATGGGTGACATGCCCGCCGATCTCGCCGGGCGGCGCGATGATGCAGTCGCCAGCCTTGGCCGCGATCATGAAGGAGTAGAGATTGGCGATAGCGCCGGAGGGCACGCGGATTTCGGCATATTTCGCGCCGAACACCTCAGCGGCGAGCTCGGCGGCGATGATCTCGATCTGCTCGATCGCCTCAAGCCCCATCTCGTATTTGTCGCCGGGATAGCCGAGCGAGGGCCGCGCCCCGATCCCCGCCGAGAGCAGCGCCTCGGCCTTCGGATTCATGACATTCGTCGCCGGGTTGAGGTTGACGCAGTCGCGCTCATGGATCGTCCGGTTCTCGGTCGCCAGCGCATCGATCCGCGCCGCGATCGCATCGAGCGGCTGGCTTGCCGTCTCGCCCGCAATCTTGAGCACGTAATCCTCGCTCGCTTGCGGAACCCAATCGCGCCTGCCCAGTGCCGTCATCTCGCCTGTCTCCCGAACCGCCCAATCTCGCAGTGCCGCCATAACAGCGGTTTGCCGGCCCCTGCGCAAACGAGTATTCATCGCTCGCAGGCTGAGGAATTCTCAGCCTCGACCTGGAGTTTCGCCTTGCCGGTCAAGCCACCGCGCCCGCGCCTGCCTTCACTCAATGCGCTGCGTGCCTTCGAGGCTGCGGCGCGGCTGGAAAGCTTCGCCAAGGCCGCCGACGAGATCGGCGTCACGGCCGGCGCCATCACCCAGCAGATCCGGCAGCTCGAAGCGGCATTAGGCTTCGCCGTCTTCCGCCGCCTGCCGCAGGGCGTCGCCCTGACCGAGGCGGCACGCGAGGCCCTGCCCCGCCTGACGCGCGGCTTCGACATGCTGGGACAGGCGGTGCAGGCGCTGCGCGATGCCCAGCCGCACCGGCCGCTCGCCATCGCCGCCCTGCCCTGCCTCGCGCAGCTCTGGCTCTCGCCGCGCCTGCCGGCGATGCGGGCCGCATTTCCAGATTTGCAGATATCGATCTCGGCGATGGAGGAACCGCCCGATCCGCAGCGCGATCCCTACGATCTCTCGCTGTTCTATCGGGAGGCCGCACCGGCCAGCGGTGGCCTTCAACTGGCGGGCGACGCGATCCTGCCGGTCTGCGCGCCCGCTCTCTCTGCAAAGCTCGCGGCACCAGCCGACCTTGTCACGCAGACACTGTTGCACGATGCAGTCTGGCGCAGCGACTGGGCGCGCTGGCTGTCCTTCGCCGTACCCGGCACGAAGATCGATCCGAGCCGTGGCCCGGCGTTCTCGCTCTACAGCTTAGCGCTGGATGCCTGCCTGTCGGGTTCAGGCATCCTGATGGGGCGGATGAGTCTCGTCGGCCCTCATCTCGCCGCGGGCAGGCTCGTCGCGCCGTTCCCGCAGGCCATGCCGACGGTCGATCGATTGACACTCGCGGCGGCCACGGCTGCCGGCGCACATCCGCGCCGGGCCGAGATCATGGGCTGGCTCGCCGGCTCTGCCGGCCGAGCGCGTCAGATATAGGCGCCGCAATCGCCGGCGAGCGTCTGGTCCATCGAGCGCGAGGGCTCGGCACAGCCGGCCTCCCCGACGACCTTCGCCGGCACGCCCGCAACAGTCTTGTTGCGTGGCACCGGCTGGAGCACGACCGAGCCGGCCGCGACGCGGCTGCATTGGCCGACCTCGATATTGCCGAGGATCTTGGCGCCGGCGCCGATCAGCACACCCTTGCGGATCTTCGGGTGGCGATCGCCGCCCTGCTTGCCGGTGCCGCCCAGCGTGACGCCGTGCAGCATCGAGACGTCGTCCTCGATAACCGCGGTCTCGCCGACGACAAGCCCCGTCGCATGGTCGAGGAAGATGCCCTTGCCGATCCGCGCCGCCGGGTTGATGTCGGTCTGGAACACCTCGGAGGAACGCGCCTGCAGATAGAGCGCGAAATCGCGCCGATCCTGCTTCCAGAGCCAATGCGCCAGGCGGTGGCATTGCAGCGCATGGAAGCCCTTGAAGAACAGCACCGGTTCGAGCACTCGGTAGCAGGCCGGATCGCGGTCGAGCACGGCCATCACGTCGGCACGCATGCCAGCGCCGATCGTCTCGTCGCTGGCCATCGCCTCGGCGAAACCCTGCTCGATCAGGTCTGCGGTCACGGCGGGGTGGCCGAGCCGTGCCGCGACGCGATGGGCGACGGCAGCCTCGAAGCTCGGCTGGTTGAGGACAGACGCGACGATCAGCGTGCCGAGCGCCGGCTCGGCGGCGACGGCCGTTTCCGCTTCAGTGCACAAGCGGGTCCAGACGGGATCGACCCGGTCGAGTCCGGTGGCGAAGTCACGTGCTTCCACGGCGGAGCGCCCTGACGGCATAGTCATTCTCCGGAAATGCTGGTCGGCGGAAGGACAGCCTACCCAAAGCAGGCGTCCGCATCAAAAGCTCAGGCCGGACCGGTGTTGAATCGAAAAGCGAGACAGCGGAATCAGAATTTCAGGGAAGATCGACAACACATTGGCGTCGCCCGCTTTTCCAGATTGCCTCTATTCATTCGTGAGATTCTCACAAACGCGCGAGGAAGTCGAGGACGGCCTGCTTGTGGCTCTTGTCGCCGACCGCGAGGTTATGGTCGCGCCCGATGATGTCGAAGGCCTCGGCGCCGGGAATGAGCTTCGCCAGTTCCGGGCCGGAGCCGGACACATCGTCCTTTGTTCCCACGCTGATCAGCGTCGGCATCGAAATCTGGCCGACCTGCTCGGCAGTCAGCGTCTGGCGCGAGCCGCGGATGCAGGCGGCCAGCGCCTTGAGGTCGCTCCTGGTCTGCTCGGCGAAGGCGCGGAACATCCGCTGCATCGGGTCGGTCAGCCCATCGAGCGAAGGCGCCTCCATCGCATCGGCGATGCCGAGCGGCAGCCCGACGCCTTCGACCAGATGGATGCCGAGCCCGCCGAGCAGCAATGCCTCCAGCCGTCGCGGATGCGCCAGCGCCAGATGCGCCGAAATCCGCGCGCCCATCGAATAGCCCATCACCGCCGCGCGCGGGATGTCGAGATGGTCCATTAATCGGCGCACGTCCTCGGCCATGATCTGCGAGGAATAGGCGGCGGGGTCGTAGAGCTTCTCGCTCTGGCCATGGCCGCGATCGTCCAGCGCGACGACGCGATAGCCGGCATGGGTCAGCGCCTTCGTCCACTGGGTATTGACCCAGTTGATGATGTGCGAGGAGGCGAAGCCATGGACGAGCACGACGGTGCGGTGCTTCGGCTCGTCGCTGGTCGGCGCCATGTCGATGAAGGCGATCTTCACGCCGTCGGAAGAAAAGCTCTGCATGCGGGTCTTGGGTCCAGCTCGGACGATCGGAACGGTGCTCTTTCCCTGCCACGGTCGAGCCGGTTTGTGTACCCGCCATGGTGCGGCTTGCTTATGAGCGCCCGCCATGATGAACGATGAACATGACCCAGCCCGCCATTCGCGAATCGTCACGTCTTGCCATCGTCGACATCGCCCGCGGCGTCGCGCTGCTGGCCATGTTCGTCTACCATTTCGCCTATGATCTCTCGAGTTTTCGGCTGATCGAGACCGATATCGTCGCCGAGCCAGGTTGGCGGCTGTTCGCGCGCGGCATCGCCGGCACCTTCCTCGCCATCGTCGGCTTCAGCCTCGTCCTCGCGACGCGCAAGGGCTTCGACAGCACGGCTTATCTCAAGCGCCTCGCCATGGTCGCGGGCGCGGCCGCTCTGGTCACGCTCGGCACCTGGCGGTTCATGCCGGGAGAGTTCATCTTCTTCGGCATCCTGCACCATGTCGCGGTCGCGAGCCTGCTCGCCTTGCCCTTCCTGCGCCTGCCGACCATCGTCGTCGCGCTCGCTGCGGCAGTCGCCTTTGCGTTGCCTTCCTTCGTCGCCCATCCGCTGCTTGACCAGCCTTGGGCGGCCTGGATCGGCTTCTCCCGCGCGGAAATCCACACGGCCGATTTCGTGCCGGTCTTCCCCTGGTTCGGCTGCGTGTTGAGCGGCATCGTGCTGGCCCGCCTCATCCTGCCGCGCCTCGCCGGCACGGCGCTCGCTGGCTGGCGCCCCGGCAGCAAGGCGACCCGAATCGTCGCCTGGGGCGGGCGCCACAGCCTGCTGGTCTATCTCGTCCACCAGCCGCTCTTCATCGGCACGTTGATGCTGGCAACACAGGTCATCGCCCCGCCCTCGCCGGAAGAGCGTGCCTTCCGGACCGATTGCCAGCGCAGCTGCGCCGGCCCCAATGCCCCTGAGCAGGTCTGCCGGATGGTCTGCGCCTGCACCGTCGAAGGGCTCAAGCGCGAGAAGCTCTGGCAAAAGGCGCTCGACAACCTGCTCTCGCCGCAGGAAAGCACCCGGATGACCGAACTCGCCCAGGGTTGCCTTCGCGACGGGCGCTGATGCGAAACAGCGCACTGGCGCCCGGCGGGCTCACGCGATAGGTTGCGCCGCAATTCCAGCCTTTCGAAGAGCGACGACCATGGCCGCGACCGGCATCCCGCATTTCCACAACGACCCCGGCGTCCCCGTCATCCAGGTCGGCGCGCACGAGTTCATGTGCATCGGCGCCAAGCCGCCCTTCGACCATCCGCATGTCTTCCTCGACATGGGCGCGGACCATGAGATCGTCTGCCCCTATTGCTCGACGCTGTTCAAATACGAGCCGTCGCTGAAGGGCGCCGCCTGCATCCCGCCGGAATGCGCCTATACGGAATCGGCCAAGGCCGCCTGAGGCTGAAAACACTCCACCGGTGGCGCGGGTACTGAGGGGCATCCGCGCCTCGTCTTCCAGCTCTTTCATCGAAGGCGTCCGATCCCCGTGTCCGCTCCTCATTTCGTCATCGCCGGCGCCGGCATCGGCGGCCTGACCATGGCCCTGTCGCTGGCGCGGCGCGGCATCGCAGCGACCGTCGTCGAGAAGCGCACCGGCTTCGGCGAGACCGGGGCCGGCCTGCAGGTCACCTCCAATTCCGGCCGCGTGCTCGATGCGCTCGACCTCGCCCTGCCGCTGAAGCGCATCAGCGTAACCTCGCACGGGCTGATGATCCGGCGCTGGGCCGATGGCTCGCAGGTGCTGGAGATGCCCTCCAGCCCCGACCGCATGCCGACGCCGTTCCGCATGATGAAGCGCAACGACCTCCATACCGTGCTGCTCGACGCCGCCCGCGCCATGCCGAATATCCGCCTGATGGTCGGCCGCAGCGTGGACGAGGTCAGCCAGGATGGGGACGGCGTCACGATCGGGCTCGCCGCGCGCGACGGCGTCGGCGGGACGCTCTCCGCCCTTGGGCTGATCGGCGCCGACGGCCTGTGGTCACGCGTGCGCGATCTCACCGGCGACGCCTCGCCGCCGATCTTCACCGGCTACGAAGCCTGGCGCGCCGTCGTGCCGGCCCGTGCCGGCGACAAGCCGCGCGTGACACTGCATATGGGCTCCGGCCGCCACGCAGTGCATTACCCCGTTGCCGCGGGCCGGGAGATCAACCTCGTCGTCGTCCGGCAGGCGAAGGAAGCCCGCGAGGGCTGGTCCCGCGAAGGCGACCGCACCATCGTAACCGATCATCTCGCCGGCGCTTCCCAGGCCTTACGCGACCTCACCGGCGCCGCGGAAGGCTGGCAGGTCTGGTCGCTGTTCGATCGCAAGCCGGCCGCCATGGCCAAGGGCCGGATCGCGCTGATCGGCGATGCCGCCCACCCGATCCTGCCCTTCCTTGCGCAGGGAGCGTCGCTCGCCATCGAGGATGCCGCCGTGCTCGCCCGCCTGCTCGCCGAGACGCTCAGTCGCGATGGCGCCCCCGGCGTGCCCGCAGCCTTCGCTGCCTATGCCAAGACCCGCGCCCAGCGTGTCGCTCGTGTGCAGGAGGAAAGCCGGGGCAATGGCCGCAACTACCATATGGGCTGGCCGCTCAGCATTGCCCGCGATTTCGCGCTGAAACGGCTCGGGCCGAACGGCCTGCGCAACCGCTATGGTTGGCTCTACGACTGGCAAGACACGGCCTGACCTCGTCAAAGCCGCAATCGCTTCCTATCTCTGTGCCGAGGGAAGGAACAGACATCCTATGATCCGCGTCAATCTCTACGAGCAGCTCAACGGCCGCGCCCGCGCCATGCCGCGCTGGCAGGCCTGGCTCGCCATGGCGGCAAGCCTGATCGTCGGCGTCGCGCTTTTCGTGCTGGCCGCAAGCCTCGCGCTCATCCTGATTCCGGTCGTGCTGGTCGTCGGCGCGATCGCGGTCTGGCGTCTCAAGGCCAAGCTGAAGGCGGCCGGTATCGACCCCGCCAACCCGTTCGCCAACCAGCCGCGCCAGCCGGACCGGGTCGAGGTCATCGACGCCGAATACCGCATCATCGAGCCGGACGAGCCGCGCCGCTGAGCCTCAGAAACCGCCCTTCAGGACGATGCCGGCGACGGCGCAGATCGCCAGGACCGGCATCATCCCGAGCTTGAAGCGCAGCAATGCGATGGCAGCGCCGGCCGCCAGCAAGGCCGCACGCCAGTCCAGCGAGGTCAGGACCGGCACCTCCGGGCTCATGCCGAGGAAGGACAGGCTGCCGACCTCGCGGAAGAGGACATGCAGCCCGAACCAGAGCGCGAGATTGGCGATGACGCCGACCACGGCCGCGGTGATCGCCCCGAGCGCGGCCGAGATCGCCCGGTTGCCACGCAGAGCCTCGACATAGGGGGCGCCCAGGAAGATCCAGAGGAAGCAGGGCGCGAAGGTCACCCAGACCGTCAGCAGCGCCCCAAGCCCGCCGGCGACGAGCGGCGGCAGGCTGCCCGGCGCCCGGAACGCGGCGAGGAAGCCTACGAATTCGAGCACGAGGATGAGCGGCCCCGGCGTCGTCTCGGCGAGGCCGAGCCCGTCCAGCATTTCGCCGGGCGCGAGCCAGCCGAAACCGTCGACCGCCGCCTGCGCGACATAGGCTAGCGCCGCATAGGCGCCGCCGAAGGTCACCACCGCCATCGCGCTGAAGAAGCTGCCAACCTGCGTCCAGACGCTGGCGGAGCCGGCGACCAGCCAGAACAGCGCCACCGGCCCGAGCCAGAGCGGCAGCCAGACGGCGAGCACGCGGGCAGCCCGCCCGGCTGAGGGCCTGATATGGTCGAGCTCTCCGCGCGCAAGGAGAGCGTCGAGCAAGCCCTCGCCCGCGGCATCCGCCGGGCCGCCGGCACCGCCCTTGCCGAACCAGCCGGGCCGAATGCGATTACCCAGCCAGCCCGCGAGCCCCGCGAGCAGGACGATGAGCGGGAACGGCAATTTGAACAGGAAAATGCCGGCGAAAGCTGCAACGGCGATGCCGACCATCGCGCCGGTCTTCAGTGCCCGGCGGCTGATTCTCAGTCCCGCCTCGATGACGATGGCAAGCACCGCCGCCTTCACGCCGAAGAAGACCCCGTCGACCAGCGGGACATGCCTCCAGGTGACATAGAGGATGCTGAGGCCCAGCATCACCAGCGCGCCGGGCAGGATGAACAGAAGGCCGGCGATCAGGCCGCCGATCGTCCGATGCATCAGCCAGCCGATATAGACGGCGAGCTGCTGCGCCTCGGGTCCGGGCAGAAGCATGCAGTAGTTCAGCGCATGCAGGAAGCGCTCCTCGCCGATCCAGCGTCGTTCCTCCACCAGCTCCCTGTGCATCAGCGCGATCTGGCCGGCCGGCCCGCCGAAGGACAGCAGACCGATCTTCGCCCAGATGCGGGTCGCCTCGCCAAGCGTCGGCAAACGCGCGGCATTTTGCATTGCCATCTCAGCATCCGTTTCCGCGACGCTCATCGCTGCGCCTCCCCGGCCGGCTTCGGCACTGGCCAGTTATGGGTTTCCTCACCCGCATCGCGGCACCAGCGATAGAAGGCATCGTAGAGCAGCATGCCGGCCTCGAGCTGTTCGAGATCGTGCTTGTACATGCGCGACAGCCCAAGCGAGGCCGCAAGCAGGCCGGCCGCCTGCGGCTCGGCCTCCAGCGTCGCCGTATCGGCCGCTCGCACGATCCGCGCCAATCGGTCGAGCGCGGGCGACACCAGCCGGAATTCCGCGATCATCGTATCGAAGGTGCAAAGCGGCCCGCGATGGCTCCAGAACACGCCGTCGATGTCGAAAGGCGTAGCGCCGAAGCGATCGGCCACCGCCTCGACCTCGGAGGCCGCAACGAAGAGGAACACGGCGCGCCGGTCTATGAAGCGGCGGATCAGCCAGGGACAGGCAATGCGGTCGACTTTCGGCCGCGCCCGCGTCACCCAGACGCTGCCGCCGGATACCCCTGGCGAAGGCAAACGTTCCGGCGAAAAGGTCAACCCACCAGCCTGTCGCCAGGCCTGATGACCGCCTTCGAGACTCTCGGCCGCGATGCCGCGATGGCGCAGCCAGGCGGCGACGCCCTCGCTGAGCTTGAGCCCCTGATGGCAGACAACCACCACGCGCCGCTGCCCGGCGAATTCAGCGCCCCATTCGGAAACAGCGCGATAGTCGCGGCGAACCGAACCCGGCAGGAAGACGGGATCGGCGGCGACGTCCTCGTCGATGCGAACATCGATGATCGCCGGCACATCGGGAAGGCCGACCAGCCGTGACAGCTGGGCGACCGTGATCTGTTCGTTGGAAGACATGGCTTGCGTCCATCCTGAGCGAGGAAGTTGGACGCGAACATTGGGCCGAAGCCTCACGGGGTCGTCGCGATGCACCCCTTGGCGACGACTAGACCACGTGGGCTCCGCCGGCGTCAACGCCGGCGGCCGTCTCACTCGATCCGGGAGACCAGGATCTTGTCGATGCGGCGACCGTCGAGATCGACGACCTCGAAGCGCCAATGCCCCTTGTCGAAGCTCTCGCCGACATTCGGCAGATGGTTCATCTCGGCCAGGATGAAGCCCGCAACCGTCTGGAAATCGGCATCGCGCGGGATCGGGATGCCGAGTTCATGCGAGAACTCGTCGACCTGCATCCAGCCGGCGACGAGATAGGAACCGTCGGCGCGCGTCACGATCGCCGGCTCATCCTCTTCCTCTTCCTGGAAGGCGCCGATGATCGCCTCGAGCACGTCGCCGGGGGTGATGATGCCCTCGAAATGGCCGTACTCGTCGAAGACCAGCGCCATATGCACGCGACTTGCGCGAATCTCGCGCAGCACATGCAGCGAGTCCGCCGTGTCCATCACGATCGGAGCTTCCTGGACCAGCGCGCGCAGATCGCCCCTGTCGCCGGCCTGAAGGAATTCGATCAGATCCTTGACCACGACCACGCCGACGATCGAATCCGCCTCGCCATCCTGCACGGGCAGGCGCGAGCGGCGTGTCGCGCGCAATTGCTCGCGGATTTCCTCGGCGCTGTCTTCGAGGTCGATGACCTCGACCTCGCGGCGCGGCGTCATCAAGGCGCGAGCCGAACGGTCGGCGAGGCGCATCACGCCTGCAATCATTTCGCGCTCGTCGCGCTCGAGCACGCCGGCGGTCTCCGCCTCGGCAATGATGGTGCGGACCTCCTCCTCGGTGACCCTCTCTTCCGACTCGCCCTTCTGGCCGAGCAGGCGCAGGACGGCCTTGCCGGAGATGTCGAGCAGGAACACCAGCGGCGCGCCGACCTTGGAGAGCAGCGACATCGCCGGTGCGACCCGCGCCGCGACCCGCTCGGGATCGCGCAGCGCGATCTGCTTCGGCACGAGCTCGCCGAGGATCAGCGAGAGATAGGTGATGGCGACGACGACGAGGCCGACGCCGAGCGTGTCGGAAACCGATGGCGAGAAGCCATGCGTGCCCAGCCATTCCGACAGGCGCGCGCCAAGCGTGGCGCCGGAGAACGCGCCCGAGAGCACGCCGACGAGCGTGATGCCGATCTGGACTGTGGAGAGAAAGCGGCCGGGGTCTTCTGCCAGGCGCATCGCGGTGGCGGCGCCCTTGTTGCCCTGATCGCTGAGAACCTTGAGGCGCGCCGTGCGTGACGAAACCACAGCGAGTTCCGACATGGCGAGGAGACCATTGACGATCGTCAGCGCCACGACGATCAGGATTTCGGTTAACAAAACCAGCCTGCTTGCTGCGAAGCCACGACATCTGGCGGCTCGCTTCCTGCCCCCTTATAGCGGATCATCGCCCCAACGCGATGGGCCGGATGAAAGATTCGTGAGCGGATGATGAGCAAGCCGAGTTTCTGGCAGCCGACCGCCGATACACAGCTCGGCGCCGATCCCCGCCTGCGGGCGCCTTCCGCCCAGCGCAATCGCGATGCGATCCTCGCCGTCCTGCACGACGTGCTGCCGCAATCCGGGCGTGTGCTGGAAATCGCCTCCGGCTCCGGCGAGCATGCCGTGCATTTCGCCCGCGCCCTGCCCGACCTGACCTTCCAGCCGAGCGATCCTTCTCCGGATGCGGTGGCGAGCATCGCGGCCTGGACCCGGGAATCCGGCCTCGGCAACATCCTCCCGCCGGTCGTCGTCGATGCGACAGCGCTGCATTGGCCCGTCGAATCCGCTGATGCGATCCTCTGCATCAACATGATCCACATCGCGCCCTGGGCCGCGGCGGAGGGGCTGTTCCGGCAGGCGGGACGCCTCTTGAAGCGGGGCCAGCCGCTCTATCTCTACGGCCCCTATCGCCGGCCGGGCCGGCCGCTCGAACCGGGCAACGCCGTCTTCGACGAAAGCCTGCGCAGCCGCGATCCGGCGTGGGGCCTGCGCGATAGCGATGCGGTCGCGGCGCTTGGCGCGGCAAACGGCTTCGGCACGCCCGAGATCGTCGAGATGCCCGCGAACAATCTGAGCGTGATCTTCAGGAAGAGCTGATTGCAGATGGCGCGATCGCGCAAACCGGAATCACGGCGGGGCGGATGGTGCGGACGGCGGGACTCGAACCCGCAAGCCTTTGAAGGCGCAAGATTTTAAGTCTCGTGCGTCTACCAGTTTCGCCACGTCCGCAGCGGGCACAGCGATAACGGGCAGCGTCAGCCGGCGCAAGCCTTGGCGATCGCGCGCCGGCCGCGCAGCGCTCAATGCGGGCGGGCGGGCTTGTACCACTCGACCCCGTCGGGATCGACATAGAGCCCCGGCTTGACGTCAGACCCAATGGTCTTCTCTTCCATCGGGACGCGCACCGTGTCGTCACGGTCGCCGCGCTTGACGTAGGGAGCGGCGCCCTGGCCGGAATGGCCATGCGCACCGCGCCCGACGCTGCTGGCCTGGCCGATGATGCTGCGCCGGCCCGCGACCTTGTCCTGCAATTCCGTCACCGAGCGCCCGGCAAAGGCGACCTTGGCCGTGCCCTCGACCACCGGCAAGGCGCGGCGCGCGGGGCCCTCGCCCGTCACGCGAACGCCGATGAAGCGCGGCACATAGCTCGCCCCGCCCTTGCCGAAGGATTCCCAGCCGCCGGCCGAAACCATCTGGGCGCCGCAGCGCTTGTGGTTGCGCTCGCAGGCTGCCCGCGAGCCATAACGCGGCGCCGCCTGCTCGAATTCGGCGCGGGCATTGCGATAGGCGAACTCGCACTGCTCCGCCGTCAGCTTGCCGGCCTCGATGCACTCATCGCGGCGCATATAGAGCGCGGCCTGCGCCTGGGCCGCGAGATCGGACGGCCCCGCGAGCGACAGGGCGGGAGCAAGAGTGGCGACGCGCAGCAGCGCGAGGGCGGAACCCGGAATCATCATCCAGCGTAATAGAATTACAATTGTGGCCATAAGGTAGCGAGGCCGCCTCACAGCAGGGCCCGCCGTGACGCTGCGAGTTCCCGCGTCGAGCCATAGTCGATCTTGCCGTTGCCGAGCACGGGAATCGCCTGCGTCACCAGGATCGCGCGCGGTACCCACAGTTCCGGAAAGCCTTGCTGCTTCGCAGCTTCCTGCAGAGCCGCCCGGTCGGCATTCGGCGTCTCGGTGACGAGAACGAGCTGCTCGCCCTTGCGTGCATCCGGCAGCGCGACGACGACATGGTTCTGGTCCGGCCAGATCTTGGCGATCATGGTCTCGACCGCCGCGAGCGAGACCATCTCGCCGCCGAGCTTGGCGAAGCGCTTGGCCCGGCCGCGGATCGCGACGAAACCGTCCTCGATCACGACGATGTCGCCGGTATCGTGCCAGCCGCCCTCCGGCGGGATGATGCGGCCGGGCTGCTCGGGATCGAGATAGCCGGCCATGACGTTCGGCCCGCGCACGGTCAGACGTCCGCCCTCATGGATACCCTCCACCGGCTCCAGCTTGGCTTCGATGCCCGGCAGGAGCTTGCCGACGGTGCCCTCCCGCATCGCTGCCGGCGTATTGACGGCCAGCACCGGCGAGCATTCGGTGCAGCCATAGCCCTCGAGGATGGTGGTGCCGTAGGGCTCCCACATCCGCTTGGTCTCGGCCTTCACACGCTCCGCTCCGGCCACGACATAGCGCACGCTGCCGAGATCGCCCTTTTCCGCAGCGCGCGCATATCCTTGCAGGAAGGTGTCGGTGGCGAGCAGGAAGGTCGCCTTCATGTCGCCGATCAGCTTCGGGATCTGCTTGTAGTGCAGCGGGCTCGGATAGAGCACGACCTTCATGCCGTGCAGCAGCGGCACCATCAGCCCGGCCGTCAAACCGAAGGAGTGGAAGGCCGGCAGCGGGTTCATGAACACGTCCCGCTCGGAGATCGCGCCTGCGGCGTGGGCAAAGACCTGCCTTGCGTTCGAGACGATATTGGCATGGCTCAATGCCACGCCCTTCGGCTTGCCCTCGGTGCCGGAGGTGAACAGGACAACAGCGATATCATCGGGCTGCGCTTCATGGGCGCGATGGACGAGCCCCGGCGCCAGGCTCTGCAAGGCACCGAGCGCCTTGTCGAAACTGGTGATCTCCTTGCGGATATCTTCGAGATAGACGACCCGGCGCCCCTCGCCCAAAGCCGCGATCTCGTCGTCGAGCTTACCCTGGTCGACGAAGCGGCGCGAGGTGACGATCGTCTTGAGCTCAGCCAGTTCGGCAGCCGCGCGCAGGTTGCGGACGCCGGCCGTGAAATTCAGCAGCGCCGGCACCCGGCCATAGGCGAAGAGCGAGAACAGCGTCACTGCCATGCCCTGCATGTTCGGCAAGAGCACGCCAACATGCTCCTTCGGCGCCGTCAGCGCCGCAAGCTTGCGCCCCAGCACCAGCGCGCCGAGCACGAGCCGGCCATAGGTGATCGGCTGGCGCTCCGGGTCCTCCAGCGCGATGCGGCCCTTGCCATGGCGGGCGATGGTCTGAAGCAGGGCGCGGAAGATCGTGATCCGCGCGCCCGCGGCCTCGAAGCTGGTGGCGGCCATGCCTGGCGCGTCTCCCGTCGGCGTTTCGTCTGTCAGTCAAACTAGTGGGATCGACCCAGGTTTCAAAGCCGGTCCAATTCGACATGACGTCATGCCGAGGCGGCGCAGTGGATCACACGATATTTTACCCGGATCATATTGCCAGGAGCAATTCACCCGGATAATAAGCTCGCAATCAAGGAGCCTCAGGGTCGGAATCCATGCCCCACACTGCCTTTCATGACGCCACCCGCATCGCCGGTGGCCCGCTTGCCGCCGTCGCGCTCGCGGTAAAAGCCGCCTTCACCGCCGATCCGGCCGCCGCAATCCTCGTCTTCGACGATGCGACCGGAAAGGTGGTCGATCTCGACCTGCGCGGCAGCGATGCCGAGATCGCGGCGCGCTATGCCCCTCCCAGCGATGACACGACACCAGCAGTCGATGAAACACCCCGCGGCAGAGGACGTCCGAAGCTTGGTGTCGTCGCTCGCGAGGTGACCTTGCTGCCGCGTCATTGGGACTGGCTCGCTTTGCAACCGGGCGGTGCCTCGCAGGCCCTCCGGCGGCTCGTCGACGATGCCCGCAAGAGCGATGGCGGACGCAGCCAGGCGCGAGCGGCACAAGAACGCGCCTACACTTTCATCGCGACAATGGCGGGCGACCGCGAAGGTTTCGAGGAAGCCTCGCGCGCCCTCTTCGCCGGAGATGGCGAGCGCTTCGCCGAGCACAGCCGAAGCTGGCCCGCCGATATCCGGGCCTATGCACGGGAGTTGCTTGCTGGCTTTGCCCTTCCGGAACCGAAGCTGTGACCGCCTACCTCGCTCCGAGCTGGGAAACCGGCCGCGATCTCTTCCGCCGCAACATCGTCGGCGAGGTCGTGATGCTCAATCTCCTGCGCTTTCGCGACATCGCCGACTATGCGGCCACGCCCGAGCTGGCACCGGCGGAAGCGATCAGCGGAGCAGAAGCCTTCCACCGCTACATCAGCCATACCCTGCCCTATCTCGAAGCAAGCGGCGGTTCGCTGCTCTTCATCGGCGAAGGCGGGCCGTTCTTCATCGGCCCGGAAGCGGAGCGCTGGGACCGCGCGATGCTGATAAGGCAGTCCTCCGTGGAGAACTTCATCGCCTTCGCCAGCCATGAGGGCTATCTCGCCGGCTATGGACACCGCCTGGCCGCCATCGCGGATTCCCGCTTGCTGCCGCTGGTCGGGATGGCGCGGCCTGCGGCAACCAGTGCTGCTGCATAGACGCAACGCCGGGGCGGGCTGCGCCCGGCGCATTGCTGCAACCTGCGCCGACAGGCATAGCCGCAGCAACGCACCCGCCGCATCGCATGTTTCCGCAAGGCCCTTCCATTCATGACCTCCCGCGCACAATGGCTCGGCATCCTCTGCGGCCTGCTGACCGCACTGATCTGGGGCGTCCAGTCCGTCGTCTCGCGACATGCCATGCTGATCGACCTGACCCCGGCCGATGTCACGATCCTGCGCTTCGTCTCTGCCGCCGCCGTGCTGCTGCCCTGGTCGCTCCGGCATATGCGGCCGTTCCCGGTCGGCTCGCTCGGCTGGCCGCGGGCCTGGGTGATGGCGCTGCTGATCGGTCCGCTCTACAGCCTGATCCTCGTCGGCGGGGCCTCCTTCGCCCCGGCGCTGCACTCGTCGATCATCTCGCCCGGGCTGATCCCGGTCTTTACCGCGCTGCTGATCTTCCTCGTCACTGGCGAGCGGGCCGGGCGGATGCGGCTCATCGGCCTCGGCATCATCGTGCTGGGCATCGGCATCTTCTCGCGCGATGCGCTCGCGATGGCGCCATCCCGGCCCGACGCCTGGATTGGCGACCTGCTTTTCGTGCTGATCGCCTTCCTATGGTCGATCTTCGGCCTGCTCGCCCGCCGCTGGGGCGCTAGCTCGCTGGAGATCACCGCCGCCTCATGCATCCTCTCGGTGCCGCTGCTGGTGATCGTGGCGCTGGCGCTGCCGATCCATATGGCACGCGTGCCCTTCTCCGAGCTCGTGCTGCAGGCGCTCTACCAGGGGGTTCTGGTCGGCGTCGTCGCGCTCTATCTCTATGCCCGCTCCGTCGCGACGCTGGGCGCGGCCAAGGCAACATTGTTCCTGCCGCTGGTGCCGGTGGCGACGGCCGCCGCCAGCGCCCTGCTGCTGGCCGAGACGCCCTCGCCTACCGAATTGGTCGGCATGGCGATCGTCGTCTCCGGCATGCTGATCGCGTTCCGCTCGCCCTCGACGGGCTGAGGCGAATACGCGGCGTCTCAGCCCTTATGCCCTTTGGCGATCGGCTCGACATAGGTCAGAGCCATGTCCCAGGGGAAATAGATCCAGGTATCCTGGCTGACCTCGGTGACGAAGGTATCGACGGTCGGCACGCCGGCCGGCTTGGCATAGACCGTGGCGAAATGCGCATTCGGCAGCATCTCGCGCACCACGCGGGCGGTCTTGCCGGTATCGGTGAGGTCGTCGACCACCAGCACGCCCTTGCCCGTGCCGTCGCCGATCGCCTTGATGTTCGGGGCGATGTCCTTGAGCACCTTGAGCTCGGACTGGTTCTTGTAGTCGTGATAGCTCGCGACGCAGACGGTCTCGATCACCCGCAGGCCGAGCTCGCGGCAAATGATCGCCGCCGGCACCAGGCCGCCGCGGGTGATGCAGACCATCGCCTCGAAGGGCCCCTTCTCGGCAAGGCGCCACGCGAGAGCGCGGGCATCGCGATGGAACTGATCCCAGGAAACCGGGAAAGCCTTGTTCGAGGACGGTTCGGCCATGGACAGCGCTCCGGACTTGGCCCGACGCGAAAGGCGCGGGTTTCCGACCGAAAAGCCTATCGGCGCGCGCCTGACAAGAGGCACGCGCCGAACATCCCCAACCGAACGTCATTCGGTCCTGTCAGAATTCGGCCCAGCCATCCGCCCCGCCGCCGGATGCGACGCGCCGGCCGCGTGGGGCTGCCGGCACCACCCGCGGTGCCGGCGGGGCCGAATGAACCAGCTGCGGCGCAGCCCTGTGCCGGTCACCGCCGAGCTGGAAGGCCGAGACCATCGTGCTCAGCGCCGCGGTTTCCTGCTGGAGATCGCGGGCGACCTTGGCGCTCTGCTCGGCAAGGAGCGAGTTCTGCTGCGTGATCTCGTCCATATGCGCGACGGTGCGGGCCATCTCGTCGATTCCGTTGGCCTGCTCGGTCGTCGCCTGCGAGATCTCGCTGACCGTCGATGCCACCTTGGAAGCCGCACCGACGATCTCGCCCAGCGTCGTTCCGGCATCCTTGACCAAGCCGACACCAGCTTGAATCTGCTGCGTAGAATTCGCGATCAACGCTTTGACGCCATTGGCGGATTCGCTGCAGCGGGCAGCGAGCGCCCGCACCTCGGTTGCGACCACAGCGAAACCGCGCCCGGCATCGCCGGCCCGCGCCGCCTCGACCGCGGCGTTCAGCGCCAGCAGGTTGGTCTGGAAGGCGATCTCGTCGATCATCGAGATGATCTCGGAAATGCCGGACGAAGCCTGCTCGATCCGACCCATCGCCGCGACCGCCTCGGTGACGATGGCGCCGCCGCGCGCCGCAACCGCGCTCGCCTCGTTGCCGAGCTGGACCGCCATCCGCGAATTGCCGGCACTGTGCTTCACCGAAGCGGCAAGCTCCTCCGTCGTCGCCGCGGTTTCCTGCAGGCTCGATGCGTTGGCTTCGGTCCGCTCCGCCAGTTGCTGGCTGTCGGCGGTGATCTTGAGGGACGCGCCGTCGATACGGGCCGAGATGTCGCTGACCGTACCGACCACCTCAGCCAGCGTGTCGAGCAGGTCGTTGACGCCGGCGCAAAGCGTCGCGACCTCCCCGGTCTTGCCGTCGAGCGGCACGCGCCCGGTCAGGTCCTTGCCCTTGGCCCGGTCGATCACCGCGCTCGTCTCCTTCACCGCCGCTTCGAGCTGCTTGCCCTTGAAGGTCGCAGTGATGTCGGAGGCGAATTTGACGACCTTATAGGGACGCCCCTGCGCATCCAGGATGGGGTTGTAGCTCGCCTGGATCCAGATCTCCTTGCCGCCCTTGCCGATGCGCCGGTACTGGCCGGCATCGTATTCGCCCTTGCCGAGACGCTCCCAGAAGGCGCGATAGGCCGGCGTCTCGCGCTCGGCCGGGTCAACGAACAGGCGGTGATGCTGGCCGACGATCTCGGCCAGCGAATAGCCGAGGACGCTGAGGAAATTCTCGTTTGCCGTCAAAATCTTGCCGGCGAGATCGAATTCGATCACGGCTTGCGCCTTGTCGATGGCGGCGCGCTGCCCTTCGAGATCGGCGAGGCGGTTCTTCTGCTCGGTCACGTCGAAGGCGTATTTGATCACACCGACCGGCTTGCCGCCCGCCCCCAGGATCGGGGTGTAGCTCGCCTGGATCCAGATCTCCTTGCCGCCCTTGCCGAGCCGCAGGTACTGCCCGCGTGAGAACTCGCCGCGGCCGAGATCGGCCCAGAACTGCTTGTAAGCCGGGCTGCCCTTCTCCTCGGGCGTCACGAAGATACTGTGATGCTGCCCCTTCACCTCCGCCAGCGTGTAACCGACCGCCGACAGGAAGTTGTCGTTGGCATCCAGGATCTTGCCGTCGAGATCGAACTCGATCCGCGCCTGCGAGCGGTTGATGGCGTCCAGCTGTCCCGCAGCATGCCGGTTCGCGAAAAGGCCGGAAAAGAGCGGCATCCATATCCCCCTTCGGCGCGGCCCGCGGATCAGGCGTCCTTGTGGCCAGCGTCGTCGTGAAAGCCCCGATCGGATACCTACGGCGCCCGGGCGCGGCAGGGGGCCGAATGCTTTCCGGCCACCCACCAAGCATCACTCAAACTAGTTTATGAATGATTGATGATTAGAATATATCTCAACTTGAAGTAGAAAATTCATCTACAAAAAGCGCTTCATACCTATAGTAGATATAATAAGGCCATGGGAAGATTAGGTCACGATTTATAAAAACACAAACGCTCCGTAAAGTTGTATAAAAAACGCAAAAGTTGTATAATAGACTTTCTTCAGAATGATTTCTGCTTCTCTACAGCGACCATCGCTTTCACCGCAGCCATTGCTGCAAGCAGTTTCTCTGCGTCGCGCGATCTCACGACGATATTCGTGTCCGGTCCGGTTTCAGACCAGAACGGATAGGAGCCGATCGAAACCTCCGGATGGGCCCTGGCGACCTCGGCAAGCGGCCCGCCGATATCTCCCTCGCGCAGCCCGGCCCGGACCGTGTCGGACAGCATTTTCGCCCCCGTCTGCAAGGTCGGCCCGATGACGTCGAGCATCGCCTGCATGATCGCGGGCACGCCGGCCATGACGTAGACGTTGCCGATGTTGAAGCCAGGCGCCTTGGAGATCGCATTCGCAACCAGTTCGGCCCCGGCGGGGATACGCGCCATCCGCATGCGGGCTTCGTTCAGTTCCGCCGGCGAGAAGCGTTCGGAGAGCATCGCAACGGCGCGGGGGTCATGGTCGATCGTGACGCCGAAGGCGGCCGCGACGGCATCCGCCGTGATATCGTCATGGGTCGGCCCGATCCCGCCGGTGGTGAAGACATAAGTGTAGCGGCCGCGTAGCGCATTGACCGCCGCGACGATCTCTTCGGACACATCGGGCACGACCCGAACTTCGCGCAGATCGACGCCGATATTGGTGAGATACTCGGCAATGTAGCCGATATTCTTGTCCTTCGTCCGTCCGGACAGAATCTCGTCGCCGATCACCAGGATCGCGGCCGTGACGATGGTGGCGGAACTGGATTCATTCACGGACATGGCGTCGGCGCTCCTGGCTTGCGCACAAGAGCTAGGCTTTCCCCGCGAAGTGCTCAAGCTCCGCCGCGGGCGCGCCCGTCATGCTTTAGCCGCGCGCTCAGGCCGGCTTGCGCTCGAACACCAGGTTGAGCCGTGTCTGGGCGACGAGCCTATAGCCGCTGCGCCCGAGCAGGCCGGCAAGATCGGTCTGCCAGCGCTGGCGCGAATCCTCGATAATGATGAAGCCCGGCCAGAGCGCTTGCGGCGCGTCGCGCAGGAAAGGCTCGAGAATCAGGTCCTCGGCGCCCTCGACATCGAGCTTGACTGCGTCGATGCGCTCATAGCCCTCGCCCTCGACCAGCGAGAGCAGCGTCATCGCCGGCACCTTGACCGAAGTCCCCGCACTCGAATTGAGGATGCGGACGCTCGATTCCCCGCGATTGGTCGGATCGATGAACAGCGTCAGCTCGCCCGGCTTGTCGGCGAGCGCACAGGCCACCGCCTTGACCGTCCCGAACGGGTTCTGCGCGATGTTGAAGGCCAGCCGCGCAAAGATCTCGGGCTGCGGCTCGACCGCCAGGATGCGCGCGCCCCGCCCGGCCCGTGCCGCGACGAAGAGCGAGTAGGCGCCGATATTCGCGCCGATATCGATGAAGGTGAAGCCGTCGCGCAGCCGCGAGACCAGCAGCTCCCGCTCGATCGCGTCGAAATATTGTGGCGTGAACAGCACCCGCTTCTCGCAGACATTCCCGTCCGGATAGAGGCGCATCTTCGCCCCCAGCGACTCGATGTCGACAGGCGCGCCGTCGAGCGAGCGCAAGCCGAGGCGCCGCAGCGCATAGGCCACCTTGCGCCCGAGGAAGCTGTCGGAGGCCGCCCGCGTCCGGGCGATGATGCGGGCGAGATAGGCTTTCGGCGCGAAGGTGCCGAAAGGCCGCTCTTCCGCCGGGTTCTGTTCGATGATGGCCATTGCGCCCGCCTGATACACCTCGCCGCGCCCGCGCGCCAGTCACCCGCCTCTCGCGCTCGACCGGCTTGCGTGCGCCATTAAACGCAATAGATATGGGGCAAGGAGTTTTCCGCGCGCAATGACCTTCGAAGACACCATCGGCCGCTCGCGTTCGCGCGAGCCCGCCATCAAGATTCACGGCCCCGAGGCCTTCGCGGCCATGCACAAGGCCGGCCGGCTGACCGCCGCGGGGCTCGACATGCTCGGCTCCCATGTCAAGCCCGGCGTCACCACGCAGCGCCTTGACGAGCTCGCCTTCCAGTTCGCCATGGACAACGGCGCCTATCCGGCGACGCTGTTCTATCGCGGCTACACCAAGTCGATCTGCACCTCGATCAACCATGTCGTCTGCCACGGCATTCCCGACGACAAGCCGCTGCGCGAGGGCGATATCCTCAATATCGACTACACGCTGATCGTCGACGGCTGGCACGGCGATTCGAGCCGCATGTACGGCGTCGGCGAGATCTCGCGGAAGGCCGAGCGCCTGGTCGAGATCACCTATGAGAGCCTGCAGCGCGGCATCAAGGCCGTGCGCGCCGGCGCCACCACCGGCGATATCGGCTTCGCCATCCAGCGTTATGCGGAAGGCGAGCGCTGCTCGGTGGTGCGCGACTTCTGCGGCCACGGCATCGGCCAGCTCTTCCACGACGCGCCGAACATCCTGCACTATGGCAGTCCCGGCGAGGGCGTGCTGCTCAAGCCCGGCATGGTCTTCACCATCGAGCCGATGATCAATCTCGGCAAGTCGGGAGTGAAGGTGCTCTCCGACGGCTGGACCGCCGTGACCCGCGACCGTTCGCTCTCGGCCCAGTTCGAGCATCAGATCGGCGTCACCGAGCAGGGCTGCGAGATCTTCACACTCTCGCCCGGCGGCCTCGACAACCCGCTCGTTGCAAAATGAGCGTCGGCATCGGCAAGGGTGCAGGTAAGGGACCGCGCAAGGCGCCCTCGCCGGCCAGCCCTTCCGACGCCGGCACGCCGCACTATCGCGGCCATCGCGAACGCCTGCGCACGCGTTTCGAGGAATCCGGCGCGGAAACCCTGCCGGATTACGAGTTGCTGGAGCTTCTGCTTTTCCGCTCGATCCCGCAGCGTGACGTCAAGCCGCTCGCCAAGGAGCTGATCCAGCGCTTCGGCTCATTCGCGGAAGTGCTCGGCGCCCCGGCCTCGCGCCTGACCGAGGTGAAGGGCGTCGGCGAAGGCGTCGCGCTCGACCTCAAGATCGTCGAAGCCGCCCTGAAGCGCATGGCCAAGGGCGCCGTCGGCAAGCGGCCGGTGCTTTCCTCCTGGTCCTCGGTGCTGGATTACTGCCGGATGGCGATGGCCTTCGCCGAGCGCGAGCAGTTCCGCATTCTGTGACAAGCTATTGATTTAGCTAGCGGACGTCCCCTGCCCTGCGGCGGGCGTCCTTCATAAAATCTCGAATAAGGACTCTGCTAGATGCAGATCGTAGACCTATGTCCATTGCACGACCCCGGCGGCTCGACCGCTCGGACGGTCGCGCACTTCGCCGTCAGTTTCCCAGACATGAAACTCAGCGGCTTCCGTCTCCGCCTTCGTCCGAACGGCACGTTCATCGCCGCGCCGCCCGCCATCCACGGCCAGCGTGTCGCGAATTTCGACAGGGACCTGTTCCGCCAAATCAATGCCGCTGCTGAGGCGGAATACAGGAGGCTCAATGCCCGCCATGCCCGCAACTGAACTCCTTGCGACACTTCAAGCCCAGTTCGGCGGTGTAATCACCGGCAGCGTGCTCGGGGGTGCTGTAATTGCGGGCCAACGGTGCGACGTCGGCCTGGACTTTGCCGGGAATCCTCGCGTCCTCAACGAGGATGAAGGCCATCACGGCAAGCGTGACCTCGTTCGGTTCGCCCGCATGGCGATCGGCCTCCCCGCGATGCCGCCAACGCCCGACAATGACAACGCGCCGATTGACCTCTGGGCGGAATATGAGCGGCCTTCCTTGCCGGAGGGGCTACTGCCGCCTGTCATCGAGCGCTTTGCTCGCGATAGAGGTGCGCAGATGGGCGTCGATCCCGGCGGCCTCGCAGCAGCGGCCCTTGCCGTCTGCGCTGCGGCTATCCCAGACGGCGTGCGCCTTCAGGTCAAGCAGCACGATCCGGACTGGACAGAGTCGCCGCGGCTGTGGGTTGCTTTGGTCGGTGGCCCGTCGACGAAAAAGAGCCCCCTGATGGCCGCAGCTTCAAAGCCACTGCGGGAGATCGATCATAATCTCGCGCGCGATTACCAAGCCGCATTGATCGCCCACAACGCCCTTGACCAGAAAGAGCGTGCCGCGACGCCAAAGCCACCCCAGCGGCGTGCCGTGCTTGAGGACACGACGGTTGAGTCGGCACAGGAAGTTTTGCGCGACAGCGCGGAGGGCCTGCTGCTGTATCGTGACGAACTATCGGGCTGGTTCGGTAGCATGGAGCGCTATGGCTCAACCAAGGGCGCGGCCGCTGATCGAAGCTTTTGGCTGCAATCGTTTAATGGCGGTGCGCACACCGTTAACCGCATCGGCCGCGGCCTCATCTTCGTTCCGAATCTCTCAGTCAGCCTACTGGGTGGCATCCAGCCGGAGCCGATGCGCGCCATCGCCAACGACACGCAGGACGACGGCTTGATCCAGCGGTTGCTGCCTGTCGTCCTTGGACAAGCGGGCATCGACAGCGACGAGCCACCGACCGGCTCAGTGCGAGACTATGGCGAAGCCGTGAAGCGTTTACACGGGATGAAGCGACCACAGCGAAAGCTCGGGCCGATACCCATCGACGCGCCGATGCGCTTCAGCGAGGCGGCGCAGGCTTTGCGTAACGACCTTGCTGCCAAGCACCATCACATGGCAGCGACTTGGGAAGCGGTAAACCGTAAGCTTGCTGCTCATATCGGCAAGTATGACGGTGTCTTCGCGCGCCTATGCGTCGTGTTCCATTGTCTTGAATGCGAAGGTGCCCAGCCCGACATCGAGATCAGCGTCGTGACGGCGGAACGTGTGGCGGATTTCCTGCACAACTTCCTGTTCCGGCACGCTCTCGCGTTCTACTCGAATGTGCTGGGCCTGACAGACGGTAACGACGTCGTGCTAGATACCGCGAACTACATCCTTGCCCATTATCTGGACGAGATCACGCCACGCGACGTCATGCGGGGCAGCCGGTCGATGCGCGAACTCGATAAAGAAGGCGCCGTTGCAGTGCTCAATCGCCTGGACGCCTTCGGTTGGCTGGACCCAGTAGATAGCCGGGGCAATCAGCACGCGCCGCGGTGGCGAGTTCGAGCAGCAGTTCATGACATGTTCGAGATACGCGCCGAGGCTGAAGTGGCCAGACGATTTAAGATCCGAATGGCTATTGCTGAAAGCGCAACCTTTACGGGTGGCGCCATGTAAATGCACTTGTCACCACTTGTCCCTTGCGCGCAAGGCAAAGAAGATAATCTGCCTTTTTTCTATGAATCAGGGCACTTCTGGCATCACCCGCGCGCAAGGGACACTTGGTGACAAATGCGGAGTTGCTTTGAAGTTTTCGGGTTTTCGTCCTCGCGGTTTGGCAAGCTAAGTCGATCCGCGAGAACGAAGAAACTTCGAAGCCCCCACCCGGGGCGGGCACCTCGCGATAGCCGCGGCTCGCCTCATCGCACCGGCCCGGTAGGAAAAAACGTTCATCCGCAAAATTCGGAATAGGCGATGGAAAGCCCGAGGAGGCGTGCAAAATCAATTGTCAGTCCGTGTTTCTTTGCGAGTGAACTGGGCGATGTTCCTAGGCGCCGCAGCAAGCTCCGCCCTATTTAGGCTGGTCAATGCAGCTTCAATAGAATTACGAACTCGCTGATCTTCCGGCTTATTCCCCGTAATGCAGTAAAATGCCATCAATAGGTAAGTTGTCGCTTGGCTGTAACCCAATTTGGGACGTCCGGGTCGCCCTTGATTGTCCTTCGACGGCATGTTGGCCTCGCACGGTACACAAATGTCCAAAACTGGTCAGGCAGAGGCGTAGCAAGTCAGAAAAGCGCAAAACTTGAGCCGACGAATTGTCAAAAGACATGATTGACGGGGGTGGGTAACACTCTCCCCTCGCCACCACCGGAACGGTCGGCTCCCTTCGCGATAGCGCTATTACAGTTTTTCGGAATCATGCGCGCGCAAGCGCGCGAGGTGAAAATCAGGTTTTAGGGAAAAGTTGGATGATGTTGGGCGGAACTACAGCATTTTCAAATTTAGCCAAATTAATAAGAAGCGCCTCAATCGATCTTCTTAGCTCAACGTCGCCAGGATCCTGCCCAGTTACGCAAAAAAACGCACTTATGAGCAAGATATTGCACTGATCATAATTGGAATTCTGGCGTATTCGGCTTTTCGGTATTTTCATTGTGGCCCCGTACTGCAAGGAGAATATTAAGGGCGGGTCGGCAAATACGTAACGGATCAACGTAGCACAGATCGAGGCGAGCGAAATCACTAAATAGTGAACTTCGGAAAAATGAGCGCCGGGGGGCTAGCACCTGCAAACCCAACTCGCTCCACAACACCGGCCTGGTTCTCACGCGCAACTAAAAGCGGAGTTTTGATTTTTGATTGTTGCATTCTTGCACGACCGCTGTGCTTAGCTGAAGTAAATCAAGGCGCTACGGGCTGCCTTGCAGCTTATTCCCATAACCCACATATCCCTACCAGATATCGTATCTGGCGACTGTCTCAACACTATTCCTTGACGATTTCGCCGCGCGAGCACTAGATTCTGACCGTTGACACCCCCTCCACGGGGCATCGAAACCCTAGGTTCCCTACATTGGGATTTGCGGGGCCGCACGCGGCTTCCGCGCCCTGCAGGGTAGCCCACTACCAAAAACCAAATAATCGCCACCGACGCCCGCCTGCGGGGCAGGAAATGGCATTCAATAAGTAGACGCCGAGCAACGGGGCTTCATAACAACTCATAGGGGACACCATTGATACCGCATGTACTCCACACTCTTCCTTTCCGTATTCCCGCGAACAATAATACCCCCGCCGTTAGGCAGCGGATACTCGACCATTGGCGCGAACAAGCGCCAAAGAATGACAGCGAGATATTCGCTCGCTCCGCCGAGACCGTCGCGCCACGCCTGGAGCATCTTGAGGAAGAATGCGCGGTCCTCATGACCTGGCGACGGCTGCGTGACATATCGGAGAGCGATGGACTCGGCACAACTTGGATGGCCACTCACGAAGCGCCGGAACCGGCAAACGATAATCAGCCTGCTAGCCGCACGATGCCACAGCGTGACTTCGACATCACCGAGGACACAGCGGAGGCTTTGGTCCGTCGACTCGGAAGCTATGTCGCGGAGGAGAAGCCCGAAGCGGTCCTGCGTCGCGATGAGTCAGGGGAGCTATATGTCGCGGAACGACGCTCCCGGACGATGCTGGTTGGGCAGGCTGATGGTGAGTTCGAACGTTATCCGGATACGAAGTTTCGAGCCAAACCGCGCTCGCGCAGGAAGCTAGAAGCCCCCGGCGCGGTCGCACGCTGCGGCGGCGCCTATTTCAGCGGCCCCGCGCACCGCGTCGATGGATTCGACGAGGGCACCCTCTGCTTTGTGGACGGTGGAGGGCGCTTTCGAAAGGTCGAAGAGGGTTACGACCTGCGCCCGCTCGATGGCAAAGGACGCGGCAACGGGAAGCAAAACAACCATCGCCCTCCTGAGAGCTATGTCCCGGGCACCGAGGACATCGTCGATGCTCAGCAGACGCTGGCGCTACTCCAGACCGCCCAAGGCAAGAGCGGCCCGCTCCTCACGATGGACCACGTGAAGGTACTCGACATCGCCATACGCGCGAAGAACTTCGAGGACGTTGGATTAGGCATGGGCCATACTGGCGAGTACGCAAGGAAGGCCGGTAAGCGCCTGACAATAGCAGCGTGCAAGTCTTTGGCCCACGGACTGCAAGAAATTTCCATGAAGCGCGCCGCATAGTATCCCCAAATTACATTTCAGGCGCATATCAAATGAGAGGAGTTCGCTTCTCTCGGTGACCCCTTCGACTTCGAAACGGCCGTCCTCCGGGGCGGTCGTTTTGTTTTTGTCCCCATCAACTTTCATTTTCAAGACATTGGAGGTCGCCTTGGCGACTATCAAAGCGGCGGTTGCCGCACTCGAACGCTATGGCGGCTTCGACCCTAAGCGCTGCCGAACAATCAGCCGCGCGCTCATCGACAACGGCGTTATACCGATGGGAGCGCCCGGGATGGCGCAGGTATTATCGGTTGAAGAGTTCCTGTTCTTCCTCGAAACCGTTGCCTTCGACCCTCTACTGCGAGAGGCCCGAGAGACTGCTGCACGGGCGCAGCTCCTTGTTCCCGCCGGCGTGGATTTGACCGGCGCTCCCGCATCGATCCCGCGAACCGCGCACGAAGCCCTGCTCGTTGAAGCCGAAATGGCCCTCGTAGGCCTAGGCGCTCAACGCGCGGTCACCACGGCTCGGTTTGAGTTCGTTCACAACTGGCCGGAGATCGCTATCCACCACAGCGGGCGTGTCGCGCGCTTTGTCGAGCCCGGCGCCAGCCCCCACACGTGGCAGGTACGCGGCCGGCGCACGGCCACAACCGTCAGCGGCGGCGCATTCGTCGACATGATCCGCGCTCTTTTCCAGAGGTAACCAATGGCATTTTTGAAGAAAACCGCCGCTTCGGCGGCCCAGGAATTCCGCGTGCCCAGCTTGGCCGAAGCCAGCCCTGAATATGCGGGGCTCATCGCAAAACGCGACGAACTGCTCGCGCAGCAATCCGCATTGAGTGCCGAGCGGAGCGACATCGAACAGAAGATTGCCGAAGCACCAGCGCCCGCCATGCGGCCAGGCGTTGCGGCGTTGCTCGGCGAAACGTCGGATTCCACCACCGGCCTCCGCGCTCGTTTGGGCGAAGTTCAGAAGCTTGGAGTGGATATTACCGCAGCGCTGGAGATTATTCGCCAGCGGCTCGCTGTCGCCCGTACTTCTGCATCAAAAGCGATTTGCCAGACGACGCGCGCCGAATACGGCCGCCGCGTTGCGGCTATCGCTGACGCACTCAAAGTCGTGGGTGTTGCCCGGGCCGCCTATGACGATCTGCGCAACGCCTTTGATCGTGAAGACGTGTCGTGGGGGTCTCTCGGGCCACTGGATCTCCGATTCCTCGGCGATGCTCGAGAAGGCCAGGTCGAGAGGTTTATCCGCGAAGCGAGGAGTTCTGGATACTATGGCTAGGATCGAGCATGCAGATGCCAAGAGCCCGGACCAGCCGCGCCGAGTGACCTTGCTGGGCAAAACGACCGAGCACGCTGACTTCGATCCGAAGGCTTTCGCACGGGCGATCGTACGCAGCCGCAAGCCAAAGCCGACTATGGCGGAGCGAGAAGCGCGCTTGCGCCGTGCGGAGGCAAACCTTGCACGGTGTTGAGACGCGCAACAGTTCGGCAACCGTGTCCGGCAATGTCGCTGAAGGCTACGCAGTAGTCTTTGGACAAAAGGAGCCGATGGGCGAATATTTCGTCGAGAGTGTCGCCAAAGGCGCCTTCAACAAGAAGAACTATTATCGCAACGACGTTCTCGCCTTGTGGAATCACAATTATGATTCCGTGCTCGGACGCCTTTCCGCCGGCACGCTGCAGCTCGAAGAGCGCCAGCACGGCCTGTGGTTCAGGCTTCAATTGGACGAGCGCTCGCCGGCTGGCATGACCGCAATTTCGGCGTTGGATAGGGGCGAAGTCTTTGGATGCTCCTTTGGCTTCCGGGTTCTGGCGGAAAGTTGGAGGGATCCGGAAAATGGCCCGCCCGAGCGCGTTATCACGGACGTGATGCTGATTGAGTTGAGCCTTTGCCCGGTGCCTGCGTACCCGGGCACAACCGTATCGTTAGTCCGTGGCAAGCAGGACGATGGTCAAGCTGCTGTTCGCCGCATTCGCCAGAAGATCGAGGCCGCACACCGGCTGCGAGGCATCCGATGATCGGCGAAGTCATCTCGGTTGGGGTCCACGGCGTGCGCATCAGCTCAAGCACCGGCCCGCTTTTCGTGCACCGCCAAGCATTCGGCGAGCGCGACCCGGCCATCGGCGAGCAGGTCGAGTATCGGCCGTTCATGACGCAGGACGGCTCGGTCATCGCTACCAATGCCAAGCCAGTCACAGCGGAGCGAGCCGAGGTGCTGCGATGCCTGGCGTGACGGACAGGCGGCCGTGGCGCAAATGGTATGGCACCGCCAGGTGGCAACAGATCAGGCAATGGCAGCTCGCGCAGAATCCCCTGTGTCGGATGTGCCTTGAGATCGATGTCGTCACCGAGGCCAACACGGTCGACCACGTTGAGCCTCACCGCGGCGACGCTGAGAAGTTCTGGTCGGGACCATTTCAATCGCTCTGCCCGTCGTGTCACTCGAGACATAAGCAGCGCGAGGAGCATGGGCGAGTGACGGTGCGATACGGCGCGGACGGGTATCCAATCTAAG
Organism: Allobosea sp. Root670; assembly: GCF_001429415.1. NCBI lineage: Bacteria > Pseudomonadati > Pseudomonadota > Alphaproteobacteria > Hyphomicrobiales > Alloboseaceae > Allobosea > Allobosea sp. Root670. The sequence continues at coordinate 318,674 of NZ_LMJU01000012.1, read as the reverse complement.
CCCGGGAGGGGGTGATCAGCGGTCTACCGCTGTCGCCCCGACCGCAACGGTATGTGCCCAACGCGCGCGTTTCCTCAATTCAAATGTTGAGGGGTCTCCCCTGCGAGACACCGGCCAGGGACATAACGCTACACCGTCCCTGGCCAGTGCCCTCTCGCAGAAGGCAGAATTATACTAGCGACGCTAGGTAAACGAAAGGTAATAGCGTTTGGTTCAGGCTGACGCCTTTGCCCGACCGCGCTTCGCTGCTGCGACAGGCGCAGGTTTCCGACGCTGATTTCCGAGGCCCATCTTCTTGGCGAGTTGCGAGCGGGCCTCGGCGTATGCCGGCGCGACCATCGGGTAGTCGTTCGGCAGCCCCCACTTTGCTCGGTATTGTTCGGGCGACATGTCAAACGCGGTGCGCAGATGGCGCTTCAGCGATTTGAACTTCTTGCCGTCTTCCAGGCAAATCAGGAAATCGGGTGTAATGGATTTCCTAATCGACACGGCCGGGGCGGCGCGCTCTTCCTGAACCGGCGTGGGAGCCTGGCCAAGTCCGGCCAGCGCAGCATGCGTGTTAGCGATTAGCGCCGGCAAATCCGCCTGAGTCACGCTGTTATGCGAGACAAATGCCGAGACGATGTGCGCGACAAGGTCGACGATAGCTTCGTTGTTTTCCGGCAATTTTATTCTCCTAGGATTCTGACGAAGACCCACGCGGCATCTTCTCTTTGCTCCGTTTAACTACAGAGATTTCATTTGGCAACAGATCTAGAAAAACTGAGTTTGATCTTAGACGTTCAAACTCAGAAATTCCAAAACGCGATGAAGCGGCAGTCCGCGCAGTTCAATCGCATCAGCAAACAAATCGAAGACCGCGCCAGTGCGATGGAAAGGGGTGTCGGAGCCTCTTTTAGCACCCTCGGCAAGCGCCTTGGCGGAGTTTTTGCCGGGCTTGCCGTTGGCTCGACGCTGAATGACCTGCGGAAATTCTCAGACGTCTATACCGGCATTATCAATCAGTTGAAGGTCGCAGGTGTGAAGGACGCCGATCTCGGCGGTGTCTTTGATAACCTATACGCGTCAGCGCAGCGAAATGCCGTACCATTGGATTCGCTGGCCCAGCTCTACGGCCGTGTTAGCCAAGCCCAGACCACGCTGAAGGCTTCATCCGACGAGATTCTGCAGGTTACAGACATCGTGGCGCAATCGCTTCGGGTGTCGGGAAAGAGCGCATCAGAATCGTCCGGCGCGCTGCTTCAGCTCGCACAGGCGTTCAGCAACGGAAAGGTTCAGGCTGAGGAGTACAATTCGCTCCTCGACGGCGCGTATCCACTTCTGCAGGCGGCAGCAGCCGGAATGCAGCAGGCCGGCGGGGACGTCGCCAAGCTCACGGCGCTCGTCAAGGACGGAAAGGTAAGCAGCGAGGGTTTCTTCCGCGCCATCCAGGCCGGTGCGCCGTTGCTCGAGCAGAAACTCGCCGGCGCCACGCTGACCTCTGCCCAAGCCATGGAGAAACTTCAGAATGAGGTGATCAAAGCCGCCGGCGAGTTCGATAAGGCCACTGGCTTTTCGAGAGGTTTGGCGGTTGCCATCGACGGTCTTGCCGGGTCCATCGGAGGCATTGGCAGCGCGGCGTCTGGCGCGGTGAACGGCGTGCAGTCGTTGATTGCCAAGGTCGGTGAGCTTGCTCGCGCGAATGCCTCGGTCCAGCGCCAGCAGGCACTATCCTATCAGGACGAGCGCGCCGCTCGCGTGGCTCAGGCCCGCGAAATGGGGCTCGCCAATGCCGGCGGGCGTGATGCCGTCGCGGATGAGAATAGCAAAGCGGCCGAGATCGCGGCACGTCAGGCGCGGGCCGGTTTTCGGCGAGCCGAGATCGAGTTTGCGAACAACTCCGGCATCGGAGGCGACGGGTCCACCGACGCGCCTCGCCTTACACGGTTCGGTGTGACCAAGCCGGTCATCAAGCCGATCGACAACGACAAGTTCAAACCCGCAGGCGACAAAGAAAAGGGCGGATCAGGGGGCTCCTCGGCGGATACGCTGGACTCATATGAAAAAGCCCTGATCGCCTCTGAGAAGCGCACCAAGGCTCTGCAGCTCGAGGCCGAGATGGAAGGTAAAGGCACCTTCGCAAAGGCCAAGGCCCGCGAGGCGCTCGAACTCGAGACCGCAGCCAAGCGAGCGAACATCCCGATCACCGACGCGATGCGCAAGAAAATCGACGAGGCCGCGACCGGCTACGCAAACGCGAAGGTGAAACTGGAGGACGTCCAGAAGGCCATCGAGGGCTTCAACGACGCCTCTAAGTTCTTCGGCGACAACATAACCGACGCGCTGGGCGACATGATTTTGGACGGCGAAAAGGCCGAGGACGTGATGCGCAACTTGGTGAAGCAGCTCGCAAAAGCGGCGCTGCAGGCTGCGCTCGTCGGCTCTGGGCCAATCGGACCAATCTATGGAATTGAAAGGAGCGCCGCTTGAGCGCCTGCAACATCATCAAAACTGACGAAGCGATTTACCTGTTTTCCGACGCCGCGAACTACTACGGCGATGGCACCCTCGGCGCGGTTAGTCAGAAGGTTTCCATCTTGGCGCACCTCAACTGCGCAATTTCCTGCCGCGGCCCACGAGGCTTTGCGGAGGATCTGGCGCAGGCCATCAACGGCGAATTCGGCACGTTTGACGAACTGGTCGATAGCTTCGCTCTTGCAGTGTCGAATTTCTACACTGTCGGCCGGACTCAGTACGAGCACTGCGCTACCGGGCCGGAGGTCGAGGTGTTCCTGGCTGGCTGGTCGGAGACGCGGGAGCGTCCCGAGAGCTACGTGGTCACCTCGCACTCACTGAGCGGGCCGGCTTGGACGCTTCAGCCGCTCGGCCCGATCGCCGTGGCGCCGTACGATGCTGACCTCGATGCGCGCTGTGCCGCCTTGGAGCCCAGTGATGATGTAATCACGATGGGCGCCGCCCTGATGGAGGAGCAGCGGAAGGTCCGCGGTCCGCATGCCGGCGCTGGGCCCTCTGTGGCCGGCGTGGGCGGCTTCTGCCAGGTGACGGTGATCCGACCGCACTCGATCCAGACTGCAATCGTCAGGCGTTGGCCGGATCAGGTCGGCGAGCCGCTGGGGGTGGCGGCTTAGCCGCCTCCGTCATCTCAATATTTGTACAATTCAGCCGCATCAGGGCGGCATTTTCATAGGTAACTATGCCCCAATCAATCGCATTTTTTCAATTCTCGACTGAAGAAGACCTTAGTTATGTCCTTGAGTTCAGCGGCCTCGACCTTACGGGCCGGAATTTCGAGATCAAGGTTACGGAGCGAGCGTCTAATGTGACGAAAGTCACGCTGACCAACGGCTCTGGAATTACCATCACAGGCACGAACGTTCTTGAGGCGGCTTACGCCAAGGCCGGGATGACGGGATGGGCGCGCGGCGAGTATTCCGCGGATGTCGTGGACATCACAGGCGGCGGGCACTCTCGCATTATGGCTGTGCGGTTTGTGCTGGACCTGCCCGGGCGTCTCGTGCAGGGCGTTCAGAACCGCAAGGCATTCATCAACTGGAGCCCTAACCAGGCTGTCGTTACCGCCACCGGAGCGATTGGTCCGGCGGGTCCTGTGGGACTGACGGGGTCGCAGGGTATTCAGGGCGAACCCGGTCTCGACGGTGCCGACGGCGCAAACGGAGCGGACGGGACGGACGGCGATAACGGTTGGACCCCGGAGCTTGCGGTCGTCACCGACGGAACACGCCGCGTGCAGCAGGTTGTTGACTGGTTCGGCGGCGAGGGCACGAAGCCCACAACCGGGGACTACGTGGGCGCGACGGGGCTTACGCCAACTATCGGCGATGCAATTGATATCCGCGGACCCGAGGGCACTGCGACCATCCCCGATGGCGATAAGGGCGACATCACCACCTCTGACGACGGCGACACGTGGACGCTGAACAATGACGTTTTGCGTGATGTTCATTTTCCCTCTGACGCGGTCAACCTACCAGCAATTCGCAAGCGCCTGCGCAACATCCCCGATTTGGGGGATTACGGCATCACGTCCAGCGGATCGACAGACTACGGCCAGAGCGACTTCGATTCGGTGGTTTCAGGGCTCGTGGCCGACGGGCATAGGCTGGTGCTCGCACCGGCCGGTAATTATCGCCTTGGAGAGCAAATTCAGTTCTCGAAGGGGCCTGTCCTCGAAGGCGAGCACAAGAGCTTCTCCGTCTTCAAAATGCATCACGCGAACACCGGATTTGTGTTCACTGGCGCTGATGAGAATGGTGGAGGTCTTCGAAATCTCTCGGTCGTCAATGACAGCGGTACGACCTGCGTCGCTTATGTACAGCTCATTGCTGCAATCGGCGGAACTTCTCCGGATTTCTTTTTCATCGACGAATGCAACTTCACCGGGTTCTCGGCTGCTACCTCGGCCTATGGCCTCATTTTCGATGGCAATGCACGAGATGGCACTGCGCCCAATGGCCTGAAGGGCGTCCGTAACCTCTTCGTCCGCAACACGCAGGTATTCAACTGTAACGTGGTCAGCGTCGAGCTACGGCAGGCGCGCGGCGTGCGCCTCGATGGCCTCGAAATTTACCAAGCTGACGGCGCTGTCCAGAAGCTCTCGATTACCGGGTCCAATGCGACCAAGCCATCGTCTCTCATTCGCATGATCGGCTGCGTGCTCGGTGACGTTTCCGTTGACTACGCGAACGACATCAAGGGGCGCGACAACACGATGGTCAACGTCACTGTCACCGCCAATGCCTCAACCGGCACGCTCGGCCTTGCATCGTCCAGTGTGGTGAACAACGGCACCAATTTCGTGGTCGAAGGATTAGTTTGAGGATCGGTCATGGCCATCAAAATTTATGCTACGGACTATCGATATTCCGGCAAGCTGACCGTCGAAGGAACCACAGCCTCGACATCACCGACGACGGGCGCACTCGTCGTCGGGGGCGGTGTCGGATCCGACGGCCAGGTCAGCGCTCAAGCGTTCAAAGCCTTCGGCGCGAGCGCGGGCTATGAGCTGACGATAGCGCTCGACGGAACGGGCGCGAAGATCGGTCACAATTCCGGCGCCCGCGATATCCAGTTCCAGACCAGCAGCACGACGCGATTGACGATCGCCGCGACCGGACCCGTTACCGTGGCGCAAGAGCTGCGGGTGGCGGGCGATGTCGGCGGCGCCGCGAACCAGAACACGCTGACCGGCACCTCGAACCTGACGGCCAATTCGACCGGCGTCGGTACGATCAAGTTCAAAGGCACAACCAGTAGAGACAGCGCCGGGTTCATCAAAATGTATGCCGGCACGACAGCCTATTACGTGCCGGTGTTCTCTGGGATCGCCGGGTGATGGCGATGGACATCGATCAGAAGATCAAGCTCGCCATCGGCGAGGCCATCGTCCAGGCGGCGGTAAATGAGCATCGCGCCGAGGCTGCAGAGCGGAGGATTGCGGAATTAGAAGCCGAGATCGCGTCCGACTTGGGGGCAGCAACCGGCCAGCATGAACAGCCCGCTTTGGCTGAAGTTATCGAAGAACCGCCGGCGATCAGCTAGTCACAACGAGGAATACCATGGAAAACAACCACCCCATCACCGTCAAAATCCGCGCTCCGAAGGCCGATGGCTTCGACCGCGTTACGATCATCCGTCGCCAGGACGATGGCGTTCCGGAGCATGTCGCGCTCCTTGCGGACGATGAAACCAGTGTAACGATCGAGCTGGCCGAGAAGGAGTGAGCGAACCGGCCCGGCTGCGATGTGCGGGCGGGCCGGGGTCGGCCAGCCACGGGGTGGCGGCTGGCCGGAGGATGGAGTCGGGCGGAAGATCGAACCTGCCCGACAGATGCCGCTTAGCGGCAACCCGTTGGGGCTGCTCTTTTAGGATTTATAGTTCATGCTTATGTTTGAGTGGTGGACTTGCGAGAATCTGCGGCCAGCGCTGCATGTGGAAGGCGGGAGAATGAGAATGTTCAGCAAACGGAATGTAAACACCGGAAAAGACGGGGCTTACAAATCAGTGGCTGTCATCTCGGAAAAACCCTTGGGCGGGCGTGTCGGCTCATATTCAGTCAGATCTGTCGACACGGGCCGGTTTTTTGAGGCAAAAAGGCTTGCGGCATCGGTATTGACGCAAAAGCCAGGTAAAAAATAAAGTTCAGTCGGCCACGGGGGGCAAGGTACTTGACTGACTACAACCGGGTTTTTGAGCGAATCTGCGCGAAATCGCAATCCGAGGGCGATCAAATTATCGCCTATATCGCTTACGGCGTATATAAGGAGCAGAAGCGGGACTTTTTAATGCGCCGTAAGGAAGAACTCGGCGGCCCGGTACCTACTGCAGAGATTGATGTATATCACCGTACATGGGGTGATGGTCAGATCAATTTGGTTTGGGAGAGCGCCACACAGGCGCTCGCCCAGTTTGCCGTGTCATATGCCGACGCCGAAAAGCAGAAAGCTGTCCAAGAGGCGCTGACAACTGCACTAAAAGGCAGTTCACTACGCCAATTATGGACAGCCATTATCGCAAATATCGGCGCAGCCATAATTACAGTGTTTGTTTATTTTGCCCTTCGCTTCGTTGGCTTTGATCTGATTGATCAGATCAAGAAACTTGAACGGATCGTCCCCAGCTAGCCGCGAAGGCACTTCAAAAAGAAAACGCGGCAGGATTTCTCCCGCCGCGCCCAGCTGTCAGAGTCCCGCCGGTTAGCGGCGGCCCTTCTTTTCATCCTGGCTGAGGACCGACGCTGCGAGCGTCTTGACCTGCGTCTGGGTGGGCTTGGCTCCTCCGAGCACTTTGCCCGCGATCGAGGAGGCGCTGTTGCCCGACTGTTTCTTCGACATGATTTATTCTCGCGTGGCTTGATCAAAGCCCCAAGTCCGCGCTACCACAAGCTTGCACACTGTGTAGTGGGCGGTTGTCCCTTGGGAGCCACCCAAAAGACGAGGCAGGCTCGCGAATGCGGCCTGCCTTTTTTTCGCGCAAAACTGCCCTATCGTCAAGGAATAGTGTTCAGACATACCTGTGGACACGACATCTGGTAGGGCGATGTGGGTTATGGGGATAAGCTGCAGGGCGCCCGCTAAGCCTCGGAAATCGCCTGTGAATCGGGTGCTGCTCGGCAAGATTGCCACAGTGCGGGACGATGCGCAGTCCTTAAAATCCCCGCTATTCATGGTTGATGGGCACACCTCGGCGCGGTCAAGGGGCTTACGGCTCGACCTTTATCTCTGTGAAACGATCGATGGCCCTTTCTACGAGTTCCGTTTCATCGGTGCAGATCGGCACGAGCGCGACGATGATCTGCGCAAGCCGATCACGTTCAGCGTGTGCAGATCCGGAAGCGTGGCCGTCGGCGACGATCTCAGTCCACGCGAGGTTGAAGGCGCCGTGTGCACGGGCGAGGTCAACAGGGTCCCTGAGTGAGGAAAATGGCATGCCCACCTCCATCAGATGAGAATAGAGGTAATTTCATTATCGCCGCGCCCGATTCAAGGGGCGGGCCGGGTGCGGTCAAGGGGTGTCGTCGTCATCATCATCCCACCCCCGATCCGGCTCGGGATCGCGGGATTTGGGTTGGATACGCACCCGGCCGGATGGCTGACCCGACAATTGCTGCGCTCGCGCAATCAAGTTTTCCTCGGGGTCGCCCGAAAAATTCGCTCGCTCATAGTCCGTAACAAGCCACATGTGATTTGCGACGGCGTCAAGATAGCGCTCGCTGACATTATCGTCGTTCTTTAGAACAATCAGCCAATAATCGTCTCCGAATCCCTCTTCGATAAATATCCGATCATGAACGACGGATGTTGTGTAATCCGGCGGATCATGGAGCGTCATTAACCGATCGCCCTTGTTGGGGATATTCCACCCGTAATTCTGAAGGTCACGGTCAACATATCCCGTAAGTTCGCCGTCTTCCTGCAGAGAAACATAGCGGACGCGGGGCATTACCTTGCTAAATTTATTGAGGATATCCCATTCCCGACTCATGGCTTCAACGCCACCCCTGGCCCGGTAGCCACGTCACCGTCGGCTAGGAAGGTCACGCCTGCCTGTTCAAGGGCGGCGCGGATGGCAGCGAGGTTGTTCGGGCCGGGAGTACGCTTGCCCTTTTCGAAGTCAATGACGACGCCGCGCGACACATGGGCGGCAGCCGCCAATGCGTTCTGGTCCATTGATATGAGCGCGCGGGCCGCGCGACATTGATCGGGGCTGAGCGACTTTAAGTCCAACGTTCGATTCCTTGTTGACACAGAATCCGACTTCCGACATTATGTCAAACATTGGATTTGGAATCAACAGGGAGCCACCCCATGACCGCCAACGCAGTTAACAAGACACTAGAAATCGTCGAGAGCACCTACGAGCCCACGCCCTGCGGTAACGGCATGGTGCTGCGCTGCCTCACGCAGGTCGTTGGCGGCGCTGACGAAGGCCGGCTGGCCTATCTCGACCTCACGCTAGAGCATTCCGACGAGCGCATTCAGGAACGCGGGCAGCGCGCGTTTGCGGCCCTGCGTCGAGCTATTGATGTACTCAGCCCGGAGGACAGCACCGAGTTGCATTACAAGGCATTCCAGTTCCCCTTCAGCATTGAGCGCGTCGAACTCCGGAGGGCAGCGTGAAGACGCCGGGCTGTCCGGGGCTGGGGGGCTTTGAGGATAGCCCGGCGTCCGCCGCCCAGCGAACTGGTCGGCTAGCGAAAGTTGCGTGCTGTGTGAGGCAGAATCTAGGCAGCCTGAATCACGGCCGGTGACGCGTCGTAGCCCGCAGCAGCAGCGCGTCGCCATCGCGCGCTCGAAAGGGCGGCGGCTTGACAACCGCATGTAACCACTCGGCTATTGAAGAGCCTCGACATCGCACGGGCCGGCTTGACAGAAGCCTGTGCGAATCCGTCAATTAACGGGCATTCGCCCACCGTGGAGGCATGAGTGCAGCCAGCCAACGATAACTCGCCGCTGTATTTGCCGGAGCAGGCAATCGCGCAGCGCATCCTTGGGTCCAAGGCTAAGGTCCGGTGGGACTCTCTTGCCCTTGTGCTGGAGCGCGAGGGCCTGCCTCGTGTGGACCCTCTCACCGGTTGCCGCTACTGGCCTGCGGTTCGGGAATTTCTCGACCGCCGGCACGGTATCCGGCAAGGTGCCCTGCCCTCTGCGGCTGACGGCGTCGAGGTATGGCAGTGATCGACTTCCCGGGGCTCAAGCGCAAGCGGAACAAAGACGGCTCGGTTCGCGAGTACTGGGAAGCCCGCGCCGATCTGGTGAAGCGCGGCTATCGCCCCTCGTCGGTCCGGTTACATTATGCGGAGACGCCGGAAGGCCGCGCATCGCTTTCTTCATATTGCAATCGCCTGCAGTCGGAGATGCTTGCTTGGGCCACCCGCGGTCAACATTGCGCTCCCAGTTATGACGGCTCGATGCTGAGCCTGTCGCGTCTATTCCAGACGAACGAGGATTCGCCGTTCCGCACAATGAAGTGGAACAGCCGGGCCAATGTGCTCAAGTCGCTGACCATTATCGAGAAGAGCGTCGGAGACAGGCAGATTGCCAAGCTGCTCGGGCCGGACTTCAAGCGCTGGCACGCTCGCTTTGGCGCACCGAAGAAGCCGGACGCCCCTGCCCGCCCCTGGCGTGGCAAGCATGCCATGGACGCCGTAAGGCAGTTGATTAGCTATGGCGTGACACTTGGATACGACGACTGCTTCCGTGCCGATACCATCCTTGGCAAGATCCGATTCCCGACGCCACCGGCACGGACAGCCGTGATGACGATTGACCATGTGAATGCCGTGCGCACCACCGCCCACGCCGAGGGCTGGCCATCGGTCGCCTTGGCTACCGCTTTGCAGTTCGAACTCGCCATGCGCCAGAAGGATGTCATCGGCGAGTGGGAACCGGCCGAAACCGAAGGCGGCATCTATTACAATGGTCGGCGTTGGGTGAACGGCCTTCTATGGTCGGACATCGACGAGAAGATGGTGATCCGCAAGGTGCACACGAAAACGGGCTTTCCCGTCGAGCACGACTTGAAACTTCATCCGGCCGTGCTGGAAGAGATCGCTCGCGTGCCGCTGGAGAAGCGCGTTGGCCCTATGATTATCGCCAAGACGACTGGCGAGCCCTACAAGCATAGGAACTTTACCGATCGCTGGCGGTCCATTGCCGACAAGGCAGGCGTACCTAAGGGGGTTTGGAACATGGACGCCCGTGCCGGCGCTATCACCGAGGCCTATGACCTTGGCGCGACCGAGACAGACGTCATGAAATCAGCCGGCCATCTGAACCGCCAGACCAGCGCTCGGTACAACCGTGGCACAATTGAGCAGACCAGCCGCGTCGCCCAACTTCGGCTCGCAAAACGTAGCGAGAACAAGCCATGAGGGACGCGACAAGGACGTTTGGGGGACGCGGCGCGCAAGCGTTTGATTCTATGTCGAAATCCGAAGAGGAGGAACACATCCGCATCCTCTTCCTCGACAAGAAGAACACCCTGATCGCCGACGAAGTCCAGCAGACCGGCACGGTCGACCATACGCCGGTCTATCCGCGCGAGGTGATGCGCCGCGCGCTGGAGCTGTCGGCCTCCGCGATCATCCTGGTCCATAACCATCCGTCAGGCGATCCCACCCCATCCGGCGCCGACATGCGGATGACGCGCGAGCTGGTCGATATCGCCAAGCCCCTGGGCGTCGCCATCCACGACCACATCATCGTCGGCCGCGACGGCCATGCCAGCTTCCGCAGTCTCGGGCTGATCTGATGACGAAACTGACAGTCAAGCGCGTCTACGATCCCCCGGCACCCAGTGACGGCCGGCGTATCCTGGTCGACCGACTCTGGCCGCGCGGCGTCTCGAAGGACCGGATCGATCTCTGGCTCAAGGATCTCGCGCCCAGCGACGCGCTGCGCCACGAATTCCACGGCCACCCCGACCACTGGGACGAGTTCTGTATCGCCTATGCGACCGAGCTCGGCAGCCCGCCGGCCCAGGCCGCTCTCGCGACCCTGGCAGCCGAACGGAAGCAGGGCCCGGTCGTCCTGCTCTATGCGGCGAAGGACGAGAACCGGAACAATGCGGTTGCCCTGCGCCTCTGGCTGGACGCCCGCCCGAATTCGGTCCAAGAATAGCGCAGGCATGGCCGCCCGGCGCGGCGCGACGAATGTACAGCCGCTTCATGCGGGCTGGCTCAGCTTTGCCAAGATCAACTAAAGCAAACTGTACCTGATCAATACTGCCCATGAAAAAGGCAGATCAGATGAATTACGTGGCTATTCTCCCTCTTCCCGAACGGCCGCGAATGCGCATAGGCTGGTCTTAACGGGGAAGAGGGCTGCATGGTCGCATTCGATGAAATGAGCGGTTCGGGAGCCGAGCTGAGGCCCGCCTACGAAGCCCTGGATCGCTGGCTGAAGGAAGCGCCGCCCGAGATGCTGGCGCTCAGGCGCAGCCAGGCGGAACTGTTCTTCCGCCGCATCGGCATCACCTTCGCGGTCTATGGCGACGAGGAATCGACCGAGCGCCTGATCCCCTTCGACATCATCCCGCGCGTGCTGACCAAGCCGGAATGGACCAAGCTGGAGGCCGGCCTGCGCCAGCGCGTCACCGCCCTCAACATGTTCCTGGCCGATGTCTACGGCCCCAAGGAATGCCTGAAGGCCGGCATCATCCCGCCCGATCTCGTCTATCGCAACGCCTGCTATCAGCTCGAAATGGTCGATTTCAAGGTCCCGCACGGCATCTACTGCCACATCGCCGGCATCGACGTGGTGCGCGTCGACGCGGATACTTTCTACGTCCTCGAGGACAACGCCCGCACGCCTTCCGGCGTCTCCTACATGATGGAGAACCGCGAGGTGATGCTCAGGCTCTTCCCGGAGCTGTTCTCGACCCACCGCGTCGCGCCGGTCGACAACTATCCGGACCAGTTGCTGGCGACCCTGCGCTCGGTCGCGCCGCGCAGCGCCTCGTCGGACCCGACGATCTGCCTGCTGACGCCCGGCCAGTACAATTCGGCCTTCTACGAGCACTCCTTCCTCGCCGACAAGCTCGGCGTCGAATTGGTCGAGGGCTCGGACCTGCTGGTCAAGGACGACGTCGTCTACATGCGCACGACGCAGGGGCCGAAGCGTGTCGACGTGATCTACCGGCGCATCGATGACGACTTCATCGACCCGCTCGCCTTCCGCAGCGATTCCGTGCTGGGCGTGCCCGGCATCATCGGCGCCTACAAGGCCGGCAATGTCACACTGGCGAACGCGGTCGGCACCGGCGTCGCCGACGACAAGGCGGTCTACAGCTACATGCCGGAGATCGTGAAGTTCTTCACCGGCGAGGAGCCGATCCTGAAGAACGTCCCGACCTTCCGCTGCCGCGAGCCCGAGGCCAATGCCTATGTGCTCGACAATCTCGACAAGCTCGTCGTCAAGGAGGTCAACGGCTCGGGCGGCTACGGCATGCTCGTGGGCCCGCACGCCAACAAGGCCCAGATCGAGACCTTCCGGCGCAAGCTCAAGGCCCAGCCCGAGGGCTTCATCGCCCAGCCGACGCTGGCACTCTCGACCTGCCCGACCTTCGTCGCCTCGGGCGTCGCGCCGCGCCATGTCGACCTGCGCCCCTATGTGCTCTCCGGCGCGAACGGCATCTCCTGCGTGCCCGGCGGCCTGACGCGCGTCGCGCTCAAGGAAGGCTCGCTCGTCGTCAATTCCAGCCAGGGCGGCGGCACCAAGGACACCTGGGTGCTCGACGCATGAGCATCCCCGCCGCGCCCTCGCCAGCCCTCCTCCCGCAACAGCCTGCCATCCCGCGGAAAGGCACACGCTGACCATGCTTTCGCGTACCGCAGACAGCCTCTACTGGGTTTCCCGCTATGTCGAACGGGCCGAATATCTCGCCCGCATCCTCGACGCCACGACGCGCCTGACCAACCTGCCGACGACCTATGGCGGTGCCGGCACGGAATGGCAGAGCGCGGTTCTCACCGCCGGCTGCGAGGAGGACTTCGCCAGGGCCTATGGCGAAGCGAATGAGCGCAATGTCTGCGATTTCCTGACCTTCAACCCCGACAATCCGTCTTCGATCCGCAATTGCCTCGCCCAGGCCCGCTCGAACGCGCGGGGCGTGCGCACGGCGCTGACCTCGGAGATGTGGGACGCGCTGAACGGCGCCTGGCTGGAATTGCAGCGCTTCGAGAAGAAGCGCATGGATCGCGAGGAGTTCGCCCGCTTTCTCGACTGGGTGAAGAACGTCTCGCTGGTCTTCGACGGCTCGGCCTATCGGACCATGTTGCGCGACGACGGCTACTGGTTCTCGCGCCTCGGTGTCTATCTCGAACGCGCCGACAACACCGCCCGCATCCTCGACGTGAAATACCATGTGCTGCTACCGGCCGACGAGCAGGTCGGCGGCTCGCTCGATTACTTCCAATGGACGACCGTGCTGCGCGAGGTCTCGGCGCTGACCGCCTATCACTGGGTCTATCGCGAGGCGGTGAAGCCGATCCTCGTCGCCGATCTCCTGGTGCTGAACCGCCGCATGCCGCGCTCGCTCGCTGCCTGCTACGAGAACATCTCGCGCTTCCTCGATGCGCTCGGCGATGCCTATGGTCGCCAGGGACCGGCGCAACGCCAGGCGCGCAAAACCCTTGGCAGCCTCAGCAACACAAAGATCGACGACGTCTTCGAGCACGGCCTGCACGAGTTCATCGAGGAGTTCATCACCGAGAACAACCGCCTCGGCAACACCATCTTCGAGCAGTATCTGCAATGAAGTGCTCGCCTGCGCTCTCGGCGCGACTGCCATAAACCCTGCCCCGGACTGAAGCATGCGGATCAGGATTTCCCATACGATCGGCTACGAATATGCCGAGCCGGCGCGCCACATCACGCAGATCCTGCGGCTGACGCCGCGCGACCATGACGGCCAGCATGTCATGTCCTGGCGCATCGAGCCGAATGTCGACGGCCGGCTGCGCGCCTCGCAGGATGCCCATGGCAATATCGTGCACTCGTTCTACGCCGACGGGCCGATCTCCTCGCTTGCCATCCGCATCGACGGACTGATCGAGACGATCGACTTCGCCGGCGTGGTCCGTGGCGGGCTGGAGCGCGTGCCTTGCGAGGTCTATTGCCGCGACACGCTCCTCACCGGGCAGGACGAGGCGCTGCGCAGCTTCGCCGACGCGGTCACCGCCGGCGCCGACACGCCGCTTTCCCAGATGCATGCCTTGATGAATGCCGTCGGCGACCGCATGGGTTGCCTCGAGGCCAGCGGCCGCAGCGGCGTCGGCGCGGCCGCAGCCTTTGCAGCGCGCGAAGCGATCGCACAGGACATCGCCCATGTCTTCATGGCCTGCGCCCGGCATCTCGGCCTGCCCGCCCGCTATGTCTCGGGCTATGTCGCACGGTCCGACAGCCTGCCGCATGGCAACGGCGCCCATGCCTGGGCCGAGGTTCATCTCGAGGACTATGGCTGGATCGGCTTCGACTGTGCCAATGGGCTCTGCCCGATCGACACGCACGTGCGTGTTGCGATAGGGCTCGACTACGCGGATGCCGCACCGGTTCGAGGCTCGCGCCAGGGCGGCGAAGGCGAGAACCTCAGCGTCCTCGTCAGCGCCCGCGAAACTGAGGGCCGCTTCGCCAACCAGTAGCGCCCCTTCCAGCGCACTCCGCCAGGAAGACTGGGCCAAAAAGCAGGGATCGAACCCGTGACCTATTGCGCCGGAATCCTCGTGCAGGATGGCCTCGTCATGATCGCCGACACCCGCACCAATGCCGGGCTCGACGACATCTCGACCTTCCGCAAGCTCCATGTCTTCAACTGGCCGGGCGACCGCAATTTCGGCCTGATGACGGCCGGCAATCTCTCGATCACGCAATCGGTGGTGAGCTTCCTGCACGAGGGGCTGCTCAATCCCGAGAGCGGCGAACTCGACACATTGCAGAACGCCAGCTCGATGTTCAGGGCCGCCCAGCTCGTCGGCCGCTGCATCCGCCATGTCCGCGACATCGACGGGCCCGCGCTGGAGGATGCTGGCGTCAAATTCGAGATCGGCATGCTGTTCGGCGGCCAGATCAAGGGGCAGCCGATGCGCCTCTTCATGGTCTACAGCGCCGGCAACTTCATCGAGTGCGGCATCGATTCCCCATTCCTGCAGATCGGCGAGCATAAATACGGCAAGCCGATCCTCGACCGTGCCGTCACCTACAAGACCCATCTCTACGACGCCTTGAAAGTCGGTCTGATCTCGATGGATTCGACCATGCGCTCGAATCTCGGCGTCGGCCTGCCGATCGATCTCGTCGTCATCAGACGCGACGCCGATGATTTCGAGCTCAACCGGCGGATCGAAGCGGGAGAGCCGTATTTCCACGATCTGCGCGAACGCTGGTCGGCGGCACTGCGGGCCGCGCATATGGCGATACCGCGGCCACCTTACGCGCCACCCGGAGCTTGAGCGCTTGAAAACCCGTGTGCAGGCAACGGGATGTCAATAATTCAAGCCTTAAGTCACAGCACCAAGACCCTTTTCCGGACGCGTAATGCCCGCATTCACTGCCGCGAAGATGACGAATGCGGGTTCCTCCGCTCGCATGTTCGCGAGCACTGTGGTGACGCTGGGCTGCGCCTTCCTGCTGCTGATGGCTGCCGGGATCGGCGTCGTCGTCGCGATCACCCGCGAGGCCAATCGCCTCGAGGCCCAGCGCCAGGGCGAGCGCATCGAGGCCGCCGTCAACGCCCAGATCAAGCTGAACGAACTGAGGCTGGAGCGGCTCGTCGCTGCCGGCGATCTGCCTGAAGCCCTGCAGCAGCCCGGCTCCCCGGCCATGCTCAAGGCCGCGCTCAAGCGTCTGGGCAATCAGCTGATGGATTTCGACGGCGCCTATATCGGCGGAACCGGCGGAACCGTGCTGGCCTGGGTCGAGAACCCGACCACGATGGATCATGCGGATCACGAGCGCCCGCATCATATCGATGCGTTGCAGCGAGGCGCGAAGAGCTCTTTCGTCGCCACCGTCATCGGCGACGAGGTCACGCCCCAGTTCGGCGCGGCCCGTTCGACCATCACCACGGATGGCGACGAGACACTGCTCCTGACGGTGATTGACCTGTCGCGCATCGCCTCCTTCAGCTCCGAAGGCGGCTCGATCCCGCTGTCCTTCGTCGCCTACCGGCACCTGTCCAGCGCCCTGCTCTCGGACCTGGCCGAGCGCAATCGGGTGACCGACATCCAGCTCGTGACCACGCCGCCTGCCGACCCGCTGTCGAATCTGAGCCTGCGCACCGCCGACGGCAAGATCGGCGCCTGGCTGACCTGGTCCCCGGCCCGTCCCGGCGATGTCATGCTGCGCCGCTTCCTCTGGGCGCTGATTGCGGTTGCCTTGCTGTTTTCCGCGATCTTCATCTTCGTCGTCCAGCGCCTGCGTGCCTCGGCCGAGCAGATCGAACTGCGCGAGCGCCAGATCCAGCGCCTCGCCGGCCAGGATGAGCTGTCCCTTCTTCCGAACCGCCGCAGCTTCGACCTGACGCTCGATCAGACCCTGGCTCATATCCAGCACGATGACGGGCCAAGCCTCGCAATGCTGCTGATCGATCTCGACCGCTTCAAGGCCGTCAACGACACCTATGGCCATACCGCCGGCGACGAACTCATCCGTCAGGTCGCGGTTCGCCTGTCCGGCGCGGTCCAGGTCGGCGACACCGTCGCACGCCTGGGCGGCGACGAATTCGGCATCATCCAGACCCATTCCGCGACGCCGGCCGGCTGCGCCGCGCTCGGCGAGCGCATCCTCGCCAGCCTCAGCGAGCCGTTCACCATCACCGGCGCCGAAGTCACCATCGGCTCCTCGATCGGCATCGCCATGGCCCCGCGCGACGGCACCAGCCGCGAAGCCCTGCTCAAGCTCGCCGATACCGCGCTCTACGAAGCCAAGAACAGCGGCCGCAACCGCTATGCCTTCTTCGAATCGCAGATGAACCGCTCGATGCAATTGAAGCGCATGGTCGAGGACGACCTGCGCCATGCCATCGACAACGACCAGCTCACGCTGCACTACCAGCCGCAGGTCTCCGTCGACGGATCGACCATCGTCGGCGTCGAGGCCCTGGTGCGCTGGCAGCACCCGGCCCATGGCATGATCCCGCCTTCGGATTTCATTGCGATCGCCGAGGAACGCGGCCTGATCGTGCCGCTCAGCGAATGGGTGCTGCGCCGCGCCTGCACCGAGGCCAGGCGCTGGAAGGGCATCCGCCTTGCGGTCAACGTCTCGCCGATCCAGTTCCGCCACAAGGACTTCGTCGCCAACGTTATCCGCACCATCGCGGAGACGGATTTCGACCCGGCCCAGCTCGAACTCGAACTGACCGAAGGCGTGCTGATCGAGGATGCCGACGCCGCCGAAGCCGCGATGATGGACATCCGCGCGCATGGCGTCGGCCTCGCGCTCGACGATTTCGGCACCGGCTATTCGAGCCTGATCTATCTGCGGCGCTTCGCCTTCGACAAGATCAAGATCGACCGCACCTTCCTGGAGTACATGGAATCGACCGGCGAATCGGCGATCCTCGTCCATTCGATGGCTCATCTCGGGCGGGCGCTCGGCCTGCGCGTCTGCGCCGAGGGCGTCGAGACCGCCGAGCAGCATCGCTTCCTGCAGGCGATCGGCTGCCACGAACTGCAGGGCTTCCTCTTCTCCAAGGCCGTGCCCGCAACCGAGATCGACCGCCTGCTCGGCCTGGACAATCCCTTCGCCGAAATCCTCGCCGCCGCCTGACACCACGAGCCGGGCGCGCGGCGGACCTCAGAAGAACAGCTCGTGGATGCCGCTGAAGATCGCGTAGGCGAAGCCTGCGCTGAGCAGCAGGCCGACAGCACCGACCACCGCACCGATGATGATCAGCACCCCGTCCCGCTCGACGAGACCGAGCCCGACGAGGCAGACGGCAAGCCCGAGCGGAATCTGGCCGATGAAGGGCGCGGCCACGATCAGGCCGAGCGCCAGGATCAGGATCACGAGGCCCAGCACCGGAATGGCATAAGCCCCTCCCAGCATCGTCAGGCGCGGCCGCGAGAAACGTTCAAGCCAGGTCAGGGCAGGCAGCGCCCGCGCCACCGCCCGGCTGAGTTCAGGCTTGCCGATGCTACGCTTGAGCAGCGCTTGCGGTAGCCACGGCATCCGCCGCCCCGTCAGCATCTGCACGGCGACGAAGGCGAGTACCAGGCCGCAGACCAGCGGGATCGGCGGCGGCATCGGCAGGCAGTTCGGCAGGCCGAGCAGCACGACGAGCAGGGCATAGGCCCGGTCCTGCAACGCAGCGACGATCGTGCCGACGGCGATGCGCTCCCCGGGCAGACCCGCCAGCGCCGTCAGAAGTCCGGATGTACGCAAGGGAGATGACAAGGGAGCAGGCCGTACCGAAGCGGAAGCGCCCGCCTAGCACGGCCGGACACCCGCCAACAAGCGAGCCGGACGCAGGTTTTCAATGCCCCTGGCACGGGGCCGGGAGGCCGGCGAAGCGCTTAGTGCAGGGTGAACACACCGTTTACGTTGCGGATTTCCGCCGGCTTGATCAGACGCGAATGCGCTACGGTTACGGAATGGAGCGGCCCTTCCAGTTCTCTCTTCCAGAACGTCAGGAAGTCCTGCAGGACGGGGAAGCGCGGTGCCAGGTCGTACTGCTGCCAGATATAGGTTTGCAGGACGCTGAGATGATCCGGCATCCGGTAGAGGATGGTTGCCGTGGTCAGCCCATAGCCTTCGAGTTGCCGGATGAAATCGGTCGAAACCATCGCCACCTCCCCCCATTACGGACTGAAAGCTTTGCCGGGTAGATCGAGCCTGCTCCCGCCTGGTTAACAAAGGCTTGCCAGCCTACTGCCAAACTGGTGCAATCCTGAGGCAGGCTGCCGAGCATGGCAGCGTGCGCGACAGCGGGCGTGGGGGCTTGCGTGGCGTACCGAGTGGGCAGGGCCGGACTGGCCGGGCTGGCGATGGTCTTCGCCGCCGCCCCGACCTCTGCGGCCAGCGTCGATGAAGAGGAGCCCGAGCGGTCGCCACTCTCGATGGTCATCTTCGGTTCGATGGAAGCCGGGCCGACCAAAACCTTTCTTTCGGTCGGGATGAAGCGTGCCATCGCCGGTGGCCTCTCTGAGAGCGGCTTCCGCCTCTTCGTCAAGGCCGGCGGCGCGCAGGAAGAGACCCACCGCCGCCGGCCGCACAGCGTGACCTACAAGAGCGAAACGCAGGCCCTGCTGGGCTATGAATGGCGTGTCGGTGACAGCTTTCTCGCGCTCTATGCCGGCTCGGATATCGAAAGCGAACAGCGGATCGAAGCTTTCGGCCCGTCCTTCACCGGCACCCGCTACGGTGCCCGGCTGCAAGCTGATCTCTGGATCGTTCCCGCGCCCGGAATGATCGTGCAGGCCAACGCCTACGCATCGTCCCTGAACGGGCGCTTCTGGGCGCGTCTCGCGCCGGGCTGGCAGGTCCCGGCCGGCTTCTATCTCGGCCCGGAATTCGAAGCCTATCGCGAACGCGATTATCGCAAGCTCCGGCTGGGCCTGCATCTCACCGGGCTGCGCTTCCTCGGGCTGGAATGGCGCCTCTCGGGCGGCCTGCAGAAGACCAGCGACCGGCCCCCCGCCTATTACGGCACGCTCGGACTGCACTGGCAGCGTTGAGAGGCGGTCAGCTCCGCAGCGCCCGCAAGGCCTCCGGCGTATCGACATCGATGGCGATGGCGGGGTCCTCGAAGGCCACGTCGATGACGCGCTCCCCGGCTTCGTCGAGCAGCCGCCGTGCGCCACGATCACCGCTCAGCAGCGAGACCGCGGGAAAGATCGCGCGTGCGAGCAGCACCGGATTGCCACGCTGGCCGAACAGGGTGGGCACGGCCGCAAGCGCCTCGGGCTGCGCGCGATGCCCCTCGACCAGGCGCTCGATCACCGCAGGCGTGACATTCGGCATGTCGCCAAGCGAGATCACCGCTGCCGGGACCTCTGGCGGCAATGCCGCAACACCGGCCTTGAGCGAGCTGGCGAGGCCGGAGACGTAGTCGGAATTATGCACGAGCTGCACCGGCAGGTCCGACAGAGCCGCCTCGACCTCGGCGCGCTGGTGACCGGTCACGACGATGACCGGGCTTAAGCCTGCCTCGATCTGCGCTTCTACGGCATGGCGCAGGATCGGCTTGCCGCGCAGGGGTTGCAGCAGCTTGTTCTCCGCGCCCATCCGCGTCGATTGCCCCGCCGCCAGCACGATCCCCGCCAGCGGACCGCGCTCGGGAGAACCCGGAGCGCGCGGCTGCGGCCGCGAGACGATCTCCATCAGCAGGCCGCCGACTCCCATCTTCTGGACATCGCTGCGCCCGACGGGAACGCCTGCGAGATAGCGCTGCAGCACCCAGTCGAAGCTGTTCTCCTTGGGCGAGCGGGCGCAGCCCGGCGCGCCGATCACCGGCTTGCCGGCGATGCGGCCGAGCATCAGCAGGTTGCCGGGATCGACCGGCATGCCGAGATGCTCGACTTCGCCGCCCGCCTCCACCAGCGCCTGCGGGATCACGTCGCGCCGGTCGGTGATGGCCGACGCGCCGAAGACGACGATGATGTCCGCCGCTCCCGCCGCCTGCTCGGCGATGGCCGCGGCCAGGGGCTCGGCCTCGTGGGGCACGCGCTGGTCGGCGGCCAGCATCGCCTCGGCCGGTTCCAGCCGATCGCGCATGATGCGCAAGGTCTTGTCGACGACGCTCGGCTTCAGCCCCGGCAGCAGGGTCGAGATCACCGCGACGCTGGACGGACGGTAGGCCGCGACCGAGACTGGCGGCGTGTTGCCGAGTGCGTCGAGCGCCTGCTCAACCAGAGTCTGCGGAACCGCATAGGGAATGATCTTCACGGTGGCGACGAGCTCGCCCGCCACGACCGCCTTCAGTGCCGGCAGGGTCGCGACCGTGATCGCCTCGTCCACCGCATTGAAGGCGTCGATCGCCGCAATGTCGACACGCAGCACCCCCGCCTGCGTCGCGAACATGTTGACCCGCCCGGTGAAGGGCGACTCGGCCACGATCGCATCTCCGACCATGCGTTCGGCCAGCCGTTCCGCCGCAGCATTTTCGTCGATATCGCCGGGCTCCAGACGGACGGCAACGATCTCGGTGATGCCTGCCGCCGCGAGCTTCGCGGCCAGTTCCGCCGTGACGGTCGCGCCCTTCTTCACGATGGTCCCATCCGCGCGGATCGTATGCGCCGCGATGCAGCCGACGGCGTCCGCGATGGCGACCGGTCCGAATTTCATCGCGTGATCCTCAGGCCGGCTTGCGGCGCGGGCCGCGCAGCGTCGCGACGATCTCGGCCAGGATCGCGAGCGCGATCTCCGCTGGCGAGACCGCGCCGATATCGAGCCCGATCGGCGCATGGATACGGTCCGTCGCGGCGGTATCGAAGCCCGCCTCCGTCAATCGCTCGAGCCGCCTGCCATGCGTCTTCCGGCTGCCGAGCGCGCCGACATAGAAGCAATCGGAGCGCAAAGCCGCGACAAGGCCGGGATCGTCGATCTTTGGATCATGCGTCAGCGCGACGAAAGCGGTGTAGGCGTCGAGCCCGATCCGCGGAAGCGCCTCCTCCGGCCACTCAGCCAGCAGTGTCACCTCGGGGAAACGCTCAGGCGTGGCAAAGGCGCTGCGCGGATCGATCACCACGAGATCGAGATCGAGCGCCCGGGCCATAGGCGCCATCGCCTGCGAGATATGGACGGCACCCGTCACGACCACGCGCGGATGCGGCGCCTGCACGGTCAAGAAATAGGTCGTCCCATCCGCCTCGATCATGCCGCTCTTGCCGGAGCGCAGTTGCCGCTCCAGCAGCTCCGCCAGCGGATCGCCAGCGATCGCAGCCTGCTTCACCAGCCGTTGCGCGCCCGTGGCGAGATCGCTGACCAGCACGGCCGCGCGGCGCGCCTGGCGCTCTTCATTGAGCGCGGCGAGGGTCGAAAGCTCCACCGCTCAGCCCCTGTCCGTCGCAAGCTTCAGGCCGAGCGCGATCATCAGCGAGCCGCCGATCCAGCGCCCGAAGGCGAAGCTCGCCTTGGTCTTCTTCATCGCGCCAACCACGAGCGAGGCACCGAAGACGGTGACGAGATCGGCCGAGGAGAAGGCGAAGTTCACGACCATCCCGAGGATCAGGAACTGCGCCCAGACCGGCAGCGACGCCGAAGGGTCGACGAACTGCGGCAGCAGCGCGATGAAGAACAGCGCAACCTTCGGATTCAGGATCTCGACGATGAAGGAATCGAGCAGCGCCCGCTTCACCGTCTTGGGCGGCGCGACCGGCTGATCGGGGGAGCCCATGCGCGAGCGGATCATGCCGATGCCGATCCAAATCAAGTAGAGCGCGCCGGCGATCTTCACGGCCATGTAGAGCTCCGGCACATGCTTGAACACGGCCGAAAGCCCGAAAGCCGCTGCGAAGACATGCAGGTAACAGCCGAGATGGATACCGAGCATCGCCATCAGGCCGGCCTTGCGGCCATGGCTGATCGTCTGGGCGGCCGTGTAGAGCAGCGCCGGCCCCGGAAAATAGGCGACGAGGATCGTCACCGTCGCGAAGGCGACAAGCGTTTCCCAGGAGGCCATCTCAGTTCACCTTCTCGACATAGACCTTGATGCGCCCGCCGCAGGACAAGCCCACCTGCCAGGCCGTCTCGTCGGCGACGCCGAATTCCAGCATGCGCGCCTTGCCGTCGGCGATCACATCGGCGGCCTCGGCCACCACGGCGCCCTCGACGCAGCCGCCCGAGACCGAGCCGAGGAAATTCCCCTCCCCGTCGATGACGAGATGCGAGCCGACCGGGCGCGGCGCCGAGCCCCAGGTCTCGACCACGGTCGCGATGGCGACGCCACGTCCGCCGCGCGCCCAATCCTCGGCAGCGCGCAGGATGTCGGTTTCGGTGCTGATCATGATGTCACCTTACGCCTGAATCTGGCGCCAGACATCATGCCTCAACCGGCTTTCTTCAACCACAGGCGTGGATCGCTCTCCCGCCCTGCATCCAGCGAAAGCGCGGCGCAGAGATCGGCCATCGCCGCGAGATTGTGGATTGGCCGGAACGAGTCGACATGGGGCAGCATAGCCCGGATGCCACTGGCCCGTGCCGCAAAGGCATCATAGCGCAGGAGCGGGTTCAACCAGACCAGTTGCCGGCAGGAGCGGTGCAACCGGTCCATCTCGAAACCCAGGCTGTCGTCGAGATGCCGCTCCAGCCCGTCGGTGAAGAGCAGCACGATCGCCCCGCCCGCCAGCACCCGCCGCGACCAGATGCGATTGAAGTCATGCAGAGCGGTCGCGATGCGCGTGCCGCCTTCCCAGTCCGGCGCGGCCTTGCCGGCCAGCGCCAGCGCGTCGTCGGGATCGCGCGCCCTCAGCATCCGCGTGACATTGGTCAGGCGCGTGCCGAAGACGAAGGAATGCACGCGCCGGCGCTTTTCGGTCAGTGCGTGCAGGAAATGCAGGAAGATGCGCGAATACTCGGCCATCGAGCCGGAGATATCGACCAGCGCCACGATGGGCGGATGCACCTCGCGCCGCTCGCGGAAGGCGAGGTCGATCGAGGCGCCGCCACCGCGCAGCGACTGCCGGAAGGTCCGGCGCGGATCGATGCGCGTGCCGCGATGCGCCGGCCGGAAGCGGCGCGTCACGATGCTGTCGTCGGGCAGCCTGAGCTCAGCGATCAATTGCTTGGCACGGGCGATCTCGGCCGCGCTCATCTGGGCGAAATCGCGCGATTTCAGCATCTCGCGATCGGAGACGGTGAGCCGCGCCGTCAGTTCGGTCAGTTCCTTGGGTGGCTCGTCCTCGCGCGGCGGCGGCGCGAAGGCTTCTGCGACCCGCAGCGCCCCGGCTTCGGCCTTCTCCGGCTGGCTGTCGGCGCGGGGCGAGACCGGCGACATCTGCGCCATGATCTTCTCGATCAGGTTGCGCCGGCGCCAGAACAGCCGGAAGGCCTGATCGTAGACGGGGCTATCCTCGTGCTTCTTCACGAAGATCGCGTGCAGCGCCCAATAGACATCGTCCCGTCCACCAAGCGCCCCGTCGCCCAAAGCCGCGATCGCCTCGACCACCGCGCCCGGCCCGACCGGCAGCCCCACCACGCGCAAGGCACGGGCGAAATAGGCGACGTTCTCGGCAAGCTTGCCGCTCACGTCCCCTGCGTCTCCGTCATGAACACCTTCTGGACGATCTGCCAGCGGCTCTCGATCTTCAGGAGCGAGAGCAGGTCGGTGAAATAGCGCGGCGGCATCTGGCACTTCACCTTGACCATTGCCAGCGTCGGCCCGACAAGGTCGATCGTCAGGATATGATCGTCGCGCTGCATGCCCGCCGCCTGCGGCGCCGGCCGATTGCGCACGGCGTCGAGCCAGGCGTCGCGCTGGACGATCTGGATCGCGCCGTCGTCGCGCGCCGTGGTCAGAGCGCTGGTCGGATGGAAGACATGGGCGAGCTTCTCGGCATCGCCCTCATAGAGCCCGTCGAGATAGGTCCGGACCGTCGCCTCGACGGCCTTGATATCGGCGTTCATGGCAGCACCCTCTCGCTTCGCGGCGCGGGAAACCTAGCGCCCCGCCTCCGCCTTGGCCCGATCCAGGAGCTCCTTCACCTGCGAGCCCTGCATCGCCTGGATATCGTCCTGATACTTCAGCAATGCGCCCAGCGTATCCGAAACGATGGCCGGATCGAGCGCGACCGCATCAAGCTCGACCAGCGCCGTCGCCCAGTCCAGCGTCTCGGCGACGCCCGGCGCCTTGAACAATTCCTCCTTGCGGATCGCCTGCACGAAGGCGACGAGCTGCTTCGAGAGCTTGGCCGGAGCATCCGGCACCTTCGCCTTGAGGATCGCCAGCTCGCGCACGGCATCGGGGTAGCCGACCCAGTGATAGAGGCAGCGCCGCTTCAGCGCATCGTGGATCTCGCGGGTGCGGTTCGAGGTCAGGATCACGATCGGCGGTTCGGCGGCGCGGATCGTGCCGAGTTCGGGGATCGTCACCTGCGCATCGGCCAGCACCTCGAGCAGGAAAGCCTCGAAGGCCTCGTCCGTGCGGTCGAGCTCGTCGATCAGCAGGATCGGCGCTCCGCCCTCCTGCGGCTCCAGAGCCTGCAGGAGCGGCCGCTTGACGAGATATTTCTCGGAGAAGATGTCGCCTTCCAGCCGCTCGCGATCACCCGCCGCGCCACCGGCCTCCGCCAACCGGATCGCCATCATCTGCCCGGCATAGTTCCACTCGTAGACGGCAGAGGCGAGATCGAGCCCTTCATAGCATTGCAGCCGGATCAGCCGGCGGCCGAGGCCGGCGGCCAGAACCTTGGCGATCTCGGTCTTGCCGGTGCCGGCCTCGCCTTCCAGCAGCAGCGGCCGCTTCATCCGGAGCGCCAGGAACAGCACGGTCGCGAGCGCGCGGTCGGCGACATAGCCTTGGCCCTGCAGCAGCGCGAGCGTGGCATCGATGGAGGAAGGCAGAGGACTGGACATCAAGACACACGTCATACCCGGGCTTGACCCGGGCATCTCTCGGGAATGAGCAATGAGCTAGGCGTGGAAGAAGGCAAAGGGTCAAGCCTTCGAAGCGCCGGTCCGCTTCGCATCCTTCTTCGCGTCATGGTCGGGCTTGTCCCGACCATCCACGTCTTTGTCGAAGCAACACCGTGTCCAAGACGCGGATGCTCGCCACAAGGGCGAGCATGACGGTCTGGTGAGAAGGGAAAGCGCCCGCGCCTACTTCCCCGTCGCCTGCGCCACGGCCTGCTTGGCCATCACGCCGATCAGATGGGCGCGGTATTCGGCATCGGCATGGATGTCGCCGTTGATGCCCTTGGCGGTATGCTTCAGCCCGTCCAGCGATTTCGGCGCGAAGCGCGCCTTCAGCGCCGCCTCCGCTTCCGGCCAGCGGAAGACGCCGCCCTCGCCTGCGCCGGTCACCGTGACGCGGATCTCGCTGCCGCGCTTGGCGACGAAGACGCCGACCATCGCATAGCGCGAGGCCGGGTTGCGAAACTTGGCATAGCCCGCCTTCGAGACCAGCGGGAACGAGACCTTGGTGATGATCTCGCCCTCGTCCAGCGCCGTCTCGTAGAGCCCGGTGAAGAACTCCTCCGCCGTCAGCTTGCGCTTGTTGGTGACGACGGTGGCGCCGAGCGCCAGCAGGGCCGCCGGATAATCCGCCGCCGGATCGTTATTGGCGACCGAGCCGCCGATCGTACCGCGATGGCGCACATGCGGGTCGCCGATGCTGCCGGCGAGGAAGGCGAGCGCGGGCAGCGCCTCCTGAACCTCGGCCGAGGAAGCCACTTCGGCATGGGTCGTCATCGCACCGATGACGATGTTGCGGCCCTTGCGATTGATGCCCTTGAGATCTGGACAGGCGCCGAGATCGACCAACGCGGTCGGCGAGGCCAGGCGCTGCTTCATCGTCGGCAGCAGGGTGTGGCCGCCGGCGAGGAGCTTGGAGTCCTCCTTCTTGGCGAGCAGCGTCGCCGCCTGCCGGGCACTGGTGGGCTTGTGATAGGTGAAAGCGTACATCGACTTGTCCTTTCAGCTCACTCGGCCGCCTGGCGGCTGATCGACTTCTGCGCCGCGCGCCACACCGCCTGCGGCGTGGCCGGCATCGCGATGTCCTCATGGCCGAGCGCGTCGGTGATGGCGTTGATCACGGCGGGCGGCGAGGCGATGGCCCCGGCCTCGCCGCAGCCCTTGATCCCCAGCGGATTCGACGGGCACGGGGTCACGGTCATGCCGACATCGAAGGATGGCAGGTCGTCGGCGCGCGGCATGGTGTAGTCCATGAAGCTCGCGGTCACGAGCTGGCCGTCGCTGTTGTAGCGCGCGCCTTCCAGCAGCGCCTGGCCGACACCCTGCGCGATCCCGCCATGGACCTGCCCTTCGACGATCATCGGGTTGATGACATTGCCGAAATCGTCGACGGCGGCCCAGCGCTCGATCCTGGTCACGCCGGTCTCGGGGTCGATCTCGACCTCGCAGATATGGACGCCGGCCGGGAAGGTGAAGTTGGTGGGGTCGTAGAACGCCCCCTCCTTCAGCCCCGGCTCCAGCTCCTGCCCGTTGAACTTGTGCGCCACATAGGCCTGCAGCGCGCAGGAGCCAAAATCGAGCTTGCGGTCAGTGCCCTTCACCGCGAAATGCCCGTCCGCGAAATCGATATCGGCCTCGTCGGCCTCCAGCACATGGGCAGCGACCTTCTTGCCCTTGGCGATCACCTTGTCGAGGGCCTTGAAGATCGCGGACATGCCGACCGCGCCGGAGCGCGAGCCATAGGTGCCCATGCCCATCTGCACCTTGTCGGTATCGCCATGGATGATCGAGACATTGTCGATGGGGATGCCGAGCCGGTCGCTGACGAGCTGCGCGAAGGTCGTCTCATGGCCCTGGCCGTGGCTGTGCGAGCCGGTCAGCACCTCGACCGTGCCGACCGGATTGACCCGGACCTCGGCCGATTCCCACAAACCTACGCCGGCGCCGAGCGAGCCGACCGCCGCCGAGGGCGCGATGCCACAGGCCTCGATATAGGAGGAGAAGCCGATGCCGCGCAGCTTGCCGGCACGAGCGGAATCGCGCTTGCGTTTGCCCAGCCCCTTGTAGTCGATCATTTCCAGCGCCTTCTTCAGCGAGGCGCTGTAATTACCGGTGTCGTACATCATGATGACCGGCGTCTGGTGCGGGAACTTCTTGATGTAGTTCTGCATCCGGAACTTGGCCGGGTCCTTGCCGAGCTGGCGCGCGGTGACCTCGATCAACCGCTCGACCACGAAGGTCGCCTCCGGCCGCCCGGCGCCGCGATAGGCATCGACGGGGGCGGTGTTGGTGTAGACCGCATCGACCTCGCAATAGATCGCCGGGATGTCGTACTGGCCCGAGAGCAGCGGGGCGTAGAGATAGGTCGGCACCGAGGAGGAGAAGGTCGAGAGATAGGCGCCGAGATTGGCGGTTGTCTTGACCCGCATACCCAGGATCCTGCCCTCGGCGTCGGTCGCGAGTTCCGCATGGGTGACATGGTCGCGGCCATGCGCGTCGGAGAGGAAGGCCTCGGTCCGGTCCGCCGTCCATTTCACCGGCCGTCCGACCTTCTTCGCCGCCCAGACGCAGACCGTCTCCTCGGCATAGATGAAGATCTTCGAACCGAAACCGCCGCCGACATCAGGCGCGATCACGCGCAGCTTGTTCTCCGGCGCGATGCCGATGAAGGCCGAGAGCACGAGCCGCGCGACATGCGGGTTCTGGCTGGTGGTGTAGAGCGTGAAGATGCCGTCGCCGGCATCGTAGTCGCCGACAGCCGCGCGCGGCTCCATCGCGTTCGGCACGAGCCGGTTGTTGACGAGATCGATCTTCGTGACGTGCCTGGCGGCCTTGAAGGCCTTCTCGGTCGCGTCCTTGTCGCCGAGATGCCAGTTGAACACGCTGTTGTCCGGCGCCTCGTCATGGACCACGGTCTTGGCGCCCATCGCCTTGGCGGTGTCGACCACGGCCGGCAGCTCCTGGTAATCCACTGCGATCGCCTCCGCAGCATCCCTTGCCTCAGCCAGCGTCTCGGCCACCACCACGGCGACATGGTCGCCGACATAGCGCACCTTGCCCTGCGCCAGCGCCGGATGCGGCCCGGCGCGCATCGGCGAGCCGTCCTTGTTGTGGATCATCCAGCCGCAGATCAAACCGCCGATCTTGTCGGTCGCGAGGTCGTCCCCGGTGAAGATGCCGAGCACGCCCGGCATGCCGCCGGCAGCCTTGGTGTCGATCGACTTGATCTTGGCATGGGCATGCGGCGAGCGCAGGAAATAGGCATGGGCCTGGCCCGGCCGGTTGACGTCGTCGGTGTAGCGGCCCTGGCCGGTGATGAAACGGTGATCTTCCTTGCGGCGGACTGCGGCGCCGATTCCGGTGGCGGACATGGTGTTCCCTCCTCGCACGGCGCCTCTCGCGGGCGCCTCACTGCATGGAACGCATGAAGGATGAAGAGCCCGCACCGAGCGGCGCGGGCAGCGGCCTCATTCGGCGGCCTGGCGGGCCGGCGCAGCGCCCTTGCCCATGGCCTCGGCCCCGGCGGCGATTGCCTTGACGATGTTGTGGTAGCCGGTGCAGCGGCAGATATTGCCGTCGAGATCCTCGCGGATCGTCTTCTCGTCGAGCTGATGGCCGCGGCGGTTCACCATGTCGACGGCGGACATGATCATGCCCGGCGTGCAGAAGCCGCATTGCAGGCCGTGATGCTCGCGGAACGCCTCCTGCATCGGATGCAGCGTGTCGCCGGAAGCGAGCCCCTCGATCGTCGTCACGGAGGCGCCGTCCACGGAGACGGCGAGCGTGGTGCAGGATTTCACCGCCTTGCCGTCGAGATGCACGAGGCAGGCGCCGCACTGGCTGGTATCGCAGCCGACATGGGTTCCGGTCAGCCGCAGATTCTCTCGCAGGAACTGCACCAGAAGGGTGCGCGGGTCGATGTTGGCGGTGACGGCTTTGCCGTTCACCGTCAGCGAAACAGTGGCCATGAGCATATCTCCTGTGACCCGTCTCCGACGCCGGCCCATCCCCTCCCCGGGACTGGACCGTGCTGAAGCCTAAGGAGCAACCGGCCTCATCAGGCAGGCTTTCCTTGGAACAGCTCAAAAATGAATGTGGACCCGCGTTTTTCCGGGGTCAAGCCGGAGGCACCAAGACAAGCTAGGCTAATTTGCACCGTTTTGCGGGCGTTTCGTCGCGTTTGGCTGGAACGTAGCCGAAAATTTACAAAACCGCGCGGCCGGCCTCGCATTGCCGAAATTTTAACCGAGCCCGTTCACGGTGATGTGGCGGTGGAGCGCTGTTTGCCGGCTGCACGGGAGCCGTTCTTGACGTCGATTTCCGAACAGGTCGAGCGACGCCTGCGCTCGACGGGCTACGGTGAGCAGAAACGCGCCGCGTTGCGCGGTTATCGCAAGCATGTCGATCTCGTCATCGAACAGATCGTCGCCAATGCCTTCGCTTACGGCCGCCAGATCCATCCCGATCTGAAAGACAACATCAGCCCGCTGACCGAGAGCATCTACGAGGTCACGGAGCAGCACTTCCGACTGATCTTTGAAGGTGATTTCGACGACCGCTACTACGAGTCGATGGAGCGCGTGTGCACGCTGGAGCGCGCGATCAAGGTCGGCACCCGATCGCGCGTATCGATTGCTGGCGCTCTTTTTCGGGCGATCGCGACGAAGCCGCGCCTGGCCACCCTGCTGTCGCCCAGCCGTTTCGCAAGCGACATGGAGATCATCGAGAACCTCTTGGTGATGGATATCAATACGGCGATCACGATCAATCAGCAGATCGAGGAAGGTGATGCCCGCCGGCGCACCTCCACCCTCGACGAGGCGGCGGTCAAGCTCAGGACCCGGATTGGCCATCTCGACGACACCATCAGCGACGCCGTCGAGCAATTCGTGGCGACCGCCGACCAGACCGGGCTGACCACCAGCTTCATCAAGGACACCGTCGGAAAGGTGGCCAGCGCCTCGGTGGTCGTGCGCGAGAAATCGCTGCAGACGGCCGCCGCGACCGAGGAAATGTCGGCCAATATCGCCGATATCGGCCAGCGCGCCCGGCAAAGCCTGTCGATCACCCATCAGGCCGTGCTCGACGCCGGCCAGATGAACGAGGCCGTCGTTCGGCTGCGGGAGGCCACCGGCAATATCGGCAAGGTCGTCGGGATGATCGCCGACATCGCCGCGCAGACCAATCTGCTGGCGCTCAACGCCACGATCGAGGCCGCCCGCGCCGGCGAGGCCGGTCGCGGCTTCGCCGTCGTCGCCGCCGAGGTGAAGTCGCTGGCGACCCAGACCGCGAGCGCGACGCAGGACATCGCCGGCCAGATCGCCGAACTCGCGGCGAGCGCCGAGGCCTGCGGGACGCACGCTGCCGCCATCGCAGCCACCGTCGATGCCATCCGTCTCGATTCCGAGGCGATCTCGGAAGCCGTCACCCAGCAGAGCAAGGTCACCGCCACGATCGCGCATGACGCCGCGCTGGTTGCCGACAGCTCGGACGAGGCGATCGAAAGCGCCAATGCCGTCAATGGCAGCCTCGACATGACGCAGAAGGCGTTGGAGCAGGCCAACGCCGCCGCGGCCAATATCGCGCTTCAGGTCGGGGCGGCCGAGGCCGCCGTCACCCAGGCACTGGCCACGTTGCGCGAAGCGTCCTGAGGGCGCTCAGCCTTCGCTGACCGCCTTGGCGAAATTGGCGAAGAACTCGTCGGCGAGCTTCTTCGAGACCGAATCGATCAGGCGGGAGCCGAGCTGCATCAGCTTGCCGCCGACCTGGGCCTCGACGTCGTAACGCAACAGGGTCTGGCCGCCTTCTGCATCGCTCAGATGGACCCGCGCCCCGCCCTTGGCGAAGCCCGCAATGCCGCTCTCGCCTTCGCCGGAGATGCGATAGCCGTTCGGCGGATCGAGCTCGCTGAGCTCGACCTTGCCCTTGAAGGTCGCCTTCACCGGCCCGAGCTTGACCTTCACGATGGCCGAGAGATGGGTGACGTCGTCCATGGTCAATTGCTCGCAGCCGGGAATGCAGGCCTTGAGCACCTCGGGATCGTTCAGCTTGGCCCAGACCACGTCCTTGGCGGCCGGCAGCGTCGCCTCGCCGTTCATCGTCATCGCCATGGCACATCTCCCGAGCAGCACGACCGCAGCGCGGACGATTGCGGCCGGCGCGGTTCGAAGGTTATCCAGTTCCCTATCCATGGTCGCAAAGCCCCCGCCTGCACAAGAGGCGCCCGGCCTGGAAAGCGGCAGGCCGCGGGAGAACCGATGCTGGAACTCACCACCGACGAACGCATGATCGCCGGCGGCTCTGCCGGTGCAGGGGCGGCCATGGCGATGCGGATCGTGGCCGAAGCCGCCCGCCTGATGGGCGCGCCGCGCCTGATCCCGATCGCCTCCGCCCATATCGACGGCGCGCTCTACCATGGCGATTCCGGCACGCTTTTCGCGGAGAAGTTGGTCTCAGGCGGCGCTCGCGTCGGCGTGCGCGCCAGCCTCAATGTCGGCTCGCTAGCGCCGGCCGGCTGCGCCGCAATCCGTCTGCCGCCGCATGAGCGGGACATGGCCCGGCGGATGATGCGGGCCTATGAGGCGATGGGCTGCGAGCCGAGCTGGACCTGCGCGCCCTACCAGGCCGGCCACCGCCCGGCGCAGGGCAGCGACGTCGCCTGGGGCGAATCCAATGCCGTGGTGTTCTGCAACTCGGTGCTCGGCGCCCGGACCAACCGCTATGGCGACTTCCTCGACATCGCCTGCGCGATCAGCGGCCGTGCCCCGGATTACGGCCTGCATCGCCCGGAGAACCGGGTCGCGACTCTGCTGATCGATGTCGGCGGCCTTTCCCGCGAATTACGTTCGTCGGACGTGTTCTATCCCGTGCTCGGCACGATCCTCGGCCGCCGCGCCGGCAGCGACGTCGCCGTGATCGACGGCCTGCAGGGCTGCACGACAGAGGACCGCCTCAAGGCGCTCGGTGCCGCCGCCGCCTCGGCGGGCGGCGTCGGATTGTTCCATGTCGCGGGTGTCACGCCCGAGGCTCCGGATGCCGCGACCGCGTTGGGCGGCATCGCTCCGCGCGAGACGAGCGCTCTGACGCCTGCCGACATCGCGACCGCCCTCGCCCGCCTCTCGACAGCCGGGCCGACGGAGCGCATCGATGCCGTCGCGATCGGCTCGCCGCATCTCTCGCTGGTCGAGATCGATGCGCTCGAACGCCTCATGGCCGGGCGCAAGCTGACAGTGCCGCTCTATGCCAATACCGGCCGACACGTCGTCGGCCCGCTCGAAGAGCAGGGCCGGCGCACAACGCTGGAAGCGGCGGGCGTGATCTTCGTCGTCGATACCTGCGTCGTCGTCACCCCGATCCTGCCTGAGCTTGAGGGCGCCGTGCTAATGACCAATTCCGGCAAGTTCGCCCATTACGCGCCGGGCAATACCGGCTACGCCGTGACCTATGGCTCGCTCTCCGAATGCGTCGAGAGCGCGGTGGCCGGCCGGCTGGTCAGGGAAGCCCGCGCATGGTGTTGAAAGCGGAGATCCTCCTGCCCGGCGACGCCGTCACTGGCGGCTGCCTTGCCCTGACCGCCCCGATCAGCTTCTGGGGCGGCGTCGATCCTGCGAGCGGCGCGATCATCGATGCCCGCCATCCCGAGCGTGGCCGGAATATCGCCGGCCGCATCCTCGCCCTGCCCGGCACGATCGGCTCGTCCTCAGCCTCCGCCGTGCTGCTGGAGCTGGTCCATGCCGGCAAGGCGCCGGCCGCCCTGCTGATGGATGCGCCGGACGCCATCCTCCTGCTCGGCCTGGTCGTCGCCCGCGAGATGGGCTGGCCGACGCCGCCGGCCTTCCGCCTGCCGGCCGCCGATCAAGGACCGCTCGCCGACCGCAGGATCACGATCTCGGCAGAGGGTCTGATCACCATCGCTTGACGCTTGAGTTTGGCCTCTACACCGCGCTGAAACGGCGGTGCCGATAGATCAGCCCCGCCCCGCGCCCGGCCCCGCCGAGGCCGGCAACCTCACCGATCACGATGCGATGGCTGGCGGCGTCATGCGTCGTGACCAGCCGGCAGTCGAAGGCAGAGATCGCGTCGAGCAGGACAGGCGCCCCGGTGACGAGCCGGCCCCAGCGGGCCGTGTCGAAGCGCGCCTCGCCCTCGATGCCGCGCCGGCTGGCGAAGATTTCCGCGAGATCGACGAGCTTTTCCGGCAAGGTGTTGACGCAGAACACCCCGCTCGCCTCGATCGCCGCCAGCGTGCGGCTGCCGCGGGCGATGCAGACCAGCACCGTCGGCGGCGAATCGGAGACGGAGGCAACGGCCGTCGCCGTCAGCCCGATGCGCCCGCCTGGCCCGTCGGTGGTCACGACATGCACGGCGCTCGCGACTCGCGCCATGGCATCGCGGAACGCATGGGCGTCCGGATGGTCCAGAGGCGGCAGGGGGTGAACGGTCTTCGTCATCGGCTCGATCGGTTCGATGTCCCGGATCCGGCGGAACAGCAGTCCATGTAGAGACTTGAGGTCGCCGGCGCCAGCCAGGGCGAAGCCGGCGGCTCACTCCAATACGCCACCGGATATAGCACCCTTCCGTTAACGGGCCGGGCGCCACAAGCGGCCGCACCGCTGCAACTTGATATCGTGATGGCGATCCATCAGGCTGGGGCGATGTCGGCTGCCAGCGGCCGGGCCGGAGCCTGATCGGGACTGTGGCCGTCGGCGTTCCGCCCATGGAGATCCCGATGGCCTTCACCTGCACGATTCCCGCCGCGCCGACTGTCCAGCAGGACGACGAGAAGATCAGGATCACCCGCTGGGATTTCGAGCCCGGCGCCGTGACCGGCTGGCACGAGCATGGCTGGCCCTATTTCGTCATCATGCTGACCGCCGGAACGCTGCGTATCCATAACGGAACGGATGTCTCCGACGTGCCGCTGGCGCAGGGCCAAGCCTATATGCGCCCGGCCGGCATCCGCCACGACGTCATGAACGGCTCGGATCATCCGATCGCCTTCGTCGAGATCGAGGTGAAGCAGCCCGGAGCCCTCAAGGAACTCTCGCTGCCGTGACGGCAGCCGCCCGATGACCGGCCTCGGAAGCACTGCCGAGCCCACGGCTTCGCAGCGCCCTCCCATGCATTTTTCCGATCCAACAATCGACTTTTCGTATTCGTCTTTTGGATAACCTGCACTCAGGCGCATGGCAGACCATCACCGCCGCGATGGCAGGAAATGCGATCGGAGCGAGTTTTCACAGCCTGCAACGCAATCATCATGCGTATAACACCCGCTGCTTCGCAGAGAATTCTGCACATTTTCAGGGCAGGTCGTTCGTAATTGCTTTTGACAGAAATTTGGCGCGGAGCGATTGTCCCCGGCACGAGCCGTTGGTAGCTCTGCACGGCAATCGCATCCCGCATGCGCCGGCGTCATGCCGGTGACGAGAACGGGAGCTGGTTCGAGGGGTCGGCGTTTTTCAATGGAAGTCTTCCTGCAGCAGCTCATCAACGGGCTGACACTGGGATCGATCTACGGTCTCATCGCCATCGGCTATACGATGGTCTTCGGCATCATCGGCATGGTGAACTTCGCCCACGGCGATATTTTCATGCTCTCCGCCTTCATCGCGCTGATCTTCTTCATGCTGATCACGGCGGTGGTCGGCACCGGCGCCGGCATGGTCATGCTGGCGCTGGTCGTGGTGCTCGGCCTGGCGATGTTCGTCACCTCGCTGTGGAACTGGACGATCGAGCGCGTCGCCTACCGGCCCTTGCGCGGCTCCTTCCGCCTGGCGCCGCTGATCTCGGCGATCGGCATGTCGATCTTCCTGATGAACTTCGTGCAGGTCGTGCAGGGCCCGCGCAACAAATCGATCCCGCCGCTGCTCAACAAGTCGATCACTCTGATCGAGAGCACGACCTATTCGGTCCAGATCTCCTACAAGCAGATCGTCATCATCCTGACGACGGCGGTGCTGCTCGCGGCCTTCTGGTACATCGTGCAGAAGACGCCGCTCGGCCGCGCCCAGCGCGCCTGCGAGCAGGATCGCAAGATGGCGGCGCTGCTCGGCATCGACGTCGACCGCACGATCTCGATCACCTTCGTCATGGGCGCGGCGCTCGCGGCGGTGGCCGGTGTGATGTATCTCGTGCTCTACGGCGTCGTGAACTTCGCCGACGGCTTCGTGCCCGGCGTGAAGGCCTTCACGGCGGCGGTGCTCGGCGGCATCGGTTCCCTGCCCGGCGCGGTGATCGGCGGATTGCTGATCGGCCTGATCGAGGTGATGTGGTCGGCCTATTTCACCATCGACTACAAGGACGTCGCCGCCTTCGCCATCCTGGCGATCGTGCTGGTCTTCATGCCCTCCGGCCTGCTCGGGCGCCCGGAAGTCGAGAAGGTCTGAGACCATGGCGAACAATCCGACCGCAAACCCGGCCGCTCCCGGCCGCGACCTGAAGGCGGCCTTCAAGGAGGCCGGCTTCGCCGCCTTCGTGACGCTCGGCCTCTGCATCCCGATCATCGCCTGGGGCACGCGCCAGAACATGGACAACGTCCTGGTCCTGGATCCGCGCTGGGATGCCGTCGCCTGGGCGGTGGGCATCGTCTTCGTCGGCCGCTTCCTGGTCGCGCTGCGCAAGCAGGGCCGGCAGGAAGGCAAGGCCGCGCTGCGCATCCTGCCGCACGGCACCATCGCCTTCTTCCAGCGCCACTCCCGCGTCTTCTCGCTGTTCGGGCTCGGCTTCCTCGCCACCTTCCCGGCGATCGCGATCGGGCTCGCCGGTTGGGGCGGCGCGCTGAAATGGATCGACAATTTCGGCGTCCAGATCCTGATCTACGTCATGCTCGGCTGGGGCCTGAACATCGTCGTCGGCCTCGCCGGCCTGCTCGATCTCGGCTATGTCGCCTTCTATGCCGTCGGCGCCTATTCCTACGCGTTGCTGGCCAAGAATTTCGGCCTGTCCTTCTGGCTCCTGCTGCCGCTCGCCGGCATCCTCGCCGCCTTCTGGGGCATGCTGCTCGGCTTCCCCGTCCTGCGCCTGCGCGGCGACTATCTCGCCATCGTGACGCTGGCCTTCGGCGAGATCATCCGCCTCGTCCTGATCAACTGGACCGAGTTCTCGAACGGCTATGCCGGCATTTCCGGCATTCCGCGCCCCACCTTCTTCGGCATTCCCTTCACGGCGGCGGACGATGGTTTCGCCGCCGTTTTCGGTCTGGAGTTCACGCCGCTCTACCGAACGATCTTCCTCTACTACCTGATCTTGTGCCTGGCGCTGCTGACCGCCTTCGTCACGCTGCGCCTGCGGCGGCTGCCGGTCGGGCGCGCCTGGGAGGCCCTGCGCGAGGACGAGATCGCCTGCCGCTCGCTCGGCATCAACACCACCAACACCAAGCTCACCGCCTTCTCGATCGGCGCCATGTTCGGCGGCTTCGCCGGCGCCTTCTTCTCGGCGCGGCAGGGCTTCATCTCGCCTGAATCCTTCGTCTTCATGGAATCGGC
Source organism: Allobosea sp. Root670 (assembly GCF_001429415.1). Lineage (NCBI taxonomy): Bacteria > Pseudomonadati > Pseudomonadota > Alphaproteobacteria > Hyphomicrobiales > Alloboseaceae > Allobosea > Allobosea sp. Root670. The sequence continues at coordinate 281,605 of NZ_LMJU01000012.1, read as the reverse complement.
GGTCATCCTCGCCATCGTCGTGCTCGGCGGCATGGGCTCGCTCTGGGGCTGCGCCATCGCGGCGATCGCGATGATCGGCGGTACCGAGCTCCTGCGCGAGCTCGAATGGATGAAGCAGATCTTCGGCAACGACTTCGACCCGACGAAGTACCGCATGCTGATCTTCGGCTTCGCCATGGTGGTGATCATGATCTGGAAGCCGCGCGGCCTGATCTCGACCCGCGAGCCCACCGCCTTCCTCAAGGAGAAGAAGGCGATCTCCGCCGATATGGTGCAGGAGGGACACGGCTGATGGCCATGATCGCTCCCCAGACGACGCCGCAGGGCCGCGCCCTGCTCGAGATCGAGCAGGTCACCATGCGCTTCGGCGGCCTCACCGCCGTCAACGCCCTCTCCTTCCAGGCCCACAAGGGCGAGATCACCGCGTTGATCGGCCCTAATGGTGCCGGCAAGACCACCTGCTTCAACTGCATCACCGGCTTCTACAAGCCGACGCAGGGCATGGTCTCGCTCAACCATGACGACGGGTCTAGCTACCTGCTCGAGCGCATGCCGGACTTCCGCATCTCCTGGAAGGCCAAGGTCGCCCGCACCTTCCAGAACATCCGCCTGTTCGGCGGCATGACGGTGCTGGAGAACCTGCTCGTCGCCCAGCACAACCCGCTGATGCTGGCCTCAGGCTTCACCTTCCTCGGCGTGCTCGGCATTGGCGGCTACAAGGCCAGCGAGAAGCGGGCGATCGAGAAAGCCAAATTCTGGCTCGACAAGATCAACCTGACCCACCGCGCCGACGATCCCGCTGCCGACCTGCCCTATGGCGACCAGCGCCGGCTGGAGATCGCGCGGGCCATGTGCACGGACCCGGTCCTGCTCTGCCTCGACGAGCCGGCCGCGGGCCTCAACCCGCGCGAAAGCCTCGACCTCAACAATCTCCTGCTCTCGATCCGCAAGGACCTGGGCACGGCGCTGCTGCTGATCGAGCACGACATGTCGGTCGTCATGGAAATCTCGGACCACGTCGTGGTTCTCGACTACGGCACCAAGATCGCCGACGGCACGCCGGCCGAAGTACAGGCCGATCCCAAAGTCATCGCCGCCTATCTCGGCGTCGACGACGAGGAGGTCGAAGAGGTCGAAGCGGAGGTCGGCATCTCGTGACTGCAGCCCAGCCTGAAACTCAGCCTCCCGCCCAGCCCCTTCTGGCCGTCCGTGGCGTCAAGACCTATTACGGCAAGATCATCGCGCTGAAGGGCGTCGACATCGACGTCAACCCCGGCGAGATCGTCACCATGATCGGCGCTAACGGCGCCGGAAAATCGACGCTGATGATGACGATCTTCGGCAATCCGCAGGCCCGCGAAGGCTCGGTCACCTATGAGGGCCGCGACATCACGCGGATGCCGAGCCACCAGATCGCGAGGCTGGGGATCGCTCAATCCCCGGAAGGACGCCGCATCTTCCCGCGCATGACGGTGTACGAGAACCTGCAGATGGGCGCCGCCGTCCGCAATTTCGAGAACTTCGACGAGGACCTCGAAAAGATCTGCGTGCTCTTCCCGCGCATCAAGGAGCGCCTGCAGCAGCGCGGCGGCACGCTCTCGGGCGGCGAGCAGCAGATGGTCGCGATCGCGCGCGCCCTGATGGCGCGCCCCAAGCTCCTGCTGCTGGACGAGCCCTCGCTCGGTCTTGCGCCGCTGATCGTGAAGCAGATCTTCGAGGCGATCCGCGAACTCAACCGGACGCAAGGGCTTACCGTCTTCCTGGTCGAGCAGAACGCCTTCCACGCGCTGAAGCTCGCCCATCGCGGCTATGTGATGGTCAACGGCGTCGTCACGATGAGCGGCACCGGCAAGGAACTGCTCGCCAATCCGCAGGTGCGCGCCGCCTATCTCGAAGGCGGCCGGCACTGAGATGAGACGGCGGAGGAGCACCTCTCCTCCGCTGCAACTTTTTGATGAGAGACGGCTGCACGCCACCCATGTCATCGCTGTGGTGATGTCAGCCGCTTCCAAAGCCGCCTGAAGCCGGGAGCACGAGATGCAGGGCATCCTCTACGAAGAACCGACGATCTGGCTCTTCCTGCTGGTGACCGTCGTCATGGGCGGCTGGCTTGCCTGGATGGCGGGCCGCGCCATCGCGCTGACCTGGCGGCCGAACTGGCAGCTCGTCGTCTACATGCTGGTCCTCGGCCTGTTCGTGCGCTTCATCCATTTCGCGCTGTTCGAGGCGACGCTGCTGACCGTCCACTACTACGTCGTCGACACGATCGTGCTTGTCGCCTTCGGCTATGCCGGCTGGCGCTACACCCGCGCCAAGCAGATGACGCGGCAATATCACTGGCTGTTCGAGCCCGCCGGCCCCTTCGGCTGGAAGCCCCGCGCAGGCGCCGTGATCCGGCCCGAACTGCTCTAGGAAATTTGCGAGCTTGTCGCGTGACAGACCATCGGAAAAGCGCAAGACTGCGGCTCACGATGGCCAGAACGCGCCGAGACGGGCGGCCCGTCCAGCCCGTTGATCAATCAATACAGGGGAGTTGCATCACATGAAGAAACTGCTGTTGGGCGGCATTGCACTCGGCGCGGTCCTCGCCTTCTCCGGCATGGCCAACGCGCAGATCAAGCTCGGCGTCGGCGGTCCGATCACCGGCCCGAACGCTGCATTCGGCGCGCAGCTCAAGAACGGTGCCGAGCAGGCCGCCGAGGACATCAACGCCGCCGGCGGCGTCCTCGGCCAGAAGATCGCGGTCAGCGTCGGCGACGACGTCTCCGATCCGAAGCAGGGCGTCTCCGTCGCCAACAAGTTCGTCGGCGACGGCGTGAAATGGGTGGTCGGCCACTTCAACTCCGGCGTCACCATGCCGGCGTCCGAAGTCTATGCCGAGAACGGCATCCTGATGATCTCGCCTTCGGCCACCAACCCGAAGATCACCGAGCGCGGCCTGTGGAACACCTTCCGTGTCTGCGGTCGTGACGACCAGCAGGGCGGCGTTGCGTCGGCCTATCTGCTGAAGAACTTCAAGGACAAGAAGATCGCCGTCGTCCACGACAAGACGACCTATGGCCAGGGTCTCGCCGACGAGACCAAGAAGGGCCTCAACGCCGGCGGCGTCAAGGAAGTGCTCTACGAAGGCATCAATGCCGGCGAGAAGGATTTCTCGGCCCTCGTCTCGAAGATCAAGGCCTCCGGCGCCGACTACCTCTACTGGGGTGGCCTGCACACCGAAGGCGGCCTGATCGTGCGCCAGATGCGCGACCAGGGCCTCAAGACGATCCTCGTCTCCGGCGACGGCATCACCACCGACGAGTTCGCCACGATCGGCGGCCCCGGCGTCGAAGGCACGCTGATGACCTTCCCGCCGGACCCGCAGAAGCGCCCGGAGGCGGCCGCTGTCATCAAGAAGTTCGCGTCCAAGAACTTCAAGCCGGAAGCCTACACGCTCTACAGCTACGCTGCGGTCCAGATCATGGCGGAAGGCGCCAAGCGCGCGAACTCGGTCGATCCGAAGAAGATCGCCGCCGCGCTGCATGGCGGCCAGCCGGTCAAGACGGTGATCGGCGATATCGGCTTCGACAAGAAGGGCGACATCACCCGTCCGGACTACACCGTCTACACCTGGAAGAAGCAGGCCGACGGCAAGATCACCTATGTCGAGAATTGATCTCGGCGGCTGATCCGGCCTCCTGAACGAAAGAGCCCGCCCCGGATCGTCCGGGGCGGGCTTTTCGTTGGCGAACCCGCCATGGCGGGAACCGGTCCGCCGGCTGCTGTTCCGGCAGGTAACCCTGATGACGGCGAAATCGCAGGCCGGCTACTGATTCACTTTCTGCGAAACCACGCTCAAGCTCTTGAGAAACCCTGCGAAACGCAGAAGTCCGTCCGGCCAGGGACCGTGCCCGGATTCGCTGTTGAGATGCCCGCTATCGCCAGCCTCGACGAATTCCGAGCCCCAGGCTTCGGCCAGCGCCCGCGCCTCGTCCGGCGTGCAATAGGGATCGGTCGCACTCGCGATCAGCACCGAGGGGAACGGCAGCTTCTCGCGGCGATGCCCGATGAAATCCGATCCCATGCCGGGGACCGCACCCTTCGCCCTCTCGGAAGCCGGCGCGACCAGGAAGGCGCCCGCGACCTCGCCGGGATGGAGATGCTCGGCGGCGAAGGCGATCGCACTGCAGCCGGCCGAGTGCCCCACGAGCACCACGGGCCGCGTCGCGGAGCGCACGGCCTTCACGATCTCATCGGCCCAGACATGGCGGGAGGGCTTGTACCAGTCCGCCTGCTCGACGCGGCGCGCGGTCTTGAGGCGGGTTTCCCAGCGGCTCTGCCAATGATCGGGCCCGGAGCCCGACCAGCCGGGAACGATGAGGATATCGACGTCGGAGGATTTCATCAGGCCTAGATAGACCTGCCGACGCCGAAGTCCAGAGCGTCACGCCTCGCCGAATACCCGGCGGAAGATCGTGTCGACATGCTTGAAGTGATAGCCCTCGTCGAACATCGCCTTGAGCTCGGAGGCCGAGAGCTTTTCCGCGACGTCCTTGTCGGCCATCAGGTTGGTGAGGAAGTCCTCGCCATGCTCCCAGGTCCGCATCGCGTTGCGCTGGACCAGGGAATAGCTCTCCTCGCGGCTGGCTCCGGCTTGCGTCAGGGCCAGCAGCACGCGCTGCGAATTGTGCAGCCCGCCGAGCCTGTCGAGGTTCTTGCGCATGTTCTGCGGGTAGACCAGCAGCTTGTCGACGACGCCGGTGAGCCGCGCCAGCGCGAAATCGAGCGTCACGGTCGCATCCGGCCCGATCATGCGCTCGACGCTAGAATGCGAGATGTCGCGCTCGTGCCAGAGCGCCACATTCTCGAGCGCCGGCGTGACCATGCCGCGCACGAGGCGGGCAAGCCCGGTCAGGTTCTCGGTGAGCACCGGATTGCGCTTGTGCGGCATCGCCGAGGAGCCCTTCTGGCCCGGCGAGAAAAACTCTTCGGCTTCATAGACTTCGGTGCGCTGCAGATGCCGGATCTCGATCGCCAGGCGCTCCACGCTGGAGGCGACGACGCCCAGCGTCGCGAAATACATCGCGTGCCGGTCGCGCGGGATCACCTGGGTCGAGACCGGCTCGACGGCGAGCCCCATCTTCTCAGCGACATAGGCTTCGACCTGCGGGTCGATATTGGCGAAGGTGCCGACGGCGCCCGAGATGGCGCAGGTCGCGATTTCGGCGCGGGCCGCAATGAGGCGGGCGCGGCAGCGATCGAACTCGGCATAGGCCTGCGCCAGCTTCAGTCCGAAGGTCACCGGCTCGGCATGGATGCCGTGCGAGCGGCCGATGGTCGGGGTCAGCTTGTGCTCGAAGGCGCGGCGGCGGATCGCGGCGAGCAGCGCGTCGACATCGGCGATCAGAATGTCGGTGGCGCGCGCGAGCTGGACCGAAAGCGTCGTGTCGAGGATATCAGACGAGGTCATGCCCTGATGGACGAAGCGCGCCTCCGGCCCGACGATCTCGGCCAGATGCGTCAGGAAGGCGATGACGTCATGCTTGGTGACGCGCTCGATCTCGTCGATGCGCGCAACGTCGAAGACGGCATCCTTGGCCTTGGCCCAGATCGTCGCGGCCGCTTCCTTCGGCACGACGCCGAGTTCCGCGAGCTTGTCGGTCGCATGCGCCTCGATCTCGAACCAGATGCGGAAGCGGGTCTGCGGCTCCCAGATGGCGACCATCTCGGGGCGGGAATAGCGCGGGATCATCTCTGGCCTTCCACTGATGATGTCAGCGTTTCAAATCTCAAACCCACGACCCGCGCGCAGCCTCGGCCGCCTTGCGGATCGCTTCGATATTTCCGGCATAGGCCGAAGGCCCACCCTTGAACACGGCCGAGCCGGCGACCAGCGCATCGGCGCCGGCCTTGACGACCAGCGGCGCGGTCTCGGGCGTCACCCCGCCATCGATCTCGAGTGCGATCGGCCGGTCGCCGATCAGCGCCTTCACCTGCGCGACCTTCTCGACCACCGAGTGGATGAAGCTCTGCCCGCCAAAACCCGGATTGACCGTCATCAACAGGATGAGGTCGACATCCCCGATCAGCGCTTCGGCAGCGCTCGCCGGCGTACCGGGATTGAGGACGATGCCGGCTTGTTTCCCCTGCGCCTTGATCGCCTGCAGCGTGCGGTGCGGATGCGGGCCCGCCTCGACATGGAAGGAGATCAGGTCGGCGCCGGCCTTGGCGAAGGCTTCGATGTAGGGATCGACGGGCGCGATCATCAGATGCACGTCGAAGAACTTCTTGCTGTGCGGGCGGATCGCCTTCAGCACATCCGGGCCGAAGGTGATGTTCGGCACGAAATGCCCGTCCATCACGTCGCAGTGGATCCAGTCGGCACCTGCGGCGTCGATCGCGCGCACCTCCTCGCCGAGCTTGGCGAAATCGGCCGAGAGGATCGACGGGGCGATGCGGATGGGGCTGGTCATGGCCGGGGGTTTAACGCCCCAAGCCGCCTGCCGCAATCAGGCGGAGCGCAGTTTCACCGGAAAGGACAGCCTGCGGTCCGCTTCCGCCATCTCGGCGACAACTTGCGCGAAAGCCGGACGCAGCTTCAAGCGCGCATACCACTCGGCCAGCCCCGGATAGCCATCGAGCGACGGCCCGCCCAGGCGGCGGATGAAGAGCACGCTCATGAACAGGGCGATATCGGCCACGGAAAGCCGGCCACCGAAGAACGGACGCCCCGCCAGCTTCTGCTCCAGCACGTCGTAATGGCGCAGCAGCCCCTCCTCGGCGATCAGCGCGTCGGCCTCCTGCGCGATGCGGCGGTCGCGATCCGGCGCGGGCGGCTCGGTGCGATGCATCAAGGGCTTCAGGGCCTGGAACAGGATCTCGTCGCCATAGAGCTCGTCGAGCCGGCAACGCGCCCGCTCGACGGGTGAATCCGGCATCAGCTTCGGCTCGGGATAGGCCTCGTCGAGATATTCGTTGATCACCGTGGAATCGTAGAGCACGAGCCCGCAATCGGTCAGCACCGGCACCTGCCGCTTCGGATTGAGCGCCAAGACCTCGGGATGCCGGGGATCGTAGCCGGTCGTCTGGTTGAACGGCACCACGACGCGCTGGAAGGCGAGGCCCTTCTCGGTCAGCGCGATCTCGACCTTGCGTGAGAACAGGCTCAGCGGCCCGGAATAGAGGGTGATCATGGCGCGGCTCTCCTGCGACGGAGAAAGCCTCGCAAGCCCCTGCGTCAGCGCCCGTCAGCAGCCTCCCGGCGCCGGATATGGGCCGCGATGCCGCCAAGCAGCCAGGGCAGCAGGTAGATCGGGAACTGTGCCAGAGCGAAATAGAGGAAGGTCTTCGGCGAGACGCCCGCCCCCAGCGCTGCGACGAGAAGGCCCATGTTCCGCTGCCCGGCGCCGTAACCGATCATGAAGCGCTCGGAGGCTGGCAGCCGCCGCAGAATAATCCAGCTCGAGATCAGGCCCGCGGCCGAAACCGCGAAGACGCAACCGAGCACGAACAGGACGAGTCTGGGATCGTCGAGCGCAGCGTTGGTCACGCCGTCCATCGCGGCGATGGCGAAGATGAAATACATCAGCACGCCGAAGCCATCGAGATTGGCCTTCATCGCCTTGACGCGCGCCAGCCCAAGCCACATCCGGATCGCGGCAGCCACCGCCATGCCGCCGCCGATGAAGATCAGCAGGCGCAGCGTCAGCGCCCAGCGATCGAGAGGGACCGCCCCCCCGGCGAGCAGTTCGACCATGATCGGTGCGACGATCGGGCTCACGATCGTGGTCAGGATGACGCTGGCGATGATCAGCGAGGGCTCGAAGCCGTAGAGGATAGCGACCGCCGGCGAGGACATGATCGGCGGCGCCGCGCCCATGATGGCGAGCCCGAGCACGATGCCGGGATCGAGATTTTCGCGCCCGACCAGCAGGAGCGCTCCACCGATCAGCAGCACCGGCCCGGCGATCAGCCAGAGGCAGCTCGCAGCGAGCTTGGCCGGGCGCCGGAGCAGCCCGAGCGTCACGCTCATGTCGAGCCGCATGAACACGACCGTGGTGAAGCAGAAGATCGTGATCGGCAGCGCCGGCCGCGCCATCGCCGAGAATTGCGGCAGTGCCAGGCCCAGGAAGATCGAGAGCGCGAAGCCTTGCGTGCCGTGACGGCCAAGCCACGCGAGCGCGGCAGCGAGGAAGGCGGCAGGGTGCATCGGTTGGGCTCTGGAATCACGCGCGAGACAGACGCACACTGGCTGAAGGTGCGCCCAGCGTCACCTGCGGGGAAGGCAGCCCGGTCCTGCGCCGGCACAAAATTGCGCACTGGACAGCCAAAAACAAGACGTCATGGACCCATCCCAAAAACAGACGCAGAAATTGCGAAAGATTGCGCTGTTTCGCGCAAAATCCGGTCGTGACGCTGACAAGCCCGCGCAAACCGCTATCCTTGCGGGAAAAGGGGTTGGCAGGAGCAGGTCATGAAGGTGGATACGATCGTTCTCGGCGCCGGTGTCGTCGGCATTTCGGTCGCGCTTCATCTCCAGAAGGCCGGGCGCGCCACCTTGCTGGTCGACCGTCGCGCTCCGGGCGAGGAAACCAGCTACGGCAATGCCGGCCTGATCCAGCGCGAGGGCGTCTACCCTTACGGCTTCCCGCATGATTTCGGCGCGCTCATCCGCTACGCGATGAACAACACCATCGACGCACATTACCATTGGAGCGCGATCCCGAAGCTCGCCCCGTTCCTGTTCTCCTACTGGATGCATTCGCGCGCCTCGCAGCACGAGGCGATCGCCCATAAATACGCGACGCTGATCGAGCACTGCGTCACCGAGCATGACGCCCTCGCACAGGAAGCCGGCGCCACCAACCTGCTGCGCCGCGACGGCTGGATGAAGGTATTCCGCACCGAGAAGGAGCGCGACACCCGCCTCGCCGAGGCCGCCCGCTGGAACCGCGAATTCGGCCTGAACTATCGCGCGCTCGACATGGCGACCCTCAAGGCCGAGGAACCGCATCTCGACCATGGCAGCCTGATCGGCGGCCTGCACTGGACCGACCCGACGACCGTCGTCGATCCGCTCGGCCTGTCGAAGGCCTATGTCGCGCTGTTCGAGAAGCTCGGCGGGAAGCTCGCCATCGGCGATGCCGGCACGCTCCAGCAGAACGGCGCCGGCTGGACCGTCACCCTCGCCGACGGCACCACGGCCGAGGCCAAGGATGTCGTCGTCGCGCTCGGCCCCTGGGCCGATGTGCTCAGCAACAAGCTCGGCTACCGCCTGCCGCTCGCGGTCAAGCGCGGCTATCACATGCATTACAAGCCGCAGGGCAATGCCGTGCTCAACCATCCGGTGCTCGACACCGAGCGCGGCTATTTCCTGGCCCCGATGCTGCAGGGCGTGCGCCTGACCACCGGTGCCGAATTCGCCGACCGAGACGCGCCGAAAACGCCGGTGCAGCTCGCCCGCGCCGAGCCGATCGCCAAGGCCCTGTTCCCGCTCGGTGAGCGTCTCGATGCCGAGCCCTGGCTCGGCCGCCGCCCCTGTACGCCTGACATGATGCCGATCATCGGCCCTGCGCCGAAGCACAAGGGCCTGTGGTTCTCCTTCGGCCACGCCCATCACGGCCTGACGCTGGCTGCTGTCACCGGCCGCATGATCGCGGAAATGGTGACCGGCCAGAAGGTTTTCGTGGACCCGGCTCCGTTTGCGCCGGCGCGGTTCGCCTGAGGCGCACGCCCGCTGAAGAGCACTGTCATCCCGTGCGCGCCGCAGCGTGCAACGCTGCTGCGCAGACACGGGACCGCCACCCGGAAAAGGCGCCCTCTCGTCGCACGATCCCGCATCTGCGCAGCAGCACTGCGTGCCGCAGCGCGTGCGGGATGACACTATGGCAGCGCATGCGGGATGACAGACCTGCGTCCTGCCCCCTCGCCGTCCGCCGCACTCCCTGCCACGATCCGGCTCCCGATTCCCGACCGAGACCTTGCCATGGCCCTCGCCAAACCGCCCGTCCAGGACAATGCCTACGCCGCCGCGCTCGCTTTGCTCGACCGCGTCCCGCTGATCGACGGCCATAACGACCTGCCCTATGTCATTCGCAAGGACGGCAAGGCGAAGGGCGATGTCGCCACCTACGGCCTCGACAAGGTCCATGCCGAGGGCGACACCGACATCCCGCGCATGCAGGCCGGCAAGATGGCGGCGCAGTTCTTCGCGGCCTATGTCCCGCCGAAGCAGACCAATCCCGCCGGCTTCGCGCTCGCCCAGATCGCGCTGATGCGCGGCATCCTCAAGCGCCATGCCGACGCGTTCCGTCCGGGCCTCTCCGCCGCGGATGTCGAGGCCGCCAAGGCCGAGGGGCGCATCGCCCTGTTCATGACCATCGAGAACGGCTCGGCGGTCGATGGCGAACTCGATGCGCTCGACGCCTATTACGATCTCGGCGTGCGCCTGATGACGCTCTGCCACAACGACACCACCGACTGGTGCGATTCCGCGACCGACGCCCCGCGCCATAACGGCCTCACCGGTTTCGGCAAGGACGTGCTGCGGAGGATGAACAAGCTCGGCATGGTGATCGACCTCGCCCATGTCGCGCCGAAGGTGATGCATGACGCGCTCGACGTTTCCAGCGCCCCGCTGGTCTGGTCGCATTCGAACGCCTTCACGCTCTGCGACCACCCGCGCAACGTCCCCGACGACGTGCTCGACCGCGTCGCCGGCAATGGCGGCGTCGTGATGGCGACCTTCGTGCCGGATTTCATCAGCCAGGCCTCGCGCGACTGGCATCGCCCGGCCAAGGACCAGTACGGCAAGAGCCCCGAAGGCGTGGACCATGACAAGGTCGAGGCCGAGATCGCCGCCAAGTCCGGTCCGCGTCCGAAGGCGACGCTGCCGGAGTATTGCGACCATGTCGAATACCTCGCCAAGCGCATCGGCCATGACCATGTCGGCATCGGCTCGGATTTCTTCGGCTGGGTCAATCCGGACGGGCTCGAGGACACCACGACCTTCCCGTCGGTGATCGCGGAGCTGATCCGTCGCGGCTGGTCGGAGGAAAACCTGACCAAGCTCGCCGGCGGCAACATGCTGCGCGTGCTGCGCGCCGTTGAAGCGGCGGCAGGGTAGTTCGAGCGGGGCTATCAGCCGGTACATCCGGCCGGCTTGGTCGCTGCCCGTGCGGGAACGCATGGGCAGCCGCAAACTTGCATTTTCCGGGGTGCAGATGCGTCTTGCCCCGGTCTCAATCGCGCTACGGCCCGAAAGCGCAGGGGATCAGCGACCGCTTGTCCCGACGATCGCGTCGGCACGCGATTTCAGGATGACGGGATCGACGCCCAGAGCACGCAGCGCCCGAGGCGCCACGCCCTGCGGCATGGCGGCCACGATGCTGACGACGTGAGCGCCGAGCAAGGGCGCGTGATCTCGTCGGGTTGCCGCCAGTTCCTGCATGATGGCCTGCCCGGACGGCGCGGCTTGATAGGCGCCGGAATTGGCCGAAACAGGCATGTCAGGGGGCGTATCCACTGTCAGGCCAATCGAGAGAAGGGCGTCGCCATATTGCCGCTCGATCGCAGCCTTCAGCGCATCGGGCTCCGCCCCGGCCCGCTCGAAGGCGAGACGGGCCGTACCATCGGGAAGGTCGAGCGCGGCCAACAGAAAATGCTCCGCCCCGGGCTCTCGCTGCTGATCGTGCAAGGCATGGGCTTCCGCCCGCTCGCAGAGGCGCTTGATCGTGCTCATGTCGTCGAGCTTCGATCTGATGCGTTTGAACATCATATTCCCCTTATGCGAAGCGGTCGTCCGCGACCACGTCCGAAAGCCTTTTATGGGCGGCTTGCTTGGTAACCCCGAGCGCTTGGGCAATCCTCGACCACGACCAGCCTTGTTGCAGGGCCGACCGCACGGCCCCGCGCTCGATCCGGTCCGCCAAGCGCCGCAAGGCGACGACAGCGGCCAGAGCTTCATCGGGATCCGTCGGGATGGCGATGTTGCGCAAGTCATCCATCCGTCAACTTTAGTTGACGCAGATTCGTCCGTCAACTAAAGTTGACGGACGAGCTCTCGGAAGTTTTTGAGTCACGCCCCATCCGCGGCTCCCATCACCGGGACCGGGCTCGCCATGGAACCCTGCTTGACGTATGCCGTGCCGCGGCGGCCCGTTTGGAGGCCGCACTGAAGACCAGACGAAACGATCCTCCCATGACCGGTTCCGGCACCGACCGCACCCGCCCGGCCGTCCAGGCCCCCGCCCCCGTCGTCATCCTGGTCGAGCCGCAGCTCGCCGAGAATATCGGCATGTGTGCCCGCGCCATGGCGAATTTCGGCCTCTCCGAGATGCGCCTCGTCGCTCCGCGCGACGGCTGGCCGACCGGCGGCGGCCTCAAGAAGGGCGCCACAGCGGCCGCCTCGGGCGCGACGCATATCCTGGAAAACGCCCGGCTCTATGACAGCGCCGCCGAGGCCATCGCCGACCTCAACCATGTGCTGGCGACGACCGCCCGCGAGCGCGGCCAGATGAAGCGCGTGCTGACCCCGGCGGAGGCGATGCCGGAGGTCGCCGGGCGCATCGGCTCCGGCGAGCGCGTCGGCATCCTGTTCGGACGCGAGCGCATCGGCCTGACCAACGAGGAGATCAGCCTCGCCGATGCGATCCTGACCTTCCCGGTCAATCCCGCCTTCGCCTCGCTGAACCTCGCCCAGGCCGTGCTGCTCAACGGCTATGAGTGGTTCAAGACGACCCATGGCGAGCCGCCCTTCCGCGAGAACAACCCCTCGCCGCCGGCCAAGCGCGAGATGATCCTGTCGATGTTCGATTATCTCGAAGCCGAGCTCGATCTCTGCGGCTTCTTCCCGCCCGGCAAGAAACCGGTGATGACCGCCAACCTGCGCGATGTCCTGCATCGGCTCGACATGACCGAGCAGGAAGCCCGGACGCTGCGTGGCGTCTTCAAGTCGCTGGTCGAGGGGCCGAAGAAGGCACGTCTCCTGGCAAGGCAGGCCGAAGAGGCCGAAGAATAAAAAAGCCGGCCCCGAAGGGCCGGCTCGTCTGGTCGGGGGGTCTCGAAACGCCCGGTCAGAATTGGTACTTCAGCGTCGCCTTCACGGTACGGCCCGGCTCGCTGTAATAGTCGCGGGCCTGGGCCAGAACGCCCGTCGGCACCGTCACGGCATCCCAATATTTCCTGTCGAAGATATTGTAGACGCCGACCTGCAATTCAAGGTCTGCGATCTGCGGCATCGGCCGCCACCAGGCCATGGCGCTGAAGATCGCATAGCCCGGCGCCTGGAAGCCCTGCGTCGAGCCCGTCGTGGCGACGCTCTTGCGGGCACCGGCCAGCTTGGTCGACAGCTCGCCGCCCCAGTTCTCGTTGCCATAGGCGATGGCGAGGATGCCCTGCACCGGCGGGATCGAGTTGAGGCCGATGCCGGTGATCTTGTTCTTGCCATCGGTATAGGCGAAGGAGCCGCGCACCAGCCAGTTCGGCGCGAAAGCGTATTGCATGTTCGCCTCGACGCCGGAAATCCCGACGCGCGCCACGTTCTGCGGGCCCTGGATGCCACCCTGCGGATAGAGCCCGCCCGGAGGCGCGATCTGCACCGTCTCGATGAAGTTGCGGTAGTTCGTGTGGAAGAAGGTCACCGAACCGCCGAACGCCTTGTCGCCGAAGCGGAACCCGACATCGATTCCGTTGCTGGTTTCCGGGCGCAGGTCAGGGTTGCCCCTGCGCAGATAGGTGCCGACCGCGCCGAAATTCGCATAGAGCTCGCTTGCGGTCGGAGCCCGGAAGCCCTTCGACCATTGCGCGAACAGGGTGACGTCCTTCAGGTAGGGCGCGTTCTTGATGATGTCGTATTCCAGCCGGACGCGCGGCGACCAGGCGTCGTCGCTGGATGCGGCCGGCATTCCCGCATAGGACGAACTCCCGAGATAGGACGCCGTCGCCTTCGGCTTTTCCTCATACCGATCGAAGCGGACGCCCGGCGTCAGGCGCAGCGTGTCGTTGAGGAATCCGAACTGATGATGCGCGTAGAACGCCACCATATTGCCCTCGACGCGCGGCGTGTCGGACTGGTTGGTATGCAGGTTGTTGCAGGCCGAGAAAGGCGCATAGGGCGGGCGGCAACCGTCCAGCCCGGCTGAATACTGGTCGAGCGTCGATGCGCGCAGTTCGGTGCCGAGCGTCAGCTTGTGCGAGACCGGGCCGGTGATGAAGCTCTTGATCAGGTGGCCGTTGAAGCCGAAGGACTTTTCCTCGACCTCGTTGTTGCGGGCAAAGGGACCGACGACGCTGGTGTAGCGATAGGCGTTGAGGATCGAGTTCCGCTTCACGCCCTGCCAGTAGAGATTGGCGTGCGCCTCGTCGATGAAGCCGCCGGGCTGCTTGTAGTCATAGGTCAGCGAAACGCGCTTGCGCTCCACGTCCTCCTGGGTCTGGTGCGCGCCGGGACGATAGTTTCCGGTCAGCGAGACCGCGTTGGTCCGCGTCTGGATCTTCTCGTCGCGCTTGAAGATCTCGCCGGTCAGCCCGAAGCGATGCACCTCGTTCACATACTGATGCAGCTTGGCGAGGAAGCTGTACTGATTGAAATCGGCCGGGTTCGGCTCGGTGCGAGCAGCGCCGATCGTCGGATTCGAGCCGCGGTTGTCGACCTCGTGCCCTCTCCGGAAGCCCCCCTGCAACAGCGCCCAGGTATTGTGGAACCGGCCGGCCACCGCGCCGCTGCCGAACCAGGCCTTGTCGGTCGTGTCGAACCCGGTCTTCGCGAGACCGCCGACCGTCTTGCCTGGGCGGATCAGGTCTTCCGGATCAAGCGTTCGCACCGCAAGGGCGCCGCCGAGCGAGCCCGAGCCGAGCGTGCTGCCGCCGCTGCCGCCGCGCAGGAGGTCGAGCGTCGACAGCGAGTCGAAATCGAAGGCCGTGCCGATGCTGCGGTCGATGCGGGTGTCCTGGATGAAGGGCTGGCGGATGCCGTCGACCGTGGTCAGCACGCGCGCGCCGTCCAGGCCACGGATGTTCACCGAGCCGTTCACCCGGTTGAAGGAGATGCCGGCCTCGAGCCGCTGCGACAGATCTGCGATGCTCTGGATCTGCTGGCGGTCAAGCTCCTCGCGCGTCGTGCGCGTCGTCGTCGGGCCGCCCAGCAGCGCGCCACCCGGCTGCCCCTCGCCCTGGACGTTGATCTGGTCGAGCACAACGGGCGTGTCCGCATTCTGCGCCACGGGGGCGGTGCGGGCCCGGCTCTGCTGCTGCGCGATGGCGGGCGATGCCAGCAGAACCACCATCAAGCTGCCGAGCGCGACCCCTTCGCGCAATGTACCGGAATGCATCCCCATGGCCTTGACCCGTCCTTCTGAACGCTGCGGGTCAAAGCCGCCGCGCCCCAATAGTTTTAAATTAATACAAACAAGGTCTTACCTGCCACGATAAGACAATATTCGGATATTGAGCGACTCGATGACTGTCAATTGCCTGCCACACGAAGGACATCTTCCGATGCATGAAGAACACAATAGTAGAATTCATCTAAACAATAATATTTGATCGCATCGTTCTAAGCTGAAGCCTGCAGCCGAGGCTCACCGGCTCCCGATCTCGTGATCGCATCCTGCCCCTCGCCCGCCAGCTTCCCGTTGCAATGCAGCGGCAGGGCTCCAACATGCGGAGCATCAAGGGACGCTACAGATGCTCGACCGCCGGACGATGTTGACGGGAACAGGCGCCTTGGCCACGAGCTTCGCCATGGCCGGCCGGGCGGCAGCCGCGTCTGATACCGACGTCGTCGTGATCGGCGCCGGCGCGGCCGGCATCGCCGCGGCGCAGGCCCTGCGCGGCGCCGGGCGCCAGGCCGTCGTACTCGAAGCGCGGGACCGCGTCGGAGGGCGCGCCTTCACCGATGCCTCGCTCGGCCCGGCCTACGATGCGGGCGCGATGTTCATCCACTGGGCCGAGCGCAACCCCTGGGTCCAGATCGCCCGCGATCTCGGCATCGCCACCCCTGCCGAATCCTGGGGCAGCGGCTTCAAGGTCTTCGCCGACGGCCGACCGATGGCCGATTCCGACCGCAACCGGCGCCGGAGCGCATTCGGCCAGATCGACCGCCGGCTGGAAACGGTCGATCTCACGCAACGCGACATGTCGATCGCCGAGCTCTTGGGAGATCTCGGCCCGGAGCTCGCGCCCGTCGCCGCATCCGGCCTGCTGCTTT
Organism: Allobosea sp. Root670; assembly: GCF_001429415.1. Lineage (NCBI taxonomy): Bacteria > Pseudomonadati > Pseudomonadota > Alphaproteobacteria > Hyphomicrobiales > Alloboseaceae > Allobosea > Allobosea sp. Root670. Next base: position 265,416 of record NZ_LMJU01000012.1, on the reverse strand, counting down.
CCATTGGCGAGGAATCGAGCCGCATCTCCGCGCGCGACTATCAGCGCCTGTGGTCTGGAGACGATCTCGTCGTCCCCTCCGGCTACGGCAATCTCGTCGCGCGCTCGGCCACCGGGCTGGACATCCGCCTGAACGAGCAGGTCGAGACGGTCCGCTGGGACGGACCGGGCGTCACCGTCACCACGCGTTCGGGCACGCTGCGGGCCAATGCCTGCATCGTCACGGTCCCGGTCGGCGTGCTGAAGGCCGGGACGATCCGCTTCATCCCGGAGCTGCCGGCCGCGACGCGCGACGCCCTTGCCGGCTTGCATATGGGTGCGCTGACCAAGATCGCGCTGAAGGTCGAGGGCGACCGTTTCGGCATCGCGCCGGGCGCGAGCTTCCTCGAAGCGGCCGCGCCCGAACGCCTGATGAATCTCGACATGTTCCCCGGCGGGCAGGACATCGTCATCGGCTATTGCGGCGGCGACTATGCCCGCAAGCTCTCCGAGGCCGGCACCGACGAGGCCCGCGCCCATCTCGTCGACCTGCTGGCGAGGATGGTCGGTTCGGACTTCCGGAAGGCGGTGAAGGCGGTCTCCTTCCCGGCCTGGTGGACCGATCCCTTCGCCCGCGGCTCCTATTCGATCTGCGATCCCGGCCACGAGGCGGCGCGCGACGCCCTCGCCCAGCCGATCGGCAACCGCCTCTTCATCGCCGGCGAGGCGACGGCCGGAGGCGGCGCCATGACGGTCGGCGGCGCGACGCTCGCCGGTCGCGCTGCGGCAGCGGCGCTGACGCGCCTGAAGGCTTAACGGGTATCAGGCCGCGCTCGGCCGAAGCGCCAGTTCCCAGTTCTGACCGACGAGATCCTGCCCGAAGGAGTGGTGCTTCTCCTCCGCCACCAGCCTGAAGCCTTCGCCGACATAGATGCCGCGTGCTGCATGCAGGATGTCGTTGGTCCAGAGCACCATGCGCCGGTAGCCGGCAGCGCGCGCGAAACCGATGGCCTCGCGGACCAGCCGCTTGCCGAGCCCCAGTCCATGCGCACGCTTCTCGACCAGCACAAGCCTGAGCTTCGCCGTCGTCTCGTCCTCCTGCACGACGAAGGCGGAACCGACGGGCTGGCCATCGAGCTCGGCGATGAAGCAGCGCTCGCGGTCGGGCTTGAACTCGCGCAGGAACTTCGCGGCGATTTCCGCTACGAGCGCCTCGAAACTCAGATCCCAGCCGTAGTCCTCGGCATAGAGCCGGCCATGGGCGCCGATGACCCAACCCATGTCGCCGGCCCGATGCTCACGGATAACCGGCGCGGAACGATCACGAACATCGCCGGTGAGAAGCCGCTCGGTATCGGCGAGCGCATCGACAAGCCTCGCCTGCTCGAGCGGTGCCAGCCGCCCCAGGATCGCCCCCGCCTGCGCGCTCGAAGCCTCGTCGAGCGGCCGGAAGGCCGCTCTGCCCTTCGCCGTCAGGCGCAGGCGCCAGGCCCGGCCATCGGCTACCGAGCGGCTGCGTTCGAGCCAGCCCTGCCCTGCGAAGCGCTTGAGGATGCGGGAGAGATAGGCCGGATCGAGATCGAGCGACTTGGCCATCTCGGCCGCCTGCCAGTCGTCGCGCTGCGCCAACTCGTAAAGCACGCGCGCCTCGGCGAGCGCGAGGCCCGAGCCGTGCAGGCTCCCGCCGAGCGCCCCGACCCAGCGGGTATGGAAGCGGTTGAAGCGGCGGATCGCGGCGACGGCGGTCTCGGTGGTTTCCATGGCGCACCTCCAGCTAGAGCATTTCCGGCGAGCACCCGTTCGCCTCCAAAGCTCTATCTCTTTGTTTCGACGCAGTTCCGGGCGCAAAACCGCTGCTCACTTTTGCTGAACTCCTCCAGATGCCAACCGATTTAGTGGACATAGTCAACTAAATTCGAGACAGCCGCTGAACCCGTCGTTGACCGTCCCTTAACCGGTCTCTGGCGGAGTCGCGCTTTGGCGTTTGCGGCACTCTCAATGCAAGTCGATCTCCTCGCCGGCGCGGGCCACCGCCCCTTCGCGATCCCCCGGCCCCGGCCCACCATCCTCGTCTTCGATTCCGGCCTCGGCGGCCTCACCGTGCTCGCGCGCACCACCCAGGCCTGCCCCGGCGCCCATATCGTCTACGCCGCCGACGATGCCGGCTTTCCCTATGGCCGGCTGGGCGAGGGCGAACTCGTCACCCGCGTGCTCGCCGTGATGGAGCGCCTCATTGCGCGCTTCCATCCCGATCTCGTCGTCATCGCCTGCAACACGGCCTCGACGCTGGTGCTCCCGGCGCTCAGGGCACGCTTCGCCATCCCCTTCGTCGGAACCGTCCCCGCGATCAAGCCGGCCGCAGCCGCGACCCGCAGCGGCATGATCTCGGTGCTGGCCACGCCCGGCACCGTGGCGCGCGACTACACCCGCGAGCTGATCGAGACCTATGCGGCCAGCCACCGCGTCACGCTCGTCGGCGCGACGCGGCTCGCCGGTCTTGCCGAGCAGGCGCTGAAGGGCGAGGCCGTCGACGACGCGATCCTTGCTGCCGAGATCGCCCCCTGCTTCATCGAGGAGGATGGCCGCCGCACCGATGTCGTCACCCTGTCCTGCACGCATTATCCCCTGCTGCTGGAGCGGATGAAGCGGCTCGCGCCCTGGTCGGTCGAGTGGATCGACCCGGCGCCGGCGATCGCGCGCCGTGTCGCCGACCTCCTGTCCGGCGCCCGCGAGCCCGATCCGGCCTGCCACGACGCGACCGCGGTCTTCACGAATGGTTCCGGCCTGACCGGCCCCTTGCGGATCGCCTTGGCCGGCTATGGCCTGGCACAGGTCGTCGTCGAGCCCATGCCCCTGGCGAACTGAGGGAACCAGCCCGACCCCGAAGCGTTTAGGGTTCCGGCGACCATCGCAGAAGGAGCCAGCCTCATGAGAAAGCTGCTATTGCTGTCGGCGCTTGCCGCCAGCCTCGCCTTCGCCGGCGTCGGCACAAGCACGGAAGCGCAGGCGAAGCCCCATGGCTGGCGCGGAGGCCACGGGCATCACGGCTTCTACGGCCACGGGCCACGCCGCCACCATGGCTGGAATCGCGGCCATCACTATGGCTGGTACAAGCACCGTCCGCGGCGCCACCATTATTATTATCGACCCTATGGCTACTGGCGCTGATTGCGGCTTTCCGCCTGTCCGGAATTGACTCGAAGCCGGCTTTCCGTCATACGCCCTCTCGTCGCGCGGCTCCTCACGGGGCCGCGTGGCTTTTTCCGCACCCGTGATCCGCTCTTCTTCGGAAGCTGGATCTGTCGCCCCGCAAGGGGACAGGAGGGCGCGGTCCTCAACTCGCGAACCTGAGAGGACACGCGACATGTCGAAGCGCCATGAGGCGAAGTACAAGATTGACCGCCGCCTCGGTCAGAACATCTGGGGCCGCCCGAAGTCCCCGGTCAACCGTCGTGAATACGGCCCCGGCCAGCACGGCCAGCGCCGCAAGGGCAAGCCGTCTGACTTCGGCACGCAGCTGCGCGCCAAGCAGAAGCTGAAGGGCTATTACGGCTCGATCTCCGAGAAGCAGTTCCGCCGCTACTACGCCGAGGCGATCCGCCTGAAGGGCGACTCGGGCGAGAACCTCGTCGGCCTGCTCGAGCGTCGTCTCGACGCGGTGATCTACCGCGCCAAGTTCGTCCCGACCGTCTTCGCGGCCCGCCAGTTCGTCAACCACGGCCACATCACCGTGAACGGCAAGCGCGTCAACATCGCCTCCTATCAGGTGAAGCCGGGCGACGTGATCGCGGTCAAGGATTCGTCGAAGCAGCTCGCCATCGTCATCGAGTCGGCCGCGCTGGCCGAGCGTGACGTGCCCGATTACATCGACGCCGACCACACCAAGTTCTCGGCCACCTACACCCGCACCCCGACCCTGTCGGACGTGCCCTACGCGGTGCAGATGGAGCCGAACCTGGTCATCGAGTTCTACTCGCGCTGAGCCGGTCGGAGCGGATCAAAATATCCGTTCAACATGAAATACTTGGGCGAGGGCGAGAGATTGCCCTCCCCCACATATACCCCCACAGGTTCTACCCCACATGAGGGTAAGGGGGGATTAGCTGGCGCTCGCCCTGCCCTACGACGCCCCCGCCACAGAGCGACATTCCCGCCATGGCCGTCGTCTACACCATCGGATACGAGGGAACCGACATCGAGCGGTTCGTACAGACGCTCCAGCACGTGGGTGTTGAGGTGCTTGCTGACGTACGCGCGGTCACCGTCTCGCGGAAGAAGGGCTTCTCAAAGAATGGCCTGCGAGAACGCCTCAACGCGGTCGGCATCGCGTACCTTCATTTTTCCGAACTCGGCGACCCCAAGCCGGGCCGCGAGGCTGCGCGAGAAGGTCGGTATGATGACTTCCGGCGCATCTATGGCGAGCACTTTCGTCGCGCGGAAGCACAAGCAAACCTCGTTTCTCTCGGCGAAGTTGTGGACAGCAAGCCAACCTGCTTGATGTGTTTTGAGAGAGACCCGAAGGTCTGTCACCGGACTATCGTCGCGAAAGCCCTTGCGGAACGCGGGGCTACGATCTTCGACCTATTCGGAGATGAGCCGGGCAGGTACTTGCGCCATGCCTCAAAGCTGCCGAACGGCAATCCTCGTTAAGGCTCTCCCGCAGCCGAGTAGTAGGTATGGCGAGACGGTCTGCTGTGCCGGCGTCACAGAGACCGGTGAGTGGAAGCGGCTGTATCCTGTCCGGTTCCGGCACCTAAACGGCGGCAGCGAGTTCAAGCGATGGGATTTCGTCAGGTTCGAGTACGGCCGCCCGAAGTCGGACACGAGGGCTGAGAGCTGCCACGTCCACGAAGAGAGTATCAAGGTAGACGGCTCGCTCGGCGACCAAGAGCGCATACGCCTTCTCTCTCCCCTGATTTTAGGTTCGGCAGAAGCGGCGATGGCCAAGGGTCAATCGCTCGCATTGATCCGGCCGCGCAATACCCGGTTCAGGTCAAAGCCAAAGCCGGCCGGCGTTATTGATGCCGAGAAGGCCGCCTTCGACCGTGCAGCACGTCAGATGGGGATGTTTGACGCACAGCTCGCGGCCATTGAGCCTTCACCCTATCATTTCAGCTTCTCGTTCGAGGATGACGCCGGTCCCCACACGTACACATGCGGGGACTGGGAAGCGCACACTATGTTTTGGCGGGAGACCAAAAGGACCAGCGCAAGCCGGGCCCTTCACTGGATGGACGAGACCTTCAACGAGAAGTACCCGAAGGCCGGTATGGTCTTCGCCATTGGAAATCAGGCCAAGAGGCCGCGCACGTGGCAGTTGCTTGGGGTGCTGCGGCTGGATGAAGAGAAGCAACCAGATTTATTTGGCTGAAGATTTAGCAGGGAGATTGGCGTGTCAGAACTGACGTTCGGCGATGCACCGAAAAACGGCAAGCGGGTTGTGATCAAGCCCGGAACTCCACCCGCTACCGCATTCCATGTGGAGGTTTGGATTGACGGCAGGATTTCCGCGACGCGAAGGTTTGCAACTTCTGTTGAGGCCGAGCAGTACCGGCGGCAAGAGCTTATGCGCTGACGCCTAACGGCGCTCGCGCCTGATAGAGCCGGTGAACCCGTGCTTACTTGGCCCACGCTGGATGCCCGAACTGTGCGACACCAACTGACCGGCAACGCCGGCCTCTATCATGTAGCGCGAGAGCTATCGCGACGCGGCTGGCACGTCATGCCGACCGTGCGGAACGCTCGGGGTGCCGACCTGTATGCCGCGAGCGACGACGAGACCCGTGTGTTGCCTATTCAGTCGAAGGCATTGTCGAAGCGCGTCCCGGTCCCGCTTGGCAACTCGCTCGACAACCTACGCTCGTATTGGTGGGTAGTGACGATCAATGCCAACTCAGATTTGCCGACCTGTTACGTCCTCACGCTGGAGGAGGTGAAAGCTGCTGCACATCAGGGCGTGAACGCGGCCGGGAAACTGTCATACTGGCTCCAGCCCAAGGCTTATGCCACGGAGGCTTACCGGGAAGCGTGGGATCGGCTGGGGAGCCCCTAACGCGCTATTCGCCCCCCCCAAGGCAGGGCTGGGCACACCGCGACAACTGCGCCCGCGACTTCGGCCTATTGGAGCCTTCCGGCCTACCCCCGCTCGTCTCGGTCAATCTCTGCGAACAGACTTTCAAGCCGCGCCTGCACAGCCGCGCCGTCCCGCAGCGCCTCATCAAAGGCTTCCATCCTGCGGAGCAAGAGGGCCTCTTCCGGGGACAATGAACCGGCCTCTCGCTTGCCCCTGAGATGCACCAAGCCCTGCTCAATAAATGCCCGTCTGCCGGCGACATCATCGGCCGGAATGTCCACGGCAAGGGTCCGTGACAGGTCACGCATGGGGCATCTCCAATGCATCGGGCGGGGCACCGATGGCGGCCAGGAGTTCCGCGACGGGCACCCCCGCTTTCGTGGCCATGTCGTGAAGCCGCAGCCGGGCCGCATCCCGCTCACCCGCCGTGCCGCCGTGAGCAAAAAGTGGGAAGATCTTCTTGGCTCTCGCCTTCACTATCGGGGTGAGCCCCGTCGGCGGATGTACAGCGGGGCGGAAAACGACGCGAGGCTTGTTCGGGGCGCCGGGCTGCGCTCCGGTGCTAACGGCCGGTGTCGAGCTAACGACGGTGCTAACGGGTTCCGGGGTGCTAACCGGAGCGAGAGTGCTAACGGCCGGAACGCTAACACCGGTTTGGGCGCGTGCGAGGGCTCGCCGCTTTCGCATTAAGTCGCGCATGTACCTCCTGCGCTCCTCAGTTCGGTTCTGTGTATTTTCGGGCATCTGGGCGCTTCCTTTGGTTGCTAACGAAAAAGACCCCGCCGAGCACGGGGCACGACGGGGCGATGGGATTTGCGGGGGCGATCTCTGGCGGCTTCAGAACTTGAAGGCGTTCGCCATCGATTGCCCCGACCACGAGGCATAGTTGGACATGCCTGAGACCACACTGCCGACAACGTTGGCGATGACCGCGCCCTTATTCGGGCTGGCGACCGGGGCGGCTGGGCTGACCGGGTTGACGGGCTGCGGCGGGTTGAGCGCAGCTTCCGGCTGGAAGACGTTCGTCGGCAGGTTATAGAGCTGCTGATCGGCGGACGCCTTGAGCCCCATTGCCTCCAACGCAAGCTGACGCTGCGTGGCGCTCCGGTTCATCTGCATGACAGTTCGGGTGTCCCCTTCCTGCCGCGATACGTCGTCGATGAGCTGCTCGATGCTGGAGCCTTCGATGCCCTTTGCGTCCGCCGCAACTTGGCCCTTTGCCCGCAGCGCAGCGGCGTCCTTGGCGGTGTTGACGCTGTCGAACGTGAAGGCCATGCCCTCTTCCACCTGCCGCTGAAGCAGGGTGGCGTACTGGGCGAACAGGTTCTTTTGGATGCTGTCTTGGGCATTGGCTCGGAACGTAGCCTGTCGATCGAACTCGGTCTCCTTCCACTCCCGAACCTTGTGCCCGTGGTCCACCTCCTGCTGGTAGGTGACGTTTTGGTACTTGATGAGTTCGGCGCGGTATTTGAGCTGCTGGGCCTCAACTTGGGCATTGTATGCCCGATGCTCCCACGCAGCTTTGTTCTGAGCCTGATAGCCTATGATCTGGCCGCCGATGCCTGCGGCGGTTCCGATCACAGCCGCTGCGGCGGCTACGCACATGCTGGCAGCTCCTGCGACTTGTTTCGAAGGCTGGCGGGCAACGGCCGGTAGGGGCGAAGGATCGGCCCGATGCGTTCATTTTCAACGAGGGTCCAACGGGCGGCTTCCCCTACGGTGCCACGCATGTCTACGGCGCTGCTGCCCTCTCGGGTCATTTCAAGAGGCGTATCAGGGGGCACGCCCTCTCGCACAAGAATACGGGCGGAGGACAGGAATGGGGAGTTGGATGTGCAGAGGAGACGGGTGCCGAGGCAGGCGCGGAAGCGCCCTCTCCCGGCTGGGGAGATGGTGATGATCATAGATGGCTGTTCTTGCTGTGCGGGTGCGACTTACGACGGCCGTCGTCGGCTCGGTGGTAGGGTTGCCGAGGCTGGGGACGGAACGGCCGTTTTCGAGCGGTGCGTTAAAGGGGCCGGTGATTGCCGGTTAGCGGTGGCGCAGGGTGGCGCTTTAGCGGGACCGTGAAGAGGTTCTCCCTGCGGAGGTCGAGGCCGTTCCGATTGCGGTGACGGACGGCGTGTCCATTGGGAGGGTTCACGATCAGCCGGGCCACTCGTTGAGTGTTGAGAGGCGGACACGCCACGCGGACGGTCTGACCGGAAAAGCTCCAGTTTGCTGAGACCCCGAGTGCCATGAGCGCGTCGAAGTCGGCAGCGTCGAGGAGGGCATGGGCGTTGATCGAGGCGAGTGGCACGCGCACGACGGGGCGGCCCCTCTCATCAACGCCTCGCCGTGTCGGACGAAGGGGGATGTGGGTCATTGGGATTGGATTGCTGGTGTGATGGTTGAGACGGATGGTGAAAGACGAAGCCGGATGTAGTGGGCCTTTGAGCGCCGGTGTGGTCTGAGACCTCCGAGCCACCCCCTATCAATCTACAGTGAGATTGTTCTTGGAAGGATGTAGTGGAGGCGTTCTCTAAGTGAACACGATACGGGCACCTGAAGGCGACTCTTCAAGATCATAATAAGAGGATGTCTACCCCGATAAGGGTGATGGTGGATGGAAATCGAAGTGCAGCTCCACTGCACTGACCCGCTCCGGTGCAGTCACTGCACTTCTGCTGCTATACGAGTAGCTTCACTCGAAATAATGTCTTGAACGACAGACAAGCCCCCCTACCCCCCATGCTCGCATGAGTGATAGGTGGCGTTGTCGCGACTGAGCCCCCGGCCAAAGGGTTCTCCTATGGCTGGAGGTGGCGGTTAATCGACGTGAGGTCGCGAGGCGCGGCTCGTTAGAGACCGCTCACCATCCTCCGCACCACCCGGTGGCCCTGATCGGTTAGCATGAGCAACTTCACGCGGCGGTCTACTGTGTCTTCAGTCGCGCTCACGAGGCCCCGCCCGCTCGCGGACAAGCCTTCGATGATACGGGAGGCGCTGGATTTGCCGATCTTCGTCCGCGCGGCTACCTCACGCTGGCAGAGGCCGGGGTATCTCGCGATGACAAGCAGCACGTGGGCGACCTGCATCGGCAACTCGGGGTCTATTTTCCGTAGTTCTTCGACAAGACCGATGGCCTTGGTGAGTGGGATATCGGGCATGACGCTGGTGGGTCCTCTGGCTTGTTGCAGTGGAGGTGGGGGCTAACGGCGCGGTGGCGCTGGCCGTCCGGCAGATGGCTGCCCTGAAAAGAAAAAGCCCCGCAGAGGGGGCTTTCAGGTGTCGCTGTTTGCCGCCGTGCTCAGGCCCGGCAGCTTCGTTCATCGTGCTCAGCGACGACCTTCGACCAACCGGTCCCGAGCATTGCGCGGGCGTCTAACGCCGTGGGCCTTTCGCCTGCCTTGTAGAGCCGCGCGGTGTACTCCTGCTGCGGGTTGAAGGACCGCGAGCTGCTGCCGGTGATCGTGTAGGCATCAAAGCCGCGCCGGATTGTCTCGACTGCGATGCGCTTGGCCGCGATCTTCCGGGCGGCCTCCAAGTCGCATTCGCCATGGGCCGCGACGGTGACCTGTATGGTGTCTGTCGCGAGCGGCACGACGGTCTGCGTGGTCGAGCAAGCCGAGAGCACCAGCGCCACGCCGATGACGCCGAACAAGCGGAACTGCTGAGTTGCCCGCAGCCTCATGCTCGGGACACCTTCAGGACCCCAGCGAGGGCCGCCAGCATGGCCCCCATTGTCAGGAGAGGGAGCGCCGCGACGATGCCGACCCGGCTCATACCGCTGGCATTGATTTCCCAACGGCCGAGCCATGCGGTGGCCTCGCCAGTGGCGCGGTCGAGGGACAGGCGGAAGCCGTGGGAATGACCCCAACGGGCGGCGTGAGCGGAGCCGATAAGGGGCAGCGAAAGGAAGCCTGTGCGCAGTGTCGTCATGGTCTCTGTCCAAGGCCGGGATTGGCCGTGGCAGATTTGTGCCGTGCCGGGGGCGGGACCGTCCAATGACAAGAGTGAATCGATCAGCCACGACCGATTCCGATTTGTGATGCGGCGCTGTGTGCTTCGAAGCCCTCCACTTCCCGTGGCCGGGCTACGTGAACAGGTCTCTACAACCTCCAACACGTAAGTGCTAAAGGCGCTGACTGCGAGCAACTCTGGCGATGGCGACGGTCAAATGAATTTCACACCCGGAATGGAGATTGGCCGAGGCGGCTTCGGCATCGTGTACGCGGCCGTTGGAGACGACGGAAACCAATATGCCCTTAAATACCTGAACCCCTCTGCATTTCAGCAGCAAGATCACGCGCTCCTCAATCGGCGATTTGAGCGTGAGGTCAGATACCAGCAGATGGTGGACCACCCAAATGTTGTACGTGTAGTTGCGCATAACCTGACGGCCAGTCCCCCTTGGTTTGCGATGCCACGGGCGGCTGGCAGTCTGAAGGACGATCTCGAGGCGGACAGAACACTCGGGGGTGCGCCCAAAAAGCCGCTCTTCGACATTCTGGCCGGTCTTGAGGCCCTGCACCAAAAGGGACTTCGTCACCGCGACCTGAAGCCTGCGAACGTTTTAAAATTTCCACAGCCAGATGGCACGATCCGATACAGCATTTCAGATTTCGGCTTAACGACCCCCGGAGTTGGCCAGACCTCAACTCTTACCGTGTCAAACATGGCGGGTGGCACACCGCTCTACCGCCCGCCGGAATGCGCCAACAATTTCCGTCGCGCAACGGAACAAGCTGACATCTACTCGTTCGGCGCGATCCTCCACGACATCTTTGGGGGTGGAACTGGGCGGATTCCGCACAGCGAGCTGACTGTCGCCGGACCTCTGAAGCCAATAATCGAGAAATGCACGAAATCGAGCACGCGCCGTCGCTACCGATCGATTGCCGCTCTCCGTGAGGACCTGTTCGACGTTCTCGACAATACCGTGCTCCAATTCTTCTCCCAAGAAGAGGAAGAAGTGATTTCGATACTCAAAGCCAAAGAAACTTTGTCCGACGACGAATGGGACAGGACCTTTAATTTGATTGATGACAACGCTGACAAGAACATATCAAATGCAAACATTATGCGAACGCTGTCGCTCAGTCATATCAAATCGCTGAATGACAGCTCTCCTGATATGTTTCATGGGCTCGGCGAAATTTATGCTGATTACGCATCTGTGAACGCTTTTGATTTTGATTATTGCGACGTAATCTCCGATAAAGCGCAGATTTTCTTTGATCATGGAGATCTTAACCTGAAGGCGAAGATTGCACTTGCAATGCTTGATCTCGGCACAAGTCACAATCGATGGCTCGTTGAGCGGCAATTCATGCGGATGGCCGGACACGAATGCGACGCCTCTCTCGCGGAGCGAATTAAGATTGAAATTGTTGCTCGATCATTTCCATTTACACAGCGTATTCGACATGTCGAGGGATCGATAAGAATCACTTCAGATCAGCTTCATCCAGTCCTCCATGAACTCGTTGCGGCGAGCCCCGCATGAAATTTCATCACTGTAGCCTAATGGGACCAAAGGGCGAGAATCAAGACGCCATTCTTTACCCATTTCAAGCGGGAAATTCTGTTTGGTGTGCAATTGCAGATGGCGTAGGCTCTTCTGCACTCGGCGGGCTGGCTGCACGGAGCAGTCTTGAAGTGGTCAAACAGGCTTCTAACGATGAAACGATGTCAGATCTTTTTGCTAAGGTGAGCAAGAAGCTTTCACAGATTGCAGCAGAGAACCCAACCGCAAAGTCGATCAGCACTACGCTGTCGGTCTTACGAATAAGCGGCGACCAAGCATTTATTGGACATGTTGGGGACACGCGCATTTCGCATTATCGAGGGGCCGGAGTTCTCGGGCGAACCAGAGATCAAACAGAAGTGCAGAAACTTCTCGATGATGGCGTTCTTACTAAGAACCAAGCACGTAGATATCCACGGCGAAACGTTCTGCTTTCAGCCATGTCGGCGGGACGAGACTATGATTTGTTTGAAACAAATTTCACGGTTGAAAATGGGGATAGATTATTGCTGACCACGGATGGATTTCACGGCAAATTGTTACGTGGACAGATTGCCGAGCTGTCCTCCTCAAATTTGGACTTCACCACATTCTGGACATCTGTACTCGCCGCGATCGATTCCGTGAAACTCGACGACGATGCCTCTTGTCTGGCCGTTGAGATCGAGTTGTGAGGCACTGCCACGCCCTGAACATGCGGAGACAACCACGGCTCTGCCCCGACCCAAAATTTTACTTGGGTCCGCTATTCTGCACCCGGCTCTTGAACGTGCTCTGCCGCTCCCGCCTTCAGGAGGCGATGAGCCTGCATCCGGCTAATGCCAAGCGTCTTAGCAATCTCTGACGGCCCTTTGCCTTCTGCACGGAGGCTCAGCACCTTGTTCGGGTCGATCCTGCGCCTTCCGCCGGAGTAAACCCCAGCGGCCTTCGCTTTTGCAATGCCATCGCGCTGGCGAGCTTTGATGAAGCCCCGCTCCATTTCTGCAACCATACCAAGCACAGTGAGCACGATCCGACCCGTATCGCCTCGGGTCGAAACATGGGGCTCCAGAACGGTGAGTGAGGCCCCCTTCAGGTCGCACTCGTAGACGATGTTGAGAACGTCCCGTGTCGAACGGCCGAGCCTGTCGAGCCGGGTCACCATCAGCTCGTCACCGGGGCGGAGGAAGTCGAGGATTGCGGCCAACTCGTCACGGCCATCCCGGCTTGCGGCGCTGACTTTCTCCTTGCGGATGATGGTGCAGCCTTCGGCCTTCAGCCGGTCAACCTGCCCCTCATAGTCTTGGTCCGTAGTCGAGACGCGGGCGTATCCGATCTTCGTCATGGCAGAGCCTCGTGCAACATCAGGGTTTAGACCCACAACGGTTGGCGTAACAAATGGCCGATGTCAACCCTGATGTGACGCTCTGGGCGTAACATTCCGATGTCGCCGCAGAGTGCACCCCGAAGTGACAGCCCTTGGCCGCTTGCGGTTTCAACCGTGTGTGCGAACAGTCACCTCGAACGGGTCGGGAGGAACTGGTGCGCTCTGTAATCTTAGCAATGGTCTCTGCTGGTCTCGCGGTGTCGTCGGCGTCCGCTACCGATGCTCTGTATCGGTGCTCTGCAAAGACGGTCCTCACCACGAAAGACGACGGCACATTGGGGCCTTATGAGAATAGCTTCTGGACCGACTATTGGACGAATGTCTTGGTGGATACGGCCACAGGGGTTCTTCGGTACGGCACGGCCAAGCCAGAGCAAATGGTCATCGTGCAGCGGGGCTCGGGCACAGATGATTTTGTGGCGACACCCCGCAACACTCCAGTCTCCGCATCCATGGAGGTACTCAGGGTGCGGGCATGGGACGGCAAGCCGATGGTCACCTTCTACGCATTCAGCCTCTCAACGGTCGTGACCGGTACTTGCACCATCGTACGGTAGAGGGCAGCTCGCGGATTGCTCATCAGGAACCGCTGTTGCCATGTCAGATAGGGTAGTAGCCGGGGCGGTCGCGGCCGGGCTCTACGGTCGGACCCGGCATACCCGGTAAAGGCCATTGAGGTCGCAGGCAGGGTGCATCGACCAACACGCCTCTTGCAACTCGGAACGCGACTCCCCATTTCGCCCGCAGCGGATTGACCGCGCGATATAGCCGCAGCGTGTTGGGGGATCACCACAGGGCCACTGAAAACTCCCCCACAGCTGGTCTGTGTGCGTCGGCGGCTACACCAAGGGCCCTCGCACAATCGAGATAGATGGAGAAGCGAACGTGTTCGCGACACTCACTCTCGAAGCCAGCCAGTCGGAGAATAGCAGAAGCTATCGCCTTCGGGTCATATGTGGATTTCATCCACGTTTGGTTTCTTGGCTCTTCTGGTTTCACTGACTGAGAATGCATTAGGGCACCTTCTGGAAACAGGGGGTGCCCTTTTGTTTGGGACAACGCGACAGTGTCCATCCCCTCGACCGGGTCCCCCAACAGGCCATTAGCCTGACGGCAGGGCATTCGTCATGCGCCCGGCCGGTGCCCGTGAAGGGCAGTGAGGGCGGCCCTACGGGGGAAGCTGCGGTTCCGCCTGTACGAGCAGGGGCCTCGGATTTTTAGTCAGACATCGCCGGCTCTAACGCTGCCTCATAGGCTTCGCGTACTGCTGATGGCAGTTGCACGGCATCGACGCAGACGCGCTTTGCCGCCGTCATTTCCCCCTTGAAATAGGTTCCGAGCGTCGGGTCGTTCTTCGGCTGCTCATGTCCGACAACCTGTCGAACAACATGCGGCGGCTGTCCGGCCAAGATCGCCTGCGTAATGAACCAACGCCGGAATGAATGGAAATCAACACGGGACTTACCAACACCTCCCGGCCTGTCGTCCACGCCAGCGTCTAATCGCAGACGGTAGAAATAAGCACTCATGTTCGCGCCGCGTTTCCCGTCTTGGTCGGGCTCTCCGGCCTCCGGGAACAACCACTCATCGGGGTTGCAGTCGGCGGTACGCCGCTTCACGAGGGCCATCAGCTCGGGATGAATGGGGACCTTGCGTCTCGCTGCACGGGTCTTCGTCCCCCGCACATCAAACTCCCCGCCCCCACATTGGCCTTTGGTAAGGCAGCACGCCTCATTGATCCTCAGCCCGGACAGTAACGACAACAGCATTAGGTCGCGCAGCCCCGCGTCGTCTGCCGTGCCAAAGAGCTTTATCAGCTCGTCATCAGTGAACGGACGAGGCTTGTCGTCGTCGGCATCCTCGCCGACAAGGAAGACCTCCCTCTTAGCTACCTTGGGGACGCCCTGATCACGCCACGGGTTGCTGCCCTCAGCGGCGATGCCCCGCCTTTCCAGCCACACCCAATAGGTCGAGAACGCTGATGCGATGTCCCTGATGCGAGCGGGGCTGAGACCATCTTTGAGCAGTGAGCTGACGTATCCGCCCGCAACCTTGCGGCTGACAGCCTCCACCGTGCTGCCATGCCCTTCCGCACCAAGCCAGTCGCGGAAGGCTTCCATCATCCCCCGGTACTCGCGAACAGTCCGGGGAGCCCGCAGCGTTCCGCGCTTTCCCGGCTCGCCAAGCCACGTTTCCATATGATGAAGCAGTGGGGTCGCTCTTCCAAACGCCATGTCCGCGAAGGCTTTGGCGCGAGCTGCCCCCTGCTCTTGCTGGATCGCCTCGCCTCGGGTTTGGATTTGATCGACGAGGACATCCCCCGCGATTTCCACCTCAATGTCTTCGTCGCGGCCCGTGTCAGGGTCGAACAGTCGGGTTGTGGTGTACACTCCTCCCCCAGACTTCACGCCTTGAAGATGCTCGCGCAACGCCAGCGCCTCGGCAGTCAAGAGGTCGGTCTCTGGTCGTCGCCGGCAGAGTTCGTCAATGCGAGCGTGCAGCTCCAGCAGGGCCTTTGGAAGTCGTGCCTCGGCGACGTGTTTGTCACGTGTGGCAAGCCCTTTCTTCAACCGCTTCGCACCAACTGCCACGCGCTTCGCCGGGGGCACTTCGACCACCGCCACGAAGCCCGGCCCGCGCTTCTCAAGATAGCCAGCAACCTTGACCACCCCACACCCTCCCCCACGTATTCTACCCCACATGCGTATCAAAAAGGGGTTCAACGTCAATATCTTCAATGAGGTACGTGCTTCAAAAATCGAGTTCTACTCGCGCTGATCGGCGACAACGCCCCTGGCCTTTCGGGGCGCAGACGACATTCAGGGGACGGCCTTCGGGCCGTCCCCTTTTTCGTTCTGGCGATAGCCGGTTTGGCGGCATGATGCGCCCACCGATCGCGACCGGGAGAATGGCATGAGGGTTTTGAAAGCGACGTTCGGCGCTTTGGCGACCGCCGCGTTCCTGCTCTCGATGGCGGTGGGATGGAACGTGGCGCTATCATCAGGCGCGTCGGCCGAAGTCCGCTTCGGACGCAATGTCCGCGTCGGCGGGCACGACTTTTCCAATCAAAGCTTCAATCGTAAGCGGCGCGCGGAGATCTATCTCTATGATCGCGCCCCGGCCCGTTCAGGCTGCGTCTGGCGCTCGGATGGCCGTGGCGGCAAGGTGAAGACCTGTCACCTGCGCCGGATCAGGTAGAATGCGCCGCGCGCGGCTGGGCGACGAAAAGCGGTTTCGGCCGGGAATGGAACCAGGCGTGCAACGGCTCAGAGATGCGAGCCGACTTCGTTGCGGAAGAAATAGCAGCCCACTCCCACGCAGCCGATCAGGATCGACAGCGCATAGGGCCCGAACAGGCAGACGATGAAGACCGAGCCGATGAAGGCCCGCATCGCCCAACATGACCATGTCTGCTTCATGGCTCACCTCTCGCATCGCAATCACTGACAAAGCGTAAACGGCGAGGCGTGAATCCAACCTGAATGGATATGGTAAATGCCTGAATTCCTTTTGAATTCCGTGTGTTAGGGATTTTGGCGAAAGCAGGGCGGAAAGCGCTCCTGTCCATATCTCCCAGCCGTACGGTAGCGTAGCGTCATCTCCCCGGAGAGGAGATTCGCATGAAAAGACTTCTGCTGACCGCGTTCGCTGTGTGCTGCATGGCCGGCGCCGCCCAGGCGCAAAGCTGCAACCTTCAGGCCACGGACAAGAAGCTGGCCGGTGCGGCGAAGACGAGCTTCCTGACCAAATGCGAGAAGGATGCGGGCGCCGCCTGCGACAAGCAGGCCGCCGACAGGAAGCTGGCCGGCGCCGCCAAGAACAGCTTCACCAAGAAATGCGTCTCGGACGCGGTCGGCGGCTGAGACCGGGCGCCCGCGAGCCAGAAGCGAAGAGCCGCGCCCAGACAGGGTGCGGCTCTTTTCAGTCATGGACCTGTTGGGAATGGGCCGACGTCAGCGCTCAGTCGTCGTTCCGGTCGTCGCGATCCCGCCAGTGCCTGCGCCCATCGCGGTCACCACGATCGCCGCGCTCCCAGCGGTCGCCACGGTCGTTGTCATGCCAGCCACCACGCCAGCCGCGCATCTCGCGGAAGCGCTCGCGCCCTTCCGCCATGGCCTCGCGCACCGAGCGGCGCAGCACCGTCTTCTGCTCGTCGCTGAGTGTCGTCCAGAGCGGGCGCACGGCATCGGCCAATTCCTTGGAGCGGGCTGCACGCTCGCCCTGCCGGTTGGCGGTGGCGTCGAGGCGCTCCATCAGATCGGCATGGCGCAGCGCCTCGCGCCGCTCGCGCATCGCTTGCCAGCGCTCGCCGCGCTCGGAGCTGCGCTGCTTGATCAGCCCCTCGACCTTGTCGAAGAGAGCCGTCTGCTCCGGGCTGAGCTTGAGATCGGCGCGCACCTTGGACAAGCGCTCTTCCATCCGCTCCTTGGCGCGCTCGGCCCGACGCTCGCGCCATTCGTCGCGACGCTGTTCACGGCTTTCGCTGCGTTCCTGCTTCTGGTCGCTGCCACCCGCGGGCGGAACCGGCTGCGGCTGCGCCAGGGCGAAGCTGCCGGCGAGCATCGCGATCGACGATGCGGCGATGAGGGCAATGGGTTTCACGGGCAATCTCCTTGGAACAGTCCAGTCGAAGCGTCGCGCAGCGGGTCTCGAAGCCGATTGGCGATAGCGTGAACCTGATCCTGCCGGCCTGACCCGGCAATGGCCAGCGGATGAAAAGATCGTAATGTAGCGACAACGCCTTCGGCGCGATTCGGTTCGCCATCGGGTTTTCAATGCAAAATCTCATCACCGATGTCCGCGGCCTGCTCGTCGGCCATGCGCATGACGTTGCAGCAGGGACGGGCGTCACCGCCGCGATCTTCGAGCGCCCGACCATCGCCTCCGCCGCCGTGCTCGGCGGCGCGCCCGGCACCCGCGATACCGCGCTGCTCGATCCGGAGATGACCGTCGAGCATGTCGACGCCATCGTTCTCTCCGGCGGCTCGGCCTGGGGGCTCGGGGCCGCCGATGGCGTGATGCGCTGGCTGGCGAAGGAGGGGCGCGGCTTTCCGGTCGGCGCCTTCCGCGTGCCGATCGTCCCGCAGGCCATCCTGTTCGACCTGATGAATGGCGGCGACAAGCCTTGGGCCCGCGGCGAAGGCGAAACGCCCTATGCCCGGCTCGGGGCCGAGGCTGCTGCCGCGGCGTCCGCCAGATTCGCGCTCGGAACCGCCGGTGCCGGCTACGGCGCGACCACCGCCAATCTCAAGGGCGGTCTCGGCTCGGCGAGCGCGCGGGCCGCGACAGGGCAGATCGTCGGCGCACTGGTTGCGGTCAACGCCGTCGGCACGGCCACGATCGGCGACGGCCCCCATTTCTGGGCAGCACCCTATGAGTGCGATGGTGAGTTCGGCGGCATCGGTTGGCCTGCCGCAATCACGTCGGACGACACCGCTTTGCGCTTCAAGGGCGGCACCGGCCAGAACACCACGATCGCGCTGGTCGCGACCGACGCCGTCCTGACCAAGCCGCAGGCCCGGCGCCTCGCGCTCGCCGCGCATGATGGCCTCGCCCGTGCCTTGCGCCCTGCCCATGCCCCGTTGGACGGCGACATCGTCTTCGCCGCCGCAACGGGTTACAGCGGCGCACCCTCGGACGCTTTCGCGATGACGGAGCTCTGCGCCACGGCCGCCGATGTGCTGGCCCGCGCCGTGGCGCGCGGCGTCCACGCGGCAACGGCCCTGCCCTTCGCCGGCGCCAGGCCTGCCTGGCGGGATCGTTTCGGGCATTGAGCCGATCCTGAAAACATGCCGCAACGTAATGGAGTAATTTACCAAGCATAAAGCCGACCTCCGTAATCTGCCCGCCTAGGTTTCCGTTTTATGATCGGACAACCGGGGGGACCCTATGCGCGAGATCGGCTTCGGCCTGGTCTGCGGTGTCGCTATGGCGATCGCCGCGCTCCTGATTGCGGCCTGGCCGGTGCCGGGACGACCGATCGCCGCCTTTTTCCCCGCTGGAACCGCATCGGCCGATATCGCGCAAGCCGTCACCGAGGCCAGCGGCAGCCTCCTGCAGATCGATACCGCCGCCGCCGTCGCCTTCACGATGGGCGAGCGCGACGGTTTCGTCTCATCCCTCTACGGAGCCGGAGCCTGGCTCGTCATCGACGCCGCCTTTGCCCGGCTTTGCACCGGAAGCGCCGCAGGGAGCAGCCGATGAACGCCGTCACGCGCTTTCGCGAGCGCTTCTCCCGTTTCCTGATCGCGATCCTCTGGGCGAATGCCGCCGTGCTGGCGGTCGGAACGCCTGCCTTCTCGCCGCTGCACGGCCCTGCGATCACGCTGGCAGGCATCGCGCTGGCCGCTCTCGGAACGATGATCTGGCGCATAGACCGCACCGGCTGGATGACCCGCGAGGTTTCCAGCATCGTGACCATGGGCCAGGTCATGCTGCTGGTCTATGCCTTCGCCGGGCATCCCTATCAGTCCGACATGCACATGTATTTCTTCGCCATGCTGGCTGTGCTCGCCGGCTGGCTCGACTGGCGCATCTTCATCCCGGCGACTCTCGCCATCGTCCTGCATCACCTCGTCTTCAGCCTGCTGCAACCCAGCGGCGTCTTCCTCGGCGGCAACCAGATCGACCGCGTCCTGCTGCATGGCGCGATCGTCGCTGTGCAGTCGGTCGCGCTGAGCTGGGTGGTCTGGTCGCTGCGCCAGTCGCTCGAAGTCTCGGAGCGCGAACGCCACGAGGCCGATGTCGCCCGCGCTGCGGCGGACGAGGCCAGGCGCAATCTCGCCGAAACCACGGAGAGGAGCGCACTGGTTCGCCGCCAGGTCCTGCACGCCGTGGCCGACGATTTCGAACGCGAGATCGCCGGGATCGCCCGCGACGTCATCGCCTCCGTGCAATCCCTGCGCATCGCGTCGCAGCAGATGAAGGCCGGCGCCCTCGAAGTCTCCGAACGCTCCAGCGCCGCCTCGCAGTCCTCGCGCCAGACCTCGTCCAATGTCGTCGCCGTCACGCAGGGCACGGCGGAACTGGCGCATTCATTCGCCGAGGTCGACCGCCAGGTCGCGGAAACCACCCGCGTCGTCGGCGAGACCACGCGACAGGCCCGCGCCGTGCTCGACACGGTCGGTGAATTGTCGCGCAAGGCCGGCCAGGTCGGCGATATCACCGACGCGATCTCGACCATTGCCAAGCACACCAACCTGCTGGCGCTCAACGCCTCGATCGAGGCTGCCCGTCTCGGCCGCTCCGGCGGCGGCTTCACCGTCGTCGCCCAGGAGATCAAGTCGCTCGCCAACCAGACCTGGCGTGCAACGGAGGAGATTCAGAGCCAGATCGGCGCGATCCGCGATTCCAGCACCGAGGCGATCGATGCGATCGACGCGATGAACGCGACGGTCGGCTCGCTCAACCAGATCTCCGGCAATGTCGCGACCGTGGTCGAGCAGCAGAATGCCGCGGCCGCGGGCATCGCCCAGATCATCCGGCGCGCCGCCGACGAGACCGTCTTCGCCGCCGGCCATATCGACATCGTCAGCCGCATCGCCGCCGAAACCGACGAGGCTGCGGGCCATGTCGCCGAATCCGCCGACAAGCTTTCGCTCCAGTCCGTGCATCTCGACAGCGAGGTCGCCCAGTTCCTCGGCCGCATCCGCGCCGCCTGAGCTACCGTTTCCTGCCGAGCGCGAATGCGCTATGGCGGGGCCATGTCCACCGACGATTTCCTCGCCCGTTTCGGCTCCCCCGGCGCCAGCCAGCCGGACCCCGTCGCCGCGGCCCAGCAGGCGATGCGCAATCCCCTGCCCGCCCGCTTCTACAAGGAGGCCGGCGTGCTGGAGCGCGACGGCCTCTTCCATGTCGCTCTCGACGGCAAGACGGCGCGGACCCCGGCCCGCAAGCCTCTCGCGGTCGGCTCGCGCCCGGTAGCCGAGGCCCTCGCGGCCGAATGGCAGGCCCAAAGCGAACGGATCGATCCCGCACGGATGCCGCTGACCCGGCTCGTCAACTCGGCACTCGACGGCGTCGAGGACCAGCAGGAGGCCGTGCGCGCCGAAATCGTCCGCTATGCCGGCTCCGACGCGCTCTGCTACCGCGCCGGCGAGCCCGAGGCGCTCGTCGAACGGCAGAACCAGGTCTGGCAGCCGATCCTCGGCGATATCGAGGCGCTGATCGGCGCCCGCTTCCTCTTGGCGGAAGGCATCGTCTTCGCGCAGCAGCCGGAAGGCACGCTCGCTGCCGTGACCCATCAGGTCGGGAAGATCCCCGCCCCGCTGGCGCTGGCGGGCGCCCATAACGTCATGACCCTGACCGGCTCGGCCATCCTGATGCTCGCACTGGCGAACGGGCTGATCGATTCGGACGCGGTCTGGGATGCTGCTCATCTCGACGAAGACTACCAGATCGGGATTTGGGGACAGGACGAGGAAGCGGCCGAGCGCCGCGTCATCCGCCGCCGTGAATTCGACGCTGCGGTGCTCCTGCTGCTGAAGGGGTAGGCGGCGACGACGGCTGATCGCACCAGCCTCGCTCCGATAGCCCAGCCTCCATCGTTCCGCATGATTGCGGTTCCGGCTTGCGCAAACGTCGTCATGGACTCATCCCCTTTCGCCGCTTAAGCCGGCTTTGAGACGCGTTTTGCCCGCCGGGAGCCTGCCGCCATGAAGGATATTCTCGAACAGCTCGAATCCCGGCGCGAGGGCGCCCGCAAGGGTGGCGGCGAGCGCCGCATCGAGGCGCAGCACAAGCGCGGCAAGCTGACGGCGCGCGAGCGCGTCGAGCTCCTGCTCGACAAGGACTCCTTCGAGGAGTTCGACATGTTCGTGCAGCACCGCGCCGTCGATTTCGGCATGGACAAGGCCGAGAAGATCCCCGGCGACGGCGTCGTCACCGGCTGGGGCACGGTCAATGGCCGCACCGTCTTCGTCTTCTCCAAGGACTTCACCGTCTTCGGCGGCTCGCTCTCCGAGACCCACGCCCAGAAGATCATCAAGATCCAGGACATGGCGCTGAAGATGCGCGCGCCGATCGTCGGTCTGTTCGATGCCGGCGGCGCCCGCATCCAGGAGGGCGTCGCGGCGCTCGGCGGCTATGGCGAGGTCTTCAAGCGGAACGTCCAGGCTTCGGGCGTCATCCCGCAGATCTCCGTGATCATGGGCCCCTGCGCCGGCGGCGACGTCTATTCGCCGGCGATGACCGATTTCATCTTCATGGTCCGCGACACCTCCTACATGTTTGTCACCGGCCCGGAGGTGGTGAAGACCGTCACCAACGAGACCGTGACCTCCGAAGAGCTCGGCGGCGCCAAGGTCCACACTTCGAAGTCCTCGGTCGCCGACGGCTCCTTCGAGAACGATGTCGAGGCGCTGCTGCAGGTGCGCCGCCTGCTCGACTTCCTCCCCGCCAACAACACGGCCGGCGTGCCGGAATGGCCGTCATTCGACGTGCCCGACCGTGTCGACATGAGCCTCGACACGCTGGTCCCCGACAACCCGAACAAGCCCTACGATATCAAGGAGCTGATCCTGAAGACGGTCGACGAGGGTGACTTCTTCGAGATTCAGGCCGCCTATGCCGGCAATATCGTCACCGGCTTCGGCCGCATCGAGGGCCGCACCGTCGGCATCGTCGCGAACCAGCCGATGGTGCTGGCCGGCGTGCTCGATTCCGACGCCTCGCGCAAGGCGGCGCGCTTCGTGCGCTATTGCGACGCCTTTGAGATCCCGATCGTCTCGCTCGTCGACGTTCCCGGCTTCCTGCCCGGCACCGCGCAGGAATATGGCGGCCTGATCAAACACGGCGCCAAGCTGCTTTTCGCCTATAGCGAATGCACCGTGCCGCTGGTCACGATCATCACGCGCAAGGCCTTCGGCGGCGCCTATGACGTGATGGCCTCGAAGCATATCGGGGCGGACGTGAACTATGCCTGGCCGACGGCGCAGATCGCGGTGATGGGCGCCAAGGGCGCGGTCGAGATCATCTTCCGCGGCGGCGATGCCGAGACGATCGCGCGCCAGACCAAGGAATACGAGGACCGCTTCATGTCGCCCTTCGTCGCGGCCGAGCGCGGCTATATCGACGAAGTCATCATGCCGCATTCGACGCGACGCCGCATCGCGCGGGCCCTCGCGATGCTCAGGACCAAGAACGTCGAGCGGCCCTGGCGGAAGCACGACAACATTCCGCTCTGACATCGCAACGCGCGTCATGCTCGGGCTTGACCCGAGCATCTCAGGCCGCGTGAGGCTCCAGCCGCACCATCTCGTCAAGAGATTCTTGGGTCTGCGCTTCGCTCCGCCCGAGAATGACGGCCTGACCTGCTAATCCAGCGTGCTCCGGAACCGCATCAGAGCCAGACCCGCATAGACCGGCACGAACAGGCTGAGATAGAGCACCTCGTCGCCGATATCGCTCAAGCCTGCGCCCTTCAGCATGATCGCGCGGATGATCCGCAGGAAATGCGTCAGCGGGAACAGTTCGCCCAGTGCCTGCGCCCAGCCCGGCATGCCGGCGAAGGGGAACATGAAGCCCGACAGCATCAGCGAGGGCAGGAAGAAGAAGAAGGTCAGCTGCATCGCCTGGAGCTGCGTGCGCGCCACCGTCGAGATCGTGTAGCCAAGCAGCACCAGTGCCAGCACGAAGACCAGCACGCAGGTGAGCAGCAGCCCAAGCCCGCCGAGGAAGGGCACGGCGAAGAGCAGCTTCGCCGCTCCCAGCACGATCACCACCTGCACCGCACCGATTGCGAGATAGGGCAGCACCTTGCCGAGCATGATCTCGCCGGCCGTCGCCGGCATGGCGAGCAGGTTCTCCATGGTGCCACGCTCGATCTCGCGGGTCAGCGCCATCGCCGTCATCATCACCATGGTCATCTGCAGGATGACGCCGAGCAGGCCCGGCACGATGTTGTACTGGGTGATGTTCTCCGGGTTGTAGCGCCGGTGCACGACGAAGGAGAGGCTGTCGCCACTGGCCCCTGCGGGATCGGTCACCGGCTCGCGCCCCTGCGCCCGCAGCAAGGCCCGGCTCGCGATCGTGCCGAGCGCCGAGACAGCCCCGCTCGCCGCTGCCGGGTCGGTCGCATCGGCCTCGACCAGGATGCGCGGCTCGTCCGCCCGCTCGACGCGGGTGCCGAAATCGCTGGGAATGGTGACGAGGAAGGAGATTTCGCCCTTCGCCATCAGGCTCTCGGCCTCGGCCGCGCTCTGCGGCCGCTCGCCGAAGCGATAATAGTTCGAGACCTCCAGCGCCGAGACCACGGCGCGGGTATATTGGTCCTGCCCGAGCGCCAGGACCGCCGCCGGCAGGCCGCGCGGGTCGTTGTTGATCGCATAGCCGAAGAGCAGGAGCTGGACGATCGGCACCGCCAGCATCATGGCGAAGGTGATGCGGTCGCGCCGCATCTGCACGAACTCCTTGGCCAGGATCGCGCCGAGCCGGCGTGGGGAAAACAGCGCAATCATGCCGCCCGCTCCTGCGCGCCGGTCATGAACTTGATGAAGACGTCCTCGAGGCTGGTCTCGCCGGGCTCGACCTTGATCCCGGCCTCGCGCTTCAACGGTTCGAGCGCCGCTTCCAGCTTGCCACGGTCGGTGCCAACGACATGCAGCGTCGCGCCGAAGGGGGCGACCTGCTCGACGCCGTCAGTCGCCTCGAGCGACCTGATCTGGGCCGGCTTCAATGCGCCATGGACGACGAAGGTAACGAGGCCGGAGCCCTTCACGACCTCCTCGACGGTTCCCGTCGCCAACATCCGGCCATAGGCGATGTAACCAATGCGGTGGCAGCGCTCGGCTTCGTCCATGTAATGGGTCGAGACCAGCACCGTCAGCCCGTCGCCGGCCAGCCGATGGATCTCGTCCCAGAACTCGCGCCGCGCCTTGGGATCGACGCCCGCGGTCGGCTCGTCGAGCAGCAGGAGCTTGGGCTGGTGCATGATGCAGGCGGCCAGCGCCAGCCGCTGCTTCCAGCCGCCCGAGAGCGTGCCGGCAAGCTGGTCCTTGCGCGAAGTCAGGCCCAGCCTGTCCAGCGTCTTCGCCACGGCCTCGTCTACGGGATCGAGCTCGTAGAGCCGGGCGACGAAGGTCAGGTTCTCGGCGATGGTCAGGTCTTCGTAGAAGGAAAAGCGCTGCGTCATGTAGCCAACCTGGCGCTTGATCGCGGCGCTCTGGGTGCGGACATCGAGCCCGAGCACGGTGCCCTCCCCGGCATCGGGCCTGAGCAAGCCGCAGATCATCCGGATCGTCGTCGTCTTGCCCGAGCCGTTGGGGCCGAGGAAGCCGACGATCTCGCCCGTCGCGACCGCGAGATCGACATCGTCGACCACGGTGCGCTTGCCGAAGCGCTTGGTCATCCCCCGCACATCGATGGCGAGCGGCGCGCTCACCGCTGCGCCCTGAGCGTGACGTCGACGATCTGGCCGGGTTGAAGCGCCGATTGCGGCCCGCCATCCGGCCGTGCCTCGACCAGATAGACCAGCTTCTGGCGCGTCTGCGCCGAATAGATCACCGGCGGCGTGAATTCGGGCTCCGGTGAGACATAAGTCACGGTGGCGGTCAGGCCGGGCGCACAGCCATCGCAGCGGACATCGAGCTTCATGCCGGTCGTCACGCCTGAGATCCTGATCTCCGGCACATAGAGCATCAGCTTGGCGGCGCCGTCCGGCAGCATCAGGAGCGCCGGCGCGCTCGGCCCGGCGAGTTCGCCGACCCGGCGCAGGACGTCGCTGATCCGCCCGGCCGCGGGCGCGATGAGCTGGCGCTGCGACAGCTTCCACTGCGCCTGTGCCAGTGCGGATTTCGCCTGCTCGACCTGATTCTCGCTGGCCTTGATCTCGTCAGGCCTTGCCGCCAGCCGCGCCACGCCAAGATTGGCACCGATCTCGCGGACCCGCGCGCCGGCGACGTCGCGCGCCGTCACCGCCTGGTCGAGATCGGCCTGGGTGGAGACGCCCCGGCGGAACAGGTCCTGCCGCCGGTCGAGCGCCCGGTCGGCTTCGCGCTCCTGCGCCTTGGCGGAGGCGAGACTCGCCTCGATCACCGCGATCTCTTCCGGGCGCTTGCCGCTCTTCAGATTGTCGAGCTGCGCCCGCGCCTGCACCAGCCGCGCCTCGGCCTCGGCAACGGCATTCTCGGCATCGGTCCGTTCGAGCCCCGCCACGGCCTGGCCGGCCTCGACGCGGTCGCCCCGGCGGACATCGATGCGCTCGATCCGGGCCGTATCGATCGGCCCGAGCCGGACATATTCGCCCTCGACATAGCCAGCGATGCGGGCCGTATCGCCGCCGCAGGCGGAAAAGCTCGCCGCGATCAGCCCGAAGGAACAGAGGAAGCCGAGGATCATGACCTGTTCTCCCGCATGCTGGCGATACTGGCGCGGAGATTGGCGCGGATGACGCCGGCGATCGCCTCGCTCTCAGCCGTGTTGATCGCGCTCCAGCCCATGCGCCGCATCACGGCCGGCCGCGCCAGCCGGAAGTAAAGCACCTGCCCGATCGTCGCGAAGACCGCGAGCTTGGTTGCCTCCCCCTCCGGCTCCATCCCGGTCGCAGCCGCCCAGAGCCGGCAGAGATGGCCATGGACCGGCCCGACCAGCCCCTCATAGAGCGTCTCGAAGGCCGGGGTCGGTTCCATCATCTCACGCAGGACGAAGCGAGCGATCGTCTCGCTTTCCTGCGCCTGCGTCGCGAAGGCCGTGACCCGGCCGACGATGCCGAACAGCAGCTCGGCTGCCGCCTCCGGCGCGAGCTCGTCGAGCGGCGGCATCGCCGCGGCGGCGCCGAAGACCCGCTGCTTCATCGTCGCGACGATCGCCTCGGCACAGGCCTGGCGCAAACCGTCCTTGCCACCGAAATGATAGGCGATACCGGCGCTGTTGACCCCGGCCGCCTGGGCGATCTGGCGGATCGAGCTCGCCTCAAATCCATGCCGCCCGAACAGGTCGAGCCCGGCCCGGATCAGCGCTTCGCGTGTCCCGGCATCGCTCTCGGAAATAGCTTTCATGCCGCATCCATATCATCGCCCGCTATTTCAATCAATCGATTGATTGAAATAGCGGGGACAAGCGCCCGCCGCCTGTGCCTTCTTCCGCCCTCCTGCGCCGCACCAGCCCCGACATGACTCGTCGTCCATAATGGTCTAAGGCGGCACCCATCCTGTGATCCGCTCCCCGCCCGATGCTTTTCAACTCCTTCGTCTTCCTGCTTGCCTTCCTGCCGCTGGCGCTCGCCCTCCACTGGGCGGCGGAACGCTTTGCGCCGCGCTGGCGCCTGCCGGTGCTGGTGGCGCTGTCCTTCGCCTTCTACGGCTATTGGGACTGGCGCTTCCTGCCGCTGCTCGTGCTCTCGATCGGGCTGAACTGGCTGATCGCCGAGGCCTTCCAGAAGACGAAGTCCGGCGCGCTGATCACGCTTGCGATCGTCCTGAACCTCGCTGTCCTCGCGGTGTTCAAGTACTTCAACTTCTTCGCCGATCTCGCTGGAATGATTCCCGGATTGCCGGCCCCGAAATTCGACATCGCACTGCCGCTCGGCATCTCCTTCTTCACCTTCCACCACATCATGTACCTGACGGATCTGCGGCGCGGGCAGGCGCCGCGCTACGATCTCGTCCGCTACGCGCTCTACATCGCCTTCTTCCCACAGGTGCTCGCCGGCCCCCTGGTGCGCTGGCGCGAGATCATGCACCAGCTCGACGAGCGGCCCTATCAGCGCCCGGACGCGGCCGAGCGGATCGCGCGCGGCCTGCTGCTGCTCACCGCCGGCCTCGCCAAGAAGGTGCTGATCGGCGACCCCCTCGCCGAATACGCCAACCCGGTCTTCGCGGCCGCGGCGGCCGGCAAGGTCATCAGCCTGATGGAGGCCTGGCAGGCGACGCTCGCCTTCACCTTCCAGATCTATTTCGACTTCTCCGGCTATACCGACATGGCGCTGGGCCTCGCCCTGCTCTTCGGCATCGTGCTGCCGCAGAATTTCGAGGCGCCCTATCGCTCGCTCTCGATCCAGGATTTCTGGCGCCGCTGGCACATGACACTGTCGCGCTTCCTGCGCGATTACCTCTACATCCCGCTCGGCGGCTCGCGCAGCGGCCTGCCGACGCAGATCTGGGCGCTGTTCGCGACCATGGCGCTGGGCGGGCTCTGGCACGGCGCCGGCCTGACCTTCGTCGCCTGGGGCGTGGCGCACGGACTGGCGCTGATCGTCGCCCTGTTCTGGCGCCGCGCCGGCCTGCCGATGCCGGCTGCTCTCGGCTGGGTCCTGACCTTCCTGTTCGTGATGCTCTGCTGGGTGCTGTTCCGGGCGACGAATTTCGAGGCCGCGCTCGCGATCTACAAGGGCCTGTTCGGGCTCGGCCCCGTCGGCACCGGCTTCAAATGGCGGGCTTTGCTGCCGGCAGCCGCCTTCGCCATCATCGGCCCCACCGCCTGGAACCTCGTCCATAAATTGCCGCCGGCCCGCTGGCTCGCGATCCTCGCCGGGCTCCTGTTCGTCATCATCCTGCTGAAGATCGGCGAAGACGCCAATTATGAGTTCATCTACTTCCAGTTCTGAGCAGGCCGCTCGGGCGGCGAAGTGGACGGGCTTCACCGGCGCCTTCCTCAGCGCAGCGGTGCTGATCGCGGTCGCCTTCCTGACGGCCGCCTTCCTGATCGATCCCTATGATTCCGGCCGCTCGCCGCTGAAGCTCGGGGAAGGCGTGCGCCCGCAGGGCCCGCGCACGGCGCTGGCGAGCCGCGGGCGCGACCCGCGCTTCACCGGCGCCATCTTCGGCAACTCGCATATCCAGCTGATCTCACCGGAGGAGCTGCATGCGAAGACCGGCATCCCCTTCGTCTCGCTGATCGCCCCGGCGACGCAGCCCAAGGAGACCTTCGCAACGATCGACTGGTTCCTGCGCCACCACCGCGCGGCGCCACCGCAGGCGATCGTGGTCGGCATCGACAATTACTGGTGCACCGCGAACCCGGCCCTGCCCAACGAGAAGCCCTTCCCATTCTGGCTGTTGAGCCGCAGCCTGCCCGACTATCTCGGCGGGCTGATGCGCTTCGACCTGCTGGAGGAACTGCCCCGCCGAATCGGCTACCTGACGTCGGGCAAGGCCGAGCGCGCACGCCCGGACGGCTACTGGGACTACGAATCGGGCTACGGCGTGCAGGGCTACGGCACCAATCCGGAGATCATCGCCCGGTTGCAGAAGCCGATCGAGGCCGGCGGCGGCAATGTCGACGGCGCCTTCCCGGCGGCGACGGGTCTGGAAGAGCTGATGAAGGCGGCCCCGGCTGAGACCGTGCTGATTCTCCTGCGCCCGCCAGTCTATGTCACCGCCCTGTCGAAGCCCGGCACGCGCGATGCCGCGGCCGATGCGGCCTGCCGCAAGGCCTTCGCCGACCTGGCGGCCCGCCGCCCACGCACGGCGCTGGTCGATTGGCGGGTCGACAGGCCTGAACTGCGCGATCCGAAGCTGTTCTTCGACCATAGTCATTATCGGCAACCGATCGCCAGATTGGTCGAAGCCGACATCGCCGACGCGATCCGCAAGCTGAATTGACGCAAATCCGGCCATTTTCATCGAAAATGGGCGCCGGATCGCGCGTTTTCACGAAGCCGTTGAAGTCCTGTCGGAAGCGATTGTTCCAGTTGAAACGGATCGCTATAAGGGCGCCAAATCGGCTCCCCTTCCGCGGCACAGCCGATGGGTGCGTGAGCCGACAACTGAGAGAGCGCCCATGTCGAAGCAGATCATCCTCGAGGCGGATTACAAGCCGAGCGATGACGAGCCGTTCATGAACGACCGTCAACGCGAGTATTTCCGCGGCAAGCTCCTCGCCTGGAAGGACGAGATCCTGCGGGAAGCCAGGGAAACCCTGCTGACCTTGCAGAAAGAGAGCGAGAATCACCCGGACATCGCCGACCGGGCCTCATCCGAAACAGACCGCGCCATCGAGCTGCGCGCCCGCGACCGGCAGCGCAAGCTGATCGCCAAGATCGACGCGGCCATCGCCCGGATCGATGATGCGACCTACGGCTATTGCGAGGAGACCGGCGAGCCGATCTCGCTGAAGCGTCTGGAAGCCCGCCCGATCGCGACGCTTTCGCTGGAGGCGCAGGAGCGTCACGAGCGCAACGAGCGCGTCTTCCGCGACGATTGAGCCGCGACAGGCTTGCCCGACTTGTCCAAGAGGCCCCGCGTCGACAGGCGCGGGGCCTTTTGCGTGAAGCCCCCTATCTCGACGGCCCGTTACCGTCAGGAAGCGGCCTGCCCTAACCTCGCGGCGACAACCGCCAATCGAGGAGGACGCGCAGCATGGATCGTTTCACGGGCGGATGCCGGTGCGGCAATCTGCGGATCGTGGCGTCGGGGCGCCCTTACCGGGTCGGCATTTGCCACTGCCTCGACTGCCGCAAGCATCACGGCGCCCTTTTCCACGCGTCCGCAATATTCCCGCAGGAGGCGGTGGCGATCGAGGGCGAAGCGCGCGACTATGAGGGGCGCTTCTTCTGCCCGCGCTGCGGCTCGCCGGTCTTCGGGCGCTCCGGCGACGAGACCGAGGTAAACCTCGGATCGCTCGACGCCCCGGACCAGCTGATGCCGACCTACGAGCTCTGGACCATCCGCCGCGAAGCCTGGCTGCCGCCCTTCCCGCTAAAGAAGCGTTACGAGCGCGATCGTGGCGCCGCAAACCGCTCCGAGGTCTAACGGAGAACCGTCGATCATGTCGCGAAATCTGGCCGCCTGCCTGCTTCTGATGCTCACGGTGTCGGCTTGCACCCGCGACGATGCGCGCTGCCACACGCACAAGACCTCGAATGGCGACCTCACCGAATGCAGTCGGCAACAGGCCGAACCATCGTTCCCAGGCGCCGGCTCGAAGAAGCTCGCATAGCCCTCGCGCCCGGCGTCGTTGCTCCGCCGCATGAATTTGCCAGGCCTCGCGGCATGAGGGCGATGCGGCGCTCGCGGCCGGCCACTGACGGTGAGCGTGAACCGGGGGGCGCTACCTCTGACTGACGTGGGAAAGCCCCGCGTCGGGAGGACGCGGGGCTTCTGGCCGCCGACCTTTGTAAAGCTTGGGGAGCGTGGCAGGCAGCCGGGAGGGTGGCGGCTCGGGAGAGACCGCCGGCCGGCCGGCGCGGAGACAAGGGGGAGCGTTCCGCGCCGTCCGGGATTCCGGTGGGAAGGGTTGAAAGATTAGAAGGGCAGCAGGATATCCATCACCTGCTGGCCGTAGCGCGGCTGCTGGACATCGGTGATCTGGCCGCGGCCGCCATAGGCGATGCGGGCCTGGGCGATCTTGGTTGAATCGATGGTGTTGTCGGACTCGATGTCCTCCGGCCGGATCACGCCGGCGACGATCAGTTCGCGCACCTCGAAATTGACGCGGATCTCCTGCTTGCCCTCGATCACCAGGTTGCCATTGGGCAGGTTCTGGGTGACGACCGCCGCGACATTGGTCGCCAGCGTCTCGGAGCGGTTGACCGAGCCCGCGCCCTCGCTGGAACCGTCGGATTCCAGCTTGAGCAGGGAGGAGGCCTTGGCGCCGTTGGGCAGGAAAGCATCGAGCTTGTTCTCGAAGCCGAAGGCGTTCTCGGCGCCGAGATCCTCGCCGTTCTTGCGGCTGCGCTTGGTCGTGTTGTTGAGCTGGGCCTTGTCGGTGACCTTGACCTTGACGGTGACGAGGTCGCCGACCCTGCGGGCGCGCTGGTCCTTGAAGAAGGCGCGCGAGCCGGTGCGCCAGAGCGAGTTCGGCGCATAGGAGGCGTGCGACACCTCCGGCATCGGCATCTGCACCGGCTTGTAGCCCTTGGCGGCGGTCGGGTCCTCGACCGGCGACAGCGTCGGCGCCTGGCCGACATTGGCGAGGCGGTCGCCGATGCCGCAGGCGCCGAGCGAGGCGGTCAGCAGCAGGAGCCCGGTGAACTTGGCGAAGCGGTTGGCGGACATGGCGGTTTCCACGGAACTTTACTGAGCGCTGGCGACGCGGCCGGCGGCGGAAGGCTGGACGGAAACCCGCCCGGGACCGCTCACCTTGCCCTGCAGCACGCGCTTGGACTGGGGATTGGTGATGGAGATGACATCGCCCATCGCGCCGGCCTCGTTGGCCCGGCCGCGCAGGGTAAGCAGCAGGCCTGGCGTCTCGTAGACGATGGTGACGAGATCGCCCTTGCCGACGATCTCCTCGCGCTGGACGTCGCTTGCGCGCAGCGGCACGCCGGCAAGCAGGGCGCGGCGCGCGACCTTGTCGATGGCAGCGCGGATATCGCCGATGACCTCGCCGCCCTGCGCCTCGCGCTGGCGGCGCTCGATGACGACATCGTCCTTGCCGAGCGTCTCGCCACGGGCGATCAGGCGCCTGGGCACCACGACCTCCATGGTCTCGACGAGCTGGCCGGAGATGCGCAGCGGCTTCAGCCGCATCGCCGTGCTGCCGGGCACCGCGAGCCGGGCCTGCAGGCGCCGCGAGCGGGCATCGAAGGAGAGTTCGACCACGGCGACGTCGCCCGTCAGCTCGGGCTCGACGGCGATGCTCGGTGCTCCGCCATCGATCGCCAGAGCGAAGATGCGGGCATCGACGCCGAAGCGCTCCTGCAGTCCGGTCTTCACGGCGGCTTCGAGGTCCATGGCGGTGATGCGACGGGCGGAGCGCGTCACCACCACCTGTGCGAAACCCTGGCTCCGGAACTCGCTGGCATCGTGGACGATGCCAGCCGCGCGGGCGGCCTCGACGATGCGGGCGACCTGGATCGTGCCGGTCTCGCCCAGCGCCGGCGCCCGGAAGGCCGCCGTCGCGGCAGCCTCGCCGGAAAGGCCGGGAATGAGATCGCCGAAGGTGACGAGATCGCGCCCGAGATTGACCTCGGAGCGCAATTGCAGCCTGGACGGCAGCGCTGCGGCCGCAGGAGCCGCAACGGCGGAGGCGACCGCGACCGGGGCGGGCTGAGCCTGCTGCGGCGCGGCCAGAGCGGCGGTGCCGGAGAGAGCCAGGGCGATCAGGGAGAGGCGGATCATGATGCGCCCCCCTTAGCCGCGGAACATCTGCGTCGTCGCCGACATCATCTGGTCGGCGGCGGTGATGACCTTGGAATTCATCTCGTAGGCGCGCTGCGCGGCGATCAGCGAGGACAGCTCGGTGACCGCCTGGACGTTGCCTTCCTCGAGGTAGTTCTGCTGCAGCGTGCCGAAGCCCTCGCCGCCGCCGAAGCCGTCGATCGGCTGGCCCGAGGCCGCGGTCTCGATATAGAGATTGTCGCCGATCGACTCGAGGCCGACCTTGTTGACGAAGCGCACGAGCTGGATCTGGCCGAGCTGCTGCGGGGCGGTCTGCCCCGGCACCATCGCCTCCACAATGCCCTGCGCGTTGATGCTGACGCTGGAGGCGTTGTTCGGCACGGTGATGCCGGGCTCGACCTGGTAGCCGTCGCGGGTGACGAGCTGGCCCTGCGCGTCGAGATCGAAGGAACCGTCGCGGCTATAGGTGGTGCGGCCATCGGGCATGCGGATGCGGAAGAAGCCCTCGCCGCGGATGGCGACGTCGTAGGGCTTCTCCGTCGGGCTGATATTGCCCTGCGTCATGACGCGGCCGGTCGAGACCGTCTTGACGCCGGAACCGATGAAGGTGCCGGCCGGAGCCTGGGTGTTCTGGTCCGAGGTGGCCGAGCCGGCGCGCCGGAAATTCTCGTAGAGCAGGTCCTGGAAATGAACCTGCTGGCGCTTGTAGCCGGTGGTCCGGACGTTGGCGATGTTGTTGGAGATGACCTGGACGTTCATCTCCTGGGCCATCATGCCGGTCGCGGCTGTCTGCATGGC
This sequence comes from Allobosea sp. Root670, assembly GCF_001429415.1. NCBI lineage: Bacteria > Pseudomonadati > Pseudomonadota > Alphaproteobacteria > Hyphomicrobiales > Alloboseaceae > Allobosea > Allobosea sp. Root670. Next base: position 231,695 of record NZ_LMJU01000012.1, on the reverse strand, counting down.
GCGCATGGTGCTCGCTCCCTATCAGGCCTGCTGGTCCGCCAGGCGCGAGATCGCCCGGCTGCGCAGCTCATCGGATTTGCTCATCATATTGGCGACGCTCTGGTAGTTGCGCTGCACCTCCATCAGGCGGGTCAATTCGACCACGGCCTTGACGTTGGAGCGCTCGATCGCGCCCGGCTCCAGCCGCGCCTCGACGCCCGCCGCCTGGGGCGGCGTGGCGGAGGAGAACAGGTTGGTGCCTTCGCTCGCCAGCGCCGCCGGATCGGCGAAGCGCACCTGCCGCAGCTTGCCGCGCGTGCCCTGGTCGCTGCTGACGGTGCCGTCGGCGGCGATGCGCATGGAATGTTCGCTGGAGCCGAAGACGATCGGCCCGGCCTCGCCCATCACCGGCAGGCCGGTCTGGGTGACGAGCCGGCCCTGCCGGTCGAGGCTCAGGGAGCCGGCGCGGGTATAGCGTTCGCCGTTCGGCGTCTGCACGACGAGATAGTTGTCGCCCTTCAGAGCGACGTCGAGCGGATTGCCGGTGAGCTCCACCATGCCCTGCGACAGGTCGAGCGGCGTGCCCTTGTCGATGACATAGGACAGCGGCCGGTCGGCCGGCTTGAAGGCGTCGGCCTTCGCGACAGGCATGAGGAATTCGGTGAAGCGCGCGCTGCGCGCCTTGAATCCATTGGTGCCGACATTCGCCACGTTGTTGGCGATGACGTCCAGCTCGCGCGCCAGAGCCACCTGACGCGACAGGCCGATGAGAAGCGCGTTCTCCACGGCTTATCTCCCGATCATGTCCCGCGGCAACCTCGACGCTCCCCAGCGCAGTCGCCACGGCCCAGTACCGGCAAGCGGCGTGCCAACATGGTTAATCGGCACAAGATATTGATATTGTTGAGAACAGAGCGGATGACACCTCCCGTCACGGCCCGGCACATGCTGCTGAAGCGGCAAGAACAGCCCGGCAAATTCTGCCGCCCTTAACGACGCGTTAACCGTAACGGACGAAGGTGACCGAACGGGCGGCAGAACGCGGCCCGGCTGCCGGGGCGCGTGACGAGATGGCGAAGAAAGCCAAGACGGAAGAGGAAGGCGCCTCCGGTGATGAGGCGCCGAAGAGCAGGAAGAAGCTCTTCATGATCATCGGCGTCGTGCTGCTGGCAGCGGCCGGCGGTGGCGGCTGGTTCTTCCTGAAGAAGCCCTCGCCCGAACAGATCGCAGCCGCCGAAGCCGCGGCGAAGGCCAAGAATCCCATCGCCTTCCTGGACATGAAGGACATGATGATCGGCATGTCCAATGGCGGCCAGCAGGACCGCCAGCCGATCATGAAGATCAAGGTCGTGCTGGAGATCGCCGATGCGAAGGCGGCCGACCAGGTCAAGCCGCTGCTACCGCGCGTCGAGGACGCCTTCCAGGTCTTCATGCGCGAATTGCGTCCGTCCGATCTCGAAGGCTCGGCCGGCATGTACCGCCTCAAGGAAGAGCTTCTGCGTCGCGTCAACCTGACCGTCTATCCGGCCAAGGTCGACGCCGTGCTGTTCAAGGAACTGCTGGTCCAGTGAGCCGCAACCGGCTGACCGCACCGAGATGACGGCGGAACGATGAGCACCGAACGCGACACCTCCGTACCGAGCGACGAGCCGCTGACCCCGGAAGGGATGGCGGCCGGCTGGACCGCCATGCCCGACATGGTGGAGGACGACGGCGAACAGGAAGGCGGTACCGACCGCCTGATGTCGCAGGACGAAATCGACACGATGCTCGGTTTCTCCAGCGGCGACGAGAAGGACGGCCGCAACGGCATCCAGGCGATCGTCGATTCCGGCTCGGTCGCCTATGAGCGCCTGCCGATGCTCGAGATCATCTTCGAGCGTCTGGTGCGCCTGCTCTCGACCAGCCTGCGCAACTTCTTCACGGACAATGTCGAGGTCACGCTGGAGAGCATCCGCTCGGTGCGCTTCGGCGACTATGTCAACTCGATCTCGCAGCCGGCGCTGCTCTCGGTGTTCAAGGCCGAGGAATGGGACAATTTCGGCCTGATCACCATCGAATCGTCGCTGATCTACTCGGTCCTCGACGCGATGTTCGGCGGCAAGCGCGGCCAGCCGGCACCGCGCATCGACGGCCGCCCCTTCACCTCCATCGAAATCCGCATGATCCGCCGCGTCATCGAACTGGTGCTGGGCGATGCCGAGGCCGCCTTCAAGCCGCTCTCGCCGGTGCGCTTCAACGTCGACCGCGTCGAATCCAATCCGCGCTTCGTCTCGATCTCCCGCCCGGCCAATGCCGCGATCCGCGTCGAGCTCAAGTTCGACATGGAAGGCCGCGGCGGCGCGCTGCACATCGTCCTGCCCTACGCCACGATCGAGCCGATCCGCGAATTGCTGCTCGAAAGCTTCATGGGCGAGAAGCTGGGCCGCGATCCGACCTGGGAGAACCATCTCGCGACCGAGGTCTGGCAGGCCGATGTCGACGTCACCTGCGTGCTGCACGAGACCCGGATGCCGCTTAAGCGCGTCATGAAGCTCGAAATCGGCGATACCCTGATGTTCGACGCCCGCCCGGATGCCACCGTCTCGCTGCGCTGCGGCGACTTCATCGTCACCGAAGGCCGCATCGGCCGGGTCGACGGCAAGATCGCCGTCCAGGTCGTCAGCCCCTTGCGCCGCTCCAAGACCACCATCGCCGCTTTCGACAGCCTCGCCAGCCATCTCGGCGCCACGACCTGAAGAGGACACATGACGATCAATCTCATCGCCGACGTGCTTGTCGCCAGCCTCCTCGTCGCCACCATCGTCACCTGCTTCATTCTGACCAGGCGCATCGAGCGCCTGAAGGCGGACGAGGCCGGCATGCGCCAGACCGTCGGCGCACTGATCACCGCGACGGACAATGCCGAGCGCGCCATCGCCGGCCTCAAGTCGACGCTGGGCGATTGCGACCGGACGCTGGAAGAGCGCCTGCGCACGGCCGAGCGCTACGCCGCCGATCTCGCCGCCCAGGTCGAAGCCGGCCAGGCGGTGATGGAGCGCATCGGCCAGATCGTCAGCGCCGCGACCCTCGTCGGCGCCAAGGAGGTCCCGGTCGAGGCGCCCGCCGCTCCCGCACCGGTCTCCCGCCTTGAGAGCGCGGCCCAGTCCGCCGCCGCCATCCGCGCCCGCGCTGCCCGCCGCCTCGAGGAACAGGCTGCGTGATCGAACGGCCCCGCCTCCTGCCAGCAGTGATTCTCGGCGCCATGGGTCTCCTGGCGCTGAAGCTGCTTGCCTGGACGGCGGAGCCCGCCCCCGGCCACATTCCGGCCGATCTGCCGCTCATGGCACAAACCCCCACGGTCAAGGACGGGGCCATGAACGATCCCAAGATCTGGGGTCTCGCCAAGATCATCGCGCGGGCCCATGCGCCCGACGTCTTCGATCCCGAGACGACCGGCTCCGTACCTGCTCCCGATTCGAAGAAGGAGCAGGAGAAGAAGGAAGCCGAGGCCAAGGCCGAAGCCACACGCGCCGCCAACCCCAACAACAAGGCCGGCATCATGAACGGCTCGGTCCAGCCGGTATCGCCGGCCGAGAAGGCTCTCCTGGAGCGCCTCGGCGAACGGCGCGAGGAGCTGGAAGGCCGGATGCGCGAGCTCGAGATGCGCGAGCGCCTGCTGAACTCCGCCGAGAAGAAGCTCGACGGACGCGTCGGCGACCTCAAGGTCCTCGAAGAGAAGGCCGGCGGCCCGGCCGGCAAGCTCGCTGTCGAGGAAGCCAAGGCGATCAAAAACCTCGTCATCATGTACGAGGCGATGAAGCCGAAGGACGCCGCCCGTGTCTTCGACCGTCTCGGCCTCGACGTGCTCGTGCCGGTGGTCCAGCAGATGAACCCGCGCAAGATGTCCGAGGTGATGGCGGCGATGTCGCCCGACCGCGCCGAGAAGCTGACCGTCGCGCTCGCGACGGGCGGGCGCGGCGCCGGCATCGAGCGCGTGGCGAACGAAGCCCCCCTGCCCGGCAACGAACTCCCGGCGATCGCCCCCGCGCCGCAGCGCTGAGCGCGAAGATGGCGTCTCAGCCCGATTTGACGAGGGCGAGAGCATGCTCGGTATTCGACATGCCCTCGGCCGGCAGCGTGTCGTCAGGCAGATGGCGGCGCACCTTCGCCACGAGCTGATCGAAGCCGTTATCATAGGGCGAAAAGCGGATTCGGGGACCGGCAAAGCCGGAAGTCCAGCAGTAGCCCGTCGGTTCCACACCGAACTGCGAGAGCTCGCACCATGACAGGCATCGCTCCCGCAGGAACATCGTCCCGCGTTCGATCCGCTCGCCGATCCAGCGCACGCGTTCGGTGATGATGTGCAGGGCCAGCACCAGCGTGACCAGCACGAAGAAGGCCGCGATCGGAACCGGCGCCTTGCCCGCGGCGGCGACGAGCGTTCCCGTGGCTGAAAGGATCACGCCGCAGACCATCCCCAACCAGGAGAATGGCCCGACCGGGACCGTCAGTGGCTCCATCGCCAAGCGAAGAAGGCCACGACGATAGCTACAGCGCAGTAGCCTGCGCCTCGCGAAATCCGCCGCGCTTTCGTAACGAGGTCATGGATGATGTAGGACAGGTCGTCCATGACGGGCTCCAGACCGGCAGATGATTGCAGACGCTCCCGGTTGGCGGCGGATTTAAGGCAAGAGTACTTTACCTACTATAGGAGCCGCAGCCGCCCAGACCGTGAACCCTCTTGCTAGTGCCCGTGGGATGCCTCAAAGATTCCGAGATCATTCTTTGCCTCGGGAGGCGAGAGAAGCCGAATGTATGCCTACCTACTTTTCTCCATAAGGAACCCGGCATATCTTGTAGACATTGGCCATTTCATCTCTTCAGCGTCGTCACTTTTGCCATCCGGCTTCACAGCGCCGACCATCATTCAACCTTCGGACAAAGTTCTGCTCTGCTACTGGGCGACGCCTTACGCATCGCTCGTCGGAGACGTGAACCCTGGTCATTATTCGTCCAACGACAAGGGCACCTTCCTCTGCTCCAACTATGCAGGCCGAGGATTGCTCGGCCTCACGGGAGGGATCAATCGAATATCCCACGTCAAGAATGGACGGCTCTCGTTCTCAGAAAGCCCTGGCGGGGTAGCCTCCTGGGCCTGGATCGCGCCGGACGCCAACACTGCCACGGCATGGAGCACGACCCCGCCGGCTATCACGACGTTCGTCGCCAAGAATCGTGATGGCTTCTGTGTCGCCGGCAATCGGCCGCGCCTGACCTACGCTGCCTCGGTTCTGTCGAAGGGCTTTAGACCCGAGATCGATTACCTGCCGAAGTACATTGCCGCGGGATATGCGGTCGACGGCCTGTCCCCATTCCAAAACACACGAGCACTCCCGCCTGGCACTAGCGTGCTGCTACGCGCTGGCGAATACACATTTGCGGAGCATCCGACACCGCCACTCGACCCCATTCCGCAAGATCGGCCGCTTGATGAGAAGGCCGCAGCTTTGGCTGAAATTCTTAGGGATGCTTGTTGGCCGGCAGAGCGGGCCACTTCAGGAATATTTATGTCCGGCGGCAAGGACAGCCGCACGGTGATAGCTGCCTTGCGCAGCGTTGGACCCAGAGGGCTCTCAGCGTTCAATTTTGGTAACGGCTTGACTGGTGAAGGGGTCGTTGCCCGGGAGATTGCAACCGCCGTTGGCGCAGACTTCGAGTTTCGCGATCAGGCGCTGATCACCGACCCCCTCAATGCCCTCTCGCACGCGCTGCTGTGTTCAGATGGCCTAGGACCATCCTTCTCCGCTCAATACGCATACTGTCACGAATTAGCCTTCACTTCTCACCACGCGAACTTCCATGGGCACGGACACCTGCTTCGAGGCGGGTCACAACGAACCATGTCGCGCGACCCCAAAATACTAAATCGGGCCATGCACAATGCAATTATCTCTCCACTGGCGACAGCATCAGCTACCGACACGACCACGCGAACCATTGATACCTATTTGAGAGACCGCCTTCCACATCTGGCAAAAGAACCTCTAGACGTTCACTTTTACCCAAACCGTGATTTTCGGCTCGGTCTGTTTAGCGCGCCAAGCGCTCTCGATCTCACCTCGAAAGCGTTCATGTGTTACCCGCTGTTGGATGAACGGGTGGCTCAGTTTGCCGCAGCGCTGTATGCTTTCGACCGATTGTCAGAGCGCGTGGTCTTTGGAGCGATCAAGAAGCTGGCACCCAGCATCGCCGATACGCCTCTATTCGGAGCAATCTGGCGTTTTGACAGATTTCCTCGTGAAATGAAATTCGCCGATAGCGATCACAATTATCAGGACGGATTTAAACCGCGTCAGCCTATGGAATTCGACAAGCTCGTACAATTCACAAACAATAAAAGAGCATTCCAGATGGACGCAGACCAAATATCGCCAAACGCCCGTAGGCAAAAAGCTGCCCAACTTATTCTCGATAGCCACGTTTTCCCGGACATAAAGGCATGCATCCATCCAGAAATGCATGCGGAATTGGCCCTTTGGGCACTAGGACGCCCGAGCGATCAATCGTCCAAGCATCCCAATGAGCGGTTCGTAGCCGGTGCGTTCATAGATCGGATTGCGTTAGCAGCGGCAATTTACGAGGTAAGATGGTAGCCACGCGGCGACTGTTTCTAGCGGGGCTCGGGAGCCTAGCGCTCACACCGAAGGCTCGCGGCCATACAGCGCTGAATGTGCGCGATTTCGGCATTCGCGGCGATGGATTGGCGGACGAAACAGAGGGGTGGTTGGCTCTCACGAAGCAAGCTCGGCAGCAGCCCAGCGCGCTGATCAGAGGAAATAAGGGTGATGTCTACCGCCTCGATAGCGATGCGATGGTTGAAATACCCGATGGCTGCCGACTAGACCTTGCCGGCGCGCGCTTCCTCCGAACGAAGCCAATCGCTCGCGGGCGCTATCTGATGACGTTCGGCACCGATGCCGCGGTGAACGATCTCGATATCGAACTCAGCGAAGGGGCGAACTTCAATCGTCTGGTTCGCTTTTTCGACCGAGCGAACGTCGACTCGATCAAGGTTCATGCCGCGCGCCGGATGAAGAACAAGGTTTCGGATCTCGATGCCGCGATCCTCTTTGTCGGCAACCAGAGCAGACCGACTCCTTCCGACGATAGCGCAGGCCATTTCCGTCTGAGCAGAATAGAAACAGAAAATATCGACTCCGCCGTTCTTTTTACTCAATTCTCGGTGGCTGCCGGGCAACCCAATCCCTTGCGAGACGTCTCAATCGGGACGTGTCGCTTCAAGAAGGCCGTCCTTGGCCTATATCTCCGCAATGTCCAAACGGGAACCATTGAGGACGTTCAGCAGACCGGCTTTGCGGACGGAGCCGAGCCTGCCGAGGTCGGCGGCAATGCGGTTCTCTGCAACGGTGCCAGAGATCTGACGTTCCGCCGGATCGAGGCAAACGACACCCCCTCGCACGGGATGCGAATTGGCGGTCCGATCAAGAACACCTTCGAACTGGAATCGGCCGGCATCACGGTTGAGCTCTTCATCTCGCGTCGCTCTCGCCGCTCCGGGTTCAAGTGCAAGCCAGGCCGCGACGGGTCCAGGGCTCGAAACATCACCCTCAAGCGGGCTGAAATCTATGACTGCCACTTTGGCAACGCTCCGAGCACGAACGAGCAAGGTGTGCTGATCGAATGCACCGACGGGTTCCAGGCCGGCCATATCTCAATTGGTGTCAGGGAAGCGCGAGACGGCACATCTAGTCATGATGCGGTGCATCTCTCGAGCGTGACCGATTCGTCTGTTGGACGCTTGGATTCAGACCGGCCGGTCCGGCACCACGTCTGGCTCAATACTACTCCGCAGGCCAATTACGCGCGCGGACCTTTGCGAAGCATCCGGTTCGAAGAGATCAATGGCCGAGGTGCGGGCGCGGCGAACATTGGAGTTGATGGTTACGACCAGGACGTCTCCGACATTAGTGTTGCGAGGGCGAACTTCCAGGGCGGCAAGGGGCCAATTGCGGTGCGCAGCGGAAGACTTGTTGGGCCGATCCGGCTCGATCGCGCCAGCCCTGGAAGCCGGCCAACCTGCGGTCTGGATGTTGATGCACACCGGGTGATCGTCAACGCCACAACCTGCTAGGCTTCCTCCAATAAGCAGATGGTCGGAGCATCGACCGGCGAAGCGCAATCCATCCAGCGGACTTTGACGATCGGGCTTCCCGACGCGCGGACGATTGGCCGCGCGCTTGCGAAGGGCGTTCCGAGCGATCTGTCAGGCAGCCCCGCGCTTCGCCCGGGTCGTCCGCGCGATAGAGTTATCAGCAGATCGCCGCGATGGTCGGCATGTCGATCCAGATGGTGATGAAATACCGCGGCCACATTGACCAGCGTCTGGCCTCTCGCGGAACGGGCGAAGAACATGCCTCCGCAAAATTTCTTAAGCAGTGAAAAGCCGACTGGCCAAAAAACCCGTAAACATTGGGGTCTGAGAGATGAGAGCGTTAAGACGCCATTATGGTTGACGCGCTAGCGTGCCGGAGGGCCGCCACATCTCAGGGCGTGGCGAGGCCCAGTGTCGCGTTGGGTCGAGTATCACGGTTTGCGTCTGTCGCGCTCCCTCGCCTTCGGTATCGGGCTGGCCGCTCTCGCGCTCGCCGCCGGCCTGGATACGCGTGCCCTTGCGGCTGGCGCGAAACTGCGCGGCGAGGCCATGCCGGCCGGCTTCGGCCGCCTGTCCCTCACCTTCGATGAGCCGATCCAGACCCGCATCCGCGTCTCCAGCGGCGTGCTGATCGTCGCCTTCGGCGGCCAGGTCCAGGTCGATGCCGCACGCATCGCCCGCGAATTGCCCAATTACATCTCCATTGCCCGCGTCGACCCCGACGGGCGCGGCATGCGCTTCGCGCTGACGCAAGCCTACAAGGCCAATCTGATCGAGGCCGGCGACAAGGCCTTCATCGATCTGCTGCCGCAGACTTGGACCGGCGTCATGCCCGGCCCTCCGCCGGAAGCCATCGCCGAGCTCACCGAGCGCCTGCGCCTCGCCGAGGCCCGCGCCAGGGAAGCCGCACGCCAGCCGGTCGCGCCTCCGGCGGTGCTGACGATGCGCGTGGCGAGCCTCCCGACGCTGGAGCGCCTGATCTTCAAGGCCCCGGCCGAGACGAAGCTCACCAGCGACCTGTCGGATGGAACGCTGAAGCTGGTCTTCGACCGGCCGATGAATGTCGAGGCCGGTGCCATCCGCAGCGCCCTGCCGGCCGATATCGGCTTCGCCGGGCTGGATGCCGGCAAGGAGGCGCTGAGCCTGGCCCTGACCCTGCCCAAGGACTGGCAGGCCCGCAGCTTCAGCGATGAGACCGGGCTGGTGGTCGACCTGCTCCGGCCAGTGAAGCAGGAAGCGCTGTCGCTCGCCGATCTGAGCAAGCCGTCCCCCCCACCGGCCCCCGTCCCGGGCACAACGCCGGCAGCAGCGGAGCCCCCCGCCAAGCCCGCGGCAACCGCGCCCGTGGTCAAGCCGGCAGAGCCTGTCACCCAAGCCGCTGTCGCAACTCCTGCCGCTCCCGAGGTGCCGCCGGGCCCGGTCGCGATCACGGTCGAGGGCAAGCGCCTCGACTTCCGCTTCACCCGGCCGACCGGCGCGGCGGCCTTCCTCGATGCCGGCGTGATGACGCTGGTCTTCGACACCCGCGACACCATCGACCCCGCCAAGCTCGCCGGGCTGATGCCCAAGCTGATCGAGGACAGCACGGTGACCCGCGAGGGCAAGGTCACGCTGGTCAGGCTCAGGCTTGCCGGCCAGCCGCTGACGCGGATCTTCGACAACGGCCCGGTCTGGTCGCTCGACCTCGGCGAGGATGCCGGCCGGCCCGCCGCTCCGGTCGAGCCGCAGCGCAGCATGGACGACCGCGGCCAGACCATCGTCGCCGTGCCGCTCGCCGGCCTGACCGGCATTCACTGGCTCGAATCGGGCCCAGCCGGCCTGCCTGTCGCCGTCGCCACCGCGACAGGCCCGACAAGGCTGACACCCAAACCCTATCAGTTCGTCGAATTCGGCCTGCTTCAGACCGCGCAGGGATTGGCAATCCAGCCGCATGCCGACGATGTCGCCGTCCGTGCCGGCACCGAGCAGGTCCGGGTCGGCCGCAATGGCGGGCTCAACGTCTCCCTCGATATCGGCGAGCCCAGCGGGAAGGCCGAGGAGACGGCCGGGAAACAGGACGCCGCGCCGCTGCTCGACGGCGATGCCTGGGCCAAGCTGCGCATCGGCAACCCGCGCGACCGCGCCCGTGCGCTGCTGCTCGACGTCACCGATGCCTCGCGCAGCCGCAAATCCGAAGCCCGGCTGGCGCTTGCCCGCTTCTATGCCGCCAACGGCCTGATGCCCGAGGCTGCCGGCCCGCTGAATGCCCTCCTGGCCGACGATGCCTCCATGCGCGGCAACCGCGAGGCGCTCTTCCTCAAGGGCGTCATCGCCGCCGGGATGCACCGGGACCAGCAGGCATTGACCGCCTTCGATGCCGGCCCGATCAAGGACGATGCCGAGACGGGACTCTGGCGGGCGCTGATCGAGCAGCGCCTGAATCGCAACGCCCAGGCCCTGGTCGGCTTCCGCCGCGCCGAAGCCGTGCTCGACCACTACCCGGCCGACCTCCAGGGCGAGTTCCGCGAGGCGATGGCCCGCGCTGCTCTGACCCAGCAGGATATCGGCGTCGCCGAGCGTCAGATCCAGGCGCTGGCCGACATGCCGCGCGGCAGCTTCGACCAGGAGCATCTCGCCCTGCTGCAGGCGCGGCTCGACGATGTCGGCGGCCGCCCGGAAGCGGCGATGAACGGCTACAAGCCGCTCTTCGAGGCGAAGAGCCGTCCGATCGCAGCGGAAGCACAATTGCGCGCGGTCAAGCTCGCGGACACCGAGAAGCGCACCGACATCAAGCCCGAGGAAGCCATCGCCCGGCTGGAGACGGTCTCCGTCATCTGGCGCGGCGGCCGCTTGGAGATCGAGGCTCTGGCCGAGCTCGGCCGGCTCTATGCCGACCAGCAGCGCTGGCGCGACGCCTTCATGGTCGCGCGCCGCGCCAACGAGAACTTCACCGATGATCCGCTGACGCGGCGCATGCATGATGAGACCGCCCAACGCTTTGCAGAGCTGTTCAGCGGCAGCGGGCTCGGCAAGCTGCCGCGCATCGAGGCGCTCGCCCTGTTCTACGATTTCAAGGAATTCCTGCCGATCGGCCGGCGCGGCGACGAGATCACCCGCCTGCTCGCCGATCGCCTCGTCGAGCTCGACCTGCTCGACCAGGCCTCGGAGATCCTGAAGTACCAGATGGACCGGCGTCTCACCGGCGCGGCGCGTTCCACGGTCGCGGCCCGGCTTGCCATGATCGACCTGATGAACGGCAAGCCGGCCGATGCGATCCGCGCGCTCAACACCACCCGGCTCGTCGAACTGCCCGCCGACGTCAAGCGCGCGCGCCTGCTGCTCGAGGCCAAGGCGCTCTCCGATCTCTCACGCACCGACCAGGCGCTGGAGATGCTGGAAGCCGAGCGCGGCCCCGAGATCGACAGGCTGCGCGCCGACATCTACTGGACGGGGCGCCGCTGGCGCGAGGCGGGCGAGGCTTATGAGCGCCTGCTCGACGAAAGCTGGCGCGGCGACGACGCGCTCGGCGACGGCGAGCGCGCCGACGTGATGCGGGCCGGCGTCTCCTATGTGATGGCGAGCGAGAGCCTGTCGCTCGACCGGCTTCGCAGCAAGTTCGCCCCGAAGATGGCGCGGGGCGCCGATGCAAGGACCTTCGCCTTCGTCACCGGGGCCGACCGGACGCGCGCCTCCGACATCCGCGAGATGGCGCGCGCCACCGCCAATGCCGACACGCTTTCGGAATTCCTGAAGGCCTATCGCGAGCGCTACCCGGCCTACTCCGCCGCGATGCGCAAGCCACAGCCGCCCGCAGCCGACAAGCTGCCCTCGCCCGCCGACGGTGCGGCGGCCGAGCCGGCGGCACCGTCGCGGAGCTGAGGCGGCCGCCTAACCCGGCCCGGAATTCGTATCCTCGCCGCGCGCCCGGGCGCGCAGGACGAATTGCAGGTTGCGGATATAGACGAAGACGCCGAAGCCCTGGCCGAGGATGAAGACGGGGTCGCGCCGATAGAGCGCATACATCAGCAGCAGCAGGCCGCCGCCGATCGAGAACCACCAGAAGGTCATCGGCACGACCGAGCGCTGGGCCTTCTCGCTCGCCCACCACTGCACCACGAAGCGCATGGTGAAGAGCCCCTGCGCGACCACGCCGAGCAGGACCCACCAGTCGACATTATTGACGAACACATCGTGGAAATAGCGGCCGATGGTCTGCTGCAGATCGATCAGCATCACATCGTCTCCGAGACGATCTGCGGCACGCGCTTGCGCCGGCGGATCAGCCACCACACGCCGGCCAGGTCGAGGATGCCGACCCAGAGCCGGTCGAAGAAACCGTAATTCGAGACGCCGGTCAGCCGGGGCCGGTCCCGCACGTCGACATGCAGGACCTTGTGCCCCTCGCGTGCCATCAGCGCTGGCATGAAGCGGTGCAGCGCATCGAAATACGGCAAGGCGAGATAGGCCTCGCGCCGGAAGCATTTCAGCCCGCAGCCGGTGTCGCGCGTATCATCCTTCAGCACCCGCACACGCACGCCGTTGGCGACCTTCGATTGCCAGCGCTTGAAGCCGGTATCCTTGCGCCCGACGCGCTGCCCCTGCACCATCCCGGCCTGGAGCCCGCCCTTCTGCAAGGCCTCGACCATTTCCGGCAGGAAGGCGGGATCGTTCTGGCCATCGCCGTCGAGCGTCGCGACGATGGCCGAACGGGCATGGCGCACGCCGCTGCGCACCGCCGCGCTCTGGCCGCAGGACTGGGCGTGTGTGACGACGCGCAGCCAGGGCCGCGTCGCGGCGAGCTCGGCCAGCGCCGCAGCCGTGCCGTCGGTCGAGCCGTCATTGACATAGACGACCTCGAAGGCGCCGATCGCCGCGCAGGCCTTCTCGATATCGGCGACGAGCGGCGCGATGTTGCCGACTTCGTTGCGCACCGGCACGACGACGCTGAGCAGCGGATGGGAAGAGGTTTCGGTCAAAGGGGCATCATCCGGAAAAACGGCCCGCAAACTGCGTCAGCGCGGCGAATAGGGCAAGAGCTTCGAGAGCAAGGGTGCCTCAACCGGGCGAACGGGCGAACACGGCGATCTCAAGCTTGCGCCCGCCATTGAGGTTGAAACCGTTGATCGTGGTCACCAGGCGCGGCTTCGCCGGCTGGCTCGCCAGGGCCGCCTTGAAATCGTCGGCGAAGCGGCTTTCGACGAAGGCGACGCGGCAGCCGGGCTGATTCAGGAAGGCCGCCGCGTCCGCGCCGCTTGCAGCCATCGCGAGCTTCGTCCCGGTCAGGAAGACGAGGCTCGGCTCGCGATAGCCCAGCGTTACCACGGCCGGATCGGCGCAGCCGGCAGCCTTGAGCGTCTCCGCCAGACGCGGCGACAGCTTCAGCGAGCGCAGGCTCTCGATGGCGAAGGGATAGACGGCGATCGTCAGCAGCAGGCTCGCGAGCACGCAGCGCCAGAGCGCGCCTTCGAAATCGAGCCGCCGGAAGGCCGCGACGACGCTGCCGGCGCAGAGCAGGACGAGCGCGAAGAACGGCAATGCCAGCCACGGCACCGCCCGGTCGAGCGTCCAGTTGCCGAACAGGATCGTCGCCATCAGCGCCAGCGGCACGATCACGACGAGGCAGGCGGTCAGCACGGCGCCGCGTCGATGGCGGTCGATTCCCCCGTTCAGCACCGCCAGCAGCAGCAGCGCGGTGATCGCCGGATAGAGCGGCAGCACGTAATGCGGCAACTTCGTCGGCACCGCCTCGAAAACCAGCCAGGACGGCACGATCCAGGCGATCAGGAACAGGATCTGCGGCTCCTTGCGCCTGACCCAGGCGAAGGGCACCGCCATCGCCGCGAAGGCTGCCGCCGGCCAATAGGTCGCGAAGAAGAACAGCAGGTAGAGCCCGGGCGGCCCCCAATGCTTCTCCTGCCCCTCGGCGACCTTGCCGAGCATGTCCTGCCCGACGCTCTCGGCGAAGAAGCTGCCGCCGGTCTTGACCATGATGGCGACGAACCAGGGCAAGGCGACGACGAGGCAAAGCAGCAGGCCAGGGCCGAAGCGCAGCGGCTTCAGCCAGCGGAAGGAGCGCTGGCTCGCGCTGAGAACGAGAATGGCGAGGCCCCAGACCATTGGCACGATCGGCCCCTTGATCAGCAGGCCGAGTGCGGTTGCCCCCCAGAACACCAGCCAGTTGCGCCGGTCCGGCACGAAGGCGAGCGAGCGCGTCCAGTCGAGCCAGGTCCGCGCCAGCGCGCCCATCGTCGCGACGGCGCAGGCCGCCAGCAGCGCATCCGTCTTGGCGATCCGCGCCTCGACGCCGAGCAGTACCGCAGCCGCCATCAAGGCGCCGCCGAGCAGGGCGAGTGGCGGCGAAAGGAAGGCCAGCAGCGCCCAATAGGTCAGCAGCACCGTTGCGGTCGCGCCGATCAGCGAGGGAATGCGATAGAGCCAGATCTGCGTGCGCGCCTCGGGGATGCCGACGGCCTCACCCGCCCGCACCGCCGCGCTCTGCAGCCAGTAGATCCCGACCGGCTTCTTGTGGCGGGCTTCGTCCTGAAAGCGGATATCGACGAAATCGCCGGTTTCGAGCATCTGCTTGCTCGCCTGCGCGAAGCGCGGTTCGTCGCGATCGAGCGGCTGGAGCGTGCTGAAGCCTGGCAGGAAGGCGGCGAGCGACAGGAGCAGGAGGAAGATGCAGGCGCGCAGATGGCTGCCGGAGGCCGCATCCCTGACCCGGTCGATCGCTGGCGTGAGCGAAAACATCATCCATCCCCGCGGCCGCCCGGCCGCACCTGTCCTGAAAGTCGATTCCCGCCCGATGGCGGGCCTTTCGGGCGCGATCAAGGCGAGGCCGCGCGGGTTTACGCTGCCGGGGAAGGGTCGGCAAGCATGACGGGGCAGCAATGCCGACGCAGGCCGTCAATCGTCGGACGAGTCTTCGCCGATTCGAATTGCCTGAATCATCCGCGGCGACAAGGTCATCGCCCGACTCGTTGCCGGCGCCACCGGGGCTGTAAGGGCCGACAGATCGACGGGCAGTTCGCACGCTGCCTTCGGAGCGACCCCATACGAGGAGCCAAGCGGGGCCAGGCTCACCGTCTTGACGAAACCGGGCTCCGCGAGGGCCGGGGACGAAAGAGCCGCCGCGAGGGCGGTGATGGCGACGAACCGCAACATGGCTGTACTCCGCATCGGCCCCCGCTCCTATAACCGGGGTGAAGGTCGCCTGTTCCGTCGGATGGAAGCGAGGGAACTGGACGACGCAGGAGAACAATTCCGTTCAGCCTGCGTTATGCTTCCGCGTGCTTCTGTCGTTGAAGCAAAAGGAGAATGCCATGCATCGCGGTGTAACCTCTGCCCTCCTGGGGATCGGCCTAGCTGCAATCGTGGCCTCGGCTCAAGCAGGCGAAGCCTTACCCTCTGGTGTCGCGCAGCGCCTCGACAACGCACCCGTCGAATTCTCGATGACGGCTGCGAAACGCGAACGTCTGATGATCATTCAGCAGAACACGGCCCGGCAGCGGCATTACCGCGGTGGCGGCTATGGCCGCGGCGGTGGAGGCTACGGCTATGGCTATGGTCGCGGCGGGTACAACCGAGGCTATGGCAACGGCCCGCGCTATGGGGGTGGAGTGCGGCTTCAGCCGCCGGCGTCATCCTTTGGCTGCGGCGGCGTCCCTTGCCGCCGGTGGTAGCCACACAGGTTGATTCCGATCCCGGGATAGTTGCCCGGGCCATGCTCGCCAGCGACCGGAATTGTCGCGGCGAGCAACTGGCACGCGAGCGCCGAACGGCGCTCCTCGTCGCAGCGCATGAAATGGTTCACCAGCGGCTTCCAGTCCGGATCGATGCAGAGCTGCGACTCGTTCCGGAATCAGGTCAAGCGACTCCGCGCGAACTGCAGCGGCGACGCCGCGATCAGGGTGGGATCGTCAGCACCTGCCCCGGCTTGATGAGATTCGGATTGTTGCCGATGACCGCCCTGTTTGCGGCGTAGATCACCGACCATTTCGACTGCGTCCCATAATATTTCTGGGAGATCATACTGAGGTTTTCGCCTCGCTGTACCGTGTGCGTCCTCGATACCGGACCTGGCAAAGGCGGCGGGCTGGGCGGCGGCCGCGGGCCTGGTGGCGGCGTGGGCGCAGGGCCGGGAGGCGGCGCCGGCTTGGGGAAGTCCGGCGGCGGCTTGAAGCTGTAGTTCCGGTCCACGAAGAACCCGCGGATCTGATAGTCGGTTGCGTTCAATGCGCTGATCGTGAAGCGCTTCGTTGTCGGATGCGCGTAGATGAAGGTTGTGGTGTTCTCGTTATTGGGGTCGTAGAGCTTGAGGATCGGCCCGCCCGGCGATGGCGAGCTTTGGCAGGCGCTGACCAAGACATGGTGGCCTGTGAATGCGCCGAGCTTGATCAGGAAAAGAGGAACCGGCCGGTTGGCGGCGATCGAGCGGCGGATCAAATCGTATTCGCTGGCGACGCTGTCGACATACAACTGATGGAACATGAAAAAGATCGTGCTGCGCATCAGGCGGGGCACCGTGTACGCATGGGCGCTTACCTGGCGCGAATAGATGTGTGCGTTGAGCGGCGTACGAACCGGCGGAGGATCGGAATCCTTCGGGATGGATTTCCGGGCGTAATGATGATCGAGCGCGCTGTAGACCATCCCGCCGCACAGATTCTCTCCGTGCGGCCCGCCGGGATGCAGCTCCCATTTTATGTCGCTGTTGCTGAAATGATAACCTTGGATCGCCGGCATGAAGGTCGTTTGAAGCATCGCTTTTCGCCTTCCCCGAACCGCACATCCTCTTCTGCGAAACCCGGATGTCGACATGCACGGGTGGCAGTGGTTCTGTGTCGTCTCGCCAAGCAGGATAGGAACCGCTAACGGCGTCGGGCATCCTTCAAACTGACGACACGGCGAGACTCTGCCGGCGGCGGAGACGCGCTCGCTGTCAGCCGGCGCGGTCTTCGAATGGGAGGATCAGCAGATTGAAGAAGCCAGCAGTTGAGCGCTACCCGGCGCTACCCCGACCTGGCATGTCGGTAGCAATCCCAGATGCCAGAACGCGCAAGCGTCTGGGATTTCTGAAGAAAATGGCGAGCCCGGCTGGATTCGAACCAGCGACCAGCAGCTTAGAAGGCTGCTGCTCTATCCATCTGAGCTACGGGCCCGAAAGCGAGGATGTCCCCTCGCCTGTCGGCTTCAATGCGTCCACTGACCGACGCGCGAGAACTTGAAATTATCGGAATAGGACAGTGAACGGCGCTTGGCCTCGTTCGGCTGCTCGACGCGATAGGCGATGCCGTTGCGCGTGGCATAGGCGACGGCCTCGGCTTCGCTGTCGAACCAGAGCTTGAGCTGGCTCTTCATGTCCGACGACGAGGTCCAGCCCATCAGAGGCTCGATCTGGCGCGGCGCCTCCGGCTCGTATTCGAGCAGCCAGCGCTCGGTCTTGGCCGTGCCGGACTGCATGGCCGTGCGGGCCGGGCGATAAATGCGTGCGGTCATGAAAGCGCTCTGCCGTCACCAAAATCCCTGCAGCCCGACATCGGGCTGCCGCATGACGTTTCCAGTGGTCGGGGCACCAGGATTCGAACCTGGGACCCTCTGCTCCCAAAGCAGATGCGCTACCGGGCTGCGCTATACCCCGACGGCACTCGAAACGTTGCGGTTCGCTATCATGCCACAGGCGCAACCCGCAAGCGAAAGCCAATCATGCGGCATCAGCTTGTGCAGCGACGCAGCCGCCGGCACCCTCAACGCTTGAACAGCACGTGCTCGACCTTGTCGCCGGCCTTGATGCCGAGCTGCTTGCTGACGCCGCCATTGATCTCCAACACGGAGAGCACCGGCTCGCCCGAGGGAATCGTCCGCGTCGAGAGCGGCTCGGTGCGCTCGGCGATGCGCGCGATCGTGCCGTCCGCCCGGATGAACAGCATATCGAGAGAGATGTAGGTGTTCTGCATCCACATCGCCACCGGCTCGCTCACTGCGAAATCGAACAGCATCCCGCGATCGGCCGGCATGTAATTGCGGAACATCAGGCCCTTGGCCCGCTGGTCCGGCGTGCGCATGACCTCGACCTGGAAGGCATGGCGCGTGTCGCCGCTGACGATGACGAGCGATTCGAGGCCCGCTCCCCCGGCAGCAGCCGGCTGGCCCTGCGCTTGCAGTCCGGCCGGTGCCAATGCGACCAGCGCCAGCGCGAAGGCGGCGAGGGCGTTTCTGAGGGCATGCATCGCTTTGGGCTCCGTGGCGGCCATGACCTCTTGCGCTCTAGAAGGGGCCGATGGCAAATCTTCGGCAGATGGCCGCCTTCGCCGCCTTTCGGTCAAGCCTTTCGTCATCATATGAATGCGGGATGCCACGCGGCGTCCCCTGACGGCTTTCTTTCGTCATCCGCTTGCGGCAGTTTCGCCGGGCTATTGAAGCAGGAGATATCCATGATCGTTGCGCGCCCTCGTCGGACGACGCACCTTGCCGGCACGGCCCTGGTGGCTGTCCTGATGTCCTTCGCCTCCTCCGCCTGGGCCGCCGATTTCCAGCTCGACAATGTCAGGATCGACCTCGGCAAGCTCGTGATCAACGCGCCGAAGATCGCGATCAAGGGCTCGACGCTGGAAAAGGACGCCTTCCTGGCGCTGTTCACCGGCGCCTCCGCCAGCGAATCCGCTTCGGCCAGGGCTGCACGACTGAACGCCGCCGAGATCAGCGCGCCCGAACTGTCGCTGGAACAGACGGTCGGCGACCAGAAGCAGACCACGGTCTACCGCGACATCCGCCTGACCGATATCCGCGAGGGCAAGATCGGCCATGGCGAATCGGCGAGCGCCAGCATCACCGCCGACGGCGCTGCCACAGGCCCGATGAAGGGCGAATTGAAGCGCACCGCCTTCGACGCCTTCGACCTGCGCCAGATCACGCGCGTGCTGACCGAGAAGGCCGCGCCCGGCGCCAGCGAGGCGATGCTTCCCGTCATCGGGAATTTCGAGCAGGACGGCTACAACCTGGACATGGGCAAGGCCGGCAAGATGTCGCTCGGCAAGACGACGGCGCGCGGCTTTGCCGCCAGGGTCGGCCCCGAGCCGCTCCTCGACGTGGTCTCGCGACTGGCCAAGGCGAGCGAGGAAGTCGAGCGCAAGCAGGACGACAAGGAGACCGACGCCGACAAGCCGCCGGCCAAGACCGAGGCCGAACGGCAGCTCGGCCTTTCGATGCTCGCGCTCTTCGACATGTTCGAATACGGCAGCGGCGAGGCCCGCGATCTCGTCATGACCGTGAGCCCGCCGCCGAAGGCCAGCGCCAAGGTCGACGCGGTCGACATGCGGATCGCCCGCATGGCCTTCGGCGAAAACACCCCGGCGAAATCCGGCTTCGCCATGGAAGGCTTCCAGTTCCGCTCGGGCGAAGCCAAGGGCGGCATCGATTCGATCGCCTATTCCGGCTTCGCCTTCGGCTCCGTCATCCGCGAGTTGCGGGCGGCGCTGGCCGAACCGGACAAGCCGATGGACGAGGTCGATTTCCGCCGCTTCATCCCGACGCTCGGCACGGTGCGCCTCGCGGGCATCTCGATCGACGCACCGGCAATCATCACCGGCAAGGAGCCGGTCAAGATCTCGCTCGGCACCTTCGAGATCAAGGCGGGCGAGCAGCTCAACGGCATCCCGACCAGCCTCGCGCTGACGATCGACAAACTCGTCACTCCGGTCTCCGAGGCGACCGGCAACCCGGCGGCCAAGGACATGATCGCGATGGGCATCCGCTCGCTCGATCTCTCGGCCAAGCTTGATCTCGCCTGGGAAGCCGCGAAGAACGAGATCGCCATCCGCACGCTCTCCTTCGGCAGCGCCGGCCTTGCCCAGATCGAGGCCTCCGGCACGCTCGGCAACGTCACCAAGGACCTGTTCGCCAGCGACCTCGCCCTCGCCCAGGTGGCCGCGCTCGGCGCCACCGCCCGCAACCTGCAGGTCAAGCTGCAGAATTTCGGGCTGGTCGAGAAGCTCATCGAGAACGAGGCGCGCAAGTCCAAGCGCAAGGTGGAGGACGTCCGCCAGCAATTCACGATGGTCGCGAGCCTCGGGCTGGCCGCCATTCTCGGCCCCTCCGACGGAGCCAAGGCCGTGGCAGGCGCCGCCTCCCGCTTCGTCGCCAAGCCCGGCACCCTGACGGTCTCCGCCAACGCCAAGTCGGCGACGGGGCTGGGCCTTGCGGACGTCATCACCATGACGGAGCCGACGGAGATCTTCGAGAAGATCGATCTCAAGGCCGATGCGCAGTGAAGAACAGGGTGTGATCGCGCCCGAGGACAGCCACTGGCGTCCGTCAGGCCTTCAGGCCTGGTGGGCAGGCCTGCCGCAGGTTCCCCGCGGCTGGCTGCGCAAGCGGCTGAACCCCGACAACCAGACCCGGCTGCACCTCGCGAAGCTCGTCGCGCGGCGGCCGGGGCAATTCACCATCTGCCCCTATACCTATGGTCGTCCGAAAGTGCGCTTTCCCGAAAGCGGCGCCCGGCTCGTGATCGGGCGCTACGGCTCCATCGCGGATGGCGTCGAGATCCTGCTCGGCGGCAATCACCGGCTCGACTGGGCGACGACCTACCCCTTCCCTGCTTTGCCTCGCCTCTGGCCTCCCGCTGCCGGGATGACTGGCCATGACACGACCCGCGGCGATGTCGTGATCGGCCACGATGTCTGGCTCGGATCGCAATGCATGGTGATGTCCGGCGTCACCATCGGTCATGGCGCCGTGGTGGCGGCGCGCGCGGTCGTCACGCGCGACGTGCCGCCCTATGCGATCGTCGCCGGAAACCCGGCACGGGTCGTCAGGTTGCGCTTCGACGAGGCCCGGATCGCATCCTTGCTCGAAACCGCATGGTGGAACCGCCCCCGCGCCGAGATCGAACGCCTGATCCCGCTTCTGCTCTCCGAGCGGATCGACCAGCTGCTGGAAGCGCTCAGGAAGCGCCCATCAACCGGCGCTTGAGCCCGAGCGCCGGCTTCTCGATCAGGTACCAGGACAGCGCCGCGACGACGACCGTCACCGCGAGCGACGGCCAGAGCAGCGCCACCGCGCCGAGCGACGGGTAGAGCGCGTGCAGGGCCTGCTGCACCGGCCAGCCATAAAGATAGACGCCATAGGAGAGATCGGCCGGCGGCTCGATCGAGCGCCGCGTCAGGGCCGGCGCCAGCGCCAGCACGAGGACGCCCCAGGCCGTGACGAGATAGAGCGCCGCCTTGTAGAGCGGCGTGAAGGACAGGGGTACCAACGCCAAGAGAGCCACAGCCAGCAGCGGCAGCGAAAGCGGCACCTTCTCGCGATAAAGATAGACGACGCCACCGGCGAGGAAGATCAGGGGCAGGCGCAAAGCCGTCTCGGTGCCTTTGGACCCATGCGGCGCCATAACCTCGCGCAGGACGACGGCGAGGGTCAGCGCCAGCATTGCGGCCAGCGCGAGACGCGGGCGGGCTAGAAGCCCGGCGAGACCGGCAGCCAGCACGCCGAGATAGCACAAGGTCTCGTATTTCAGCGTCCAGACCGTTCCCAGCGGGAAAGGCAGCGGGTTGCTCTCGAAGACGCCCGGCAAGGCTGCCGCGCTTTTGAAGGTGGTCAGCGTGCCCGTGATGAAGCGCCACAAACGCGGGTCGCTGAAATAGGCGGATCGGTCGAGCGTCGTCATCAGCCCGCCCAGCACGAGCGCCACGACCAGCGTCGCCGCGATCAGCCCCGGCGCGATTCGCAGAAAGCGCGCGACGACATAGTCGCGCCAGCCGCGCCGGACGAAGCTCATCGTCACCAGGAAGCCGGAGATCGCGAAGAAGCCGTTGACGGCGTGCTCGCCCAGCGTGAACCCGGTGGTCTGGAACCAGGGCTCCTGCTCCACCCGCCCATCGGTCACGCTGAAGGCATGCGACACGACAACGGCAAGCGCCATCACCAGCCGGAGCAGCCCGAAATTGTTATGCGGGTTGGCGAGCGCCTCTGCGACCGTGGGCCGGCTCATGGCGTTTCCCTCAGCCCTTCATGCGCCAATGCCGTCACGCCGCGCCGCCAGGCACGGGCACCGGCAGCCGAGCCCGCATGTGCAAACATCTTCTCGCGCCTGAGCAGCAGCCCGTAGCCCGCAGCCTTGCCGATATTCTCCAGCAGGCGGATCGGCCGCGGCCCGGCCAGCCCGTATTTCCGGGCGATGTAATGCTCGGACCAGGCAAGGTGCCAGCGTGCCTTGAAGCGCCGTTGCAGCGACGGCGCCGTCGAACGGCCCCGGCCATGCCGCGCCTCCGCTTCATGAACATGGACGAGGGCATGGCCGGCATCGCGCATGCGCCGGCACAGGTCGTCATCCTCATAGAACAGGAAGATCGCCGGATCGAAGCCGCCGAGCCTGATGAACAGCTCCCGCCGGATCAGCAGGCAGGCCCCCGACAGGAAAGGCAGGCAGGCATCGCCCTCCGGGATCGCCATCGTGCCGGAGCGATTGAGATGCGGTGGCGAGAGCAGCGAGCGCGGCTGCAGGAAGACACGCCCCGAAGGCTCGACGATGCGTGGCGCCAGCATCCCGGCATCGGGATAGCGCTCGGCCCCCGCCAGCAACGCCGTAGCGGCGCCGCGCCCGAGTTCGAGATCTGGATTGACGATCAGCACATAGGGCGTCTCGGCTGCCGCGACGCCGATATTGTTGGCCCGGCCATAGCCCTCGTTGCGGGCATTCGAGATCACCCGCGCGCCCTTCGCCGCGGCGATCGCGCGGCTGTCGTCCCCGCTGGCATTGTCGACGACGATAGCCCCCACGCCCTCCCCGGCCAGCGCATCGAGGCAGGCGGGCAGGACCTCGGCGCTGTCATAGCTGACGACGATGGCGGTGATGGCGGCGGCGGGCATTGCGGCCTTGTGGCCATGTCGCGGTGCTCGAAGCAAGCGATTTCAGCGGCGGGCGAGCGTACCGATCTCGCCCTTGATCCGCTCGCGCTCGGCACTCTCGCAGCGATGCGGCGCCTTGTAGGACTTCACGGCATAGCCGGCATTGGCCGCGATGAAGCGTTGCCGATCCCGTCCGTTGAGCCGCGCGATGATGCGGTGGCGATCGACGCGCAGGCCGCAATCATAGGCGCGCGAGACCGTCGCGGCGGCATACTCCACCGTGCCCGGCATCGGCCCGGCAACCGTGCAGGCGCCGAGCGCCGCAAGCAGAACCGCCGCGGCGGGTTTCAGGATCGAAGGCGTCGGCATCGCGGGGCTCAGAGCGTGTTGAAATCCCCGGCCCGGATGCGGCCCATCCGTGCCTTCAGTTCTGCCCGCTCTTCGGCCGTGCAGGCCTGCGGTCGCACACCCTGATTGACCATCTCGGCCTCGGAGACGCCGATATAGGCCGCACGCGCCGCCGCGATCTGCTGATCGTCGGCGCCGCGCGCTTTTTCAGCCGCGAGGAAGCGGTCGAGCGTCGTGCGCTGCGGCGAGCCCGCCTTGCAGGTGATGGCGCGCGACACCGTCGTCGCAAGCGCCGAAGCGCGCCCGCTGCTGCTCTCGCCATGGGCGACGCAGGCGCCGAGCAGCGGCGTCAGGAGGCAGGCAAGCGAGAGGGCTCGCCCGGCAGGCAGGGAAGGCATGGGGTCAGCCGTTCTTCTCGGGCGGATTGACGCGCAGATGCGCCTCGCGCAGCTGCTTGGGCGAGGCTTCCGCCGGGGCGCCCATCAAGAGATCGACAGCCTGCTGGTTCATCGGGAACAGAGCGACCTCGCGCAGGTTCGTGGCGCCAGCCAGCAGCATGATGATGCGGTCGACACCGGCAGCCATGCCGCCATGCGGCGGCGCGCCGTACTGGAAGGCGCGATACATGCCGCCGAAGCGCTCGATCACCGTCTCCTCGCCATAACCGGCGATCTCGAACGCCTTCACCATCGCCTCGGGACGGTGGTTGCGGATGCCGCCGGAGGCGAGTTCGAAGCCGTTGCAGGCGATGTCGTACTGGAAAGCCTTGAGCGAGAGCGGGTCTTCCTCGGTCAGCGCCTTCAGGCCGCCCTGCGGCATCGAGAAGGGGTTGTGCGAGAAATCGACCTTCTTCTCGTCCTCGTTGTACTCGAACATCGGGAAGTCGACGATCCAGGCGAAGGCATAGGCGTTCTCGTCGATCAGCCCGAGATCCTGGCCGACCTTGTTACGGGCGCTGCCGGCGAACTTGTAGAACTTGTCCGGATCGCCCGCGACGAAGAAGCAGGCATCGCCGCCCTTCAGCCCCATCTGCTTGATGATCGCGGCGACGCGCTCCGGGCCGATGTTGTTGGCGATCGGCCCCTGGCCCTCGCCGTCTTCCTTGACCATCAGGTAGCCGAGGCCCGGCTGTCCCTCACCCTGCGCCCAGGAGTTCATCCGGTCGCAGAAGGCGCGCGAGCCACCCTTGGGCCCAGGGATAGCCCAGACGCGGTTCTTCTCGCCTTCGAGAATGCGCGCGAAGACCTTGAAGCCCGAGCCGCGGAAAGGCTCGGAGACGTCCTGCATGATCAGCGGGTTGCGCAGGTCCGGCTTGTCGGAGCCGTATTTGGCGATCGCCTCGGCATAGGGAATGCGCGGCCAGTTGCGGGCGACCGTCTTGCCTTCGGCGAACTCCTCGAAGACGCCGGTGATGACCGGCTCCATCGTCGCGAACACGTCCTCCTGTTCGACGAAGCTCATCTCGACGTCGAGCTGATAGAACTCGCCCGGCAGACGGTCGGCGCGCGGGTCCTCGTCGCGGAAGCAGGGCGCGATCTGGAAATAGCGGTCGAAGCCCGCCATCATCAGGAGCTGCTTGTACTGCTGCGGCGCCTGCGGCAGCGCATAGAACTTGCCGGCATGCAGGCGGCTCGGCACCAGGAAGTCGCGCGCGCCTTCCGGCGAAGAGGCCGTCAGGATCGGCGTCTGGAACTCGGAGAAGCCCGAATCCTTCATGCGGCGGCGCATCGAGTCGATGACCTTCGTACGCAGCATGATGTTGTTGTGCAGCTTCTCGCGACGCAGGTCGAGGAAGCGGTACTTGAGGCGGGTATCCTCGGGATATTCGAGATCGCCGAAAACCGGCAGCGGCAGTTCCGCCGACGGGCCGAGCACCTCGATCGCCGTCGCGAAGACCTCGACCGCACCGGTCGGCAGGTTGGCGTTCTCGGTGCCTTCGAGGCGGGCCTTGACCTTGCCGTCGATGCGCACGACCCATTCCGAGCGCAGCGTCTCGGCATCCGCGAAGGCCGGCGAATCAGGATCGATCACCACCTGTGTCATGCCGTAATGGTCGCGCAGATCGATGAAGAGCACGCCGCCATGGTCGCGGATGCGATGGCACCAGCCGGACAGGCGCACATTCTGGCCGATATCGCTGTCACGGAGTGCGCCACAGGTATGGGAACGATAGCGATGCAGGGTCACGGGATCGGTCTTTCGGAAATACGTCAAAGGCCGGTCCGTAGGACCAGCCGCAGCTTGCGGCTAAGCACACGCGCGCGCCCGAAATGTCAAGAACGGCCGCGACATCCGGTAGGCGCACTGCTAGCCTCGCATGGAGGTATCCGGACAGCGCGTGGAAGGGTCGACATGGTCCGATTAGCGATAATGAAGCCGCTGGCGCCGCTTTCTCTCGCCGCCATGCTGCTCGCCGGTGCGGATGCCTCCGCGCAGGCACAAGATCGCGGCAGTGCCTACAGCGCGGGCCTGAACATCGCACGCAAGCGCGGCTACGCCCACCCGGGCTGCTTCGCCGGCGTTTTCGCAAGGCACGCGAGGCCACATCCGGATGGTCGCCGGAACCATTGGGTCGCGAGCGCCGGACGCGCCTATCAGGGTGAACTGTGGAGCCAATGCGGCATCAGTCGCTGACAGCTTCGAGACTCGACGAAAGCCTGCTTCCTCCGCTAAGCCGAAGCCATGCATCTCATTTCCGATACCGCCGCGCTCTCCGCCGCCTGCGACCGCCTCGCGACCCACCCCTTCGTCACGGTCGACACCGAGTTCCTGCGCGAGACCACCTATTACCCGAAGCTGTGCCTGATCCAGCTCGCCTCGCCGGACGAGGCGGTGCTGGTCGACCCGCTCTCGCCCGATCTCGACCTCGCCCCCTTCTTCGGGCTGATGGTCAACGACGCCGTCGTGAAGGTCTTCCACGCCGCCCGGCAGGACCTCGAAATCGTCTGGCTGCTCGGGCGTGTCTTGCCGACGCCGCTCTTCGACACGCAGGTCGCGGCCATGGTCTGCGGCTATGGCGACTCGGTCGGCTACGAACAGCTCGCCAACGACCTCGCCAAGGCGCGCATCGACAAGTCCTCGCGCTTCACCGACTGGTCGCGCCGTCCCCTCAACGAGGCGCAACTCGTCTATGCCGAGGCCGACGTCACCCATCTGCGCGACATCTACCTCGCCCTGAAGGCCGATCTCGACGCCAGCGGCCGCGAGAGCTGGGTCGCCGAGGAAATGTCCGTGCTGACCTCGCCGGGGACCTATGAGGTCAAGCCGGAGAATGCCTGGCTGCGCCTCAAGGGCCGCATCCGCAAGCCGCGCGAACTGCCGAACCTGATGGAGATCGCCGCCTGGCGCGAGCGCGAGGCGCAGACCCGCGACGTGCCGCGCCAGCGCGTGCTCAAGGACGACGCGCTGATGGATATCGTCCAGCGCGGCCCGCGTTCGGTCGAGGCGCTGGCGGAGCTGCGCTCCGTTCCCAACGGCTTCGAACGCTCGCGCAACGGCGCCGAGGTCCTCGCCGCGATCGAGCGCGCCGCCGCCATCGATCCGAAGACCCTGCCCCGGCTGGAGCGCGAGCGTGGCCGGCCGACCAGCGCCGCCGTGCTCGACCTGCTCAAGGTGCTGCTCAAGGCGGTCGCCGATGCCGAGCGCGTCGCGCCCAAGATCATCGCCTCCACCGACGATCTCGAGGCGATCGCCTCCGATGATCTTGCCGAGGTGCCAGCCCTGCAGGGTTGGCGTCGCAGCGTCTTTGGCGAGAAGGCATTGGCGCTGAAGGACGGCTCGCTCAGCCTGCGCATCCAGCGCGGCCGGGTGGTCGTGGGCTGAAACCCGGCGGGGCGCTGGCTACCCGACCCGCACCATCGAGCGGCGCGGGCCCTGAATCGCATTCTGAAGAACTGCGCTTACGCGGCTGACAGGATTCGTATTCTCGTGGATTCTCACCCGCTGCCGTAGCTTTTCACCAGCGATCCCGCGACCAGCCCCCAGCCGTCGACCAGCACGAAGAAGATCAGCTTGAACGGCAGCGCCACCGTCACCGGCGGCAGCATCATCATGCCCACCGACATCAGGATCGAGGCGACGACGAGGTCGATGATCAGGAAGGGCACGAAGAGCAGGAAGCCGATCTCGAAGGCCCGGCGCAGTTCCGAGATCATGAAGGCCGGTACCAGGACCTCGACGCCGACATCCTGCGGCTGCTGCGGGCGCGGCGCCTGCGACATGTCGAGGAACAGCTCCAGGTCCTTCTCCCTGACATGCTTGAGCATGAAGGTCTTGAACGGGACGACGCCGCGGTTATAGGCCTCCTGCGGCTGGATCTGGCCGGCGACCAGCGGCTGGACGGCCGTCGTGTAGGCCTCGCGCAGTGTCGGCGCCATGACGAAGCCGGTCAGGAACAGCGACAGCCCGAGGATTACCGCGTTCGGCGGGGCGGTCTGCGTGCCCAGCGCCGAGCGCAGCAGCGACAGCACCACGACGATCCGGGTGAACGACGTCACCATGATCAGGATCGACGGCGCTAGCGACAGGACCGTGATGACGGCGATGAGCTGCAGCGCCCGCTCCGCCACGCCACCGCCCTGCCCGAGATCGAGCGACAGCGTCTGCGGCAGCGCCGGCACCGTCTGAAGCGCGAGCAGCAGCGCGGCCGCCGCCAGGGTGCGCCCGCTTCGAAACCGTCTCGTTCGTCCGCCGATGAAATTCACGCGCGCCGCCACTGCCCGACTCGAGCGACCGGGCGCACCGAGGCTACCGATGCGAAAACGCCGCGCAACCGATGCGCGGCGTCGATGAGCCGGGA
This sequence comes from Allobosea sp. Root670, assembly GCF_001429415.1. Lineage (NCBI taxonomy): Bacteria > Pseudomonadati > Pseudomonadota > Alphaproteobacteria > Hyphomicrobiales > Alloboseaceae > Allobosea > Allobosea sp. Root670. The sequence goes on along the minus strand of NZ_LMJU01000012.1, from coordinate 203,589 downwards.
TGGCCGAGTATCCTGTTGATGGTCGGCCGCCTTCGGGCTGCCGGCCTTCAGCCTGCTGCTTGCCGCCTCAGGATTTGGCCTTGGGATCGCGGCCGAGCAGCCGGGCGAATTCGGCTTCGATCGCGTCGACCGAGAAGGGATCGATCTCCTTTGCAGCCGGCTCGGCCGGCTTTTCCGGCTCGGGCTGTGCCTTCGGGCTCTCGGCCGGGGCCGGCTCGTCCACGCTGGCGGCACGGCCCGGCTCCGCGGGAGCGGCCTCCTCCTCGCCGATCGATTCGGATTCGGGCGCCGGTTCCGGCTCCGGATGATGCATCTCGGCCGGCTTGGCCTCGAATGGCCGGGGCTCGGGCGCTTTCGAAAGGGGACGATCCAGCGTCAGCCCGAGTGCCGCGGCAAGCTCGGCCTCGACATCGCTCGGAATCGGCTTCTGGCGCGGCGCAGCGGCCGGAACCGGTGCAGCGGCCGGCTCGGGCTCCGGCTCGATCTCGGGCTCGGGGGCCGACGGCTCGACCACGGGCGCTGCCGCTTCCGCCGGCGGCGCTTCCTCCTCGACGACAGGCGCCGGGAAAAGCTTCTCTGCCGGAACAGGGGGCTCCACGGCCGGCGCAGCATTCTCGGCCGGCGCCTCGCCGCCGAGATTGGCCGGGCGCACGGCGGAGAAGGGCCGCTTCAGCGCCTCCTCGAGCTGGCGCGTCATGTCGTCGAGCTCGCCAGGGCTGACGGTGGGCTGCGGCGCATGTTCGCGTGCAAAGCTGGGCGCGGGTCCGGTGGTGACGGGCGGCGCCGGCATCGCGGGTATGACCGGCTTGGCAGCGGCCGAAACCGCCTCGGCGGCTGCAACGCCCAGAGCGGCGGCAACACCTGCCGAGGCAGCGGTCGCAGCCGCAGGGGTCGGCGCCGCCGGCTCGACCGGGACTGAAGCCGGACGCGTCGGCAAAGGCGGCAGCAGCTCCGGTCCTTCGGGAGCATAACCGGCGCGGCGCGCCTCATCCCCCGCCCGCATCGCAGGCTCGCTCGGAGGCACCAGCGTCTCGAACGGCGGCAGCGGCCGATCCGCTGTGGCGGTGTCGACATAGGCCGGCGCCGCAGCGCGACCGCCGCTGCGCAGGATATTGGTCTCGACCACGACATCCGACGCGCCGCCGATCATGACGAGGTGCTCGATATTGTCCCGCCGGATCAGGACGAGCTGGCGCTGGCGGTCGAGGTCGTAGGTATCGACCACGCCGAGACGGGGCTGGCGCTGCCGCCCCCCGGCCTGGCCGCGCAGCCGAAGCCGCCCGCCCTGGATCTGCCGCACGAACAGGCCCAGCAGGGCGAGCAGCACGAGAATGACGACAGAGGCGACGATCACCTTCTGCGCGGTGGAGAGTTCCAATCCGAACAAGCTCTGCAAGGTCTGCCTCTTACGCGACGGCCGCCCGGACGGCCGTTAAGTCCCGCCCATGGTTGAACACCTTGGCTATAGCATAACGCTTTCGCTATCGGGAAACATGGTGAACGTGTGGTTAACCACACCTGCGAAACACCGCTCCTTAACCGGATATTAACCATGCACCCGGCAGGATTTGCCGAGTGGACCGGCCTCGCCGGTGGCGAAAACGGGGAGCGGGAGCCATGGCGAATGACGGCTTGAGCGTCAGCGGCGGCCTGATGCAGGCGCTGAAGACGCGGATGCACTACCAGCAGTCGCGCCAGAAGATCCTCGCCGAGAACGTCGCCAATGCCGACAGCCCCGGTTTCCGCCCGGTCGACCTCAAGCCGCCGAGCGTCGATCCGGCGCGCGCCGGCGTGGCGCTCGCCCAGACCAATGCCGGCCATATGAGCCTGACCAGCACCAATGGCGGCTTCGACGGCACCGGTGCCCCGCGCTTCGAGACCACACCCAACGGCAACGCGGTGAACCTCGAGGACGAGATGCTCAAGGTCGCGCAGAACCAGTCGGACTACCAGCTCGCCGCCTCGCTCTACAGCAAGGGCCTCGGCCTGATGAAGATCGCGATCGGGAAAGGGCGCTGATCATGGACCTGATCAAGAGCATCGCCGTCGCCGCTTCAGGCCTGCGCAGCCAGTCGGGGCGCATGCGCGTCATCTCCGAGAACATCGCCAACGCCGATTCCGGCCCGGAGCGCGCCGGCGCCGAGCCCTATCGGCGCAAGGTCCCGACCTTCCAGCGCCATTTCGACCGCACCCTCGACGCCCAGCTCGTCGCGCTCGGCAAGGTCCAGCGCGACCAGAGCGCCTTCAGGGTCAAGCACGATCCGGGCAACCCCGCAGCCGACGCCAAAGGCGACGTGCAGATGCCGAACGTCAATTCGCTGGTCGAGATGGTCGACATGCGCGAGGCCCAGCGCAGCTACGAGGCCAATCTCAACCTGATCTCTTCGACGCGCCGGATGATCCAGCGCACCATCGACATCCTGCGCGCCTGAACCGCCCGGCGACCGAAACAAGCACTCCAGAAGGGGACTAGACCGCCATGGCCACTCCGGGTTTCGCCGCAGGCGCCTACGCCTCCATCCAGGGGATGGGTGCCGGCAATCTGATGCGCAAGCCGCTCGCCACGGGCGCAGCGGAAGCGGGCGGGCCGGATTTCTCCGCCCTGCTCGGCAAGGCGCTCGACGCCACCGCCACTACCGGACGTGAGGCCGATGCCCAGACCGCAAGCGTCGCCGGCGGGCGGGCCGACATCGTCAATGTCGTGACGGCGGTGGCCGAGAGCGAGGCCGCGATCGAGACCCTGGTCGCCGTGCGCGACCGGGTCATCGCGGCCTATGAGGAAATCATGCGGATGCCGGTCTGACGGCGACAGGATCGGACGAGCATTATGACTTCCGGAGCCATTCTCGACATCGCCCGCGACGGCATCGTCGTCTTCCTCAAGGTCGGCGGCCCGCTGATGCTGATCGCGCTCGCGGTCGGCCTCATCGTCTCGCTGGTGCAGGCGCTGACGCAGATCCAGGAACAGACGCTGGTCTTCGTGCCGAAGATCATCGCCGTCTTTGCCGGATTGCTGCTGTTTCTTCCGTTCATGGGAAGCGCGCTGGCGGGTTATATGGGGCGAGTCGCCGCCCGAATCGCCACGGGCGGATGAGCCCGTCGCGCCTGCTGCCGGCCCTGGCCGGCGCGGGGCCGTGGCGCCCGTCCTGGCGTGCAAATCCTTGGCGTGAAGGTCCCCGCGGCACGATGCAGATCGCGATCCTGCCAGAGATCAGCGCCCTTTTCGTGCTCGTCTTCGCGCGGGTCGGTACGCTCGTCATGCTGATGCCCGGCATCGGCGAGCGCTTCATCTTCTCGCGGGCGCGGCTGTCGCTCGCCTTCTTCATCGCCCTGATGATCGTGCCCGTCGCCCGCCCTTCCCTGCGCGTGCCCGGCGACGTCTCCGGCGTCGTCACCCTGCTCGTCGGCGAATTGCTGATCGGCCTCGTCATCGGGCTCTGCGCCCGGCTGGTGATGGCCTGCCTGCAGACCGCCGGCACGCTCGTCGCGCAGACCATGGGGCTGGGCTTCGCCATGACCGTCGATCCGACCGGCGGCATGCAGAATCCCTCGATCGGCAACTTCCTGACGATGCTCGGCATCACGCTGATCCTGACCACGGACCTGCACCACATCGCCATCGCCGCGATCCATGAGAGCTATCGCCTGCTGCCGCCGGGCGGCGCCGTCGACATGACCGACGTGATGGCGCTGGCGATCCGCTCGACAGCGCGCGGCTTCGCCCTGGCCATCCAGATCTCGGCGCCCTTTCTCGTCTTCGGCCTGTTGTTCAATCTCGGCCTCGGCGTGCTCGCGCGGATGATGCCGCAATTGCAGGTCTTCTTCCTCGCCGTGCCGGCCTCGATCATGGGCGGCATGCTCGTCATGCTCGTCGTGCTCGGCGTGATGATGAGCGTCTTCATCGACGACCTCGGCGCCTTCCTCCGTCAGTTCACCGGCTGAGGGGCGCAATGTCCGAGGAAGCCGAAAACGAAGACAGAACAGAAGACCCGACCCAGCGAAAGCTGGACGAAGCCACCGAGAAAGGCGACGTCCCCAAATCGCAGGAGATCGGGACCTTCTTCGTGCTCTGCGGCTTCACGCTCGCCTTGATGGTGGCTGCCGGCTGGTCTGCCCGCGAGGCGATGCTGTCCTTGCGCTCCTTCCTGATGAACGCGCATCAGGTCCCGTCCGACGGCGCCTCGTTCATGCAGGTCACGCAGCGCGGCGTGCTCACCGGCTTCATGGCGCTGGGCCTGCCTTTCGCCTTCATCCTCTGCGCCGGCCTCGCCGGCGCGATGCTCCAGCACAAGCCGCTCTGGACCTTCGAGCCGCTGATGCCGAAGTTCAACCGGATCTCGCCGATGGCCGGCGCCAAGCGGCTCTTCGGCAAGGAGGCCTGGGTCAACTTCGCCAAGGGCCTGGCCAAGACGACGCTGATCGGCGTCGTGGTCTGGTACACGCTCTGGGGCCAGCACGACCGGCTCGAAGGCTTCGCGCAGATGAGCGTCGAGGCGCTGATGCCGGCGACGCTGTCTCTCGCCATCCAATTGATGGGTGCGGTGCTTGCCCTTTTCGCCATCATTGCCATCGGCGATTTCGGCTGGCAGCGCTTCTCCTGGTACCAGCGCCAGAAGATGACGAAGCAGGAGATGAAGGACGAGTTCAAGAACTCGGAGGGCAATCCCGAGGTCAAGGCGAAGCTGCGCCAGATCCGCGCCAGCCGCGTCCGCAAGCGCATGATGGCGGCCGTGCCCAAGGCGACGGTGATCATCACCAACCCGACCCACTTCGCCGTCGCCCTGCAATACGAGCCCGGCATGGCGGCGCCGCTCTGCCTCGCCAAGGGCGTCGACACCATGGCCCTGAAGATCCGCGAGGTCGCCGGCGAGCACCGCGTGCCGATCATCGAGAACCCGCCTTTGGCGCGTGCGCTTTACGCCACGGTCGACATCGACGAAGAAATTCCTGTCGAACACTATCAGGCCGTCGCCGAAGTCATCGGATACGTCTTGCGCCTGAAGGGTCGGCGCGCCTAACTCGGCAGGGATGCGAAGGAAGGATGGCCGCGGAGTTTCCGCAGCGGCCCCAAGCGAACGGACTCCACCGCAATGAGCGGCACCACGGCGACCAATACGATCGATCGCTCCGACAAGCCCGGCCATATCGGGATCATCCTGTTCGTGGCCGCCCTGCTTGTGGGCGCGGCGATCGCGCTCGGCTTCCTCGCCAATGAATGGGCGCAGCCGCTGATCCTCGGCCTGCTGGCCCTGCTCTCGGTCGTCGGCGTCTTCGGGCTCTTCGCCTTCGCCATCGGACTCGTGCAGTTTTCCGGCCGCGCCGCCCGCAACGACCTGACCAAGGCTGTCGTCGATGGCGCCGATGACGGCATCGTGGTGACCGAGAGCGAAAACGAGATCGTCTATGCCAACGAGGCCTATCTGGCGCTGGCGGGCGCGACCGGCGCCAACGACCTCAAGCCCGTCGGCCGCCTGCTGACCGGCCGCGCCGACGTCTCCGAAGCGATCTACCGGCTCGCCACCGCAGCCCGCGAGCATCGCCGCCTGGTCGAGGAGGTCCGCCTTGAGCCCGCCCTGAACGGACGCAGCGAGGTCGGCTGGTACCGCGTCCGGGTCTCGCCCGTCCGCCGCGAGACCTCGACCGCGACGCTCTGGTCGGTCGCCGACATCACGCCCGACCGCGAGCGCCAGGAAAACGCCTTCCAGGAACTCCAGCACGCGATCGACTATCTCGACCACGCGCCGGCCGGGTTCATCTCGATCGATGCCGATGGCGAGATCTCCTATCTCAACGCGACGCTCTCCGGCTGGCTCGATTTCGATCTCGCCCGCTTCGGCTCCGGCGGCCTGCATCTCGACGATGTCTGCACGCCCTCCGCCGCCGCCCTGCTCCAGGCGATCCGCGGCCAGCCCGGTGATGTCCGCGTCGAAGTTCTCGATGTCGACCTGAAGCGCCGCAACGGCGCGCCCCTGCCCGTGCGCCTGCACCATCAGGTTGCCTTCGGGCAGGATGGCCGCGCCGGCCCCTCGCGCACCCTCGTCCTCAACCGCACTGCCGGCGAGGCCGGCTCCGACGGCGGCAGCGACGCCGAGGTCCGCTTCGCCCGCTTCTTCCATTCGACGCCGATGGCGATCGCCACCATCGACGAGACCGGCGCCATCCTGCATTCCAACGCCGCCTTCGCCCGCCTGATCCCGGCGGGCCTGCGGCCGCAGACCATCCACGACCTCGTCGCCTCCGGTGCCGGCCTCGATGCGGCGCTGGCAGAGGTGGTGGCCGGGCGCTCGGGTGGCGCCCCGCTCGATCTGGCGCTCGCCGGCGAGGATGGCCGCTCGGCCAAGCTCTACCTCACCCCGGTCGCCGGCACCGAAGGCGGCGACGGCGAGCGCGCCATCGTCTACGCGCTGGAGACCACGGCCGAGCGCAAGCTGCGCGACAACATGGACCAGGCCGGCAAGATGCAGGCGGTCGGCCAGCTCGCCGGCGGCATCGCGCACGACTTCAACAACGTGCTGCAGGTCATCATCAACGCCTCCGAGTTCCTGCTGGCGAGCCACCGGCCGACCGACCCGTCCTTCCCGGACATCATGCAGATCAAGCAGAACGCCTACCGTGCCGCGGCGCTGGTGCGGCAGCTGCTCGCCTTCTCGCGCCGCCAGACGCTGCGCCCGCAGGTGCTGGAACTCGGCGAGGTGCTCTCCGATCTCTCGCTGATGCTGAAGCGCGTCGTCGCCGACAAGGTCACGCTCGACGTCCGCCAGGGCCGCGACCTCTGGCCGGTCAAGGCCGATCTCGGCCAGCTCGAACAGGTCATCGTCAACCTCGCGGTCAATGCCCGCGACGCGATGCCGGACGGCGGCAAGCTCGCGGTCCGCACCCGCAACGTCACCCGCGAGGACTGCGCCTCCTTCGGTCAGGACGCCCTGCCCGCCGACGACTACGTCCTGCTGGAGGTCGAGGACAGCGGCACCGGCATCCCGCAGGAATATCTCGACAAGATCTTCGAGCCCTTCTTCACTACCAAGGAGGTCGGCAAGGGCACCGGCCTCGGCCTCTCGATGGTCTATGGCATCGTCAAGCAGACCGGCGGCTATGTCTTCGTCGACTCGACCATCGGCAAGGGCACGAACTTCCGCATCTTCCTGCCGCGCCATGTCCCGAGCCAGGAGGATATCGCCGCCGAGGCCGCGGCCAAGGAAGCGCCGAAGAAGCTCGCCGCCGATCATACCGGCGCCGGCGTCATCCTGCTGGTCGAGGACGAGGATGCGGTGCGCGCGCTCAACGCCCGCATGCTAGTCTCGCGCGGCTATACCGTCCACGAGGCAGCCTCGGGCGTCGAGGCCCTCGATCTTTTCCTGCAGAACGACGGCAAGATCGACCTCGTCGTCTCCGACGTGGTGATGCCGGAAATGGACGGCCCGACCCTGCTCGGCGAACTCCGCAAGCGCAACCCGGACACCAAGGTCGTCTTCGTCTCCGGCTATGCCGAGGAGGCCTTCCGCAAGAACCTGCCCGAGGGCGAGGAATTCCACTTCCTGCCCAAGCCCTTCACGATGAAGCAGCTCGTCGAGACCGTGAAGGCGGCGATGGGCTGAGGCCGACGGCGCCCGCATTCGGGCGCCGTACTCCGCTGTGGCCGCCCTGCCGGTGACAGCTCCTGACACCCCTCCTGACAAAAACCGACACCGAGAACAAAAAAAGAACTTGCGAACAAGAACAAAGCGTGACCATCCTCATGTCAAGACGCATTGAGATGTCCCCGTCGCCCTGCCATAAGGAGCCCGAACCGTGAATCAGGCGAATCTCAAACTCGTGGAAGGCTCCTCGATGGACAAGGCCAAGGCGCTCGATGCAGCGCTCTCCCAGATCGAACGCGCCTTCGGCAAGGGTTCGATCATGCGGCTCGGCAAGAACGCGCCGTCGATCGAGATCGAGACGATTTCCACGGGTTCGCTCGGGCTCGACATTGCGCTCGGCGTCGGCGGCCTGCCCAAGGGCCGCATCGTCGAGATCTACGGACCGGAATCCTCCGGCAAGACCACGCTGGCGCTGCACACCATCGCCGAAGCCCAGAAGAAGGGTGGCGTCTGCGCTTTCGTCGATGCCGAGCACGCGCTCGATCCGGTCTATGCCCGCAAGCTCGGCGTCAATCTCGACGACCTGCTGATCTCGCAGCCCGATACCGGCGAGCAGGCGCTCGAGATCACCGATACCCTCGTCCGCTCCGGCGCCATTGACGTGCTGGTCATCGACTCCGTCGCCGCGCTTACGCCCCGCGCCGAGATCGAGGGCGAGATGGGCGATGTCCAGCCCGGCCTGCAGGCCCGCCTGATGAGCCAGGCCCTGCGCAAGCTCACCGCCTCGATCTCGCGCTCGAACTGCATGGTCATCTTCATCAACCAGATCCGCATGAAGATCGGCGTGATGTACGGTTCCCCGGAGACCACCACCGGCGGCAACGCACTGAAGTTCTACGCCTCCGTGCGCCTCGACATCCGCCGCGTCTCGACGCTGAAGGAGCGCGACGAGGCGACCGGCAACCAGGTCCGCGTCAAGGTCGTCAAGAACAAGGTCGCGCCGCCCTTCAAGCAGGTCGAGTTCGACATCATGTTCGGCGAGGGCATCTCGAAGGTCGGCGAACTTATCGATCTCGGCGTCAAGGCCGGCATGGTCGAGAAAGCGGGCGCGTGGTTCTCCTTCGACAGCCAGCGCCTCGGCCAGGGCCGCGAGAACGCCAAGACCTTCCTCAAGAACAACCCTGACCTGGCCTCCAAGATCGAGGCCACGATCCGGCAGAATTCCGGCCTCGTCGCAGACCGCATCCTCGATCAGGCGGACCCGACCGCGGACGATCTCGACGAAGGCGAGGCCTGATCACGGCCTGTACTGTCCCGGACGAAGACACGGGCGGCCTTCGGGCCGCCCTTTTCGTTTGCGGATAAGGCCTTGCCCGGTGTGCGCTGCGTCAAGCTTTCTGGACAGCGGCAAGCCGCCTGACTAGAACCGGTCCTTCCTGCCGGGCGCGCCCGGCCTCCTGCCCCAGATCAGAGCGCAAAAGAGCGATGAGCGGCGTCAACGATATCCGGTCGACCTTCCTCGACTACTTCAAGTCCCAGGGCCACGAGATCGTGCCGTCGAGCCCGCTCGTGCCGCGCAACGACCCGACGCTGATGTTCGCCAATTCGGGCATGGTGCAATTCAAGAACGTCTTCACCGGCCAGGAGAAGCGCCCCTATTCGCGCGCCACAACCGCCCAGAAATGCGTCCGCGCCGGCGGCAAGCACAACGACCTCGACAATGTCGGCTATACCGCGCGCCATCACACCTTCTTCGAGATGCTGGGGAATTTCTCCTTCGGCGACTATTTTAAGGAACAGGCGATCCATCACGCCTGGACCCTGGTCACCCGCGAATTCGGCCTGCCCAAGGACAAGCTGACGGTCACCGTCTATTCCGAGGACGACGAGGCGCACGCTCTCTGGAAGAAGATCGCCGGCCTGACCGACGACAAGATCATCCGCATCGCGACCTCGGATAATTTCTGGCGCATGGGCGATACCGGTCCCTGCGGCCCCTGCTCCGAGATCTTCTACGACCATGGCGACCATATCTGGGGCGGCCCGCCCGGCTCGGCCGAGGAGGATGGCGATCGATTCATCGAGATCTGGAATCTCGTGTTCATGCAGTACGAGGAGGCCGCGGGCGGCATCCGCACCAACCTGCCTCGCCCCTCGATCGACACCGGCATGGGGCTGGAGCGCATCGCGGCCGTGCTCCAGGGCACGCATGACAACTACAATATCGACCTGTTCCGCGCCCTGATCACGGCCATCGCCGACCTGACCTCGGTCGATCCGGACGGGCCGATGAAGGCGAGCCACCGCGTCATCGCCGACCATCTGCGCTGCTCGGCCTTCCTGATCGCCGACGGCGTGCTGCCGTCGAACGAGGGCCGCGGCTATGTGCTGCGCCGGATCATGCGTCGCGGCATGCGCCATGCGCAGCTCCTCGGTGCCAAGGAGCCGCTGCTCCACAAGCTCGTCCCGGCGCTGACCCGCGAGATGGGCCGCGCCTATCCCGAACTGCTGCGTGCCGAAGCGCTCATCACCGAGACGCTGAAGCTGGAGGAGACCCGCTTCCGCACCACGCTGGCGCGTGGCCTCACGCTGCTCGACGACGCCTCGAAGGACCTGACCGCCGGCCAGAGCCTCAAGGGCGACGTCGCCTTCACGCTCTACGACACCTACGGCTTCCCGCTCGACCTGACGCAGGACGCGCTGCGCGCCCGCGAGATCACGGTCGATACCGAGGGCTTCGATGCCGCCATGCAACAGCAGAAGGCCAAGGCACGCGCCGCCTGGGCCGGCACCGGCGAGGCCGCGACCGAGGCGCTCTGGTTCCCGCTGCGCGACAAGGTCGGCGCCACCGAGTTCCTCGGCTACGACACCGAGATTGCCGAGGGCGTGGTCACCGCGCTGATCCGCGACAATGCCGAGGTCCCCGCGCTGAAGGCCGGCGAGAGCGGCTTCATGCTGGTCAACCAGACACCGTTCTACGGCGAATCCGGCGGCCAGGTCGGCGATGCCGGCGTGGCGAAGGCGCCGGGCGCGCTGGTCGAGGTTTCCGACGTCCAGAAGAAGCTCGGCGACGTCTTCGCCCACAGCATCACGGTCAAGGAAGGCGAATTGAAGCTCGGCGCCGCCGTCGAGCTCGTCGTCGATCATGAGCGCCGTTCCGCGATCCGCGCCAACCACTCGGCGACGCATCTGCTGCACGAGGCGCTGCGCCTCGTCCTCGGCGACCATGTCGCGCAGAAGGGCTCGCTGGTCTCGGCCGATCGCCTGCGCTTCGATTTCTCGCATCCCAAGCCGATCAGCGCCGAGGAACTGCGCGAGGTCGAGGAGATCGCCAACGCGATCATCCTCCAGAATGAGCCGGTCACGACCCGCCTGATGAGCGTCGACGAGGCGATCGCCTCCGGCGCACGCGCCCTGTTCGGCGAGAAATACGGCGACGAGGTCCGCGTCGTCGCGATGGGCACCAACCCGGCCGGCCGCGCCTATTCGGTCGAGCTCTGCGGCGGCACCCATGCTGCGCGCACCGGCGATATCGGCCTCGTCAGCGTAGTCGGCGAGAGCGCCGTCGCGGCCGGCGTACGCCGGCTCGAAGCCATGACGGGTAATGGAGCCCGCCTGCGCCTCAACGAGGAATCGCGCCTGCTCGACGGGCTGGCGAGCCTGCTCAAGGTCCCCGCCGCCGAGGCCGGCAACCGCCTGGCCGCGCTGATCGAGGAACGCCGCAAGCTCGACCGCGAACTGACCGAGGCTCGCAAGAAGCTCGCCATGGGTGGCGGCGGTGCGGCCGAGGAGCCCATCCAGGAGATCGCGGGCGCCAAGCTGCTGGCCCGCGCCGTCACCGGTGTCGAGATGAAGGACCTGAAGAGCCTCGCCGACGAGGCCAAGGCCCGCGTCGGCTCCGGCGTCGTCGCCATCGTTGGTGTGGCCGATGACGGCAAGGCCGGCGTTGTCGTCGGCGTCACGCCCGACCTGACCGAGCGTTTCGACGCGGTCGCACTGGTCCGCGCGGCCTCCGAGCAGCTCGGCGGCAAGGGCGGTGGCGGACGCCGCGACATGGCCCAGGCCGGTGGGCCGGACGGCAGCAAGGCGCAAGCCGCGCTCGATGCCGTCGCGGCTGCGATGGGCTGACAGGGATATGGCCGCCGCCACGCCTGAACAGGGCTGGCGGCGGCAGGTTCACCTGTGGTTCGATCATGGTGCCGGCGATGATCTCGTCGCCACCGTAATCCACCGGGCGCTGGTCGCGCTGATCTCAGCCAACGTGCTGGCGATCGTGCTGGAATCCGTTCCCACGCTCGCCGCCCGCTTCGGCCCCGGTTTCGACCTGCTAGAGCGCGCCTCGCTCGCGGTCTTCACCCTCGAATATGCCATCCGCATCTGGATCACGCCCGAGCATGCCCGCTATCGCGGCCTGAGCGCGACACGGGCGCGGCTCGACTATCTCCGCTCCGTCCCAGCCATCATCGATCTACTCGCGATCCTGCCGCTCGCCGCCAGTCTCATCGGCTTCGGCGAGATCAGGATCCTGCTGCTGCTGCGGCTGCTGCGCTTCTTCAAGCTCGGCCGCTATTCGCCCGGCATGGCCTCGCTCGCCGCAGCGCTGGCCTCCGAGCGCAAGGCGCTGGTCGCCTGCTTCGTCATCCTGATGGGCGTGATGCTGGTGGCGGCGAGCGCGATGCATCTGGTCGAGCACGAGGCCCAGCCCGACAAGTTCGGCACCATCCCCGATGCGATGTGGTGGGCGATCATCACCCTGACCACGGTCGGTTACGGCGATGTCTTCCCGGTCACGGCAGCCGGCAAGGCGGTGGCGGCCGTCACCGCGGTGCTCGGCCTCGTCATGCTCGCCCTGCCGGTCGGCATCGTCGCCACCGCCTTCGCACAGGAGATCCATCGGCGCGAATTCGTGGTCACCTGGAGCATGATCGCGCGCGTGCCGCTGTTCGGCGCGCTGGATGCGAACGAAATCGCCGCCGTAATGCAATTCCTGCGCGCCCAGACGGTGCGCAGCGGCGCCGTCATCATGCATCAGGGCGAGCCCGGCCGGGCACTGTATTTCATCGCCAGCGGCGAGGTCGAGGTCGCGCTCGCCAACAGTCGCGACCGGCTCGACGAAGGCCATTTTTTCGGCGAACTCCAGCTTGATGATATCGCCATCGCGAGCCACTCGCCCTGCCCGCAAGCGGCGGTGGCGACGGCTCCTTCCAAGCTTCTGGTGCTCGACCCCATCGATTTCCGGGCACTCACCACACGCCATCCCCGGCTTGCCGAGCGCATCCGGACGCTGGCGAGAGGATGAACGTGAAACGCCGTTTCCTGATCGGGCTTGCCGCCCTGCTCCTGCCGGCGCTCGCCGCCGCGCAGACGAAGCCCGCCCAACGCCGTAACGATGCCCCCGCCCTTTCCGCGGCGCGGACCATCGTCGCCGGCGCGCCGCTCAGCGTCTTCCTCACGCGCATGCCGCAAGGCGCGCGCCTCGCCATCGCGCGCCCGGATGATCCGGCAGACAAGGCGATCGTCGTCGTCGAGCCCAGGACCACGGTGCCGGCTCTCCCCACCCCCGGCGCCGTCGGGACTTACGAACTGCGCCTGACGGTGGAAAAGGCCGGCGCGCCCACGATCCTGCTGCGCCAGCCGCTCGCGACGACAGAGCCGAGTGCGACGCTGGCTGCGCCCGAGCGTGTCGGCCGCGGCCAGGGCGTGCCGGTGCGCGGCATCGGCCCCAATGGCGAGCAGGACCGCGTGATGCTGGTGAAGCCGGACGCGCCGGCCGACACGGACGGCCCGCGCTTCTTCCCCGCGGAGAATGTCGAGGCAACGCTGGAAGCGCCGGACCAGCCGGGTGTCTATGAATTGCGCTACATCCTGCATGCGCCGCTGGCGGAGCATCGCATCCTGGCGCGGCGGCCGGTCAGGGTGGAATGACCGGGCATATCGCGATGCGGCTTGAGCGAAACCGCCCCGCCGCCTGACCTGCCCCCTTCAGTCACTTCCTTGCGACTATGCCGAGGCCGCCCCCAACAGGCCGAAAGCCATGTTAGGCTGCCCCTGCACCGGCTGCGGGCGTCGCTGAACGAACGTAGCCAAGAGCGAAGAAGACCAGGGAGACCGAACGATGAGCGCAAAATACGTCACGCTTGCTGCGACCTTCGGATTGCTGGCGCTAACCGGCAGCACCGCCCAGGCTCAGACCTCGGATATGACCTTTTTCATCACGAGCGCTGGCTCCGGCAAGGGCGCGGATCTCGGCGGGCTGGCGGGTGCCGATGCGATTTGCCAGCGCCTCGCCCAGGCGGCCGGCGCCGGCAGCAAGACCTGGCACGCCTATCTGTCGACGCAGGCAGCCGGCGGCACCGCCGCGGTCAATGCGCGCGATCGGATCGGCGCCGGCCCCTGGCGCAATGCCAAGGGTGCGGTGATCGCGAACAGCGTCGCGGACCTGCATGGCGGCGCGGCGAACCTCACCAAGCAGACGGCGCTCACCGAGAAGGGCGCAGCCGTCAACGGCCGCGGCGACACGCCCAACGAGCATGACATCCTGACGGGCTCGCAGCCCGACGGCACGGCCTTCGCCCCGGGCGAGGATCGCACTTGCGGGAACTATACGAAAAGCGGCGCGGAGGGCGCGGTGATGATGGGCCACCATGACCGCACCGGGCTCGACGAGTCGCCACCCGCGAAATCCTGGAACAGCTCACATGCCTCGCGCGGCGGCTGCAGCCAGGACGCCCTGAAAGGCACGGGCGGCGCCGGGCGGCTTTACTGCTTCGCCGTCAATTGACCTGATCGCGCAGCGATGGGGCAGGTTCAAGTCATGACGTCCTGCCGTCACCGCTGATGAAAAAAGCCCGGCCTTTCGGCCGGGCTTCTCATTCCACGCAACGATGCGCCGGTAATCAGGCGGCCATCGCCTTGCGCATGTTGTCGCTGACCTTCTCGAGGAAGCCGGTGGTCGAGAGCCACTTCTGCTCGGCGCCGACCAGCAGGGCGAGGTCCTTGGTCATGTCGCCGGCCTCGACAGTGTCGACCGTGACCTTCTCCAGCAGCGCAGCGAACTTGGCGAGCTCGGCATTGTTGTCGAGCTTGGCGCGGTGCGCGAGGCCACGGGTCCAGGCGAAGATCGAGGCGATCGAGTTCGTCGAGGTCTCCTTGCCCTTCTGGTGCTCGCGGTAGTGGCGGGTCACCGTGCCGTGCGCGGCCTCGGCCTCGACGGTCTTGCCGTCCGGCGTCATCAGAACCGAGGTCATCAGGCCGAGCGAGCCAAAGCCCTGCGCCACGGTGTCGGACTGCACGTCGCCGTCGTAGTTCTTGCAGGCCCAGACATAGCCGCCCGACCACTTCATCGCGGAAGCGACCATGTCGTCGATCAGGCGGTGCTCGTAGGTGATGCCGAGCTTGTCGAATTCGGCCTTGAATTCAGCCTGGTAAATCTCCTCGAAGATATCCTTGAAGCGCCCGTCATAGGTCTTGAGGATGGTGTTCTTGGTCGAGAGATAGACCGGGTACTTGCGGATCAGGCCGTAGTTCAGCGAAGCGCGGGCGAAGTCGCGGATCGACTCGTCGAGATTGTACATCGCCATGGCGACGCCGGCCTCGGGGGCCTTGAAGACCTCCTTCTCGATGACGTTGCCGTCCTCGCCGACGAACTTGATCGACAGCGTGCCCTTGCTCGGGAACTTGAAATCGGTGGCGCGGTACTGGTCGCCATAGGCATGGCGGCCGATGACGATCGGCTGGGTCCAGCCGGGAACCAGGCGCGGCACGTTCTTGCAGATGATCGGCTCGCGGAAGATCACGCCACCGAGGATGTTGCGGATCGTGCCGTTCGGCGACTTCCACATCGACTTGAGGTTGAACTCCTTCACGCGGCCCTCGTCCGGCGTGATGGTGGCGCACTTCACCGCGACGCCATGCTTCTTGGTGGCGTTGGCGGCGTCGATCGTGACCTGGTCGTCGGTCGCGTCGCGGTTCTCGACCGAGAGGTCGTAATAATCGAGCTCGAGATCCAGATACGGGAAGATCAGGGTGTCCTTGATCTTCTGCCAGATGATCCGGGTCATCTCGTCGCCGTCCATGTCGACGACCGGGTTGGCGACCTTGATCTTGCTCATGCGATGACCCCTGTTCTCTCCAGATAGAACGATCCGGGGCCGGCTTCTGGCCGCGGCCCGCGGCTGGGTCGCTTCCTAGCTCGTTAGAGCCGGCGGGGGAAGCGCAGCTTTCGCCCAATCTGCTGCGCACCGAATTATGCTGCATTGCCGCAAAATCGGCATCTTTCCGGCCTAGTCTGTTCTGCCGCTCGTCATAGCGACAGGACGAACGACGTGTTCCGTTTCATTCATGACCTCAGCGCCGGTCTTCAGCCGGCCGCGATCCTTCTGGCGGCGACGTTCGGCCCCGCCCTCGCCTCCGCGCCGATCACGGCCGAGCAAGCACCGACGATCCCGCTGCCGGTCCCCCGCGGCGCGCTGATCGATCCCGATGCCGACGTGATGGCGGCTCCGGCACTCGCCGCGGATGACCCCGATGCTCTCGTCTTCGATCCGGGACTGGCCGCGCTCGGCCGGGCGGCAGCGGCGTCCGGCGCCCATCTGCGGGCGCGGGCGCCGATTCCCGTCGACATCATCCGCAAGGGCTTCGCCGCGCGCCAGACCATGACGAGCGCAGCGCAGGACCGCTCCGTCGGCTTCAAGCTCGGGCAGGACATCTTCTCGCTCTCGACCACGATCTTCGACCCGGCGAGCGTCGGTGCGACGCGCGACGCGGAGCTGCGCTGGCGGCTGGGCAAGCCGGCGGTAGCCCGGAAGGGCTTCATCTGGAGCCTCGCGACCGGCGGCGGTGGCTCGCTCTACGGCAATCCCGAACAGACCGGCGAGGCCGTGATCGGCTACCGGCAGGAATTGTTCCCGCATCTCACCCTGACCTCCCAGCTCGCCATGGCCGGCAATTACGTCTTCGCGCCGGGCGACGGCTTCCACACGGCATTCACACCGGAGATGAAGCTCTCGGTCGATCTCGCCAGGCTCGCCGACCTGCCCTGGCAGACCTCCTTCGACCTGACGCTGGCGCGCAAGGTGCCGCTCGTCGCCAGTGATTTCGAGACGCAGGGCCGGGCCATGCTCTCCTTGAAATACAAGTGGGACTGACCGGCACGGCCGCCATCGCATGGCGGCCTGCGTCATCCAGTCTTTCCCATGGGCCCGGAGCGCTCTAGCCTCGCTCCATGACAAACCCGGCTTCGACCAAATTCGCTCTCGTTACCGGCGGCACCCGCGGCATCGGCGCCGGCGCCGCGCTTGCCCTGGCACAGGCCGGCTACGACGTTCTCGCCACCGGCCTGACCGAGGAGGAGGTGGCAGCGGCCCCGGCCCATCCTGCGATCCGGCATGCCCGGCTCGACGTGACCCGCGACGCCGAGGTCGCCGCCATCGTCGCGACCTGCCCGCGTCTCGATGCCCTGGTGAACTGCGCAGGCATGATCCAGCGCGGCGGCAAGGAATTCGAGATCGACGCCTTCCGCCTGACCATCGAGGTCAATCTCAACGGCACGATGCGGATGTGCGTCGCCGCCAGGGACAAGCTCGCCGCCAGGGGGGCGGACAAGACCGGCGGCGCCATCGTCAACATCGCCTCGATGCTGACCTTCCACGGCTCCGCCTTCGCGCCGGGTTATGCCGCCTCGAAGGGCGGCATCGGCCAGCTCACCAAGTCGCTCGCCGCCGCCTGGGCCCCGGACGGCATCCGCGTCAACGCGGTCGCGCCCGGCTGGATCGAGACCGAGCTGACCCGGCCGCTGGTCGAGGATGCCGAGCGCTCGGCGCCCATCATCGCTCGCACGCCGATGGGCCGCTGGGGCAAGCCCGGCGATGTTGGTGGCGCCATCGCCTTCCTGCTTTCGGATGCCGCACAATTCGTCACCGGCGCGATCCTGCCGGTCGATGGCGGCTATCTCGCGGTCTAGGAAAGTGCCTCCGGCTCAACAGCTTGAGCCGGAAACCTGAATCGAATTGCAAGCGTATTGAATCAGAACATCAGCCCGGGAGAGACGCCATGAACACGACGACGAGCCCGATCCCCGTCGCGGCCACCCAGGAGGAGCGCTGGACGCCCTATCGCCATCCCCAGCCGAAGGAATCGCCGCCGGAGCTGATCGTCCCGAACGTGATCCCGACCGACGAGCGCGTCTGGGTGCCGGTCGATGACAATGTCTGGTTCCGCCCGCTGCTCTTCTGCGTCTCGCGCGGCTACTGGATGAACCTGCTCAAGGTCCGCCGCGCCGGCGTGCTCTCGCGCCACCGCCACCCGCTGCCGGTCCACGGCTACGTACTGAAGGGCCAATGGCGCTATCTGGAGCATGACTGGGTCGCGACCGAGGGCTCCTATGTCTATGAGGCGCCCGGCGAGACCCACACGCTGGTGGTCGATCCCGACGTCGAGGAGATGATCACCATGTTCCAGGTGAACGGCGCGATGATCTATGTCGACCCCGACGGCAAATGCCTCGGCTATGACGACACCTTCACCCGCATCGACAAGTGCCGGGCGCATTATGCGCAGAACGGGCTGGGTGCGGAGTATGTCGATCAGTTCATCCGCTAGATCGGCCGACACCAGGCGCCGTCATTCTCGGGCGAAGCGAAGCGCAGACCCGAGAATCTCAAGACGAGAAGATACTGGTTTCCGAGATGCTCGGGTCAAGCCCGAGCTTGACGCCCTGCGCACGCCTCAGCGCTTCAGCTTCGCCAGCTCCACAGCCGCACGCAGTTCGATATGCGCCAGAACCTCGTCGAGGCGTGGATCGTCGGTGGTCTCGCGCCTGAGCGCCAGCGTCGTGCGCAGCCGCTCCAGCTCGGAGGGCAAAACCCGGCCGGAGAGCAGCGCCGCCTTCAGCCGGTCGAGCCCGTCGAGCAGGTCGTGCCCGCGCCTTGCCTGCCGGCGCTTGCGGTCCTGCGTGTCCTCCTGCGCCTGAACGGCGAGCAGCGTATCGAGCGGGCCGGCCGCGCTGACGCCGCTGCTGCGGGTCGCGGTGGCGGAATCCTGCATCGGAAGCGTGAAGGCCGCGCCGCTCGAGCGCCTCGCGGAACTGGCCGGGCCGGCATTCGAAACGGGCGCGCGCTGGTCGATCCTGATCATCGGCGGCCTCGTGAAGGGTTAATGAAACCTTGTCGGAAGACGGTTAACAGCCGGTAAACGACCCGGCAGAAACTGCCGCCCCGGCAGGAAGCGCAGGCTCCGCAAGAGCCTCCCAACCATGAAGCCGAACTGCAAAGGACTGACAAACAAGGCTTTTCAAATTCGAGCGGTTTGGCACGCCCCTCGCAAGGGTCGGATGAGTTCAACCACCCCTGGTGCCAGACGCATGTTCCGCAACCCCGCCCTGAAGACGCTGCTGAAGCCGCTGGCCGCTCTGCTGGCCGTGGTCGTCGGCCTGTCGTCCCAGCCGGTGTTCGCGCTCTCGCGCATCAAGGATCTCGCCTCGGTCGAGGGCGTGCGCACCAACCAGTTGCTCGGCTACGGCATCGTCGTCGGCCTCAACGGCACCGGCGACACCCTCAACAACACGCCCTTCACCAAGCAGTCGCTGCAGGCGATGCTGGAGCGTCTCGGCGTCAACACCCGCGGCGCCAACATGCGCACCGCCAACGTCGCCGCCGTGATGGTGACCGCAAACCTGCCGCCCTTCGCCACGCAGGGCACCCGCGTCGACGTCACCGTCTCGGCCATGGGCGATTCCAAGTCGCTGCAGGGCGGCACGCTCCTGGTTACGCCGCTGCTCGGTGCCGATGGCGAGGTCTATGCGGTGTCGCAGGGCCCGGTCGCGATCTCCGGCTTCTCGGCCGAGGGCGAGGCCAGCAAGATCACCCGCGGCGTGCCGACCGTCGGCCGCATCGCCAATGGCGGCGTCGTCGAGCGCGAGATCGACTTCGCGCTGAACAAGCTCCAGACGCTGCGCCTGTCGCTGCGCAATCCCGACCTGACCACCGCTCGCCGCATGGCCGCCGCGATCAACGAATTCGTCGGCGGCGACTCGGCCGAGCCGACCGATCCTTCGACCGTGGCCTTGCAGATTCCGGCCCGCTTCAAGGGCAACATGATCAAGCTGCTCACCGATATCGAGCAGCTGCGCGTCGAGCCCGACCAGCTCGCCCGCATCGTCATCGACGAGCGCTCCGGCATCATCGTCATGGGCAAGGATGTCCGCGTCTCCACCGTCGCCGTGGCGCAGGGCAACCTCACCGTCACGATCAGCGAACAGCCGCAGGTCTCGCAGCCGGAGCCCTTCGGGCGCGGCCAGACCGTCGTGACGCCCCGGACCAACGTCAAGGTCGATACCGGCGGCGGCAACAAGCTCGCCCTGGTCAAGGAAAGCGTGACGCTGGCCGAGCTGGTCGACGGGCTCAATGCGCTGGGCATCGGCCCGCGCGACCTGATCTCCATTCTCCAGGCCATCAAGTCGGCAGGCGCGCTGCAGGCCGAAATCGAGGTGATGTGATGACTGCTGCCCTCGCGCTTCCCGCCGCGAATCTCGCCCTCGGCGTCGCCGGCAAGGTCGCCAGCGGCATTGCCGATGCGCTCGACCCGGCCAAGGCCAAGGCGAAGAAGCAGGCCGACGATTTCGAGACCATGTTCCTCGAGCAGATGACCGAGAAGCTCTTCGCCAGCGAGGGCACCGAAGGCCCGCTCGGCGAGAACGGCACCGGCGGCGGCATCTGGCGCTCGCAGCTCACCCAGCAATACGCCAAGCAGATCCAGCAGGCCGGCGGCATCGGCCTCTCCAACCAGATCATGCGCGACCTGATCAATCTCCAGGAACAGGCCGCGGGCGGAGTCCAGAATGCCGGTCGCTAAGCCTGTCCTCGACGAACGCCCGCGCATCGCCGACGCGCTTGGTGCCCGAGCCCTGATCGAAGCCGTCCTGGAGGCGCTCGGCGCCCTCTCGCATCTCGTCGGCGAGGAGACCGAGCTGGTTCGTGCCGGCCGCCTGCCGGAAGCGATGACCCGCGAGCCGCGCAAGACCGAACTCGCCGGCATCTACATGCGCGGCGTCGAGCAGGTGAAGCTGAATGCCGTGGCGCTTGCGCGCTTCGTGCCGGACCAGGTCAAGCGGTTGAAGGAGGCTCACAACGCCTTCCAGGGCCTGATCGAAACCAACCAGATCGTGCTGGCGACGGCGCGCGCCGTTTCGGAATCCGTCATTCGCGATCTCGCGGCCGACGCCAACCGGCCGATGCGGGCCAATGGCTACGGCCCGACCGCGACTGTCGGCGCCGGTGTCTTCGCCCGTCCCAATTCCGGGCCGCTGGTCGTCTCGCGCCGGCTTTGATCGGCGCCCTGCTCTGGCGGGCTCGCCGTCGGCAGCCACCAGGCCCTTGGTATATAAAGGGTTTACGCGCCGGCTGCGCCGGAAACCCTAAAGATTTACCTAATTTCTTGACGCCGGATTCAATCTTTTCTGCCAATCCTCGCAGCGTCGGGTAGCACGTCCTGCTCCCGGCACCGGACGAGAACGGCGCAACGGCGCCGTGAACGACTCCAGAAGGAGTGGTCATGGATTTTGGCAACGCCCCCAGGCTCGCGGCCGTGACCGCCGCGCCGCCCGTCACCCGCTCGGACGTTACGGCGCAGGCCGGCAGCGTCGCCGTGGACCTTCCCCCCGAAAAGACCGTGCAATCCGCCTCTGCCGGCGCGGCCGTCAATGTCGAGGTCCGCGCCGAGGCACGCGACGCCCAGAGCCGCGCCGATGGCGAGCGCCGGGCATTCGCCAACGACCGGAACGATCGCGCCGCCACGCGCACCGCCGACGAGACGGTCGAGCGCAAGCTGATCATCGATCCCAAGACGCGCGCGATCGTGCTGCAGAAGAAGGACCCGCACACCGGCGAGACGATCTCGCAACTGCCGGACGAAGTCCTCCTGAAACTCCGCGCCTATTCGCGCGAGCTCAGCGAACGGGCGCGCGAGGCCAGCGAGGCCCATCAGGTCGAACGGACCGCCTGAAGCCGGCCTGCTCCACGACGTCTCGGTTGCCTCCCGCAAGGCCCGCGCAAGCGGGCCTTCGTCGTTTCAAGGCTCCCTCGCCGCCCTTAATCCGCCGTTCACCATGCCGGCAGGCTGCCCCGTCAGCGGCGCATTCTAACGTCGAAATTTACGTCTCGTTACGAAGCGCCGCGGCAGGGTCCTTTCGTCGCGGCCAGAACGGCCACGACGCCAGAAGGCATCATCCCAGAAGGGTTTCTCATTATGGCCTCGACGATCTCTCTCTCCGCTGGCGTGCGCAACGCGCTCTCCTCGCTCTCCTCGACCACCGCCGCCTCGCAGCAGGGTCAGTTCCGTCTCGCCACCGGCAAGAAGGTCAACTCCGCCGTCGACAACGCGGTCAACTTCTTCACCGCCGCCGGCCTGAACGATCGCGCCGGCCAGTTCACCAACCTGCTCGACGGCATCTCGAACGGCGTCCAGACCATCACGGCCGCCTCGAAGGGTATCGACGCGATCACCAAGCTGGTCCAGTCGGCCCAGTCGACGATCAAGCAGGCCCAGGCCGACGCCGCCCAGAACCGTCCGAGCACCGTCAGCGCCGCGATCGATACGACCAAGGCTGCGGCCTTGGCCAAGACCGTCGCCGCAGCCGGCGACATCACGATCACCGCCGGCGCGACGGAATACACCGTCACTGCAACCGCGACCGACACGATCCGCGACGTCGTCAACAACATCAACAAGTCGGGCATTGCGACCGCTTCGGTCAGCAACGATGGCAAGCTGACGATCAAGGGCACGGGTTCGGACGCTCTGACGATCGCCGGTGCCGACGCTGTTACCGGCGTGGTCGGAAACGACCAGGCCGCCGTGACGGCCACTGCCAACTCCGACGTTCGCGCCAGCCTCGTCGATCAGTTCAACGACCTGCGCACGCAGATCGATGAACTCGCCAAGGACGCCGGCTTCAACGGCATCAATCTTCTCGCCGGCGACGCACTCTCCGTCGTCTTCAACGAGAAGACCGGTGCCGCCAAGAACGAGCTCAAGGTTCAGGGTGAGGAAATCAGCGCCACGAACCTCGGCATCGGCCAAGCTGGTACCGACATCGACTTCCAGAATGATACGCAGCTCGCCACCGCTGCCGACTCCCTGACCAACGCCCTCACCTCGTTGCGCTCGACGGCCTCGTCGCTGGGCTCCAGCCTGGGCGTCGTCCAGACCCGCCAGGACTTCACCAAGGACCTGATCAACACCCTGACCCAGGGTGCCGACAACCTGGTGCTGGCCGACACCAACGAAGAAGGCGCCAAGCTGCTCGCTCTGCAGACCCGCCAGCAGCTCTCCCAGACCGCCCTGTCGCTTTCGAGCCAGGCCGATCAGGCCGTCCTGCGCCTGTTCTGATCCTTCGTCCGCAGAAGCGGGCTTGCCCACAGAATTTGGGCCGAAGACAAAAGAAAGCGGCGGAGCGCAAGCTCCGCCGCTTTCTTCGTTACAAGCAAGGATTCTCCGTCGCGATTAACCGTTTATTAGCCTTAACAAACAATGATCGGTCCAAAGCAATCCGGGCGGGCGTAGCGCCGCGCGTTCAGAGGACCCAGACATGGCCAATACGATTCTCACCAGCGGCGTGCGCAACAACCTGCTGACGCTCCAGCAGACCACCGCCGAGCAGGGCGCGATCCAGAATCGCCTGGCGACCGGACGGCGCGTCAATTCGGCCATCGACAACCCGATCAATTTCTTCACCGCAGCCGGCCTGAACGACCGGTCCAACCAGCTCGGTGGCTTGCTGGATGGAATCTCCAACGGCATTCAGACGATTCAGACGGCATCGAAAGGTATCGACGCGATCGTCAAGCTGGTGCAGTCGGCCCAGTCGACCATCAAGCAGGCCCAGGCCGACGCCGCCCAGAACCGTCCGAGCACCACGGGTGCCGCCATCGCCGCGACCAAGGCTGCGGCTCTCGCGAAAACCGTCGCTGCCGCGGGCAACATCGTGATCACGGCCGGGAACACTGAATATACTGTGGCGATCGGCGCCACCGAGACGATCCGCGACGTCGTCAACAAGATCAATGATTCCGGCATCGCCACCGCGACGGTCAACAACTCCGGCGAACTGACGATCAAGGGTACGGGTTCGGACGCACTCACGATCGCCGGCGCGGACGCCGTGACCGGCGCGGCCGGCAGCGACGCCGCCGCTGTCGTCGCCGCCGGCAATTCGGATATCCGCGCCAATCTCGTCGACCAGTTCAACGAGCTGCGCAGCCAGATCAACGAGCTCGCCAAGGACGCCGGCTTCAACGGCATCAACCTGCTGGCCGGCGACGCTCTCTCGGTCGTCTTCAACGAGAAGACCGGAGCGGCCCAGAACAAGCTGGACATCCAGGGCGAGGAGATCAGCGCGACCAATCTCGGCATCGCCCAGGCGGGATCCGCCGTCGGCGACATCGATTTCCAGAACGACAACGCCCTGGCCAATGCCTCCGACGCCTTGACCAACGCGCTGACCTCGCTGCGCAGCTCGGCCTCGTCGCTCGGCTCGCAGCTCTCGGTGATCCAGACCCGTCAGGACTTCACCAAGAACATGATCAACACCTTGACCATCGGCGCCGACAACCTCGTTCTCGCCGATTCCAACGAGGAAGGCGCCAAGCTGCTCGCGCTCAACACCCGCCAGCAGCTCTCGCAGACGGCGCTGTCGCTGGCCTCGCAGGCCGACCAGGGCGTGCTCCGGCTCTTCGGCTGACGCCGAAGACGGCACAGCCCTCCCCTCCGCCAGAAGGCAAGGACAAGACATGGCCCTCAAGGTCGAGCTCAAGCCCAAGGAGCGCATCATCATCGGCCAGGTGGTGATCCGCAACGACGAGCAGCGCACGCGCTTCTTCATCGAGGGCGATGCGCCCATCCTGCGCGAGAAGGACATTCTCACCGCAGCCAGCGCCGACACCCCGGCCAAGAAGATCTACCTCGCCATCCAGCTGATGTACCTGGCGCAGGACCCGACGCATGAGCACGAGACCTATTTCCAGCTCGTGCGCGAGTTCATCAATGCAGCGCCCAGCGCTCTGCCGCATGTTCATGAGATCAATAACCGCATCTTAAGCGACGACCTGTACAAGGCTCTGAAGGCGGCCAGAAAGCTGATCGCCTATGAAGCGGAATTGATCGAGAATGCAAAACGGGTTTAACGCCTACGCCGCCGCGGCCAAGACTGCCCAATCCGTCGTTTCGCCCCGCGAACTTGAAGCCTCCCTGCTGATCAAGGCCGCGACCCGGCTTCAGGCCGTCGCCGACGACTGGGAGGCGCGCGGGCGAGATGTCGACGAAGCCCTCACCTACAACCGGCGCCTCTGGACCCTGCTGGTCTCCGCCATGATCGCCGAGGACAACCCTCTGCCGGTCGGCATCAAGACCAACATCCTCGGTCTGGCCAATTTCATCTTCAATCAGACGTTCAAGATCTCGGCTGATCCGCAGCCGCAGGGCCTCGGTGCGCTGATCAGCATCAACCGGGAAATCGCCGCAGGTTTGCGCGGCCGCTGATACCTTTCCGCGGAAGACCTGAAAACAGAAACGCCGCCCGATGGGCGGCGTTTCTGTTAGCGGATTTCTCTGCGTTCAGAGGTAATTGGTCAGGGACAGCTTCGACAGCATCGAGGTGACCTGATAGCTCGCCTGCAACTGCGTCTGCAGCGACAGGATCTGCGTCGCGACCTCCTCCGTCGTCACGTTCTCGACGCCGGAGAGTGTCGAGATCAGGTAGTTCTTGGTGCTCTGGTGGCGTTCCTTGGCGCTGGCGAGCGCGGTCTGGGCCGAGCCGAGCTCGGTGATGATCTCAGCCGGCTTCTGGACGGAGTCGCCGAAACCGAGCTTGTCGCCGACCCGCGACGCCATCGCTTCGTAACCTGCCTGCGCATTCGCGTCGCTGGCCGGGAAGGTCTCGGTCGCCATGATCGCGAACTGGGCGAGGCCGACGCGGAAGGCCTGCTCGTTGGCCCGCGCACCCGTCCCCACGACCTGCCCCTGGTCGATCTGGACCGTCGCCGTATTGCGGGCAGGGTCGCTGCCGTCATCGCCGCGATACCAGGTCACCGTCGTCGCAGCCGTACCGGCATTGCTCGGCGGTGCGGTCGCCGTCGCGAAGTTCGGGCCCGGCACCCGCTTCGGCGGATTGCTTGGGCTGCCGGCGAAGAAATCCTCGGCCGCCACCTGCGCGGAGGCGGCAGGGAGCGTCGTCTTCGCTTCCCTGCCAAGGGCAGCGTCGATCGAGGCTTTCAGCGCCGTCGCGGTATCGGCCGGCGTCGCGCCGATCTGGAAGCTGTCGGCGGCCGAGCCATCGGTTCCGGCGGCCCGGGCGGTGAGGGTCACCTCTTCCTGCGTTCCATCGGGCAAGGTCAGCTTGAGGGTCACCTTGTCGCCCGGCTGGGGCTGCGCCGTCACGTCGACGGCGAGATTCGCCGGAGTACCCGCATTATAGGTCACGGCAAGGGCCGAGGAGCTCGACGTGGCTCCCGCCAGCTTGAAGCCGTAAACATGGTTCTCGTCGGCGACCGTGACGCTCGTCGTGCCGGAGATGCCGGTCGTCAGCCGTCCGAGACCGGAGCCGAGATCGGCCTGCTTGCGCTCGTCGATCAATTGCCTGAGCCCGGCCTTGCCGGCGCCGTCTCCGTTCATGATCTCGTCGAAGCCCGCAGTCGGCTCGGTATCGGAAGTCTTGCCCGAGAAGAGATAGCGCCCGTTGACATCGGTGTTCAGCAGGTCGAGCGCCTGCTTGAACTTCTCCTCGGCCAGCAATTGCGGCGCGGAGCGGCCACTGGCGCTCGGCACGTAGCTGTTGGAACGGGTATCGGTACGCGTCTCGTTGACGAGCTTGGCGAAGTTCTCGACGCTCTGTGACGAGAGCTTCAGATTCACGTTGGTCAGCTCGATGCCGCTGAGCCAGGAATCGAGCTGCGAAACCTTGGCGTTGAGATCGAGGCTGACGCGCCGGTCGATGCCGAGGTCGCCATAGCTCGTGCTGCGCTGCTTGGTGTCGAGCTGGCGCTGGAGATCGTCGAACTGGGCCCGGGTCGAAACGAACTCGTTGGGCTTGGCCGCGCGATAGGCGCCGGTTCCGTAAGCGGTGATGGTCATCGCGGCCTCACACTCTCATCAGCACGTCCATCATCTCCTTCATCGTGGAGATGATGCGGGCATTGGCGGCATAGGCGGTCTGGAGTTCGATCAGCATCGACATCTCCTGGTCGACATTGACCTGGGACGTCTCCTGGAAGCGGCTCTGGATCGATGCGAGCGCGACCTGCTGGCCCTCGTCGAGGCGCTTGGCAGCCTCGACCGCCTGCCCCTGCGAGGAGACCACGCGCTGGACGAAATTGGTGATCGTGCCGGAAAAGGATGCCGTCGCCCCGTCCGGCGAGGAGCTGTTGTCGAAGCTGCGGACGCTGCTCGTCAGGCTCTCGAGCAGCGCCTTGGGCCGCGTCGCATCGCCGGCCGCGGTGCCGGCCGGGCCGACCAGCAGCGCGCTGTTCCGGATGACGTCGGCATTGACCGCGATCCGGCCCGCCAGCCCGACCTTGCGCGTGGCGTCGTCATAGGAGCCGATGAAGGGCTTGTTGTCCGCATCGACGAAGAGGGGCATCCCGGAGGTCGCGGAATCGGCGGCGAGCACACCGGTCTTGGCGCCGAGCCCGGCGACGCGGCCGCCCGGCTCGGTGATCCGCAGCAGCGAGCCACTGGGATTGCCCACCGTGAAGCCCGTCGCACCGTTCGTGTCGAGCGCGTTCTGGATCTGGGCGGCGACCGAAGCGGGGCCGGCCGAGAAATCGATCGCGATCGTCTTGTTGGACGGGTCGCTGCCGATCGGCAGGACTGTTCCGGCAGGCGCGTTGACGAAGGTGAAGCGCTGCGTCGGGCCGGGAGGTGTCGGCGTGTAGTCGAAAATCAGCGTGTTCAGGCGCTGCTTTGTGGCATCGAAGCCGAGATCGAGATCGAGGCCGGTCTGCGCCGCCGGCGACGGCGGATAGGCCGCGCTCGGGAGGGAATTCTCCGAGAGCGCCTTCGACATCTGCGCGGCGATCTCGTCGAGCTGCGCCTGCGCCTGGACCAGCGTCTTGTCGCGCAATTCGATATTGGCCGCGATTTCGCCGGAGCGGAAGATCCGGTTGGCGATGGCGTCCGAGGCGTTGCCGGAGGCATCGATGATCTTGATCGTGCCGACGCTGCGCTTGGCCGGGTCGATGTCCCACTGGTCGTCCGGCCCCAGACCGGCATGCTCGTCGAACTTGAAGGTGACGGCCGCCTGCCCATCGAAGAGCTGCGTCCCGGAACCCGTCACGACGCTGACCGAGCCCCGTGCATCCTCCGTCGTCTTGATGTCGACATACTGCGACAGCTCGGAGAGGATCAGGTCGCGCTGGTCCTTCAGCCCCGCCGTCGCGCTGTCGTTCGGGCTGCCGACGATGCGGGTATTGACCTTGGAGAGCGCGCTGAGCAGGTCATTGACCTTGGTGACCGCGGTGGCGATGCCGCTCTCGGCCTGGCTGCGCAGGGCCTGCACGCCGTTGGAGAGCGTGTTGAGCTGGCGCGCCAGCTGCGTCGCGTTGTCGAGCACCTGCGCGCGCAGGCTGTAGGACGACGGATCGTTCTGGAGCGATTGCAGCGCGCCGGTGAACTTGTTGAAGATCGTATCCAGCGCCGTGGCGCTGCCCGGCGCGCCATAGAGCTTGTCGAGATTGGACAGCGAGTTCGCGCGGGTCGACGTATAGGCCGCCCCCGAAGCCTCCTGCCAGAGCTGATGCTGGACGATCTTGTCGAGGAGCCGCTGGACCTGCGTGCTCTGCACGCCGACCGTCAGCCCGCTCAGGCTGTCGGCGGTCGAAACGGTCCGGCGGACATAGCCCGTCGTTCCCGCATTGGCGACGTTCTGCGAAACGATGCCGATGCCGACCTGCGCGGCGTTGAGGCCGCCGATCGCGGTGTTCAGGGAAGTGCTCAGGCCCATCGTCAACTCCTGTTGCGAGATGCGGCCCTCCTGGGCCGCAGCTTAGGCAGATGCGTCGCTCAGCGGATGATGTTGAACACCGCGGTCAGCATCTCCTGGGCCGTGGTGATGACCTTGGTGTTGGCCGAGTAGGCCTGCTGGGTGACGATCATCTTGGAGAATTCGTCGGCGATATCGGTGTTCGACTGCTCGACGCTACCGCCGACCATCTGCGAGGTGCCCAAGCCGATGATCGGCGGGCCGGATTCGATCGTCTCCTCGAAGGCACCGCCGTCGAGCCGCTTCAGCGAGTTGTCGGCATTGAAGCGGGCGACCGAGACCTGGGCCAGCGCCACGACCTGGCCATTGCTGAAGGTACCGATCACCGCGCCTTCGGCCGAGACCGAGACGCGATCGAGCGTGCCGGCGGTGTAGCCGTCCTGGCGGATGCTGCGGGCGTCGATCTGGCCGCTGACATCGCCGTTCTGGGTCACGCCATTGCCGCCGGTCGTCAGGTTGATGCCGGTGATGGTGGTTCCGTTGATCGTCATGGTCGGCAGCGTGATGTCGCCGCTGGCCGGGGAAACCATCTGCCCGGTGGAGCCGAAGCTGACGGTCTGGCCGGCCTGGACATAGGCGACGTCGCCCGCCGCGGTCGCACTGGTGTCCTGGGCGACGAACAGGCCCCAGGTGCCGGATGTGGCCGGGTTCGCAGCCGGGTTGCCGTTGTCGATCTTGGCCCAGCGCATCTCGACGCTGGTGGCCTTGCCGAGCTCGTCATAGACGGTCACGGAGCCGCCCGGGATCGAGGTCGCCAGGAAGCTGCTGATATTGTTGCCCATCACCGCGGCGTTGCCGGCATAGGGGTTCGGCGCCGCACCTGCCGCCGTGACCGAGGCAGGGTTCAGGAATTCGGTACCGCCCTGGCTTTTCTGCGTCGTCGCCGGCACAGCCGGAATATTGGCGCGGTACTCGATCGAGCTCGTCGCCTTGGCCGGGAACTGCTCCTTGGTGATGCGCAGCACGTCCGGCTGCGTCCCGACGAGCTGGCCGGTCACCTGGTCGATCTTCAGGCCCTTGAGATAGTAGCCGGCGCCGTTGACGAGGTAGCCGTTGGCGTCGAAGTCGAAATCGCCGCGCCGCGTATAGAGGTTGCTGTTGGAGAACTGGGTGTTGGCGCCGACGCCGCTCTGGCGCTGGTCGACCACGAAGAAGCCGTCGCCGTTGATCGCGATGTTGGTGTCGATGCGGGTCGGGTTGAGATCGCCCTGGATCGAGTTCGTCGCCTGGCTGAAGGCCGCGACCGAGCCGGCGACCTGGCGGTTCAGCGCCGCGTCGGGCACGAGATCGGCGAAGGCGGTATCGACCCGCTTGTAGCCCGCCGTCCGCGAGTTGGCGATGTTTCCGGAAATGTTCTCGAGCGCATAGGACTGCGCCGTCATCCCCGAAACCGCCGTGGTCAGCGCACTGAAAACACCCATGGAACCCTCACCTCGACCGGCAGCCCCCCAAGGGCGGCCCACAACTTCGAGGCGGTATCTGCACGGGGCGTGCCATGCGCAGCACCGTGCTATTTCAAGGGGTTGGATCGTTTACGAAAGGTAAAACGGCAGTCGGAGCCGGGCAGAAACCGCTGGCCCGGCAGAATCTGCCGGGCTCAGGCTTCCCCATCCTTGTCGCCGCGCCATCCGCCGAGATCGCCCGCGACATCGGACAGGGTCGGTGCCACCGCCTCGACGAAAGGCAGCGGCCGGCAGACCGCGAGCGCCGCGAGCCCGATCCTGGCCGTCAACATCCCGTTGATCACGCCCTCGCCGAGCTTGGCCGAAAGCCTCGCCGCGAGCCCCTGCCCCACCACCTGCTGGATCACGGCATCGCCGGCCGCCATGCCGCCGGTCAGGACGAGATGGTTCATCACCTGCCGCGCCAGCCGGAGCAGGCCGAGCGTGCCGGGCCGCCCGGCATAGATCCCGGCGATGGAGCGCAGCAGCCGCGCGCAGGCGACCAGCACGAAGACGACATCGACCAGCGCCCGCGGGCTGACCGCAGTGACCAGCGAGACGCGCCGCGCGGCCATCGCGATCTGGGCGGTGGCCAGCGCATCGAGCGGTGCGAGCAGGCTGCGTTCCGCCACCGTCAGCATGTCGCGCGCGGCGAAGAGCTGCGGCAGCGCCTCCTGTAGGGCGGCGCGGCCCTGAGCCGTCTGCGCCCGCCCCTTGTAAAGCGAGACAAGTTCGTCGGCGATCGCCCGGCCCTCGTCGGGCGTGCCGCCCGCCAGCGCCGCGACGGCCCGCTCGCGCAACGCCTCGACCTTGCGCTCGCGCAGGATGTCGCGCAGCACCCGGCCCAGCATGACCAGCAGCGCCAGCGTCGCGATCGCCGCACAGACCAGCGCGGCATAGCCGAGTGCCGGATTTTGGCTCATCAGCGAGCGGATCGTGTTCTCGACCCAGACGCCGGCCGCCAGCGCCAGAAAGCCGGACAGCCCCGCCACGAAGAGCGAACCCCAGGAGAAGCGACGCCTGGGTTTGGCGGACACCGCAGGAACGGCGGCATCGATCGGCTCGCTCTCGGGTAGGATCGCGAGGTCGCCGCGCCGAAGCGGGGCCTCTCCGGCGGACTCGCCCGCCTGCGGGCCATCGAGGCGGATCGCGCGCGGTGCCTTGCTCATCGCGAAACCCCGTTCATGCCGACATCCTCATGCCAGCCTGTCGCCGATCAGGAATTCCAGCGCACGGTCGAGGCGGATCTGCGGCGGCGGCCTGAGGCGCCCGCCCGCATCCGGTGCCACCATTGGCGGCCGGAAGCGCGGCGCCCGGACCTGCCAATGCGCCTTGGGATCGAAGATGGCTTCCGGCCGCTCAGGCAGTTCGCCGGGAAACACGGCCGCTTCCGCGATGCCGTCGAAGACCTGCCCGTCGATCGTCTCGCCAGCCTCCGGCACACCGGCGATGGCCGGCAATTCCTCGCGGCCTTCCTTGATCCGGACCTCATGCGTCGCCCGCACGGCCGCCAGCGCCATCGCCTCGACCCGCGCGCCGGCGCCTTGCGCCCGCGACAGCGCCCGCCCGACCAGATGCGACATCACCGCCGCCAGCCGGTCATGGCTCGAATGGTGGATATGGTCAGCCTTGGTCGCGGCGAAGAGCACGCGCTCGATGCGCGGCGCGAACAGGCTCGACAGCCAGGAATTGCGGCCTACGGAAAAAGCGGCGAGCGCCTGCCCCAGCGCGGTTTCGAGATCGGCCAGGGCTGGTGCCCCGGCATCGAGCGCGGCGAGCACGTCGACCAGCACGATCTGCCGGTCGAGCCTCGCGAAATGGTCGCGGAAGAACGGCGTCACGACGACCCGCTTATAGGCCTCGAAACGCTCCGCCATCAGCGCCGCGAGCGTGCCCGGCCGCACGTCCCGGTCATGGCCGAGATCGAGTGGCGCGAAAGTCAGCGCCGGCGAGCCTTCGAGATCGCCCGGCATCAGGAAGCGCCCGGGCGGCGTCACCGCGACCGCTTCAGGATCGGCGCGCAGCCGGGCGAGATAGCCCTTGAACAGGTCGCTCGCGGCTTCCGCCGCAAGCTCGTCCGGCTCCCCGTCCGGGTCCCGCTCCGGCAGATCCGCCAGCCATTCCGCAGCGGCTTCACGCCGATGCGCCTTGCGTGCATCCGCGACGGCCTGCGTCGACCAGGCCTTGTAGTCCTGCCCGATCAGCGCGAGATCGAGGAGCCACTCGCCGGGATAGTCGACGATATCGAGCGTCAGCGTCGCCGGCCCCTTGAACCAGCCGGCGGCCCGCTCGTAGTCGATCTCGATCCTGAGCTCGGAGATGCGCCGCGTCGATTCCGGCCAGCGACGGTCTGGCCCGTTCATCGCCGCGCGATGCGCCTCGTAGGGAAAGCGCGGCACCTCTGGGTCGGGCTGCGGCGCGAGCCTGACGCGGGCGATGCGGCCCTCGGAGGCCGCCTTCAGCACCGGCAGCTTCGCGCCTTCGATCAGGTTCTGGATCAGCGCGGTTGTGAAGACCGTCTTGCCCGAGCGCGACAACCCGGTGACGCCGATCCGCAGGCGCGGGCGTGCGAATCCGAGCACGCTGTCGCCGAAGGCGAGAGCCGCATTGCGGGCGCTGTCGAGATAGGAGGTGTCGCTCACGGCGCCGCGGCGCTCACTCGTCCGGGCCTTCGCCGAGCGAACCCGGCGTGACGAAACGGTCGAGCCTGCCTTCCCGCGCGGCAACCGCGTACCAGTGCTCGGTGGCGAAATCGATCACGGCCAGCCCGCAGGTCGGGTATTTCTGGCTCATCCGCGCCGAGGCATAGCGATCACCGTGGCCGGTCAGCAGATGGGCCAGCTCCTCGAAGCCTGGATTGTGGCCGATGAGCAGGAGCGTCCGGACATCGCCCTCGACCTCCTGCACGACATCGAGCAGGCGCTCGACCTTGGCTTCGTAGATGCGCGGCTCGTACTGCGTCGCCGGCTTCTCGGGCAGCATCGGCGCCACCATCTCCCAGGTTTCGGCCGTCCGCTTGGCCGGCGAGATCAGCACCAGGTCGGGCAGCAGCAATTCATCGGCGAGATAGCGCCCCATCACCGGGGCGGCCTCGCGCCCGCGCGCCGCGAGCGGTCGGTCGCGGTCGGCCACACCCGTGGGCCAGTGGGACTTGGCGTGGCGCAGAAGCATGAGGCGTCGCATGAGCAGAACCTAGCGATGCTGGAGCCGATTTGCGAGGGGCGCTCAGCGACTCTCCCGCCGCGTCATGAAGGCAAGCTTCTCGAACAGCGAGACGTCCTGCTCGTTCTTGAGCAGCGCGCCGTGCAGCGGCGGGATCAGCTTGCGCGGGTCGCGCTCGCGCAGCACCTCCGGCCCGATATCCTCGGCGACGAGCAGCTTCAGCCAGTCGAGCAGCTCCGAAGTCGAGGGCTTCTTCTTCAGGCCGGGCACCTCGCGCACCTCGAAGAACAGGCGCAGCGCCTCCTCCATCAGGCGCTTCTTGATGCCGGGGAAATGCACCTCGACGATCTGCTGCATCGTCTCGGCATCGGGAAAGCGGATGTAGTGGAAGAAGCAGCGGCGCAGGAACGCATCCGGCAGCTCCTTCTCGTTGTTGGAGGTGATGATCATCACCGGCCTCTGCGCCGCCTTGATGGTCTCACCGGTCTCGTAGACATGGAATTCCATGCGGTCGAGCTCGAGCAGCAGATCGTTCGGGAACTCGATATCGGCCTTGTCGATCTCGTCGATCAGCAGCACCGGCCGGACTGGCGCGACGAAGGCCTCCCAGAGCTTGCCGCGCTTGATGTAGTTGCCGATCTCGGAGACGCGGGAGTCGCCGAGCTGGCTGTCGCGCAGGCGGCTCACCGCATCATATTCGTAAAGGCCCTGCTGCGCCTTGGTCGTCGACTTGATGTGCCAGGTGATCAGCGGAGCGCCGAGCGCAACCGCGATCTCCTCGGCCAGCACCGTCTTGCCTGTCCCGGGCTCGCCCTTCACCAGCAGCGGGCGCTCCAGCCGGATTGCGGCATTGACGGCGACGGTGAGATCCTCGGTCGCGACGTAGTTTTCGGTGCCGGCAAAACGCATGGACGGTCCTTCTGAGCCAATGGCGGGACGCTAGCCCATCCTTTGCGGGCGCGGAAACCGCTTTTTCGCCCGCGGCACCTGAGCACCCCTGCCTAAAGGCTCGCGCCGCAAGGCGAATTTCTTTCCGCCGCAGCGATTCCAAGGTTGTGCTGCGCCGCCGCAAACCGCAAGAATTGCCGACGCATCCCGCAAGCCCCGAATCGCAAGGTCAGTCCTTTGGCCGGAACAGTCGACCCTTCCGTCTACAAGGACGCCGTCGTCGTGCTCGCGACGGCCGGCGTGGTCGTGCCGTTGGCCAAGAGCCTCAGGGTCAACTCGATCATCGCCTTCGTCGCCTGCGGCGCCCTGCTCGGCCCGTTCGGCCTTGGCGGCCTGGTCTCCAAGCTTCCGCTGCTGAGCACGATCACCGTCTCGAATGCCGAAGCGTTGGCCGGCCCGGCCGAGCTCGGCGTCGCCTTCCTGCTTTTCGTCATCGGGCTGGAACTCTCCTTCGAGCGCCTGATGACGATGAAGCGCCTGGTCTTCGGTCTCGGCCTTGGCCAGGTCGGGCTCTGCGCCGCCGCGATCGGGCTTGCCGCCTATGCGCTCGGCCAGCCGGCCGCGGCAGCCCTCATCATCGGCTTCGGCCTCGCCCTGTCCTCGACGGCGATGGTCGTCGAATTGCTGGCGGCGAAGAAGCGGATGACGACTTCGGCCGGCCGCTCCAGCTTCGCGATCCTGCTCTGCCAGGACCTTGCGGTCATCCCGCTGCTCTTCCTGATCAGCGTGCTCGACGCCCAGAACGGCTCGGGCTCGCTGCTCGCCGGTCTCGCGCAGGCCTTCATCCAGGCCTTCGCGGCCATCGCCACCATCGTCGTCATCGGGCGGCTGGCGCTGCGTCCGCTGTTTCGTCTGGTCGCCTCGACCGATTCGACCGAGAGCTTCATGGCGGCGACGCTGCTGGTCGCTCTCGGAACCGGCCTCATTGCCGCGGCCGCTGGTCTGTCGATGGGGCTGGGCGCCTTCATCGCCGGGCTGCTGCTGGCCGAGACCGAGTTCCGCCGCGCGATCGAGGTCACGATCGACCCGTTCAAGTCGCTGCTGATCGGCGTCTTCTTCCTCACCGTCGGCATGGGCGTGAACCCGGCCGATATCGCAGCTCATCCCTTCGCGATCCTCGGCGGGGCGCTCGGCCTCGTCCTGGTCAAGGGAGTTATCATCTTCGTGCTGGCACGCCGCTTCCGGCTGGCGACGGCGACCGCGCTCGAAACCGCGATCATGGTCGCGCCGGGCGGCGAATTCGCCTTCGTGCTGCTCAATGCCGCGACCGGCGCTCAATTGATCGATCCCGCCGCCACCAGCATCGTGCTCGCCGCCGTCTCGCTCACCATGGTCGCGCTGCCGCTGCTGGCCCGGATCGCCCGCAATCTCGCCCAGAAGCTCGCAGCCCCGGTCACGCTTCCCGATGAGGCCACCGTGCTGCCCCCGGGCGATCGCACGCCGCGCGCCATCGTCGTCGGCGGCGGGCGCGTCGGCCGCCTTGTCGGCTCGATGCTGGACGAACACGGCAAGTCCCACATCGTCATCGACTCCGATGCCTCGCTGATCACCGCGCAACGCCGCGCCGGGCGCCCCACCTATTACGGCGATGCGACCAAGCCGGAATTCCTGCGCCTCTGCGGCCTGGAGGAAGCGACCGCGCTGATCGTGACGATCGACAATTCCCGCGCCGTCGATGCCATCGTCCTCGCCGCCCGCTCGCTACGTCCCGACATCGTCATCGTCGCCCGTGCGCGCGATGCGGCCCATGCCCGCCATCTCTATGAGCTCGGCGTGAACGACGCGGTCCCCGAAACCATCGAGGCCAGCCTGCAACTGTCGGAAGCGGCGCTGGTTGGGCTCGGCGTACCGATGGGCCTCGTCATCGCCTCCGTCCATGAGCGGCGCGACGGCTTCCGCGCCCAGCTCAAGCCGTCAGGCGCCGCGGCAGCCCGCGCCCTTCCCCGCCACGCCCGCTCGCGAAGGCTGTGAGCGCAGCGGTCGAGCCTTCGGCCTCGCGCGGCAGGTAGCCGGCCTCGCGCGCCACGCGCCGGATATGGCCGTAGAACTGCGCGGCACTCGCTGCCCAGCTATGGCGAGCCGCCAGC
The DNA here is from genome assembly GCF_001429415.1 of Allobosea sp. Root670. Classification (NCBI taxonomy): domain Bacteria; kingdom Pseudomonadati; phylum Pseudomonadota; class Alphaproteobacteria; order Hyphomicrobiales; family Alloboseaceae; genus Allobosea; species Allobosea sp. Root670. Next base: position 167,345 of record NZ_LMJU01000012.1, on the reverse strand, counting down.
TCCAGACAGGCCGCGCGCGGCACTCTGAGCGCCTGCATGGCAGCGCGGCGCAGGTCCTCGTCGAGCACGGCCGCACCGCTGCCGGCGAAGACATCACGCGGCCCCTGGACCGGAAAGGCGGCGACCGGCAGCCCGCTCGCCGCCGCTTCCAGCAGGACGATGCCGAAGGTATCGGTCAGGCTCGGGAAGACGAAGACATCGGAGGACGCGTAGATTCCGGCCAGTTCCTCGCCCTCCTTCAGGCCGAGGAAGCGGGCCTCGGGAAAGGCGCGCGCGAGATCGGCCCGCGCCGGCCCGTCGCCGACCACGACCTTGCTGCCCGGCAGCGTGAGCGACAGGAAGGCCTCGACATTCTTCTCGACCGCGACACGCCCGACATAGAGGAAGATCGGCCGCGGCAGGTCGAGCAGACTCTGCGAGCGCGGATGGAACAGGCTGAGATCAACGCCGCGCCCCCAGCGCACCAGATTCTCGAAGCCGTGCTGGCGCAGCTCCTCTTCCACCGTCCCGGTCGAAACCATCACCGCAGCGGCCGGGCCATGGAAGCGGCGCAGCAGCCGGTAGCTCCAGCTCTCGGGGATCGGCCAGCGCGCCGCGACATATTGCGGAAAGCGCGTGTGGTAGCTCGTCGTGAACGGTCGCTTCTCGGCAAGGCAGGCCGCCCGTGTCAACCAGCCGATCGGCCCTTCGGTCGCGATATGGACATGGTCGGGCGCGAAATCGGCGATGCGCGCGGCGAGCGCCCGGCGCGTCGCCAGCGCCAGACGAATATCGGGGTAGCTGGGCAGGCCGACCTGATGGAACCCTTCCGGCGTCAGCGTCCGCGCCGTGATGCCGAGCCCGGGCGCCGCCGCGATCATCTGCTCCAGCGAGCGCACGACGCCGTTGACCTGGGGCCGCCAGGCATCGGTCGCGACCAGGACGCGCATCACGCGGCCTCGATCAGGTCCCGGACCGGAGCCGGGCGCGCCGGCATCGAAACCGGCTCGGCAGGCGTCGTCTTCATCCGCCCCTGCGGCCAGCGGATCAGTTCGAAGCGGCCATCCTCGTGCTCGACGAAGGCGGTGCAGCTTTCGACCCAGTCGCCGGTATTGATATAGGTGAGGCCATCGATCTCGCGCTGGGCGGCATGGTGGATATGGCCGCAGATCACGCCGTCGGCCTTGTGGCGGCGCGCCTCGGCGGCAAGGCAGCCCTCGAACTCGCCGATATAGTTCACGGCGTTCTTGACCTTGGCCTTCGCCCAGGCCGAGAGCGACCAGTGCGGCAGCCTGAGCACGCGGCGCACCCGATTGATCGCCATGTTGAGCGCGAGCGCGACCGTGTAGGCCCAGTCGCCCAGCAGCGCGAGCCATTTGGCATTGCGCACCACGAGGTCGAACAGGTCGCCATGGATGACGAGCAGGCGCTTGCCGTCGGCCGTCTCGTGGACGATCTCGTCGACCAGCGTGATGCCGCCGAACTGCAGGCCGGTGAAGTCGCGCAGGAAATCGTCGTGGTTGCCGGTGACGTAGATCAGCTTCGAGCCCTTGCGGACCTTGCGCAGCAGCTTCTGGATCACGTCGTTATGGGTCTGCGGGAAGTACCAGCCGCTCTTCAGGCGCCAGCCGTCGATGATATCGCCGACGAGATAGATCTGCGGCGCATCATAGGCGCGCAGGAACTCCAGCACGAGATCGGCCTGGGCTCCGCGGGTGCCCAGGTGCAGATCCGAGATGAAGATGCTGCGGACCCGCTTGCTGTTATCCTCGTCGCTCATGCCGGAAAGCCCCTGCTGCTGCGATGCGAGGGCCGTGTGTCTGATTTGCGTTGCGCTTTGATGACGGCGCGACCGATCCGTGCTCAGGGTAAGCCACGAACACCTCGCCTCTGATCGGAGACCATCATGGATCTGGGAATTGCCGGCCGCACGGCCATCGTCTGCGCCTCCAGCAAGGGGCTGGGCCGCGGCTGCGCCGAAGCGCTGGCCCAGGCCGGCTGCACCGTCGTGATCAACGGCCGCGACGCCAAGACGCTCGAAGCCACCGCCACCGCGATTCGCGCCGCGACCGGCGCGACCGTCATCGCCGTCGTCGCCGACGTCTCGACCAGGGCCGGCCAGGATGCGCTGCTGGCAGCGGCGCCCAATCCCGACATCCTCGTCAACAACAATGGCGGCCCGCCGCCCAAGCCCTTCCGGCAGGTGACGCGCGAGGGGCTGCTCGAAGGCGTCGTCCAGAACATGGCAACCCCGCTGGAGCTGGTGCAGCGCGTCATCGACGGCATGGTCGAACGCGGCTTCGGCCGGATCATCAACATCACCTCGGCGAGCGTGGTGACCCCGCTGACCGGGCTCGACGTCTCCTCGGCCGCCCGCGCCGGCCTCACCGCCTTTCTCTCGGGCGTTGCCCGCGAGGTCGCGCATGCCAATGTCACCATCAACAACATCCTGCCGGGCGTGTTCGACACCGACCGGATCAAGACCGCGACCAACAAGGTCGCCGAGATGCAGGGCATCAGCATCGAGCAAGCCACCAAGAACCGGCTCGCCGCCGTACCTGCCGGCCGCCTCGGAACGCCCGACGAGTTCGGCAAGCTCTGCGGCTTCATCGCCAGCGCCCATGCCGGCTACATCACCGGCCAGAACTTCCTGATCGACGGCGGTTCTTTCCGCGGCACGTTCTGAGGGCGGTCCCACGCCAATGACCTAGCCGGGTTGCGACGTTCACGCTTCGCTTCCCGGCTTCGACATGATCTAAGAAGCGAACGGTTTTGCTCGAAACCATCCCAAGCTCCTCGGCCGCGCGCTTTGTCCCCTCTTCTCGGCATCACCCTCAAGCTGGTCTCGGCGCTGGCCTTCACGCTGATGTCGGCGGGGATCAAGTCGATCTCGACGCGCTATCCGACCGGCGAGATCGTCTTCATCCGCTCCTTCTTCGCGATGATCCCGCTGCTCATCTGGCTGGCCTGGCGCTCCGAGCTGCCGGCTGCCCTGAAGACCGACAACCTGCGCGGCCATCTCAAGCGCGGCATCATGGGCTCGACCGGCATGTTCTGCGGCTTCGCGGCACTGCAGTTCCTGCCGCTCTCGGAGGCCGTCGCGATCGGCTATGCCGCTCCGCTGGCCGTCGTCGTGCTGGCCGCGCTCGTCCTCAAGGAACGGGTGCGCATCTATCGCTGGAGCGCAGTGACGATCGGTTTCGTCGGCGTGCTCATCATGCTCTCGCCGCATCTCGGCGCCGGCGCTCATCCGGTCGGCAGCAACGCCGCGCTTGGAGCCATGCTGGGCCTGGCCGGCGCCTTCTGCTCGGCCTTCGCCTCGGTCGAGGTGCGCCTCCTGACCTCGACCGAGCGCACCGGCGCCATCGTCTTCTACTTCATGCTGCTGACCAGCCTGCTCGGCCTCTCGACCATCCTGCTCGGCTGGAACATGCCCAACCTCCAGGATGCGGCGATGATGGTCCTGATCGGTATCCTCGGCGGTCTCGGCCAGATCCTGATCGTCCAGGCCTATCGCTACGGCGATGCCTCGCTGATCGCGCCCTTCGAATACTCGACCATGCTCTGGGCGGTTGCGATCGGCTGGTTCTGGTTCGGCGAATGGCCGGCTCTGGCGATCCTGATCGGCGCGACCATCGTCATCGCCTCGGGCATCTACGTGATCCTGCGCGAACGCCAGCTCGGCCTTGCCCGCCGCGAGCAGCGCGAAGTCGGCCCCAGCCGCATGACCTGACGGCATCGGCCGGCTCCGGCACAGTTCGCTTGTTCAAACGATCGTCCGCCGTTACAAACGATTTCACAGTCGAACAGGGGCCGGACGGATGGGAATCGAGACCAAGGAGCGCGGCGGGCGGGAGCTTGAATCCGGGGCTCAGGTCATCTCGGGCCAGCTCGGCAAGACCATCCAGCGCCTGCGCAAGGCCTACAACTTCTCGCTCTCCGACCTCGCCGAGCAGTCCGGCGTCGCCAAGTCGATCATCAGCCAGATCGAGCGCAACGAGACCAACCCGACGCTGGCCACGATCTGGCGGCTGTCACAGGCGCTCGACATCTCGATCGAGCGCGTCCTCTCCAGCGGAGAGGAAGAGCCCTTCATCGACAAGACCACCCGCGCCGACACGCCGATCCTCGTCTCCGAGGACGGCAAGCTGCGCCTCGCCATCGTCGGCTGGATCAAGACGGTGGAATGGCTGCAATGGTACGAGGTCTCGTCCGAGCCCGGCGGTGAGCTCGATTCCGAGGGCCATCAGCGTGGCTCAATCGAATCGCTCTCGGTGACGTCAGGCGAATTCGAGGTCGAGGTCGGTGACATCATCCAGCGCGCCAAGGCCGGCGAGACGCTGCGCTATCGCTGCGACCGCCGCCATGTCGTCCGCTGTGTCGGCAGCGAGCCCGGAACCGCCCTGATGGTCTGCATCCTCAAGGCCGCGGTGATGGAGTAGGCGGCGGGCGCTCCGCCGCTTCGGCCATCAGCGCAGCCAGTGGCCGGGTACCATCCCACAGGGCCGCACTCCAGCCTTCCGCGCGCGCCGCGTCGACATTCGCCTGCTTGTCGTCGATGAAGAAGATCTCATCCGGCGCAAAGCCGGATCGCGCCGCTGCGGCCTGGAAGAACTGCGCTGCGGGCTTGGCCCAGCCGAGTTCGGCCGCATAGTGCATCCCGTCGAAATGCTGCTTCAGCCCGAGCGCGTCCCAGATGTAGCGGGCGCGCTCATGCTCCTGCACGGTCGCGAGATGCAACGTCACGCCACCGGCCCGGATCGGCGCGAGCTGCACCAGCAGCCCTTGATCGAGATGGGCATCGTTCTCGAACCAGTAGCGGATCAGCCTGTCGACGCCGAGCCCTGGTGCGATCTCGGCCAGCACCGGCCCGAGACGCTCCCGCAGGCCCGCTCGCCCGAGAATGACGTCCTGCCAATGCGGTTCGAAGAATGCCGACTGGAGCAGTGTCTTCGACAGGCCGAGATCGCGTTCGAGATGCGCCGACCAGCCCCGCGGATCGGGGTGTGCGATCACGACGCCATCGACGTCGACCATGACGGCCTTGAAGCGCATGCTGCCTCGCTGCGGCGCTTCAGGGCGCCTTGGCCTGCGGCCGCGCCGGCCCTTCCACCGCTGGCAGCGACTTCAGGTATTCCGCCATCGCCATCCGATCGCCCTCGGGCAACTGCGCGATATTGCGCACGACCGACGCCATCGAGCCGCCGACGCTGTCGAAATCCGGCGTGAAACCGGTCTTCAGCAGTTCCGCGATCTCCTCCTTCGACCACTTGGCGAGACCGTTCTCCGATTGTGTGATGTTCGGCACCCAGCCCTTGCCTTCGGGATCGGGGCCGCCGGCGAAGCGGGTTGCCGGGACGATGGCGCCAAGCGCGTTCCGGTTGGAATGGCACTCTGCGCAATGGCCGGGGCCGTTGACCAGATAGGCGCCGCGGTTCCAGGCCTCGCTCTGGCTCGGATCGGGCCGGAACGGCGTGCGCTCGAAGAACAGCAGCTTCCAGCCGCCGACGACCCGGCGGATGTTGAAGGGGAAGCGCAGGTCATGCGCAGCCGCCTTGCCCTCGACCGGCGGCAGCGTGCGGATATAGGCGAAGAGATCGGCCAGCGCCTTCGGCGGCATCAGCCGGTAGGAGGTATAGGGGAAGGACGGGTAGAGATGCTGCCCGGACGGCGAGACGCCGGCGGCCATCGCATCGACGAAATCCTGCACGCCCCAGTTGCCGATGCCGTCGCGCGTATGCGGCGAGATATTGGGAGCATGGAAGGTGCCGAAAGGCGATTCCAGCGCGAGCCCGCCACCGAGCCTGAGCTTGTCGTCCTGTCCGGGCGTCGCATGGCAGGAGGTGCAGCCGCCGGCCGAAAACAGCAGCTTGCCGTTCTCGACATCCGCTGCCGGCAACGCCCCGATCTCCGGCGAGGGCGAAACCACGCGCGGGTCGGTCAGCACGTAGAAGCCCGCGAAAGCGACGGCCGCCAGAAGGACGAGGGTCACGAAAAGGCGGCGCAGCAACAGCATCGAGGTCTCCCGTCAGGACGTCCGGCAGATTGGACGGGCCGGCACTTCATCGGCAACCCTGAAAACGCAGCAATTCCAGACTGGCACGTTTCCAACGCTCGTAAGCGGCGAAGGCTCCCCCGCGCACGAAAAAGCGGGCCGCCATCGCTGGCGCCCGCTTCCGGAACCGGCCGCGAAGCCGATCACTTCTTGATGCGGTAGGCCTCGTGGCAGGTGCCGCAGTTCTTCGTGGCCGCGCCGAAGGCGGTGCGGAAACCATCGAGATTGGCGACGCTCGCGCCAGCGGCGGCATCGGTCTCGAACTTGGCGAAGGCCGCCTTGAAGCCGGCCTGATCCTCCCAGATCTTCGGAGCGGCCGTGGTCTCGCCGCCGGTCCTGGAGGAATCCGGGAACAGGGTGGGCATCTTCTTGGCCGCATCGGCATAGGTCTTGAAGATCGCCTGCGCCTTGGCGGCATCGAAGGCGGCTTCGCCCTTGGCCATCGCCGCCCCCTCGCGCGTGGCCCCGCCGACGCCCTTCATCGTCTGCTGGCGCTCCGTGATCGGGTTCGACTGCGCCATCACGGCGGTAAGGCCGAGCCCGAGGCCGGCAAGAACGAGAGCGGTGCGGATCATTCAGTTCCCCTCAAAGACAAGTCCGCGCCATCCGGCGCTGTTTTGAACTCGTCCAGATCAAACGATGATCACAACCTAAGCCAGTCGCTTTTGCGTGAACGGGCTTGCAACGCCGCAAGACCGACCTTGCATCAAAGCCGATATCCGGCCTCCTTCAGAGCCGTGAACACCTTGAGCGGCGTCGCCGGCATGTCCATCGCCTTGATGCCGGCCGCACGGTCGAGCGCATCGACCATCGCGTTCATCACCGCCGGGCAGGCGCCGATCGCTCCGGCCTCGCCCGCGCCCTTCACGCCGATGGCGTTGGTCAGGCAGCGGACATTGCGCGTCTCGAAATGGAAGTTCGGGATGTCGACGGCGCGCGGCAGGGCATAGTCCATGAACGTCGCGGTCAGCATCTGCCCGTCCGGATCGAAGCGAATCTCCTCCATCAATGCCTGGCCGATGCCCTGGGCCGCACCGCCATGGACCTGGCCCTGCAGCATCAGCGGGTTCAGCGTCACGCCGAAATCATCGACGACGACATAGTTGAGGATCTCCGTGCCGCCGGTGCCGGGATCGATCTCCAGCTCGCAGACATGGGTGCCGTTCGGATAGGTCGCCTCCGGCGGCTGCCAACTCTGGTGCACCTTGAGCATGGCCGGCGTCGCGCCCGGCAGCGCCGCGATCGCGGCGAGGTCGAGCGACTTGTCGGTGCCGACGATGCGCACTGCGCCCTCGGTGATCTCGAGATCGCCGACCGCCGCCTCAAGCTTCTCCGAGGCGAGCTGCTTGAGATTGTCGGTCAGGATGCCTGTCGCCTTGTCGAGCGCCGCCCCTCCAACCGGAATCGAGCGTGAGCCGCCAGTGCCCGAGCCGGTCTCGACCCGGTCGGTGTCGCCCTGGACGACGCGGATGCGGTCCATCGGGATATCGAGATGCTGCGAGACGAGCTGCGAATAGGCCGTCTCATGCCCCTGCCCGTTCGACTGCGTGCCGATCAGCACCGTGACGGTGCCGTCCTTTTCCAGGATCACGGTCGAACTCTCCGGCCCGCCGCCGCCGCAGGCCTCGATATAGCAGGCCAGGCCGATGCCGCGGATCTTGCCGGCCTTGGCCGATGCCTTCTGGCGGGCCTTGAAGCCCTTCCAGTCGGCGACATCCATGGCACGGCGCATATGGCCCTCGAACTCACCGGAATCGTAGACCGGGCCGGTCTGCGTCGAATGCGGCATCTCCGTCGGCTTGACGAAGTTCTGCGCCCTGACCGCCTCCGGCGCCTTGCCGATCTCGCGCGCGATCGCGTCGACCAGCCGCTCGATCAGATAGGCTGCCTCGGGACGGCCGGCGCCGCGATAGGCATCGACCGGGGTAGTGTGGGTCAGCACGCCCCGGAAGACGACATGCACGGCCGGAATGCTGTAGCAGCCGGGCGTCATCGTCGTGCCGACCCACGGGATGAAGGGCCCGTATTGCGAGAGCCAGGCGCCCATCTCGGCCGAGAGATCGACCTTGAGGCCGATGAAACGGCCCTTGGCGTCGAGCGCCATCGTCGCCGTCGCGAGATTGGCGCGGCCATGCGTATCGGCGAGGAAATGCTCGTTGCGATCGGCGACCCAGCGCACCGGGCGCTTGAGTTTTTCGGCCGCGATCATCGCCAGCGGATATTCGCGATAGAGGAAGATCTTGGTGCCGAAGCCGCCGCCGACATCCGGCGTCACCACGCGGATGCGCTTGGGATCGACCTTGAGCACATAGGTCGCGATCAGGTCGCGCATGCCGTGGCTGCCCTGGCTGCCCAGGGTCAGGGTCCAGCGCTTGTCGGCCTTGTCGTATTCGGCGATGCAGGCCCGCGTCTCCATGTAGTTGGAGGCGAGCCGGTTGTTGACGACCGTCAGCGAGACGGTGCGCACCGCCTTGGCGAAGGCCTTCTCGGTCTTGGCGCGGTCGCCCTGCTCGGCCTCGAAGGCGACATTGCCCTTGCGGTCGGGCCAGACCTGCGGCGCGCCCTTTTCCAGCGCCTCGGCAATGCCGGTCACGGCCGGCAGCGGGTCCCAGTCGATCGCGATGGCCTCGGCCGCGTCGCGCGCCTGCGCCAGCGTCTCCGCGACGATGAAGGCGACGGCCTCGCCGACATGGCGCACCGTGTCGGTCGGCAGCACCGGAACGGGCAAGGATTCCGACATCTCGCCGGAGGTGGTCTTCACATGCCCCTTGCACGGCAGATCGCCATACCCCGAGACATCCGCACCGGTCAGGATGAGCTTGACGCCCTTCATCTTGCGGGCCGTCTCGACATCGGCGACGGCGAAGCGCGCATGGGCGTAAGGCGAGCGCAGGACGAAGGCGTGCAGGGCACCCTCGGCTGCGATGTCATCCGTATAGCGGCCGGCGCCGGTCGTCAGGCGCTGATCCTCGACCCGCCGCACCGGCTGGCCGAAACCGAATTTCATGGGACGCATGAGGCATATCCTCAGTTAGGTCTAATGAAAGACTGGAGCATAAACCGCGCCACGTCAGCCCCGGCACACCACGCGCCGGGGCTGCGCCGCACGCATCGAACTCAACGCGACATGCGCACCGCCGTCTCCGACAGCGAGACCATGGTGTTGTAGCTGCTCACCAGCCAGTTGGCGTCGTTCGCCGCGCCGCGCCGAACATCGCCCTTGCTCTTGGCGAGCTTGTCGCTGAAATCGCGCAGCTTGCCGAGCCAGGAGCTCGCCTGACTCTCGATGAAGGGCACGCCCTTGGGCTCCTTGTCCTTGAACGCGTCCATCTCGCGGACGGCGGCGGCATAGTCGGCAATCGCGGCGTTGAAGGACTTGAGGTCGACGATCGGGCTCTCGTTGCTCGGCATCAGGTCCATCACGGCACGCGCGTTGATCATGATGTTGCGCACCTGCCAGCGGGCCGACTTGCCCTCGCGCTGCTCGACCGAGGCAAGCTCGCGCTGGTCGAGCCCGCGCTTGTAGACGCGCATCAGCGCATCCACCTTGGCCCGCTCCTCGAGGAAGGTCTTCGCCGCCGGCACCATAAGCGCGTGCAGCTTCTGGCCCTCCGCGAGATTGTCGTCGCGATAGTCCTTGCGGTCGTAGTAGCGCTCGGCCCTGGTGACCAGCGGCGCCAGCTCCTGATAGGCCTTGATATAGCGGCCCATGGTCTCGTCGATCGCCGGCAGCTTCGGCTCCCGCGCCATCGCCTCCTCGGCCTTCTTGATCTCGCTGTTGACGTCGTAAAGGCTGTAGAGCCCGTAGGTGATGTAGCGCTCCTTGCCGGTCGGGCCCTTCTTCATGTCGACCCAGCTGTCATAGCGCTCCCAGGACTGGATCGCCCGCAGCGTGCGGTTCATCAGTCCGGTATAGGCGTTCGACTTGGTGATCGCGGCCTGGAGATCGTCATCGGCGGCCTTGCTGGCGCTGCCGGCGGGAACGGTCGCGGCGCTCTGCGCCCAGCCGGCTCCCGGAGCGGCCAGGAGCAGCGCGGTGGCGCAGGCCGCACCGTAGAAGAAAGTTCGGATCAGCATGGTTTTATCCTTGGTCTACGGGCGGCGTGGGCGTGGATGAGGCCTCAGGGCCTCAATCCTGCTCCACCGGCTCGCCGTGCATCAGCCAGTCCTTGAAGCCGCCGGCATAGTGGCTGTCGATGTCGAGCCCCGCCGACTGGGCGAATTCCAGTGCCCGCCGCGAGCGCACGCCCGCCGCGCAGGACAAGACGATGCGCTTGCCGGGCTCGTTCGGCAGGTCCGCGGGGTCGAATTGCGACAAAGGCCGCGAGACCGAACCGGGAATATGCCCGGCGGCGAATTCATGCGGCTCGCGCACGTCGACCAGAAGGATGGAGCCATCGCCCAACCCCGCCTTGATGGCGTCGATATCGAGGTCGTTCACGATCATGGGCAGGCCACTCCAGCCCGGTCGGGCGAGCCGTTGAGATAGGGCGGCAGTCCGGGAAACGCCACCGCTCGGCCGCGCTTCCGGGTGCCGAAAATAAAAAGCAGCCGCGGGCACGAGGCGCGCGACTGCCTTGTCGGCGAGGCGCCTCAGCCCTTCGGCGGAATGCGCAGGACCCAGCCCGGCTGGATCAGGTCGGGATTCTTGACCGGCGGCGTGTTGGCCTTGACGATCTCGGTGTACTTGGCGCCCTGGCCCTTGCCGTAATGCTCCTCGGCGATCTTCCAGAGCGTGTCGCCCTTCTTGACCGTGTAGAACACAGCCGCCGCGGCCTCCTTGGTCACGGCGAGGTCCGATTCGACCTGGGCCACGCCCGTGGTGTTGCCGAGCGCGAGAATGATCTTCTCGGCCTCCTCAGTCGAAACGGCCTTGCCGGAGACCTTCACCTTGTCGCCGTCGATCTGGATGTTGACGTCAGCAGGCAGGCCGTGCCCGGCGAGCTCCTTCTGCAGATCGTCGGCGGTCGCCGCCTTGGCCGAGCCGCCGAATATCTTGGCGCCGGCATCCTTGATGAAACTGAACAGACCCATGGGCAAATCTCCTCGTGTCGGTGTGCTATCAAGCCCTGTCGCGCCGCCCTATGCAAGCGGCTACGGAAAAGGTGTTTTGCTTGCCGGCTAGCACCAATCGCGCAAAGCGGACCCCACCGGCCTTTCCCGCACCTCTCGCGGCTGGCAAGAACGTCGCCGACGAAACCGGAGTTCTCGCCATGCTGACCCTCGCCCAGGCCCAGACCATTCTCCAGACCGCGCTGGCCCATGCCGAAGCCGCCGGCTTCAAGCCGCTCGCCATTGCCGTTCTCGACGCGCGCGGCGCGCAGAAAGCTTTCGCCGCTCAGGACGGCACCAGCCTGAAGCGTGGCGAGATCGCGCTCGGCAAGGCGCATGGCGTGGTCGCGCTCGGCCTGGGTTCGCGCGCCCTCCACAAGATGGCGCTGGATCGGCCCTATTTCGTGGAAGCGGCGACCCATGCCGTCGGCGGTTCGCTGGTGCCGGTGCCCGGCGGCGTGCTGATCCGCTCGCCCGAGGGCGCAGTCCTCGGCGCCGCCGGCATCTCCGGCGACACCTCCGACAATGACGAGGCCGCTGCCTGCGCCGGCATCGCCGCCGCCGGGCTCAAGGCCGATACGGGAGCCTGATTCCGCTACCGCGGCCGGGGGAAAGAGAAGGCTTTTTCCCTCCCCCCGGTCGGGCCCCTGTTTCAGCACTTTGCACTTGCAAACCGGCCTTCGAAGCCTCATGTCCTGCGCGCGAGTTCGTTAAATCGGACAGTTTGGACCGGCTCGAAGGTAGAATCATGAGCGACGCGGCTGCCGCCAACGAAAACGAAGTCATCACCACCGACGTCGTCATCGTCGGCGCCGGCCCCTGCGGCCTTTTTGCCGTCTTCGAGCTCGGCCTGCTCGATATCCGCGCGCATCTCGTCGACATCCTGCCGAAGGTCGGCGGGCAATGCGCGGAGCTCTATCCGGAGAAGCCGATCTACGACATCCCCGGCTTCCCGATGGTCACCGGCCAGGCGCTGGTCGACAACCTGCTCGAGCAGATCAAGCCGTTCGGGCCGACCTTCCATCTCAACCAGATGATCGAGGCGGTCGAGCCGACCGGCACGCAGGAGGCGCCGCGCTTCCGCGTCACCACCGATGCCGGCACCGTGTTCGACACCAAGAGCGTGATCATTGCCGCCGGCGGCGGCTCCTTCCAGCCGAAGAAGCCGCCGATTCCCGGCATCGAAGGCTATGAGAACGGCTCGGTCTTCTACGCCGTGCGCAAGATGGAGGCCTTCCGCGGCCGCAACATCCTGATCGTCGGCGGCGGCGATTCCGCCCTCGACTGGACGCTGAACCTCCAGCCGATCGCCAATCGCGTCACGCTGATGCATCGCCGCGACGATTTCCGCGCCGCGCCGCATTCGGTCGAACAGATGCGCAGCCTCGTCGCCGACGGCAAGATGGACATGAAGCTCGGCCAGGTCACCGGGCTCAAGGGCGAGAACGGCAAGCTCGAGGCGGTGGTCTGTCGCGGCACCGACAACGAGCCCTTCGACATCGCCTGCGATACGCTGCTGCCCTTCTTCGGGCTGACCATGAAGCTCGGCCCGATCGCCGACTGGGGCCTGAACCTCAACGAGAACCTCGTCCCGGTCGATACCGAGAAATTCGAGACCAGCGTGCCCGGCATCTTCGCCGTCGGCGACATCAACACCTATCCGGGCAAGCTCAAGCTCATCCTCTCGGGTTTCCACGAGGCTGCGCTCTGCGCCCAGAAGGTCCACCGCTACGTCTATCCGGAGAAGCGGCTGACCTTCCAGTATACGACCTCTTCCAGCAGCTTGCAGAAGAAGCTCGGCGTCGCCTGAGCGGGGCGTTTCGGACGATTGCCTGTCATCCCGTGCGCGCCGCAGCGTGAAACGCTGCTGCGCAGACACGGGACCGCGTGACGCTTGGGGCTCCCGTCCTTACGGCCTCCGCATGGGCGCCTTTTCCGGGAAACGGTCCCGTGTCTGCGCAGCGGCATTCACATGCCGCAGCGCGCACGGGATGACATCGCTTACTTGAAAGCAGCGGCCCCCGCCGCGGCTTTTTCAATGCGCGATGGCGTCGCCGGGGATATGTGCGGCGGCCGTGCCGTTGCGCGCCGGCGGAACCTGGGCGGTGCCCAGACCCAGCGAATTGCGGACGCTTTCGGACGGTCCCGCCAGCCTCGGCATCTCGCCCGGCGCGGTGACGATCTGCGGCTCGTCATGCCTTGGAGCAGGCGGCAACATGTCATCCGGCTCCTGCGGTTCGATCCGCGCCCTGAGCTCTGCCAGCGCGCCCCAGAGCGGCTGGAAGCTGAAGCGCACCTTGTGCGTGCCGGCCGGTACCTGCACCGCACGGAACAGCACGTTGGCCCGCAGGATCTCGCTCTCGACGCCGTCGACCTCGGCCTTCCACCAGGGATGCCAGATGTCGTTGAGCACGACGAAGCCGGCGACAGGCGTCGTGACCTCGATCTCGACCTGGGCATTGCGATAACGCGTCAGCTTGACCTCGGCCTGGGTCGCGACCGGCCCCTCCGGCGTCGCGACGGGTGGCTCGACATCGAGCAGGACGGCCTGCGTCGGGTCGGTCTCCGGCCAGCGGCCCGACAGCTTCATGCTCTCGAAATCGGCGAACTGCCAGCCGCCGACGAACTGCACGCGCGGCAGGGCCCGCGGGTTTTCGTAGACGTAGCCCTGCTTCGTCCGGGCGATCAGGGTGAGATCGTTCTCGCCAAGGTTGTGGTCGACCTGCTCGATCGGAACCGGCGAGGCGATGTAGCGCAAGCCCAGCAGGTTCGCGAGACGGCAGCGATAGGACGGGAAGAGCGGGGTGAACTTGCGGTCGGCCGGCCTGGCGATGCCGTCGCCCGTGCCGACAGCCTCGGAGAAATCCTCCAGCCGCAGCGGGTTGTAACCGAGCGTGTGGTCGAAGCCGTGAACCATGCCGGCATTCGGCCATTCGAAGCCCATGCCGAGCAATTCGACCCGGTCGCGGCGCGGTGAACCCTCTGGCTGGGAGGTCAGGTGCTTCAGGAGCGCGATGGTGTCGTTCTTCGTGCCCGGCTCCAGCACGTCGTAGAGCTGCGGCGCGAGCGCGGTCGATTCGTTGGGGCCATTGTTGACGCCGAGATCGGCGGCGACGACGCCGGTGACCAGGACCGCCGCGGCGGCAGTGCCGAGCGCGCCGCGCCAGCGCTGCAGGATGAAGAACGCTCCGCCCGCGACCGCAAACCAGCCGAGCGCCATTGCGACCGGCTTCCAGGCATCAGCCAGATGCCCCCAGCCGCGCGAGACCGCGAGCGCGAGCACGAGCGTGCCGAGCACCAGACCCGCCCCGATCAGCATGTCGCGGCGGAACGAGGTTCCCGCCTCCGCCGTCAGGATGCGATGCAGCACATAGCCCGAAAGGATCGCTGCGATGCCGCCGATCAGGAAGGTCGCGTCGGCCGGCCGGCGGAACTGCTTCACGCCCGGAAGATATTCGTAGGCGAGATGGAACAGCGGCGTGTAGCGACCGAGCGCGAACAGCACCATGAAGGCAAGCATCAGCGTCAGCGGGCGAACCGACTTGTCCCAGAGCCAGCCGCGCGTCAGGCCGGGCGCCAGCAGCAGCAGCAGCGGCAGCGCGCCGAAATAGACCTGCGCCATGTTCTGGGAGAGATAGAGCACCTGCGGATTGCCGTACGGGCCCCAGAATTCGACGGCCGGGTCCTTGGCGCCGAACAGGTCGCCGACGAAGGCGGACAGCAGCGACACCGGATGCAGCGAGCCACGGCCCGCGAACGCGAAATCGATCTCGGGCCGCGTCGTCGCCTCGGCGAAGAGCCAGGTCCAGATCAGCGGCATGGCGATAACGGCGAGGCCGACCACGCTTGCCGCGGCGATCGGCAGCAGGCTCGCCTTGAAGGCCGCCCAGCCGCCGGAGATCCAATGCGCCACCACCATGGCGATCAGCACATAGCAGGCGAGCAGCGCGACCTGGTCCGGCTCCAGCACCATCATGCCGGCGGCAAGGCCGGCGAAGACACCGGACAGGACGGATGAACGCTGCAGCATCCGCGCCGTCAGCCAGAAGGCGATGGCGAAGAAGGCATAGCTCGCGATCTGCCCGACATGCTGGACGCGCCAGGCCGCCGACGCCCCGAAGGCGAAGACCAGCGCCGCCATCAGCCCGCCGGCCGCATGCCAGCCGCGATCGCGGAAGAACAGGATGAGCGCGAGCCCGCCGGCCAGCAGATGCGCCAGCACATAGGCATCGACCTCGCGGAAGCTCGGTTCCGGCGAGATCAGCGCGAGCAGGATCGCGGGCGAGAAGATCAGCGATTGCGGATCGGCGATCTGCGGCGAGCCGGCAAAGACGTTGTGATTCCAGAAGGGCGACTGGCCGGTATGGATCGCGTTGGCGAGGAACTGCACCTGCGCCTGGAAATGCGCCTTGGCGTCGAACGGAATCGTCACCGCCCCCGAAAGCCAGGGCCAGCACAGGATGCCCCATGCCACGACGAAACCGATGGCGGCCAGCAGGTAACCGGCGCCCCTTGCATCCACGCGTCTCAACTTGGACCCCCACGGTCCTCGGCACGAACGGTCCCGTTCTGGGATCCTGCCTCCAGCCCTGTCAGTGGCGGGACCATGACGCCGCGTACCTGAACCGAATCTGAACGCGATCACGCGTCCGTGAGCGGGGATGCCGACAGGCTGAAGAAAGAGGAAATGGATGTGTGAAGGACGAGGTCACGGCGCCCCGAAGCACGCATCCGTCATGGTCGGGCCTGTCCCGCCCATCCACGTCTTCGCTGTTCAAGGGATGTGTTCAAGGCGTGGATGCTCGCCACAAGGGCGAGCATGACGGCGCAACGCCTCAGCGCGCGGCAGCAAGCCAGCCCGCCAGTGCCTTCCGCTCGGCCGGGGTCATCCCGGAGAGGTTGTTCGGCGGCATCGCATGGGTCATCACGGCTTGCGTCCGAATGGCGCGGGCATGGATCGCGATCTGTTCGGGCTCATGCAGCAGCACACCCTTCGGCGCGATCTGGATGCCCGGCCAGGACGGCTCCGGCGCATGGCACATGGCGCAACGCCCGGTCACGATGTTCGAGACTTCGGTCGGCGGCAGTGTCATGCCCGCCAGCAGGACGAGCTTGGCCGCATCCTGTGGCTTCAGGCCGAGCTGCTCGCGCCCGCCCGGCGAGGACGACATCGCCACCCAGAACGCGAGCCAGAGCGCCAGGATCGCCACCGCCCAGCACCACCAGGGCGATTTCGCGTGGTCGGCATGGCGGATATTGAAGAAATGCCGGATCAGCGCTCCGGCCACGATCACCAGCGCCACCAGCAGCGGGATCACGCTCGAATTGGCGTAGGTCACCGGATAGTGGTTCGACAGCATCAGGAACAGCACCGGCAGGGTGATGTAGTTGTTATGCGTCGAGCGCTGCTTGGCGGCCTTGCCGTATTTCGGATCGGGCTTCTCGCCGGCGACGAGCGCAGCGATCACCGTCCGCTGGCCGGGCATGATGTTGAAGAAGACATTGGCGGTCATGATCGTCGCCATCAGCGCGCCGGTATGGATCAGCGCCCCGCGCCCGGAGAAAACATTGGCGAAGGCCCAGCTCGCCGCGACGACATAGCCGAAGCCGACGAGGCCCAGCCACACGTCATGCCGGCCGAGCGGCGACTTGCAGAGCAGGTCGTAGATCAGCCAGCCGACCACCAGCGCCGCGATGCCGATCGCGCCCGCGGCAAAAGGCGACAGCTGCATCACCGCCGGATCGATCAGGTAGAGCTCCGACTGCGCGTAATAGACCCAGACCAGCAGGAAGAAGCCCGAGATCCAGGTCCAGTAGCTCTGCCACTTGTGCCAGGTCAGCTCGGCCGGCATCACGGCCGGCGCGACCATGTATTTGCGCATCTCGTAGAAGCCGCCGCCATGGACCTGCCAGGCGCGGCCACCTGTGCCGGGCGGGATATCCTCGGCCGGCTTCAGCGAGGCATCGAGATGGATGAAGAAGAAGGAGGCTCCGATCCAGGCGATCGCCGTGATGACATGGAGCCAGCGCAGCATCATGCCGCCCCATTCCATCAGATAAGCTGCAAGCATGGCGCTGCGCTCCGCGAAGGCTGATGATCGTCCCGAATCCGGAAGATGCGGCTTCGAAGGCGGAAACTAGCCTGCTTTCGCCGTCTCTGAAATCGCCCCCGCGCCGACCTTCCGGAAAGACGATCCTGGCGAACATGCTGCTATCGATTTTCGCGCCGGTCGCTTTACAGTCGCGAAGGTCCGTGGCCACGCCGGAATCGGCGCCCGCCGGATATCGACGCCTTCAGGAGAAGCCGGCGCATGGGACATCTTTCGACGCATGTGCTGGACACGGTCAACGGTCGCCCGGGCGCCGGCATCGCGGTGTCGCTGGATCGGCTCAGGGCCGACGGCACGCGCGAGCGGCTGGCCGAGGCCGTGACCAATGCCGATGGCCGCACCGATTCAGCTTTGCTCTCGGGAACGCTGGTGCCCGGCACCTATGAACTGACCTTCGCGATCGGCGCCTATTTCCGCGGCCTCGGCACCGCCTTGCCGCAGCCCGCCTTCCTCGACCTCGTCCCCGTCCGCTTCGGCATTGCCGAGCCGGAGGGGCGCTACCACGTCCCGCTCCTGGCTTCGCCCTGGAGCTATTCCACCTATCGCGGCAGCTAGACCATCATGAGCCAGACCACCTATCCGCGCGACATGAAGGGCTATGGCCGCGCGGCTCCGCATCCGCACTGGCCGGGCGAGGCCCGCATCGCCGTCCAGTTCGTGATCAATTACGAGGAAGGCGGCGAGAACTGCATCCTCCATGGCGATGCGGCCTCTGAAGCCTTCCTCTCCGAGATCGTCGGCGCCGCGCCCTGGCCGGGCCAGCGCCACATGAACATGGAGTCGATCTACGAATACGGCTCCCGCGCCGGCTACTGGCGGCTCTGGCGGATGTTCACGCAGCGGAACATGCCCGTCACCGTCTTCGCCGTCGCTTCGGCGCTCGCCCGCTATCCCGAGATCGTCGGCTCGATGCAGGAGGCCGGCTGGGAGATCGCGACCCACGGCCTGAAATGGATCGACTATCGCGATACGCCGAAGGAGCGCGAGCGCGCCGATATCCTGGAAGCGATCCGCATCCAGACCGAGCTCGCGGGGACACGCCCGCTCGGCTGCTATCAGGGCCGCACCTCCGAGAACACCATTCCCCTGACGATGGAGGAAGGCGGCTTCCTCTACACGGCCGATGTCTATGCCGACGAACTGCCCTATTGGCTAAGCGGACCGAAGGGACCGCAGCTCGCCGTGCCCTACACGCTCGACGCCAACGACATGCGCTTCGCCACGCCGCAGGGCTTCAACACCGGCGAGCAGTTCTTCACCTACCTTAAGGACTCGTTCGACACGCTCTATGCCGAGGGCGAGACCGCGCCGAAGATGATGTCGATCGGCCTGCATTGCCGCCTCGTCGGCCGCCCCGGACGCGCCGCCGCGCTCGCCCGCTTCCTCGACTATGTACAGAGCCATGAGCGGATCTGGGTCGCGACCCGCCTCGACATCGCCCGTCACTGGGTCAGGACGCAGCCGCCGGCTGGCGGTTATGTACCCTCGAAGCTGCCTAAGGCGCTGTTCACCGAGGTCTTCGGCCGCGTCTGGGAGCATTCGCCCTGGATCACTGAGGCCGCCCACGACGCCGGCATCGGCGCAAACCATGACACGGCGGAAAGCCTGCACGCGGCGATGGTCTCAAGCATGCGCAAGGGGTCAGCCGAACAGCAGAAATCCTTGCTCGCGGCCCATCCCGACCTCGCCGGCAAGCTCGCCGCCGCAGGCGAGCTCACACCTGAATCGACGCAGGAGCAGGCCGGCGCCGGGCTCGACCGCCTCAGCAGCGACGAGCGCGTCCGCTTCACCGCGCTGAACGAGGCCTACAAGGCCCGCTTCGGCATCCCCTTCATCATGGCGGTGAAGGGGGCGACCAAGGCCCAGATCCTCGCCGCCTTCGATGCGCGGCTCAAGAACACGCCGGAGCAGGAAACCGCGACGGCGCTGGCCGAGGTCGAGAAGATCGCCCTGTTCCGGCTGAAGGAATTGCTGCCGCCGGGCTAAGCCCGCCCAGACTGGAACCGTCCTTCGATCGCGGCGTTGATGGTGCGCTATCGAGGAGGGTTTCCGTTCGTGTTCCGACTGCTTCTGGTCATCATCGTGCTCGTCGTCGGCTATGACGCCGTCGTCCATCAGGGCGCCTATACGCGCGACGCCTGGAACAGCATCGTTCGCCTCACCGGCTCATCGGTCGAGGGCGCCAAGGAACTCGGCGAGCGCGCCCGCAACTGAGCCTTACGCGGCCGCCCGCCCCTCGACGATCCCGGCGATCGCCTCCAGCATCCGCGTATCGTCGCCGGCGAGCCCTTCCATCGCCGCCATGCGCTGGATCACCGTACCGGCGATCGCCTCCTCCACCGTGTCCTCGGCATAGGCATAGAAGATCGTCGCGTGCTGGCCGTCGCGATGGCAGCGGCCCTCGATCTGCTGGAGCTGAATCGCGCTGTGGCGCATGTCGTGGATGACGAGCGCCCGCTCGCGCTCGCCGCCCGGCATCTCGCCCCGATGCAATGAGATCGACTCGGTGACGGTAAAGATCACCGCGTCGAGCTGACCGGTCTGGAAGGCGATGCGGGTCTCCTCGTTCTGCAGACCCGAGCGCTCGCCGTTGATCTCGGCCGTCCGCCAGCCGCGCCCCCTGAGCGTATCGGCAAGCATCGCACTGGTTTCGAGGAAGGCGACGGAAATCGCCACCTGCTCGTCATTGCCCAAGAGGTCCTCGCAGAAATCGGCCGTACCGGGGATACGCAGCAGGCTCGCCTTCTGGCGGAAGCGCAGATCGGCGGCCCAGCCCTGCGGCTTGCGCGTCGAGCCGCCGGCCAGCCCCAATTCCTTCCGGAACTCGCGCCAGGTCGCGTCATAGAGCTTGCGTGCCGCCGTATCGAGCGCGACCGGCGCCAGCTCCCGCTGCACCTCGGGCCAGCCCGCGATCTCCTCCGGCCGGCGGCGCAGGCCGATGGCGTTAGCGCCGCGATAGAGCAGATCGGCCATCACCTTCCTATCGGCCTCGTTCGGCTCCCAGCTCCAGTTCTTCCAGCGCCCCTTGGCCCGGCCGATCTTCAGCCGCTTCATCAGCACGCGAAACCCGTCGAGATCGGCTGTGGGCATGCCCGCCGCCTTGGCCAGCAACCCCGCGAGATAGGACAGCTCATGCGGCGACTGGCCGGCCGTCGCACTCATATAGATCGTGAAATCGGCGGCTTCCGCCATCTGCCGGCAGACCAGCCCCTGCTGCGAGTTGGGATTGCGGATGCGGTGCGCCTCGTCGATCACGACGAGCGGCCAGGCACGCTTAGGGCGGCCATGCTTGGCGATCTCGTTGTTCTTCGCCCGCGTCGAGCGCTTCTTGCTGTCGGCGACAGGCGCGAGCAGCGACTTCGTCTTCTCGAAATTCATCAGCGTCACGCGCTTCGCCGGCAGGCCGGACAGCGTCATGGTCCGCCGCCATTGCGGGATCGCGCCCTTCGGGCAGATCACTAGCACCTCCTCTTCCGGCATGGCCGAGAGTGCGAGCCAGGCCGAGAGCGTCTTGCCGAGCCCGGTGAGGTCGCCAAGCAGGAAACCCGCCGCGCCCTTGGCCCGCGCCGCCAGGATGGCGTCGCGAGCGACGAGCTGGTGCGGATGCGGGATCATGATCATGCGGTCGGAGGAGCCTTGTCGGTCGGCGCGGCGCCCGCCCTGCCCGGCAGGCATGGCGCGCCCGGCTCTCTTGGCACTGGCGTTCGCTTCCGTCCACCGGCACTGTGCCGGCCACTTATTGGGGAGACCACAAGACCATGACCCGCGCGCAGGCGATCGCGAAAGCTCAGGACTATTTCGATTCAGGCCGGATGAAGACCGATCTCGGCCGGCTCGTCGCGATCCCGACCGAAAGCCAGAACCCCGACCGTGCTCCCGTGCTGGGCGAGTATCTCGACAAGGAGATGCAGCCCCTGCTCGAATCGCTCGGCTTCACCTGCCGCATCCTGACCCATGCCAAGGCGCGCGGCCCCTTCCTCTATGCCGAGCGCATCGAGGACCCTGCCCTGCCGACCATCCTCGGCTATGGCCATGGCGACGTCATCCGCGGCCTCGACGCACAATGGAGCGAAGGCCTTTCCCCGTGGAAGCTCGTCGAGCGTGACGGCCGCTGGTACGGCCGCGGCGTCGTCGACAACAAGGGCCAGCACCTCATCAACATCAACGGCCTGCGCGCCGTGCTGGAGACGCGCGGCAAGCTCGGCTTCAACGCCAAGTATCTGATCGAGATGGGCGAGGAATCCGGCTCGCCCGGCCTGCGCGAACTCTGCGAGGATGAGGCCGAACTGCTCAAGGCCGATATCCTGATCGCCTCGGACGGGCCGCGCCTCAATGCCGAGCGCCCCACCGTCTTCCTCGGCGCCCGCGGCGTCATCACCTTCGACCTGCAGATCAAGGCGCGCGATGGCGGTCACCATTCCGGCAACTGGGGCGGCATCCTCTCCGATCCGGCGATCCAGCTCGCCCATGCCATCGCCTCGATCACCTCGCCCACTGGCCAGATCCGCATCCATGAATGGGTGCCGAAGGAGCTGCCCGCCGGGGTGCGTCGCGCGCTCGCCGATTGCGAGATCGATGGCGGCCCGGGCGGCCCGACCATCGATCCGAACTGGGGCGAGCCCGGCCTCTCCCCGGCCGAACAGGTCTTCGGCTGGTGCTCCTTCGACGTGCTGGCGATGAAATCCGGCGTCCCGGAAACCCCGGTCAACGCCGTGCCGCCGAGTGCTTGGGCCCGCGTCGCCTTGCGCTTCGTCGTCGGCATCGATCCGCGCGACGTCGCCCCGGCGCTCCGCCGCCATCTCGATCGCCATGGCTTCGACATGGTCGAGATCGTCATGCCGGGCACCGAGCGCTTCGGTGCGACGCGGCTCGACCCCGACGATGCCTGGGTCCGCTTCACCATCGCGTCGATCGCGGAGAGCACCGGCAAGAAGCCGGCCCTGCTGCCCAATCTCGGCGGCTCGCTCCCGAACGATATCTTCGCCGAGATCCTGAAGCTGCGCACGATCTGGGTGCCGCACTCCTATCCCGGCTGCTCGCAGCACGCCCCGGACGAGCACCTGCCGGCCGCCATCGCCCGCGAAGGCCTCGTCGCCATGGCCGGGCTCTACTGGGATATCGGTTCGGACAACGCCCCGAAGGTCTAAGCGGACTATTCCTGCGGCTGGCGCGGATCGCGCCCCGGCGGCAGATCGATCGGCGTCGCCGGGGGAGCCTCCGGCGGCGCATTCGGCGGCAGTTCCGGCGGTGGCTCGGTCGGGATGCCCTGCGGTTCCTCGTCCGGTGGCGATTCGACCGGCGGAGCCGGCGGCACCTCGCCCGGCGTCAGGGGCGGCGCCTCGGGTGGCGGATCGGGGATGGCGGGCGTATTGCCAGGCGCGGCCGTGAGGCCTTGATCGAATTGCATCATGCGAAAACTGTCCTTTCGGACAGGAACGCCCGAGCCGCCGAAAGGCTCCCTCTCCCCCGGAAAACGCCACTCCGTCAGAGCAACGCCAAGCGCGGTCAAGCAACGATCGAAAATGAAAAACTCATTACAGCTTACAGGAACATTACAGAGAATTAATCCAACTATTCATCTCCCGTTTAATGACGATGCTTCACGATAACTCCATCGAGAACAGGAGATATCGTTATGAAAAAAATTATCGCCTCGGCAATCGCGGGCGCTTTTCTACTCGGAGCAACCGCTCCCAGCTTCGCTCAGTCTTACCGGGCACAGCATCACGGCCCCGCTCGTCACGGCCCGGTCCGTGTCGAGAAGCATGTGACGAAGAAGGTCATCGTCCGCAAGGATCGTTGGGCGCGCGGGCATGCCCTGCCCCGGCAGTACCGGCAGAGCTATGTGCGGGATTATCACCGCTACCATCTGCGTGCGCCGGGCCGCGGCCAGCGCTGGGTCAGGGTCGATAATCAGTTCATTCTGATCAACAGCATCACGGGCATGATCGCAGCCCTCGCCGCGGCCCGCTGAGCCCGGCACGATGCGGAACGGGCGGCGGCAGCACATGCCAGCCGCTCGCTTCAGCGAGGCATCTATTCAGCGATGTTCAGGAAAGGTCGTGGGTGCTCAAGCGCCAGCGCTTGGCGCTCGAGCAGCACTACGGGGCCGCGGCGTGAGCGTTCAGTTGAGCGCAGCGAGCCTGCAGGTGTTCTATGACCAGCTTCGCCTTGCGCGCGAAGCCAGACAGCCCGGTGGCGGCATTCACCGTCTGAGGAAGCCGGGCATCCTGAAGAATTACCTGGAATCCGAACTCATAATCGCCCTCGATATCGACATCGCCGATCCAGCGGACCAGTTCAGCCTCATTCTTTACAGGGTCCCACTCGGGATTAAGCATGGTCAGGCTCTGGACGTAACGGCCAATGATCGGAGGGGAGCTCGTGCTGACGATATCGGCCGTGACACTCAGGCCGACCGTGTGCTTGTCGTTGGCCATGGTGGCGAGCGTTCTCAACACGTCATTACCGCCGGCATATGTCTCCGATCGCGGATATGGGTGATGGGCCGCGAATACGTCCCACAGCCGCTCATCGATCCCTTTTTCTTTCAGGAGGCGCACCAGGTCCGTTGGGTTAGCCGACCAGGGGAAATTGGTGGAGCGCTTCTTCGGTGGCCCCGATATCAAGTTTCGCGCCGCGAAGGTCGCTTGGTCGAAGGCATGCCGCGTGGTGACAAGCGCCTCGGTTGCCTTACGACGCAAAGCCCCGGGAGGGCCCTCCCGCAAACGCAACTTCCGGACATTCTCTCCGGATTGCGTGTCGAACTCGGTGACGATTTCTGCAATGTCACCCCGCAGCCATGCAGCCGTGGCGGCGTTCAGCTCCGCCACAGCCTCCTCTGCCCAACTGACCGACTCTTTCGCTGGCTTGAATGCGGCCTCGACAGCGCTCATCGGCGGCCCTCCCCAAACGGAAGATAGCTGCCGCTTTCACGCGTGGGCGCGAACTTCGTCGCAGCACGGCACTTGTGCACCGCCGAATCTAAAATCTGGACAAGCCGCCGCTTGTTGAATCATCCGAAGGATGGCCCGCGTCATGATCAAGCTGGAGCATGTCAGCCTTCGCCCGCGAGAGCGCGATCGCGCGTCGCGGAAATATGAAGCGCGATGCCTGGCGGATCTCCCGGATCTCCGCGGGCCGCAGCCGCCGGATCGCCGGGATTGATGGGTCCGCGCCTAGTCTGGAATCAGGAGGAGGACGACGCCGAGGCGCCGGCGGAACCGCGCCGCAAGCAGGGATGAGAACAGAAGTCATACATGTGACGTTTGTGATCGCTCATACGGCGTCATCTGTTCCCCGCACGTTCTCACGACAGAAAACCGCTGGGAAGCCAAACGTTAGCTATTTCAAGGAAGGTCGTGGTGGGTGATGTAGGGCTCGAACCTACGACCCGCTGATTAAGAGTCAGCTGCTCTACCAACTGAGCTAATCACCCATACGCCACGAAGCGCCGCCGGTCAGCGGCGTTAGCCGCGTCAGGCAGGGGGCGTGTAGCAAAGGCCCCGCCCCCTGTCCACCCATCCGTGACAGATTTTTCATACGCGGCCGGAATAGCCCGGCCGCGCTGTGGATTGTCAGGCCGTGCGGCGGTTCAGCAGGTGATAGAGCACGATCGCGCCGAAGGTCGCGGTGCCGATTCCACCGAGCTCATAGCCGAAGATCGGCAGCTTCAGGTCGCCGGCGCCGAGGATCAGCGCGGTCGCCACCGTGATCAGGTTCTTCGGCTCCGAAAAGTCGACCTTGTTCTCGACCCAGATCCGGCCGGCGGTCGCCGCGATCAGGCCGAAGACCACGACGGCGAGGCCGCCGAGCACCGCGACGGGGATGGTGCCGATCACCGCGCCGAACTTCGGCGAGAAGCCAAGCAGCAACGCGATGATGCCGGCCGCGACGAAGACCAGCGTGGAATAGACCCGGGTCACCGCCATCACGCCCATGTTCTCGGCATAGGTGGTGACGCCCGTGCCGCCGCCCGAGCCGGCGATCATGGTGCCAAGACCGTCGGCGAAGAAGCCGCGCCCGATCAGGCGGTCGAAATTGCGCCCGGTCATCACCGAGATGCCCTTGATATGGCCGAGATTCTCCGCGACCAGGATGATCGCGACCGGCACGATCAGCGTGATCGCCTTCATCTCGAAGACCGGCGCCACGAATTGCGGCAGGCCGAACCAGGCGGCCGCGCCGATCTTGCCGAAATCGATCGTCGGCGCACCGAAGCTCGATGCCGTCAGCGCATAGAGGATGTAGGCGGCAAGCCCACCGATCAGGATCGGCAGGCGCTGCGGCAACCCGCGCGCATAGACTGCAACCAATGCGACCGCGACGACCGTGAACAGCGCGATCCATTTCGTGTAGGGGCTGGCCGAGATCATGCTGATCGCGACCGAGGTCAGGTTGAGGCCGATGGCGGCCACGACCGCGCCGGTCACGACCGGCGGCAGCAGCTTCTCGATCCAGGCGGTGCCGACGCCCTGCACGATTAGGCCGATCACGGCATAGACCGCGCCGCAGGCGATGATACCGCCGAGCGCGACCGCGATATTCGGATTGGGGCCGGAGCCGGCATAGCCCGTCGCTGCGATGACGACGCCGATGAAGGCGAAGGAGGAGCCGAGATAGCTCGGCAGCTGCCCGCGCGTGATGACGAAGAAGAGCAGCGTCGCCAGCCCTGAGAAGAAGATCGCGACATTCGGGTCGAAGCCCATCAGCACCGGCGCGAGCACTGTCGAGCCGAACATGGCCACGACATGCTGCAGGCCAGCCACGACCGTCTGGCCGGTCGGCAGCCGCTCATCCGGCATCACGGCGCCGGAGGTCTTCAAGGTCCAGTTCGGAAAATAGCCCATCGGCATCGCGCTCCCCAGGGTCGCCGGGGGAGCGACCGCACCGGAAGCGCAGATGAAGGCAAAAAGCGAGCCGGCGCCAGATCGCGCCGGCGTCATCCACCGGAATCGAAGCGTCACGTGCTGCGTACGATCAACTGGTCGATGCCGGGCTGTCATCCCGTGCGCGCTGCGGCATGAAATGCCGCTGCGCTGACACGGGACCGTGTTCAGGAAGAGGCGCCCTTGCGGAGAGCACGACGAAAGGAGCCCTGCGCGGCACGCGGTCCCGTGTCTGCGCCGCAGCGTTTCACGCTGCAGCGCGCACGGGATGACACCCTTTCACCAAGGGCGCCCTCGCTTACTCCGCAGCCTGCGCGTGCAGGCGGCCGCCCCGCGCGATCAGCTTGTTGAGCGCGGCGAGATAGGCCTTCGCCGAAGCGACCAGCGTATCGGGATCGGCGCCGCGGCCGGTCACCGACGAGCCGTCGCGCGACAGCCTGACGGAAACCTCCGCCTGCGCATCGGTGCCCTCGGTCACCGCATGGACATCGTAGAGCTCCATCGTCACCTCATGCGGCACGATCGCCTTGATCGCATTGAAGATCGCGTCGATCGGGCCGTTGCCCTCGACCTCCTCGGTGACGTGCTTGCCCTCGACATCGAGCTTCATGGTCGCGCGCTGCGGGCCGCGCGTGCCGGCGATCACCGTCAGCGATTCCAGCTTGATGCGGTCATGGGCGGTGGCGATGTTCTCGTCGACCAGCGCCTCGATATCCTCGTCATAGACATGCTTCTTGCGGTCGGCCAGCGCCTTGAAGCGGGTGAAGGCGTCTTCCAGCTGGTTGTCGCCGAGATCGTAGCCCATCTCCTTCAGCTTCGAACGGAAGGCGGCGCGGCCCGAATGCTTGCCCATCACCAGCGAGGTCTTGGTCACGCCGACCGATTCCGGCGTCATGATCTCGTAGGTCGTGTTGTTCTTCAGCATGCCGTCCTGGTGGATGCCGCTCTCATGGGCGAAGGCGTTCCGGCCGACGATCGCCTTGTTGTACTGCACCGGGAAGGAGCAGGCGGTCGAGACGGCCTTGGAGACGCGCATCAACTGCGTCGCGTCGATGCCGGTGTCGTAGGGCAAGACGTCGGCGCGCACGCGCAGCGCCATCACGATCTCTTCCAGCGCGGCATTGCCGGCGCGCTCGCCGATGCCGTTGACCGTGCATTCGACTTGCCGGACACCACCCTCGATCCCCGCCAGCGAATTCGCGACGGCCAGGCCCAGATCATTATGGCAGTGCGCCGAGAAGATCGCCTTGTCGGCGTTCGGCACGCGCTCGCGGACGGCCTTGAACATGGCGCGATACTCGTCCGGCGTGGCATAGCCGACCGTGTCGGGCAGGTTGATCGTGGTCGCGCCCGCCCTGATCGCGGCCTCGACCGTGCGGCAGAGATAGTCGATCGGCGTGCGGGTGGCATCCATCGCCGACCACTCGACATCCTCGACTAGGTTGCGCGCCTGGGTCACCGTCCCGGTGATGATCTCCAGCACCTGCTCCTGCGTCTTGCGCATCTGGTGTTCCAGATGGATCGGCGAGGTCGAGACGAAGGTGTGGATGCGCGGCTTCACCGCATGGCGCACCGCCTCGCCGGCCCGGGCGATATCGGCGCTGATGGCGCGGGCGAGACCGGCGACGGTCGCGCGCTTCAGGCGGCGGGCGATCTCGGACACCGCCTCGAAATCGCCGTCGGACGCGATCGGGAAGCCGGCCTCGATGATGTCGACGCCCATGGCGTCCAGCATCTCGGCGATCTCCAGCTTCTCCTCGAAGGTCATGGTGGCGCCGGGGCACTGCTCGCCGTCGCGCAAGGTGGTGTCGAAGATCAGGACGCGGTCCTTGTCCGAGGGCTTCTGGACGGAGCCGGACTGGGTCGGGTTGGTCATGGTTCTGCTTCCGGGTGTCGGCGCGCCGCGGAATTTTGGAAAAGGCGGGCGCTGGGTTTTCTGTCGGCGGTTCTCGTCACTCCCCTGAGCGCCCAGGCAACATGCCCGGCCGGCCCTCAGGGGCAGCTAAGGAGAAGAAGGCCAAGAAGCGAGAACGGAGCGCGAGCGCGCATGCCGACGACCTGCGCAGCGGCGCAGTCCTTCGTCAGGTCATGGCGGGCGGTCGAAACCACGGGCGTTCCTCACATCGACAGGACAGGATGTAACCGAAGCACGGGGTCCAGCGCAAGCATATGTCGCATGCCGATTTGAATTAAGAACAGACGGCTCCTGTGAATTAGGATGGCGCAGCGCGATTCGGCCGGCGGTCGCGCGACATTGGGGGGCTGGCCAGAATGTCGGAGCGCCGCGCATGATGCGCTATGACCGGCCTGTCATCGGCCTTGCCTTCTGCCTGTCCGGCCTGGCGGGCTTTGTCGATGCGCTCGGATTCCTCAGCCTCGGCGGCTTCTTCGTCTCCTTCATGAGCGGCAACACCACCCGCTTCGCCATCGAGCTCGCCGGGCGCCACGCCGGCGGCATCCTGCTCGCCGTGACGATCCTAGGGCTCTTCGTCCTCGGCGTGGTCGGCGGCTCGCTCGCGGGGCATTTCGCCGGGCGCCAGCGCAAGGCGGCAGTTCTCGCCTTCGTCACGCTCGCCCTGCTGATCTCGGCCGGCCTCGACTCGATCGGGCTGGGCATCGCCGGCGCCGGCGTCCTCGCCATCGCAATGGGCGCGGAGAACAGCGTCTTCCAGCGCGACGGCGAGGTCACGATCGGCCTGACCTATATGACAGGAACGCTGGTGAAGATGGGGCAGCGCATCGCCGGCGCCCTGCTCGGCGGGCCGAAGCTCGCCTTCCTGCGCCATTTCGTGCTCTGGCTCGGTCTGCTCAGCGGCGCCATCGCCGGCGCTGTCGCGCATGGCCGCATCGGGCTCGATGCGGTCTGGCTGGCCGCAGGCGCCGCCGCCCTCTTCACGGTCGTGGCGCTCTTCATGCCCGAGCCCGACTGACAGCAGCTTTGCCGGCCCCGCGGAATCGGGCATGCTCCCAGCTTGATCAGCCGGAGCCTCCCCGATGCGCGTCTCTACCATCCTTATCCCGGCTTTCGCCGCGCTCCTGCTCTCCGCCTGCCAGACGCCATCGGGCGGCCCGCCCCCGGCGCCGTCGCCGTCGCAGGCCGCGCCCGGCGTGACGCCGAATACCTTCCGCATGCCCTCGGGCACCGGCTGCTCCGGTGAGGTCGAGCGCTTCCAGGCGGTGATCGATAACGACTTCAACACCGGCCACACAACCAAGGGCGTGCATGACCGGGTCAGCAGCGAGATTGCACGCGCCCGCACGACCTGCTCAGGCGGCAACGATGCCGGCGCGATCGGCCAGATCAGGGCGACCAAGGCGAAGTTCGGTTATCCCGGCTGAGCCAAAAAGCCAGCACCGTCATGCTCGCCCTTGTGGGCGAGCATCCACGTCTTGAACATTGCCCGAGAGAAGACGTGGATGGTCGGGACGAGCCCGACCATGACGGAATGCGGCGGCTTAAGCCGCCAGTCCCCGCTTCTCCAGCAGCGCATCCGGCGTCGGCAGCCGCCCGCGGAAGAGCGTATAGGCCTCAGCCGCATCGCGGGTGTCGCCGGCCGAATAGATGTAGCGCTTCAGCTTCTCCGCGACCGCGGGCGAGAAGACGTCGCCGGTCTCGGTGAAGGCGTTGAAGGCGTCGGCATCCATCACCTCCGACCAGAGATAGCTGTAATAGCCGGCCGAATAGCCGTCGCCCGAGAAAACATGGGTGAAATGCGGCGTGCGGTGGCGCATCGTGATCTCGGCGGGCATGCCGAGGCGGGCAAGCTCCGCCGCCTCGAAGGCGAGCGGATCGACCTCGGCCGGGGCCTCCAGCGAATGGAAGGCGAGATCGACGAGCGCCGATGAGGTGTATTCCACCGTGGCGAAACCCTGGTTGAAGGTCTGCGCCTTTTCGATCTTCTCGATCAGCGCCTCCGGGATCGGCTCGCCCGTTTCGGCATGGTGGCAATATTCGCGCATCACCTCGCGCGTCATGAACCAGTGCTCGTAGAGCTGCGAGGGCAGTTCGACGAAATCGCGCGCAACCGACGTGCCCGCGAGCGAGCCATAGGTCACGTCCGAGAGCAGCCCGTGCAGCGCGTGGCCGAACTCGTGGAAGAGCGTGCGCGCATCGTCGAGCGAGAGCAGCGCCGGCTTGCCCTCGGCGGGCTTCGCGAAATTGCAGACATTGACGATGATCGGCCGGGTCTCGCCGTCGAGCTTGCGCTGGCCCCGGAAGGCGCTCATCCAGGCGCCGGAGCGCTTCGACGCGCGGGCGAAGTAGTCGCCGACGAACAGGCCGATATGGCGCCCGCTCGCGGTCTCCTTGACCTCGAAGATGCGCACGTCCGGGTGATAGCCCTTGAGTTCCGGCCGCTCCGCGAAGGAGAGCCCGAACAGCTTGCCGGCGACGTCGAAAGCCGCCTGCCTCACGCGGTCGAGCTGGAGATACTGCTTCAGCACGGCCTCATCGAGCGCATAGGTCTTCTGCCGGACCTTCTCGGCGTAGTGGCGCCAGTCCCAGGGGCGGATCGGGCCGTTCTCGCCCTCGCTCTGCGCCAGCGCCGCGAGATCGGCCGCCTCACGCGCCGCGCGCGCCTTGGCCGGCTTCCAGACCAGCTCCAGCAGCCCGCGCACGTGCTCCGGCGTCTTCGCCATGGCATCGTCGAGCTTGAAATGCGCGAAGGTCGGATAGCCCAGCAGCTTCGCCTTCTCGGCCCGAAGCTTCACCATCTCGGCAACGATCGCGCGGTTGTCGCTCTCACCGCCGTTCTCGCCGCGCTTGCTCCAGGCGATGAAGGCCTCTTCGCGCAGGTCGCGGCGGGTCGAGAAGGTCAGGAACGGCTCGATGATCGAGCGCGACAGCGTCACCGCGTGCTGGCCAGGCTTGCCGCGATCGGCAGCAGCGCGCGCCATCGCCGCCTTCACGAAGTCAGGCAGGCCGGCGAGGCCAGCCTCGTCCGCGATGAAGAGCGCATAGGAGGATTCGTCCTTCAGCACGTTCTGGCTGAACTGCGTGCCGAGCCCCGCCAGCCGCTCGTTGATCGCGGCGAGGTGCTTCTTGTCTTCGGAGCCGAGCTTCGCGCCCGAGCGGATGAAGCCCTTGTAGCTCCGCTCCAGCAGGCGCGCCTGCTCCGGGTTCAGACCGAGCCCATCGCGCCTGGCATTGACCGCATCGACGCGGGCGAAGAGCCCCTCGTCCATCATGATCGCCGACCAGTGCCGCGACGTGATCGGCGACATCTCGCGCTCGATCGCCTGCAAGGCTTCGTTCGTATCGGCACCGGTCAGGTTGTAGAACACGCCGCCGACGCGGGAGAGCGCGCGCCCTGCCCGCTCCAGAGCCTCGATCGTATTGGCGAAGTCCGGCTCTGCCTTATCCGCAACGATCGCCGCGATCTCGGCTTTGTGCTTGGCCAGCGCCGCCTCGAAAGCCGGGCGGATATGCTCCGGCTTGATCGCAGCGAAGGGCGGCAGGCGGAACGGCGTCTCCCAGCGCGTGGCGAAGGGGTTCTCCGCCGGCAGCACAAGAGCCTCGGGATAAGCAGTTTCAACAGAAGTCATCGGATCACTTTCGTGAGGCAGGCAGGATCACTTGCCGTCGAAGATATGTGCGAGATAGCGGCGCATGAAGGGCGGCATGTCGTGGTTTTCGGTATCGGTGAGATCGCGCACGATGACGATGTCGGACAGCTCCTCCTCCTCGAGGTGCTTCATCCGCTCCAGCATCAGCGCCCGTGCCTCGTCCGCCGGCAGATCGATCTTGACCTCGCGCATGAAGGCGATGCGGCCCTGCTCGATCAATGCCGTCCAGCCCTCGCCGACCTGCAGCTCCTCGACGCGCAGGCCCGTCTCCTCGCCGAGCTCGCGCGTGACGCTGCCGGCGAGATCGAGCGTGCCGTCCGGGCGGGCGTCATCGCGATCCGGCGTGCCGGCGGCGAAATAGACCTTGCCGGCATTGGCCGTGTGGTCGCCCATCCTGCCGCAGAGAAAGGCGCCGTCATTGGCCCGGAGCGCCGCCATGGCGAAGCCGTTGCGGATGACCGGGCCGGGATGGCCTGCGTCGCGCCACGTCATGAAGGCCGCATAATCGGTCTCGAAATAGCCGGCCTCGAACACGCCGTCGCGGATCGCGGCGCGATGCTGGAGCATGATGCGGCCGTTGAACATCGCCGGCTTGCCGGCGCTGATCTCAGCCCAATGTGTCGCGATCTGCTCTGCATTCTCGCGCGCGAAGGCCCAGTCATAGGGCTCGACCAGGGCATCGACCCGCGACAGCGAGACGATCGTGCCGTTCTCGACACCATCGCTCACAGCAGCACGCCCTCGCTCACTACGATTGCCGAGCCACCGATCCGCGCGGAGGCGAGCATGCCGCCGCGCACGCTCAGCTCCAGCGTGATCTGCGACGGCCGGCCCATCTCGTAGCCCTGCTCGATGACGAGGCGGTGGTCGCCATCCTCGGGCTTGTCATAGGCCATGATCGCGCCGGCAAAGGCTGCAGCCGCACTGCCCGTCGCCGGATCCTCGACGACCCCGGCGCCTGGCCAGAACATGCGGGCATGGTAGTGATGCCCGACCTCGGCAGTCTCGCGGCTGTAGATGAAGGCGTTGCCGTTCGGCGTCGCCGCCATCACCCGCTCGAACGCACCGGAAACCCTCGCCTTGGCGATCGCCTCGCGGCCGGCGACGGGCACGGTCGTATAGGCGACGCCAGCCGAAAAGACGCTCGGTCGATGCGCATCAAAGCCGAGATCGGCCGGATCGAGCCCGAGCGCCTCCGCCAGTTGTGCCTCCGTGACGGATTGCGGGAGCAGCTCCGGCAGGCGCGGCAGGGTAAAGGTGGCATGGCCGGCATGACTGCCCTTGATCGAGACCGCGCAGGAGACCGGCCCGACCTTCTCTTCCAGCACCAGCATGTCGGCAGGCTTGCCCTCAGCCTCGTCGGCCAGCGCCAGCCAGACCGCCGTGCCGACCGTCGGATGGCCGGCGAAGGGCAGTTCGCCTCCCGGCGTGAAGATGCGGACGGAGGCGCGGTGCTCCGGCTTCTCCGGCGGCGCGACGAAGACCGTTTCGGACAGGTTGAATTCCCGGGCGATGGCCTGCATCGCCTCGGTGTCGAGCCCTTCGGACTGGAGCACCACGGCGAGCGGATTGCCGGCATGGCGGCGCGTGGTGAAGACGTCGAGCGTGACGAAGCGGCGTTTCATCAGGTCACCCTTCCGGGATGTCGAGATCGATGGTAAGCGGGCAATGGTCGGAGGCCTTGGGCCGGTCCCAGCCGACGCGTGGATAGCGGTTCGCACAGGTCGCGAGCTTCGCCATCGAGCGGTCCGGCTCGCGCGGATCGAGCGGCACGCGGTAAGGCAGTCCGCGCCGGATCATCTGCATGGCCGGCTTTGGATTGGCCGCCGCCAGCGTAGGCGAGAGCAGGATGCGGTCGAGCGGCATATGGCTGTCGACCAGCCTGTCCTGGCTTTCCGACCAGTAACGCCGGAAATGCGTCCATCGCTCATGCACCGGCAGGGTCTGCATCGGATCGACGGCGAAATCATCGAGCAAAGGCTCGATACCGCTATCGCCCTCATCGACCAGTTCGGCGCGTGGGCCGAGGCCATGGCGATAACCGTTGAGATCGCCCAGCACGATCCAGTTGGCTTCGCGCCAGCCGCCGCCGAAGCGCTGCTGGACCAGCCAGCGCACGGCCCGTGCCTCGGCGCGGCGCACCGGCAGCGTGGCGATCCGCCCATCCTCGCGGCCATTGTTCATCGACTTGAGATGGCAGCCGAACAGGCTGAGCCGTCGTCCGTCGAGCGTCAGCTCCACCTCCAGGCAATCCCGCGCGAACACCTTGGCCTGCGGCCCGATGCCGAACAGGGCGAGTTCGCGGTCATGCACGCCGGCCTGTGCGAAGGTCAGGTCCTTGTGCGAGCGCACCGTGACCTGCCCCTGCCCGAACAGGTCGCGCCGGGCCGCGAAGCCGATATCGATGCTGCGACGGTCATTGCCGTCGATCAGCGTGAAATGGCCGTAGCGATGATCGGCGATGCGGTGGACATAGTTGGCGAAGAAGGCCTGCAGGCTCGCCAGCGAATCGACCTCCTGCAGCATCCAGAGATCGGCCTGCGCCTCGGCAATGGCGAGCGCGGTCATCTGGCGCTTGTCGTCCTCCAGCGCAACCGCGAGCGAGCGCTCCACCGCGTCGCGCTCGTCGGCCCGCGGGAAGTGGAACAGCGACATCGCGGCGGCGGTCTCGGTGCGCCCGCCCGGCTCGAAGTGGTGCCGCGTCAGCAGGTTCTCGACATTGAAGGTGCCGACGCGCAGCTTCATCGCAATGCGCTCAGATCGCTTCCGGCGCGAAGACCTGCGAGGGGGTCACGAACTCGTCCTGCGCCGCGACCGTCAGGATCTCGCGCGAGCCCGCCTCCTTGGTGCGCCTCAGCAGCCCATAGATCGAGGACGCCGCCTTCGACAGCGCAGCCGCCGCCGATTCGTCGCGCAGGTAATGCGTGAAGAACAGCGCCGCGATCGCATCGCCCGCGCCATTGACGCTGACATCGAGCTTGGGCGTGCGCACCCGCCAGCTGCCCTTCGCATCGGCCGCCATCAGGTCGATCGAGTCGGCGGGTGTCTCCTCGGTCTCGAGCGAGGTCACCATGACGACCTTCGGGCCGGCATCGCGCAGCGCTTCCACGGCGCGATGCGCATCGGCCAGCGTCTTGATCTTGACATCGGTCAGCAGCTCCAGCTCGAACTGGTTGGGCGTCACGATATCGGCGGCCGGCACCGCCTGCTCGCGCATGAACTCGGGAATGCCCGGCCGCACGAAGACACCGCGCCCGACATCGCCGATCACCGGGTCGCAGCAGTAGAGGGCCTTGGGATTGGCCGCCCGCACCCGCTCCACCGCCGAGAGGATCGCATGGCCGATATCGGCCGAGCCCATATAGCCGGAGATCACACCGTCGCAATTGGCGAGCACGCCGCGCTCGGCGATACCCTCCATCACCTCGTCGATCATGCCGCCGTCGAAGACGCGGCCCTTCCAGTTGCCGTAGCCGGTATGGTTCGAGAACTGCACCGTGTGGATCGGCCAGACATCGACGCCGAGCCGCTGCATCGGAAAGGTTGCGGAGGCGTTGCCCACATGGCCATAGGCGACATGGGACTGGATCGAGAGAATATTCATGGTCCGAAGCGATACCCCGTTCGCGGTGGGAGCGCGAACCTAACGGCTCCGGCGCGAGGCGCAAATCGAAAGCGGTGAAGCGTTCCATCGCTCACGCAGAGCGGTTACTCCCGCGGCGCGATATTGGCCATCGTCGTGGTCAGGACGTAGCGCAGGCCTTCCGGCCTATAGTCCAGCTCGACCTCGCCCTGGAATTTCTGCGCCATGACGCGCTCCACCAGTCGCGAGCCAAACCCTTGCCGCCGTGGCTTCGCGACCGGCGGCCCGCCGCGCTCGATCCATTCGAAGCGGAAAGCATCCTCGGTCTGCGGCCGCCCGACGCTCCAGCGGACCGAGACCTCGCCGGTCTCGACCGAGAGCGCGCCGTATTTGACCGCATTGGTCGCAAGTTCGTTGGCGGCAAGCGCGAGCGTCATCGCCTGGTCGGCCGTCAATTGCAGCGGCGGCCCCTCGACGCGGATCGTGCCGATATCGGAGCGATGCGGCGCCAAAGCCCCGTCGATCACGGCGCGGATCGGCGCGCTGCTCCAGCTCGACCGGGTCAGGATGCTGTGCGCCTCGCCCAAGGTCGCGATGCGGTCGCTGAGGATCGACTGCGCCTCTTCCAGCGTCTCGGCCGAACGGAATGTCTGGCTGGCGATCGCGGCGATCATCGCCAGCGTGTTCTTCATGCGATGGGCGAGCTCGGCATTGAGCAGGCGGCCGTTGCGCTCCGCCTCCATCTTGCCCGTCGTCTCCATCACCGTGTCGATGATGCCGAGAACGCGGCCTGTCTCGTCGCGGATCGGGCTGTAGCAGAAGGTGAACCAGACCTCCTCGGCGTGGCCATAGCGATCGATCGTGAGCGGAAAATCCTCGATGAAGGTGGCCTCGCCCGCGAAGGCCTTGTCGACCAGCGGCCCGATCTCGTCCCAGACCTCTAGCCAGATGTCCCGGAAGGAACGCCCGAGCGCGCAGGGCTTGTCGCCGAGAATCGGAAGGAAGGCATCGTTATGGATCGTGATCAGATCGGCGCCCCAGACAATGCATTTGGGAAAGCGCGAATTGACCATCATGCCGACGGCAATCTTGAGCGCGGCAGGCCAGCGGGCGATCGGCCCGAGCGGCGTGGAACTCCAGTCATGCACTTGAATGGCAGCGGCCATCTCGCCGCCGCCATCCAGAAAGGCCGTTTCGCCGTTCACGTGTTTCCCCCAGCGCGAATCGGCGCAGCATGCACGGAAGGCGGAGCGGGCGCGACGTCAAAAGACAGGCGCCGCGCCCGCATCCACGATCACGAGCCGGAGGCCGCCTTCTTGGCGAAGCTGTCGATGAAGGTCTTCGTCAGGTCGACATTCGAGTTGGTCAGTTCGGGGTCGAGCAGCTTGAGCGAGTCGTACATGCTCTTCATCGCGTCGGGCGTCGCGATGCCGGTGCGCGAATAGCTCTCCTGCGAGTTCTTGACCGCGCGGATATAGAGCGCCTTGTCGCCGAGCAGGTACTCCTCCGGCACCAGCGCCGCGACATCCTCGGGCTTCGCCGTCTCCAGCCATTTCAGCGACTTCATCAGCGCGTTGACCAGCTTCTGGGTCGTGACCGGGTTCTTCTCGGCGAAATCGTTCTTGAGATAGAGCACCGCCGCCGGGTTCGAGCCGCCGAACAGCGCCTTGGTGCCAGCCTCGGTGCGGGTGTCGATCAGCGAGACGATGTCGCCATCGGCCTCGAGCTTCGAGGTGACGGGATCGAGATGCGAGATCAGGTCGACCTGCTTCTGCTTGATCGCTGCGACCGCGCTGGCGCCGGCACCGACGCCGATGATCGCGGCATCCGTCGCCTTCAGGCCCGCCTTGACCATGGCGTATTGCGCGGTCAGCGCCGTCGAGGAGCCCGGCGCCGTCACGCCGATCTTGAGGCCCTTGAAATCGGCAGCCGACTTGACCTTGTCGGCGAGGTCCTTGCGCACGGCGATGGTGATCGCCGGGAAGCGCCCGAGCTCGATCACGGCGCGGATATCCTGGCCCTTCGCCTGCATGCGGATGGTGTGCTCATAGGCACCCGTCACGACATCGACCGAACCGCCGACCAGCGCCTGCAGCGATTTCGCACCGCCGCCGAAATCGTTGATCTCGACATCGAGGCCCTGGTCCTTGAAATAGCCCTTCCTCTCCGCGACCGTCAGCGGAAGATAATAGAGGAGCTGCTTGCCGCCGACACCGAGCGTGAGCTTCGGCTTCTCGGCATTCTGGGCGAGCGCGGCATACGGCGCAGCGCCGAGAGCGGTGGAAAGAGCGAGCACGGCCAATGCGCCGCGGCGGGTAAACTTCATGGCGAAACCTCCGGTCGAATGAAGAAGGCGCTTCTCGATGGCGCACTCGCCGTAACGATAGGCGAGATCATTTGTCCACGGCAAGCGAGCGAAATCTAACGGGGATTGCACAATTGCCGGAAGCGCGAGACATGGCGCTCAACCTGCGCGAGGTCGAAGGAGGCGGTGAACTTGCGTTTGACCGCGAACGCCATCGACTTGCCGGCGAGCAACTGCCGGAAGAGCCCGATCGCCTTGCTCCCGCCCAGCGTCAGGTAGTCGTCGCGGCTGTCCATGTGCTGGACGATGTCCTCGCCCCCGTCGCGCGAGATCGTAACGTCCTCGCCCTCGACCGCCCAGACGGCGCCCGCTCCGAAATCGAGCGCGACGCCATAAGTCGACATGTCGTCGACGCGGCAGGAGATTACAACCATCACGTCGCGGCCGCCGCTCGCCTTGCTGGTCAGCACGAGGCGGTTGCGCTTGGCGTTGGCGCGCCCGTCGGAATTGACTTGGAGCATCGCCTCCGTCCGCGCCTGCGCCGGAAGCGCCGCGCAGCACAGGCCGGCCACCACCGCGGAGGACAGGAGCAGCGCCGGGATCCGCATCGCCCCCTCCTTCATGTCGTCGTGGTCGCACTCTGGCCGGGTCGCCAGACCAGCAATCGCTTCTCGACCAGCGTCACCAGCGCATCGATCGCGATGACGAAGATCGTCAGGATCAGCATGCCCGAGAACACGCCGGTGACGTCGAACACGCTCTCGGCCTCGTGGATCTTGTAGCCCAGCCCCGCCGACGAACCGAGATATTCGCCGACCACTGCACCAACCAGCGCGAAACCGACGGAGGTGTGCAGCGACGAGAACATCCAGGTCAGCGCGGACGGCCAGTAGACATGCTTGAAGAGCTGGCGCTCGTTCATGCCGAGCATGCGGGCATTGGCCAGGATCGTCGGCGAGACCTCGCGCACGCCCTGATAGACGTTGAAGAACACGATGAAGAAGACGAGCGTGAAGCCGAGCGCGACCTTCGACCAGATGCCCAGGCCGAACCAGAGCGCGAAGATCGGCGCCAGCACGACGCGCGGCAGGGCGTTCGCCGCCTTGATATAGGGGTCGAACACCGCCGAGAGCAGCTCACGCCGCGCAAAAGCGAAGCCGAACAGGATGCCGGCGAGCGAGCCGATGACGAAGGCCAGCACCGTCTCGGTCAGCGTGATGCCGAGATGCCAGTAGATGTCCGCGCTGGTGAGCTGCTTGAAGGTGCGCGTCAGCACTGCGACCGGCGTCGAGAAGAAGAACTGGATCGTCTTCACGTCGCCGAACAGGCTCGTCGTCGTCGCGACATGCCAGATCGCCAGGAAGGCCACCATCACCAGGACCTGGAGGAAGAGGAGCTTCACCCGCTTCATGATGCGTCTCCTCCGACGAGTTCCCGGCCCTCGCCCATCGCATAGGCCTTCTGCACCTCGACGCGCAGCGAGGACCAGATGTCGCGATGGATCTCGTGGAAGGCCTTCTCCAGCCGGATATCGGCAATGTCGCGCGGGCGCGGCAGGTCGACCTTGTAATCGGCGACGATCCCCGCCGCAGGCCCCGCCGACATCACCACGACCCGGTCGGAGAGCGCGATCGCCTCCTCGAGGTCATGGGTCACGAACATCAGCGCCTTGCGGTCGCGCGACCACAGGTCGAGCAGGAGATTGCCCATGATCTGCCGGGTCTGCGCGTCGAGCGGCCCGAAGGGCTCGTCCATCAGCAGGATCTCGGGATTGCGGATCAGCATCTGCGCCAGGCTGACGCGCTTGCGCTGCCCGCCCGAGAGCATGTGCGGATAGCGGTCGACGAAGGTCCTCAAGCCCACGCGGCCGAGCCATTCGCGGGCGCGCTGGTCAGCCTCCTGATTCGACACGCCCATCGGTTCCAGCGCGACCTTGACGTTGTCCAGCGCCGTCTTCCACGGCATCAGCGCATCCTGCTGGAAGAGATAGCCGGCGCGCCGGTTCAGCCCGGACAATGGCTTGCCGAAGATCCCGACCGAGCCGGCCGAGGGCGAGAGCAGCCCCGCCGCCGCATTCAGCAGCGTGGACTTGCCGCAGCCGGTCGGCCCGACGATCGAGACGAACTCGCCGGGATGAACCTTGAGATCGATGCCCTTCACTGCCTGGTAGCGACCGCCATCGGCGAGATGGAAGGTGATGTCGACGCCGCCGAGCTTGACCGCCGGATCGCCCGACGGACCCGGCCCTGCTCCCGCACCCTGGTGCGGGCGATCCTGCAACTCCATGAAATCCGTTTCCCCGTCAGGCGCCGTCTTGTGCCGGGCCGCCAGCTTTTCCGCGTTGCCGGAATTAATAGGCGATCGTCCGGGGAAGGCAACGATGCCCATGCGGCGGCCCGTCGCTTGCATCGTACCAGTGACCCAGCCATATGGCGTGACCGACCCGACCCCGCAGGAGCCGAGCCGAACGCCATGGCCGAACTTGAGCAAGCCATGAAGGCGCTCGTCGACTTCATGCAGGCCCATCAGCAATGGGCCGTCCCGATCGTCTTCGCCGTCGCCTTTGCCGAATGCGTCGCGATTCTGTCCTGGCTGGTGCCGGCCACGGTGTTCTTTACCACCTTCGGTGCCGTCGCAGGCGCCTCCGGTCTCAATCTCGTGCCGTTGGCGCTGGCAGCCTCGCTCGGCGCGGGCAGCGGTTTCTGGGTGTCCTACCGGGCCGGGCTCCTGCTCGGACCGCGCGTCCATGACTACTGGCCGTTCAGGAAGAACCCGCAACTGCTCGATCGTGGCCATGCCTTCTTCGAGAAATGGGGCATCGCCAGCATCCTGATCGGCCATTTCTTCGGGCCGTTGCGCGCCGTGATCGCTATCGTCGCCGGCATCGTCGCGATGCCGTCCTGGCAGTTCCAGCTCGCCAACTGGCTGGCCTCCTTCGCCTGGGGTTTCGGCCTGCTCTACGGCGTCGGGCGCCTCAGCGAATTCCTGGCCCGCTGAGGCCGCCGGAAACCTGACTGCCCGGTGAACGCGCCATTCGGCGACCGTTCAAGCCGAAAGGCGCTTCTTCACGTCGTCGCATCGCGGCACGCCACCGTGGCGAGCCCGGCGCGACACGCTGAACGGCCTCGTGCCGCCAGCGTCGTCCGGCGGAGGGACCCGGCCCCCGGCGGATGCGATGATCCGGGCCGACCCGCGAGGTCCCAGTCATGACGATGTCCCGCTTCCTGATCCCCCTCGTCGCGCTTGCCGCCATGGGCGGCCAGGCCTTCGCCCAGACCGCGACGCCAGCGACCCCCGCCAAGCCCGCTGCGCCTGTCACCGCGCCGGCCGCGCCTGCGATGAAGCCCGCGGCCCCGGCTGCTGCCCAGCCCGCAGCGACCCAGGCCAAGAAGATCAACATCAACACTGCGACCGCTGCCGAGCTCGACACGCTCAAGGGCATCGGCGAGGCCCGTTCCAAGAAGATCATCGAGGAGCGCGGCAAGGCGAAGTTCAAGGATTTCGCCGATCTGGTGAAGCGCGGCACTCTGCCCGCCAATGTCGAGGCCGAGATCAAGGACAAGATCACCTTTTGATCGGCCCCCAGATGCAAAAAGGCCTCCGGCGCCAGGCGCCGGAGGCTTCATCATTTCGGGTCTCTCGAAGCGGTGGGTCAGGCGAGACCGAGGATCACCGCCAGCATCATCGCGAGCGACAGCGCCATCACGACGCGGATCGCCACGGGCGTTTCAAGAATGCGTAAGAGTTCCATCACTGCCTCCCCTGCATCGGGCAAACACGAACGGTTTCGCAAAACTCAGTAGACCAGCTTCTCCACGGCGAA
Source organism: Allobosea sp. Root670 (assembly GCF_001429415.1). Lineage (NCBI taxonomy): Bacteria > Pseudomonadati > Pseudomonadota > Alphaproteobacteria > Hyphomicrobiales > Alloboseaceae > Allobosea > Allobosea sp. Root670. The sequence goes on along the minus strand of NZ_LMJU01000012.1, from coordinate 125,985 downwards.
CCACGCGATCGTCACGAGCACGAGCCCACCAACCAGCACCATCAGGACCGGGCGGCCGAGAAAGCCCTGCCGCGCCTCGATCGGTGTCTCCACAGCCGGGTCCGCATCGCTGTGATCGTCGGCGCGCATCGGCGGAATCGGATCGCCGCCGCGGGCCTTGTCCAGATCCTCGACCGGCACTCTGGGTCGGGTATCGACCGTCATGACCGTCTCCTTGAGGTCTCGCAGGCCCGATGGGCCATGCACCGCAAGGAAAACGCTCCAGCACCGGTACGGTTCCTGCCAGCGCTTCAAAGAAAGCGGGCGGCGGCCTCCCGGCCACCGCCCGCAAACAGAAAGTCGTTTGATATCAGTTGACTGCAAGGCGGTCCGGAATCAGATTCGGAGCTCCTTGAATCAATCTTGGAAGCCCGCACCGACGATCGTCGGCGCGGGCGGCCACCAGCTCAGTTCTTGGTCTTGTCGACCAGGGCCTTGGCCTTGATCCAGGGCATCATGTCGCGGAGCTTGGCGCCGACTTCCTCGATCGGATGGGCGGCGTAGCGGGCGCGGGTCGCCTTGAACGAGGTCTGGTTGACCTTGTTCTCGAGCATCCAGTCGCGGGTGAACTTGCCCGACTGGATGTCAGTCAGGACGCGCTTCATCTCGGCCTTGGTCTCGGCCGTGATGATCCGCGGGCCGGTGACGTACTCGCCGTACTCGGCGGTGTTCGAGATCGAGTAGTTCATGTTGGCGATGCCGCCTTCGTAGATCAGGTCCACGATCAGCTTCACCTCGTGGAGGCACTCGAAATAGGCCATCTCGGGGGCGTAGCCGGCCTCGGTCAGAGTCTCGTAGCCGGCCTTGATCAGCTCGACCAGGCCGCCGCAGAGCACGACCTGCTCGCCGAAGAGGTCGGTCTCGCACTCTTCCTTGAAGGTGGTCTCGATGATGCCGGCGCGACCGCCGCCATTCGCCGAGGCATAGGACAGGCCGAGATCATGGGCGTTGCCGGTCGCGTCCTGGTGGATCGCGATCAGGGTCGGCACGCCGCCGCCACGCTGATACTCGGAGCGGACGGTGTGGCCGGGGCCCTTCGGGGCGACCATCAGCACGTCGAGGTCCTTGCGCGGCTCGATCAGGTTGAAATGCACGTTGAGGCCGTGCGCGAACAGGAGGGCGGCGCCTTCCTTCATGTTGGCATGCAGCTCGTCGCGATAGATGTCGCCCTGCAGCTCGTCCGGGGTCAGCATCATCATGATGTCCGAGACCTTGGCGGCCTCCGACGGGGTCATGACCTTGAAGCCGGCCTCTTCGGCCTTCTTGCGCGTGGCCGAGCCGGCCTTGAGCGCGATGATGATCTCCTTGACGCCGGAATCGCGCAGGTTGAGCGCGTGCGCATGGCCCTGCGAGCCGTAGCCCACGATGCAGACCTTCTTGCCCTTGATCAGGTTGATATCGGCATCACGATCGTAATAAACGCGCATGGGTGTCTCCTTTGTCACGCGTTGGACTTGTCCCGGCCCGAGGCATGCCGCCCCGCGCCGTAGAGGGTGAGAAACTGTTCGGTCGCCCGCTCGGCATCAGCGGCGATCTCGGCCCGGCTCAGCGTCAGCGTATCGCCGAGCAGGAGCCGGATCTGGACGTCGCGGCCGGCGAGACCGAAGAAGGTACGGAAGGCGGTTTCGGTATCGTCGAAGGCGAGCAGACCCGCCTCGCGCCCGGCATCCAGTACGGGCTTGAGGCGCTCGCCGATGGCAAAGCGGCCGTTGGCCAGCACGATCGAGCCGAGATTCCCGTCGCGCGAAGCCGCCTGGCTGATGCCGATGCGATTGAGCGCGATCGAGGTCGGCGAGGCGATGACCTCCAGCCAGTTCGCGGCGAAACCCTTCAGGCTCTCGCGCAGCGCGCCGGCATCGAACGTCTGGCGCTCGTAATTGCCCGCCCGGACCTTCGAGGCCTGCCATTGCACGGTGGCGGTCAGGAGGCCGTCGCGGTCGCCGAACCACTTGTAGAGGGTTTCCTTGGAGCAGCTCGCCCGGCGCGCCACAGCCGTCATGGTGAGGCCGCTGCCCTTCTCGACCATCAGGCTCAGCACGGCATCGAGCACGGCTTGCTGGCGCGCCGTCAGCGCCTCGCCTTGCGTCTCTGCGGCAGTTCGCGTCATGGGGCGGGAACGATCCAGTACCGTACGTTACGGTTCAGGCATCTATCGCAGGGACGGGCAGCCCGCAAGCGTTATTCACGACTGGCGCATGACCGAAGAAGAATTATCTCTCGATCACCTGAGTTCGAGGAACGGAGCCACTCATGACCCTGCCCAGCGCCAATACCGTCGTCAGCTTCTGGCGCGAGGCCGGCCCCGAGAAATGGTTTCTGAAGAACGACGGCTTCGACGCCGAGATCACCAGGCGCTTCCTGCCCGCCCATGAAGCCGCCGCCGCAGGCAAGCTCGCCGATTGGGAGGAAACGGCCGAAGGCGTCTATGCTCTGCTGATCCTGCTCGACCAGTTCCCGCGCAACATGTTCCGCGGCAGCCCGCGTGCCTTCGCCACCGATGCGCAAGCGGTTGAAGTCGCGGAGCGCGCGATCGCCCGCGGCTTCGACGAGGCCTATCAGCCGCCGGAGAAGCGCTTCTTCTACATGCCCTTCATGCATTCCGAAGGACTGGAAGATCAGGAGCGCTGCATCGCGCTCTGCGCCGCCGCCGATGATGCCGATGGCGTGAAATATGCCGAGATCCACCGCGACATCATCCGCGATTTCGGCCGTTTCCCGCATCGCAACCCCGTGCTCGGCCGCGAGACCACGGCGCAGGAGCGCGTGTTCCTCGACGAAGGCGGTTTCAGCGGCTGAGGCTCAGCCGGCCTGCTGGCTGGCGATGCGCTGCAGGAAGATCGCCGCGATCGTCAGCAGGAAACCGGTCCACCAGAGCGGCGAGCGCAGGCTCTTGCCGCTGCCGAGCGGCTCAGCCTGCCCCTTGCCGGAGAGGCGCATCATGATCGGCCAGGCGAAGCAGCCGAAGCCGGCGATGCCGAGGAGAAGTGCGATCTGTTCGAGGCTCGGTGTCGTCATGCCCTTACGCTCGCCAGAGTGGGATTTGTCGGGAAAGCCGGCCCCAGCTTCAGGGCCCGCAGGGGATCGCCATACAGCCCCGCGACGAGCAGGGCCAGTTGCCTGTCGATCCCCGGCAGGCGCGCCAGCGGCGGCACGAGCCGGTCGCGGAGCAGCGGCAGCAGGACGCTGTCCGACTGGTAGAACGGCGTGAACAGGCGGCTCGCAGCCTGATAGAGCCGGACATGGAAACGCCGCAGCCGCGCATAACGCTCGAGCGCCCCGGCGATATCCGCAGCCTCGTTCACGGCGTTCGCAAGCGCATAGGCATCGAGCAAACCCATATTGGCGCCCTGTCCAAGCTGCGGGCTGGTCGAATGGGCGGAATCGCCGATGAAGGCGAGGCCATGCCCGGCTGGGACCGGCAAGGTATGATGCCGGTAGGACGCCAGCAGCAATTGCTCGGATGACGTGATGCTCTCCAGCATCGGTGCCGTCTGCGGCCAGTGCCGGAGCACATCGGCCTTCCAGGCATCGAGACCGCGCACCTGCCACTGCGCGTGCTCGGCAGGCTTCAGGCTCCAGAAGAAGGAGGCGAGCAATGTCTCGTCGTCGGGCCGCCGGCCGATCGGCAGCACACCGACCATCACGCTGGCGCGGCGATAGCGCTGCTCCAGCGCATGCGGATCGAACCCTTCCGCCAGCGGCGCATTGGCCCAGACCGCGCCATAGGCCAGCGGCCGCTGCCGCACCGGCCGCAAGGCCCGGCCGATCAGGGGCGAACGCGCACCCAGCGCGTCGATGGCAAGATCGAACGGCCCGAGCCTTCGGCCATTCTCCAGAATGAGCGAGGCCCGCCCGCCGCTGCCATTCTCGACGTCGACAATCTCGCAGCCGGTCTCGACCGCGATGCCGCGTGCCATCACCGCGGCAAACAGCGCCTCGAACAGGCTGCCGCGATGGATGCCGAGGCCGAAGGCGTCAGGGCCGAGCGCCGCATAGCGCACGTCGAGCACGACAGAGCCTGTAGCCGCGCCCAATCCATAGAGCCGGTCGAGCCTGCTGCCGCGTGCGATCAGCGCCTCGGCAAGGTCGAGCTCGCGCAGCACGGCAAGTCCGGTCGGCTGGAGGATGAGGCCGGAGCCGAGCGGCTGCGGCGTCGCGAAGCGCTCGACAAGCGTCACCCGATGCCCGGCGCGCTCCAGCAGGAGCGCAGCCGCAAGCCCTGCCGGCCCGCAGCCGGCCACTGCGATCTCGTAGCGGCGCGTCACCGGCAAGAGCCGGTGGTCACATCGAGTCCGGGCCGCGGCTCATCGCGGCGATGCCGGTGCGCGAGACCTCGGTCAACCCCACCGCGGTCATCGTCTTGATGAAGCGTTCGATCTCCTCGGTCGCGCCGGTCAGTTCGAAGACGAAGGAGGTCAGCGAGGCATCGAGCACGCGCGCGCCGAAGGCCGAAGCGAGGCGCATCGCCTCGACACGGTGATCGCCCTTGCCGACGACCTTGATCAGCGCCAGCTCGCGCTCGATCGCTTCGCCCTGCTCGGTCAGGTCGACGACGCGATGCACCGGCACCAGCCGGTCGAGATGCGCCTTGATCTGGTCGATGACATTGGCCGTGCCCGAGGTCACCACCGTGATGCGCGAGAGATGCTTCTCATGCTCGGTCTCGGAGACGGTGAGGCTTTCGATATTGTAGCCACGGCCCGAGAACAGCCCGGCGATGCGGGCAAGAACACCCGGTTCGTTGTCGACGATGACCGCCAGGGTGTGGCGCGCGGTCGGCTGTGCCTTGGGAGCATTCGGGTAGTGGGTGGCGGGCTTCGACATGACGGACCTGTGAGGCAGTTGGAGCGAATGAAATCGAAGAAAGATCGGGCTCAGCGGAGATTGACGAGGGCGGGTTCGTCGACCTCGTCCTGCGCTACGATCCAGGGCTCGGCCAGCGCAGCGGCAAGCCATTCGCGATAGGCGGGCAGCGCGAGCACGGCCTGCATGTAATCCCGCGAGACCGGATCGACGGCGATCCCGTAGGTATCGAGCCTTGTGACGACCGGCGCATACATCGCATCCGCCGCCGAGAAGGCTCCGTAGAGGAAAGGCCCGCCGGCGCCGAAGCGCTCGCGCGCCTGCCGCCACAGGCCGGTCAGCCTCTCGACATCGCGGGCGACGCCGGGGCCGCGGTCGCGCGCCGCGAAACGCTTGCCGAGATTCATCGGGCAGGCGCCGCGCAAAGCCGTGAAGCCCGCATGCATCTCGCTGGAGATCGCGCGCGCATGGGCACGGGCTGCCTTGTCGCGCGGCCAGATGCCGGCCTGCGGCTGCGTGTCATGCAGATATTCGCAGATCGCCAGCGTCTCCCAGACCGCGATCTCGCCATCGATCAGAGTCGGCACGGTGCCGCCGCTGCCGGGCGCGGCCGCGAAGATCGCCTCCTTGAAGCCGGGCTCGTCGAGCAGCACGAGCTGCTCGGTGAAGGCGATGCCGGTCACCCGCATCAGGAGCCAGGCCCTGAGCGACCAGGACGAATAGCATTTGTTGCCGATCAGAAGCTTCATGCCGCGGCAACCTCCCATTCGTCGACGAAATCCAGCGCCGCCGCGACATGCAAGGCCGTCGTGTCGAACACCGGGACGGCAACATCCCCCTGCGAGAGCAGGAGCCCGATCTCGGTGCAGCCGAGGATGACGCCGTCGGCGCCCTCCTCCCTGGCCGCGCGCGCGACGATGGCGCGATAGCGCTCGCGCGAGGACGCTTCGATCCGCCCTCGGCAAAGCTCCTCATAGATGATCCGATGAACCTCATCCCGCTCCTGGGGCTGCGGCACTAGCGCCTCGACGCCGAAGGCCTTCAGCCGGTCGCGATAGAAGCCCTGCTCCATGGTGAAACGGGTCGCCAGCAAGAGCGGTCGGCGCGCGGGCGAAGCCAGCACAGCCCGCGCCGTGACATCGGCGAGGTGCAGGAAGGGCAGCTTGGTCGCGGCGATGATCTGGTCCGCGACCTTGTGCATCGTGTTGGTGCAGAGCACGAGGCAGGAGGCCCCGCCCTGTTCCAGGCGGCGCGCGCTCGCAGCCAGCGCCGCGCCAGCCGCCGCCCAGTCGCCCTTCGCCTGCATCTCCGCGATGGGAGCGAAATCGACCGAATGCATGAGCACGTCGGCCGAATGCAGCCCGCCCGAACGGGCGCGCACGCCCTCGTTGAGGAGCCGGTAATAGACCGCGGTCGATTCCCAGCTCATCCCGCCGATCAGACCGATGGTAGCCATGGTGTTCCTCACCTTGCTCTGTCGTCATTGCGAGGAGCGTCAGCGACGAAGCAATCCAGGGGGACCTAGAGCGCTGCCGTCCCTGGATTGCTTCGCTACGCTCGCAATGACGGGAAGGTCCCGATCAGACGAGCTGCTTGCCCTTGGCGTCGATGATCTCGCCGGTATCACCCTCGAAATCAGGCAGGATCATCTCGTTATGGGCCTTGCCCGACGGGATCATCGGGAAGCAGTTCTCTTCCTTGGCGACGAGGCAGTCGAAGATCACCGGGCCGGGCGTCTCGATCATCTCCATGATCGCGTCGTCGAGCTTGGCCGGGTCGGAGCAGCGGATGCCGTGGCCGCCATAGGCCTCCGCCAGCTTCACGAAGTCCGGCAGGGACTGCGAATAGCTCTCGGAATAGCGCCCGCCATGCAGCAGTTCCTGCCACTGGCGCACCATGCCCATGTACTCGTTGTTGAGGATGAAGATCTTCACCGGCAGCCGGTACTGCACCGCCGTCGACATCTCCTGCATGTTCATCAGGATCGAGGCCTCGCCGGCGACGTCGATGACGAGAGCCTCGGGATGCTTCATCTGCACGCCGATGGCCGCCGGCAGGCCGTAGCCCATCGTGCCGAGGCCGCCCGAGGTCATCCAGCGGTTCGGCTCCTGGAAGTGCAGGTACTGCGCCGCCCACATCTGGTGCTGGCCGACCTCGGTCGTGATGTAGGTGTCGCGATCCTTGGTCAGCTCGTAGAGGCGCTCCAGCGCATATTGCGGCTTGATGATCGTGTCCGAACGCTTGTAGGCGAGGCTCTTGCGGCCGCGCCAGCCCTCGATCTGCGTCCACCAGGCGGCGAGCGCGGTCTTGTCGGCCTGTGCGCCGGTCTCGCGCCAGATCCGGACCATGTCCTCGAGCACATGGGCGCAATCGCCGACGATGCCGATATCGACCTTGACCGTCTTGTTGATCGAGGACGGGTCGATGTCGATATGGATCTTCTTCGAGCGCGGCGAGAAGCCGTCGATGCGCCCGGTGATGCGGTCGTCGAAGCGCGCGCCGATATTGATCATGACGTCGCAGTCATGCATCGCGAGGTTCGCTTCGTAGGTGCCGTGCATGCCGAGCATGCCGAGCCACTGCTTGTCGGCCGCCGGGAAGGCGCCCAGCCCCATCAGCGTCGAGGTGACCGGGAAACCGGTCAGCCGCGCCAGCTCGCGCAGCAGCGCCGAGGCGTGGGGGCCGGCATTGATCACGCCGCCACCGGTATAGAAGACCGGCCGCTTGGCGCCGGCGATCAGCTCGACCGCGGCCTTGATCTTGTTCAGGTCGCCCTTGACCACCGGGCGGTAGGTCTTGTGCTGGTTGTCGCGCGGGCGGCTATAGGTGCCGGACGCGAACTGGATGTCCTTGGGGATGTCGATCACGACCGGGCCCGGGCGGCCGTTGGCGGCGACGTAGAACGCCTCGTGCAGGATGCGCGGCAGGTCGTGGATGCTCTTCACCAGGTAGTTGTGCTTGGTGCAGGAGCGGGTGATGCCGACCGTGTCGCATTCCTGGAAGGCGTCGGAGCCGATCAGATGCGTCGGGACCTGGCCGGTGATGACGACGAGCGGGATCGAGTCGAGCAGCGCGTCGGTCAGGCCGGTGACGGCGTTGGTCGCGCCAGGGCCGGAGGTGACGAGCACGCAGCCGACCTTGCCCGGGCCGGAGCGGGCATAGCCCTCGGCGGCGTGAACCGCACCCTGCTCGTGGCGGACGAGCACGTGCTTGACCTTGTCCTGCTGGAAGATGGCGTCGTAGATCGGAAGTACGGCGCCGCCCGGATAACCGAACAGGTGCTCGACACCTTGATCCTGAAGCGCGCGGACGACCATCTCGGCGCCGGTCATCATCTCGCTCATTACGCTCTCCTGCGGCTGGTCTTCTGGTCTGTCTGGAATGCGGGCAATAAAAAAGGCCCTCGGAGGGGCCTGGGCGTGCGCTGGCGTTGGGGACGCCCGGTTCGAAAACCGGCCCCTACCAGCGCACCTCTACGAGAATAAGCTTGCGCATCGCGCTCGTGATCCTTGACGAAAGTTGCCGAACGCTAGCGGAGCACGCGCGGCCGGTCAAGCATCAACAACATGGTTACCGACCGGTCTGCGCCACACCGGAAAATCCGCTGCCGTGGCAGAACGATTTTTCAATGCGTTCCCCCTTAGCGTCTGCGCGCTCGAACCGGGACGGATATGTATTACGAAGTCCACACCGAGAATATCGCGGCGCGCGGACACGCGCCGGAGATCGCGCAGATCCTGCGCCGCTTCGCGCTTCATCGCCGCGACGGCTCGGCCGTGATCTATGAAGAACTCGCACCCGCGTTGCTCCCGGATTTCGGTGAGGACCTGATGATCCTCGAGCCGACCGACGACGGCGACTATCGCTGGCTGCATTTCGGGCGCGAGATCATCCGCTATTCCGGCGCCAGCCGTCTCGGGCAGCGTCTCTCGGGGATGCGCGAGCAGGTCGCCCGCTTCTCGGCCGACAGCTTCGACCAGGCCCTGGCCGAGGACCGGCCGCTCTACACCGTGCATCGCTCGACCGAGACGGTGCGCGTCGCCCTGTGGGAGCGCCTCGTCCTGCCGACGGTCACGCATGACGGGCGCCGCTTCGTCGTCGCCTTCAGCCGGCCGTTGCAGTTTCGCGAGGATCTGCTCAATGCCGTGCTTGAAAGCTCGCCCAGCGGCATCGTCGCCCTGCGCGCCATCCGCGACGCGGCCGGCCAGATCGAGCAAGCCGTCGTCGTCACGGCCAACCGGCGTGCCGCCGAATTGAGCGGACGCCCCGAAACCGACCTGCTCGATACCGACGGCCGCGAGAGCCTGACCTTCCTGTCCGACCTTTCGGTCTGGCGCCGCTGCCTCTGCGCCATCGACCTGCAGCGCGCCGACACCCTGGAAACCTTCTTCACGCATGACGGCACGACGACCTGGCTCAGGGTCGCGATCGCCCCCCTGGGCGACGGGTTGCTGCTGACGCTGACCGATATCACCGACCTCACCGTCGCCAACCAGACCTTGCAGATGCGCGCCGCCACGCTGGCGCTCGAGATCGGCCGCGAACGGGCCACCCGCCGCGCCCTTTCCGAGGAGATCTGCCTGCGCGAGGAGCGTGAGGAAGAGCTCCGCCGCCTCGCCGAGACCGATCCGCTGACTGCGCTGCTCAACCGCCGCTCCTTCACCGACAAGGCGAATGCCGCCATCGCGGCGAGCGAGGCGGATGGCACCGCTCTGGCGATGATCATCGTCGATCTCGACCATTTCAAGCAGGTCAACGATACCTATGGCCACCCGGCCGGCGATGCCGTGATCCGCGCCTGCGCCGACCTCCTGCTCGGCCAGTACCGCAGCGAGCACAATCTGGTCGGCCGTTTCGGTGGCGAGGAGTTCGGCATCCTCCTGCAGGGCTGCGACCTGGCTTCCGCCACAGCGAGTGCCCGTCAGATCCAGGACGCCCTGCTCAGCCGTGCGATGCCGGTCTCCGAAACCCTGGCGCTCAAGGTGACGGCGAGCCTTGGCATCGCGGCCCGCCACCCCGGCGAAGCGCTGGCATCGCTGACGGCCCGTGCCGACCAGGCGCTCTATCGCGCCAAGAACGAGGGCCGCAACCGCCTCGGCCTCGCCGACCCGCTTCCTGTCGCCGAAGCGGCCTGACCTTCAGCAGCCGAGGCGCCGGACGGCCGCCTCCAGCGCAGCTGCTGGCGCAACCGCCTCCCAGCCTTCCATCTGGTGGCGGAACCACGTCACCTGCCTTTTGGCATAGGCACGCGTGTCGGCCTGGCCGCGCCGGATCGCCTCGTCCAAGGTGATCTCGCCATCAAGATGGGCGATCAGGCCGGGCACGCCATGGGCACGCATGATCGGCAGCAGCGGGTCGAGCCCGCGCTGCTTCAAGCGCATGACCTCGTCGAGTGCCCCCTCGCCCATCATCACCTCGAAACGCCGGTCGATCCGCTCCTTCACTGCCTCGCGGTCGGGATGCACGAACAGTCGCAGCATCGGCACGCCGCCCAGCGGCCCCGGTTCGCGCTCGCCGTGGAAGCTCGCCAGCGAACGCCCCGTAGCGCGAAAAACCTCCAGCGCCCGCATGATCCGCATCCGGTCGCTCGGGCGCAACCGCTCCGCCATGGCGGAGTCGCAGACCGCAAGCTCGGCATGGAGCGCGGCCGTCTCGCGCCCTTCGGCATCGGCACGGAAGGCAGCCCGGACATCCTCAGGCACGGGCGGCATCACCGAGAAGCCTTCTGTCACGGCCTTGAAGTAGAGCCCGGTACCGCCGACCAGAATCGGCAACGAGCCATTCGCGCGCAGCTCTTCGAGCAGCGTGGCGACATCGGCGGCATAACGCATCGCCGAATAGTTCACCGCGCCATCGACATGGCCGTAGAGGCGATGCGGCACCATCGCCTCCTCCGCCGCGCTCGGCCGGGCCGAGAGAACGCGCAGATCGGCATAGACCTGCATGGAATCGGCGTTGACGACGGTGCCGCCGGTGCGGCGCGCGATCTCGATCGCCAGCGCCGACTTGCCGCTCGCGGTCGGACCTGCGATGAGCACCGCGCCGAACTGCCCTTCCGTCTTCACCCGGTTCCTCACATGCTCGTCGCCACACTCGTATCCGCCCACGCCCAGGCGCTCGTCGACGACGCCCTGCTCGCCCGCCTCACCCGTTCCGTCCCCGGCATCAGCCGCACGGCCGTGCTCGATGGCGCGGTCGCTGCCGACCTCTTCGCGGAAGCCGCCGACGCGCGCAAGCTCGAAGCCGATATCCGCACGGCGCTGGAGGGCGCCGCGATCGACGTCATCGTCCAGCCGGCAGCGACGCGCCGCAAGGCGCTGTTCCTCGCCGACATGGATTCGACCATGATCGGCCAGGAATGCATCGACGAGCTCGCTGCTTTCGTGGGACTCAAGGAGCATGTCTCAGCGATCACCGAACGCGCCATGCGCGGCGAGATCGATTTCGAGCCGGCTTTGCGCGAACGTGTCGCCCTGCTCAAGGGCGTGCCGCTTTCCGTCGTCGGCGAGATCATCCGCGACCGCATCACGTTGACGCCGGGCGGGCGGGCTCTCGTCCAGACGATGCGGGCGAATGGCGGCTACACGGCCCTCGTCTCGGGCGGCTTCACCGTCTTCACCGGGCCGATCGGCCAGACCATCGGCTTCGACGAACATCGCTCCAACACGCTGCTTGCCGATGACGGCATCCTCAACGGCGAGGTCGCCGATCCGATCCTCGGCAAGCAGGCCAAGCTCGATGCGCTCGTCGAATTGCGCGCTCGCTTCAAGCTCGCACCCGAGCAGACAATGGCCGTCGGCGACGGCGCCAACGACCTCGCCATGCTGGGCGAAGCGGGACTGGGTGCGGCCTTCCGTGCCAAGCCGGCGGTGGCCGCCGCAGCCGATGCCCGGCTCGACCATGCCGATCTCACCGCGCTGCTCTATGCCCAGGGTTATACGGGCAGCGAGATCGTCCGGGGCTGACCTTACGTTCAAAACCGCGGGTCATCCCGGACGGAGCGAAGCGAAGATCCGGGATCCATTCCGGAACCTTTATCGGAAGCGTTCCGGAATGGATCCCGGGTCTCCCTGCGGTCGCCCGGGATGACCCGCGTTTCTGGATAAGGCTTGCTCAATCGACGATGAAGAGCTTCGCGCCGGTCTTGGTCGCGGAGCGATGCGCCTCGGCATTGTCCGCAACCTGATAGCTCATCCCGGCCCGGAGCGGCTGCACGCGCCCGTCGGCGAGCGTAGTCTCCATCTCGCCTTCGAGGCACAGGATGATGTGCCCCTTCGAGCACCAGTGATCGGCGACATAGCCCGGCGAATACTCGACCATCCGCACCCGGATGCGATTGTCCTCGGGGCCGAAATACTGGACGCGCCAGGTCGCCTCGCCGCTGTCGCCGGCATGGCGTTCGATGGGAACCGTCGACCAGTCGGTGGTGACGAAGGGGATGTCGCTGATCTTCATCTCGGTCTCTCCAGGCGCCGTCGCCAAGCTCTACCCGCGTTCGGCCGGTCTGCGCCAGCGCACGCACCTCGCCGCCGGTCTGCGGACAGGGCATGAAAAAGGGCGGCCCAATGGACCGCCCTTCACATTCTGCCGGTGCAACCGGTCTCAGTTCATCGACACCGCGACGAAGCGGACCTCGCCCTGGCCGTTCGAGACGAGCAGGAGAGCGGATTTCTTGCCCTCCTTCTTCAGCGCATCGAGCCGCTTGGTCACGTCCTGCGGCGCATTGACCGGCTCCTGGCCGACCTCGACGATCAGCTCGCCGACGAGGATGCGCTTGTCGGCAGCATTCGAGTTGGCGTCCACCTTGGTGATGACCACGCCCTTGACGCCGTCCTTGATCGTGTAACGCTTCCTGAGCTCGTCGGTCTGCGGCGAGAATTCGAGGCCGAGTGCGGTCGTCACGGACGGCTTGGCCGGCTCCGCCGCCGGCTTGTTCGCCGAGGCCGACTGGACCTTCTCGCCATCCTCGAGACGACCGAGCTTGACGGTCTTGGTCTCTTCCTTGCCCTTGCGGATGATCGCGATCGGCACGTCCTTGCCGACCGGCGTCGCCGCGACGATGCGCGGCAGATCGCGCGAATCCTTCACGTCCTTGCCGTCGAACTTGACGATCACGTCGCCGGTTTCGAGGCCGGCCGGCTTGGCCGGGCCCTTCTCGTCGACGCCGGCGACGAGCGCGCCGCGCGCCGTGCCGAGGCCCAGCGCCTCGGCAGTGGCGTCATCGACCGTCTGGATACGCACGCCGAGCCAGCCGCGCCGGGTCTCGCCGAACTCCTTGAGCTGGTCGACGACATTGGTCGCCAGCGTCGAGGGCACCGCGAAACCGATGCCGACCGAGCCGCCCGTCGGCGACAGGATCGCCGTGTTGATGCCGATGACCTCGCCGGCCATGTTGAACAGCGGGCCACCCGAGTTGCCCTTGTTGATGGCCGCGTCGGTCTGGATATAGGTGTCATAGGGGCCCTGGCTGATGTCGCGGTTGCGCGCCGATACGATGCCGGAGGAGACCGAGCCGCCCAAGCCGAACGGGTTGCCGATCGCCATCACGGGATCGCCGATCCGCATCTTGTCGGAATCGCCGAACTTCACTGCCGGCAGCGGCTTGTCGTGCTTCACGCGCAGCACCGCGAGGTCGACCTTGGTGTCCTTGCCGATAACCTCGGCCTTGAGCCTGAGGCCGTCGTTGAAGATCACCGTGATCTCGTTGGCGTCGCCGATGACGTGGTTGTTGGTGACCACGATGCCAGACGGATCGATGACGAAGCCCGAGCCGGCCGATTGCGAACGGCGCTGCTGCGGTGCCTGACGCTCGCCCTGCTGGTTGCGGCGGTTGAAGAATTCCTCGAACAGGTCGCCGAAGGGCGTATCGGGGCCGAGCTGCGGCAACTGCGGCAGGTTGCGGCCCTTCTGGTCGTTGGTGGTGACGGCGGCGATGTTGACCACCGCCGGCATGACCTTGTCGACGAGATCGGCAAGCGAGGTCTGCCCCTGCAGGAGCGGCGTGTTGGCCTGCGCATGCCCCGGCGCCAGCACCGGCGAAGCCAGCAGCGCGAGGCCGGCGACGCCGGCAGCGAGAGCGATGCGGACAGGCCGGGCTGCGGAAAGGGTGTTCGATGCCATAGGGGTCCTCATGTCGGAAAGATACGGGCCGATCGATGCAGGCAGGCGCGCCCGGACCATGCGAGGCAGACGGGCGCGCCCGTTGATTGAACTCCGAAATGCGGCGGAAGGGCGACGCACGATCATGTCATCGAACACGATCCTGTGCCTGCCCCCCCTTTCTACCAGATGCCGCGCGCGACCCAGACCAGGATCACGCCCAGCACCGCCGAGCCGATGCCGATGAGCCGCATCCGGTCCGGCGGGGTTTCCGCCGCGCTGCGCAGGGCATCCTTCGCCAGATGCGGGATCGCGGCGAAGAGAATGCCCTCGATAGCGAAGACCAGGCCGAGCGCCGCGACGAAATCAAGCATCCGCGTCGCTCGCCATGATCAGGGCCGGGCAGGCGCAGGCTGGGCAGGCGCCGCCGGAGCGGTAACCTGGCCGTCCTGACGCTGCGCGTTCGGGCCGTTGAAGAAACGGAAGAACGGCGAATCCGGCGTCAGCACCATCCGCGTATCCCCCGGCTTGATGCTGGCTTCATAGGCCTGCATCGAGCGGTAGAAGGCGAAGAATTCAGGGTCCTTGCCGAAGGCTTCGGCGAAGACCTTGTTGCGCTCCGCCTCGCCCGCGCCGCGGATTTCGTCGGAGTGCTGCTGCGCCTCCGCCACGATCACGGTCGAGTCCCTATCGGCCCGGGCCTTGATCTCCTGCGACTGCTGGCCGCCAAGCGCGCGTGCTTCCGCCGCCTCGCGCTGGCGCTCCGTCTGCATGCGCTGGAACACCGCCGCCGAGTTGGCCGCCGGCAGATCGACGCGCCGCAGCCGGACATCCACCACGGTCATGCCGAAGCGCGCGGCCTCGCGGTTCACGTCGTCGCGGATGCGGTTCATCAGCCGCGTCCGGTCCGTGCGGACCATCGCCGTGAAGGTGGCCTCCGCCAGCACCGAGCGAACGTTGCCGTTCACGATCGAGGCAAGCTGCGAGTTCGCCCGCGGGATATTGTTGACCGCCTGGTAGAAGCGCAGCGGATCGGAGATCCGGTAGCGGGTGAAGGCATCGACGACGAGACGCTTCTGGTCCGAGGCGATGATTTCCTGGGCCGGGAGGTCGAGATCGAGGATGCGGTTATCAAGCAGGGTGACCTGCTCGAACGGAGCCGGCAGCTTGAAATACAGCCCCGGCGCCGTGACGACGCTGCGGATCGCGCCGAGGCGCAGGACGAGGGCCGACTGCGTCTGCGAGACCACGAAGGTCGACGCGTAGAGCACGATGGCGACGACGACGACGGCGAAGAAGAGCACGCCGCGCAACACGGGGGAGTTCATCGCAGAGCCCCTCCCTGCTGCTGGCCCGGAGCCGGGCGCCGTTGCTGGAGCTGGTCGAGCGGCAGATAGGGCACGACGCCCTGCCCGTTGCCCGTCGAGTCGAGGATGATCTTGTCGGTCCCGCCCATCACGCGTTCCATCGTCTCCAGGAAGAGACGCTCGCGCGTCACGGCCGGAGCGTTCTTGTATTGCTCGTAGACCGCGTTGAAGCGGCTCGCCTGACCGCGTGCCTCGGCGACGGTCTGCTCCTTGAAGGCTTCAGCCGCCTGCGTCAGCTGCGCGGCACGGCCGCGTGCCTCGGGTACGACGCGGTTGGCATAGGTCTGCGCCTCGTTGCGCAGGCGTTCCTGGTCGGCACGCGCCGCCTGGACGTCGCGGAAGGCGTCGATGACCTGCTGCGGCGGGTCGACCTTCTGGAGCTGGACGAGGCTGATCCGCACGCCGGCATTATAGCCGTTGAGCGTGTCCTGCATCAGCTGGCGCACCTCGGTCTCGATCGCGCCGCGATCGGTCGTCAGCACCGGCTGGATGTTGCGCCGGCCGATGATCTCGCGCATCGCGCTCTCGGCCACGGCCTTCACCGTGCCGGACGGGTCCTGGATGTTGAAGACGTAGTTCTCGGGCGCGGCCGGGTCGATCTGCCACTGCACGATGAAATCGATGTCGACGATGTTCTCGTCGCCGGTGAGCATCAGGCTTTCTTCGGTGACGTCGGTCTGGCGCGAAGTCCGGATCGATTCGACCGTCCGGAAGCCGACCTCGGTGGTGATGACGTTCGTCACCTGCGGCTTGATCACGCTGCCGATCGGATAGGGCCAGTTCCAGTTCGGGCCTTCGCCGGTCTTGCCGGCGAAGCGGCCGAACACGACGTTGAGGCCGACCTCGTTGGGCCGCACGAAATAGATGCCGGAGCCGAGCCAGATCAGGATCAGCGCCAGGATGCCGAGAAGCAGGCCGCGCCCGCCAATATTGCCGCCGGGAACCAGGTTCTTCAGCCGGTCCTGGCTGCGCCGCAGGATTTCCTCGAGATCGGGCGGGTTGCCGTTGCCCCCACCGCCGCCTGAACCGCCGCCCCAGGGACCGCCGCCACCACTACCTCCGCGCTGACCCCAGGGACCTCCCCCGCCGCTGCCACCGCCGCTCTGATTGCTCCAAGGCATTCTCGAGCCGTTCCCTTTCGTTCTGTCGAGGCCAAGCCATAAGCAAATGACGGCCGCTTGTCAGCGCCTTCGGCCGAAGGCGCTGGGCTGACTTGGTCATGGGCCATGGATTCGTCAACGGCGCAAGCCATTCATCGTGAATGGAAAGCGGCGATCAGCTGCGTCGGCGCCAGGTGACGAAGGTATAGGGGTGCTCGTTCTCGGCGTCGGCCGGGTGGTGGTCGTTGGCACCGGCCTCGAAGGCGTCGTGCTCCCAGTCGGGGAAGAGTGCGTCGCCTGATGGCTTCGCATGCACGAGAGTCAACTCCAGCCGGTCGGCCAGCGGCAGGGCCTGGCGATAGACCTCGGCGCCACCGGCGATCACGACGGAATCCGCGCCGCTGGCCGCAGCCAGCCGCTGCCCGATCTCCAGCCCTTCGTCGAGCGAACGCGCGACGCTCACCCCCTCCGCCGAAAAGCCGGCATCCCGGCTCAGCACGACGATTTCGCGCCCCGGCAAGGGCTTGCCGATCGACAGGAAGGTCTTGCGCCCCATCAGCACCGGCCGTCCCAGCGTCAGGCTGCGAAAGTGCTTGAGGTCGGTCTTCAACCGCCAGATCAGCCGGTTGTCGTCACCGATCACATTGTTGTCGGCGACGGCCGCGATCAAAACGATCGGACGTTTCTCCATGGTTCAAACCTCCGCGCCCAATCGCGCGAGCGCCTCGCCCTCCAGCCGCTTCACGGTCCACTCGTCCTGCGCCGTGGCGCCGAGCGCCCGATAGAAAACGCGCGAGGGCTCGTTCCAGTTCAGCACCCACCAGGCCAGGCGCGGCAGTTTCTCCGCGACACAGCGCCGCGCAAGCCCGGCGATCAGCGCCTTGCCGATGCCGCGCCCGCGCTGGTCCGGCCGGACGAAGAGGTCTTCCAGCCAGATCCCGTGCCGGCCGCTGAAGGTCGAATAGGTGTAGAACCAGACGGCGAAGCCAACCGCCTGACCATCCCATTCGGCGATGTCGCAAAACGCCTTCGGGTCCGGCCCGAACAGCGCGGCCTCGATCTCGGCCTCGGTCGCGACGACCTCATGCAGCAGCTTCTCGTATTCGGCGAGCTCGCGGATGAAGCCGAGCACGAGCCCGGCCTCGCCGGGACGGGCGGAGCGGATGGTGAGGGTCATACTGCGATCGGAGCCTTGATGCCGGGATGCGGGTCGTAATCGGTGATCGTGACGTCCGCGAACTGGAAATCCTCCAGCCGCGTCACCGCCGGGTTGAGTGTGAGCTTCGGCAACGCGCGGGGCTCGCGCGAAAGCTGCAACCGGGTCTGGTCGAGATGGTTCACATAGAGATGGGTGTCGCCGAAGGAATGCACGAAATCACCGACGCCCAGGCCCGTCACCTGCGCCACCATATGGGTCAGCAGCGCATAGCTCGCGATATTGAAGGGCACCCCGAGGAAGACGTCGGCCGAGCGCTGATAAAGCTGGCAGGAGAGCTTGCCGTTGGCGACGAAGAACTGGAACAGGCAATGGCACGGCGCCAGCGCCATCTTCGGGATATCGGCCGGGTTCCAGGCCGAGACGATCAGCCGGCGCGAATCGGGATTGCGGCGGATCTCGCTCACCAGCCAGGCGATCTGGTCGATCACCTGCCCGTCGGGCGCCGCCCAGCTCCGCCACTGCCGGCCATAGACCGGGCCGAGATCGCCGTTCGCATCGGCCCATTCGTCCCAGATCGTGACGCCGTTCTCCTGCAGGTAGCGCACATTGGTGTCGCCGCGCAGGAACCAGATCAGCTCGTGGATGATCGATTTCAGGTGCAGCTTCTTGGTCGTGACCAGCGGAAACCCCTCCGACAGGTCGAAGCGCATCTGGTGGCCGAAGACGGCCAGCGTGCCGGTGCTGGTGCGGTCGTCCTTGCGGACGCCCTCGGTCAGGACGCGTTGGAGCAGGTCGTGATACTGGCGCATGGCGACTCTCTGGAAGGCGCGCGACTATAGCGGCTGACGCATCGCTTGGCCCTGTCCGGCAGGCAGGCATCCCCAGCCTTTGCCGCACATCCTGTCAGCGTATGGCGGGAACCTGTCTCCTCACGCAAACGCGACGGCCCGTGAGGCTCCTCCGTCCGCAAACCCGCCCCAATCGGCGCCGCTCATCGCGCGCTTGATTCGTAGGGATAGTCGACATGCCGACCCTGAACCCGCCGCGCCGTCTGCTGGCGGCGCTCGCTCTCAACGCCCTGATCGTGCTGTCCGCCCATGCCGAGGAGACCTATGCCGGCGCGACAATCTCGGAGCGGCAGGCCCGCGACATCGCCTGGAGCGCCGGGCTTGTCCATGTCGAGGAGATCGTCCGTTCCGGTGATCGCTGGGAGGTTGCCGGCCGCACCGCAGAGGACGACGAGATGAGCCTCGACATCGACATCAGAAATGGTCGCATTCTCGATTGAGGCGGTGAAGCCTCACTCTTTGTCGAAAACGCATGAGAACCCTTTCCCAACGCCACGGGCTTCCCTATATTCGCAGGTGCCGCTCGCAAGAACGGCTATGGCGATAAACGGATCTCGAAATAAGCCTTTCGGACCCGGGGGCAGTACCCGGCGCCTCCACCCCAGCCCTGCGGCGCGAGCAGCAGGAACTTGCGGCCGAGCGGTTGCAGGGCTGCGGCGGGGGCGAAACAGGATCGACGAGGGTGTAAAGGTTATCCTTTTGCTCGGCATGGTTCCGCCGTTATCGGGCCAAAGCATAGTTGCCAACGACAACAATGCTCGGGTCGCCGTCGCCGCGTAAGCGGTGCTGGTTCCCAAACCAAAGCCCTTGCGTTTAGCCGCGTAAGGCGGGGCTCGGAGGCGCCTGGCAACAGAAGCCTCCACTTCTTTTTCTGACGGCCTGCCGGCTGTTCCCGCCGGAACGCAACAAGCGGAAATCGCGCCTCGATGTCCAAGGATGTTCTTCGTTACGATCTCATGGTGCAGGATGCGCTGAAGGGCGTGGTCCGCAAGATCCTGACGGAGGCCGCGCGGGACGGGCTGCCGGGCGAGCACCATTTCTATGTGACGTTCCGCACACAGGCGCCGGGCGTGCGCCTGTCGCAGCGCCTGCGCGAGAAGCATCCCGACGAGATGACGATCGTCCTGCAGCATCAGTTCTGGGATTTGAGCGTCGGCGACCATTCCTTCGAGGTCGGCCTGTCCTTCTCCGGCGTGCCGGAACGGCTGCTCGTTCCCTTCGACGCGATCTCGACCTTCTTCGACCCTTCGGTCCAGTTCGGCCTGAAGTTCGAGGCCCAGGGCGAGCCCGAGGATGCCGCCGCCATGCAGGAAGCCGAGCCGGCCGAAGCGCCGCCCGCGCCGGCCCGGATCGTGCCGGCCGCCCTTCCGGCCACCAAGGGCAAGGCGCCCGCGGCTGAGGCAGCCGCAGCGCCGGCGAAGGCCGAGCCTGCCGTGGAAGGTGACGATGAACGCGGCGGCGCCGAAGTGGTCAGCCTCGATTCCTTCCGCAAGAAGCCCTGACGCAAGAAACCTCGACGACGGACGCCATGACCGAAACGCGCACCGAAACCGATTCCTTCGGCCCGATCGCGGTGCCCGCGGATCGATACTGGGGTGCGCAGACGCAGCGCTCCCTGGAGAATTTCCGTATCGGCGGCGAGAGCGAGCGCATGCCGCTGCCGCTGGTCCATGCGCTGGTGCTGGTCAAGAAGGCTGCCGCCCATGTCAACGCCAAGCTCGGCCTGCTCGACCAGCGCGTCGCCGGCGCGATCGCCCATGCGGCGGACGAGGCGCTCGCCGGCCAATTCGACGGGCATTTCCCGCTGGTGATCTGGCAGACCGGGTCGGGCACCCAGTCCAACATGAATGCCAACGAGGTCCTGGCGAACCGCGCCAACGAGTTGCTTGGTGCGGGCCTCGGCTCCAAGAGCCCGGTCCATCCCAACGACCATGTCAATCGCGGCCAGTCCTCGAACGATTCCTTCCCGACCGCGATGCATATCGCGGCGGTGCTGGAGATCACGCGCCGCCTGCTGCCCGCCTTGCGCAGCCTTGAAAAGGCGCTGAACGCCAAGGTCGAGGCCTTCAAGCATCTGGTCAAGATCGGTCGCACCCATCTTCAGGACGCGACCCCCGTCACGCTCGGCCAGGAATTCTCCGGCTATGCGATGCAGCTTCATCTTGGCATCGGCCGGATCGAGGCGGCGCTCGGCGGGCTCTACGCGCTGGCGCAGGGCGGCACGGCCGTCGGCACCGGGCTCAACACCCATCCGGACTTCGCCGCCTTCTTCGCCAAGGAAACCGCGACGCTGACCGGCCTGCCCTTCCGCAGCGCCGACAACAAGTTCGAGGCGCTGGCGAGCCATGGCGCGCTCGCCGCTGCCCATGGTGCGCTGGCGGCGCTCGCTTCCGACCTGTTCAAGATCGCCAACGACATCCGCCTGATGGGCTCCGGCCCGCGCTCGGGCCTCGGCGAGATCAGCCTGCCGGAGAACGAGCCCGGCTCCTCGATCATGCCGGGCAAGGTCAATCCGACCCAGGCCGAAGCGCTGACCATGGTCGCGACCCAGGTCCACGGCAACCAGGCGACGATCGGCTTCGCGGCCTCGCAGGGCCATTTCGAGCTCAACGTCTTCAAGCCGGTGATCGCAGCCGCCTTCCTGCAATCGGTTCGGCTGCTCGCCGACGCGGCCGAGAGCTTCCGCGTCAACTGCGTCGAGGGCATCGAGGCCAACGAGGCTCAGCTCAAGGAGCTGCTCTCGCGCTCGCTGATGCTGGTGACGGCGCTCGCGCCGGCGATCGGCTACGACAAGGCCGCCAGCATCGCCAAGGCCGCCCATCACAACGGTACGACGCTGCGCGAGGAAGCGCTGAAGGCCGGCGTCGACGCCGAGCTCTTCGACAGCACGGTCAAGCCCGAGCTGATGCTCGGCCCGGCCTGACACGAGGCTCGCCCGGTGGCCGAGATCATCAACCTCCGTCAGGCGCGCAAGCAGAAGGCGCGCGCCACGGCTGAGAAGACGGCCGAGCAGAACCGCATCTCCTTCGGCCGGACCAAGGCCGAGCGCAAGCTGACCGAGGCCGAACGCGACAAGGCCGCCCGCCATATCGACGGGCACAGGCTCAACCGCGGCGACGACGAGCCGGAGCCGGCATGAAGCCGGAGCGCAAGCGCTCGCTCAGCATCGCCGGCCACCGCACCAGCATCTCGCTGGAAGCCCCCTTCTGGGAGGCACTGAAGGAGATCGCGGCGAGCGAAGATCGCCCGATTGCCGCGCTTGTCGCCGAGGTCGATTCCGGGCGAGGCGAGCTGAACCTCTCCTCCGCCCTGCGGCTGCATGCGCTGGCGCATTACCGGCGGTTGGCGGGCGGCGCCTGAGACGGCGCGGTCGATTGCCAGCCATCGACAAACCGGCATCGCCAATCAGAATACCGTTCTTGGTCAGGCGCTTATCGAAAGATCCGGAATCAAATCGCGAATCCGTTGAATCGAGCTCTCAACGCGCCGGCGCGCTGCGCGGCTGCGGCACAGGCTGGATCTGCATCGGCGGCGGCAATGGCGCGACGCCACCGGTCGGCGGCTGGACCGCTCCTTCCGGCGAGCTGCTGCGCGGCGCCCCCGGCAGCACGAGCGGGCCGGGCTGCGGTTGTGGCTGAGCTTGCGGCGCCGCCGATTGCGCAGCCGCCCGCTCGGCTGCGGCCCGGGCGCGCTCTTCGGCTTCCGCTCGTCGGCGCGCTTCCAGCTCGGCGCGAGCCTGCTCGGCGCGCCTGATCTCCTCGGCGCGCTTCTCTTCGGCCAGACGCCGTTCCTCCTCGATGCGCCGCGCCTCTTCCTGGCGTTTCTCCTCGGCGAGGCGAGCCTCCTCCTGCGCCTTCAGGAACTCGCCCAGCTTGCGCTCGTTCTCACGCATCTCGCGCTCGGCCCGGAGCCGGCGCGCATGCAGCGAACGCTCGCGCGCATCGGCCTCGAAAGCCTCGACCCGCTCGATCTCGCGCGCCAGCGCCCGCGCCGCAACGGTGTTCGACAAGGCGCTGACATCGCTCTCGCGCCGGAGGCTCGACAGCGGTCCTCGCCAGGCGATGCCGATCTGCGGCGCATCGCCCGGCCAGCCCTTGGGCAGGGCACCCAGCGGCTTCAGGCCGAGCCTGAGATCGGCGGTCAGCGCGCGCAGGTCGAGAACGCCGCTCGCCTCGGCACGCAACCCGCTGCGCTCGAAGGCGAAGGGCTGGAGCCGGATCAACCCGCCGGCCAAGGTGAACGGCAATGTAATGTCGCCGAGAGCCCAGGCATCCTTGTCGAGCGCCTCGCTGAGACGGTCCCGCAAGCGCGACGCGTCGCTCTCGGACGCATCCTCGCCGGTCCCTGCGATGATCCTCGCATAGGCGTTGGGGTCGAAGCGGGCGAGGCGCGTGCCGTTGAGCGCCAGGCTGCCGGCACCGCTCAGGCCCGCGACCAGCCGCGCCGGCGTCTCGCCCGAACCGCCGAACTCGATCTGCCCCGAGGTCTTGCCGCCGACGGCGCCCCTGGTCAATTCGCCGAGATCGATCGCCATCGCGCTGAGCCGGCCATTGATTTGGGCGAGCCCGCCATCGCGCCGCAGGCCGAGTCGCCCGGCGACCTGCCCGCCGCCATAGCTGCCGCGTATATCGTCGATCCTGAGGCCGTCCTGGTCCGTCCGCAGGGTGAAAGCGGCATTGCGGATGGTGCCGTCCTCGAAGGCGAGCAGCGCGCCGGTCTCGACTGCGATGTCGAAATCGGGGAACCCGGCAATGCGTCCGAAGCGCCCGGTCGACCAGATCGCACCGGGAGCAACGGCGACTTGCCCGAGCGCCGCATTCATCAGCGGACGCAGATCGACGGTCGGGACCGCGATACGACCTGACGAGCGCCCCTCACGCGGCAGCAGCAGCGAGCCGCTTACCGCCATCCCGCCGAGATGGGCGGTGATCTCGTCGAGCCGGATCGCCTCCTCGGCAATGGTGAGCCGCGCATGCGCATCGATGACGCCGTCCGGCAGCAATCGCGCTGGCCCCTCGGCAAGGATCTGTCCCGGCCCATCCGCCTGCATGCTCAGTTGAGGCCCCTGTCCGCTATCCTCGACGACAACCGACAGCCCCTGCCCCGCCAGCGAGCCCGTTGCCTTGCCCCGGTCCAGTTCGAGGTTGAACTGCCCCGCGCCACCCTGCTGCGGCAGCGGCAGGCCGAGAGCCGCAAAGGCCTGCCGCCGGTCGTTGAGCTCGAAGCCCAAAGCCGCCCGGCTCCAGTTGCCGGCCCGGTCGATCCGTCCGTCGAGCTTGAGCTTGCCGGCTGCGGCCGTGCCTTCGGCGGACAGGCTGGTCTCGCCCGAAGCCGCGCGCGTCAGGCGGAAACCGGTATCGAGCCGCGCCAATCCC
Source organism: Allobosea sp. Root670 (assembly GCF_001429415.1). Lineage (NCBI taxonomy): Bacteria > Pseudomonadati > Pseudomonadota > Alphaproteobacteria > Hyphomicrobiales > Alloboseaceae > Allobosea > Allobosea sp. Root670. The sequence continues at coordinate 102,195 of NZ_LMJU01000012.1, read as the reverse complement.
TCGCCGACGCGCTGGAGCGCCTGCACCGCGGTTTCCGGCAGCAGCGGTCCGGCCAGCGCCGTCAATGTCTCGAAGCGCGGCGCCCGCACCCGGCCGGAAATCTCGCCGCCCTCCGCCAGCAGCGCGCCGGCACCGGTGACCGCCACACCACCGAAGCCTTCGACCGAAAGCCGGCTCAGCCGCCAGATATCGCCCTCGCGACGGAGGTCGAGATTGGCCGAGCCCGGCGGCGCGTTGCGGAAGCGCAGATTGGTGAGCACGAGCTCCAGCGCCACATCGCGCTGCCGCAACAGGCCGGAGAGACTGGTGCCGGGCGGCAGGGTATCGAGCGAAAGCCCATTCACGGAGGCCTTCGCCGCGATCCGGTTCGGTGCGATCTCGCCGGAAGCCTCGAGCCGCAAACCCGCCGAGCCCGCGACCAGCAGGCGCTGGAACCGGCCGCCCTGGCCCGTCCAGGCGCCGACGGCATCGGCATCGATCCGACCGAGGCGCGCAATGAAATCGGCCAGCGCCGGGTCGAGCCCGGCCCGCGCCAATACCAGCCCGACACGGCGGGCATCGTCGGCCTTGAGGTTGAACCGGCCCGAGGCCCCTTCCGAACTCAGGCTGCCGCTCGCGCCCAGCAACGCGCCGGCCACGCGCACCGAAGCAGAGGCATCGCTCAGGCCGCCGTCATGCAGGCGCCCGCGCAGGGCGAGCGTCGAGAAATCCTCGCCGCGCCAGATCAACTGGTCGAGATCGAGGCTGACATCGAAAGCGCCGGGCAGGCCCTGCAAGGCGCGTTCGAAGCCCTGCCGCTCAGCCAGCGCCGTCATCAGCGCATCGGCATCGAGCCGCCGCGCGCGCAGCGCCAGCGAGCCCTTGCCCGTTCCGGGCAGGTATTGCCCCTCGCCTTCCAGCCGTGCCGCCCCGCCCGCGACATCGAGCGTGAGCCCGGCGAGATCGAGCTGCCTGCTGCCGCCCTTGACGCGCCCGGTCAGCGCGACTGCCCCGCCCGGCGAGAGATTGAAGGCGCCGTCCAGTTCCGCCCCGAAGCCTTCCGCCCCTTTCGGGAAGAGCAGCGCGCCGTCGAAGCCGAGCTGCAGGTCCTCGCCGGTGAGATAGGCCTTGGTCCGCAGCCGCCCGTCGGCCTCCATCTCTCCGGTCGTGACACGCAGCGACGCCCCCGCGACCTCGCCCTCGAAGCGCCACGGGCCGGCAAGGCTCACCGCCGACATTTCAGCCGCGATCGGCGAGAGCGTGACGGCTGGTTTCCTGGCCTCGCGCCAGATCAGGGTCGAACGGCTGATCGTCAGGCGATCGAGGCTCGCCCCTGCCGGAATGCCCTTGCCGCTTCGCTTGGGCAGGCGAATGAAGCCCGCCTCGTCCAGCAAGAGAGAAACCGCCGCACCGTCGAGCCGCGCTTCGGAGAAACGAAAATCGCCGCGGGCGAGCGCCGCCAGCGCCAATTCCACGGTCACATGTTCGGCCGTCGCTGAACTTGCCGAGCCGTCGCCCGGCCCGATCCGCACATCCTCGAGCGCAATGCGTGGCGATGGCAGCAGCCGCAGGCCGATCCCGCCACCGATCTGCGTCTCGACGCCGAGCGCCTCGCTCAGCCGCGCCTCGATCTGCGGCCGATAGGCCTGCCAGTCGACGAAACCGGGGCCGATCAGGGCCGCCAGCAGCGCCAGCACCAGCAGGCCGGCCAGAACTGTGAGACTCTCACGCAAATTCCGCTGTCTACCCCTGTCGCTCGTGGAGCGGCGCCGCTTTTCAGCCTACCCCGACCTTGCGACCGAACCACGCCGTCATCCCGCAGTTGCCCCGGAATGACGGGTCCGTTTCGTCGCAAGGACGGTCTGCGCCGGAATATCCCATCCTGCCCGCAAGTCGCGGCGAGATCACGACATTTCGGCGAAGGAAACCAAGGGCGCAAGCCGTAACGACATCACAGGGCGACGATTTTTCCGGGATTGAGGATATTGCGCGGGTCGAGCGACCGTTTCAGCACCCGCATCACCGCGAGCGCCTCGGCCCCGTGCTCCAGCTCGAGATACTTCATCTTCTTCTGACCGACGCCGTGCTCGCCGGTGCAGGTGCCGCCCATGGCGAGCGCCCGCTTCACCAGCCGGTCGATGAAGCCCTGCGCCCGCTCGACCTCGGCGGCATCAGCGAGATCGACCAGCGGCTGCGTGTGGAAATTGCCGTCGCCGACATGCCCGGCGATCGGCGCGATCAGGCCGGTGGCTTCGATGTCGCGCTTGGTCTCCTCGACGCATTCGGCCAGGCGGGAGATCGGCACGCAGACATCGGTCGCGACCGAATCGAAGCCGGGGCGCAGGGCCTTCGCCGCCCAATAGGCGTCATGGCGCGCCTGCCAGAGCTTGGAGCGGTCTTCCGCCTTGGTCGCCCATTCGAACGGGCCGCCGCCGAATTCGGCCGCGATCTCGCCGAAGCGCTCGGACTGCTCCTTCACGCCCGCTTCGGTCCCGTGGAACTCGACGAACAGCATCGTCGTCTCGGCCAGGCCGAGCTTGGCGTGCAGATTGACGCCGCGGATCATCACGTCGTCGAGCAATTCGATGCGCGCGACCGGCAGGCCGGTCTGGATCGTCAGGATCGTCGCGTCGCAGGCCGCCTTCACCGAAGGGAACGGACAGACGCCGGCAGAGACCGCCTCCGGGATGCCGTGCAGCTTCAGCGTCACCTCGGTGATGATGCCGAGCGTGCCTTCCGAGCCGACCAGCAGGCGGGTGAGGTCGTAGCCGGCCGAGGTCTTGCGGGCCCGCGTCGAGGTCTTGACGACCGAGCCGTCGGCCATCACCGCGGTCAGCGCCAGGACATTGTCTTTCATCGTGCCATAGCGGACCGCATTGGTGCCGGAGGCGCGCGTCGCCGCCATGCCGCCGATCGAGGCGTCGGCGCCGGGATCGATCGGGAACATCAGGCCCTGGTCGCGCAGATGCTCGTTGAGCTCCTTGCGGGTGACGCCGGCCTCGACGACGACGTCGAGATCCTCGGCATGAACCGCGATGATCCGCTTCATCTGCGACATGTCGATGCAGACGCCGCCGAAGACGGCGTTGACATGGCCCTCCAGCGAAGTGCCGGTGCCGAAGGCGATGACGGGCACGCCATGGGCGGCACAGAGCTTCACGATCTGCGAGACCTCGTCCGTGCTCTGCGGGAACACCACCGCATCCGGGGGCTGGTTCGGGATCCAGGTCAGCGTATGGCCGTGCTGCTGGCGCACGGCGAGGCTGGTGACCAGCCGGTTGCCGAAGCTTGCCGCCAAGCCTTGCGTTACCGCCGCGATCGCCTCCGGCGAGGGCGGCAGCACTGCGGCGGAGGCAGGGCTGGCATGAGGGGCGGCGCTGGGCAGGCTCATTGTCAACATCCAGGTTGGGCGCTTAGACTTGGAACAGATCGGTTTCGCAATTGGTTACGCTTCGACATGGTCCTGCCATACTGGCCGGTCCAAGATGCTGACGCCGCTTGCGAGCGATGCATACTAGATCATGCGACGATGAAATGGGCAGCGGCAATAATGCCGCCGGCCCTTGAACGAGGCGCCTGTCAGGGAGGCGATCATGAAACACGATACGCGCGCCCCGGCGCTGTTCTTCGCCCCCTTCGTCTCCTCGGCGATGCGGGTCGAGCCGCAATGGATCGACTATAACGGCCATCTCAACATGGCCTATTACCATGTGCTGTTCGACCGCGCGGTCGACGAGGTCTTCTCGCTGGTCGGCCTCACCCGCGACTATGTCGAGACGCGCCACGCCTCCACCTTCGCGGCGGAGTGCCACATCCTCTACAAGCGCGAGTTGACCGAGGGCGATCTCGTCCGCATCACCGCGCAGCTCATCGCCTTCGACGACAAGCGCCTGCATTACTATCTTGAGATGCGGCACGCCAACGAGGGCTGGCTTGCGGCGACCAGCGAGAACCTGTCGCTGCATGTCGACATGATCAGTCGGAAGGTCACGCCCTTCCCGGCCGATATCCTTGCCAATATCGCCCTGATGAAGGCCGCGCACAGCATGATGCCGCTGCCAGTCACGATCGGCCGCATCATCGGCATGCCCCGAAAATCGGCGATCCGGGTCGAGGACACGGCTGAAGAGCGCGAGACCGAGACCGAAACCCGGCATTGAACAATCGCCGCCTCAGGGATCGTCGTCGGGAATCTTGAGCTTGTGCCCGCAGGCCTTGCAATAGACCGCGTCGGGCTCGTGGCGCTGGAGCGCGCATTCCGGGCAGGGAAACAGCACTTTGTTCGGGCGGAACAGCGCCTGCGCCAGGCGCACGAACAGCGTGATCCCGACGATCATCACCAGGATCGAGGTCAGCTTGCCGGCGATGCCCGGCAGGACCACGTCGCCGAACCCTGTCGTGGTCACCGTCGCGACCGTGAAGTAGAGCGCCTGGACGTAGCTTTCGAGCCCGCCCTCCTGCCGGAAGAAGAAGGTGTAGACGAAGCCGGTCACCACGAAGAGGAAGGTCGCGATATTGCCGAGCGCGCGGACCACATTCTCCCATTCGCGGAAGCGGGTTTCGCGGAACTGGGCCCAGACGATGCCCTTATGCGACAGCGACCACAGCCTGAGGATGCGCAGGAAGCCGAAATTCTCCAGCCATTGCGGCATGAGCAGCGTCAGCAGGATGAAGAGGTCGAGCAGCATGGTCGGCTGGCGCAGCAGCCGGAGCATGTTGGTCGAGGCCAGCAGGCGCGCCGCGATCTCGGCGACCATGATCACCGCGACCGAGTAATCGATCCAGAGGAAGGCCGCATTCTCCCTGAGCAATGGCGTCAGGATGAAGAAGGCGATGATCAGGAGATCGACGACCGTCGTCACCGCCTGGAAGCGCAACGCGGCGGGCGAGCGGCCGTGATAGAGCTGACGCAGCCGGTCGCGGAGAACCTCGAAGCGGCTTTCGTCGGAGGGGTCGGCTGAATCCATCGCCGGCAGCATAGGCATTCACGCGGCGTGCCGCTACGCCGCCCGGCGGTGCGTGACGACGGCATGCACCGCATAACCGCGATAGGGCGCGTCAAGCCGGCAATCGGCCCCGGCCGCTTCGGCAATGGCCCGCACGGCCTGCGGCAGGTTCTCCCGCGGCGTGACATGGAACAGCGCGAGCCAGCGCAGCAGCACGGCCTTGAACGGCCCCGGCAATCCGGCCTGGTCGCCGAAATCGACGATATGCAGCGAGCCGCCGGCAGCGAGCCGGCGCAGCGCCTCGGCGACGACGCCCTGCCAGGGCGGGATCATCGACAGCGCATAGGAGATGACGATCCGATCGAAGCCGGCAAGGCCGAACAGCGCTTGAGGATCCAAAGCAGTGGCATCGGCCTGGGCAAGCCTGATCCGGTCATCGAGGCCCGCCTTCGCAACCGATATCTTCGCCGTCGCCAGCATCGCGCTGGAAACGTCGAGTCCGTAGCAGGCGCAATCCGGATAGCGCCGGGCGATCCGGATCAGGTTGCGTCCGGTGCCGCAGCCGATCTCCAGCACGGTCGCGCCGGCCGGGGGCTGCAACCCGTCGATGAGCTGGTCGCGGCCGAGCAGATAGAATTTCCGGCTGGCATCGTAGATATGGCGCTGGTGCCGGTAGATTCGGTCCATCAGCCCGGCGGCCGGGCCGGCCGGCGTCTCCGCCGCGCTCACCGGCCCTGGCCCTTCAGGACATAGAGGTGGAAGCCGCCATAGATTGCCGAGCGGTCCTGCCGGCAGAGCTCGCGGCTCGTCTCCTCCTCGTAATGCCACTGGTCGAGGATCGCCGCGGGCACGCGGCCGGGCAGCAATCTCTCGTCGGCCGCCGTGCGGAAGATCACCCGCGCGCCCGGCCGGGCCGTGCGCGTGATCTGCGACCACAACGCCGTCAGATCGGCGTCGTTCATCCAGTCCTGCGCATCGAGCAGCACATAGGCGTCGCAGCTCTCGGCCGGCTCGCCCTCCAGGAAGTCCGTGACCGCGCTCTGGCGATAGGACACGCCCGAGGCCCGCGCCTTCACCGCCGCGAAATGTTCCGGCTGAAGATAAGGCGGGAAGGCTGCATCCGGCCCCTCGCCATAGCGCCGGCCAAAGGCCTGCTGGGCAAAGTAGTTGTCCTTGAGGTCGAAATCACAGGCCAGCCGTTCCAGCCGGAGCTTCAGCGCACCGAGAATGCCGTCCTCGCCATCGGCGGACAGTGCCTTGTACTGCGCCGGCGGGATGCCCAGCCCGTAGAGCGAGGCCGGCTGGCGCACCAGCCAGCGGATCAGCTTGCGCTCGAAGACCGGCGCGAGATGCCTGTCGTAGAGCGCCCGCTGCTCGGCCCGGTCGCGCGCCGCCAGCATCGCCCTGGGATTGCCACCGAGCAGCCGCGCCAGCATATGACCCGTGCCGATGAAGCGGCCGAGCAGCCCGTAGCGGTGGAAGCCCCGAGCAAAGAGGTTGATCCGGCGCCGCCCGTTCAGCCCCCGCCCCTCCCAGTAACCGCGCGAGACGACATCGAGATGACCGGCGATCTCGCGGTCGTAGAGCGCGACATTGGCACTATCCTTCGCCCGGCCGAAGAAGCGCAGGAAATCCTCCTGCCGCTCCATCCGCGCCAGCGCCGCGAGCTTGAGGCGGCCCAGCGCGATATGGGTGGCGTTGAGATCGACCGCGCTGACCCGGATAGGCGCCGCCGTCAGATAGGAGAGGATGTTGCAGGAGCCGGACGCGATCGCCACGACATGGTCGTCGGCCTTGAGCCCGAGTGCCGCCATGTCGACGACGGGGTCCTCCCAGATCTGCGGATAGACCAGGCCGGAAAAGGCGCGGGCGAACAGCCATTCCAGTAGGCCGGCCTTGGACAGCGTCTTGCTGCGCCGGACGGCCTGCCCCAGACCGGAGCTGGTCATGCGGCGGGCTGCGCGGGCCGTTTGGGTCGCCTGTTGCGTCACCGGTTTTCCTCCCTTTGCGGGTGGCCGGGCTGCTAGAGGAGTCGCGTGACGGTCAGGTGACGTCTTGCGTTGCGCTGCCACGGCATCGTGAGGCTGCCTGGACTCGACAGGGCTGAAATCTCGGGTGCAAAGCGCCATATTGGGGCACGAAAGCCGATGAGGCGCCGCCCCCGCTGACAAGGAGATCGCAATGGGTCTGATGAGCATGTTCGGCGAGCCGAAGAAGCAGGACGAGAGTTTCCCCTTCCAGCTCACGGACGCCGAGTGGCGCGCGCGGCTGACGCCGGAGCAGTATCAGGTCCTGCGCGGCCATGGCACGGAGCGGGCCGGCTCCTGCGCGCTCAATTACGAGAAGCGCGCCGGCACCTTCTCCTGCGCCGGCTGCGGCCAGAAGCTGTTCAAATCGGGCAAGAAATTCGAGAGCGGCACCGGCTGGCCGAGCTTCGACCAGCCGCTGGAAGGCGCGGTCGAGACCAGCGAGGACCGCAAGTTCGGCATGGTCCGCGTCGAGGTGCATTGCGCCAATTGCGGCGGCCATCTCGGCCACGTCTTCCCGGACGGCCCGCCACCCACCGGCCTGCGCTACTGCATCAACGGCGTGGCGATGGATTTCGAGCCGGAAGCAGCCTGACAACGCCGTCATGCTCGGGCTTGACCCGAGCATGACGTTTCAGACAGCGGGGACGGCCCGTCGTGTCAGCGCCGCCGCATCGACACCTGGCGGCAGATCGCCGAATTGCCCTGACCAGCTCTCACCCAGCCGCGTCGCGATGAACGCATCCGCCACGGCGGCCGGCGCAAAGCGCAGCAGCAACGAGCCCTGCAGCAGCAGCGCAAGCCGCTCCGTCAATCGCCTTGCCTGCCCCTCGTTGCGCATCATCTCCGGCAATTCGCTCTCCAAACGCTTCAGCGCCACGTCATAGCGCCGGTCCGCCCCGGCAGCCGCCATCATCTCCGCCCGCAGCACGTCGACTGCCCCCTCCTCGCGCGCCAGCGAGCGCAGCACATCGAGACAGATGACATTGCCGGAGCCTTCCCAGATCGCGTTCAGCGGTGCCTCCCGATAGAGCCGGGCCATGGGATTTTCCTCGATGAACCCGTTGCCGCCATGGCATTCCAGCGCCTCGGCGACGACGGCCGGCGCCCGCCGCGTGATCCAGTATTTCGCGATCGGCGCGCCAACCCGCGCCAACAGGCGTTCGCTCTCAGACGCCTCCTGCCGGTCAAGCGCCGCGAATAGCCGGAAGGCAAGCCAGGCCGCGGCTTCCGCCTCGATGGCGATATCGGCCAGCACGTTCTGCATGATCGGCTGGTCGATCAGCGCCTTCTGGAAGGCGCGGCGATGCTGGGCATGATGCGCCGCGAGCGAGACCGCCATCCGCATCAGCCCGGACGAGGCCGCCGCGATATCGAGGCGCGAATTATGGTTCATCGAAAGACCGGTGCGGATGCCCCTGCCTAGCTCGCCGATGAGATGGCCGATAGCTCCCCTGAACTCGACCTCCGAAGAGGCATTCGAGCGATTGCCGACCTTGTCCTTGAGTCGCTGGATCGCGACGCCGTTGCGCGTCCCATCCGGCAGCCAGCCCGGCACGACGAAGCAGGAGATGCCCTCGCCCGTCCGCGCCAGCGTGAGGAAGACGTCGGAATGCGGCACCGAGAAGAACCACTTCCTGCCATGCAGCGACCACGTCCCGTCGCGATTATCCTCGGCCACGGTCTGGGTCTGGCGCAGATCCGAGCCGCCTTGCGTTTCCGTCATCGCCGTGCCGACAGTCGCGCCCGTCTTGAGATGCGCCGGCCCTTGTCGCGGATCGTAGCGACCGGAAGTGACGAGCGAGCCCCATCGCTCCCACAAAGCCGCGTCCTGCTTCAGCACCGGCACGGCAGCATAGGTCATGCTGATCGGGCAGCAGATGCCGCTTTCCGCGCCGTACCAGAGATATTGCAGGGCCGCCCGTGCCACCTGCGCGCCGAGCTCGGGACGGTTCCAGGCGAGCGCATGCGTCTCCTGCCCGATGGCGAGCCCCATCAACTCGTGCCAGGCCGGATGAAAGCCGATCTCGTCGATGCGGTTGCCGAAGCGGTCGAACGCCTTCAATTCGGGCGTGTAGCGATTGGCGAGCCAGGCCAGCTCCTGCACTCTGGCGGAGCCGACCGTCCGCCCGGCTTCGTGCAGCCGCTCGCGCGCCCAGTCCGCCCCGAAAGCAGAAACGATCCCCGGCAGCACCGGATCGGCGCCGAAGGCGTCGTAATCCGCCAGCACCGGCACCTGGTTGGTCACCTGATCGGCATACGGCATCTGCGCCATGGCCTTCCCTCCGATCCGCGTCGTTAACCACCAGACTATGCCGGCATCCGCCGATTGCGAATCCGCCCGATTGCTGCCCGAGTTCCTCCCTCACCTCGCCCCGCGCGCTGCGACCGGTGCGTGACGACGGAGATCTCACGTGCAGCGACGCCTTTCGAATACCCTGCTGATTGCCCTCATCGCCGGCCTCAGTGCCTCCGTCGCTCCCGCGCACGCCCAGGCCCAACCGGTGCTGAAGGTTCAGGCAGGTGACGGCCGCCCCTACGAAATTGCCGACAGCGAGGTCTGGGACGTGCCCGATCCGGTCTCGCGCCGCGGCTATCAGGTTTTCGTCGCCTTGCCGCCCTCCTATGCGAAGGAGCCGCAGCGGCGTTATCCGGTGCTCTACGTCACCGACGCCGACTATGCCTTCCCGATCCTCCGCCAGATCAGCCGCCGCCTGAACCTCGAAGGACCCAAGGTGGAGGACTTCATCCTGGTCGGGCTGTCCTATGCCAAGGGCGAAGATGGCGCTGTCAGCCGCCGGCGCGACTACACGCCGACACCGAACGGGCCGCGCACAGCACCGGCCGGCGCGGTTCACGGCCAGGGGCCAGCCTACCAGACCTATCTCCGCGATCAGGTGAAGCCGTTCATCGCCGCCCGCTATCGAATCGATCCCGCCAGGGCGCTCTTTCTCGGCCATTCCTACGGCTCCCTGCTGGGCGCGCAGATCCTGTTCACCGAGCCCGGCCTGTTCAGCGGCTATATCCTCGGCAGCCCCTCGCTCTGGTACGACAAGCGCCACGCTTTGGAGCTGGAAGCGCGCTACGCCGCCCGGAGCAAGGACCTGCCGGCCAAGGTCTATCTCTATGTCGGCGCCTATGAGGCGCAACGCAAAAACGACCGGCGCTACAGCCAGACGGTCGATATGGTCGCCGACAACCGGGCTCTTGAAGCCGCATTGCGCGGCCGGAAATATCCGAGCTTGAATCTGAAGTCCGTCGTCCTCGACGATGAGGATCACCTCAGCGTCGCGCCGCGCGGCTTCACGCAGGGCCTGAAATACCTGCTGCCGGCGCGCTGAGCCGACAGGCGGGGGGATGCTGCCACCTCCCTGTGGAGCGGAGTATAAAATGATCGCTCCGGCAGGGCGCAATCCTGACATCGACGCCCTATATTCGCCGGAGAACGAATCACGCACGAGCACCGCGCACCCTTGTCCGAGACCGATCCTTTTTCCGCTCCCCCGCCTCGCCCCGGCGGCCTTGCCGCGCGCGCTGCCGCGCAGCCTGCGGCCGGCTATCTGGCGGGGCTGAACCCGGAGCAGCGCCAGGCGGTCGAGGCGACGGACGGTCCTGTACTGGTGCTCGCCGGTGCCGGCACCGGCAAGACCCGCGTGCTGACCACCCGCATCGGCCACCTGATCTCGACCAGCCGCGCCTATCCCTCGCAGATCCTCGCCGTGACCTTCACCAACAAGGCGGCGCGCGAGATGAAGGAGCGCGTCGCCCATCTCGTCGGCCCGGTCGCCGAGGGCATGCCATGGCTCGGCACCTTCCATTCGATCTCGGCCAAGCTCCTGCGCCGCCATGCCGAACTGCTCGACCTGCGCAGCGATTTCACCATCCTCGACACAGACGACCAGATCCGCCTGATGAAGCAGGTGATCCAGGCCGAGAACATCGACGAGAAGCGCTGGCCCGGCCGCATGCTGGCCGGCTTCATCGATAGCTGGAAGAACCGCGGCCTCAGCCCTAAGGACGTGCCCGCCGGCGAGGCCGCCGTCTTCGCCCATGGCAAGGGCGGCAAGCTCTACGCCGCCTATCAGGAGCGGCTGAAGGCGCTGAACGCCGTCGATTTCGGCGATCTGCTGCTGCATTGCCTGACGCTGTTCCGCGACTATCCGGACGTGCTCCAGACCTATCACGACCGCTTCCGCTACATCCTCGTCGACGAGTACCAGGACACCAACACGGCGCAGTATCTCTGGCTGAGACTTCTCGCCCAGGGCCGTCGCAACATCTGCTGCGTCGGCGACGACGACCAGTCGATCTATGGCTGGCGCGGCGCCGAGGTCGACAACATCCTGCGCTTCGAGCACGATTTTCCGGGCGCGACCGTGATCCGGCTGGAGCGCAACTACCGCTCGACCGGCCATATCCTCGCCACCGCCTCCAAGCTGATCGCCCGCAACGAGGGCCGCCTCGGCAAGACGCTGCGCACCGAGGACGCGCTCGGCGAGAAGGTCACCATCACCGGCGCCTGGGACAGCCAGGAGGAAGCCCGCCTGATCTCCGACGAGATCGAGGCGATGCAGGCGAAGGGCCAGGATCTCGGCCAGGTCGCGGTGCTCGTGCGCATCTCCGCGCAGATGCGCGAGATCGAGGAGCGCTTCGTCCAGGCCGGCGTGCCCTATCGCGTCATCGGCGGCCCGCGCTTCTACGAGCGTGCCGAAATCCGCGATGCGCTCGCCTATTTGCGCTGCGTCGTCTCAGCCACCGACGACCTCGCCTTCGAGCGCATCGTCAACGTGCCCAAGCGCGGGCTCGGCGACGCGACGGTCCAGCTCCTGCACAACCATGCCCGCGCCACCGGCTTCTCGCTGATGCAGTCGGCCCGCGCCGCGGTCGAGAGCGACGAGTTGAAGCCCAAGGCCCGTACCGCGCTGCGCGAGCTGGTCGATGCCTTCGGCCGCTGGTCGACCCGCGCCGAGCATATGCCGCAGGGCGAGCTCGCCGAGCTGGTTCTGGAAGAGAGCGGCTATACCGAGATGTGGAAGAAGGACCGCTCGGCCGATGCGGCCGGGCGCCTGGAAAACCTCAAGGAACTCGTCCGCTCGCTCGACGAGTTTCCCGACCTGCCGTCCTTCCTCGAACACGTCTCGCTGGTGATGGATGTCGCCGATGGCGAGGCCGAGGCCCGCGCCTCGATCATGACGCTGCACGCCGCCAAGGGGCTGGAATTCGACACGGTCTTCCTGCCCGGCTGGGAGGAAGGCCTGTTCCCGAACCAGCGCGCGCTCGACGAGAGCGGTCGCGCCGGTCTGGAGGAGGAGCGCCGCCTCGCCCATGTCGGCCTCACCCGCGCCCGCAAGAAGCTGAAGCTCTATTTCGCCTCGAACCGGCGCATCCACGGCCTCTGGCAGACCAGCCTGCCCTCCCGCTTCATCGACGAACTGCCGGAGGAGCATGTCGAGGTCGAGCAGGCAGCGAGCAGCTATTCGCAGGGCGGCTACGGCGCCTCGCGCTTCGACCGGATGGAGAGCTTCGGCTCCAGCTACAACACGCCGGGCTGGCAGCGTGCGCAGGAGAACCGCGCGAAGAACAGCGGCGGCGGCAGCGGCTTCTCGGAAAGCGGCCGCGGCTTCGGCCAGGGCGGTTTCGGCAGCTCCTCGCGCCAGCGCGGCCCGCTCATGATCGAGGGCGAGCTGACGGCGAAATCATCCGGCGAATCCGCCTACGGCACCGGCGCCCGCGTCTTCCACGTCAAATTCGGCCCCGGCTCGGTCGCCAGCGTCGACGGCAACAAGCTGACCGTCGATTTCGACAAGGCCGGGCGGAAGATGGTGCTGGACTCGTTCGTGCAGAAGGCGGGGTGAGCCATCTGCACAAAGCTGTGACTTGGCTTGATTGCCTACTTACTAGTAGGTAGATATGGATCATGACCGGCTCGACATCCGACGAAATCCTGCGCTGCGCCCGCTCCCTCCTGATCCAGGGTGGGTATAATGGCTTCAGCTATGCCGACATCGCGAAGGTGGTCGGCATTCGCAATGCGAGCATCCACCACCATTTCCCCAGCAAGTCCGACCTCGTCCGCACGCTCGTCGCCCGATACCGGGAGGAGGCCGAGGCCGGCATCGCCGCTTTGGAGCAGCAGGTTCCCGATCCGGCTCGGCAACTGCGGGCCTATATCGGCTATTGGGAGGCCTGCATCGCCGATTCGAGCGCTCCGTTCTGCCTTTGCGCGCTTCTCGCCAGCCAGATCCCGGTCCTTCCGCAGGACGTCACCCTGGAAGTCCGCGCCCATTTCCGAGCCCTCTCCGCCTGGCTGGCCTCGGTCCTCGAACGTGGCGCGGCACAGGGCGACCTGCGTTTCACCGGGACGGCCAGGGCCGAAGCGGAGGCTTTCATGGCGGGCGTCCACGGCGCGATGCTTTCAGCCCGCGCTTATGGCGACCCGGCGATCTTCGGTGTCATCACCCGCCCTCTGCTGGAGCGTCTCATGGCACGGCACTGAACCTCACCGGCCCGGCGAATGAAACGCGCCGCAGGTACCTACCTATTAGTAGATAGATTCTCCCCACAACCCAGGCGCCCTCGCGATCGGCGACAGGCGCGACAAAAGGACATTCTCATGTTTGGCATCACCCCGCTCGGCTGGGTCCATACGCTGGGCAGCCTGCCGGCCATCCCCGCAGCAGCCTATATGTTCGCGATCCATGGCCGGATCGTGCCGCGCTCGACTGCGGGCATCGTCTACCTCGTCTCGATGCTGATCGGCGCCGTCACCGTCTTTTTCGTCACGCATATGCCTGCCGGTCACATCATCGGCGCGCTGACGCTCCTGCTGCTCGCCATCGGCTACACCATCGGCCGGACCCCGCTCCCCGCGCGCGCCGTCGCCTATATCGAGACAATCGTCCTGAGCGTGACGGCCTTCCTGCTCATGCTGCCGACGGCCACCGAGATCCTGCGCCGCGTCCCGGATGGCCATCCCTTCGTCACCGACCTGAAATCCCCGCTCCTGCTTGGGGTGCAGGCGGGCATTCTGGCCGCGCTCGTCATCGGGGTCGGCGCCCAGATCGTCTACCTGCGCAGGACAGGCGGGGCGGCCTCAGCCTGACCTACGAAACCATGGAGGAGCGACGCCGGCCACGCCGGCGCTTAAGCCTCCTCCCGCTCGCGGAAGGCTTTTCGCGCGGCCGAAACCTCGGCGTAGTAGGTCTCGGCCCAGGTCCAGACCCCGCAAAAGGCGGCGCTGAGCTCGCGCCCGAGTTCCGTCAGCGTGTAATCGACATGCGGCGGGATCACCGGGTGGACGGTGCGAACGACCAGCCCGTCGCGCTCCATCTCGCGCAATGTCTTGGTCAGCATCTTCTGGCTAATGCCGCCGACGATCCGGCCGACCTCGGTGAAGCGCAGCGTGCTATGCTCTTCAAGCGCCTCCAGCACCAGCATCGTCCATTTGTCGGCGACCTGCGCGATGACCTGCCGCACCAGCGATTCCACCGCCGGGCTGACCGGAGGGATCGCCTCGCTGCGCTGATGCATCGCCGCCATCGCGGTCCGGATCGCCTGCATCTTACACTCTCCTTTTGGTGCGTATGGCACTTTCGAGCGCCTTCTTTCCAATGAAGAGTATCGGCGCCATCTCGTTTCACGCAACCACGAGAAGGCTTTGCCATGAAGATTTCCGGAAACACCATCCTCATCACCGGCGGCGGCTCGGGCATCGGCCGCGCGCTCGCCGAGGCGCTGCACGCCAAGGGCAACAAGGTCGTCATCGCCGGGCGCCGCGAAGCCGTGCTCGATGCGGTCACCGCTGCCAATCCCGGCATGGAATCGATGCTGCTCGACATCCAGGACGAGGCCGATATCGCAGCCTTCGCCCGGCAGGCGGTCGAGCGCTTCCCGAGTCTGAACGCCGTCATCAACAATGCCGGCATCATGAAGCCGGAGAACGTCCCGGCCGCCGACAATCTCGCCATCGCCGAGGAGACGATCGCGACCAACCTGCTCGGGCCGATCCGCCTGACGACGTCGCTGCTGCCGCATTTCCTGAAGCAGCCGCGCGCCACGGTCCTGACCGTCTCGTCGGGCCTCGCCTTCGTGCCGCTGGCGGCGACCCCGACCTACAGCGCGACCAAGGCCGCGATCCATTCCTGGTCGATCGGCCTGCGCGAGCAGCTCAAGGATACATCGGTCGAGGTCATCGAGATCGCCCCGCCCTATGTGCAGACCGAACTGCTCGGCCCGCATCAGGCGGTCGATCCGGCCGCGATGCCGCTCGCCGATTTCACCAGCGAGGTGATGACGATCCTCGAAACGCAGCCGGAGGCCGGCGAGGTCATCGTCGAGCGCTGCAAGCCGCTGCGCTTCGCCGAAGCGACCGGCAGCTTCAGCCAGGTCTTTGCGGCGCTGAACGCGCAACACGCCTGACGCAGGCGCTCCTCAGGCCACCGCAGCCATGTTCAAAGCGCAGGCGGCCCGATTCCGGCCCTGCATCTTTGCGCGGTAGAGCTGTGCATCGGCCTCGGCGATCAAGTGCTCGATTGTCGTGCCGCCGGCCCAGCCGGCGGCACCGATGCTCACGGTCAGGCTGACCGGCTCGCCGCCCGGTGCCTCGATCCGGAGGCGCCGAACCGCATCGAGAACCTGCTTCGCGACGGCCTCCGCCTCCGTCAGGACGGTTTGCGGGAGATAGACCGCGAATTCCTCGCCGCAGAGCCGCCCTGAGAAGCCGCTCGCGCCCACCGCGCCCGCAATCGCCTGCGCCAGTCTTCGCAAGGCATCGTCGCCGACTGGATGGCCGAAGCGGTCATTGACCTGCTTGAAGTGATCGGCGTCGATGAAGAGCAGCGTCCCCTTGCTATCGGCCGTCATCGCCTGCCCCAGATCGACCAGGAAACTTTCGCGGTTCAGGAGCCCGGTCAGGCCATCGCGGCGCGCCCTTTCCAGCAAGGCCTCATGCGCCGCCGACAACGCGCCGTGCAGCCGCGCGATCTCGCCATGGGCGTCCTTCAGGCGCTGTGCCTGCCGGAATTGCCAGGCGCTGGCCGGCCAGGCGATCAATAGCGGACAGAGAATGCACATCAGCCAGGCGGTGCCGTCCACGACCCCGCCGAGCATCGGCACGACGGTCAGCGCCAGGCCGAGCGAAGCCGCGATCGACAGCGCTGTCGCAAGGCTTGCCTTCAGAATGATCGCGCGCGTCGAGGCCGTCATGGCCTGCGGGTAGCAGGGAATGCTGAACGCCGGGTTTAGCTACGCCGCCCCCGGCCATTTCCGATGACAGCGGCGGATGCGCCTGCTAAGCCCGCGCCATGCGCGAAGGCCTCCTGCCAGCGACGGTCGCGACCGTCCTCGAACTCTCCACCTCGGGCGAACAGGCCCGGGCCCTCACCGAATTGCTCGGCGAGATCTTCGACCCCACCGAGACGGCGATCTCGGCCTTCGAGGTCGAGGACGGCATCACCACGCTCTCGATGAACATCCCGTGGAAGGTGGAGATCTATTTCGCCAACCCGCCCGATGAGGATGCGGTGCGCGATCTGCTGCGCCCGATCGTCGGCGAGCTCGTCGACAAGACGCCGTTCACGACGGTGAACACCAAGGATTGGGTCGCCAACAGCCTCGACGGCTTGAAGCCCGTCCGCGCCGGCCGCGTCCTCGTCCATGGCGCGCATGACCGGCACGTCGTCCGGACCAACGATATCGCGATCGAGATCGAGGCCGCGCTGGCCTTCGGCACCGGCCATCACGGCACCACCGCCGGCTGCCTGCTCGCGCTTGACGCCGAACTGAAGAAGCGCCGCCCGCGCCACGCCATCGATGTCGGCACCGGCACCGGCATTCTCGGGCTGGCGCTCGCCAAGCAGATCAAGCGCAAGGTCGTCGCCGGTGATATCGACGCGGTCGCGGTCGAAGTCTCCGCCCATAACGCCCGGCTCAACCATGCACCGAACGCGCTGGATCTCTATGTCGCGCCGGGCCTGCGCCATGCCAAGGCCTGGCGCCCCGGCCATTTCGACTTCGTCTTCGCCAATATTCTGGCCGGCCCGCTGAAGCGCCTCGCCCCGTCGATCGCGCGCGTGCTCTCGTCGAACGGCACGCTGATCCTGTCCGGCCTGCTGGCGATGGACGTGGCTGGCGTGGTCTCGGCCTACCGGCACCAGGGCGTCCATCTCGCCAGCCATTCGCTGCGCGAAGGCTGGGCGACGCTGGTCATGAAAAAAGGCGGCGCAGCCCCGAGGCCGCGCCGCCTTGCCTGACCTCCGGCGCTTCCGGGGAAGCGCGAGATCGTTACTCGCTCGGCTCAGAAGCCGATATAGCCGTACTTCTTCTCGGCCTCGGCCTGCAGGCTGCGGGCATCGTGCCAGACGGCGGCAGTGAACTTCGCGGCGTCGGCGATCTGTTCGACGATATGCTTGATGATGGCGATCATGATGGAAAATCCTTGAGGTTTTCAGCCACGCGACTCGAGGCCGCAGCGGCGCGAATTCAGCGGTTGAAAGGCAGCGAGACGTCGCTCGACAGCGTTGCGGACGGGAAGCCGCCCAGCACGATCTCGGCCTCGTTGACGAGGAGGTTGCGGGCACGCAACTGGCGGTCTGCGGAACGCTCGCGGCTCGCGACGAGCGCCGCATAGAAGCGCTGCATCAGGCCCGGCTTGCTGGCGCGAGTCTCGGTCCTGGTCCGAACCGGTACGGGCAGCACATCGGCATTGTTCAACACGTAAGTCATGGGTCTATCTCCGAAAAACGAAGGACAGTCCCGGTCGCTTCCTCGTTCTCTTATGCGATCAAGATGGGGTCATTTCGCACTTGCGAGAAGATATGTTCGCATATGCAAGATATGCAGAAAACGCATGCGATCCGTCCATATCCATTAATGTTTGCGTCGATTGCATAACCAATCGGCACAATGCGGAACGCGGAGGCAGCGCGGCCCTACCAAACAGGCATCTCCAAACCGACGGATTTGCGCTGGCGCTTTTGCTGGTGCGAGGCGACCATGGCGCAATTCTGTGCCGGACCCCGCCATGACCGATTCGACCCTGCCGACCTGCCGTTTCCAGTCCTTCTCCGAACCGAGCGACCCGAAGCTGGTTGCCGGCCGCGTCGCCGCCTTGCGCAAGACGCTGGCCGCGCAGGGGCTCGACGGCTTCGTCATCCCGCGCGCGGACGAGCACCAGGGCGAATATGTCCCGGCCCATATGGCCCGCTTGGCATGGCTGACCGGCTTCACCGGCTCGGCCGGCAATGCCGTGGTGCTGGCCGACAAGGCCGCGCTGATCGTCGACGGCCGCTACACGATCCAGTCGGCCGAGCAGACCGACACCAAGATCGTCTCGCCGGTCCGCATGGAGGAGACGCCGCTGGAGCGCTGGGTCGAGCAGAACCTGCCGACAGGAGGCAAGATCGGCTACGATCCCTGGCTGCATACGGTGGACGGCCTCGCCCGCCTCGAAAAGGCGGCGGCAGCAGCCGGCGGCAGCCTCGTCGCTGTCAAGGCCAACCCGATCGATGCGCTCTGGAGCGACCGCCCTGCCTCGCCCACCGCGCCGGTCAAGGCCCATCCGGCCGCCTTCGCCGGCGAGGACAGCGTCTCGAAGCTCGCCCGCATCCAGAAGGCGCTGACCGACGCCAAGGTCGACGCGCTCGTCGTCTCCGATCCGCATGCGCTGGCCTGGGTCTTCAACATCCGCGGCGGCGATGTCGAGCACACGCCGCTACCGCTCGGCTATTCCATCGTCCCGCGCGAGGGCCGGCCGACCGTCTTCCTCGCACCGGAGAAGATCACCAACGAGGCCGGCGATGCGATCGGCGCCGTCGGCGAGATCGCCCCTCCGGCCGAGCTCGACAGGCAGATCGCGAAGCTCGGCGCGGCCAAGGCCAAGGTCCGGTTGGACGCCACGACCGCAGCCTCCGCGCTGGCGACCCTGATCCGCGATGCCGGCGGCACGCCCGATGCCGGCGCCGATCCGATCGCCCTGATGAAGGCGCGCAAGAACGCGGCCGAGCTCGACGGCGCCCGCAACGCCCATCTGCGCGATGGCGCCGTCATGGTCCGCTATCTCTCCTGGCTGGCGCGCGAAGCGCCGAAGGGCGGCCTGACCGAGATCGATGCGGTGGCCGCGCTCGAAGCCGAGCGACTGAAGACCGGCCTGCTCAAGGACGTCTCCTTCACCACCATCGCTGGCGCCGGCCCCAATGCTGCGCTGCCGCATTACCGCGTCAGCGAAGCGACCAACCGCAAGCTGGAGCCTGGTATCTTCCTGGTCGATTCAGGCGGCCAGTACGAGGACGGCACCACCGACATCACCCGCACCATGGTGATCGGCACACCGACGCCGGAGATGCGCGACCGCTATACCCGCGTGCTCAAGGGCCATCTCGCGATCTCGCGGCTGGTCTTCGTCAAGGGAACCTCGGGCGCGCAGCTCGACGCCTTCGCGCGGCTGCCGCTCTGGCAAGGTGGCTTCGATTTCGATCACGGCACCGGCCATGGCGTCGGCAGCTATCTCTCGGTGCATGAGGGGCCGCAGCGGCTCTCCAAGCTCGGCACCACGCCATTGGAGCCGGGCATGATCCTCTCCAACGAGCCCGGCTACTACAAGCAGGGCGAATACGGCATCCGCATCGAGAACCTGATCGTCGTCGAGGAGCGCCAGATTCCGGGGGCCGAGCGCGTGATCTACGGCTTCGAGACCATCACCTGGTGCCCCTATGAGCGCGCCCTGATCGAGAAAGACACGCTCGATGCTGGCGAGATCGCCTGGATCGACGCCTATCACGCGGAGGTCTGGGAGAAGCTCTCGCCGCAGGTCGAGGGCGAGGCGAAGGCGTGGCTGGAGGCGGCCTGCCGGCCGTTGTGATTGGTTGCCTTCTCCCCTCAGGGCGAGAAGGCAAGAACGTCACATTACCATCCTGAAACCGACCACCGCGACAACCCCGACCGCCACCACGCCCAGCAAGGGCAACCGCGTCGCGGCAAGCGCGGTGATCGCCGCCGCCGCCGTCTCAGCCCAGCCGGTCGCGAGCGCGCTCGGCGCGATCACCGCGATCAGCACGGCCGGCGGGATCGCGTCGAAGGCGGCCTGCGCGCGCGGCGAGAGGCTGAGCCGCCCGGCCAGCGCCAGCCCGGCGACGCGCGTGAAATAGGTCACGATCGCCATGCCGAGGAAGGCGAGGAGATTGATCGGGTCGACGCTCACGCCTTGGCCTCCTCGGTCGCCGGCTGTTCTTCGCTACCCGCCGCAAGCCATGCAGCCAGCAATCCGCAGAGCGCGCCCGCCGCGACATGCCAGGGCGGCCCGGCCAGCCGATAGGTCACGGCCGAGGCGATGCCGGCGGCTGCGACCGTCCAGAACGTCACCCGGCCCTTCCAGAAGGCGGCGACGAGCGCGATGAACAGCGCCGTGAAGGCGAAATCCGCGCCGAGCCGTTTGGGATCGCCGAGCACGGCGCCGATCATCGCGCCGAGCGTCGAATTGACCAGCCAGCCCGCGACGAAGGGGATCACCATCGCGAACCAGTAGGCCGGCGTCAGACGATGGGTGCGGGCGCGCTTCTCGGCCAGCGCCCAATTCTCGTCGGCCATGTAGTAGAGGCCGAGGAATTTCTGCCAGCGGCTGAAACCCTGGAGCTTCGGCGCAAGCGAAGCGCCCATCAGCACATGGCGCGCATTGATCAGCAGCGTCGAGAACACCAGCGCGGCAACCGGCGCCGGGCTCGCCCAGAGCTCGATCGCGGCAAACTGCGCCCCGCCGGCGAAGACCATGATGCTCATCAGGAAGACTTCGAAGGGCGAGAGCCCCTTGCTGGCCGCGACCGCGCCGAAGAGCAGCCCGATCGGCGCCGCGGCCACCGCAGCCGGCCAGATATCGTTCAGGCCGCGCCTGATGTCGTCGCGCATCGTTGACATGGAAATGTTCTCTCAAAAACCTATTCAGGCGGCATGCGCCGTGCGGAAGGCCCCAGGCGTGACGCCGAAGCGGGCCTTGAAAGCGCGTGTCAGATGCGGCTGGTCGCAGAAGCCGGTCGCTGCCGCGACGTCGCCAGGCTTCTCGCCACGCCGCAATCGCTCGCGCGCCCGCCGCACGCGGACATCGACCAGATAGGCATGGGGCGTCAGCCCGGTTTCGCGCCGGAAGGCGCGGATCAGGTGGTGGCGCGGCAGCCCGGTGAGCCGCGCCAGATCGGCCAACGACAGGTCCTCTTCATAGCGGGCCTCGAAGACCTCGCGGGCCCGGGCGACGGATCCGCTCTCCACGCCCACCGGCCGGACGGCGAGATCCGCGTGATGCGTCAGGCAGCGAGCATAGAAGCGCAGCAGCATTTCCTCGCCGGCCAGCAGGTCCCCGCCATCCTCGATGGCGCGATGAGCCGCCGCGAACAGCGCAGCCCCCTCGGCATCATCCACCAGAGGCTGCGGGAAGAACGGTGTCCCGATCCCATCCCGGCCGCTGAGCGAAGCCGCGACCTCGCGGATCAGCCCGACCTCCGGATAGGTCATCCGATAGCTGTAGCCCGGACCATAGGGCTCGCCATCATGCGTCTCGAGCGGATTGACGAAGGTGATCTGGCCCGGCCGCGCATAATGACGCACTCCGCGAACCCGGAAGGTTTCGCAGCCGGCCTCGATGACACCCATCACATAGCTGTCGTGCTGATGCGGCGCATAGGCGTGTTGGCGGAAGGTCGCGGCAAGGCAGTCCAGCCCGTCGAAACGCTCGGCTGGAAACAGCTTCGCCCGCTCGCCGGCGACGAGCGGTTCGAGGCCTAATGTTTCACCTTGGGTGACTGCTTCCATGGCGCAAGCATAAACCCTCTCGCGTCATTGCTGTCTTGAAGAAAAGTGATCGGGCGCATCACGCGCCCGATCGGTTCAGTCATCGGTTATTGTAGCCTCAGAGGGCATGCGCGGCAGCGCCAGCGCCGACCCGCTCGGGACTCCTGGACCCCAGCAGCAACACGCCCAGTCCGCCGACCAGCGTCGCGACCATGGCATAGGCGATCACGCCGAGCGTGCCGAAGCCATCGACCAGCAGGCCGCCGAAGACCGCACCGCTCGCGATCGCGATCTGGAAGGCTGCGACGATCAGCCCCCCCGCCGACTCGGCTTCATCCTCCGGCGCGACGCGCACCAGCCAGGTCTGGAAACCGACCGGCAGCGCACCGAAGGCGAAGCCCCAGAGCCCGACCGCCACGGCCGAAGCGATCGGCGACGTGCCGACGAAGAGCAGGCTCATGCTCACCAGCGCGAGCATGAAGGCGCCGAAGATCACCGAGGCCTTGGCGCTGCGCGCCGTGATCGCCCCGCCCGCGAAATTACCGAAGAAGCCGCCGATTCCATAGGCCAGCAGGACGAGCGAGATCGCCTCGACCGACAGCTTGGGGATCTGCTCCAGGAACGGGCGGACATAGGTGAAACCGGCGAAATGGCCGGAGATCACCACGACAATGCCGGCAAGCACGAGCGCGATGCTGGGCTGGCCGAGCAGCCGGAACAGCGTGCGGATATCGGGCGAGCCGCGCGCCGGCAGCCGCGGCAGAACCGCCATCTGGATGACGAGTGCGGCAACCCCGACCAGCGCCGAGAGCCAGAACACGAAGCGCCAGCCCATCACGTTGCCGAGATAGGCGCCGATCGGCGCGGCGCTGACGGTGGCGAGGGAGACGCCGGCGAAGATCAGCGACATCGCCTTGGGCAAGGCACTGGGCGGCACGAGCCGCATCGCGGTCGCCGCGACCATCGACCAGAAGGCGCCGAGCCCGATACCGAGCAGGACGCGGGCGAAGAGCAGCGTCGTCAGGTTGGTGGCAAGCGCCGCGATGACGCTGGAAACGATCAGCAGGCCGGTCAGCGACCAGATCACGATGCGCCGGTCGATGCCGCGCGTCACGATGGCGGCGGCCAGACCGGCAATGGCGCCGACCACGGCAGTCGCGGTCACAGCCTGCCCGGCGGCGCCGACGGACACGCCGACATCCGCCGCCATCGGCGTCAGCAGGCTTGCCGGCAGGAACTCGGCCGTGACGAGACCGAAGACGCCGAAGGTCAGGGATGTGACGGCAGCCCAGGCCGGCTTGTCGCGGGCCTCCTCGGCTGTACCGTCGAATTCAAGGGTCGTGGCAGACAGGGAATCTGACATGGGGGTCTCCATCAGGTGGCCGGAAGATGGGCGTGGCCCCATGGAGTTTCCATGCTATATCATCCGCATCTCATGACCGTTCGTCCAGGAATGCCATGACCGCTTCCGCCGACCACCTGACCGAGATGCTCCGGGGCTTGCGGCTCGACGGCGTCGATTACAGCCGCTGCCAGTTGGCCGCGCCCTGGGGCGTCGTCTATCCGCCGACCCATCAGGCCTATTTCCATTTCATCTCGCGCGGCCACTGCTGGCTGAAGACGCCGGCCGGCGAATGGCTGGAGCTCGCCGACGGCGACGCCGTGCTGCTGCCGCGTGGCGGTGGCCATGTCCTGGCGAGCTCGCCGGATGTCGTCGCCTCCCCACCCTGCGACTGCCGGGTTCTGGAAGCCTATGGCAACATCTTCGATGTCGAGGGCGGCGGCGCCGGCGCGCATATGCTCGTCTTCACCGGCCGCATGACCTTCAATGTCGATCTCGATCACCCATTGCTGCGGTTGATGCCGGACCTGATGCGGATGAGCGATTTCATCGCATATGAGCCCAGCATCCCGCATCTGCTCGACGCGATGGGCCGCGAGGTCGCGATGGACCGGGTCGGCGCCGGCGGCATGTTGGCACGCCTCGCCGACGTGCTGGCCGCCGCGATCATCCGTGCCTGGGTCGAGGGCGGCTGCGGCGCTGCCAAGGGCTGGGTCGCGGCGGCGCGCTGCCCAACGGTCGGCAAGGTGCTGGCGGCGATCCACGCCCATCCCGAAACCGACTGGACGGTCGAGAGCCTCGCCGAGCTGATGGGCGCCTCGCGCTCCGGCTTCGCCGAGCGCTTCGCCGAGGTCGTCGGCGAGACGCCGGCCCGCTATGTCGCGCAGGTCCGGATGCATCAGGCCCGGCAATGGCTGGCGCGTGATAAATTGCGGATCGCGGTGGTGGCGCAGCGCCTCGGTTACGAGTCGGAAGCCTCGTTCAGCCGCGCCTTCAAGCGCATCACCGGGCTGGCGCCGAGTCAGGTGCGGGCAGCGGGCGAGGCCTCTCCCGTGGCGATGTTCACACCGCCGGCGGAAGCGGCCGAGTAGACCTCAGCCGCCCACCAGATCGAACCAGCCGGCCTCGTCGATCACCTCGACGCCATGCTTGGCAGCATCCTTGAGCTTCGAGCCCGCTCCCGGCCCGGCGACGAGCAGGTCGGTCTTCGACGAGACCGAGCCTGCCACCTTGGCGCCAAGCCGCTCGGCCATCGCCTTGGCCTCGTCGCGGGTCATCCGCTCCAGCGCGCCGGTGAAGACCACGATCTTCCCGGCGACGGGGCTGGCCGAGGCCACCGCCTCCAGCGGCTGGGGCGAGACCTGCACCAGCAAGCGGTCGAGCAATTCCTCGTTATGCGGCTCGCCGAAGAATTCGATCAGCGCCTCGACCACGGTCGGCCCGATGCCGTCGATGGCGTCGAGTTCCTGCCGCTCGGGCGAGGCCTCGTCGGCAGCGGCGATGCCGGCCGCCCTGAGCGCTTCGAACGAGCCGTAATGCCGCGCCAGCAGACGCGCCGTCGTTTCGCCGATATGGCGGATGCCGAGCCCGAAGATGAAGCGGTTGAGCGGCGGGGTGCGCCGGTCCTCGATCGCATCGAACAGCTTGGCGACGCTCTGGGCGCCGAAGCCTTCCTTGGCCTTGAGCTTTTTCAAGGGATTGGCAGCGTCGCGCGCGGCGAGCGTAAAGATATCGGCTGGCTCCCTGACGGGCAGCTCGGGATCGCCATGGAAGAACTCGATCTGCTTGTCGCCAAGCCCGTCGATGTCCATCGCGTCGCGCGAGACGAAATGCTTGAGCCGCTCGACCGCCTGCGCCGGGCAGATCAGGCCGCCGGTGCAGCGGCGGATGGCGTCTTCCTTGCCGGTGCGGGGATTGAGTTCACGCGTCGCATGGCTGCCGCAGGCCGGGCAGAGCGTCGGGAACTCGTAGGGCTTCGAATCCGCCGGGCGCTTCGAAAGATCGACCGCCTCGACGCGCGGGATCACGTCGCCCGCCCGCTTCACCGTCACAGTGTCGCCGATACGGATATCGGTGCCGTCGCGGATCGGCAGCCCCTTGGAATCGAAGCCGCGGATATAGTCCTCGTTATGCAGCGTCGCATTGGTCACGACGACGCCGCCGACCGTCACCGGCTTCAGGCGCGCCACCGGCGAGAGCGCGCCGGTGCGGCCAACCTGGATGTCGATGGCCTCCAGAACGGTCGTCGCCAGCTCGGCCGGGAATTTATGCGCGATCGCCCAGCGTGGCGCCCGCGAGACGAAGCCGAGCCGCGCCTGCAGCGCGAGATCGTCGACCTTGTAGACGACGCCGTCGATATCATAGCCGAGCGTGGCGCGCTGGCTCTCGATCAGCCGATATTGCGCGATCAGCTCGGCAACGCTCTCGCAGCGCTTCATCAGCGGGTTGGTGCGGAAGCCCCAGCGCCTGAAGGCCTCGACCACGCCCGATTGCGTCGGCGCCGGCAGGGCCGGCATCTCGCCCCAGGCATAGGCGAAGAAGCGCAAGGGCCGCGCGGCGGTGACGCCGACATCGAGCTGACGCAGTGAGCCCGCCGCCGCATTGCGCGGATTGGCGAATTCGGGCAGCCCCTTCTCGCGCTGGCGCTCGTTGATCCCGGCGAAATCGGCATGGCCTAGATAGACCTCGCCGCGCACCTCGGCGATCTCAGGCACGTCCGGCCCGGCGAGCGTCTTGGGAATTTCGGAGATGGTGCGGGCGTTCAGCGTGACATCCTCGCCCTCCTCGCCGTCGCCGCGCGTCGCGGCCGCGACCAGCTCACCCTTCTCGTAGCGCAGCGAGAGCGACAGCCCGTCGATCTTGGGCTCGGCGGTGAAGGCGATGCCGTCCTCCTCCTTGCGGCCGAGGAAGCGATAGACGCGGGCCGCGAACTCGGCCACGGCCTCGTCCGAGAAAGCATTGTCGAGCGAGAGCATCGGTACGCGATGCCGGATCTTGGCGAACTTGCCGGAAGGCTTGGCACCGACTTTGGCGCTGACGTCGCTCTCCTGCTTCAGCGCCGGAAAGGCTTCTTCCAGCGCGACGAGCCGGCGACGCTTCGCGTCATAGGCGGCGTCGTCCATGATCGGCTGGTCGTCCTGGAAATAGGCGTCGTTCGCCGCCTGCACCGCTGCGGCCAGCAGCTTGTGCTCGGCCTTCGCCTTGCGCGGCGTCAGCTCCGCGATCGGCGTTTCGGAGGGGGCGGAATCGTCGGCGTCGCTCATGGCACAGCATTAGGCGAGATGATCGTGACGAGGAAGGGCAGCAGCCTTTTTGCGGCCCATGCAAGGCTGTGCCGCCCCGAAAGCTTGCGACAAACCGCGCTTTGGCGCGTATAGTTTGCGGGCTGGGAATTGGAAGCTCGACGCCGCAGGCCGTTGACACCAAGGTTCACGTCGACAGCCATATGGCGAACCGGGCCGGAACCGGGAGACACGCCATGGCCAATCTCGACGGCACAGTTCATGACATTGCCGCGCTCTCGCAACCGCGCATCAGGACCATCACCACGCGGGATCTGCACGAGGCGCTGCTGCGCGGCTGGGACGATTTCAAGGCGCAGCCGAGCCACCTCGTCTTCATCGCGCTGATCTATCCCGTCGCCGGCATCCTGCTGGCGCAGCTCACGGTCAGCTACAACATCTTCCCCCTGCTCTTCCCGCTGCTCTCGGGCTTCGCATTGCTCGGCCCCTTCGCCGCGATCGGGCTCTACGAGATCAGCCGCCGGCGCGAGAAGGGCATGGACACGTCCTGGGTCCATGCTTTCGCGGTGCTCCGCTCGCGGTCGATCGGACAGATCGCCCTGCTCGGCGCGATGCTGACCGGGCTCTTCCTCGCCTGGCTGTTCAGCGCCTGGTTCCTCTATCGTGGCCTGCTCGGCCTGCCCGCCGATGTCTCGACCACCGATTTCCTGCGGGCGGTATTCACCACCGCGGATGGCTGGATCATGATGGTGATCGGCAATGCGATCGGGCTCTTGCTGGCGATCCTCGCCTTCTCGATCTCGGTGGTATCTTTCCCGCTGATCATCGACCGGCATGTCGACGCCCCCACAGCCATCCGCACCTCGATCGCCGCCGTCGAGGCCAATCCGCGCGTGATGATGTATTGGGGCCTGACGGTGACGGGCTTGCTCGTGCTCGGCTGCCTGCCGATGCTGGTCGGCCTGATCGTGGTCATGCCGGTGCTCGGCCATGCCACCTGGCATCTCTACCGCAAGCTCGTGGACTGAGAGCGGCCAGCCCCGTCATTCCCGGGACGAGAAGGCGCCGGTTTCCGTCATCTCCGCAGGCTCTCGAAAGCTCCGGCGGGAACCATTGCACCCCGGATCGGGTTCAACCCCTGTCAGATCGAGCCGCAAGGCTCCATTCAGCCAGGGGGCTTTTCATGAACAACATCATTTATATCGTCGGTCTTATCGTCGTCGTTCTCGCGATCCTCTCCTTCCTCGGCCTGCGCTGAGGAAGGCGAACGGGAGCGCACGCTGCAGCGCTCGAAGCCTGCTGTCCTTCAAAGAATTCGCGCTGTCACTCCCGGCTTGACCCGGAATGACAGCGCGTTTTTTTTGCGGAGGCTGAAACTCAGCCGCGATTGTCGCCGCGCGGCTTGCCCTTGCCGAAGGGCTTGCCACCGGCCGGGCGCCCGCCGGCAGGCTTGCCAGCGAAGGGCTTGCCCTTGCCCTCATAGGGCTTCTTGAAACCGCCACCCAGCTTGCCGTCGTCACGGCGCGGCGGGCGCGCGTCGTCGCGCGGCGGCCTGCTGTCGGCGCGATACGGCTTGCGCTCATCGCTCCGCGGCGCGCGTTGATTCGCGTCCCTCGGCTCGAATCGCGGCCGCTGCGGCCTGTCTCCGGCAGCCTGCTCATCTCCCCAGCTCTTTCGCGGCGCAGCCGGACGCTCGGCCTTGTCCCCGAAAGCCTTCGCCGGGCGACGCTCGGCTTCGGTCGTCGGCTCGATCACGATCTTGTCGCGGTCCGGGATGCGCACCGAGTCATAAAAGCGATCGGCCACATCGGCATCGATCTCGACCTTGGTCTCGCGGTCGAAGATGCGGATCGCACCGACCTCGTCGCGGGTGATCCGGCCGCGGCGGCACAGCATCGGCAGGAGCTGGCGCGGATCGGCGCCCTGTTTGCGGCCGATATCGAGACGGAACCAGACGGTATCGCCGCGTGGGCCGGCAGGCTTGCGTGGGCGCTCGCCATCCTCGCCCTCCTCGCGCCCCGCGCCGAACGGGCGGCGCTTGGCAGCATAATCCTCGTTGGTCCGGACCGGACGGTGCTCGTCGCGGCCGAAGCCAGGATCGCCAACCTCTTCCGCCGCCGGCAGGCGGGCACGATAGAGTCGGACCAGCGCGGCGGCGATATCGCGGGCCTCGCGGCCCGCCATCAGCGCCTCGATCATGCCGGCATCGTCCTCGGAGCCATCGCCGTTGAGCAGCGGATCGGAGAGCAGCCGCTCCTGATCAAGGACGCGGATTTCCTCTTCAGTCGGAGGACCGATCCACTCGGCCTCGACCTTGCCTTCCATCAGCAGGCGCTCGGCCTTGCGGCGGCGCGACTGCGGCACCAGCAGGACGCTCGTGCCCTTGTTGCCGGCGCGGCCGGTGCGGCCCGAGCGATGCTGCATCACTTCGGAATCGTTCGGCAGCTCCGCATGGATGACGAGGTCGAGCCCGGGCAGGTCGATGCCGCGCGCCGCGACGTCGGTCGCGACGCAAACCCGCGCCCGGCCGTCGCGCAGCGCCTGCAGCGCCGCGTTGCGCTCGTTCTGGCCGAGTTCGCCCGAGAGCGCGACGGAGGTGAAGCCGCGCTCGAGCAGGATCGCCTCGAGATGGCGTACCGCATTGCGGGTGTTGCAGAAGACCAGCGCCACCGGCGCATTGTGGAAGCGCAGCAGGTTGACGACCGCGAGCTCGGCCTCCTTCGGGAAGACGCGCACGGCCTTGTAGGCGATGTCGGCATGGCCGCGCCGCGTCGCTTCCACCTCGATGCGCAGCGCGTCGCGCTGGTAGCTCTGCGCGAGTTGGACGATCGCCTTCGGGAAGGTCGCCGAGAACAGCAGGCTGCGGCGCTCCGCCGGGGTGGTCTTCAGGATGTATTCGAGGTCGTCGCGGAAGCCGAGATCGAGCATCTCATCAGCCTCGTCGAGCACGACCGCCTTCAGCGCGGACACATCGAGGCGACGGCGCTCGATATGATCGCGCAGACGGCCGGGCGTGCCGACGACGATATGCGCGCCCTCGTCGAGCAGCATCGCCTCGCGGCGCGGATCCATGCCGCCGACGCAGGAGATCACCCGCGCGCCGGTCTGGGCATAGAGCCAGGCAAGCTCGCGCTGCACCTGGAGCGCAAGCTCGCGCGTCGGCGCGATGATCAGGGCGAGCGGCTCGGCGGCGGGACCGAGCTTCTCGGCCGTGCCCAGCAGGGTCTCGCCGATGGCCAGGCCATAAGCGATGGTCTTGCCGGAGCCGGTCTGCGAGGAAACCAGGAGGTCGCGCCCGCGGGCGGCGTCTTCGAGGACGGCGCTCTGCACCGGCGTCGGGTCGGAGTAATTGCGATCGGCGAGCGCGCGCGCGAGCGGCGGGCTCGTGAGAGAAAAGGACATGCGATATGGGCCTAAAGGTTGCGGCGTAAGATGAAGGAACGGCGCGAAGCGTGGCGATGGGTTCAGGCGGCACTAGAGCATCGGACCGAAAAGCGGGGTTCACTTTCCGGAAAATCCGATGCCAAAACAAATAGTTAAATCGCCCCCCAGAGCGTCCGAAAGGACTCATGGCGATCTAACGGGCAGCTGCACCATCGGATGACAGCGGCTCATAAAGCAAAGTGATACAAAAGGAAATGCGGCATTCCCGCGCCCGGCGCAGGGCTGAGCCGGGCCGGACGCGCCTTGCCGGCGAGGTCCGGCGCCCACTAGCTTCCGGACCTCGCCGACCCCGTGCGACGCCGAAGCGGAGAATAGCCATGGTCCAGCAGTCCCGCCGCATCGGCGCCTTCGATGTCTCGATCCTGCATGACGGCGTCTTCGAGGCGCCGCTCGACGTCCTGATCCATGCGGATGGGGAGGTGGCCCGCAATGAGGCCGTCGCGCGCTGGGGCAAACCGAAGGTCAGCATTATCGTGAACTGCTTCGCGCTGAAGGGAGCGGACGGGATCACCCTCGTCGATGCCGGCACCGGCCCCTCCTGGGGCAAAGCGATGGGCCATGCCCCGGCTGCAATGGAGGCTGCAGGCATCGCGCCCGAAGACGTCGCCCGTGTTCTGATCACGCATCTCCATGGCGACCACGCACTCGGCCTGTTCGACGGCGACAAGCCCTTCTTCCCGAATGCCGAGATCATCGTGCCCGAGGCCGATTTCGGCTTCTATGGTGACGAGGCCAATCGCGCTCGGACGCCGGAAAAGAAGCAGGGCGCCTTCGCCATCGCCGCGACTTTGAAGAAGCATTATGCCGGCCGCATCCGTTCGGTTCCGGCGGGCGAGGCGCAGGCCGGCATCACGTTGATCCCCCTGCCCGGCCACACCTACGGCCATAGCGGCTACCTGATAGAGGGTGATGGCGAGAGCCTGCTGCTCTGGGGCGATGCGCTGCATCTCTCCGATCTCCAGGCTTCAGACCCGGCTATCGGCTTCGTCTATGATTTCGACGCCGCGACCGCGGTGGCTTCGCGCCGCGGTATCCTGGAACGCGCCGCGCACGAGAACTGGCTCGTCTCGGGTGGCCATGTCGAGGGGTTCAGGAGGGTGGTCAGGAAGGGCACGGGCTACGAATTGCAGCCGGCCTGACAGCCTCAGCCGCGCAGGCCAGCCGCCTGCAGCAGGCGCCCGGCCGCCGCGCGCGCTTCCTCGGTGATCGAGGCGCCGGCCAGCATCCGTGCGATCTCCTCACGCCGCGCCTGGTCTTCCAGCGCCGTGACCCGCGTCACCGTGCGTGAGGCCTCGCCCTCCTCCGCCGATTTGGCGATCAGGAAATGCTGCCCGGCCTTGGCCGCGACCTGCGGCGCATGCGTGACCGAGATCACCTGCACCTGACCGGCCAATCGCGCCAGCCGCTCGCCAATCGCATCGGCGACCGCACCGCCGACACCGGTGTCGATCTCGTCGAAGACGAGCGTCGGGGCGGAACCGCGCTCGGCCAGCACCACCTTGAGAGCCAGCATGAAGCGCGAGAGCTCGCCCCCGGAGGCGACTTTCATCATCGGCCCCGGCCGCGTGCCGGGATTGGTCTCGACCCAGAATTCGACCTTGTCGAAACCCTCGGGCCCGCGCGCGTTCGCGTCGCTTTCGATCCGGGTGATGAAACGCGCCCGCTCCAGCTTGAGCGGCGGCAATTCGGCCTTCACGGCCGTATCCAGCCGTGCCGCAGCCGCCTGGCGGGCCTCGGACAGGGCCTGCGCCTGCCCGACGAAGGCCGCCTCGGCCTCCGTCAGCTCCGCTTCGAGCCGCGAGAGCGAGGTCTCGCTTTCATCGAGCGCGGCAAGGTCGCTCGCCATCGTCGCCGCCAGGATGGACAGGCCATCGACCGGCACATCGTATTTGCGGCCGGCGGCCCTGAGCGCGAACAACCGCTCCTCGGTGCGTTCCTGCTCGCGCGGATCGTATTCGGCGGCACGCGTCGCGGCGGCGAGCGCCTCGCCGGCCTCTTCCAAAGCGACGATCGCGGTGTTGAGCGCCGCGATCGAGGGGTCGACCAGCTCCGGTGCCTGGCTCGCACGGCGCTCTAGCCGGCGCAGCACGGCGGCGAGCGTCGGCACGGCGGAGGATTGTCCGCCGACCGCCTCATAGGCCTCGTTGAGATCGCGCGCGACCTTCTCCGCCTGCATCATCGCCTGACGGGAGGCGGCGAGCGCCTCCTCCTCGCCCGCTTGCGGTGCGAGCTTGCCGAGCTCCTCGACGGCATGGCGCAGGAAATCCGCTTCCTTGCGTGCCGCCTCGACGCGCAAGCGCTGCGACTGCAGGGCCTGCCGCGCCCGTTTCAGCGCCTCGCTCGCCCCGGCGACCGCTTCGGCCTGCGCCTCCAGCGCGCCGAAACCGTCGAGAATCGTGCGGTGCTGCGCCGGGTCGGTCAGGGCGCGGTCGTCATGCTGGCCATGGATCTCGACGATGGCGGTGCCCACCATCCGCAGGATTTGCACCGAGACCGGCTGGTCGTTGATGAAGGCGCGGGTGCGCCCGTCGGCATATTGCACGCGGCGCAGGATGAGATCGCCGTCGGTGTCGATCTCCTGCGCCTGGGCGAGCTTGCGGGCCGGATGCGTCATCGGCAGGTCGAAGACGGCGCTGACCTGCCCCTGGGCCTCGCCATGGCGCACGAGCGAGCCATCACCGCGCCCGCCGAGCGCCAGTGCGAAGCCGTCGAGCAGGATCGACTTGCCGGCGCCGGTCTCACCGGTCAGGACGCTCAGCCCCTCATGGAAGCCGAGGTCGAGCCTGTCGATCAGGACGATGTCGCGAATCGAGAGCTGCGCCAGCATCGACGCTCAACCCATCCTTCGGAGCCGGCAGGATCGCCCGTGGCTCGTCATGCAAGGGGCGCCCTCGCTCGTCAGAGGCGGTTCAGTCCGACCAGGCCGCCGACCGTGCGCGAGAAGCCCTGGAAGGCGCGGCTGATATAGGAACCACGATCCTCACGCGGCTCCAGGCCGCCGCTCTGCAGCAGGGCGTAGGAGTCCTTGTACCACTGGCTGTCGGGGAAGTTGTGCCCGAGGACGGCCGCCGCCGTCTGCGCCTCGTTGGTGATGCCCATCGCCATATAGACCTCGGTCAGGCGCATCAGCGCCTCCTCGACATGGCGCGTGGTCTGGTACTTGATGATGACTTCGCGGAAACGGTTCACCGCGCCGGTATAGTTGCGCTTCTCCAGATAATAGCGCCCGACATTCATCTCCTTGCCGGCGAGCTGGTCCCGCGCCACCAGGAGCTTTTCCCTGGCGTCGAGAACGTATTCCGACTTCGGATAGGTGGCGATGAGCTGCTCCAGCGCCTGGATCGCCTGGGCCGTCCGCTCCTGATCGCGGGTCGCGTCCGGGATCTGGTTGTAATAGGACATCGCCAGGATGTACTGCGCGTAGGCGGCGTCGGGGCTCGCCGGGTTCTGGGCGATGAAGCGCTTCGAGGCGGTGATCGCCTCCTCCCACTTCGAGGCCTGGAAATTGGTATAGGCCGTCATCAGCAGGCCCTTGCGGGCATAGGGCGAGAACGGCGCGGTCTTGTCGATGTCCTCGAACTTCTTCGAGGCGCCCTCGCTGTCGCCGTTCTGCAGGCGGGCCAGGCCTTCGTTGTAGAGCTTGTCGGCCGGCGTCGGCGGCGTCAGGTCCGGCTTGTAGACCTCGGGCTTGTCGAAGGGATTGAGCGAGGACAGGGTATCGCAGCCGCCGAGCAGCATGGCGGCACCCAGCGCAAGGGCGATGCCCCTGCGTGGCGAAAGACCGCGATGGATTGCCGGAAGGCTTTGCCGCGTCACGCTCACGTCGTCCGTCCTCTTTCGATCGTCCCTCGAGCATCGGATTGTCCCGAAAAGTGGAAACCACTTTTCGGGACAATCCGATGCTGAAACCAAGAACCGGATCGCCACATCGCGTCTGGTAGGACGCGTGGCGATCCAACTTCCGGGAAGCATGCCTTACCTCAGACGCTTCCCCCGCGCCACTGCCGAAAACCGGTTATGACGTGATTCCGCGTCGCTGCGGCATCTGGGACAGAAAACAGGCGAATGGAAGGCGAAGCCGCGTTTCGCCGTGCTTCAGTGCAAATCCGGCGCGAAGGCGGCCGGAGCAGCCGCAGCCATCTGCACGGCGCGCGGCGTCGCGAAGACCGGCTGGGATTCGACGATCGCGAAATTCGCGCGGTCGGCGAAAAGCGCCTCGAGGATGCGGACATTCATCCGGTGGCCACCGCAATAGGAGCGGAACTCGCCGATGATCGGATAGCCGGCCAGCGCGAGGTCGCCGATCGCGTCGAGCACCTTGTGGCGCACGAAC
Source organism: Allobosea sp. Root670 (assembly GCF_001429415.1). Classification (NCBI taxonomy): domain Bacteria; kingdom Pseudomonadati; phylum Pseudomonadota; class Alphaproteobacteria; order Hyphomicrobiales; family Alloboseaceae; genus Allobosea; species Allobosea sp. Root670. The sequence continues at coordinate 68,110 of NZ_LMJU01000012.1, read as the reverse complement.
TCGTCGCCGTAGCGCAGCCCCTCGGGGTTGATAACCTTGTCGTCGCCGACCGCGACGGTGTTCTCGAGCGAAGCGCCCTGAGCGAAGCCCGCCTTCCAGAGCTGCTCGACATCACGCATGAAACCGAAGGTACGGGCCTTCGAAATCTCGCTGGCATAGGCCTGCGCATCGAGATCGAAGATCTTGCGCTGGCGGCCGATCACGACGCTGTCGAAATCGATCTCGACATCGAGGCGGAAGCCGTGCTCGGCCGGGGCCAGTTCGGCGAAGGCGCGGCCCTGCTCGATGCGGACCGGCTGGAGGACCTTGAGGTAGCGGCGCGGCGCGGTGAGCGTCGTCATGCCGGTCGCCTCGATGGCAACCACGAATTCGCGGGCGCTGCCGTCCATGATCGGCATTTCCGGCCCGTCGATCTCGACGAGCACGTTGTCGAGGCCGAGGCCGGCGCAGGCCGACATCAGGTGCTCGATCGTCGAGACCGAGGCCGGGCCGCGGTCGCCGATCACGGTGCAGAGCTCCGTGGCACTGACCTTGGTATGCTTGGCGTGAATGAGCTGGGGCGGCATGCCCTCGATGCCCGTCCGCAGGAAGACGACGCCGGTATTGGCGCTGGACGGCTTCAGGCAGATGCTGGCGGGGGCTCCGGAATGAACGCCGATCCCGGTCAGGGTCACGGCTGCCCGCAAGGTCGTCTGCCGATCGAAGGTCATACCGTTATCCAATCCTGATCGCGAAGGCCGCGGTCACCTGCAGATGCAGGGATCGTCCAGCCGGCGATGTCTTCAAGGCCAGGCCGGAATGGTCCCGACGAGGCCGTTGTCCCGATGCGGCCGCAACATAAGCTTTTGAGGCCGCCTCTCAAAATCACGCTTTCTTTCGCTGTGTTACAGCGGGGAAGCGATCACGGACGGACTATAACAAGCTGAAAGATAACGATTTTTTAACACGCCAAAACCCGCCGCGGAATACCGCGGCGGGTTGTGTTGCAAAGCCGTGAGAGGGCGCTGGCGGGCGCCTTCCGACTCAGTTCGCCTGGCGGCGGAGGAAGGCCGGGATCTCGAGATGATCTTCCTCGCTGGAGCGAGTCGGGGCAGCACGGCCATGCGGGTCGAGCTGGCCCTGCGCCGGGCGCGAGGCCGGCTGCTGCTGCACCGGGCGGCGCATGTACTCGGCATGGGCAGCGCTCGGCGCCGGGGCCTGCGGCATCGGCGGGGCGACCGGAGCCTGGGCCTGGCGCACCGGCGCCTGCTGCGGCTCGGTCATCTCATCGTCCTTGCGGCCGCCGAAGCCGACCGAGGCGAGGCGCTGCATCAGCGACATCCGCTTCTGCTCGACGGCGCTGGGCGGCTGCGGCGCGGGCTGGACGCCGCGATGCGCATTGAGCTGGGCCTGGCCGGGGGCCGGCAGGTCCTCGACGCGGGGCATGCGGGTCGGGCGGACGACGGCCCGCTCCGGCATCGGCGGGATGAAGCTCTCGTCGAAATTCAGGCTCGGCTCGGCATGCTGGACGGGTTCCGGCGCCGGAGCCGCCAACACCGGACGCGGCTGCACCGGCTCGATGCGGATGTCCTGCGCGGCATGGGCGACCGGAGCAGGCTCCGGCAGCGGGGCGACGCGGGCCGTCTCGATCGCGGGCACGGGCGGCGCGACCGGGCGAGCAGCGGCAACAGCGGCGTTGCTGCGCAGGCGGGCTTCGGCCTTCAGGCGCTCCGCCACCTGGGCGATGCGCGCCTCGGTGTCGTCGTTCTCGGCCTGGGACGAGATCGGCTTGTCGATGCCGGTGGCGACGACGGAGACGCGCACGGTGCCTTCGAGCGATTCGTCGAAGGTGGCGCCGACGATGATGTTGGCCTCGGAATCGACCTCCTCGCGGATGCGGGTGGCGGCCTCGTCGACCTCATAGAGCTTCATGTCGCGCCCGCCGGTGATCGAGATCAGCAGGCCGCGCGCACCCTTCATCGAGACATCGTCGAGCAGCGGGTTGTTGATCGCGGCCTGGGCCGCGGTCAGTGCACGCTTCTCGCCCTGCGCCTCGCCGGTACCCATCATCGCCTTGCCCATGCCGCGCATCACGGCGCGCACGTCGGCGAAGTCGAGATTGATCAGGCCCGGGCGGACCATCAGGTCGGTGATGCAGGCGACGCCCGAATAGAGCACCTGGTCGGCCATGCCGAAGGCGTCGGCGAAGCCGGTGGTCTCGTTGGCGACGCGGAACAGGTTCTGGTTCGGGATGACGATCAGGGTATCGACCGCCTCGTTCAGCTCGCCGATGCCGGCCTCCGCCATGCGCATGCGGCGCTGGCCTTCGAACTGGAACGGCTTGGTGACGACGCCGACGGTGAGGATGCCCATGTCGCGGGCGACGCGAGCGATCGCGGGGGCCGCGCCGGTGCCGGTGCCGCCGCCCATGCCGGCGGTGATGAACACCATATGGGCGCCCGCCAGATGGTCACGGATCTCGTCGATGACCTCTTCGGCCGCCGCACGGCCGACTTCCGGCTGCGAGCCGGCGCCGAGACCTTCGGTGACCTGCAGGCCCATCTGGACGATGCGGGAGGCGCGCGACAGGGCGAGAGCCTGCGCATCGGTGTTGGCGACGACGAAGTCGACGCCGTCGAGGCCGGCCTCGATCATGTTGTTGACCGCATTGCCGCCGGCACCGCCGACGCCGAACACCGTGATCCGGGGCTTCAGTTCCCGGATGTCCGGGGCTTGCAGATTCATCGCCATGGTTGCCTCTTTTGATCCCTTGTCCGGCGCCTGGCGGGAGCCGTCCCGATTGCTACGTTTGACGCCGCGGCCCGCCCTCTGGGCGAGCCGTACTCACTAGAAACTGTCCTTCAGCCACCGCCCGACACGCGAGAAGTAGCCGTCCGTCCCGGTTGCGAAGTAACGCGCACCGGCAGCACGCGGCTCGAAATGCTCGACATGGGCGACCTGCGGATAGACCAGCAGGCCGACCGCCGCCGCGAAGGCCGGGCCCTTGCCCGCTTCCGGCAAACCCTTGATCCCGAGCGGACGGCCGGTACGGACCTGACCGCCGAGGATGCGCCGCGCCACTTCCGGCAGGCCGGTCAGCTGGCAGGCGCCGCCGGTGAGGACGACACGTCGCCCGGCCTGAGCCGAGAAGCCGGCATTGTTCAGACGGTCGCGCACCAGTTCGAGGATCTCCTCGACGCGCGGCTTGATGATCCGGACCAGATGCGACTTGGCGAGATGGTTCGGCATGTCGCGTTCGTCGTCATCGACCTGCGGCACCGAGATCATGTCGCGCTCGTCGGAAGCGCTGGCGATGCAGGAACCGTGCAGCGTCTTGAGTCGCTCGGCCGCCGAGACGCGGGTCGAGAGGCCGCGCGCCACGTCCATGGTGATGTGGTTGCCGCCGACGGCGATCGCGTCGGCATGGACGAGATGCCCGCCCGAGAACACGCCGAGCGAGGTCGAGCCGCCGCCGAGATCGACGAGGACGACGCCCATCTCCGATTCGTCGTCGACGAGGACCGAGAGGCCGGACGCATAGGGGGTCGCGACCACAGCCTCGACTTCGAGATGGCAGCGCTCGACCGCGAGCATGACGTTGCGCGCCGCCGCCGCTTCGCTGGCGACGACATGCATGTCGACCGAAAGCTTGCCGCCGATCAGCCCGCGCGGATCGAGCACGCCCGGCACGCCGTCCAGCGCATAGCCGGTCGGCAGGGCATGGAGCACGGCCTTGCCGGGGCGCAGGGCATGGGTCGCGGCAGTCGCCAGCACGCGCTTCACATCGGCGTCGCCGACGGAGCCGGAGCGCAGGTCGACGCTGGCGGCGTAGTGCTGCGAGCCGATGCGCCCGCCGGTCAGGTTGACGATGACCGACTGGACCTCGACCTTGGCCATGCGCTCGGCTGCGTCCACGGCAGCGCGGATCGCGCGCTCGGCGCTTTCGAGATCGACGATCGCGCCGCCCTTCAGGCCGAGCGAGCGCTGATGGCCGATGCCGATGATGCGGGCGACATGGGTGCGCCCACGCAGCCGCTCGTTGGTCTCGGCCGGGCTGAGCTCGGCGATCAGGCAGACGACCTTGCTGGTGCCGATATCGAGGATCGACAAGGTCGCGCTCTTGCGCGACGAGAGCGGACGCATTCGCGGGGTCAGACCCTGGGAGGTGACGTGGTTCACGCCTCGCCTCTCTTCTTCCTGGACTTGCTCTTGAGCTGGTCGGCGCGGGCCGCGGCCGCCTCTTCCGAGAGCCGCATCGTCACCCGATCGGGCTGGCGCAGGTCGATGGCGAGCACGTCCTTCTCGAGGATGCGATAATCGCTCTCCAGGGAGACGAGGCGCTGCACCGCGGCTTCCGGCTTGGTCTCGGGCAAGCGCACATCCATGCCGTTGTCGAGTTTCAGGTTCCAGCGACGCCCGGAGACCAGGGTCGCGGCGCGGATATGCTGGGCGAAGGCGCCGGCCTGGTTGCGGATCGCCAGATATTCGGCGGCCCGGTTATTGGCGTCCTTGCCGACGACCAGCGGCAGATAGGCGAAGCGGCCGTCATCCATCTTGTCGATCACCGTGCCGTCGGCTGCAATCACGAAGCGCTCGCCCTTCACCTGCCAGAGCGCATAGGGCTCGCGCTCGGTGAGCTGGATCGAGACCTCGCCCGGATAAAGCTTGCGAACGGCGGCCTCGCGAATCAGCGGCGTGGCTTCCAGCTGCTTGCGGGCCTCGTCGGCGTCGAAGAACACCAGGGAGGTCTTCGAGTCGATGCCGGCCGCGACCAGGACCTCCTGCTCGGACAGTCCCGAGAGGCCGGAGATGGTGACGCGGTCGATGCCGAAGCCGAGCGCCCGCGCGATCATGTGGCGCGGCTCGCCGTAATTGTCCTGCATGGTCTGCCAGTGGCCGCCGAGCACGAAGCCCGTGCCGAGGCTGAGCGTCAGGAAGCCGAGCGCCAGCCAGGTGCCGAGGCTCGCCGGCAAGCGCTGGGCGAGTGGCACCGCGATGGCGCTGCGGCGCGAGCGGCGCATCCAGCGGCCCTGGCGCTGCTCACCCACCAGAAGCTGGGGGGCGGCGTGCGCGACCGGGAGCCGGGAGAGCGGCCGGGCAGGCGCGAATCGGGGCATGGCAACGGTCTTCGCCGACATCGCTTTCACCGATCGAGGGAGGCGTCCTCCACCATCCATTTGACGAGCTCACCGAAATCCAGGCCCGCATGGGCAGCCAACTCGGGCACCAGGCTGGTCTCGGTCATCCCGGGCTGCGTATTGACCTCCAGCCAGACGAGCGTGTCGCTCTCGTCGTGGTAGCGGAAGTCAGATCGGCTGACGCCCCGGCATCCGATTGCTTGATGCGCCGTTAACGCACACTCTTCGATCTGCTGGTAAATTTTCGGTAAAATTTGAGCCGGACAGATGTGGATCGAGCCGCCTTTCGCGTACTTCGCGTCGTAGTCGTAAAACTCACCGGTTGCGGCTTGTATTTCGGTCACACCGAGGCTCCGGTCGCCCATCACGGCGCAGGTCAGTTCGCGCCCGGCGATGAAGGTTTCAGCCAGCAGCATCTCGCCGCAAGGCCAGTCCGGCCGGGCGATTTCCTGGGGTGGGTGCTCCCTGCCCTTCTTCACGATCACGACGCCGACGGAGGAGCCCTCGTCGATCGGCTTGAGCACGTAGGGCGGCGGCAGCACATGCGTCCTGGCAGCCGCGAATCGCGAGACGTTGACGCCGTGGGCGACCGGCACGCCGGCCGCCTTCACCACCGTCTTCGCCCGGTCCTTGCGGATCGCCAGCGCCGAGGCCAGCACGCCGGAATGGCTATAGGGAATGCGCAGGATTTCGAGCACGCCCTGGATCGTGCCGTCCTCGCCGAAGCGGCCATGCAGGGCGTTGAAAGCGACATCGGGCTTGAGCTTCGCCAGCACCTCGGCGACGTCGCGCTGGACGTCGACGCGAGTGACACGGTAGCCGACGCTCTCCAGCGCCCGCGCGCAAGCCGCGCCGCTGTTGAGGCTGACCTCCCGCTCGACGGACCAACCGCCCATCAGCACTGCAACATGTTTGGTCATCGACGCTTCGCTCCTGCGATGCGTCCAACCTCGTTAAACTTGGTTAACGGGGAGTTAACCGACTTGCAGTGCCCCTGCCCTTTTCAAAGCCCGGCAGCTACGCCGCAACGCCGAGCCGCTTGATCTCCCACTGGAGCTCGAAGCCCGAATTGTCCTTGACCCGGCGGCGGACCTCCTCGCCGAGCCCTTCGACATCGGCTGCTGTCGCGCCGCCGGTGTTGATCAGGAAGTTGCAGTGCATCTCCGAGACCTGCGCGCCGCCGACCCGCAGGCCGCGGCAGCCGGCCGCGTCGATCAGCTGCCAGGCCTTGCCGCCCTCGGGGTTCTTGAAGGTCGAGCCACCGGTGCGCTCCTTGATCGGCTGCGCCGCCTCGCGCGCCTGCGTCACCCGGTCCATCTCGGCCTGGATCAGAGCCTGGTCGCCTGGCCGGCCCTGGAACAGGGCGGAAGTGAAGATGATGTCGCGGGTCGAGGCCGCGCTGTTGCGATAGGTGAAGCCCATCTCGGCATGGGAGAGCGTCACGATCTCGCCCTTGCGGGTGACGCCGCGCGCGGAGACCAGCACATCGGTGGTCTCGCCGCCATGGGCACCTGCATTCATCCGCAGCGCCCCGCCGATCGAGCCGGGGATGCCGCGATAGAAGGCAAGCCCGTCAAGCGAGGCATCGCCCGCAGCGCGCGCGACCTTGACGTCCGGCACGGCCGTGCCGGCGCGCAGACGGTCGCCGCTTTCCAGCGCGATCTCGCCGAAGGCCTTGCCACCGAGCCTGACCACGACGCCCGGAATGCCGCCATCACGCACGATCAGGTTGGAGCCGAGCCCGATCACCGTGACCGGAACGTCCTCCGGCAGCTTCGAGAGCAGATAGGCGAGATCCTCGTCATCGGCCGGCGTGAACAGGATCTGCGCCGGGCCGCCGACGCGAAACCAGGTCAGGCCCGAAAGCTCCTGATTGGCGAGAAGCCGGCCCCTGAGATCGGGAGCCGAGGCGCGGATATCGGAAGAGAGGTCTGCGAAGGGCATGGCGTCGCTTTAGAACATGATGGTCCGGGACGGAACAGCCCGTCATGCGCGGGTCAGGCCCGAGCATGACGGCGCAATTGCGGCGTGCCGTGCCTCACCCCTTCAGCGCAGCCAGTTCCCCCGGCAGCGCATAGGCCCATTGGGTGATGTTGCCGGCGCCCAAGCAGACGACATAGTCGCCCGGCCCGGCCAGCTCCGCGACCATGCCGGCGAGCTTGTCGGACGCTTCCAGCGGCAGCGCATGGCGATGGCCGCGCGCCTTGATCCCGGCGACGAGCGAATCACGGTCGGCACCCGCGATCGGCGCTTCGCCGGCCGCGTAGGTGTCGGCCACGATCACCGTGTCGGCATCGTTGAAGCAAGCGGCGAAATCGTCGAACAGGCTCGACAAGCGGGTGTAGCGATGCGGCTGGACGATCGCGATCACCTTGCTCCTGGTCGAGGCCCGCGCGGCCTTGAGCACAGCGGCGATCTCGACTGGATGGTGCCCGTAATCGTCGAAGATCAGCGCGCCATTCCATTCGCCGGTCTTGGTGAAACGGCGCTTGACGCCGCCGAAGCCGGCGAGCGCCTCGCGGATGCGGGGCACCGGAATGCCGAGGTCATAGGCGACCGCGATCGCGGCCGTCGCGTTCAGCGCGTTGTGATGGCCCGGCATCGGCATGACGAGATCGCGGATCACCTCGTCACGGCCGGTCTTGCGGTCACGGATCAGCAGCGTGAATTGGGCCTGCCCGCCCGAGAGATCGATGTCGATCAGGCGGAAGTCGGCCTGCGGGTTCTCGCCATAGGTGACGACGCGGCGGTCAGTGATCTGGCCGACGAGCCCCTGCACCGTCGGGTGGTCGATGCACATCACCGCAAAGCCGTAGAAGGGCAGGTTCTCGACGAAGGAGCGGAAGGCCGCCTTGATCGCGTCGAAAGTGCCGAAATGGTCGAGATGCTCGGGATCGATATTGGTGACGATCGCGACGTCCGCCGGCAGCTTCAGGAAGGTGCCGTCCGATTCGTCGGCCTCGACCACCATCCAGTCGCTCTCGCCCATGCGGGCATTGGTGCCGTAGGCGTTGATGATGCCGCCATTGATCACGGTCGGGTCGAGCCCGCCCTTCTCCAGGAGCGTCGCGACGAGCGAGGTCGTGGTCGTCTTGCCATGGGTGCCGGCGATGGCGACGCAGCTCTTCAGGCGCATCAGCTCGGCCAGCATCTCCGCCCGGCGCACCACGGGCAGGCGCTGCTCACGGGCGGCCAGCAATTCGGGATTGTCCCGCTTGATCGCGGTCGAGACCACGACGACCTCGGCTTCGCCGATGTTTTCCGCCTTGTGCCCGACGAAGGTGGTGATGCCCTTGTCGGCGAGGCGCTTGACGTTGGCCCCGTCGGAAGCGTCCGAGCCCTGCACCTTGTAGCCGAGATTGTGCAAGACCTCGGCGATGCCGGACATGCCGATGCCGCCGATGCCGACGAAATGGATGGAGCCGAGCTTCGGCGGCAGCTTCATGGGTCGTGAATCCTGTCAGTGCGGGAGGTTGGCCGTGGCGATCACGAGATCGGCCAGGCGGTCGGCGGCATCGGGGATGCCGGCGCTCTTCGCGTTTGCGGCCATCGTCGTCAAGTGGGCGGGCTGCGCGATAAGCTTCGACAATTCGGCGGCAAGATGGCGCGGCGTGAAGTCCGGCTGGAGGATGCGGACAGCTCCGCCCACGCCTTCGAGGAAGGCCGCGTTGGCCGCCTGGTCCTGATCGAGCGAGCCCGGCAGCGGCACCAGCAGGGCCGGGCGGCCGATCACGGTGAGTTCCGCCACGGTCGAGGCGCCGGAGCGGGCGATGACGAGCTGCGACGCCGCCATCTGCACCGGCAGGTCCTTGAAGAAGGGCGCGATCGTCGCCTTGACGCCGAGCTTCTCGTAGATCCCGCGCACGCGCTCGTCGTCCTCAGGCCTCGCCTGCTGGGCGATGGTCAGGCGCGCCCGCTCGGCATCGGTGAGGAGCTGGATCGCCGGCGGCACGATATCGGCCATGATGCGCGCGCCCTGGCTGCCACCGAAGACCAGGAGCCTGATCCTGCCTTCGCCCGGCTGGTCATAATCGTGGCCGGCCGCCGCGATCACCGCGGGGCGCACGGGGTTGCCGACATGGCGGCACTTGGCCTGCTGCGCCTCCGAGAGCCCGCCGACCTCCGCGAAGCCGGTCGCGATCACGTCGGCACGGCCGGCGAGGAAGCGATTGGCCCGGCCGATCACGGCGTTCTGCTCGTGGATCAGGGTGCGCACCCCGGCCAGCGAGGCGCCCAGCACCGGCGGCACCGTCGGATAGCCGCCGAAGCCGACGACGACGGCCGGCCTGACTTGCTTGATGATCCCGCGCGCCGCGAAAGTGCCCTTGGCGATATTGAACAGCGCCGCCGCCTTCTGCAATGGCGAGCGGCCGGACGGCGTCGCCGCCGGCACGGCATGCACCGCCTCGGCCGGAAAGCTCCCGGCGTATTCGGCGGCGCGCGTATCGGTCATCAGCACCACGCGCATGCCCTTGGCATGCAACGCGTGGCTCAATGCCTCGGCCGGGAAGAGATGGCCGCCGGTTCCCCCGGCCGCCAGCATGACGAGCGTGTCCGTCGCCATCGGATCAGCGCCCGAATTCGACCGAGCGCGGCCGCCGCCGGGTCAATGCCAGCAGGAAGCCCGTCCCGACCGCGAGCGAGAGCAGCGAGGAGCCACCATAGGAGATGAAGGGCAGCGTCATGCCCTTGGCCGGCATCATGTGCAGGTTGACCATCATGTTGATCGCCGCCTGGATGCCGAAGAGCAGGGCAAGGCCGGTGACGGCGAGGCGGATGAACGGGTCCTCCGCCTTCTGCGCCACGAACAGCGCGCGGATCACGATCACCGCGAAGAGCGCCACCAGCAGCATGCAGACGACGATGCCGAATTCCTCGGCCGTGACCGCGAAGATGAAGTCGGTATGGGCGTCGGGCAGGATGCGCTTCACCGTCCCCTCGCCCGGTCCCTTCCCGAGCCAGCCGCCCTGCGCGAAGCTCTCCAGCGCCGTGTCGACCTGGAACGAGTCGCCCGAGCCCTTGTCCATGAAGCGCTCGATGCGGGCGCGGACATGCGGCACCAGCTCATAGGCGACGAAGATGCCGGCGGCGCCGACGCCGCCGAGGCCGATCACCCAGAACCAGTGCAGGCCCGCGACGAAGAACAGCCCGCACCAGACCAGGCTGACCAGCATGGTCTGGCCGAAATCCGGCTGCAGGACGAGCGGCACGATGGTGAAAGGCAGCAGGAGCAGCGCCAGGATGGTGCCCGGCAGGTCGGGCCGGCGCGTGCCCTCGGCGAAGGCCCAGGCCGCCATCACGACGAAAGCGGGCTTGAGGAACTCGGATGGCTGGACCGAGCCCAGCGGCCCGAGCGTCAGCCAGCGTTTCGCGCCCTTCACCTCGACGCCGAAATAAAGCGTCGCCACCACCATGACGAGCGAGCCAAGGTAGATCAGCAGCGCAGCGCGGCGCACCTGGCGCGGCGTCATCAGCGACACCCCGAGAAAGATGGCCATCGCGACGACGAGGTAGGCGGCCTGCCGGTTGACGAAATGGAAGGTCGAGAGCCCGAGCCGCTCCGCCACCGGCGGCCCGCCTGCCATCAGCAGCACGACGCCCGAGACCATCAGGGCGACGAGTGCGGTCAGGATGAGGCGGTCGATCGACCACCACCAGCGGCCGCTGAGAGAAGGTTCCGCGCGCGAGACCATGACGGGCATCCCATCGACAAATTCGGCGCGGCTGAGGCCGCGCTTGCGTGACGAATCACTCTGTCAATGAATGGTTAACCGATTGATTCCGATGCGCGGGATCGACGAGCTCAGCGCATCACGATCCACAGCGGCGCGCCGCGTTTTACAGCCTCTTCGACGCAGGCTCGCCCATTTCGATCAGCCGCGCGCCTCAAATCGGTCTCACGCGGCCGGTCAGATGCAAAGGCCGCTCCTGACACGCATTGTCGTCCCATGGGAGGAGTTGCACCCTGCACCAGTTTCGACAGCGAAAGGACTGATCATGGCCATCGCCAAGAACACGATCTGCCTGTGGTACGACAAGGACGCCGAGGCCGCCGCCCGCTTTTATGCCGAGACCTTTCCGGACAGCGCCGTGAAGGAGGTCTTCCGCGCCCCCACCGACTTCCCCTCCGGCAAGGCCGGCGACGCGCTGACCGTCACCTTCACGGTCCTCGGCATTCCCTGCCTGGGCATCAATGGCGGGCCGATGTTCAAGCACAGCGAGGCCTTCTCCTTCCAGATCGCCACCGAGGACCAGGCGGAAACCGATCGCTACTGGAACGCCATCGTCGGCAATGGCGGCCAGGAGAGCGAATGCGGCTGGTGCAAGGACAAATGGGGCCTGTCCTGGCAGATCACCCCGCGCGTCCTGAGCGAAGCGCTCGCCGTCGGTGGCGAGGAGGCCAAGCGCGCCTTCGCCGCGATGATGACGATGCAGAAGATCGACGTCGCAAAGATCGAGGCCGCCCGGCGCGGCTGAAGCGATCTCCTGGAGCGGCTTTCGAGCCCATCGAACGCGGCCTCGCCCCGGCGAGAAGCGAGGTCATGAAACCATAACGGTCAGCCGGGTCGGAAACGGCCCCCGGCGGACCAGAATGGAGGCGTGATGACGAAACCGGACATCTATCTGCTTGGGCGGGCCGAGGCCGAAGTCGATCGGCTCAAACGTCAGATCCTGAATCTCGCACCCGACTCCCGGGCACAGCTCGATCGGATCGGCATAAAGCGCGGGGAGCACGTCGTCGATCTCGGTTGCGGCCCCGGAGGTGTCCTGCATCTGCTGGCAGAGCATGTCGGCCCGACGGGTTCGGTCCTCGGCATCGACCGCGGCAGCCATTTTGTCGAGTTGGCGCGCCATTTCATCGCCGATCGCGGATTGCCCCAGGTCGAACTGCGCGAGGGCGATGCCTACGAGACCGGCCTGCCGCGAGCGTCCTTCGACGGCGCCCATATGCGGCTGCTGCTGGTCAATGTGCCAGAGCCCGAGCGGATCGTACGCGAATTGGTCTCCCTCGTGCGGCCCGGCGGCTGGGTCGCGAACTTCGAGGCCGATTATCTTCCGCACTGCCTCGATCCGCCCCTGCCGGCCTGGAGCCGCCTGATCGAGGCTTACGCGGCCTATGCGCGGGCACAGGGGATCGATCTGTCGGTCGGCCGGAAGATCCATCGGCTGTTCCGGGATGCAGGCGTGATCGATATCGAGGTCGACGCCATTCTCCACGTCTTTCCCGCCGGCCATGAACGCCGCTGGTTCCCGCGCGGTCTCATCGACAACATCCGTGACAAGCTCGTCGATGGAGGCTTCATCGCGCGGGCCGATCTCGACAAGGAGATGGCGGCGCTGGAGAGCCACCTGTCCGATCCTGCCGTGCAGGTGACGTCCAACCTGTTCTTCCGGCTCACGGGCCGCGTGCCGGAATGACGGAAGCGCCGCGACCTATCGCGGCTTCGTCTTGCCGAACGGCTCGAAGCCCGGCAGGTCTGTCACCAGCTTGCGGAAGGCATCGCCCCGGACCTCGAAATTCGGGAACTGGTCGAAGGAGGCGCAGGCCGGCGAGAGCAGCACCGCGATCTCGCCCTCGCCTGTCGCTGCCAGCGCGTCGCGCGCGGCATCGGCCACGGCCTTGTCGAGCGTGACGCTGCGCTCGTAGCCGACGCGTCCGTCATCGTCGAAGGTCGCGGCGAAGAGATCGCTCGCCGCCCCGATCAGGTAGGCGCGGGCGATGTTCGGGAAATAGCGGCGAAGCGACTCGATGCCACCGTCCTTGGCCTTGCCCCCGAGTATCCAGAAGATGCCGTGGAAGGAGGTCAGCGCCTTTTCGGTCGAGTCCGCATTGGTCGCCTTGGAATCGTTGATGAAGACGACGCGGCCGATCCGGCCGAGCTCCTCCATGCGATGCGCCAGCCCCGGATAGGTCCTGAAGCCCTCGGCGATCTCTTCCGCGCTCAGGCCCAATGCCGAGCAGGCGGCGAAGGCCGCCGCCGCATTTTGCGCGTTATGCGAGCCGCGCAACGAACCAATGCCCGCGAGATTGGCGACGACGCGCGGCTTGCCGTCCTTCACCTCGACGATGCGCGTGTCCAGCCGCCCCTGATTGGCGGTGACCCCGGCGAAGACGCCCTCGTCCAGCGGCTGCTCGCCGCTGATCTTGACCAGCGGGCGGCCGCCGGCAGCGCGGCGGCGCGCCATCTGCTTCGAGGCCTCGTCATCGACGCCGACCACCGCGATATCGGCAGCGGCGACGAGGCGTTCCTTGATGCCTGCATAGTTCTCCAGCGAGCCGTGCCGGTCGAGATGGTCCGGCGTCAGGTTCATCTGGATGCCGACGCTGGGCGCAAGCGAGGGCGCGAGGTCGATCTGGTAGCTCGAGCACTCGATGACATGGATGCGGTTCGCGGCCGGGGGCTCCAGTGCCAGCACGGCGGTGCCGATATTACCGCCCATCTGCACGTCGCGGCCGGCCGCCCCGAGCACATGCGCGATCAGCGCCGTCGTGGTCGACTTGCCGTTGGTGCCGGTGATGCAGACGACCGGCGAGCCCGGCGCCACCGTCGCCCGCTCAAGGAAGAACAATTCGACATCGCCGATGATCGGGACGCCGGCAGCCTTGGCCTTGCCGACGGTCCAGTGCGGCTCGGGATGGGTCAGCGGCACGCCGGGCGAGAGCACGAAAGCCGCGAAGCCCGACCAGTCGGCATTCGCCAGATCGACGACGGCGATGCCCTCGGCAGCCGCCTTCTCCCGGCTCTTCTCGTTGTCGTCCCAGGCCGCGACCTCGGCACCGCCCGCCTTGAGCGCGCGTGCCGTGGCGAGCCCGGAGCCGCCGAGCCCGAACAGGGCGACCTTGCGCCCCGAAAAGACGGAAACCGGAGTCATCTCAGCGCAGCTTCAGCGTGGCGAGGCCGACCAGCGCCAGCACGACCGAGATGATCCAGAACCGGATCACCACCTGCGGTTCGGTCCAGCCCAGCTTCTCGAAATGGTGGTGGATCGGCGCCATCAGGAAGACGCGTTTGCCGGTGCGCTTGAACACGAAGACCTGGATGATCACCGAGAGCGCCTCGACGACGAAGAGACCGCCGACGATCGCCAGCACGATCTCGTGCTTGGTCGCGACCGCGATGGTGCCGAGTAGGCCGCCGAGACCGAGCGAGCCGGTATCGCCCATGAAGATCTGGGCCGGCGGTGCGTTGAACCAGAGGAAACCGAGGCCGGCGCCGATCACCGCGCCGCAGATCACGGCGAGTTCGCCCGCGCCGGGAATATGGTGGATCTGCAGGTAGTTGGCGAAGATCGCGTTGCCGACGAGATAGGAGATGAAGCCGAAGGTACCGGCCGCGATCATGACGGGCACGATGGCGAGCCCGTCGAGCCCGTCGGTCAGGTTCACCGAGTTGCCGGCGCCGACCACGACGAAGGACGCGACCAGCGGGAACAGGATGCCGAGCGGGATGATCGCTTCCTTGAGGAAGGGCATCGCGAAGCCCGAGCCGATCGCCGGCGGCTGCGTCTGCATGACGAAGTAGCAGGCGACGAGCGCGACCACGACCTCGATCGAGATGCGCGCCTTGCCCGAGAAGCCCTTGTGCGACTGCTTGGTGACCTTGAGGAAATCGTCATAGAAGCCGATCGCGCCGTAGGCTGCGGTGACGCCGAGCACGATCCAGACATAGGGGTTGCGCAGATTGCCCCAGAGCAGCACCGCGACGAACACCCCCGTCAGGATCATCAACCCGCCCATGGTCGGCGTGCCGCGCTTGGCAAGATGCGATTCCGGGCCGTCCGTGCGGATCGGCTGGCCCTTGCCCTGCTTGATCCGGAGCCAGGATATGGCCGAGGGGCCGAAAAAGAACAGGAAGAGCAGCGCCGTCGCCGTCGCCCCGCCTGCGCGGAAGGTGATGTAGCGGAAGACGTTCAGCACCGGGAAGGTGCCGGACAGTTCGGCGAGCAGGGCGAACATGCTTCTGGGCTCTCTTGCAGGTCAGTCTTCGGCAGGCACGGCAGGAAAGCGCGCGAGGATCGCCTTGACGATCGGACCCATGCGCGTGCCCAGCGATCCCTTGACCGTGACAGTGTCGCCGCCGCGGATCGCATCGAGCACGAGCGGCTCCAGGTCGCTCGCCGTCGCGGCATAAGCCCCCCGCATGGCGGAAGGCAAGCTCTCGTGGAGCCCTTTCATCAGCGGGCCGCAGGTGAAGACCTTGTCGATCCCGTTCGAGACCAGCGGTTCGGCGAGCCCCCGATGCAGCTCCGGGCCGGTCGGCCCGAGTTCCAGCATGTCGCCGAGCACGGCGATGCGCCGGCCGCGCCCCTCGACCGGCAGGCGGCCGAGATTCTCGATTGCGGCCCGCATCGAGGCGGGGTTGCCGTTATAGCTCTCGTCGAGCAGCGTGACCCTGCCGCCCGGCGCCTGCAGCACCTGGCGTGCGCCGCGTCCAGCCGGCGGCTTGAGGTCGCCGAGGGCCAGCGCGGCCAGCGCGAGATCGGCGCCGAGCGCATGGACGGCCGCGAGCACGGCGAGCGAATTCAGCACGATATGCTTGCCCGGACTGCCGAGCCGATAGGTCACGGGCTCGCCGAGGACGCGGGCCTCGACCACCGACATGTCCGGCTTCAGCGCACAGGAGATGAGCTTTACATCGGCATCCGGGCTTTCCCCGAAGGTGACGATCCGCCCGGCCGGACCGGATCTGGCGATGTCGCGCAGCAGCTCGGATTGCGGGATGTCGGCATTGACGATCGCCGTGCCGCCTTCTTCAAGTTCCCAGTAGACCCCGGCCTTCTCCTCGGCGATCCCTTCGAGCGAGGCGAAGGCGGCCAGATGCACCGGCTGGATCGTGGTGACGATGGCAACCTGCGGGCGCACCATCCGCGCCAGCGGCACGATCTCGCCGGGGCTGTTCATGCCGATCTCGTAGACGCCATACGCGATATCGGCGGGGGTACGGCAGAGCGTCAGCGGCACGCCCCAGTGATTGTTGTAGGACGCGACGGGCGCATGGGTCTTGCCCTGGCGCGAGAGCACGAGGCGCAGCGCCTCCTTGGTCCCGGTCTTGCCGACCGAGCCGGTGACCGCGACGATTCCCGCCTTGAGTTCGGCACGCCTCGCAGTGCCGGCATGTTCCATCGCCTTCAGCACGTCCGGCACAACGGCGAGCGCGCCTGCGCCCTCGAACTCAGCCGCGTGCGCCTCGTCGACCACAGCGAGCGCCGCGCCCTTGTCGAGCGCACCTCTGACGAAATCATGCCCGTCGCGGGCCTCGCCGGTGATCGCGAAGAAAACGTCACCGGGCTCCAGCGTGCGGGTATCGATCGAAGCACCGGTCACGACCGGCGGCACGGCGCCCTCGGGCCGCGCGTGCAGCGCAGCGATCAGCTTGTCTCCGGTCCAGAGCGGGGCGCTCATCCTTGAAACTCCGATAGCGCTTTCCGGACCACGTCGTGATCGGAGAAGGGCAGCGTGCGGTCGCCTATGATCTGGCCGGATTCATGGCCTTTTCCCGCCACGACCAGCAAATCCCCGGCTTTAAGCATCTTCACCGCGGCACGGATGGCATCCTCGCGGTCGCCGATCTCCTGGAGCCTCGGCGATGCCGCCATGATCTCGGCCCGGATCGTCGCCGGGTCCTCGCTGCGCGGATTGTCGTCCGTGACGATGGCGATATCGGCCTTCTCGGCCGCGATCGCGCCCATCAGCGGGCGCTTGCCCTTGTCGCGATCGCCGCCGCAGCCGAAGACGCAGATCAGGCGGCCGGTCGCATAGGGCCTGAGCGTGGTCAGCACCGCGGCGAGCGCATCGGGCTTATGGGCGTAATCGACGACAACGAGCCCGCCATTGGCCTCACCGATGCGTTCAAGCCGCCCGGCAACACCGATGAGCCCGGATATAGCCTTCAACGACGCAGCCTTGTCCTCGCCGGTCGCGATGGCGAGGCCGGCCGCGACCAGCGCATTGCCGGCCATGAAATCGCCGACCAGCGGCAAGGCGACGGAGAGCTCCTGCCCGTCAAAACCGACCGTCAGGCGCTGCGAGAAGCCGTCGCGCTCGTTGCGCAGCAGCGTCAACGTCTCGCCCTTGCGGCCAATGCCGATGATCGGGTGGCCGGCCATGGCCGCAGCCTCGGCTGCCGCGTCCGCATAAGGCTCGTCGCGGTTGATCACCACCGGCGCGCCGTCCGGCAGCAGCTCCCAGAGCCGGAGCTTCGCGGCTAGGTATTCCTCGACACTCGGATGATAATCGAGATGGTCGCGCCCGAGATTGAGGAAGGCGCCGGCGCTCAATCGCACACCGTCGAGGCGGCGCTGGTCGAGCCCATGCGAGGACGCTTCCATGGCGAGATGCGTGATGCCCTCGCCCGCGAGCCTGTCGAACGAAGCGTGCAGCGAGAGCGGGTCCGGCGTCGTCAGCGAGCCGTAATCGGCGCCCTTGCTCGTGACCACGCCGATGGTACCGACGCTCGCCGCCTCATGGCCGAGCGCCTGGAAGATCTGGCGGGTGAAATCCGCCACCGAGGATTTGCCGCTGGTGCCGGTCACCGCGACGATCGTCCGGGGCTGGCGCGGGTGGATATTCGCCGCAGCAAGCGCCAGCGCGAGGCGCGGGTCCTCCACCTGTGCGAAGGCGACGCCGGCCGGCAGGTCGGCCGGCCGCGGCCCACCCGAGACCACCGCGACGGCGCCGTGCCCGACAGCATCCATGATGAAGCGGGCGCCATCCGCCTTGGCGCCAGCGAGTGCGACGAAGACGTCGTCCCCCGTCACCTTGCGGCTGTCGAAGGCAACGCCATGCACCTGCTGGCTGGCGGCCTCAGTCTCGAACATCTCGGGGAACAGGTCTCCGAGGCGGTATCCGGTCATCGTCATGGCCACCGTTATAGGTCGAGATCAGCGCGAACCCCAGGCACCGAGCCTCGCCATCAGCGGGAACGGCGACGGCGGCGGATCGAAGCGGGGGTTCAGCCCCAGGATCGGCGCGGCGCGCTCGATCACCCGGCCGGTCGTGACGCCGGCATTCCACGCCGCGGTCGAATAGCCGCCGCTCTCGGCATAGCCCTTCGGCTCGTCATAGATCGCGAGGAACAGGTATTTCGGCTTGTCGGACGGGGCGATCGCCGTGAAGGTCGTGAAGTTCTTGTTCTTGGCGTAGCGGCCGTTGATGACCTTCTCGGCCGTGCCGGTCTTGCCGCCGACGAAATAGCCTTCGATATTCGCCTTGCGGGCCGAGCCTTTCTCGCCGTTGAGCCGCATGATGAAGCGCATCGCCTCGGAGGTCTCCGGCTTGATGACGCGCGTCGCGACCTTGCGGGCCTCCTCCTCGGACCGCACCAGGAAGGTCGGCTTCATCAGGTAGCCGCCATTCACCAGCGCCGCCACCGCCGCCAGCGCCTGCAGCGGCGCGACGGCGAGGCCGTGGCCGAAGGCGATGGTCGCGGTGTTGATCTCGCCCCAGCGCTGCGGGACGATCGGCGCCGCGCTTTCCGGCAGCTCCGTCGTCATCCGGTCGAGCTGCATCATCTTCTTGAGGAAGGCCTTGTGGCCCTCGACGCCGACGGCCAGCGCCATCTTGATCGAGCCCATGTTCGACGAATGCAGGAACACCTCCGGCACTGTCAGCGTGCGGCCCGTGCCATGGTATTCCTTGATGACCTGGCGGCCGAACCGCATCATGCCGCCGGCGGTCGAGAAGCTCGAATTGATGTTGACCTTGCCGGAATCGAGCGCCATCGCGATGGTCAGCGCCTTGAATGTCGAGCCCATCTCGTAGACGCCGACATTCATCCGGTTGATCCGGTCCTTCTCCAGCGCGTCGACGGGGTTGCCGGGGTCGAAATCCGGCAGCGAGACCAGCGCGATCACCTCCCCGGTGTTCACGTCCATGATCGCGCCCGCCGCGGCGATCGCCTTGAAGCGCTCGAGCCCCTTGGACAGTTCGTCGCGCAGCAGGTGCTGGACGCGCAGGTCGATCGACAGCTTGACCGGCTTCAGGTCGGACGCCTCGGTCGCGAGGCCCGCGCCGTTCAGGTCCTGCAGTCCCTGCGAGTCGATGTATTTCTCGATGCCGGCGATGCCGACATTGTCGATATTGGCGAAGCCGAGCACATGCGCCGCCGCGTTGCCGTTCGGATAGACGCGCTTGTTCTCGGGCACGAAACCGACGCCAGGGATGCCGAGCCGGTGCACCTCGGCCTGCTGGCGCGGCGTGATCTCGCGCTTGACCCAGACGAAGCCCTTCTTGGTACCGAGCTTGTCGCGCAAATCCTTGGCGTCGAGGTCGGGCAGAACGGCCGTCAGCAGCTCGGTCGCCTCGTCCTTGTCGAGGATGCGGCGTGGCTCGGCGAAGACCGAGACCGTGCGGATATCGGTCGCCATGACATCGCCATTGCGGTCGACGATGTCGGGCCGCGCAGCGGAGATGGCGTTGGAGGTGGCGCGGCGCAGGCCGACCTGCTCGTTCGGAGCGACGCCGAGATAGACCAGCCGGCCGATGATCGCGAGGAACAGGGCGGAGAAACCGAGGATGACGAGGCCGACGCGCGGCTCGCTCTTCTCTCCGCTCATGCGGAAGACGTCGCGCAGCCAGGCCAGACGCCCGCGCTTCACGACGGGTTCCGTCGCCTCGGCCTGCTGCTCCGTCGCTTCGTGATGCATCGACTGGCTCATGGCATGGCTCCCGGCGTCGTCGCGCTCGCCTTGCGATCCCTGGGGGTCTCGGTCGGCAGGCCGAGGCCGAGATCCTCGAGCTTGCGGCCGATGGCATCGACCTTGGGGCCGCGGTTCGGGATGTCCGAGGGTTTGACCACCTGCGTCACCACGAAGGGCTGGAGGTCGAGATGGCGCTCGGCCAGCATCTGGACGCGGTCGGGCCGGTTGAGGAACTGCCACTCGGCCTTGAGCACCTGGATCGCGTCGCGCTCGCGCTGGGTCTTGCCCTTGAGCTTCTGGAGATGCTCGGTCGCCAGCGTCGTCTCGTATTTGATCGAATAGGCATAGACCGCCGAGGAGACCAGCGCGCCGATGGCGATGATGTGCAGGAGCTTGATCACGCTCAGGGCCTCCGGCGCGGCTGCGGGGCAGGAACGGTGGAGAGAGCGACGAGCCCGGCATCGGCCCGGCGCGACGGCGCATCGTTGCGTTCGGCGGCGCGCAGCTTGGCCGAGCGCGCCCGCGGATTGGCGCGCATCTCGGCTTCGGACGGTGCGACGGCGCCCTTCTCGACCAGCCTGAAGGTCGGCTGCGCAACGGCCACCGCCGGCGCATGGCGCGAGCCCGCCGACACCCGGCCAGAGCGCTCGGCGAAGAACTGCTTGACGATGCGGTCTTCGAGGGAATGGAAGGTGACCACGACGAGCCGCCCGCCGGGCTTCAGCACCGTCTCGGCCGCGTGCAGCGCCCGGACCAGCTCGCCGAGCTCGTCATTGACCGCGATGCGCAGCGCCTGGAAGACCCGCGTCGCCGGATGGGCGCCACCAGGCTCGCCGCGCACGATCCCGGCGACGAGATCCGCCAATTGCTTGGTCGTCGTGATCGGCGCCTTGCGGCGGGCCTCGACCACGGCCCGCGCCACGGCACGTGAGCGGCGCTCCTCGCCATAGTGGTAGAAGATATTGGCGAGCAGCCCTTCCTCGGCCTCGTTGACGAGGTCGGCGGCGCTCTGCCCGGAGCTGCTCATGCGCATGTCCAACGGCCCGTCGAAGCGGAACGAAAAGCCACGCTCGGCCTGATCGATCTGCATCGAGGAGACGCCGATATCGAGCACGACGCCGTCGAGCGGCGTCATCCTGAAGCGCTCGGCCTCCTCGGCCAGCTCGCCGAAATTGGCCTGGGACAGTGTCAATCGTCCCGCCATGGCGGCCACGAGATCGGCCCCGCCAGCGATCGCAGAGGGATCGCGGTCGAGCCCGAGCAGGGTGACCTCAGGCGCGGCATCGAGGATCGCGCGCGAATAGCCCCCTGCCCCGAAGGTGCCGTCGAGATAGCGCCCGCCGGCTTGCGGCGCGAGCGCCTCCAGCACCTCGGCGAGCAATACGGGCACATGACGAACCGGTCCGCCAATGGCTCCGCCGGAACGGTCGCCATGGTCGCTCATGTGCCCGTGCCTCCCGTTGGAACCACCAATCCGCCGAGCGTGCGCTTGACGTCGCGCAACCGGGTCCGCGCCGCATCGAGATGGGCGCGGAACCGCTCCGGCTCCCAGATCTGGAATTTGTGGCCGTGCCCGACGAAGGTCACGGCGTCGCCGATCCCGGCATGCGCCTTCAGCGCCTCGCTCAGCACCATCCGCCCCTCCGTATCGACCTTCAGCACCTCCGAGGTGCCGTTCAGCGCCGTCGAGAGCAGCTCCCACTCGTCCGAGAACGGCGAGAAGCGCGCGAGAATATCGTCGATCGTGGCCCGAAGCGCATTGCCGCCGGCATCCAGTGCCGGCAGGTCGAGGCCCTGATGGACATAGAGGCCCTCGTAGCCATCCTTCGCCAGCACCGACCGGAAGCTCGACGGAATGGAAACGCGCCCCTTGGCGTCGAGCCGGTTCGTGAAATTCGAGACGAAGCGGTCCGTCAACGCCGCCTCCCGGCCTGCTCTTCAAGGCGCCACCGCTGAGATGGGCAAGCGGCGAAAAGTCCCCCCGTCGAAGCGGGCAAGGCACGCCCGCAAGCCAAATTCCGCGCGGCACACGGAGCCTGACCCTTGGATTGCCTGCCGGCTTCGACGGGATGATTTGGGATAGCATGGGCCTTCATGGGCGTCAATGGAATCGCAGGCGCAGCGACGCACCTGCCGGGACTCTCCGGCATCACAGCTTGTTAAGGTTAAGTATCCGTAAGCACGCGCAATTCGGCACCCGCCTGACCTCCTGGGCCAGCGGAAGACGCGTCAACGCTGCGAAAAATTTTTACGAAAGCGCGCCGTTATTTTTGGCGAGCCGACAAGCGGGACAGATCCGGAAGCCTCGAAAAACACCGCACAGTTGTCATTCCGGCGCGCGCTTCAGGCGCGAACCGGAATGACAATGGCGGCGGCTACGGCAAAAGGCGCCATCAGCCGTCGCGTGACGACGCCAGCAGCGCATCGCGGACGAGACCGAGCTGGTCGCGCAAGCGCCCCGCATCGCCCGCCGTCCCGCCGAGCGCCTCGCCGACAGCCTCCTGGACGCAGCGCCCCTGCTCGCGCAGGCTCTCGCCCTTCTCGGCGAGGCGGATGCGCACCTGCCGCTCATCGCGGGCGTCGCGCTCGCGCCGGATCAGGGCGGACGCCTCCAACCGCTTCAGCAGCGGCGTCAGCGTGCCGGAATCGAGCATCAATCGCTCGCCGAGCTCCTTCACCGTGAGCCCGTCCTGCTCCCAGAGCACCAGCATGACCAGATATTGCGGATAGGTCAGCCCGAGCGCGGCCAGGATCGGACGATAGGCCCGGTTGAAGGCGTGGCCGACCTGATAGATCGCGAAGCAGAGCTGCTGCTCCAGACGCGGCATCCCGTCCCCGGCCCTGTCCCGCTTCGCCATCACGCCCTCGCCGATCATCCTGTTTCACGCAAAACCGAAAGCGGCCCCATAATCAACCGCCCTCTATCACGCTCAAATCAGTTGTTGACAATCTAATTGCACACAATCTAAATAACAACCATCAGCTCACCCGAGGAAGGAAACCGATCATGAAGACGCTCTACACCGCCCATGGTTCCACCACCGGCGGCCGCGAAGGCCAGGCCGCGACCGATACCGGCAACGTCAAGCTCGTGCTGAATACACCCAAGGAGCTCGGCGGCGGCGGTGGCGACGGCACCAATCCCGAGCAGCTCTTCGCCATCGGCTATTCGGCCTGCTTCCTCGGCGCGCTCAAATTCGTCGCCGGCAAGGAGAAGGTGAAGATCCCGGATGATGCGAAGGTCTCGGCCGATATCGGCATCGGCCCGCGCGACGACGGCCAGGGCTTCGGCATCACTGCGAAGCTGACCGTCACGGTGCCCGGCCTCGACAAGGCCGCCGTCGAGGACCTCGTCAAGAAGGCCCATGTGGTCTGCCCCTATTCGCACGCGACGAAGGGCAACATCCCGGTCGAGACGACGGTGGCCTGAGCCTGCACGATCCGGCTCAATGAGCCGCTCCCCGAGACCGATCGGGAATTCGCTCCGGTGAGGCAGCCGGTGTGGCTTTCGAGAACCGGAGCGCTGCGGACATCGGTCCGTGAGCACCGGAAGCGCAGAAAGCCGCGTCGGATGCCCGCCGGAGTAGAATTCACGACGGTCGAGGTGCCAGTCGGCCTGTAAGCCGGGTTTTGGATGGCCGGAGGATCGCTCCCCCGACGTGACGGCCATTCCTCTGGGACGCGCATTGCTGCGCGCCTCGAGCAACCAACCCGGACGACCAGGCACAGAAACCTGCCCCTGCCCGCTTGCGCAGGCAGCATCGTCCCTATTCGGTTTTGCTCCCGGTGGGGCTTGCCATGCCGTCCCCGTTGCCGGGTCCGCGGTGCGCTCTTACCGCACCTTTTCACCCTTACCCTGCCGGAAAAGCCGAAGCTCTCCAGCGCAGGGCGGTTCGATCTCTGTGGCGCTTTCCCTGGGGTCGCCCCCGCCGGACGTTATCCGGCACCGTGTTTCCGTGGAGCCCGGACTTTCCTCCCCCGCGAGCGAGAGCGGCCGTCCGGCCGACTGGCGAGGGGGAAATGCGCGCTGGCGCGGCCCGCGTCAAGCGCAACCGCGCAGCGAGAGCATCGGACCGAAAAGTGGAATGCACTTTTTGGAGAAATCCGACGCTAAAATGAAAAGCCAGATCGCCACCTTGCGCCCGATAGGACGCGAGGCGGTCCAGGATCAGTTGCGGGCGGTAATGGTGCGCACCTTGGCGCAATAGGCGCGGTTGGCACCGCTCATCCGGTTCGTCATATGGCCGCTCTGGTACTTCATCACCGTGCGGCAGGTGTCGCCGCCGGCCATCTTGTAGGCCATGGCGAGATATTTCATGCCGTAGCGCGCATTGGTCTCGGCATCGAGCAGGCCACTGGCGCTGCCGGAATAGCCCAGGCCGCGCGCCGTCTGGTGGCGGATCTGCATCAGGCCGTAATTGCCGGCATGCGAGGCGCGGGGATTGTAGCGGCTTTCGACGCGCACGACGGCATCGGCCAGCGAGAACGGCACGCCATTGGCAGCCGCGTGACGCGCGACGATCGCCTTGATGCCTTCGGTTCCGGCCGGAGCCGCCAGCGCGCGGCTGGCGCGGGCCTCGGTCTTGTCGCCTTGAGCCTTGGCAGCGCGGGTGGCTGCCTTCGGCGCAGGCGCTTCGGCGGAAGCCTTCTCGCCCCCGGCTTCAGCGGCCTTGGCGCGGGCGATCTCGGCGTCGCGGAGAACGATAGCTCTGGGGTCCGTTTCCGCATTGACGAAATCCTCGGCCAGGGCAACCCCGGAGAGGCTAATCAGGCACGCAGCCGCGAGACCACCACAGATATATCGCATGTCGAATTGAACCCCATTGAGCCATGACTGGCCGATGGGGCCGCTCAACTGATGGTCGAATGTGTCGATAATCTGGCGCATACCATAGAAAAACGCATAACTATCAGCGTAAACAGGAATATATTCTATATTTAACTATTCAGTATTCATATGTATTCGGTCGCTCGAAAAACTTCGCCGGCTCCCCGCCCGCCGGAACGAATCAAGCAGGCGAATCGGCCGCCGCATTCCGGCCGCATTCCCGGCCGGAACCGGATTTTTGGCGCGGCAGGCCGTCGCACCGGGCGCTCTTGCGCGAACAAGCCCCCTTCTCCCATCATCGGCGCATTCGGATTCACCGGGATCGATTATGTGATGGCTTCCTCTTTCTGGGGCGCTCTGGGCGGCGGCGGGCTCGGCCTCGTGATCGGCGGGCCGCTGGGCGCGCTCGTCGGCGCGCTGGCCGGCCATGTCCTGGTCGATCGCGAAGGCGCGCCGTTCGGCCCGGCACCGCGCGAGCTCGTCTTCACCACCGGCCTCGTCGCGCTCGCCGCCAAGATGGCGCGCTCGGACGGCGTCGTGACCTGCGACGAGATCACCGCCTTCCGCCGCATCATCGAGGTCCCGCCCGATCAGCAGCAGCGCATCGAGGCCCTGTTCGATCTCGCCAAGCAGACCAGCGCCGGCTTCGAGGCCTATGCCTCGCAGATCGCAGGCGCCTTCAAGGATGAGCCTGCCCTGCTGGAGGACGTGCTCGACGGCCTCTTCCTGATCGCCGCTGCCGATGGCGCGATCCACGAGGCCGAGCACGCCTATCTCCAGTCGGTCGCCGGTATCTTCGGCATCGCCGAGCCCGATTTCGCCCGGATCGAGGCCCGCCATGCCCGCCGCCCGGACGACCCCTATCTCGTGCTCGGCGCCAGCCGCGAGATGGACGACGCCGAGCTGAAGCGCCATTACCGCCACCTCGTCGCCGAAACCCATCCCGACCGCGAGATCGCCCGCGGCCTGCCCGAGGAGGCGATCGCCATCGCGACGCGCCGCATCGCCGCGATCAACGCGGCCTGGGACGCGATCCAGAAAGAACGCGGCATGAGCCGCAGCCTCGCGCCCCAACCCGCCTGAGCCGCCTCCTATGACCGAAATCGCCCCGCCGGACGTTGCCAGGCCCGACAGCCGCTTTGCCGCAAAGATCTTCCCATCGCCCAACCATGGCGAGCGCAAGAACCCGGACGGCACGCCCGGCCGCCGGCCCGACATGCTGATCCTGCACTACACCGGCATGCCGGTGGCCGGCGAAGCGCTGCAATGGCTCTGCAACCCGGTCGCGCAGGTTTCCTCGCATTATTTCGTGTTCGAGAACGGCCACACGCTCCAGCTTGTGCCGGAGGGTCGGCGCGCCTGGCATGCCGGCGCCTCGCACTGGGCCGGCGAGACCGACATCAACTCCTGTTCGATCGGCATCGAGATCGCCAATCCCGGTCATCCCGGTGGCCTGCCCGATTACCCGGAAGAGCAGATCATCGCGACGCTCAACCTCTGCCGCGACATCTGCGAGCGCTGGTCGATCCCGCCCGAGCGCGTGCTCGCCCATTCCGACATCGCGCCCGGCCGCAAGATCGATCCCGGCGAGAAATTCCCCTGGCGCCGCTTCGCCGAAGCTGGCGTCGGCCTGTGGAGCGAGCCGGCCCCGATCCGCGGCGGGCGCTTCTTCGCCCGCGGCGAGAGCGGCCAGCCGGTCGAGGCGCTTCAGGCGATGTTCGCGATGCTCGGCTACGGCGTCACGGTCGACGGCGTCTTCGACGACAGGCTGGAAGCGATCGTCGCCGCCTTCCAACGCCATTGGCGCCCGGAAAAGGTCGACGGCATCGCCGATTCCTCGACGATCACCACCCTGCGCGACCTGCTTGCGTCCGCGCAAGGCGGGCGCAGCGCCTGAACCAGGGACCGTGACGCCGCAGCGCATGAAACGGCCAAACGCGCCACGAAGCGCAAGGGTCGCTTAACGCTCGCGGCCTAGGCTGCCCTCGATCGTCGACCGGCAGGAGGGCGCCGTGGATAGCCAGCAGCTCATCGCAGCCACCAGGCCGCTCTACGAGCGCTCGCTCGCGCCCGCCGCGCTCGGCGCCTGGGAATGCAACCTCGCCAACGAGACCCTGAGCTGGACCGACGGGGTCTACGACCTGTTCAGCCTGCAGCGCGGCAGCGAAATCTACCGCAAGGCGACCCTCGACCTCTACGAGGAGGGGTCCCGGCGCGAGATGGAGCAGCATCGCAGCAACGCCATCCGCACCGGGCAGGGCTTCGCGCTCGATTGCCGGATCAGGGCGGTGAATGGCGACAAGCGCTGGATGCGCCTCATCGTCGGCGTCGGCTATCAGCATGGCCGGCCGAGCCGCATCTTCGGCTCGAAGCAGGATGTCACCGCCGAGAAGGGCTTGTGGAACAGCGTCTCCAGCCTCACGCGAGCGGAGCCCCCAACGAGCCCCGCAGCACGCCGCAGCTTCACCGACATCCTCAGGCAGGTGCGGCAGGACCGGGGCCGGGCATCCGAATGCCTCGCTCTTGCGATCTTCGAGATCGATCGCTTTCCGACAATCGTCGAAAATCACGGCCGGGCCGCCGGCGACGACATCATCCGCTGCTTCGGCGAGCGCCTGCGCCGGCTCTTTCCCGATGCCCTGGCGATCGACCAGACGGGCCCGAGCGCTTTCGCCCTTTTGCTGCGAATGCCGGGCGACAAGGGTTACCTGGCCTCGATGCTCGCCGGCACGCGCAAGCTGTTGTGCCGGCCGATCCCGCGCGGCTACCTCGTCATCGATTTCACGGCCTCGATCGGCGCGGCCCTGCTGAAGACTGAGGGCTACTGCGAGCAGAACGAGATCTTCGCGGAAGCCGAGGCGGCACTCCATGTCGCGGGCCTCGCCGGCGGAGACTGCATCCGCGTCTTCGACGGCCCGGTCACGGCCGTCAGCCGGGCAGCGCTTGCGGGTTAGGCCACCCAAAAACTTACAACTGCCGCGTGAAGACGATCTGTCCGTCGAGACCACGGCCCATGTCGCGCCAGCCATGGCGGCGATAGAAGCGCTCCGCCCGCGTGCCGGCGCCGGTTTCGAGCCAGGCCTGGGCATGGCCCGCTGCCTTCAACCCGGCCAGCGCCGCATCGAGCAACGCCCGGCCATGGCCGCGCCCCTCTTGCACCGGATCGACGAACAGAGCCCAGACCAATCCGGTCTGATGGTTGGCGCAAGCGAAGCCCGCGATCTCGCCCGCGCTTTCGGCAACGAGGAAGATCGCATGATCGCGATACCAGGCGACCTCCTCGGCCGTCACCTTCGAGGGATCGCTCAGGATGTTCTCGCGCACGGCCATACGGATGGCGTGGATGCGCGGCTGGTCCGCCGCCACCGCCTTGCGGATCAGCCTTGTCGCGTCAGTCGTCACGAATTCTCTCCGGCGCTGCCGCAGGCGTGATGCCCGCCGTAGCGCTGGAAGGCAACTACTCCGCCGCCTGCAGGCGATAGGCCGCAGTATCGTAGTTGAGGATCGGCGCCAGCCAGCGCTCGACCTCCTCGATCGTCATGCCCTTGCGCGCGGCATAATCCTCGACCTGGTCGCGCTCGACCTTGGCGACGCCGAAATAATAGGCCTCCGGATGCGAGAAATAGAGCCCCGAGACCGAGGAGCCCGGCCACATCGCATAGCTCTCGGTCAGCTTCACGCCGACGCGACGCTCGGCCTCCAGCAGCCGGAACAGGGTCGCCTTCTCGGTATGGTCGGGCTGGGCCGGATAACCCGGCGCCGGACGGATGCCGCGATATTCCTCGCGGATCAGATCCTCGTTCGAGAAGGCCTCGTCTGGTGCGTAGCCCCAGAACTCCTTGCGCACGAGCTGGTGCATGCGCTCGGCGAAAGCCTCGGCGAAGCGATCCGCTAGCGCCTTGACCATGATCGAGCGGTAGTCGTCGTTGTCGCGCGCGAATTTCTCGGAGATCCGTTCCTCCTCAGCGCCGGCCGTGACGGCAAAGGCGCCGATATAGTCGGGCGCCACGCCTTCCGGCGCGACGAAGTCGGAGAGGCAGAGATTGGGCTTGCCGTCGCGGCGCAGGAGCTGCTGGCGCAGGCCATGGAAGGTCGCGAGCTCATCGGCCCGGCTCTCGCCGGTATAGAGGCGGATGTCGTCGCCGACCGCGTTCGCCGGCCAGAAGCCGATCACCGCCTTCGGATTGAACCAGCGCTCCTCGACGATGCGCTTCAGCATCGACTGCGCATCGTCCCAGAGCGCGCGCGCGGCCTCGCCCTGCTTCTCGTCCTGCAGGATCGCCGGGAAGCGGCCCTTCAGCTCCCAGGTCTGGAAGAACGGCGTCCAGTCGAGCACCGGCACGAGATCGGCAATGTCGTAGGTGCGGAAGGTCCGTGTGCCCAGGAAGCTCGGCTTCGGCGGCTGGTAGGCTGCCCAATCCGTCTTGAAGGGATTGGCGCGCGCCTTGGCCAGCGGCAGGCGCTGCTTGTCGGCTTCCGAACGGCGATGCGCCTCGGCGACCTTGGCATATTCCGCCTGCACGCCTGCGACATAACCCGGCTTCTGTTCCGACGAGAGCAGGCTCGACACCACGCCCACGGCGCGCGAGGCATCGTTCACATGCACCGCCTGGCCCTTCTCATAGGCCGGGTGGATCTTCACCGCCGTATGGACGCGGCTGGTCGTCGCCCCGCCGATCAGGAGCGGGATGTCGAAGCCCTCGCGCTCCATCTCGGAGGCGACCGTCACCATCTCGTCGAGCGAGGGCGTGATCAGCCCGGAGAGGCCGATGATGTCGACCTTCTCCTTGCGCGCCGTCTCCAGGATCTTCTGGGTCGGCACCATCACGCCGAGGTCGATCACCTCATAATTATTGCACTGGAGCACGACGCCGACGATGTTCTTGCCGATGTCGTGGACATCGCCCTTGACCGTCGCCATCAGCACCTTGCCGGCGGCCGAGCGCTCGGAGCCGCCGTTGAGGCGCTTCTCCTCCTCCATATAGGGCATGAGATAGGCGACAGCCTGCTTCATCACGCGGGCCGATTTCACCACCTGCGGCAGGAACATCTTGCCCGCGCCGAACAGGTCGCCGACCACGTTCATGCCGGCCATCAACGGGCCTTCGATGACGTGCAGCGGCTTCTCGGCGTTCTGGCGGGCCTCTTCCGTATCGGCCTCGATGAACTCGGTGATCCCGGCGACCAGCGCATGCTCCAGCCGCTTCTCGACCGGGAGTTCGCGCCAGGCGAGGTCCTTGCCGGACGCGGCAACCGAACCGTCGCCCTTGAAGCGCGGCGCGGCCTCCAGCAGGCGCTCGGTCGAATCCTTGCGGCGGTTGAGGACGACGTCCTCGCAGAGCTCGCGCAGTTCGGGGTCGAGATCGTCATAGCTGCCGAGCTGGCCGGCATTGACGATGCCCATATCCATGCCGGCCTTGATGCAATGGTACAGGAAGACCGAATGCATCGCCTCGCGCACTTTCTCATTGCCGCGGAACGAGAAGGACAGGTTCGAGACGCCACCCGAGATATGGGCATGCGGCAGGCTCTCGCGGATGGCCCGCGTCGCGTTGATGAAGTCGTTGCCGTAGTTGTCGTGCTCTTCGATGCCCGTCGCCACCGCGAAGATGTTCGGGTCGAAGATGATGTCCTCGGGCGGGAAGCCGATCGTCTCGGTCAGCAGCTTGTAGGCCCGGGTGCAGATCTCGATCTTGCGCTGGAAGGTGTCGGCCTGCCCGACCTCGTCGAAGGCCATCACGACCACCGCCGCGCCGTATTGCCGGCAGATGCGCGCCTGCTCGAGGAAGGCGTCCTCGCCCTCCTTCATCGAAATCGAGTTGACGATCGGCTTGCCCTGGATCGTCTTGAGACCGGCCTCGATCACCGGGAATTTCGACGAGTCGACCATGATCGGCACCCGCGAGATATCCGGCTCGGAGGCGATCAGGTTGCAGAACTCGGTCATCGCCTTCTCGGAATCGAGCAGGCCCTCGTCCATGTTGATGTCGATGACCTGGGCGCCGTTGGCGACCTGGTCGCGCGCCACGTCGAGCGCGGCGGCATAGTCGCCGGCCGTGATCAGCTTCCGGAACCTGGCCGAGCCGGTGACGTTGGTGCGCTCGCCGACGTTCACGAAGGGAATGGTCTCGTCGAGCGTGAACGGCTCCAGCCCCGCCAGACGGAGCCAGGGCTTGGGTTCGGGAATCTGGCGCGGCGCCTTGCCGGCGACGGCCTGGGCGATGGCGCGGATATGGTCCGGCGTGGTGCCGCAGCAGCCGCCGACCATGTTGACGAAGCCGGAATCAGTGAACTCCGCCAGCATCTGCGCGGTCGCTTCCGGCCGTTCGTCATAAAGGCCGAATTCGTTGGGCAGGCCGGCATTCGGATAGGCGCAGACCAGCGTACCGGCGATGCGCGACATGTCCTTGATATGCGCCCGCATCTCGCGCGCGCCGAGCGCGCAGTTGAGGCCGATGGTCAGCGGCGCGGCATGGCGCACCGCGTTCCAGAACGCCTCGACCGTCTGGCCCGACAGCGTGCGGCCCGAAAGATCGGTGATCGTGCCGGAGATCATCACCGGCAGGCGGATGCCCTTGGCGCGGAACACCTCCTCGATCGCGACGATCGCGGCCTTGGCGTTGAGCGTATCGAAGATCGTCTCGATCAGCAGCAGCTCCGAGCCGCCGTCGATCAGGCCCCTCACCTGCTCGGCATAGGAATCGCGGACCTGATCGAAGGTCACGGCGCGGAAGCCGGGATTGTTGACGTCGGGCGAGATCGAGAGCGTGCGGTTGGTCGGGCCGATCGCGCCGGCCACGTAACGGCGGCGCCCGTCTTCCTTCTCGGCGATCATGGCCGCCTCGCGGGCGAGGCGCGAGCAGGCGACGTTCAATTCGTAGACATAGGCCTCCATGCCGTAATCGGCCTGGGCGATCGAGGTGCCCGAGAAGGTATTCGTCTCGACGATATCCGCACCCGCCCGGAAATAGGCGAGATGGATGTCGCGCAGCGCCTCAGGCTGGGTCAGGGCGATGATGTCGTTATTGCCCTTGAGGTCGTGATTGAAGCCCTTGAAGCGCTCGCCGCGGAAATCGGCTTCCGAGAGCTTCAGGTTCTGGATCTGCGTGCCCATCGCGCCGTCGAGCACGAGGATGCGTTCGCGCGCGGCCTGGCGCAATGAGCGCTCGATCTCGGCGCCGTCGACGGGAGCGGGAATGAAGTCGGACATAGGCTTACTCCGCCGCCACGGCCTGCGCCGCCGGCTTCTCGGGCTTCAACCCCACGAGATGGCAGATGGCATAGACGAGGTCGGCCTTGTTCATCGTGTAGAAATGCAGGTCGGTGGCGCCGCGATCGATCAGGTCCAGCACCTGCTCGGCGCAGACGGCAGCCGCGACGAGACGGCGCGTCGCGACGTCGTCCTCCAGTCCTTCGAAGCGGTCGGCCAGCCATTGCGGCACGCTGGCGCCGGTCTTGCGGGCGAAATTCGCAGTCTGCTTGAAATTCTGGACCGGCACGATGCCGGGCAGGATCGGGATCTCGATGCCGCGCGCGCGGACCTTGTCGAGATAGCGGAAATAGACGTCGTTATCGAAGAAGAACTGGGTGATCGCCCGCGTCGCGCCGGCATCGACCTTCTTCTGGAGCGCGTCGATATCGGCATCCAGCGAGGCGGCCTCCGGGTGCTTCTCCGGATAGGCCGAGACCGTCACCTCGAAATCGCCAATGCGCTTCAGGCCTGCGACGAGGTCCGAGGTCTGGTGATAGCCGTCCGCATGCGGCTCATAAGGAGTGCCCAGCCCGCCTGCGGGGTCGCCGCGCAAAGCCACGACATGGCGCACGCCCGCATCCCAATAGGAGCGGATGACCTCGTCCACCTCGGCCTTGGAGGCCGAGACGCAGGTGAGATGCGCGGCCGGCTTCAGCCCGGTCTCGTCGACCATGCGCTTGACGGTGGCGTGGGTGCGCTCGCGGGTGGAACCGCCGGCGCCATAGGTCACCGAGACGAAGCTCGGACCAAGCGGCTCGAGCCGGCGCACGCTGTCCCACAGCGCGACCTCCATCTCCTCCGTCTTGGGCGGAAAGAACTCGAAGGACACGCGCGGACGGCGCGAGCCGTGGCGGCTGGGGCGGAAAGCATTCATCACGCAACCTCGAGATTGATCGTGCGGGCCGGCGGATCGGCCTGGACGCGCCGGTCGCGGCCACGCCAGAGCATGACCGGGAGCTGGCCCGAGCCGCCATCAGCAAGGGTGACTTCGCGGGAAAGATCGCAGGACAGGCCCGCCTCGGCGAACCAGGCCGCGATCTGCTGGCGGGAGAAGCCGAGCCGGCGATGCGCATGCTCGGTCCGCAGGAATTCCATCTCGTGCGGAGCGAAATCGACGACGATCAGGCGCCCGCCGGGCGCCAGCATCGCGGCGGCCTCGCGCACCGCCCGCCCGGGGTCGTCGAGGAAATGCAGCACCTGATGGATCACGACGAGGTCGAAGGAGCCGCGTGGGAAGGGCAATGCATAGATGTCGCCCTGCCTTAGCTCGACGCGCGACAGCCCCGCCTGCTCGAGATTGGCGCGCGCTACCGCCAGCATCGCATGGTTGGCATCGACGCCAACGGCGCGGCCGAATTTCGGCGCGATCCGCTCCAGCATCCGCCCCGTGCCAGTTCCGAGATCGAGCATCGCGCCGGGCGAGCCTTCGCCGACCGCCTCTTCGACCGCCGCCTCGACAGCATGGTCGGGCACATGCAGGCCGCGCAGCCGGTCCCAGTCGCGCGCGACGCTGGCGAAATAGCTCTGCGCGGCCTCGGCCCGCGTTGTCCGGACGGCGGCGAGGCGCTCGCGATCGGCCGCGAGCACCGGGTCGCTCAGGTCGAGCCAGGCGGCGAGCGACGCGGCGAAGGCGCCGCCCGGCCCGGTCTCGTCGAGGCGGAAGAAGGCCCAGGCCCCCTCGCGTGAACGCCGGACCAGCCCGGCCTCGGCGAGCAGCTTGAGATGGCGCGAGATGCGCGGCTGCGACTGGCCGAGGATGTCGGTGAGATCGGACACCGAAAGCTCGCCCTCGGAAAGCAGGGCGAGAATGCGCAGCCGCGTCTCCTCGCCGGCGGCCCTGAGGCCCGCGAGCAGCACATCGGATGACAATGTCGTCGGCTGCCGCACGCGCTGGCGTCCTCTGTCGACAAGGAAAAAGATATAAAGATATCTTTATATCGAACGCGCCGTTCGTGCAAGCGGATTGTCGTGCGGAAGATAGGACGGACTCTTCCTTCTCCCCGCTGGGATAAGGCGGCTCGGCAAAGCCGAGACGGATGGGCGTGCGATCTTCCCGCGTCAGCCGCGCGGCGCTTCTGCGTGAGCGAAAGAACCAGAGGGCCGCCTGGTGCGTCCGGCTCCGCGCATCCCACGGATTCTCAAGCAAGAAAACCCCGCAGGCCAGACCTGGACGGGGCTTTCGGCGCATCATGTCGTATCAAAGGAACAGCGCCGGACATACGGCGACAACGCCGATCCGGTCGTCATCTTTCAGGCACGCGCTCGCCAGCATCCCGCCGCGCGCGGCAGGCGAACCTCACGGCGACAGAACAGTCTCAGAGTACTTTCAGATCGCCCGCGGCCGTCTTGCCGCGCTCGGTCTTCAACTCGAACGAAACCTGCTGCCCTTCCGTCAGCGTCATCATGCCGGCCTCTTTCACGGCCGTGATGTGAACGAACACATCCTTGCCGCCTTCCGCCGGTTGAATGAAGCCGAACCCCTTCTCAGTATTGAACCATTTCACGGTTCCGGTCGCCATCGCCACATCCCTCGAAGCCAAAGCGTCTCTCACCGGCACTGAACGCATGGCCCCTATGCCGGTAAGGTAGGATTGACCGAAAACCGATCCTTGTCGAGATGAAAGCTCAGGCAAGCCCTGCCGCCTTTCGTCAAGGTTTCGTCAGCATGCTCCGTGTCTTGGCACAGGGCGGTCTCCTGACGCAGGCCCGTTTGCGCGGCGAACGGTTGCGCCCTGCCGGCCAGCATGCGAGCAAGCCGGAAGGACAAGACGGGACGCCAACGGCGAGACGAGACATGGCCCAGCCCCTGACCATCGAAGACCTGCGCCTTCTGGCCAAGCGCCGCGTGCCGCGCATGTTCTACGACTACGCCGATTCCGGCGCCTGGACCGAGGGCACCTATCGCGCCAACGAGACCGATTTCGCCAAGGTGAAGCTGCGCCAGCGCGTCGCCGTCGACATGACCAATCGCTCGCTGGCTTCCGAGATGATCGGCCAGCCGGTCGCGATGCCGGTCGCGCTCGCGCCCACCGGCCTCACCGGCATGCAGCACGCCGATGGCGAGATCCTCGCGGCCAAGGCCGCCGCCAAGGCCGGCGTGCCCTTCACGCTCTCGACCATGAGCATCTGCTCGATCGAGGATGTCGCGAACCACACCAGCGCACCGTTCTGGTTCCAGCTCTATGTGATGAAGGACCGCGACTTCATCTCGCGCCTGATCCAGCGCGCCAAGGCAGCCGGCTGCTCGGCCCTGGTGCTGACGCTCGACCTGCAGATCCTCGGCCAGCGCCACAAGGACATCCGCAACGGCCTCTCCGCCCCGCCGAAGCCGACGCTGGCCAACCTGATCAACCTCGCCTTCAAGCCGCGCTGGTGCCTGAAGATGCTGGACACGCCGCGCCGACAGTTCGGCAACATCGTCGGCCACGTCACCGGCGTCGCCGACATGTCCTCGCTCTCCTCCTGGACCGCCAGCCAGTTCGACCCGCAGCTGAACTGGGACGACGTCCAGTGGATCAAGGAGCAATGGGGCGGCAAGCTGATCCTCAAGGGCATCCTCGATCCGGAAGACGCCGAGATGGCGGCCAAGAGCGGTGCCGACGCGCTGATCGTCTCGAACCATGGCGGCCGCCAGCTCGACGGCGCGCTCTCCTCGATCGAGGCCCTGCCCGGCATCGTCGAACAGGTCGGCAACCGCGTCGAGGTCCTGTTCGATGGCGGCATCCGCTCGGGCCAGGACGTGCTCAAGGCGATCGCACTCGGCGCGCACGGCACCTTCATCGGCCGCGCCTTCCTCTATGGGCTCGGCGCCATGGGCGAGCAGGGCGTCACCGCCGCGCTCGACATCATCCGCAAGGAGCTCGACACCACCATGGCGCTCTGCGGCCTGCGCGACATCAAGGATGTCGACGAGCGCATCCTCGTCGGCGGTCGCGCCGGGGCGATCAAGCGGCTGGCGAGCTGACGCGGTTCCCCGG
This sequence comes from Allobosea sp. Root670, assembly GCF_001429415.1. NCBI lineage: Bacteria > Pseudomonadati > Pseudomonadota > Alphaproteobacteria > Hyphomicrobiales > Alloboseaceae > Allobosea > Allobosea sp. Root670. Next base: position 32,296 of record NZ_LMJU01000012.1, on the reverse strand, counting down.
CCAAACAGCCAACAATCATCGAAAAGGCCCGGCGGAGCGCTCCGCCGGGCCTTCTTCATTGCATCACCCTTGCAGAGATCGCTCTCCGCAAGGGACCGATTTCCAGATCAGGCGCGATACCAGGACGAGAGGTTCCAGGTGTCGACGTCCCAGCCCGAATGGTCATGCGAGAGGGTGTTCGACGCGGCGACCACCTTCTTGCGCGACAGGATCGGCAGGATGACGTTGGCCTCGCAGAAGATCTCGTTGACCTTGATCAGCAGCGCTGCGCGCTTGGCCGGGTCGAGCTCCTTCTGCGCGGCCTTGTAGGCCTCGTCGGCAGCCGGGTCGGTGTAGCGCGAGACGTTGCGGCCCAGCCACTTGTTCTCCTTGCTGGCGACTTCCCAGGAGGTGAACTGGTTGAGGAAACGCTCCGGATCGGGCTGCGGCTGCGTGGTCGTGTACATCTCGATGTCGGTATAGAGCTTGGTGTAGGTGTCGGGGTTGGCGACGTCCGACGAGAAGAACACCGAGGCCGTCACCGACTTCAGCTCGATATCGATGCCGGCGCGCTGGCAGGCCTGTTTGATGATGGCCTGCACCTTCTGGCGCGGAGCGTTGATCGAGGTCTGGAAGACGTATTTGAGCTTCTTGCCATCCTTCTCGCGGATGCCGTCCGAGCCCTTCTTCCAGCCGGCCTCGTCGAGGATCTTGTTGGCCTTCTCGATGCTGAACTCGTACTTGAGCTTTTCCGACTTGAACTGCTTGGGCTCGTTCACGAAGCTCGCCGTGGCAGCGCCGGCGCGGCCATAGATGAACTTCTGGATCGAGTCGCGATCGATCAGCAGGTTGATCGCCTGGCGCACGGCCGGGTCCGACAGGGTCGGGTGCTTGGTCTTGGCGCTCGAGCGCTCGCCATCGACCTCGGTCCACGGGTCGGTCGTGTTCAGCGTGACGAACTCGATGTCACCGGCCGGGGCCGCACTGATCTTGCCGCGTCCGCCCATCTCCATGCGCTTGAGGACTTCGTCCTCGACCAGCGTATCCCAGGCGTAGTCATATTCGCCGGTCTGAAGGACGGCACGGGCCGCCGAGACCGCATCACCACCGCCCTTGATCTCGAACGTGTCGAAATGCGGACGATTGGCGACGTGATAGCTCTCGTTCCGGGTGCCCGACAGAATGTCGCCCGGCTTGAACTCGGCGAACTTGTAGGGGCCGGTGCCGACCGGCTTCAAGTTGGCCGGAGCCTCGCGCGACTTGGCGCCCTTGTAGTCGCCGAAATGGTGCTTCGGGATGATCATGCCGGCGACGCCGACGAAGGGATCGGCCCAGAACGGCGTCGGCTTGGCGAAGATCACCTTGACGGTGAAATCGTCGACCTTCTCGACCTTGATGTCCTTGTAGGCGCCGGTGGTGTAGGCGGCGGTCGCCGGGTCGGCGGCGTATTCCCAGGTGAAGACGACGTCCTCGGCCGTGAACGGCTTGCCGTCATGCCACTTCACGTCCTTCTTCAGCTTCCAGGTGACGGTCGTGCCATCCTCGGACAGGCCGCCATTGGCCTTGCTGGGAACTTCGGCCGCGAGCTGCGGGATCAGGTTGCCTTCCTTGTCCCAGCCAGCGAGCGGCTCGTAGAACACGCGCGACGCGATCTGGTCCTTGGTGCCCGAGGCGAAATGCGGATTGAGCAGGGTCGGGGCCTGCCAGAGCAGCATCTTCAGCGGCCCGCCGCCGCCGGCCTTGGTCGGCTTGTATTCGAGCGTGGCATTGGCCATCGCGACATCGTTCCAGGAGAGGATCTGGGTCGCGATCGGCGCGGTGATGCCGAGCGCCGCCATCTTCTGGATGAAGGAGCGCCGCGACAGGCCGCCCTTCTTCACGTCCTGCACCATACCCTGGATATACTGGCTAGTCATAATCAACCTTCACGTCATGGCAGCAAGAACACGATCAATAACTTGACCAGTTCCAGATCGGATTTATCAGATCCAAGGCGTAGAATAGCCTTGGGCGCGACTCTGCTCCTAGGAGCCGCTGGCTTAATCATAACTTAAGTCGTCAGAAGAGAGCCGCATACCGGGCCTGCTTGCCACTCGTAGCCCCGGCCGAAATACGCTGATTCCCAAGGGAAAAGCGCTGCCCGCCGGACTAATCGGAAGCCATGTCACAGCGTCGCAGTCGACGCCGGGGCGTTCCCCAGCGCCGCAAGCGGCGGTTGCAGACCGCCTGCCCGCCTCCCTACCATGGCCACGCCAGGGCAAGCCGGCAGGAGCAACAGCATGAGCGAAGACGACAGGCCGCGCCTTCTATCGGGCGGCAACCCGCAGATCCCGAAGGGCGCCGACGATGCGCCGGTTCAAGCCTATATCGCCGCCATGCCGGGCTGGAAGAGCGCAATCGGCCAGCGTATCGATGCGCTGATCGTCAAGGCCGTACCGGATGTGCAGAAGGCGGTGAAGTGGAACTCTCCGCTCTACGGCATGGGCAACAGTGAATGGTTTCTCGGCATCCACTGCTTCACGCGCTATGTGAAGGTGTCTTTCTTCAAGGGCGCCTCGCTGGATCCGGTCCCGCCTGGCCCGTCCAAGCAGAAGGAGGTGCGCTATCTCGACATCCACGAGAATGATGCCTTCGACGAAGCGCTGTTCTCGGACTGGGTCAGGCAGGCAAGCCGGATACCTGGAGAGCGGATGTAGAACCGCCGCCCGGACTGGCGATCAGGACAATTCCTTGAGGCCACCGGACGTGTCGATCTGGGCGCGATAGCGCAGCTCTGGCCCATGGCTGACGACGGGTCCCCGCTCCGCCCCAAGCTCCAGCAACAGCGCCGCGATTGCCTCGGCCTCCGGATGCTCCAGCGAGAACCCGCGCAATCGGGCGCCGAGATCGGCGATCGACGCCATCGAACGCGCCTTGCCGCGCCGGTCTATGAGCGAAGGCACCGCCCCGTCCCAGGGCAACGAGCCGTCATCGGGAATGGCGAAATCGAAAGCCGGCGCGTCCATCGGCAGCCCGACCTTGTGGCCGAAGATCGCCTCCCTGCCCGCAAGGGCAGCGTCGATCCCGTCGGTTCGGGCGACCCAGCCGCGCAACCGGCGGCCGGCATCCCAGTCCCGCTTGACCTGCTTCTCGTCGTCGAGCCCGAACCAGCGAGCCCGCCCGGGAGACGCACCATCGGGATCGCGCGCGACGATCTCCAGATAGATCATGTCGCCGAGCTGAAGCAGATGGTTCCAGGTCCCCATATAGCCGTGCCGCTGGCCGAAGGGGACGTCGAGATCGAGGCAGTCACGAACATGCGCGACGCCCTCCGCGAGCGTCGGCGTGATCACGGTGAGATGGTCGAGGGTCAGCATGCCTCAGTTGAAGCCGGGGCGCGGCGGCAGTCCAGCCCGGACGTCGCGCGCCTTGCCTCATCTTGAAGCAAGACATGAAAAAAGCCCCGCGGACCGTGCGGCACCGCGGGGCTTTTTGAGCCAGATATCAATCACTCAGCGCGAGAATTTCTTGTACTGGATGCGCTTCGGAATGGTCGAGTCGATGCCGAGGCGGCGCTTCTTGTCCTCCTCGTAATCGGCGAAATTGCCTTCGAACCATTCGACATGGCTGTCGCCTTCGAAGGCGAGGATATGGGTCGCGATGCGGTCGAGGAACCAGCGATCGTGGCTGATGATCACGGCGCAGCCGGCATAGTCCTCCAGCGCCTCTTCGAGCGCGCGCAGCGTGTCGACGTCGAGGTCGTTGGTCGGCTCGTCGAGCAGCAGCAGGTTGGCGCCGGACTTCAGCATCTTGGCGAGGTGGACGCGGTTGCGCTCACCGCCCGAGAGCGAGCCGACCTTCTTCTGCTGGTCGCCGCCCTTGAAGTTGAACGCCGAGCAATAGGCGCGGGAATTGATCTCGCGCTTGCCGAGATAGAGGATGTCGTTGCCGCCGGAGATTTCCTCCCAGACATTCTTCTTGTCGTCGAGCGAGTCGCGGCTCTGGTCGACATAGCCGAGCTGGACGCTCTCGCCGACCTTGATCGAGCCGGCATCCGGCTTCTCGACCCCGGTGATCATCTTGAACAGCGTCGTCTTGCCGGCGCCGTTGGGGCCGATCACGCCGACGATGCCGCCGGGCGGCAGCTTGAACGAGAGCCCGTCGATCAGCAGCTTGTCCTGGAAGCCCTTCGACAGGTCCTCGAAATCGACCACGTTGTTGCCGAGCCGCTCGGCGATCGGAATGATGATCTGCGCGGTGTCCGGCCCCTTGTTGTTGGCCTTCTGGACGAGTTCGTCATAGCGCTGGATACGGGCCTTGCTCTTGGCCTGACGGGCCTTGGGCGAAGCGGCCATCCATTCGGCTTCGCGCTCCAGCGTCTTCTGGCGCGAGACGTCCTCGCGGCCTTCCTGGGCGAGGCGCTTCTGCTTCTGCACCGACCAGGCCGAGTAGTTGCCCTCGTAGGGGATGCCCTGGCCGCGATCGAGCTCGAGGATCCAGCTCGTGACGTTGTCGAGGAAGTAGCGATCGTGGGTGACGATCAGGATCGCGCCCGGATAGGTCCGCAGGTGGCCTTCGAGCCAGGCGGTGGTCTCGGCGTCGAGATGGTTGGTAGGCTCGTCGAGCAGCAGCAGTTCCGGCTGCTCCAGCAGGAGCTTGCACATCGCGACGCGGCGGCGCTCGCCGCCCGAGAGCTTGTCGACCTGCCAGTCATCCGGCGGGCAGCGTAGCGCGTCCATCGCCTGGTCGACCTTGGAATCGAGATCCCACAGCCCCTTGGCCTCGATCTCGTCCTGGAGATTGGTCATCTCGTCGGCGGTCTCGTCCGAGTAGTTCATAGCGAGCTCGTTGTAGCGGTCGAGGATCGCCTTCTGGGGCGCGACGCCGAGCATCACGTTCTCGCGGACCGTCAGACCCTCGTCGAGCTTCGGCTCCTGCGGCAGGTAGCCGACGCGCGCGCCTTCCGCGACCCAGGCCTCACCGGTCCATTCCTTGTCGAACCCGGCCATGATCTTGAGCAGGGTCGACTTGCCGGCGCCGTTGACGCCGAGCACGCCGATCTTGGCATCCGGGTAGAAGGACAGATGGATGTCCTTCAGCACCTGCTTGCCGCCCGGATAGGTCTTGGACAGGCCGCGCATATGGTAGATGAACTGGCGGGACATGAGGCGAGCGGACTCCGCTTTCGGGGACTGCGACACGGGATGTCGGGAAATCTGGCCGCTATGTAGCGACCGGGCGCGCCGCCCGCAACCGCCTGCCGGTGGAGCAGGTGCCTTTCACAAAACCGGTAGAGCGATCCAGGCGCCCTTCCCCCAGCCCGGATTTTGCCGGAAGCTCCCATGCCTGCGTGATGCCGGAGCCCGCCGATGAGCCTGCCCGCCGTCCTGTTGCGTATTCTAGTGAGTCTGACCCTGGCGCTGCTGGCCACGCTGCCCGCCCGCGCCCAGTCGAACGAACCCGGCTGCCGGCCGGAAATGGCGAGCCTGGGCCTGCCGATCCACCGGGTGCAACTGGCGAAGGACGAGGCCAGGCTCACCTTCGTCGGCCACGCCACCTTCCTGATCGAGACGCCGGGCGGCGTGAGGATCGCAACCGATTACAACGACTATGTCCGCCCGCCGGTGACGCCCGACATCGCCACGATGAACAAGGCACATTCGACGCATAACTCGCGCAGCCCCGATCCCGCGATCAAGCATGTCCTGCCCGGCTGGGACCTATCCGGCCAGGGCGCGGCGCGGCACGACCTCACGCTCGGCGATGTCCGGGTCCGCAACGTGCCGACCAATATCCGAACCTATGAGGGCGGCACCGATTACGACGGCAACTCGATCTTCGTCTTCGAGATCGGCGAGCTCTGCATCGCCCATCTCGGCCATCTGCATCATCCGCTGGAGCCCGGCCATCTGCGGGCGCTCGGCCGGGTCGACATCGTGCTCTTCCCGGTCGACGGCAGCTACACGCTCGACCAGTCCGGCATGCTGGATGTCCTGAAATCGATCCAGGCGCGGGTGATGATCCCCATGCATTTCTTCGGCGGCGGCACGCTCTCACGCTTCCTCGCCCGCACCCAGGATATCTGGCCGGTCGAGCGCCGCGAGCAGGCGACGATCACGCTGGCCAAGGCGACACTGCCGGCCAAGCCCACCATGATCGTCCTGCCCGGGCATTAGGCCAGCGGCGTCAGGTGTTCACGCCGCCATCGATGGCGAAGCCGGCGCCAGTGATGAAACGCGCCTCCTCGCTCGCGAGATAAGCGACCAGCCCGGCGATATCCTCCGGCTGGCCATAGCGCGGGATCGCCATGCGCGCCCGCTGGGCGTCGGCACCGGGGCCGCCGGCCGGATTCATGTCGGTATCGGTCGAGCCGGGATGCACGATGTTGACGGTGATCCCCCGCGGGCCGAGATCGCGCGCCAGCCCCTTGGTGAAGCCGATCAGCGCCGCCTTGCTCATCGCATAGAGCGTGATATCGGGTTCGACGACCCGGTCGGCGAGGCAGGAGCCGGTCGAGATGACCCGCCCGCCCTCACCGAGATGCGCCGCTGCGGCCTGCGAGGCGAGCACCACCGCGCGAACATTGACGGCGAGCGTCGCGTCGATATCGGCGAGGCTCCAGTCCGCGACCGGGCCGCCGCGATAGATCCCGGCATTATTGACGAGGATGTCGAGCCCGCCGAGCACCTTCGCGGCCTGGTCGACCGCGCCCGTCACAGCCGCGGGATCGGCGCTGTCGGCGGCAATGGCGAAGCCCTTGCGACCGAGCGCCTCGATCTCCTTCACGACCGCAGCTGCCTTGTCGGCGGAGCGTTCATAGGTCAGCGCGACATCGGCGCCCTCAGTGGCGAGCCTGCGGGCGATGGCGGCGCCGATTCCGCGGCTGCCGCCGGTGACGAGAGCGCGCTTTCCGGCAAGGCGTGACATGGCAAACTCCATTTATGTTATGATCGATACATAATAACTGGCGTGCTTGCCTGCGGGCGTCAAGTTAAATATATAATGATCGTAACAGAATATTTTTGAGAGAGGCGGGCCATGGCCGAACGCGGCCGTCCACGCAGTTTCGACCGGCTGGCGGCGCTGGAGCGCGCCATGGAGGTGTTCTGGGAGCGCGGCTACCAGGCCGCCTCGATGAGCGACCTCACCGAGGCGATGGGCATCAATTCGCCCAGCCTCTACGCCGCCTTCGGCAGCAAGGAGGAGCTTTACCGCGAGGCCATCCACCATTTCGCCGCGACCGAGAGCGACGACATCCTCGCGCCGCTACAGAACGAACCGACGGCACGCGCGGCGCTTGAAGGCTATCTGATGGCCAGCGCCCGGACCTTCACCCGGCCCGGTCGGCCGCCGGGCTGCATGGTCGTGCTCTCGGCGGTCAACGCCATCGGCGTCGGCGACGAGACCAGCCGCATCCTGCGCGAGATGCGCGCCGGCAGCGTCGGCATGATCGAGGAACGGCTGCGGCGGGCGAGCGCCGAGGGCGAATTGCCGGCCGCGTTCGATCCGCATCCGGTCGCGAGCTACTACGTCACCGTCCAGCAGGGCATGTCGATCCAGGCGCGCGACGGCGCATCGCGAACAATGCTGGAGACGATCGCCCAGGGCGCGATGGCGGCCTGGGATAGCCTCACACGGCCACGCGCAGCCGCCTGAGCGCCGGCGTTAACGCCTCGCTGAGGCTGATTTCAGGCTTTCCTTGCCGTTGCGGCAGATCGCGGCATCCTCTCGGCAACCGGGAGACCGTTCTCATGCGCCGCATCGCCGCCCTTGCCTGCCTGCTCGCGACCGCCACCTTGCTGCCCGTTCAGGCCGAGGCCGCCAAGTTCCGCGTCGGCGGACGCAGTTCGGCCGCGCCAGCCAAGACCAGTCGCAGCGTCGTCGTCGTGCCCGGCATCGCCGCCGGCGCGAGCCGCTCACAGGCCGCGACTGGCCAGCCCCAGCGCGTCCCCTTCCCGCCGGCAACCGCCCAGCGCGAGGAACCCGTGCCACTGCGCCTCACCGCGAACAGCGAGGCCAAGAAGCCGTGGTGCCAGACGGATGTCGTGGTCAACGGCTTCTGCATGATGAACTGAGGGATCGATCTCAGGCGCGGCTGACGCGCCCTTCCAGCGGATAGGCCGGGTCACTGTAACCCGGCGTCGAGGGGTGACCGGCCGGCACCAACCGGTCGACCAGCGCCTCGTCCTCCGCGTCGAAGCCGGCATCGAGCGCCGCGAGATAGGCTTCCCACTGCTCGAAGGTCCGCGGCCCTGCGATCGCCGCCGTGACGAAGGCGTTGTTCAGTACCCAGCGCACCGCGAACTGGATCGGCGTCAGCCCCTTGCGCGCCGCATGGTCCTTGATCGTCTGGGCAATGATCAGGCTTTCCTCGCGCCACTCCGCCTGCATCATCCGCCGGTCGCCTCGCCCGGCGCGCGTGCCCTCCGCCGGCGCCTGCCCCGGCGCGTATTTCGCGGTCAGAACGCCGCGCGCCAGCGGCGAATAGGAGGCGACACCCAGCCCGAAATAGCCGCAGGCCGGTAGGTGCTCGACCTCCGGCATGCGGTTCATCGCGTTGTAGTAGGGCTGACTGACGACGGGGCGGTCGATGCCGAGCTCGTCGCAGAGCCGGCAGATCTCGGCCAATCGCCAGGCGCGGTAGTTCGAGACGCCGAAATGCCGGATCTTGCCCTGGCGCACGAGATCGGCGATCGCATGCACCGTCTCCTCCAGCGGCGTCGTGTGATCCTCCTTGTGGAGGTAGTAGATATCGATGGTCCCGGTGCCGAGCCGGCGCAGGCTGTCCTCGCAGGCGCGCATGATCCAGCGCCGCGACAGCCCGCCATTCATCGGCCCCTTGCCCATGGGGTTCGCGACCTTCGTCGCCAGCACCCAGTCATGACGATGGTTGGCAATGGCGCGGCCGGTCACCTCTTCGGACTGGCCCTCGTTATAGACATCGGCCGTATCGATGAAATTGATGCCGGCTTCGTGCGCGCTGTCGATGATCCGGCGCGAGGTCGCCTCGTCGGCCGGGCCGCCGAACATCATGGTGCCCAGGCAGAGCGGCGAAACCTTGAGGCCGGAACGGCCGAGACGGCGGTAATCCATGGCTGAAATCCTCGAACGCGATGGCCAACCCTGCCGCAGCGGCGCGCCCGAGGCCAGCGCCCGGCGCGCAGGCACGCCCTGCATGACACGGCCGGTCGGCAAGGAAATGCTTAATCTTTCGTGACAGGGTATTGCGTCCTCACGTGGTCGCCCGATGAATCTCGCCCAGCTCGTCAAGAGCCAGACCCTCGCCACTCTGCTGCAGGCGCTCGACGCAGGCGGAGAGCTGACGGCTGGCCGGACGGTGCAAGCCAGGCTCGCCTCGCTGGAGCCGGATGGCACCGCGACCGCCATGATCGGCGAAACCAGGGTCGCGCTCATCCTCGCCGGTCCGCAGGCGAGGCAGGCGGCTCTGCAGCCAGGCGCCACCCTGCTGTTGCGCCTCGATCCGCCCGAACAGCAAGGCGGCGATCTGCGCGCGACTTTGGTCGAAGTGCGCCCGCCCAATGCGCCAGCGCCCGGGCAAGCCCAGTCGCAACCAGCTCCAGCGCCCACGCCTGCGCCTGCGCAGCCGGATGCAGCCCCGGCATCACCGGTTTCGGTCCGCCCGCAGATGGCGCCTGTGCCTTCTCCTGTTCCACAAGCTGCCACACCGGCTGCGCCGGCTGCCGCACAGGCCGCGCACCCGCCTTCCCCGGTGGCGATGCAGCAGGCCTTCCTGCAGCAGGCCCTGCAGACGCTCGGCCCTCCTGCGACCCAGGTCCCGGTTCCGGCACCGGCCTCGGCGGCGCACGCACCTGCGGCGCTCGCCGGTCAGGCTCCTGCCAGCACGCCCCCGGCAACCTCGACAGCGACCGCAGTCGCTTTTCCCGCCATCCCGACAGCGGTGATCGCCCGCGCAATCGCCGGACCGCTGCTCGGCCCGGTCCTGCAGCGGCAGGCTGGGCTCGCCCCGCTCTTCGCCAATCTGCGTGCGCTGGCGCAGGGAGCGATTTCGCTGGCCCTGCCGAAAACGCTGCCGCCCGCGATCCAGCAGGTGCTCGCCCAGGCCGTTCCGGCCGAGCGGCAGGCGCCGACGGCGGCAGGACTCAAGCAGGCCTTCCAGGCCTCCGGGCTCTTCCTCGACACACGGCAGGCCGCCGGCCTGCCGCAGCCCCGGCAGGGCGACCTCAAGGCCGGGCTGCAGGCGCTGCGCGAGACCTTGCTGCCGATCATCGACGCCCTGTCGCCGGACCCGAAGGCGGGCCGACATGAGCACGACAATGGCCAGGCGGTGGATCGGCAGGCGGAGCTCACCACCACCGACCAGCCCGCCCGCCTCGCCCCGCCGCGCCGGGACGGCCCGCTCGCGCTGCAACCCGCCGTCGAGCCGACGCTCCACCCGGCCGAGAAGCCGCTCGCCATCGCCGAGACGCTGCTCGACCAGACCGAAGCCGCGCTCGACCGGATCAAGCTCGCGCAATACGCCTCGCTGCCGCTCGAGCCCACCCGGCAGGACGGCACGCAAGCAGCGCAGCGCTGGCTCGCCGAGATCCCGATCGCCTTCCATCAGGGCACCGCGATCCTGCCGCTCCAGGTCGAGCGGGACGCCCCGCGCCGCGACGCGCAAGGGGTGAGCCCGCCGCTCTGGCGCATCCGCTTCGCGCTCGATGTCGAGCCGATGGGGCCGCTGCAAGGCGTCGTCACCTTGCAGGGCCGCGATGTCGGCGTCTCGATCTGGGCCGAGCGCGAGGAGACCAGCCAGCTCCTGCGCGGCGCCGCGCCCGGCCTCGAAGGCGCGCTGCTCGATGCCGATTTCGCTAGCGGTGTCATCGACATCCACACCGGCCAGCCCCGCGTGGTGCAGCCGACCGCCGGCCAGTTCCTGGACCGCCTGTCATGAGCACGCCGCGACAGCCCCGCATCGCCGTCGCGCTGGAATATGACGGACATGGCGCGCCGCGCGTCACCGCCAAGGGCCGTGGCGAACTGGCCGAGCGCATCGTCGAGACAGCCAGGGAGCACGATGTCGAGGTCGAGCAGAACGCGATCCTTGCGCAGGCGCTCTCGGCGGTCGAACTTGACGACCAGATTCCCGAGGAACTCTACCGCGCCACGGCGCAGGTGATCGCCTTCGTCCTCGCCCTGCGCGGCGAATGGCGCCTGCCGAACCGGAACGGCCATCGGTCTTGAGCACGGGAATCGTCGTCAGGCGCCTCGGCCCCGCCGCTTACGCGGATCTGGGGCCGGTTTTCGCGGAACTCGCCCGCCACGCGCTCGAGCCCAATCCGCATATGGCACCGGCTGCGGTCTCGGCCGCGACGACGCTGGTGCCGGAGGACGAGATCGTCGTGCTCTGCGCCTGGCTCAGCGAAGCGCTCGACTTCGAACAGCTCGTCGGAATCTGGGCCTTCCGGCGCGTGAAGGGCTGGCGCAGCGGCTTCAGCCCCGCTCTCGCCTCACCACTCGTGCCGCTCTACGAAGTCTCCTCGCTGCCGGTGCTCGACCGCGACCACGCGGCGGAAGCGGCCCGCGCCCTGATGCGCTATCTGCGCGCCTCGCGCGACCTGCCGCACCGTTTGCTGCTGCCGCTGCTGCCGCTCGACGGCCCCTGTCATGCCGCCCTCGCCGAAGCCTGCCGCCAGACCGGCAGCGCGATCTCGACCTATGAGCGCTGGGTCCGGCCGGTGATGATCCCGCGCCCGGAGGACAGCTTCGAGAGCTATCTGCGCCGCGCGCTCGGCTCCGCCTACAAGAAGCGGATGCAGCAGTTCCGGGCCGTGGCGAAGCAGGGCGCCCTCACCTTCCGGCGCAATCGCGGCCGCAGCGCGCTGGAGGCGCTCGACGCCTTCCTCGCGCTTGAAGCCTCCGGCTGGAAAGGCGAAGCCGGTACGGCCATCGCCTGCCTGCCGGCGGACGCCGCCTATATCCGCCGCCTGGCCGAGCTTTGCGCCAACGACGACACGCTGCTGATCGACACCTTGCTGCATGACGGCCGGGCCATCGCCATGGGCCTGCTGGTCGAGAGCGGCAACCGCCGGCATTTCCTCAAGATCGCCTACGACGAGACGCAAAGCCGCCATTCGCCCGGCCGGACCCTGACGATCGCCATGCTGCAGGCCGATTTCAACGGGACACCGCCGGCCTTCTTCGACAGCGGCGCCGGCGAAGGTGTCGATGCCGGCACCTATGTCTGGGGCGAGCGCCGCGAGATGGCCAATGCCATCATTCGCGTTGGCCCCGGCCGCCCCGGCGCAGCGCAGGCCGCGGCCCTCAGCCGGATGTGGCTCAGGCGCCTGCGGGAAGCCGTCCGAGCCCGATCCGCCCGAGCAGCCAGCGGCCGACCTCCGGCTTGAAATGCAGGGTGTCGAGCCAGTAGCGCGACGACGCCTTGGCGGGATCGAAATCCTCGAACGGATGGTCTGAGACGAAATCGTGGAACGGCAGGCCGCGCGCCGCCGCCAACGCGGCGACGTCCCGCCGCCAGGCCGCCAGTTCGGCGCCGCGCCCACCATCCATGACCAGCTGCCGCTGGGCCGCGCTCATCGGCGACAGGACGATCGAGACCTTCCGCGTCCGAAGCAGATCGAGCGCGCGTTCGAGATGAGCCAGATCGCCCGGCCGGTAGACCATCGCCGCGATGTTCTGTTCGCGAGTGATCCTGCCCACCAGCTCCGCATCGAAATCCGGCGTCGCCTTGTAGCCGTCGCCATGCCAGAGGCCGGGCTCGGTCCTTCGGGACTGCCGCCCGCGCAGGTTGTCGATCGCCTTCGGATTCAGCACGATCGAAACGAGGGCCTCCCGGCGGCCCGATGCCGTCGCGAGCTTCCGGTCGATCGGCGGTGGCGGCGGCCAGGCGGTGAACATGAAATAGTCGAGCTCGATCACGACCTGCCTGACGCTGCCGACATCGACGGCCAAAGCCGCGAGCGTCGGCAATTCGCGCGCCATCAGGGCGGAGACGCCGGCATTGTAGACTTGCCCCCCGACGCCGGAGGCATCGCGCGGATCGAGGCCGCGATAGACCACCGACGAGCCGATCAGCAGCGTCTGCGGCTTCAGCCTGGAGATCTGGAGTGGCTTGATCAGGCGCATCTCGACATCGAGCAGGCGGCTCGCGCCGGCACCGTCACGGGTCCAGGGCGGGCTGTCGCGGAACACCCAATAGGGGTCGCGCCAAAGGGTCAGCACGGCCAAAAGCCCAACGACAAGCATCACCGTCGCCGCGAAGCTGGCGGCGAAGCCGTTGCCGGTGGGAGATGGGGCCGAGGCGGCAGAGCGCATGGCGCTGCGCTACCAGATCGCTCCGGAGCTGGCGAGAGGCCCGCTTGACCATTCATCCACGCCACCGATAGAGCAGGCCCGCCCGCAGGAGAGAGCCGATGACCGCGACCGCCCGGATTGGAATCGTCACGGTCTCCGACCGCGCCTCGGCCGGCATCTACGCCGATGAGGGCGGGCCGGCGATCCAGGCCTATTTCGCGAAGGTCCTGACCTCGCCCTGGGAAGCGGTGGCACGCGTCATCCCCGACGACCGCGCCGTGATCGCCGAAACGCTGCGTGATCTCGCCGACCGCGAAGGCTGCTGCCTGATCGTCACCACCGGCGGCACCGGCCCCGCCCCGCGCGACGTCACACCGGAGGCGACGGAAGATGTCGTCGAGAAGCCGATGCCCGGCTTCGGCGAACTGATGCGCCAGGTGAGCCTCGCCAAGGTCCCGACCGCGATCCTCTCGCGCCAGACGGCCGGCATCCGGGGCAAGTCCCTGATCGTCAACCTGCCCGGCCGCCCCCGCGCCATCGCCGAATGCCTGGACGCGGTGATGCCGGCGATCCCCTATTGCATCGACCTGATCGAGGGGCCGTGGCTGGAGACCGATCCGGCGTTGATCGCGGCGTTCCGTCCGGGCGCAAAGCCAAAAGCCTGAGCGACTACCCCGCCGCCAGTTCCCGCCCGATCGCCTGCACGAGCTGCGGCGAGAGCGGATCGGTCGCGGCCGGAAAGCCGCCGAGCAGTGTGCCGTCGCGGCCGACCAGGTATTTGTGGAAGTTCCAGCGCGGCGTGTCGGCCGGCTTCTCCGACGCGGCCCAGCGATAGAACGGATGCGCCTCCGGTCCGCGCACCACGCTTTTCTCGACGAAGGTATAGGTCGCGCCATGGCTCTGCTTTGCAGCCTCGGCGATGGCCGCGCCGTCAAGCGGCTCCTGCCCGCCGAAATCGTTGCTCGGCACCGCGACGAGCATCAGCCCGCGCGTCTGGTAGCGCTGCCAGAGCTGCTCCAGTGTCGCCATCTGCCCGGCATAGCCGCAGCGCGTCGCCGTGTTGACGACGAGGATCGGCCGGCCGCGATAATCGGCCAGCGGCAGGCGCCCGCCCCCCGGTTTGTCGAAGCCGAAGGCATGGGCGCCGGTGAGAGCCTGCGCCACTGTCTCGCGAGAGGCGAGACCGGCAGCAGCCACTCCGGCTATCCCGGCAACGATCTGGCGGCGTGACGGCAGCATGGCTTCTCTCCGATCCGACAACCGAACCGGCGCATCATGCCCGAAAGCAGAAAGCCCCGCAGCCAACGGCTACGGGGCTTCGCTTCACGATGGCGAGACCGGAGAAAGCCTCAGCAGGCGAGGACCTTCTTCACCCGCACTTCGAGATCGCGCAATTCATAGGGCTTCACGACGTAATGGTCGGCGCCGTTGCTGGTCGCCTCGTCCATCTTGTCGACCGAGCGCTCCGAGGTCGCCATGATGATCTTGATCTGGTTCAGCTCCGGCACCGAGCGGATCGCGCGCAACAGGTCGATGCCGCTCATGCCGTCCATGTTCCAGTCGAGCAGCAGCAGGTCGTAGCGCTTGGTCTGCATCTTCATCAGGGCTTCGCGGGCGTTCTCCGCCTCGTCGATGTCCTGGAACTCGATCTGCTTGAGGAAATAGGTCGCCAGGCCGCGCATGCTCTTCTGGTCGTCGACCACCAGGATGCGGTATTCGCTTCTGGCCTTTGACATCATAATCTCCTTACGCGGTGCGCAGGTTCGGCCTCTCGCCGATCAACTGGCTGACCGCGGTACCAATCTGGGTAAGCGGAACGACCCGCTCGGTCGCTCCCAGTTCATAGGCCGCTTTCGGCATCCCGTTTACCACGCAGGTCTCACCGCTTTGGATTAACGTCTCGGCGCCGGCTTTGCGCATGGCTAACAAACCGTCAGCACCGTCGCGCCCCATGCCGGTGAGCAGGATCCCGACCGCGTGGCTGCCGGCGCTGCGCGCCACCGAATGGAACATCACGTCGACCGACGGCGAGTGGCCGCTGACCAGCGGCCCTTCGCGTAGCGCGCAGACGAATTCGCCGCGCCGCTCCTCGATCTCGAGATGGCGCGAACCACCGGGCGCCACCACCGCCATCCCTGGCTTCAGCCTGTCGCCGTCGACGGCCTCATGGACATCGAGACCGGTCGCGGTCGCGAGCCGGGCCGCGAATTTCGCCGTATAGCCCGGCGGCATGTGCTGCACCACGACGATCGGCAACCTGAGCGGCGCGAGATCCCGCATCACCGTCTGCACGGCCGGAACGCCGCCGGTCGAGGCGCCGATCGCGATCAGCGAGGTCTTGCCGGCGCGGGCTGGCTCGCGCGGCGAGGGTACGGCAGGGCGGGCGGGCACGGCGGCCTGGGCCACCTGCCGTGCGGCGGCGAGCATCTTGCGGCTGGCCGCGGCGCGCTGCAGCGCTGCGACGAGATGCTTCATGAAGCCGTCGAGCGTATGGGTCGTGCCATCGGGCTTCTCGATGAAGTCGATAGCGCCGAGCTCCAGCGCCTGAATGGTGTTGTCGGCGCCCGGCCCGCCGAAGGCCGAGACGATCAGCACCGGCAGCGGATCCTGCTTGAGGACGCGCGCCAGAAGCTTGAGGCCGTGCCGGCCCGGCAGTTCGAGATCAAGCGTCACGACATCGGGTCTGAGATCCTGGATCGCGTCCCAACCCTCTTCGGCGCTGCCGGCGACGCCGATCACCTTGAAGCCCGGCGCGGAGTCGATGATCTGCGTCATCAGCTTCTGCATCAGGATGGAATCGTCGACGACGAGGACCTTGACCGGGGTGGCGGAGGATAGCGGCATGTTCATCACCAGACCTCCACTTCACCGGCCACCGGCTGCGTCTTGAGCCGGTTGAGATAGGCGATTTCCTGCTCGTGGCCGCTGTCGCGCGCGGTCGGCTGGACGTGCTGCACCCAGGCCCGGCCCGTGGAGGGCTGGTAATGAATGCGCCGCGAGCGCGTGCCGCCGACATCGCGCGAGACCACCGGGATGCCCTCGACCTTCAGGAACTCGTTGACGAAGGCGATGTTGCCGTCGCCGATCGCCAGCATCGTCGCGCCCGAGAGCACGCGCGCGCCGCCGAACACCTTCGCCTCGAAATTGTTGCGCTTGGCGCCGCGCTTGAGCAGGTCGTTGATCAGCACTTCCATGGCGGTGTCGCCATAGCGCTCGCCGGCGCTGGGATCGGCATTGCCATTGTTCTTCGGCAGCAGGAAGTGGTTGAGGCCGCCGACACCGGCAACCGGATCGCGCATGCAGACCGAGACGCAGGAGCCGAGCACCGTCGCCACGATCTCGTCCTTGGCGGAGGTGATCTCGTGCTCGCCCGGCGCGACCGTGATGATCGTCGCCTGGAAACGCGGATCGAAATAACGGCGGGAAGACCGTGAAACGCTCATGCGGTCCTCTCGTAGATGGTACGGCCGATCAGGCGCAGCTTCGGATGCGGTTGCGGCAGCGATTCCGAATGCCCGAGATAGAGGAAGCCGCCGGGCGCCAGCAGCGCCACGAAACGGTCGAGGATCGAGGCCTTGGTCTGCGTGTCGAAATAGATGAAGACGTTGCGGCAGAAGATCACGTCGAACGGGCCGCTCATCGGCCATTTCTCGATCAGGTTCAGCCGCTTGAAGGCGATCATGCGGCGCAGTTCCTCGACGATGCGGGCCTCGCCCCGCCCTGCCCCGCCTTCGAGCTTGAGCAAGGGTTTCACATCGCCCGGCAGGCGCTCGAACAGCTCCGCCGGATAGAGGCCGGCCTCGGCCCGCACCAGGATATCGGTATCGATATCGGTCGCCAGGATCTTGAAATCGACATCGCTGCGCGGGCCCATGACGTCGCGGCAGGACGCGGCGATCGAATAGGGCTCCTCGCCGGACGAGCAGGCCGCCGACCAGATGCGTATTCGGCCGCGCCGCCCACCCCGCTCCTGCAGCAGCCGCGGCATCACATCCTTGCGCAGATGGTCGAAATGGTGGCGCTCGCGGAAGAAGGCGGTGTGGTTGGTCGTCACCGCATTGATCAGCTCCGGCAGCTCGCCCGCCGCCTGCGGGGTCTTGAGGAAGGCGCAGTATTCGGCAACCGAACCCATGCCGAGCGCCTTGACGCGCCGCGCCAGCCGCCCGCGCGTCATTGCCTCCTTGTGCTCGCGGATGACGATGCCGGCCTGCTCATAGACCAGCGTCGCGATGAACTTCATGTCGTCGCGCGTCAGCGTGACATCGGCCATGCCGGGCTGGATCATGGCAAAGGGATTCGACGAGGCAGGTCTGGTCATCTCTCAAATCCCCGTGCGGCCGCCGGCGGCGACGCGGCGATGCTGTGGCTGCGGCATCGTCCGCGGCGGCTGCGCAGCGGTCGGGGCGCGGCGCGGCGGCAGCGCGCCGCCGACCGCGGCATGGCCGCCGCGGAATGCTTCGATCGTGGCATGCAGCGCCGCTGCCCGGTCGGCGAGCTCGACAGCCGCCGCGGCGCTGCGCTCGGCCAGGGCGGCATTCTGCCTGACACCCTTGTCCATCTTCGCCACACTGCGGCCCATCTCGCCGGCGCCCTGTGCCTGTTCGGCCGCAGCCGTGGAAATCTCTGAAACCGTTGTCGCGACCTTGCCCGCGGCAGTGACGATGCGTTCCAGCGCCGTACCGGTCTCGCGGACGAAGCCAACGCCCTCAGCGACCTGCCCGTTGGACGAGGCGATCAGGCCCTTGATGTCCTTGGCGGCCCCCGCCGAGCGCTGCGCCAGCGACCGCACCTCGGAGGCGACCACCGCGAAACCCCTGCCGGCATCGCCGGCGCGCGCCGCCTCGACGGCGGCGTTCAACGCCAGCAGATTGGTCTGGAAGGCGATCTCGTCGATCACCCCGACAATCTCGGAAATCTTCAGTGACGAGCTTTCGATCCGCTCGATCGCCGCGACAGCGCGGGTGACGACGCCCTGCCCCTGCTGCGCGACGCTCATCGTCTCGCCGGCGAGCTCGCCGGCCTCGCGGGTGCGGATGCTGCTGCGCCCGACGGAGGCCGCGACCTGTTCGGCTGCCGCAGAGGTTTCACCGAGCTCTGCAGCCGCCCGCCCGGCTCCCGCTGCAAGCTCCGTCGTCGCGACATCGACCTCGGCTGCGACATGCGAAACCCGGCCCGCGCTGTCGCGAATGGTCGCAAGCGTCGCGCCGACATGTCCGAAGGCCTCGTTGAGGCTGTCCTGAAGGAAGCCGAGGCTGCCCTGGCTGGTCACCGGAACGTGCCGATTGAAATCGCCTTGAGCCACCCCGGCGACAGCATGGGCCATCTCTTCGAGCGTGCCTTCGAGCGCGGCGTTGATCCGATTCAGGCCTTTGATCGCATGGCCGAGCGGCAGCGGCTGCCCTTCCGATGACAGGCGGCGGGAAAAGTCGCCGGCCTCGGCCGCCTCGACCAGTTCCACGATCTCGGCCGCGAGCTTGAGATCCCCGGTCACCTCGCGCCATTCCACGGCGGTGCCGAGGCTGCGGCCATCGCTGCGCACCATGGCCGTCAAGGTCAGGCAGATCGTGCGACGGCCGAGCGTCAGGCGCACTGGCTGGCCGCCGACCGGCTGGTGCTCGCCCTGCACGCGCTCCATGACGCGGCCCAGCATGTCCTTGGCCGAGCAACCCGGAAAGGCGGCGCGAAAATCCTCCTGCGCCTCGCCGAAGAAACGCAACAGCGCCTTGCTGACATAGACCACCCGGCCATCGGGATCGCAGAGCATGACGCTGGCGCGACCCTGATCGAGCGCGGCGCGCAGCCTTTCGGCTTCCTGGCCCTGCTCGCGAATGGCTGCGAGCGCGCGCGACAAATCCGCGCCCTCACCCGACCCGGATGCATCGGGAAGCGTAACCTCGCCGCCTTCGGCCAGGCGCGCCGCAGCCGCCGCGCTGCGCGCGAGCGGACGGGCCGCGCTCCAGGCGGCAAAGCCGCCGAGCAATGCGACGCCCGCAACGGCGGCGGCACCCAGCGCGGGAGCGCCGGCCAGTGCCGCATAGGACGCCAGGCTGCCCGCGAGCGCCGCCGAACCGGCGGCGAGCAGCGGCTGGCTGACCGAGAGACGTGAGAAGGGGCCGAGCGCGCTGCCCATAGGGGTCGATCGTTTCTTGTTCTCGCCCGCTTTTGAACGCTACGCTCGGGCTGGTCTCAAAAAGGTCAGGCGGCCCGGCTGGTCTTGATCTGGGCCTCGGCGCCGCCGTCGCGGATCACCGCCGCAAGGTCGAGCAGCGCGACGATGTCGGTGTCGAGCAGGACGAGGCCTTCGATCAGGCCGTGCTCGTCACGTTCCAGCTCCGGAGCCGGGCGCACCGCGCTGACCGGCACATCGACGATGTCCGAGACCGAGTCGACCAGCAGGCCGGCGGTCTTGTCCTCGACATCGACGACCACGATGACATGGGTCGCGGTGGCGTCGGTGGCACCGAGCCCGATCGCGGTCCGCAGGTCGTAGACCGCGAGGATGACGCCGCGCAGGTTGAGCACGCCGCGCACATGCGGGGCCGCATGCGGCAGCGGCGTCGTCGCCTGCCAGCCCTTGATCTCGCGAACCATGCCGACATCGATGCCGAAGGTACGGTCGCCGACCTTGAAGGTCACGATGCGGCGCGCCGCCGATTCCGGCTGCGCCGACGAGAAGTGCTTTTCGCCGAGTTGGAGGCTCATGGTCATCCAGCCATCTTGAGGTCAGATTGGGAGGAGCGGCTGGCGGAAGCGGCCAGCCGCAGCATCGAGTCGATATCCAGGATCAGGGCGACGAGGCCGTCGCCGAGGATCGTCGCCGCCGAGGCACCGTTGACCGCGCCGTAATTGGCCTCGAGGCTCTTCACGACGACCTGCTGCTGGCCGACGATCTCGTCGACGGCGATGCCGACATTGTTGCCGCGCTCGGTCTCGGCGATGATGACGATGTTCTCGTTGGTGGTGCCCATCGAGCCCATCACGTCGCCGAGCCGGTAGAGCGGCGTGACCTCGCCGCGCCAGCGCAGCACCTCCTGGCCGAAAGGCAGACGCTCGATCGGCGTCGAGGCGAGATGCTGGGTCTCGATGACCGAGGCGATCGGGATGACATAGCGGTCGTCGCCGCAGCGGATCACCATGCCTTCGAGCACAGCGAGCGTCAGCGGCAGGGCGAGCGTGAACTTGCAGCCCCGGCCCGGCTCGGAATCGACGCTGATGCGCCCGCCGAGCGACTCGACGTTGCGGCGCACCACGTCCATGCCGACGCCGCGGCCCGACACGTCGCTGATGACCTCGGCCGTCGACAGGCCGGCGGCGAAGATGAGCTGGTCGATCTCCTCCGGCTGCAGCCTCTCGTCGGCGCCGACGAGGCCGCGCGAGCGTGCCTTGGCGAGCAGCCGGTCGCGGCCGATGCCGCGCCCGTCATCGGTGACGGAGATGACGATACGGCCGGCGCGATGCTCGGCGATGAGCCTGATCGTGCCCTCGCGCGGCTTGCCGGCCGCGATGCGCTCGTCGGGCGTCTCCAATCCGTGATCCATCGAATTGCGGATCATATGGGTCAGCGGATCGGCGAGCTCTTCGATGATCGTCTTGTCGACCTCGGTGTTCTCGCCTTCGAGCACGAGACGCACTTCCTTGCCCAGCGTCTGGGCGAGCTCGCGCACCAGCCGTGGCATACGCTGGAACACGGCCTTCACCGGCTGCGCGCGGACCGCCATGACATGGTCCTGCAGCTCCCGCGTCTGGCGCGACAGGGTCAGCATGCCCTCGGCGGTCTTGGCGTGGACGTCGTAGGGCAGCGAGCGCACGCATTCGACCAGCATCGACTGGGTGATGACGATCTCGCCGACGAGGTTCATCAGCTTGTCGATGCGGTCGAGATCGACGCGCACGCTGACTGCCTGGCGCTGGCGTGCGGAGGCATCGGGAGCCGCCGGAGCACGCGGCGCGGCACGGGCGACCGCTGGCTCGGCGGCGACGACCGGAGCAGCGACGGCAACCGGGGCCGGCTCGGGCTTGATATCGGGCTCGTTCGCCGCTTCAGGTGCCGGGCCGAGCATGGCCAGGATCGCCGAGAGGTCGGCGGCAACCGCGCTGGAGACTTCGGGCTCAGCGGCCTCCGGCTCGCTCGCCGGAAGTGCCTCGGTCACGGCCTCCTCGGCGAAGGTGATCTCGAATTCCTCGTTCGCCAGGCTGAAGTCGAAGCGGCCATGCAGGTCCTCGACCGACAACTCGGTGCGCAAGGCTACGTCGAAGCGCAGCCAGCAATCGCTGACATCGAGGCTTTCCAGCGGCGGCACCTGGCTCAGGTCGCAACGGATCGAAACGATGTCGGCGGCCGGCAGCGAGCCGAGCACGACACGCGGCTCGATCACCCGGCGGAACAGGTCCGTTTCCGGCGCGATGCGCAACTGCACGTCGCGGCCTGGCTTGCCCGCGACAGGGGCAGACGCTGCAGCGGGCTCGTCGTCCCAGCCATCGTCGGCGGCAGCGGCGGGCGCCGCCGTCTTCGCCTCGACCATGGCGAGCAGATTGCCGAGCGCGGCGATGCCGATGGGCGCGTCGTTGTCGGCGGCAGGAGCTACCGGATCAGAAGCGGGAGGTGGCGGCGCGGCGATGGGCGCCTGCGGCTCCTTGCCGACCTGCTCGAGCGCGGCCAGCAGATCCGGCCGCTCGGTCGCGGGCTCGTCGTTGCGGGCGGCCGAGACGAGATCGGCAACGGCATCGGCGCAGCGCAGGAACAGGGTGAACGGCGCATCCTCGACGGCGACGCGGCCGGACCTCAGATGGTCGAGCGAGGCCTCGAAGACATGCGCGAAGCCGACCAGCTCCGTGCAGCCGAAGGCGCCGGCCCCACCCTTGATCGAGTGAATGGCGCGGAAGGCGGCATTGACGTCCTCGGGATCGACGGAGCCCTCGTCGAGGGCCTGGAGCTTCTGCTCCAGCGCGCCGAGGAGTTCTTCGCATTCCTGGAAGAAGGTCTGCTTGAGTTCTGCCAACGGATCCATCGGCCGACCTTCAGTTCTGGTAGCGCGCGACGAGGCCGAGCAGCGTGTCGGGTTCGAAAGGTTTGACCATCCAGGCGCTGGCGCCGGCGCGGCGGCCTTCCGCCTTGATCTCGGCGCCGTTCTCCGTGGTCAGCACGATGATCGGCGTGTTCTGCCCGGCCGGGCGCGAGCGGCAGGCACGGGTAAACTCGATGCCGTCCATGATCGGCATGTTCAGGTCAGTGATCACGAGATCGGGCTTGAACTGCTCGAACTTGTTGAGGCCGTCCTCGCCGTTCTCGGCCTCGGCCACCTCATGGCCGGCATTGCGCAGCGTCAGGCTAAGCAGACTGAGCAAAGTCTTGGTATCGTCGATCGCCAGGATTTTCATGCCTGTCACTCCAGAACGAGAGCGCTGTGAGCGGCATCGAAGCCGATCGCCCGCAAGGATTCGCGGCATTCCTCGGAAGCCGCCTTGAGCGTGACCGAAAGCCCCCGCGCGGCGGCGCTGGTGGCTGCGGAATGAAGAAGCTGGATCCAGAGGCTGGGCAAGGCTCCCGCCTCGGCGCATTCGACGGCGATGCTTTCCCGCTGTTCCAGCGCCACCAGAAGCTGGTTGCGGAACGTCGCAGCCTCGGAGCGGCCGAGGAAAGGGGGAAGCGAGACGGTGATGAGCATGGAGGGCGACCCAGGATTGCGCCTGGAGCATCGCGGCAAACTGGTAAAAACTTCGCTAAATAGGGACGCGCCTATCAATACTCTTGGCGCTTTCGTGGCAATTGCGGTGCGCAGCCACGAGCATCAGAACATGTTGTTGCTGATCGCGCGCGGCACTAGCGTGATCTTGCCCGTCGCCTCCCGGTATTTTCGCGGCACGTTGATGACACCCGACAGGTGAAGCCAGAGATTGTTGGGCGAGATCGGCTTGGTGATGATCTCATGCGCGCCGAGCTTTGCGGCCTGGACGACCGAGCGCCTGTCCGGCCGCTCCATCATCACCAGCACCGGCGCCTTGGCGAAGGGCGAGGTCTTGAACGAGCGGATCGCCGCCAGGCACTTGATGCTGTTGCCCTCGGGCATGTCCCAGTCGAGGATGACGATGTTCGGCTGCTTCTGGATGAAGGTCGAGGCCGCCGATGAGAGGTCGGCCGCCTCGAAGATGCGGTTGAGCTGCGCCTGATACAGCATCGTGCGCACGATGCGGCGGTAATGCGGGCTCGGATCGATGAGCAGCACCGACAGGTTGGGGAAGGATGGCGCGATATGCATGGCGCTGACTCGGGAACTCGCTCACTCAACTCGACAGGACAGGCACGGACGAAGCGTTAAACCTTGAGGCCGAAGCGGAAGGCACCCCAGTGCCGGCCCTTGACCATGATCGGCGCCGACAGGTCCTCCATCACCAGGAACTGCCCGCCGCCCATGTCGCGCCGGTAGCTCTGCAGCAGGAACGGCTTGCGGTTGCGGGCGGCGGCGAGGCCGGTCCGGTCGTCGAAGATCCGCCGGTTGCGGCAATTGGCGTTGTTCCAGACCGGATCGGAGCCCTGAGCCTGCGCATATTTGCGGTTATGCGTCGGCAGGAAGCCGTTGCGGTCAACCGCCGCGCAGAACACGATCCGCCCGTTCGAGGTCAGGAGCTCCTCCTGCAGCGGCGGCAGCAGTCGGTCGGTCAAGGCGACGAAACGGGTCATGTGCTGGACCGGGTCCGAGCCCGGCACCGGACGGTAGGTCTCGTCGAACAGCTCGGCGAGCCCGATCTCTCCGCGCGCCAGCGCCCCCTCGAACAACCCGCTGATCCGGCTGGCCGTCTCCATGACGGTCGCGATCAGTTCCGACTGCGCCGTCCGCACGCCCGAGGCCGCGATCGAGCCGAGGATGCCCTCGCTGATCGCGACCAGCGCCTCGGTGCGCTGCCCCGCCTGCTCGAGATTGTCGGTAGATGCATCGACCCCGGCCACGAGGCCGGCGAGGTCCTGTCCGGCCTTGGCGCAGGCCTCGGCATTCTCCCGGGTCGGGCGCGATACGGCCTCGATCTCGCCGATCAATTCGACGACGGAGCGGCCGAAGCTGTCGAACTCGCCGATCTGCAGCGAGATAGTCTGGCTGCCCGCCTGCGCGCGCTGCGCCGTCTGCGCGTTCTCCTGGCTGCGCCGGGCGACCGCATCGACCGCCTTGACCAGCAGGTCGAGCTGGGCTGCGCTCGCCGCCGTCGCCGCGCGGGTCTGCTCGGCAAGCGCCTTCACGGCGGCGGCGATGACCGCGAAGCCCTTGCCGGCCTCGCCGCTGCGGGCTGCCTCGACGCCGGCATTGATCGACAGGAGCTGGATCTCGCGGGTGATCGACTGGATCGCATCGCTCGACGCCCGCGCCTTGTGCGCGTCGCCGACGGCCTGCGCCAGCACCTGCGACATCGACTGGGCTTCCTGCGACAGCGTCTCGATATCGGCCTGCGCTGCATTGAGACCGAGCCGCACCGACTTGGTGACGCGCTCGAGGCCGTTGCGGACACCGGACGCGGCAGCCTGCGCACCCTCGGCCGCCTGCCGGATCGCATTGTTCGCCTGCGACACCTGCTCGACCGCGCCGACCACCCGACGCAGCCCCGCCGTCTGCTGATCGAACTGTTGCGTCACGTCGCCGACGCGCCCGGCGATATCGGTGATCTCGGCACTGAGCTTGCCGAAACGGGCGGCAATTTCGCGCACCGCGCGCTCCGCACCGACCCCAGTCGGCTCGCCGGCAAGGTCCTGCCCTGCCGCGTCAACGGGCAGGTCGAGCTTGCGAGCCAGTGCATGCATGGCGGGGCGCCCCTTCAACCCGGGAGGATTTCTTGCCAGAACCGTAGAGAAACGCGGTAAATCGCCGGTTAAGAGCGCGATCGGGCGGTTTACCACTTTCGATACAGGCGCCGGGATTGCGATGTTGCCCTTGGGTCAACCGGCGCGCCGGGCCGTGCTATAGTTGGAGCGATCGACGACGGACCCGCAACGGGGCACGCGCGTTGAGCAGGAAGCCGACACGCCCCAACGCTTTCCGGAGGAATTCCATGACCGCAATGTCCGCCGTCTCCCGCCGCAGCCTGATCGGCCTGGGTGCCGCAGCGCTCGCCGTCGTCGCCGCGCCGAGGGTCTGGGCGCAGGCGGCAGCGCCGGCAGCCCCAACCGGCCCGTTCTCGCTGCCGAAGCGCGCCTATGAGGCCAATGCGCTGGAGCCCCATATCGACGCAGCCACCATGGACATCCACTACAACCGGCACCATGCCGCCTATGTCGCCGCGCTGAACAACGCCGCCAAGGACAATGGCGCCCTCGCCAAGGCCTCGGTCGGAGAGTTGATCGCCGATCTCGGCCAGCTCCCGGACAGCATCCGCACCCTCGTCCGCAACAATGGTGGCGGCCATGCCAACCACAGCATGTTCTGGGAGATCATGGCGCCGGCTGCCGGCGGTGCGCCGACCGGCGAGGTCGCCGAGGCGATCACGCGCGATCTCGGCGGCTTCGACAAGTTCAAGACGGATTTCGAGGCGGCGGGTCTGCGCGTCTTCGGCTCCGGCTGGGTCTTCGTCACGGTCGACAAGGCCGGGAAGCTCGCCCTGCTCGGCAAGCCGAACCAGGACAGCCCGATCATGGACAAGCAGATGGTCCTGCTCGGCAACGACGTCTGGGAGCACGCCTATTACCTGAAGTACCAGAACCGCCGCGCCGACTATCTCAAGGGCTGGTGGAACGTGGTCGACTGGAAGAAGGTCAACGAGCGCTACGCCGCCGCCAAGGCCGGCAAGCTGGCGCTCTGACAGCGCCCGTCATTCTCGATTCTCGGGCGAAGCCAAGCTTCGACCCGAGAATCTCCCACGGGATAGGGCGCCCTTCCCTCCAGAGATGCTCGAGTCAAGCCCGAGCGTGACGACGCAAGCCGCCTAATGCCCGACCCTGGCGCCCCGCGTGCCCTCGCTCAGCCGCGGCAGGAACCAGGCGAGCAGGCCCATCAGCGGAATGAACGAGCAGATCTTGTAGACCGCCTCGATGCCGAGAATGTCGGCGAACTCGCCGAGCAGCGCTGCCGCGAGCCCGCCGAGCCCGAAGGACAGCCCGTAGAAGAAGCCGCCGACCAGTCCGACGCGGCCGGGCAGCAATTCCAGCGCATAGATCAGGATCGCGGCGAAGGCGCTCGACATGATCAGGTTGATCAGGATCGTCAGCACGCCGGTCCAGAACAGGTCGGCATAGGGCAGGATCAGCGTGAATGGCAGTGCGCCCAGGATCGAGAACCAGATGATCTTGTTGCGGCCGATCCGGTCGCCCAGCATGCCGCCGGCCAATGCGCCCGCCGCCGAGGAGCCGAGGAACAGGAACAGCATCACCTGCGAATTCTGCACGGAGATCCCGAACTTGCCGATCAGGTAGAAGGTGTAGAACGAGGTGAAGCTCGCCGAATAAGCGTTCTTCGAGAACAGCAGGATGATCAGGATGGTGATCGCGAAGGCGACGGAGCGCTTGCCCGGCCGGGCCGGCGCCGCAGCCGCTGCGGCCTTCGGGGGCCTCGCCTTGTCGAGCCGCGCGTAGCTCGCGGCGGTCCAGACCATCAGCATCATCGCGATGAGCGCCGCGACCGAGAACCAGGCGAGGTTGCCCTGCCCGCGCGGCACGATGACGAAGGCCGCCAGCAGCGGCCCGAGCGCCCCGCCGGTCTGCCCGCCGACCTGGAAGATGCCCTGCGCCAGCCCGTGCTGCCCGCCGGAGGCGTTACGCGCCATCCGCGTCGCCTCGGGATGGAAGATCGAGGAGCCGATGCCGACGCAGGCCGCCGAGAGCAGCAGGAAGCCGTAGCTGCCGGCATAGGCGAGGCCGATCAGGCCGGACAGCGTGAAGCCCATGCCGACCACCATCGAATAGGGCATCGGATGCTTGTCGGTGTAGAGCCCGACCGCCGGCTGCAGCAGCGAGGCCGAGACCTGGAAGGTCAGCGTGATCAGGCCGATCTGGCCGAAATCGAGCCGATAGGATTCCTTGATGATCGGATAAATCGCCGGGATCAGCGACTGGATCATGTCGTTGAGCAGATGCGTGAAGCTCAGCGCGATCAGCACCGGCATCATGGCGCGTTGCGGCAGGGAGGCAGTCGGCGCGCTGACGGTCATCTGGGCTTAGTCCCGCGGCGTCTCCGGCAGGCCGATTCCCGCCTCGTGACGCGGTTGAAGGCTCTAGATGATCGCCGGCCCGCGCACAATTTCATAAGCCGGCGTCACGGCATTGCACTCACCGCATGGGCCGGCGGCCTGCCACCCTCCCCTCAGACGCGCGGCGTCAGGCTGGCACGGCCACCATGGCGCATCGACCAGGCAACGGGATCGGCGAGGAAGCGCTCGATCTCGGCGCGATCCTCGCGCGCCAGCCGATTCTCGTCGTCGGCGGCGAGCACATCGGCCCAGGTCGCCAGCGCATGCAGGCTCAGTCCCGCCTCGGTCAGGCGCTCGCCGGCTCCGGGGAAGGCGTCATGATAGAAGATCGTCAGCACGTCGCCGACATCGGCCCCCGCCGCGCGCAGACCGCGCACGAAATTGAGCTTGCTCGCGCCATCGGTGGTCAGATCGTCCATCAGGAGGACGCGCAAGCCATCGACCGGCCCGCCCTCGACCTGGGCATTGCGGCCGACGCCGAGCGGGCGCTTGCGGACATAGCGCAGCTTCAGGTCCAGCGCATCGGCAAGCCAGGCGGCGAAGGGAATGCCGGCCGTCTCCGCACCGACGACCGCATCGAAGCCGCCATCCGGAAAGCCTGCGCGGAGATGCCTAGCCGCCAGTTCGGTGACCGCGCGGCGCAGGTCCGGTTCGCCGAGCAGCAGGCGGACATCGACATAGACCGGGCTCGCCCAGCCGGCCGCCAGCACGAAGGGCTGCTGCCGGCTGACATGGACGGCGCCGGCGCGCAGCAGCAGCCGCGCGACCGCGTGGCTGATCTCCCGCTCGGGGCGGATCGCCTGAGTCACCGTCATCGCACCGCCTCCTGGATCGCCGCCCGCATCACCGCGATGCCGGCCAGGAGATCGTCGATCTCCATCGCCTCGTGCGGGTTGTGCGAGCCGTGCTCGTTTCGCACGAAGAGCATGGCGCTGGGAATGCCGGCATTGGCGAAAACCGCCGAGTCATGCCCTGCCCCGCTCGGGATCTCCTCGTCGGGCAGGCCGAGATCGCGCGCCGCGGTCTTGAGCCTGTCGATCCAGCCGGCATCCATCACGGCGGGCTCGGCCTCCAGCCGGCGGTCGAGCTTGAAGTCCACGCCGCGCTCCTCGCCGATCATCCCGCATTCCGAGAGGAAGAGGTCGTAGAACGCCTCCAGCGTCTCGCGGCTCTGGCTGCGTACTTCGAAGGAGAAGTTCACCGTGCCGGGGATACGGGCGATGGCGTGCTCCTGCGGATCGGTGCCGAACACGCCGGAGGTCACGACGACGTCGCGGCCGCGCTCCAGCAACGTGCGCCAGTGACGATCGAGATGGGTGATGAGCTCGGCCGTGGCGAAGACCGCATCGCGCCGGAGCCAGCGCGGCACGGCGCCGGAATGGCCGGCCTCGCCAACGCATTCCACCGTGCGATGCCTGATATTACCCCTGATGCCGGTGACGATGCCGACCGGCAAATCCCGCGCGACCAGCACCGGCCCCTGCTCGATATGCAGTTCGATCCAGGCGAAGACCGCGGTGGGGTCGAGCAATGGCTCACCCTTGCTGACGCGGCCCATGTCGACGCCGACATCGGCCATGCATTGCGCCAGCGTGCGCCCGGCCCTCGCATCCTTCACCGCGAGATCGGCGGCCGAGAGTTTCCCGAACAGCGCGCTCGAACCCATATAGGCCCGGCCGAAGCGCGAGCTTTCCTCGCCGCGCAGGCCGTAGACCTTGATCGTCCGGCGCGGCACGAAGCCTTCGGCCCGGAAGCCCGCGATGACGGCGAGCCCGGCAATGACGCCGGCCGCGCCGTCGAAATTCCCGCCCTGCGGCACGGAATCCAGGTGCGAGCCGCAGGCGAGGAAGGGCAGGTCCGGCTCGCTGCCTTCGAGTGTCACCACCAGATTGGCCCCGGCATCGCGCTCCGTCGACAGACCGAGTTCGCGCGCCCGCGCCTCGACGATGTCGAGTGCCTCGCTCTCCTTGGGGCCATAGGCCTCGCGGGTGATGCCGATGCCGTCGCCGGTCGCCTGTTTCAGCGCATCGAACAATGCCTCGGCCAGCGCCCGGTCCTCGGCATTCCCCGCAAAGCCGTTCGGGCGTTCGATCGCGGCGACGCTCATGACACCGGGTCCAGCCAGGAGAGCTCGGGCTCGTCCGCCTCCTCGATCACGACACCGCGGATCAGGTCGGCGGCGCGCGGAATCTCGCGATGCAGGCAGAATGTCTCCAGCCCGTCGATGATCGTCGTCATCGCTGCCGGCTGCAGGAAGGTCGCGGTGCCCACCTGCACGGCGGTGGCGCCGGCGAGCATGTATTCGATCGCGTCCTCGGCGGTCGAGATGCCGCCGCAGCCTATCACCGGGATCGATACCGCCTTGGCGCATTGGAAGACCTGGCGCAGCACGATCGGCTTGATCGCCGGGCCGGAGAGCCCGCCCATGATGTTGCCGAGGCAGGGCTTGAAGGTCTTCAAGTCGATCGCCATCGACAGGATGGTGTTGGCGACGACGACGGCATCCGCACCTGCGGCCTCTGCCGCGCGCGCCACCTCCGGCACATCTCCGGTATTGGGCGTGAGCTTAACCCAGAGCGGCAGATCGGTCGCCCGGCGCAGTTCGCGCGTCACCTTTTCCGTCGATTCCGCCCGCATGGCGAAGGCCTTGCCGTCCTCCTCGATATTCGGACAGGAGATATTGGCCTCGATCGCGGCAATGCCAGGGATCGAGAGTTCGGCTGCGAGGCTGGCGAAACCTTCCGCCGTCGGCGCCGAGATCGAGACGACGAGCGGCGTGTCATAGGCCGCGTAATGCGGCATTGTGGTCTCGATGAAATAGGGCACGCCCTTGGAGGGGATGCCGATCGCGTTGATCAGGCTGCCGGGCCGCTCGACCACGCGCGGCAGCGGATTGCCGGCGCGCAGTTCGCGGGTGATCGTCTTGGTGACGAAGGCGCCCAGCCGGTTGAAGTCCATCACCTTCTCCAGCCCCTCGGCGAAGGTGCCCGAGGCCGGCATGACGGGGTTGCGCAGGGTGAGCCCGCCGACCTTCACCGAGAGATCGATTGCGGGCCTCACGGCGGCGGCATTCATGGCAGCGCCTCCATCAGGTCGAAGACCGGCCCGTCCCAGCAGACGCGGCGGTTGACGATCTCGCCATCGACGTTGAAGTCGCGCACGCAGCAATAGCAAAGGCCGATGCCGCAGGCCATCTGCTGCTCCATCGCGACCTGTCCGGACAGGCCGAATTCGCGGGCAAGGCGCTGCTGCACGCGCATCAGGCGGCTCGATCCGCAGGTGAAGAAGGCGTCGCAGCGCCCCTCGGCGATCTCGCGGCGCAGGATGCGCTCGACATTGGCCGGCCCGCTCGTCTGCTCGGAATCAGTGACCGCGATGACCTCCGCGCCTTTGCTCCGGAACAGATCGACCGAGACCAGCAATTCCGGCCGCCTTGCGCTGAGGATGGCGGTGACCTTGATCCCCTTCGCCTTCGCCGCAGCGGCAAGCGGTGCGAGCGTCGCAAGCCCTGCCCCGCGCCCGACGGCGATGATATGGCTCATGCTCTCGTCCAGCGTGAAGCCGGTGCCGAGCGGGCCCATGATGTCGAGGCTGTCGCCCGGCTCGAGCGTATCGAGGCCGCGCGTACCCGCCCCGGTGACCTTGTAGAGGAACTCCACCTGGCGCTTCTCGGGATCGGCACCGTAGAGGCTCATCGGCCGGCGCAGGAAGGGCTGCTCGCCAACCGGATGCGGGCAGAGCAATTGGAAGAACTGGCCGGGCTGCGCCGCAGCCGCCTCGTCGCTGCAATCGAGCACGAGATGGCGGTATTCGGCGTTGACCGCCGTGTGGCGGACGACCCGCGCCAGCTCGGCGACGATGCTCGGCTTCCAGCCGGCGGAACACCCGCCAGCCGCGATGATGGGCTGCTGGCTCATGCCTGCCTCACGTCAATTCCGCGCCGCGCTTCTCGGGGATGAGGAGCCACATGGCGAGGAGATCGAGGATGTAGAGGGCGGCGAGCAGCGCGATGGCGGTCTGGAAGCCATAAGCCGCGGCGATGGCGCCGACCACGACCGGGCCGAAGCCACCGACGCCGCGGCCGATGTTGAACAGCACGTTCTGGGCGGTGGCGCGCGCCGCCGTCGGGAAGAGCTCGCTGATCAGCGCGCCATAGCCGCCGAGCATGCCGTTGACGAAGAAGCCCATCACCGCGCCGGCGACCAGCAATTGCATCGGGTCGGTCAGGCGCGAATAGACCACGACCATCACGGCGGCGCCGATCATGTAGCCGAAGAAGGCCGGGCGCCGGCCGATCCGGTCGGCGATATGGCCGAAGGCGAAGATGCCGAGCGCCATGCCGGCGATGGTTACCGCCGTCCACACCGCCGATTGGGTCAGCGCGAAGCCGAACCGGGTGGCGAGRTAGTTCGGCAGCCAGATCATCACGCCGTAATAGCCGAAATTCTGGACCGAGCAGAGGATGACCATGCCGAGGCTGAGCTTGGCGGTCTCGCGGTCCTTGACCAGCAGGCGCAGCGCCGATTCCTTCGGCCGGTCCTTGGAGCGGGCGACGAAGACCTCGGGCTCGTGCAGGGAGTGGCGGATGAAATAGGCCGCGACCGCCGGCAGGATGCCGATGGCGAACATGCCGCGCCAGCCGATCGTGGGCAGCAGGATCGGGGTGGCTATTGCCGCGGCGAGCACGCCGACCTGCCAGCCGAGGCCGACATAGGAGGAGGCGCGCGCCCGCTTCGAGGCCGGCCAGGCCTCGGCGACCAGCGCCATGCCGATGCCGAACTCGCCGCCGAGCCCGAGGCCGGCGATGGTGCGGTAGATCAGCAGGTCCCAGTAACCCTGGGCGAGCGCGCACATGCCGGTGAAGACGGCGAAGAGGACGATCGTCCAGGTCAGCACGCGG
>NZ_LMJU01000011.1:0-18390 GCF_001429415.1 Allobosea sp. Root670 | reverse complement strand
GACGCTGATCGCCCCGATCGCGATGGAAGAGAAGCTGCGCTTCGCCATCCGCGAAGGCGGCCGCACCGTCGGCGCCGGCGTCGTCGCATCGATCATCGCCTGATCGACTACACGCAAAGTGATTTGGGAAAGGGCGGTGGCGACACCGCCCTTTTTCTTTGGCGACGGGCCGCTCGCCCATGCCGTGAACGCAGGGGCGGCTCTTGCCGCTCGGGCTGCGCGAAATCATCATTCCATGCTCTCAATCGTCACGAGAGAGCGGGATAGCCGCTCCACTACGGAGGATGCTGCCGATGTCGTTCAAGCCGCCGTTTCCGGGTATCCATTCGATCGTCTTCGCCCTGTTCGACGCGCAGGAGCGGCTCGATCGAGCGGCGATGCGCAAGCAGGCCCAGATCAGCCTCGATCTCGACGTGCAGGGCATGGCGGCGCTCGGGCTCGCGACCGAGGTCTCGAAGTTGAGCTTCACAGAGCGCTGCACCGTGATGGAGTGGATGGCGGAGGATGTGGCGGGCAGGAAGCCGCTCGCCTTCACGATCTTCGGCTCCTCGGTGGCCGAGCAGGTCGCGCTGGTGAAGGTCGCGGAGCAGAACGGCGCCGACTGGGTGATTCTCCAGCCACCGATGGTCGGCAGCTTCGGCGCCGCCGAATATATCAGTTTCTTCGGACGCATCGCCGAGACGACGACGCTCCCTGTCGCGATCCAGAATGCTCCGGCCTATATGGGCCGCGGCCTGTCGGCCGAGGATATCCGGGAGCTGACGCGGCGCTATCCGAACATCAGCCTGATCAAGGGCGAGGGCTCGGTCGTGGAGATCGAACGGCTGATCGCGGTGACCGAAGGCCACCTGCCGATTCTCAACGGGCGGGGCGGGCTGGAGCTCATCGACAATTTCCGCGCGGGCTGCGCCGGGATGATCCTGGCGCCGGACACGATCGACTACGCACTGCGCGCCTATAACCGCTACAAGGCCGGCGACGAGGCGGGGGCGGATGCCGCCTATCGCGAGGTCTTGCCGGCGATCACCTTCATCATGCAGTCGATCGAGACGCTGCTCTGCTATGGCAAGCGCATCTTCGGGGCGCGCGCCGACATCCAGATCCATGATCGCGGCCCGGCGCTGCGGCCGACCGAATTCGGGCTGAAGCTGGTCGAGCGCTACGCGCGCGAGCTCGGCCCCTACAGCAAATGAGGATGATCAACGATTTCGACTTGAAATGCACCGCGCCTTGAGGCACATGACGCCCACCTGCAGGGGTATAGCTCAGTTGGTAGAGCGGCGGTCTCCAAAACCGCAGGTCGCGGGTTCGAGCCCTGCTGCCCCTGCCAGTCGTCCCGCTGGCGACGTCTAGCCCGGATGCCCAAGCAGGTTGGCGAGGCATCCATGACCCAGAACATCTACGACGACGAGACCTTCTTCGCGGGCTACAGCCAGCTATCGCGCTCTGTCCATGGATTGGACGGCGCGCCGGAATGGCCGGTGCTCCGCGCGATGCTGCCGGAGTTGGTCGGCAGGAGCGTGCTCGATCTGGGCTGCGGCTTCGGCTGGTTCAGCCGCTTCGCGGCGGGCGAGGGCGCTGCGAGCGTGCTCGGCGTCGACGTCTCCGCGAAGATGCTGGAGCGGGCGCGCCGCGAGACGGATGATTCCCGCGTCGCCTACGAGCGCGCCGACCTCGAAGATTACGCGCCGCCGGTCGATGCCTTCGATCTCGCCTATAGCTCGCTCGCCTTCCACTATATCGACGATCTCGCCGGGCTGTTCGGGCGCGTGCATGCGGCACTGAAGCCGGGCGGCGCGCTGGTCTGCTCGGTCGAGCATCCGATCATGACGGCGCCCGTGCTGCAGGAATGGCTGGTCGATGCCGATGGCCGCGCGACCTGGCCGGTCAACGGCTACCATGACGAGGGCAGGCGGGTCAGCAACTGGCTGGCGGAAGGCGTGGTCAAGCGCCATCGGACCATCGCGACCTATCTCGACCTGCTGCTGGGGGCCGGCTTTCGGCTGGGCAGGCTGGTCGAATGGGCGCCGAGCCCGGAGCAGGTCGCGAACGAGCCGGGCTGGGTGAAGGAGCGCGAACGGCCCTTCTTCCTCCTCATCGCTGCGAGCCGGGCCTGAGCGGGGCTAGCCGAAAGGGTCTTGGCTAAAGGCCTCAAGCGATGTAAGAGGCTTGCAACGACGGCGCGCGACCCTCCCCGGGTTCCGCGCCGCGAATGTTTCAGGACGGCCGAATCGGCGTCGCGCGGGATCGCGGGCCGGCTCGGAACCCGAGGTGGTTCATGGCGAAATCCAATCCCTTCCAGTTCCTGCAGGACGTGCGCTCGGAGGCGACCAAGGTCACCTGGCCGTCGCGCCGCGAGACGCTGATCACCACGGGCCTCGTGCTCGCCATGGTGGTCCTGTCCAGCCTGTTCTTCCTCTTCACCGACACCGTCATCCGCTGGGTGCTCGGCCTCGTCCTCGGCGCCCGTTGAACGGAATTACGAACGTGAGCACCCGCTGGTATATCGTCCACGCCTATTCGAACTTCGAGAACAAGGTCGCCCAGTCGATCCGCGACCAGGCCGCGCAGCGCAACCTTGCCGACAAGTTCGAAGAGGTTTTGGTTCCGACCGAGAAGGTCGTCGAGGTTCGCCGCGGCCGCAAGGTCGAGGCCGAGCGCAAGTTCTTCCCCGGCTATGTGCTGGTGAAGTGCGAGATGACCGACGAAGTCTACCACCTCATCAAGAACACGCCGAAGGTCACCGGCTTCCTGGGCGCCGACAAGGCCAAGCCCATGCCGATCCCCGAGAGCGAGGCGATGCGGATCAAGGGCCAGGTGGCCGAGGGCGTCGAGCGGCCGAAGCCGACGATCGTTTTCGAGGTCGGCGAGCAGGTCAAGGTCGCGGACGGGCCGTTCGCCTCGTTCAACGGCGTCGTCGAGGATGTCGATCACGCCCGCGCCCGCCTCAAGGTCGCGGTCTCGATCTTCGGTCGCGCGACCCCCGTGGAACTCGAATACGGTCAGGTCGAGAAGCTCTGATCCTGATCGGGAAACCTTTCGGGGCTTCCCTTCGGTGCCGCCCTGTGTCATAGGGCGCGCCTCAACCGCGTGGGAGGCGTGCCGGTCGCCAGCCGGATCACAGGCGCCGCACCACGCACTGCAACCACCCCGGCCCCGATGAAGAGCATCGGCAGGCGGGGTCGTCGTCGTTCCGGATAGGCATCGGGGCGGACGGCAGGAGCAGCCATCATGGCGAAGAAGATCACGGGTTACGTGAAGCTTCAGGTTCCGGCGGGCGCGGCCAATCCGTCGCCGCCGATCGGTCCGGCGCTGGGTCAGCGCGGCCTCAACATCATGGAATTCTGCAAGGCCTTCAACGCGAAGACCCAGCAGATGGAAAAGGGCATGCCCATCCCGGTGATCATCACCGCGTATGCGGATCGCTCCTTCACCTTCGAGATGAAGCAGCCGCCGGTCTCGTACTGGCTGAAGAAGGCCGCTGGCCTGACCTCCGGCTCGAAGACGCCGGGCCGCGGCGGCAACGTCGGCAAGGTCAGCGCTGCGCAGATCAACGAGATCGCCGAGAAGAAGATGGCCGATCTCAACTGCGACACCGTCGAATCGGCTTCGGCCATGATCCGTGGCTCGGCCCGCTCGATGGGCCTGGAAGTCGTGGGCTGAGGGGGCGATCATGGCACATACCGGAAAGCGCGTCGTCAAGGGCCGTGAAGGCATTGACCGCACCAAGCTGTACTCGCTCGACCAGGCTGTCACGTTCATCAAGGAACGCGCCAACGCCAAGTTCGACGAGACCGTCGAGATTGCGATGAATCTCGGCGTCGATCCGCGCCACGCCGACCAGATGGTCCGCGGCGTCTGCAACCTGCCGAACGGCTCGGGCCGCACGCTGCGCGTCGCCGTCTTCGCCCGCGGCGCCAAGGCCGACGAGGCCAAGGCTGCGGGTGCCGACATCGTCGGCGCCGAGGAGCTGGTCGAGTCCGTTCAGAAGGGCGAGATCAACTTCGATCGCTGCATCGCGACCCCGGACATGATGGGTCTGGTCGGCCGTCTCGGCAAGGTGCTCGGCCCGCGCGGCCTGATGCCGAACCCGCGCGTCGGCACCGTCACCATGGACGTGACCTCCGCCGTCGCCGCCTCGAAGGGCGGTTCGGTCGAGTTCCGCGTCGAGAAGGCCGGTATCGTCCACGCGGCTGTCGGCAAGGCCTCGTTCTCGGCCGAGAAGCTCTCGGAGAACATCAAGGCGTTCGTCGACTCCGTCGCCAAGGCGAAGCCTGCCGGCGCCAAGGGCACCTATATCCAGCGCGTCGCTCTGTCGTCGACCATGGGTCCCGGCGTCAAGATCGAGCCGAACACCGTCACCGGCGCCTGATCGGCTGATCGATCAGGCCATCGGATTTATCCGAAAAGTGGAATCCACTTTTCGGTCCGATGCCAGGGGAGGGCGGCCGGATTGCCGGCCGCTCGCCTGCTCTTGATTTCGTGATGTCAAGAGCCTACTTGGCAGAAGCAGGCGAAGGCGCTATGACGCAGGCCTGTTTCCATGAGTGAAGGGGCTCCGGCGTGCCTGGCACGAAGGGGTCTGTTTCGCGTTTTTCGGCGGTTTTCGCCGAAGAATGGGTGATTTGAGCGGCGGAAAGCGATTTCCAAGGCTTGGAATCATCCAGTCCTGTCTGAGACTGCAGGTGCGCTCCGGATTCGTCCGGGGGCATAATTTCGCCAAGAGGCCTGCATAGACGGTGCAAGAGCTTAGTCCCGGATCGCGAGATCCGGACAAGACGGTTCGAACCATCTCGCCCGATCGTGACCCTCAGGGGTCGGGAGCGGGGACAGGGCACCAAGCGTCGCTTTGCGGGGCGCCGGTGTCAACCGGGGTTCTGAAGAGCGGCATTTGCAACCGGCGGCGAGCCTTCGAAAGCTTGTCGCCTACCGGAGAGAGCCCAGTGGATAAAGCGGCAAAGAAAGATGCCGTCGCGTCGCTGAACGATGTGTTTGCGAACACGTCGGTCGTCGTCGTGGCCCACTATGCGGGTTTGACCGTGGCCCAGTTCCAGAAGCTTCGTCGCGAGATGAAGGCGAATGGCGCCACTGTTAAGGTCGCAAAGAACCGCTTGGCCAAGATCGCTCTTGAAGGCACCGACGTCGCGTCCATCAGCAACCTGCTGACGGGTCCCACCCTGATCGCTTATTCAAACGATCCGGTCGCGGCGCCGAAGGTCGCCACTGCTTTCGCCAAGGAGAACGACAAGCTCGTCATCCTGGGCGGCGCGATGGGCACGACCGCCCTGAACCCCGATGGTGTCAAGGCCCTGGCCACGATGCCCTCGCTCGACGATATGCGCGCCAAGCTCATCGGCCTTATCCAGGCCCCGGCTACGAAGCTCGCGCAGCTCACGAACGCGCCCGCCGGCAAGCTGGCACGCGTGGTTCAGGCTTATGCCGACAAGAATGCGGCTTGATAGCCAGCAAACCCTTATCGTTCGAACCTCTTAAGACAGGAAGTTAAACCATGGCCGATCTCGCCAAGCTCGTCGACGATCTCTCGTCGCTCACCGTTCTCGAGGCTGCTGACCTCGCCAAGATGCTCGAAGAGAAGTGGGGCGTTTCCGCTGCCGCCGCCGTCGCCGTTGCGGCTGGCCCGGCTGCTGGCGGTGGCGCTGCTGCCGCTGCTGAAGAGCAGACCGAGTTCACCGTCGTTCTTGCCGCCGCCGGCGACAAGAAGATCGAGGTGATCAAGGAAGTCCGCGCCATCACCGGCCTGGGCCTCAAGGAAGCCAAGGACCTGGTCGAAGGCGCTCCGAAGCCGGTCAAGGAGTCGGTTGCCAAGGACGAGGCCGAGAAGCTCAAGAAGCAGCTCGAGGCCGTCGGCGCCAAGGTCGAGCTCAAGTGAGCTTGGGCCGGCTGACGCCGGTCCATCTCTAATACTACAGGCAGTCCCGGGGCGCTCCACGCCTCCGGGGCTGTCGCGTCGTTTCCGCAAGGGGCGACGAATCGATGAGGCAGATCGGTGCGATTTGTCTCGAACGGCTGACCCGGCGGCCTTGCCGTCGGCTCGGTGGGACCTCCGGGTCAGCCGTCTGCAACAGCGGTTCATCGTCGGATGAATGCGCGCGGATGTGTCAAGGTTGGGCATGGCGTTCTCCGCCGGGCCCGAAGAACGCGAGGAACAACATGGTCAATTCGCTCCAGGGCCGCAGGCGCGTCCGCAAGTTCTTCGGCAAGCTCAAGGAAGTGGCGGAGATGCCGAACCTCATCGAGGTTCAAAAGGCGTCCTACGATCAGTTCCTGATGGTCGATGAGCCCAAGGGCGGTCGCGGCGACGAGGGCCTGCAGTCCGTCTTCAAGTCCGTCTTCCCGATCGGCGATTTCTCCGGCGCCTCGCTGCTGGAATTCGTGAAGTACACCTTCGAGCCGCCGAAATACGATGTCGACGAGTGCCGCCAGCGCGGCATGACCTTCTCGGCGCCGCTCAAGGTGACGCTGCGCCTGATCGTGTTCGATATCGATCCCGACACCCAGGCCAAGTCGGTCAAGGACATCAAGGAGCAGGATGTCTACATGGGCGACATGCCGCTCATGACCGACAACGGCACCTTCATCGTCAACGGCACTGAGCGCGTCATCGTCTCGCAGATGCACCGTTCGCCGGGCGTGTTCTTCGACCACGATAAGGGCAAGACCCATTCCTCGGGCAAGCTGCTCTTCGCCGCGCGCATCATCCCCTATCGCGGTTCCTGGCTCGACATCGAGTTCGACGCCAAGGACATCGTCTATGCCCGTATCGACCGGAAGCGTAAGATTCCGGTCACGTCGCTGCTGTTCGCGCTCGGCATGGACGGCGAGGAGATCCTCAGCCGCTTCTACAACACCATCACCTACACCAAGGACGCCAAGGGCTGGCGCGTTCCCTACGACGCGGAGCGCATGAAGGGCTTCAAGGCGACCGAAGACCTGATCGACGCCGACACCGGCGAGGTCGTGGTCGAGGCCGGCAAGAAGCTCGTCGCCCGCACCGCGCGCCAGCTCGCCGAGAAGGGCCTGAAGTTCCTGCGCGCCTCGGACGAGGATCTCGTCGGCCAGTATGTCGCCGAGGACATCGTCGATCCGGAAACGGGTGAGGTCCACGCCGAGGCCGGCGAAGAGCTGGCTATGGCGGCCGAGGCCAAGACCGGCGAGATGAAGGGCAACCTCGTCGACCTGATCGCCAAGGGCTATACCGAGATCCCGGTGCTCGACATCGACCACATCACGGTCGGCCCCTATATCCGCAACACGCTGAACGTCGACAAGAACTCGCGCCGCGAGGAAGCCCTGTTCGACATCTACCGCGTGATGCGTCCGGGCGAGCCGCCGACCCTCGAGACCGCCGAGAACATGTTCCAGTCGCTGTTCTTCGACTCGGAGCGCTACGACCTGTCGGCCGTCGGCCGCGTCAAGATGAACATGCGCCTCGACCTCGACGCCGAGGACACCGTGCGCATCCTGCGCAAGGAGGACATCTTCGCGGTCGTCAAGGCGCTTGTCGACTTGCGCGACGGCAAGGGCGAGATCGACGACATCGACCATCTCGGCAACCGCCGCGTGCGCTCGGTCGGCGAGCTCATGGAGAACCAGTATCGCCTGGGTCTGCTCCGCATGGAGCGCGCCATCAAGGAGCGCATGTCCTCGGTCGATATCGACACGGTCATGCCGCAGGACCTGATCAACGCCAAGCCGGCGGCTGCCGCCGTGCGCGAGTTCTTCGGTTCCTCGCAGCTCTCGCAGTTCATGGACCAGACGAACCCGCTCTCGGAAGTCACCCACAAGCGCCGCCTCTCGGCGCTTGGCCCGGGCGGTCTGACCCGTGAGCGCGCCGGCTTCGAGGTGCGCGACGTGCACCCGACCCATTACGGCCGCATCTGCCCGATCGAAACGCCGGAAGGCCCGAATATCGGCCTGATCAACTCGCTCGCCACCTTCGCCCGGGTGAACAAGTACGGCTTCATCGAGAGCCCCTACCGCCGCATCCGCGACGGCAAGGTCACCGACGAGGTGATCTATCTCTCGGCGATGGAAGAGGCGAAGTACAACGTCGCCCAGGCGAATGCCGCCGTCGACGCCGAAGGTCGCCTGACGGACGACCTGATCGTCTGCCGCCGCGCCGGCGAGGTCATCGTCACGCCGGTCGACAAGGTCGACTTCCAGGACGTGTCGCCGAAGCAGCTCGTTTCGGTCGCCGCGGCGCTGATCCCGTTCCTCGAGAACGACGACGCGAACCGCGCGCTGATGGGCTCGAACATGCAGCGCCAGGCGGTGCCGCTGGTTCGCGCCGACGCGCCCTTCGTCGGCACCGGCATGGAAGCGGTTGTGGCCCGTGACTCGGGTGCTGCGATCGCGGCCCGCCGCGGCGGTATCGTCGACCAGGTCGATGCGACCCGTATCGTCATCCGCGCTTCGGACGAGATGGACCCGACCAAGCCGGGCGTCGACATCTACCGTCTGCAGAAGTTCCAGCGCTCCAACCAGTCGACCTGCATCACGCAGCGCCCGCTGGTCCGCGTCGGCGACATCATCAAGAAGGGTGACATCGTCGCCGACGGCCCGTCGACCGAGTTCGGCGAGCTCGCGCTCGGCCGCAACGTGCTCGTCGCGTTCATGCCGTGGAACGGCTACAACTTCGAGGATTCGATCCTTCTCTCCGAGAACATCGTGTCCCAGGACATCTTCACCTCGATCCATATCGAGGAGTTCGAGGTCATGGCGCGCGACACCAAGCTCGGCCCGGAGGAGATCACGCGCGACATTCCGAACGTTTCGGAAGAGGCGCTGAAGAACCTCGACGAAGCCGGCATCGTCTATATCGGCGCCGAAGTGGCGGCCGGCGACATCCTCTGCGGCAAGATCACGCCGAAGGGCGAGAGCCCGATGACGCCGGAAGAGAAGCTGCTTCGCGCCATCTTCGGCGAGAAGGCTTCGGACGTGCGCGACACCTCGCTGCGGGTTCCGCCCGGCGTGCAGGGCACGATCGTCGAGGTCCGCGTGTTCAATCGCCACGGCGTCGACAAGGACGAGCGCGCCCAGGCGATCGAGCGCGAGGAGATCGAGCGTCTGGCCAAGGACCGTGACGACGAGCAGGCGATCCTGGACCGCAACACCTTCGCGCGTCTGGCCGAGATCCTGACCGGCAAGACCGGTCTCGCCGGCCCGAAGGGCTTCAAGAAGGACACGGTCATCACCCGTGAGGTGATGAGCGAGTTCCCGCGTTCGCAATGGTGGCTGTTCGCCACCGCCGAAGACTCGCTGATGACCGAGATCGAGGCGATGCGGAAGCAGTACGACGAGTCGAAGAAGCGCCTCGAGCAGCGCTTCCTCGACAAGGTCGAGAAGCTGCAGCGCGGCGACGAATTGCCTCCGGGCGTGATGAAGATGGTCAAGGTCTTCGTCGCGGTGAAGCGCAAGATCCAGCCGGGCGACAAGATGGCCGGCCGCCACGGCAACAAGGGCGTGGTCTCGCGCATCGTGCCGGTGGAGGACATGCCGTTCCTCGAGGACGGTACCCATGCCGATATCGTGCTGAACCCGCTCGGCGTGCCTTCGCGCATGAATGTCGGCCAGATCCTGGAAACCCATCTGGGCTGGGCGGCTGCGGGCCTCGGCAAGCAGATCGGGCAGGCGCTCGACGCCTACAAGAAGTCGAGCGACTACAAGGCGCTGAAGGCCTCCTTCGACGCCGTCTACGAGGATAACGAGATCATCGCCTCGATGGACGAGAACGAGCTCGTCGAGATGGGCCAGAACCTGCGCCGCGGCGTGCCGGTGGCGACGCCGGTCTTCAACGGCGCCAAGGAAGCCGATATCGAGCGGCTGCTGGAGCAGGCCGGCCTGCATTCGTCGGGACAGTCGACGCTCTATGACGGGCGTACGGGCGAGCCCTTCG
The DNA here is from genome assembly GCF_001429415.1 of Allobosea sp. Root670. Taxonomy (NCBI): domain Bacteria; kingdom Pseudomonadati; phylum Pseudomonadota; class Alphaproteobacteria; order Hyphomicrobiales; family Alloboseaceae; genus Allobosea; species Allobosea sp. Root670. Next base: position 8,474 of record NZ_LMJU01000011.1, on the reverse strand, counting down.
ATCGCAAGGTCACGATGGGCTACATCTATATGCTCAAGCTGCACCACCTGGTCGACGACAAGATCCACGCGCGTTCGATCGGTCCGTACTCGCTCGTCACCCAGCAGCCGCTGGGCGGCAAGGCGCAGTTCGGCGGCCAGCGCTTCGGCGAGATGGAGGTCTGGGCGCTCGAAGCCTACGGCGCCGCCTACACCCTGCAGGAGATGCTGACGGTGAAGTCGGACGACGTCGCGGGCCGCACCAAGGTCTACGAGTCGATCGTGCGCGGCGAGGACAACTTCGAGGCGGGCATCCCCGAGAGCTTCAACGTTCTCGTCAAGGAAATGCGCTCGCTCGGCCTCAACGTCGAGCTGATCAACAACAAGGTGAAGCCTGGCGAGTTGCCGCCGGCCGAAGCGGCTGAATAAGCCGTTAACCAAACCTTGGGTACATGCCGGCGGCGCTGATGCCGCCGGCCACGGATTTCAGAAGCCGGGCAGGGTGGCCTTCGTCCCCGCCGGCTAGAGGAGACAGGCGATGAAGCAAGAGGTCATGAACCTTTTCGGCCAGCAGCCGGTCCAGCAGGCCTTCGACGCGATCAAGATCTCGATCGCGAGCCCGGAGAAGATCCTGTCCTGGTCCTTCGGCGAGATCAAAAAGCCGGAAACCATCAACTACCGCACATTCAAGCCGGAGCGTGACGGCCTGTTCTGCGCGCGCATCTTCGGGCCGATCAAGGACTACGAGTGCCTGTGCGGCAAGTACAAGCGCATGAAGTTCAAGGGCGTCATCTGCGAGAAGTGCGGCGTCGAAGTCACGCTCGCCCGCGTCCGGCGCGAGCGCATGGGCCATATCGAGCTCGCCGCTCCGGTCGCGCATATCTGGTTCCTGAAGTCGCTGCCCTCGCGCATCGGCCTCCTGATGGATATGCCGCTCAAGGACCTCGAGCGCATCCTCTACTTCGAAAGCTACGTCGTCATCGAGCCGGGCCTGACCCCGCTCAAGGACCGTCAGCTTCTGTCGGAGGAGGAGTATGTCCGCTGCCAGGAAGAGTACGGCGCGGACACCTTCACCGCCATGATCGGCGCGGAAGCCATCCGCGAGATGCTGCGCGCGCTCGACCTCGACCAGATCAACGCCGATCTCAAGCATGAGATCGCGACGACGACGTCGGAGCTGAAGCCCAAGAAGCTGATGAAGCGCCTCAAGATCATCGAGGCGTTCCAGGAGTCGGGCAACAAGCCGGAATGGATGGTGATGACCCAGATCCCGGTCATCCCGCCGGATCTGCGCCCGCTCGTGCCGCTCGACGGCGGCCGCTTCGCGACCTCCGACCTGAACGACCTCTATCGCCGCGTCATCAACCGCAACAACCGCCTGAAGCGCCTGATCGAGCTGCGCGCGCCGGACATCATCATCCGCAACGAGAAGCGGATGCTGCAGGAATCCGTCGACGCGCTGTTCGATAACGGCCGCCGCGGCCGCGTCATCACGGGTGCCAACAAGCGCCCGCTGAAGTCGCTCGCCGACATGCTGAAGGGCAAGCAGGGCCGCTTCCGCCAGAACCTGCTCGGCAAGCGCGTCGACTATTCCGGCCGCTCGGTCATCGTCGTCGGCCCGGAGATGAAGCTGCACCAGTGCGGCCTGCCGAAGAAGATGGCGCTCGAGCTGTTCAAGCCGTTCATCTATGCTCGTCTCGACGCCAAGGGCTACTCGACCACGGTCAAGCAGGCCAAGAAGCTGGTCGAGAAGGAGAAGCCTGAGGTCTGGGATATCCTGGACGAGGTCATCCGCGAGCATCCGGTGATGCTGAACCGCGCGCCGACGCTGCACCGCTTGGGCATCCAGGCGTTCGAGCCCGTGCTGATCGAGGGCAAGGCGATCCAGCTGCATCCGCTGGTCTGCGCCGCCTTCAACGCGGACTTCGACGGCGACCAGATGGCCGTGCACGTCCCGCTGTCGCTCGAGGCGCAGCTGGAAGCGCGCGTGCTGATGATGTCGACCAACAACATCCTGCACCCGGCGAACGGCATGCCGATCATCGTGCCCTCGCAGGACATCGTGCTCGGCCTCTACTATCTCTCGATCGTCTCGGATGGTGAGCCCGGCCAGGGCAAGGTCTTCGGCGATTTCGGCGAGCTCGAGCACGCGCTGCACGAGAAGGTCGTGACGCTGCATTCGAAGATCAAATATCGCTGGACCGGCACCGGCAAGGACGGCAAGCCGTACACGAAGATCTACGACACCACGCCGGGCCGCGTGATCCTCTCGACCGCGCTGCCGGACCACCCGGCCGTGTCCTTCGACGTCAGCAACCGCCTGATGACCAAGAAGGAAATCTCGGGAATGATCGACGCCGTGTATCGCGGCTGCGGTCAGAAGGAATCGGTGATCTTCTGCGACCGCGTCATGGCGCTGGGCTTCCGCCACGCGTTCAAGGCCGGCATCTCCTTCGGCAAGGACGACATGGTCGTGCCGGAGAACAAGTGGGAGATCGTCGACACGACCCGCGCGCTCGCCAAGGATTACGAGCAGCAGTACCAGGACGGCCTGATCACCCAGGGCGAGAAGTACAACAAGGTCGTCGACGCCTGGGCGAAGTGCTCCGACAAGCTCGCCCAGGAGATGATGGCCCGCATCTCGACCGTCCAGAAGGACGATACCGGCCGCGACAAGCAGATCAACTCGATCTACATGATGTCGCACTCGGGCGCCCGTGGTTCGCCGGCGCAGATGCGCCAGCTCGCCGCCATGCGCGGCCTGATGGCCAAGCCGTCGGGCGAGATCATCGAGAGCCCGATCATCTCGAACTTCAAGGAAGGCCTCGACGTTCTCGAGTACTTCAACTCGACCCACGGCGCCCGCAAGGGCCTCGCCGACACGGCGCTCAAGACGGCCAACTCGGGCTATCTTACCCGCCGTCTCGTCGACGTGGCGCAGGATGCGATCATCTCCGAGACGGATTGCGGCTCGGATAACGGCATCAAGATGCGCGCCATCGTCGATGCCGGCCAGGTCGTGGCTTCGCTCGGCATGCGCATCCTGGGCCGCGCCACGGCCGAGGACATCGTCGACGTCGAGGGCAAGGTCATCGTCGCCAAGGGCATCGTGATCGAAGAGAGCGACATCGCGAAGATCAACGCCGCCGGCATCCAGGAGGTGAAGATCCGTTCGGTTCTCACCTGCGAGACCAAGAACGGCGTCTGCGCCACCTGCTACGGGCGCGATCTGGCCCGTGGCACGCCCGTCAACATGGGCGAGGCCGTCGGCGTCATCGCGGCGCAGTCGATCGGCGAGCCGGGCACGCAGCTCACCATGCGTACCTTCCATATCGGCGGCGCGGCGACCATCGCCGACCAGTCCTTCGTCGAGTCGAACTTCGAAGGCACAGTCAAGATGCGCAACCGCAACGTCGCGCGGAACTCGGACGGCGACCTCATCGCCATGGCGCGCAACATCGCCATCGGGATCGTCGGGCCTGACGGCGCCGAGCGCGCGGTCCATCGCGTCCAGTTCGGCTCTAAGCTGCGCGTGGACGAGGGCGACAAGGTCAAGCGCGGCCAGCGCCTGATCGAGTGGGATCCCTATTCCCGCCCGATCCTGGCGGAAGTGGACGGCAAGGTCGGCTACGAGGACCTCGTGGACGGCATGTCGATCACTGAGACGACCGACGAAGCGACGGGCATCTCCAAGCGCGTCGTCATCGACTGGCGCGGCTCGGCCCGTACGGCCGACCTGAAGCCGGCCATGGTGATCTTCGGCGCGGACGGCAAGGTGGCGAAGCTCGCCCGTGGTGGCGAAGCCCGCTACATCCTGCCGGTCGACGGCATCATCTCGGTGGAGCCGGGCCACGCGATCAAGGCCGGCGACGTGCTGGCGCGTGTCTCGACCGACTCGGCCAAGACCCGCGACATCACCGGCGGTCTGCCGCGCGTCGCGGAGCTGTTCGAGGCGCGTCGTCCGAAGGATGCGGCGATCATCGCCGAGAAATCGGGCGTGATCGGCTTCGGCAAGGACTACAAGAACAAGCGGCGCGTCACGCTGACGCCGCATGACGGTTCCGACGGGGTCGAGTACCTGATCCCGAAGGGCAAGCACATCCATCTCCAGGACGGCGACGTCGTGGAGGTCGGCGACTACATCCTCGACGGCAACCCGGCCCCGCACGACATCCTTGCGATCAAGGGCGTCGAGGAGCTGGCGGCTTATCTGGTCAACGAAATCCAGGAGGTCTATCGCCTCCAGGGCGTGACCATCAACGATAAGCACATCGAGGTCATCGTCCGGCAGATGCTGCAGAAGGTCGAGATCACCGAGTCCGGCGACAGCGACATCCTGACCGGCGACCAGATCGACAGGATCGAGCTGGAAGAGGTCAACGCGAAGCTGCGCGAGGAGGGCAAGAAGCCGGCTTCCGGCGTTCCGGTCCTGCTCGGCATCACCAAGGCCTCGCTGCAGACCCGCTCCTTCATCTCGGCGGCGTCCTTCCAGGAGACCACCCGCGTCCTCACCGAGGCGGCGGTCAACGGCAAGTCGGACATGCTCGAGGGCCTCAAGGAGAACGTCATCGTCGGCTCGCTCATCCCGGCCGGCACCGGCGCCCAGGTCGCCCGCATCAAGCAGGTGGCCACGCGTCGCGACGATCTCATCGTCGGCCAGAAGGCGGATGCGGCGGCGAAGGCCGCCAAGGCAGCCGCGGCGGTTCTCCCGGCCGCTGAATAACCGGTCCGGCGAAAGCCTCACGTCATCGAACGGCCGCCCTCGGGCGGCCGTTTCTTTTTGGTCGGGCCAACGCCAGTCAGCGGCGGTGCCGTTCAAGCCGGGCGCGTCCTCTCCGGCCGATGATTCTTTTCCGGGGATCGTGCGGTCGGCGAGATCGAAGGAACTTTACGCCCTGTTTCGGGCGGCTATGCTGTCGATCGGCGCTGGGCAGCGCGGCCGCATGCGGCTTGCAGCTGTCATTCGCTTAATGGATGGCGGAAATGCAGGCGTGAACGCGCCTGGAGCCGCAATCCGGGGTTGACGCGAATCTCCGTTCGAGTCATAAGCGCGCCACTGTCGACGGTTGTCGGACACGTTTGTCGCTCGCGCATGGTTCGCGAGCGAGTTTCGCGACCGAAACTCCGTCGGAATTCCAGCGTCGATTGACGACATGGCAGGATGCATGAACGCGGGACTTGTTCCGTGTTCCTCTGCTGGCGAACGCGCCTGAGGCCCCTGTATGGGCGCCGATGGCGCGGCTTCGTTTATGCCATGGCTTTGCTCGACCTGGGAGATTGACCAGGAATTTCCAAACGCTCAGTGGGGCGAGAGGCCAGAATGCCGACAATCAGCCAGCTCATTCGCAAGCCGCGGTCGCCCGTGAAGGCGCGTAACACCGCCCCGGCGCTTGAGAATTGCCCGCAGAAGCGCGGCGTTTGCACGCGCGTCTATACGACGACCCCGAAGAAGCCGAACTCGGCGCTCCGCAAGGTTGCCAAGGTTCGTCTGACCAATGGCTTCGAGGTGATCGGCTACATCCCCGGCGAGGGTCACAACCTCCAGGAGCACTCGGTCGTCATGATCCGTGGCGGCCGCGTCAAGGATCTTCCCGGCGTGCGCTATCACATCCTGCGCGGTGTGCTCGACACGCAGGGCGTCAAGAACCGCAAGCAGCGCCGTTCGAAGTACGGCGCCAAGCGTCCCAAGTAATTTTCTGCCAGGCCGGCGGGGTCGTTCGATCCGAGCCGGTCCGCAGCGTTCCAGATTGACCGGAGACTAGACGATGTCCCGCCGCCACAGTGCCGAAAAGCGCGAAGTTATCCCGGACCCGAAGTTCGGCGATATCGTCGTGACCAAGTTCATGAACTCGGTCATGTACGAAGGTAAGAAGTCGACCGCCGAGCGGATCGTCTACGGTGCCTTCGACATCATCGAGGCGAAGACCAAGAGCGAGCCGCTCGGCGTCTTCAAGTCGGCGCTCGAGAACGTCGCTCCGGCGATCGAGGTCCGCTCCCGCCGCGTCGGTGGCGCAACCTATCAGGTTCCGGTCGAAGTCCGCACCGAGCGCCGCCAGGCGCTTGCCATCCGCTGGCTGATCACGGCTGCCCGCGGCCGCAACGACAAGACCATGGTGGAGCGCCTGTCGGCCGAGCTGATGGACGCCGCCAACAACCGCGGCAACGCCGTCAAGAAGCGCGAAGACACGCACCGGATGGCGGAAGCCAACCGCGCCTTCTCGCACTACCGCTGGTAAGCGGCGCGCTGACCCGAGACATAGAGCACGATCATGGCCCGTTCCCATCCCATCGACCGTTATCGCAACTTCGGCATCATGGCCCACATTGATGCCGGCAAGACGACGACGACCGAGCGCATCCTTTTCTACACCGGCAAGTCGCATAAGATCGGCGAAGTCCATGACGGCGCCGCGACCATGGACTGGATGACGCAGGAGCAGGAGCGTGGCATCACGATCACCTCCGCCGCGACGACCTGCCTGTGGCGCGACCACCGCCTGAACATCATCGACACCCCCGGCCACGTCGACTTCACCATCGAAGTCGAGCGTTCGCTGCGCGTGCTCGATGGCGCCGTCTGCGTTCTCGACGGCAACCAGGGCGTCGAGCCCCAGACCGAGACCGTCTGGCGCCAGGCCGACAAGTACGACGTCCCGCGCGTCGTGTTCGTCAACAAGATGGACAAGATCGGCGCCGATTTCTATCGCTGCGTCCAGGACATCATCGACCGCGTCGCCGGCAAGCCCGTCTGCCTGCAGATCCCGATCGGTTCCGAGGCCAACTTTGCCGGCGTCGTCGACCTGATCAAGATGAAGGCGATCGTCTGGAACGGCGAAGCGCTGGGCGCTTCCTTCGAAGAGAAGGAAATCCCCGCCGATCTGCTCGACAAGGCCACTGAATATCGTGGCAAGCTCGTCGAGGCCGCCGTCGACATGGACGACGCCGCGATGGAAGCCTATCTCGACGGCACCGAGCCGGACGCCGAGACGCTGCGCCGCCTCGTGCGCACCGCCGTGCAGCGCCGCGCCTTCCACCCGGTGCTCTGCGGTTCGTCCTTCAAGAACAAGGGCGTGCAGCCCCTGCTCGACGCTGTCGTCGACTTCCTGCCGTCGCCCGTCGATCGCGGCGCGGTCGAAGGCATCGACTTCAAGACCGAAGAGCCCGTCGTCCGCAATCCGACGGACGAGGATCCCTTCGCGATGCTCGCCTTCAAGATCATGGACGACCCCTTCGTCGGCACGATCACCTTCTGCCGCATCTATTCGGGCAAGGTCGACGCCGGCCAGGGCGTCATCAACTCGACCCGCGACAAGAAGGAGCGCGTCGGTCGCATGCTGCTGATGCATGCGAACAACCGCGAGGACATCAAGGAGGCTTATGCCGGCGACATCGTCGCCCTGGCCGGCCTCAAGGACGTCCGCACCGGCGACACGCTCTGCGATCCCGTCAACGCGGTCATCCTGGAGCGCATGGAGTTCCCCGAGCCGGTCATCACGATCGCGATCGAGCCGAAGTCCAAGGCCGACCAGGAGAAGCTGGGCCTCGCCCTGTCGAAGCTCGCGAACGAGGATCCGTCCTTCCGCGTGTCGACCGACCAGGAGAGCGGCCAGACCATCCTGAAGGGCATGGGCGAGCTCCATCTCGACATCAAGGTCGACATCCTGAAGCGCACCTACAAGGTCGACGCCAATATCGGCGCGCCGCAGGTTGCGTATCGCGAGACGCTGACCAAGAAGGCCGAGATCGACTACACCCACAAGAAGCAGACCGGCGGTACCGGCCAGTTCGCCCGCGTCAAGCTGGTGATCGAGCCGAACGAGACCGGCAAGGGCTTCGAGTTCGAGTCGAAGGTCGTCGGCGGCTCGGTGCCGAAGGAGTATATCCCCGGCGTCGAGAAGGGTCTGAACTCGGTCATCGGCTCGGGCGTGCTCGCCGGCTTCCCGGTCGTGGACGTCAAGGTCACGCTGATCGACGGTGCCTTCCACGAAGTCGACTCGTCGGCCCTGGCCTTCGAAATCGCCTCCCGTGCAGCGCTGCGCGAAGGTCTGCAGAAGGGTGGCTCCGTGCTGCTCGAGCCGATCATGAAGGTCGAGGTCGTGACCCCGGAAGACTATACCGGTTCGGTCATCGGCGACCTGAACTCGCGTCGTGGCCAGATCCAGGGCCAGGACATGCGCGGCAACGCCGTCGTGATCAACGCCATGGTTCCGCTGGCCAACATGTTCGGCTATGTGAACCAGCTGCGCTCGTTCTCGCAGGGCCGCGCCAACTACACGATGCAGTTCGACCACTATGAGCAGGTTCCGTCGGCGGTGGCCGCCGAGGTCCAGGCCAAATACGCCTGATCACCAGCCCGACCTGCTTTAACGCAACAACGATTTGACTGACGGAGGCTACGATGGCCAAAGAGAAATTTGCGCGCAACAAGCCGCACTGCAACATTGGAACGATTGGTCACGTTGACCATGGCAAGACGTCTTTGACGGCTGCGATCAC
>NZ_LMJU01000010.1:0-33023 GCF_001429415.1 Allobosea sp. Root670 | reverse complement strand
ACGACATCGCCGAGGTGATCCGGATCTCGAACTCCACCGCCTATGGTCTCTCTTCCGGCATCTGCACGAACCGCTACGATTACATCCAGCGTTTCGTCGCTGACCTCGAGGTCGGCACGGTCAATCTCTGGGAAGTCCCGGGCTACCGGATCGAGATGTCCCCCTTCGGCGGCATCAAGGATTCCGGCCTCGGCTACAAGGAGGGCGTCGTCGAGGCCATGAAATCCTTCACAAACGTCAAGACGTGGTCGATGCCCTGGACTGCGTAAGCAGTCCTCGCGATCTTCTCGCAGCGCGATGACGTCGACGCGGATGCCATCATTCGTCGATACCGTGGCCATGACCGGACGCGTTGCTCACGCGGACGGCCCGTGGAGCGCTCTCGTCTCAGGCTTCAGTGCCGCTCCGCAACGGCTGCAAGGTGCTTGCGCGCGGCTCTAGCCGAAATCGGCGAACAGGAAAGTCAGCAAGCGATCTGCAGTTTTGCGCCGGCAAACCTGGGGGTCGAACACCGCCGTGAGGAGAGACCCGTCTGATTTGAGATGTGGGAACGGCAGCTCCAGGCGCTTCTGCCGGATCAGGTCGGCCAGTACGCCAGGCGGCCCGATCACACACCCTTGATCCGCGACGGCAGCCTCGACGGCAATATAGAAATGCGGTGTCGAGCGCGTCGCAACCGGCGCGCCGATGCCGGCTGCAGCCAGCCAATCCTCAAGCTCGCCGGCCCGCGTCCGGGCGACCAAAAAAGTCTCCTGGGCAATCGCCGCAACGCCCTCTTGCCGGAGCCGTTGCGCGCGTTCCGGCGTGGCCAGCACCGTCAGGCGCTCGATTCCGATCGGCCGTCGTTCCAAACCGCCGGTATCGTCGGCCTGCCGCACGATCGCGATGTCGAAAGGCAGGCGTCGCCATTCGTCGGTCGTGTGCATCTGGCTGACCCGGACCGGGCGTCCGCCCATTTTCGCTTCCGCGTCGACGAGCCGGGGCAGGATCCAGTGCATCGACAGGGTGGCGTTGGCGGCGATGGTGATGACCCGCGTATCCGACACCCGGGTCGCCGACATCCACGCCTCCTCGATATGCCGCAATGCGGTACCGACCGCCTGGGCCAGCTCGGTTGCCAAGGGGGTCGGCTTCAGTCGGTGGCCGCTTTCGAACAGCGGCGCCTCGATCTCATGCTGCAGCTGAACGAGCTGCTTGCTCACCGCGCCTGGTGTCACACGAAGGTCATCGGCGGCCGCCACGACGTTGCCGGTGCGAACGACGGCTTCCAGAACGGACAACGCGCGCAAGGACGGGAGGTGCATATCGATGTGAATTTGAGAAAACCTCACATCGGCATGACCATAATTCGCTTTCGTAAATCCGTAAAGTGAAGAAGTCTCAAGAACTGCCCGAGTTGTCCAAAAGTAAAATGGTGCGGTGCACAATGTCTATCGAAGTGAATGGGCATGTTTACGCTCGCCCTGCGCGCCCGAGCGTCGTGATCTGTTATGACGGTTGTGATCCGGCCTATGTGGCGGATGCGGTCATCCGCGGTGTCTCGCCGCGTTTGAAACGGATGCTGGCGGACGGGTTCTACGCCAATGCCCTGTCGGCGATGCCGAGTTTCACCAACCCCAACAATGTCTCGATCATTTGCGGCGCGCCGCCGAGGGTTCACGGAATCTCGGGCAATTACTGGTACGACCGCGCTACGAAAACCGAAGTGATGATGACCGACGCGGGGCCGCTGAGCGCCCCGACGGTGCTGGCCAGCCTGTCCCAGGCCGGCGTCAAGGTGGCGGCGGTGACCGCAAAGGACAAATTGCGCAAGGCGCTGGCAGTGGGCTTGGCCGGTCCCGGCGCGAGCGGCATCGCCTTCTCGGCCGAGAAGGCCAGGAGCTGCACCATCGAGGAGCACGGTATCGACAGCGCCGAGGCGCAAGGCGATGCGCCCGTGCCCGACCAATACTCGCCGGAGCTTTCGCTGTTTGTGCTCGACGCTGGCGTGCGCCTGCTCAAGGCCGCGCGCGCCGAGCTGCTTTATCTCTCGCTGTCGGATTTCGTGCAGCACGCTTACGCGCCGGGCGCACCGCAATCCGATGCCTTCATGAAGGCGGTCGACGACCGCATCGGAGCCCTGCTCGATCTCGGCGCCGTTGTCGGCGTCGTGGCCGACCATGGCATGACCGACCTGTCGCTTGCCGACGGAACGCCGAACATCCTCTATCTCGGCGACGTGCTCGATGCCCGCTTCGGCCCGGGCTGCCTCAAAGTGATCTGTCCGATCACCGATCCTTTCGTGCGTCACCACGGGGCCCTTGGCGGCTTCGTGCGCGTCCATGTCGTCGGCGAAGCCGACCATGCCGAAGTCCGCGATTTCATCGCCGGGCTGCCGGGCATCCAGCACGCCCTGATCCGCGAGGACGCCTGCCGCATGTTCGATCTGCCGATGGAGCGGGAGGGCGATGTCACGGTGGTGGCCAGCAAGGGCGTCGCGCTCGGGACCAGCAAGGGCGCCCACAAGCTCGAAGAGCTCGCCGGCGCCAGATTGCGCTCGCATGGCAGCCTCGCCGAGCGCGACGTGCCCTTTGCGGTCTCCAGTCCGCTGAACGCCGAGTACCGGCAGAAGGCACGGAGCGGCCAGCTCTACAATTACGATATCTTCGACTATGTCCTCAACGGCACGCAGGAGGCTCGGTGATGGCCGCCGGTTCGCAGATCAACAGCGGCCGTCGCGCGGTTGCGCTGATCCTCGACGGTCTGCGGCGCGATTTCGTGACGCCGGAGCATACGCCGAACCTCGTCGCCCTGAAGGCGCGGGCCACCTGGTGCGACAGCCACCGTTCGGTATTCCCGTCGGTGACGCGCGTCGTCTCCTCGTCCTTTGCCACCGGATACCGGCCATCGGGACATGGCCTGGCCGGCAATACTGTTGCGTTGCTGAACGGCGACGATCTCGAGCTCTATGATGTCGGCAAGCCCGAATTCCTTGGCCACAAGGAGCGCCTGACAGGGCATGTCCTGCGTCAGCCGACCCTGACTGAGCGGCTCGCCGAGACCGGCGGCGCTGTGATTTTCAACAATGTCTCGCCGGGTGCCGCCTACATGCACGACCCGCGCGGCCACGGCCATGTCTATCATCGCGCCGGCTCTTATGGCCCCGGCCGCAAACCGATCGAAGGGAACGGCGCGCTGAGCGTCGCCGGTGACATCGCCGGAGATAGGGCGGTGCTCGACCGCTTCATCGCCGAGGTCGTGAACACGCGGAAGCCTGCCTTCGCGCTGGCCTGGCTCGGCCACCCCGACACGACCCAGCATGAGGTCGCGCTCGGCTCGCCGCGTCATCTGGAAGCCCTCAGGATCGTCGACGGCCATGCCAAGCTCTTGATCGAAGCGGTCGATGCGGCGCGCGCTGCAGGCGAGGACATCCTCCTGCTGATCGGCTCCGACCATGGTCACCAGACTGTCACGGGGATCGTCGATATAGCCGGCGAACTTGTCGCCGCCGGGCTGAAGGATTCAGCCCAGTCCGGCGACGTCGTCGTCGCTCCCAACGGTACCGCCGCCTTGATCTATGTCGACCGCCGCAATGCCGACCGCATCCCGGCGCTTGGCCGCTTCCTCTCCGAACAAAGCTGGGCGGGACGCGTGATGGGACCGGATGCCTTCGCCGCCGCCGGCATTCCCGAAGGCGGTGGCCTGGCGTTCGCTGTGGCGCTGAAGGCCGATGACGAAGGCGTCAATGAGTTCGGCGTTCCCGGCCTCAGCCTTGCGGCCAAGCCCGTCGGGGGCAAGGCCGACCGGCTCGGCTGCGGCCAGCATGGCGGTCTCGGCCGCTACGAGCAATCGCCCTTTCTGATCCTCGACGGCCCGGGTTTCGCAAGGGGCCACGAGATCTCGGCCGAGACCTCGGCGATCGATATCGCGCCCAGCATTCTGACCTTTCTCGACCAGCCGGCAGACGGGCTCGACGGACGGGCCCTGCAGAATCGGCAATTCGCCTGAACCCCTCAAAGGAGGCTCGCATGACAGACCGCATAACCGATCTCGCGATCAGCCGCCGCGCCCTGCTGGCGGGTACGGCCGCCATGACGGCCGGCGTCCTCGGCGTTCCCGGCCTGCCGCGGGCCCAGGCCGCCCGCAAAGGCGTGCTGAAATACGCCACGCTCGGCCTCGACACCGCCGATCCGCACCGCCACACCGGTTCGATCGCGGTGCAGCAGGCCTATGTCGAGACGCTGACCTCGATCGCGTCGGACGGCGCCGTCGAGCCGTTCCTGGCCGAGAGCTTTCAGGTCTCGCCGGATGGCAAGACCTACACCTTCAAGCTCCGCCAGAACGTCAAGTTCCACAACGGCGATACGCTGAAGAGCGCCGATGTCGCGGCCAATCTCGAGCGGGTGAAGAACAAGGTGAAGGGCGGTTGGCTCGTCACTGCGATCAAGCTCGTCAGCAAGCTCGAGACACCCGACGACAACACGCTCGTGGTCACGCTCGACGCGCCCTATTCGCCCTTCCTCAACCTGCTCTCCGAATTGTGGATCCTGTCGCCGAAATCGGAAGGCTGGGACGAGACGATCAAGACGCCGATCGGCACCGGCCCCTTCACGTTCGGCACCTGGCAACCCAAGGTGAAGCTCGTCGCGCCTGCCTTCCCCGGTTACTGGAAGAGCGGCCTGCCGAAGGTCGAGCGGGTCGAGTTCGACCTGCGCGACGGTGTCGACAAGAGTCTCGCGCTGAGGGCCGGCGACCTGCACATCATCCAGCTCGACCGCGAGCCGGCCGAAACGCTGAAGAAGGTGGGCGCCGCCGACATTCTCGGTCTCAAGGACACCAGCTGGTTTTCGATCGCCTTCAACAACCGCAAGCCGCGCAAGCCGTTCGACGACATCCGCGTGCGCCAGGCGCTGGCACTCGCCGTCGACAAGCCAGCTTTCATGAACTTCATGGGCGGCGAGCAGGGCATCGTCACCAACCAGATCGTGGCCCCGGGCAATGCCTATTTCGACAAGGCCTGGCACGATGCCGATCCGTTTCGGAAGCCCGATCTCGACAAGGCCAAAAAGCTGCTGGCCGATGCCGGCGTGAAGCCGGCCGACCATACGATCGAGTTCGTGTCCTGGCAGGAATCATATGCACAGGTCGTGGTGCAGATGGTCCGGAAGCTCGGCTTCAAGGTCAACCATGTCGCGCTCGATGATGTCGGCGCGCAGAAGCGACTTGGCCAATACGACTGGGACATGAATGTGATGTCGTCGGGGCCGCGCGCCGACATCTTCCTGCGTTATGTCCGCCTGATGAGCGACGGCCCCAACCCGACGCTGTGGGGTGGCATCCAGGATCCCGAGCTCGACAGGATGATCAATGCCGGCGTGCAGGAGCCGGACCAGGCCAAGCGCAAGGCGAACTATCTGACCGCGTCCAAGCACATCGACGACAAGGCCTATTTCTATGTCATCGGCCATTCGCCGAGCCTGATCGCGGTTAAAAAGGGCGTCAAAGGCTACGAGTCCGGCTTCACCTGGGCGTGTCACTGGGCGAGCGGCGGCGTCGCCCACACGACGATCGACAGCTGAGCGCGGATGGAAGGATTCGCGCCATGTCCGCTCCACCCATCGCCATGAGCGCGCCGCGCAGTGCTGGCCGGCGCTGGCCTGTCGGCGTGCTGCTTGCGACTGTTGCCGTGGCCATCGTCGCGCTGGCCGGCCTCGTGGCGCCGTGGCTGACAGCCAATTCGCCGCTGGACCAGGATCTGCTCGCGATCAACAAGGGGCCGAGCGCGGATTACTGGCTCGGGACCGACCATCTCGGCCGCGATATCTGGGCGCGCCTGCTCTATGGCGCGCGCTTCACCTTCGGTATTTCGATCGCCGGCACGGCCATCGCCTTTGCGATCGGCGCCGGTCTCGGTCTCTTCGCACTGGCGCTCGGACGCTGGAGCGAAGCGATCCTCTACGCCGGCATCGACCTGATCCGCGCGCTGCCGGGCACCTTACTGGCGCTGCTGCTGATCGTCGGCCTCGGCAGCGGCACCGGCCCCCTGATCGTGGCGCTCGGCATCTCGTTCGCCCCGCTCGTGGCCTATGTCGCGCGCGCCGCGTTCCACCGCGAGGCGGTGCGTGACTACGTGCATGCCGCCACCAGTTTCAGCGGCGGGCGCATCCACGTCCTGGTGCGGCACATCCTGCCCAACATCGTCGGAGCGCTGGTCACCCAGGCCGCGATCATCCTGCCGCGCTGCATCGTGACGGAATCGGTCTTGAGCTTTCTCGGAGTCGGCTCCTCGCCCGATGCTCCGACCTGGGGGCGGATGATCGCCGATTCCAGCCGCTTCATCGAGCGCGCGCCGCACGCCATCGTCATACCGGTCCTGGCGCTGGTGGTTCTGACGCTCAGCCTCTCGGTGCTTGGCAACGATCTGCGACGCTGGCTCGACCCGGTCCGCGAGAACGCCGGGGAGGCGGCCGAGCCGGCCGAGATCGACCCGCAACTCGCAATGCCGCGCTGAGGAGGCACAAGCATGGATCGTCTCGCTTCCGTCCTCTTCGCCGTGCTGCGCGGGCTCGTCCAGGCCGCCTGCATCGTCGCACTGACCTTCTTCCTCTGCCGCGTGATGCCCGGCGACGTCGTCGACGTGCTCGGCCTCGAGGGCGGGCTGACCGCCGACCAGCAGGTCGAGATGCGCCGCGCGCTCGGCCTCGACCAGCCGCTGCTGTCACAGTTCGTGACCTGGGTCTCGCACGCGCTGCAGGGCGATTTTGGTCGGTCGCTGCGCTTCGATCAGCCTGTTTCGGACATGCTGGCGAACGCGCTGCCGGTGACGCTGAGATTCGCCTTCCTCAGCTTTGCCTTCGGGGTCGGGCTGGCGCTGCTGCTGGCCATCGCCGCCACGGCTTTCCGCTCGCGCTGGCTCGACGGACTGATCGACGGCATCAACATCTGGTCGATCGCGGTGCCGACCTTCTGCGCCGGTTTCGCCGCGATCCTGATCTTTTCGATCTGGCTCGGTTGGCTGCCGGTGATCGGCGGCCTGCTGATGCCGGTGATCATCATTGGGCTCGACAACGCCGGGCAGATCGTCAAGTCGCTGCGCGAGGAGTTGAAGGAGGCGGTCATGCTGCCCCATGTCCGCACGGCGCGCGCCAAGGGGCTCTCGCCCTGGCGCATCGCCATCGCCCATGTCCTGCCGGCGGCTGCGCCGATCATGCTGGCGCTGTCGGGTCTCGCACTTGGCGGGCTCGTCGCGGGGTCGCTGACCATGGAGGTGCTGTTTGCGCTGCCCGGCATCGGCAGCCTGACACTGAACGCCATTCACGGCCGCGACTCTCCGATCATCCTCGCTGCCGTAACCGTCATCGCAGTGGCTCTGGTGCTGATCAACACTGTGATCGACATCCTCCATCGCCTGATCGATCCGAGGCTTGCATGATCGGCAAACTGCTCGAAATCCACGACCTCGACGTCATCATCCACGGTCGAAAACTGGTCGACTCGATCTCCTTTGCGCTGGCGCCGGGCGAGACTGTGGCGCTGATCGGCGAATCCGGCTCCGGAAAATCGATGACGGCCTCAGCGATCATGGGTCTGCTGCCGCCCGGGATCACGATGGCATCGCGCTCTGCGATCGTCTTCGACGGCAAGCCGCTCGATCCGGCGGACGAGACCGCGATGCGGCCGTTGCGCGGCCGCGACATCTCGGTCGTCTTTCAGGACCCGATGAGCTGCCTCAATCCCTTCATGACGGCAGGCGCGCAAATCGACGAGGCACTGCGTCGGCTCGGGCACGGCGACGGCACCAAGCGCCGCGCGCGGATTCTCGAATTGCTTCAGCTCGTCGAGATGTCGGATCCGGCCACGATCGCC
Source organism: Allobosea sp. Root670 (assembly GCF_001429415.1). Taxonomy (NCBI): domain Bacteria; kingdom Pseudomonadati; phylum Pseudomonadota; class Alphaproteobacteria; order Hyphomicrobiales; family Alloboseaceae; genus Allobosea; species Allobosea sp. Root670. The sequence goes on along the minus strand of NZ_LMJU01000010.1, from coordinate 25,178 downwards.
AGCCGCTATCCGCATGAATTGTCCGGCGGTCAGCAGCAGCGCGTCATGACGGCGATGGCGCTTGCTGCCGAACCGAAATTGCTGATCGCCGACGAGCCGACCAGCGCACTCGACGCCACCGTGCAGGCGGAGATCCTGGCCCTGCTCAGGCGCCTGCAGGACCGGCTCGGCAACGCGATGCTGTTCATCACCCACGATCTCGCCGCGGCAAGCCAACTCGCCGACCAGATCGTGGTCATGCACAAGGGGCGCTGCGTCGAGCAGGGTCCCACGGCCGAGGTGCTGCGCTCACCGAAAGACCCGTATACGCGGATGCTGGTCTCCACGCGCACCATGCTCGCCGAACTGCCTGCAACCGCGCCGCGTTCGAGCGCCGAACCCCTGCTCGCGATCAGCGGCCTCCAATACGAATATCCGGCCAAGCGCCTGTTCTCGAAGCCGTTCCGGGCGGTGGACGGTATTTCGATCGCGATCGCGCCGGGCGAAACGCTCGGCATTCTCGGAGAATCCGGTTCAGGCAAGTCAACCCTGGCCAAGCTGATCATCGGGCTGGCCCGGCCCGGTGGCGGCGACATCGCCTTGTTCGGTGAATCGCTGGCGGCGCGGAACTTCCGCCTGACACCTGCCATGCGCAAGCGCTGCCAGATCATCTTCCAGAATCCGTACGGTGCGCTCAACCCGCGGCTCACCATCGAGAAGGCGATGCGCGAGCCGCTCGAACTGCTCGGCCTCAGCGGCCCTGACGATCGTGCCAAGCTCGGCAGCGCACTCGCCGATGTGAACCTGACGCCCGACTATCTCGGACGCTATCCGCACCAGCTTTCGGGCGGGCAGCGCCAGCGTGTCTGCATCGCCCGCGCGCTTCTTTCCGAGCCGAGCCTTTTGATCTGCGACGAGATCGTTTCCGCGCTCGACGCGACCGTGCAGATGCAGGTGTTGCGCACACTCAAGGCGCTACAGCAGAAACGCGGCTTCGCCATGCTGTTCATCGGCCACGACATCGAGATCGTGCGCTGGGTCTCCGACCGGATCGCAGTGATGCATCGCGGCAAGGTCGTCGAGCAGGGCGAGGCCGGAGCGCTCGTCACGCACCCGGCCGAGGCTTATACGCGCAAGCTGGTCGCCGCGATGCCTCGCCCTATCGCCTAGTAAGTCTAAAGGTAAATCGGGTTCGACCAGGCGATTTTGCCTGCTTCGTCGATGACGACGAGGCGGCACCAGTCGCCCTAGAATTTACGCGAGGGTAGGCGTGCCGCTCGCGCGCGCCATCATCGTCGAGCCGGATGTTCTTCTGTGCGATGAGGTGACCTTGGCCCTGGATGTTTCGGTTCAGGCCAACGTTCTGGAAACTTTGGTGAGATTGGTCAAAGAGTGCAATTTGGCGGTGCTGTTCGCGACCCATGATCTCGGTGTCGTTCCGGCGATCGGTGACAGGGTCGTGGTGCTAAAGCGCGGAAGCATCGTCGAGGAGGGCCCGCCCGAGACATATTCGCTTCGCCATCGCACCCATATACCCGCCAGCTTCTAGAGGCGGTTCCCGTGCTGCCTGCGCGCGATGTGCAAATGCAGCAGATCATGCTGGCCGTATCGTGCCGTCCGCTGCTTCGAAGACCGCACCAGCCCATCACCTCCTTCGCGAACGGCACGCCCTTGCCCGCAACAATCGCCGATTCTTTGGCGTAAAATTCAGCCGTTCTGTCGCCGGCCCTGTAGTAGCCTCGCCTGGTTGGGGCCGCTGACCGCCGAACCGTTGCGATGATGGCGGCCTTCAGTGGCCCATGTGGGCGCCATGCATCGCGGGAGAAGGCAGTGCAGAATACCGACAAGATTTGGACGATCGTCGATGCAAAGCAGGCTGATTACATCGAACTGAGCGATCGCGTCTTCGAAATGCCCGAGCTCAACTATCGCGAGGTCAAGTCGGCCGCGGCCCATGCCGAGCAGCTTCGGCGCGAGGGGTTTCGCGTGGAGACGGGCATCGCCGGATTGCCGACCGCGGTCATGGGCGAGGCGGGGGAAGACGGCCCGGTGATCGCCATCCTCGGCGAATACGATGCGCTGCCGGAGCTGTCGCAGACGCCGGGCCTGTCCGAGCATCAGCCGCTTCCGAACCAGCCGGCCGGCCATGGCTGCGGCCATAACCTGCTCGGCGCCGGCGCCATGCTGGCTGCCGCCGCGGTCAAGGATTTCCTCGCGGAACGCGGGCTCAAGGGCCGCGTCCGCTATTATGGCTGCCCGGCCGAGGAAGGCGGCGCCGGCAAGGCGTTCATGGTCAAGGAGGGCGCCTTCAAGGATGTCGACATCGCGATTTCCTGGCATCCGGCGGATTTCGCGGCGGTGACGGCGGCCATCTCGCTCGCCAACACGACGATCGATTTCGAGTTCACCGGCCGCGCCTCGCATGCCGCCGCCGCGCCGCATCTCGGCCGGTCGGCGCTCGATGCGGCCGAGTTGATGAATGTTGGCGTCAACTACATGCGCGAGCACATGCCGAGCGATGCGCGTATCCATTACGCCTATCTGGACGCCGGCGGCATCGCGCCGAACGTCGTGCAGGCCAAGGCCAGGCTGCGCTATGTCGTGCGCGCGACGATGGTCTCACAGGTCCACGAGCTCCTCGCCCGCGTCCGGAAGATCGCCGATGGCGCCGCGTTGATGACGGAGACCACCGTCACCAGCGAAGTCGTCAGCGCAATGAGCAGCCTGCTGGCGAACACGCCGCTGGAAGACGCCATGCAGCGCAATTTCGACCGGCTCGGCCCGCCGCCCTTCGATGCGGAGGACGTCGCCTTCGCCAGGCGCATGCAGAAGACGGTGACGCCCGCGCATATCGAAAGCGCCTTCCGCCGTTCGGGATTGCCGGCGACGGATTTCCCGCTCTGCAACGCGATCGCGCCCAAGGAAGCACCGGGACCGCGGATGATGGGCTCGACCGATGTCGGCGACGTCTCATGGGCCGTTCCGACGGTCCAGGCACGGGGCGCGACCTATACGATCGGCACGCCCGGCCATTCCTGGCAATTGACGGCGCATGGGCAGTCGCCGCTGGCGCACAAGGGCATGGTTCACGTCGCCAAGATCATGGCGGGCGTCGCCACGGACGTGCTCGTCGAGCCGGGCTTGCTGGAACAGGCCAAGGCCGATTTTGCGGAGCGCCTGACCCGAACGCCCTACAAGCCGCTCCTGCCCGATGATGCCAAGCCGCCCTTCCACATGTTCTGAAGCGGCTTGTCGATCACCGTGATGCAAGGACGCCCGGCTCCATGGCCGGGCGGGGACCGCTGCGGCGCGATCCGGGCCTGCCGACCTGTTGGCGCGTCAGGCTTCTGCTGCCTGCTCCGGCAGCCGCGAGATCACGCCGACGATCGGGCGCAGATGCTGCTCGAGGATCGCCAGCGCCTTCTCCTCATCCCATTCGGAGAGGGCGGCGATCAGGGCGTGATGCTCCCTGCTGATCCGCGCGACGCGGGTCGGGTCGGTGCTGATCGCCGTCATCGCGACGCGCTGCTGGCGGGCGCCCAGCGATTGGTAGAGGTCCGACAAGACGACATTGCCGACCGCGGCGATCATGACGAAGTGAAACTCGCGGTTCAGCTCGACCCGATTGAAATAGTCGCCCTGCGGCAGGTGCTCCAGCTCTGCGAGGATCGCGTGCATGTCGGCAGGAAGCGGCAATTCCTCACGGCAGATGCGGCGGATCGCATGGCTTTCGATCATGCGCCGGGCCTCGTAGAGGTCGAGCAGCTCCTGCGCCGTGACCTGCCGGACGAGGGCGCCGCGGCGCGGTAGCAAATCGATGAAACGTTCCGCCTCCAGGCGATGGAAGGCCTCGCGGACGGGTGTTCGTGACACCCCGAGCGCCGAGGAGATTTCCTCCTCCTCGATGAAGCAGCCGCCGAGGAAGCGGCCGCGCAGGATCTGCTCGCGCACATAGAGATAGACCCGTTCCCGGGTCGGCTTGCCCCGCAAGGCAGCCATCTCGTCCTGTTCGATCATGGCCATCGACAACGCGCCCCCTTCGGTCTTTTCTAGGGCTGTCGAGAGTAGACAGCAAAAAATCCGCCACGTATACATGACGCATCAAGAGCGCGGCTCGCCTATTCGTCTATAGCGAAGCCGTGCCGGGGAACCGCATGACCGTGCACGCCACCTTCGCGACAGGAAGCTGCAGACCGGGCCGATCGGCCCGGCGCAGGCGGCTTTGTCGGATCGCTGGCGCGGTTATTGCTCGCATCAGCCCGGCTCCGCCCTTCCCGCCATCGACGGGAACCGACAGGGCTTAAGCCCGCGGACAGCCGGACCCAGCAGCAGAGGATCAGCCCATGACCATCTCTCGCCGTTCCGTCCTTGGTGCCGGTCTTGCCGGCCCGCTGCTGGCCTCGCCTTTCCTGATCCGCCCCGCGAGCGCACAGCGCGCCGCCGGCATCATCCGCTACGGCCTGTCGGCCTTTCCGCCGAACCTCCAGCCCTGGGTCTCGACGGGGGCGTCGGCCGGCACCGTCAAGATGCTGATCAACCGCAGCCTCGTCTCCTACGATTCCAAGGGTGAGCTGCGCGGCGAACTCGCCGAGTCCTGGTCGCGCGATCCCGAGGGCGCCTGGGTCTTCAAGCTGCGCAAGGGCTGCGTCTTCCACAATGGCGAGCCGGTCACCGCCGATGACGTGAAATGGTCGATCGAGCAGATCGCCGGCGAAAAATCGACCGCTTATATGCGCACGCAATTCCAGCTGATCGAGAAGGTCGAGATTCCCGATCCGCAGACGGTCCGCTTGGTCACCAAGGGGCCGCAGGCGACGCTGCCGAGCTGGTTCGCCAACTACAACACCTTCGTCATCTGGCGGAAATCGAGCCCGAACGAGCCGATCGGCGCAGGTCCCTTCCGCCTCGTCGGGCAGGAGCGCGGCACCTCGGTGGAGCTCGCGGCCTTCGACAAGTTCTACAGGCCGGGCATCCCGAAGGCGAAGGGCATCAAGTTCATCGTCTATGCCGACGAGAACCTGCGCAACGCCGCGCTGATCTCGGGCGATGTCGACATGATCGAATACGTGCCCTGGCAGTCGATGGCGACGGTCGAAGCCGACCCGCGCCTCAAGCTCGACAACCAGGAGGGGCCGTTCATGGACGTGCTCTTCAACGGCACGAAACCTCCGTTCAACGATCCGCGCGTGCGCCGGGCCGTTGCGCATGCGGTGAAGCGCGAGGACATCGTCAAGGTCGCCTTCTTCGGACGCGGCAAGCCGCTCGAAGGCGTGCCGATCGTCGAGGGCACGCCCTGGTACGACAAGGAGCTGGCGCATGGCTGGAACTACGATCCGGCCCGGGCCAAGGCGCTGCTGGCGGAAGCCGGCCATGCCAACGGCTTCCAGACGACGCTGCTCGCCACTGCCCAGTTCGGCATGCACAAGGACACCGCCGAGATCGTCCAGCAATATCTCGCGGCGATCGGCATCCAGGCGGAGCTGCAATTGCCGGACTGGTCGACGCGGGTGAGCCGCGGCTCGCGCGGCCAGTACGACATGGCGATCCACGGGGTGTCCTCGGACAACAACGACCCGGACGGATTGACCGTGGTGCTCGACACCTCGCTCTCGCCGACGCATGGCCGCTCCTTCAAGGTCGATGCGCCGCGCACCATCGCCGCACTCGCCAAGGGCCGGGCCGAGTTCGACCAGGACAAGCGCGTCGAGATCTACAAGGAGATGCAGCGCGCCGCGCTCGAGGAGGTGCCGCTCGTCGGCCTCGCCTGGCGCCAGCAGGGCTATGGCATGGACAAGGGCATCCAAGGCTTCACCAACCTGCCCGGCGCGCTCTCGACATCCTCCGGCAATCAGCTCGAGGAGACCTATTTCGGATGAGCGCGGCCTGGCTCGGACGGCGGCTGGCTCTGACCCTGGCGATGGCCTGGGTCGTGGCGACGATCGTGTTCCTGGCGCTGCATATGGTGCCCGGAGACCCGGCCGAGCTGCTCCTGTCGACATCGGGCGCCATGCCTGATCCGGCGACCGTGCAGGAATTGCGCGAGAAGCTCGGGCTCGATCAGCCGCTCCTGGTCCAGTACGGCCATTTCCTGGCGGGGCTGGCGCGCGGCGATCTCGGCACGTCACTGATCGACGATTATCCCGTGATCCAGGAGATCGCGCTCAGGCTGCCGCGCACGCTGGAGCTGATCCTGACGGGAACCCTGATCGCACTCGTGATCGGCGTGCCATCGGGCGTCTATGCCGCGGTCCATCGGGGCGGCGCCTTCGACCGCGTCGCCTCCTGGATCACCGCGCTGTTGCTGGCGGTGCCGGTCTTCGTCGTCGGCACCCTGCTGGTGCTGCTGCTGGCACAGACGCTGCGATTGATGCCGGCGGGCGGCTTCGTTCCGCTCACGCAGGACCCGGCCCAGCACTTCAAGCTCCTGACGCTGCCGGCGGTGGCGATCGCCAAGGGGCTGGCGGCCGTGCTGTTCCGGATGACGCGCGCCGCGACGCTCGACGCGCTCGCCCATGATTATGTCAGGACCGCGCAGGCCAAGGGGCTTTCGCCGCGACGGGTCCTCGTCGTGCATGTGCTGCGCAATGCGCTGAACCCGGTCGTCACCGTGCTGGGTCTCCAGATGGGAACCTTGCTCGGCGGGACCGTTCTGGTCGAATACGTCTTCAACTGGCCGGGCCTGTCGACGCCGCTGCTGCGCGCCGTCGAGGGGCGCGACTATCCGATGGTGGTCGGCATCATCCTGACGATCTCGGTGCTGTTCCTGCTGATCAATCTCCTCGTCGAACTGCTGCACGCGGCGATCGACCCACGGGTGCAGCACGCATGAGGCGGCGCAGGTTCACACGGCTTCTGGTGCCCGGCGGCGTGGTCGCCGTGATCCTGCTGATGGCTCTGACGGCACCGCTTCTGCCGCTGCCCGATCCCGTCAAGCAGGACGTGGCGCAGCGCCTGGCCGGGCCGATGGCGGGGTCCTGGCTCGGGCGCGACGAGTTCGGCCGCGACGTGCTCTCGCGACTGGTCTGGGGCGCACGCACCAGCTTGTCCGTCGCCTTCGTCTCGGCGCTGTTTGCCGGACTCGTCGGCATCACGCTCGGGCTGATCGGCGGCTGGGCGCGGAGCTGGGGCGCTTTTCTCACGGTGCGCAGCGTCGAGATCATCATGTGCTTCCCGCCGGTGCTGCTGGCGCTGCTGGTGGTGACGCTGCTCGGCCCTGGCGCCGGAACGCTGATCCTCGTGCTCTCGGTGCTCTATTTGCCCGGTTTTGCGCGGGTGACCTATGCCGAGGTGATCGCGGTGAAGGGACGCGACTATGTCGAGGCGACGCGGGCGCTCGGCGCCACGCAGTCGCATCTGCTGTTCCGCACCGTGCTGCCCAATATCGCGGGGCCGCTGCTGGTGCAGTTCTCGCTGGCGGTCGCCGCCGCCGTGGTGATCGAGAGCGGGCTGTCCTTCCTGGGGCTGGGCGTCGTGCCGCCGGCACCGTCCTGGGGGCTGATGATCCGCGGGGCGCGCTCGACCATGGAGCAGGCGCCGCTGCTGCTGCTCTGGCCCTGTGCCGTGCTGACCCTGACGATCCTCGCCATGAACCTGCTCTGCGACGCGCTGCGCGACATCCTCGACCCGCGCACCAGCGAGCGCTGACGAACCAAGTATTTCCCAAGGAAGGACCACGCCATGGCTACCAAGACAGATCCTCTCGTCCATATGGGCACCATCACGGGCGGGGAGGCGCGCGAGCTGCTCCAGTCCAACCCGGTGATCCTGCTGCCGATGGGCAGCCACGAGGACCAGGGTCCGCATGCGCCGATGGGCGACTACCTGCTGGCCGAAAAGATCGCCGAGCTTGCCGCGCTGCAGGCGAGCAAGGCCGGCACGCGCACGCTGGTCGCGCCGGTGCTGCCCTATGGCGGGGCGGACTGGTTTGGCCCGATGATCGGCGGCATCGCCATCTCGCAGAGCACGCTGACGGCCGTGATCGCCGAGATGGTCGACTCGCTGCATCGCAACGGCCTGACCCGGATCATCGTGATCAACGGCCATGGCGGCAATGTCGGCCCGATCTCCGAGGTCGCGCGCGAGCTCTACCAGCGCGAGCGCATCGTGCTGCCGAGCCTCTATCTCTGGCGCATCGCCTACGGCATGCTGCCGGGCATCGTCGGCGCCGAGACGTCGGCGAAGGTCTCCGGCCATGGCGCCGACCCGCTGACCAGCCTCGGCCTGCACCTCTTCCCCGAGTTGATCCGCAAGGACCTCATCCCGGCCGGCAAGCCGATGAAGCGCGATCCCATCCTCGACCTGCCCTTCACGGGCCTGGGCACCGCGAGCTTCGACGGCGCCGAAGTGGGGGTGCCGCACGAATACGACGAGGTCTATCATGACGGCGTCGGCAAGGGCGATCCGACGCTCTGCTCGGCCGAGACGGGGGCGAAGCTGGCGGAGAAGCTGAGCGATGTCGTCGCGCGCTTCGTGGCTCATTTCGCCGCCAAGATTCCGGCCTGAGCTGACAGCTCGCTAACCAGCCGCCCGAGGCGGCGTCACAGCAGGAGTTATCCCATGCTCACCCGCCGCCTCGTCATCCAGTCCGGCCTCGCCACGATCGCGATGCCGGCCGCTCTCCGGGCGCAGACACTCTCGGGGCAGATCACGCTGATGTCCTATGCGGGCATCTTCCAGGACAACTACACCAAGGCGGTGATCGAGCCGTTCCAGCAGGCGCATCCGGGCGTGAAGGTGAACTTCGTGCCCGGCGGCTCCTCGGCCCAGATGGTCGGCAGCGTGCGTGCGCAGAAGGCCGATCCGCAGACCGACGTGGTGATCATGGACGTCACCACCTCCAGCATCGGCAATCTCGAGGGGTTGTTCGAGAAGCTCAATCCCTCCGAATTCCCGGTGCTGAACGAGCTCCTGCCGGAGGCACGCGCGGCCGGCGGTGAATTCGGCCCGGCGGTGACCTTCGACCATCTCGTGATCGTCCAGGACGCGGCGCTCAGCCCCCAGATCGCCAAGCTCGCCGATCTCTGGCGCCCGGATCTCAAGGGTCATATCGCGCTCGCCGCGCCGCCGAACATCCAGGGCCTGGCGCTGACGGCAATGACCGAGAAGATGGAGGGCGGCGACTATCGCAAGTCGATCGACGCCGCGATGAAGAAGCTGAAGGAGCTCGCTCCCGGCGTGAAGACCTTTGACCCCAACCCGGACGGCTATTCGCTGATCCTGAACGGCGTGGCGAAGGTCGCGACCGGCTGGAACGCGCGGGCCCAGCTCTATTCCGACCAGACCGGCGGCAAGATCAATGCGCTGCTGCCACCCGAGGGCTCGGTCTTCCAGGTTAACACGATCAACCTGACGGCCGGCTCGAAGAACCGCGCTGCAGCGGCGGCTTTCGTCGCGCATGCGCTGTCGCAGGGCCCGCAGAAGGCATTCACCGAGCGGATGTTCTATGCGCCGACCAATGCCAAGGCCGATATCGACGCCAAGGCACTGGCACGCACTGCTGCTTCGCCAGAGAACCGCGCCCGTATGATCCCGGTCGATTGGAACGAGGTCCTGAAGGTGCGCGACCAGTGGAACAACCGCTGGCGGCGCGAGGTCATCGCGGCGGCACGCTGAGCGGCAGGCGATGAGCTATCTCGAACTCGCCGGGCTGCAGAAGCGCTACGGCAACGCGGTCGCGGTCGACGACGTTTCACTCTCGGTGGAGCAGGGCGAATCCGTCGCGCTGCTCGGCTCCTCAGGCTGCGGCAAGACCACGACCTTGCGCATGCTCGCCGGGTTGATCGAACCGAACCGCGGCACGATGACGCTCGACGGCAGCGAGATCACCAGGCTGCCGGCCCATAAGCGCAATATGGGTTATGTCTTCCAGTCCTATGCGCTGTTCCCGCATCTCTCGGTCGGCCGCAACATCGCCTTCGGCCTGGAAGAGCGTGGCGCCTCGCGCTCCGAAATCGAGAAGCGCGTCCAGGAAGGGCTGGCGCTGGTCCGGCTCAGCGGCCTGGAGCAGCGCCGCCCGAAAGAGCTCTCGGGCGGCCAGCAGCAGCGCGTCGCGCTCGCTCGCGCGCTGGTCATCCAGCCCTCCGTGCTGTTGCTCGACGAATCCCTGTCCAATCTCGACGCCAAGCTGCGCGATGCGATGCGCCACGAGATCCGCTCGATCCAGCGCACGCTCGGCATCACCACGCTCTTCGTCACGCATGACCAGGTCGAGGCGCTGACGATGTGCGACCGGATCGCCGTGATGCATCGCGGCCGCATCGCCCAGATCGGCAATGCCGAAGATATCTACGACCGCCCGGCGACCCGTTTCGTGGCCGAGTTCGTCGGGCGCGCCAATGTCCTGCCGCTGGCGCGCGATGCGCAGGGCCGCGCGACCGTCTGGGAACAGCCCGTGCCGGTCGAGCCCGCAGAGAATGCGGATCTCTTCGTCCGGCCGCAGCGCATGCGCATCGTGCCGATTTCCGAGCCGGCCAGCGGCGATGCGGCGCGACTGACAGGCCGCGTGCTGCGCAGCGTCTTCGTCGGCGACCATGTCGAGGTGCTGGTCGAGGATGCAGGCGGGCAGCTTACGGTCGAGATGCCGTCGGGCTCGGCCGCGCCGACCGAGGGCAGCGAGGTCGCGATCGTCTGGCCGCGGGCGGAAAGCCGTGTCTTCGCGCGCGAGGCGTCATGACCGTCTCGCGCCGCCTGCCGCTGCTGCTGATCCCGGCGACGCTGTTCCTGCTCGTCATCTATGTCTGGCCGTCGCTCGGTCTGTTCCGCAACGCCTTCAACGAGGTCGGGCCGACCGGCGCGATGGTCGAGGCCTGGTCGCTGGAGACCGCGCGCGCCACCTTCCATGACAGCTTCACCTTCGAACTGACGCTGAACTCGCTCTGGCTCTCGTCGGTCTCGACGCTGATCGCCTTGTGCCTGGCCTATCCCGTCTCGCTCTTCCTGTTCCGCACCGATTCCCGCTTCCGTGGCCTGCTCGCGGTTGTCGCGATCATGCCCATGCTGGTTTCCGGCGTGGTGCGCGTCTTCGGCTGGCTCGCCATCCTCGGCGATCGCGGGCTGGTCAACACGACGCTGCAATCGCTCGGCCTGATCTCGACGCCGCTGAAGCTCGTCTTCAACTGGACCGGCGTCACCATCGGCCTCGCCGAGAGCATCATGCCCTATATGATCCTGGCGCTGCTCGCCGGCTTCGGCCGGCTCGACCGCACGCTGGAGGAGGCGGCGCGCTCGCTGGGCGCCTCGCCGTTCCGGACCTTCCGGCGCGTTACCCTGCCGCTCAGCCTGCCGGCGATCGCGCTCGCGGCGGGTTTGGGCTTCGTGCTCTCGATGTCGGCCTATATCACGCCCAAGCTCTTGGGCGGTGGGCGCGTCTTCGTGCTGGCAACCGAGATCTTCGAGCAGGCCACGACCAACACCAACTGGCCGGTCGCGGCGGTGCTCGCGATCTACACGCTCGTCCTGCTGCTCGCCCTGCTCGTGGTCTCCAACCTGGTGGCGCGGAGGCTGCAGCGATGACCGGGGCGGGGCGCGTTCTCTCCAGCTTCGCGGCGCTGGTCTATGTGATGATCCTGGCGCCGATCGCCGTCGTGGTCATGCTGGCCTTCTCGGCTGACAATTTCATCCTATTCCCGCCCTCGGGCTATTCGCTGCGCTGGTTCAACCAGCTCGCCAGCAACGGGCCGCTGCTGACGGCGCTCTGGCTCAGCGTGCGGATCGCGGCGGTGGTGACGCTGCTGTCGCTGGCGGTTGGTGTGCCCGCTGCGCTCGCGCTGGCGAAAGGCCAGTTCCCGGGCAAGGCGGCGCTGACCGGCTTCTTCCTGGCGCCGCTGCTGCTGCCCACGCTCATCACCGGCCTCGCATTGCTGCTGTTCTTCTCGCCGCTGAAGCTGACGGCGACGCTGCCCGGCCTCGTTCTCGGCCATATGACGGTGACTGTGCCCTTCGTGATCCGGATGATGGCGACGGCGCTCGCGAACCTGCCCGACGATATCGAGGCCGCCGCGGCCACGCTCGGCGCCACGCCCTGGCGTGTGGTGCGGCGGGTGACGCTGCCTTTGGCGACGCCCGGCCTGATCGCCTGCGCCTGCCTGTCCTTCCTGCTCTCCTTCGACGAGACGGTTATCTCGCTCTTCATCGCCGGCCCGCGCGCCTCGACCCTGCCGGTCGAGATGGTGCGCTATGTCGAGGGCCGCACCGATCCGCTCATCGCGGCCTTGTCCGTGGTGCTCATCGTCGCGACGCTCGCCGTCGTTCTCGTGGTCGAACGCCTCGTCGGCGTTGCCCGTGCCGTAGGGAAATAGGAGACGCCCATGCCTGATTATCGCATCGAAGCCATGCCCGAGCAGCTGCCGGCGGCGCTGGTCGAGAAGCTGCAGAAGGTCGAGACTGCGACCATCGGCCATTCCCAGCACTGGGGCTTCATGGATCGCGGCATCCAGCCGCTGCTGCGCGGCAAGCGCATCGCCGCGGCGGCCGTGACGCTGGCGATCCCCGGCCAGGATTCGACCCTGCTGCACCACACGCTTGGTCTGCTGCGCCCGGGCGACATCCTCGTCGTCGACCGTCTCGGCGACGACAAGCACGCCTGCTGGGGCGGCGGCGTCACCGTCGCGGCGAAGGCGGCCGGCGCGGTCGGCGGCATCGTCGACGGCCCCTGCACCGATCTTGCCGAGATTGAGGATTCCGACTTCCCGATGTGGTGTCGCGGCATGTCGCCGATCACCACGCGGCTTTACAATCTCGGTGGCACGCTGAACCTGCCGATCTCCTGCGGCAATGTCCCGGTCAAGGCCGGCGATGTCATCCTCGCCGACGAATCCGGCGTGCTGGTGCTGCCGCGCGCCGAGGCCGAGGCGCTTGCCGACGCCGCCATCGCCCGGCAGGAGCGCGGCGAGCGCAGCCAGGGCCGGGTGAAGGCGGGCGAGAAGCTCGGCGACATCTCCGGCGCGACCAAGATGGTGCTCGACGCCATCGCTGCGGCAAAGGGCTGAAGAGGCCGATCATGAACGCTCCCGTCCCCGTCCCGCGCGTCGCCGATTTCACCTGCGAGAAGAAGCCGGCGAGCGGCTCGCGCGGCATGGTCGTCACCAATCATCCGCTCGCTTCGGCGGCCGGCGCGCAGATCCTGCTCGCCGGCGGCAACGCCATCGATGCGGCCGTCGCCTCGCTCTTCGCGCTGACGGTGGCCGAGCCGATGATGGTCGGCATCCTCGGCGGGGGGCTGAGCCATATCCGCCTCGCCGACGGGCGCCATGTCGTGATCGACAATCTCTCGACTGCGCCGGGCAAGGCGACGGCCGACATGTATGACTGCCTGTCCGATGAGATCGGCAAGCAGCGCGACACGCGCGAGCGCGAGAACGTGGTCGGGGCCAAGGCGGTTGCGGTTCCCGGTGCGCTCAAGGGCTGGTGCGAGGCGCTCGCGCGCTTCGGCACGCTGACGCTGGCCGATGTTCTCCAGCCCGCGATCGGACTGGCGGAGCGCGGCTTCGTCGTCACGCCCTATCTCTCGAACTGCATCACCGACAATGCGGCTGACCTCGCCCGCGATCCCGGCCTTGCCGCGATGCTGCTGCCGGGTGGGCAGCCGCTCCAGCCGGGCATGCGCCTCGTCCAATCCGACTATGCGGCAAGCCTGAAGCTGATCGCGGCGGAGGGGCCGGAGGCGCTCTATGGCGGGAAGCTCGGACGGGCGCTGACCGACTACATGGCGAAAAATGGCGGGCTGATCGATCAGGCCGATCTCGCCAATTACAGCATCGAACTGCGCGAGCCGATCCGGGGCTCCTATCGCGGCTATGAGATCATCGGCCCGCCGCCGCCCTCGTCCTCGGGCGTGCATATCACGCAGATGCTGAATATCCTCGAAGGCTACGATATCGGCTCGCTCGGCTTCGGTTCGACGGACGCCGTGCACCTGCTTGCCGAGGCCCTGAAGATCGCCTTTGCCGACCGCGCCGTGGCGACCGCGGATCCGGCCTTCGTCAAGGTCCCGGTCGCGAGACTGATCGACAAGGCCTATGCCGACGAGCGCCGCGCGCTGATCGAGATGGGGCAGGCCAAGAGCTGGACGGCAGGGCTCTCCGGCGGCGAATCCGCCGACACCACCCATGTCACCGTCGCCGATGCCATGGGCAATGTCGTCAGCGCGACGCAGACGATCAACGGGCTGTTCGGCGCCTGCGTGCAGATCCCCGGCACCGGCATGATCGCCAACAACTACATGTACAACTTCGACCCGCATCCCGGCCGCGCGCTCTCGATTGCGCCGGGCAAGCGGGTCTTCACCTCGATGGCGCCGATGATGGCGTTGAAGGACGGCCGGATCGCCTTTGCGCTCGGCCTGCCCGGGGCGCTGCGCATCTTCCCCTCGGCCCTGCAGGCGATCGTCAACCTGATCGACCACCGCATGAGCCTGCAGGAGGCGGTCGAGGCGCCGCGCGTCTGGACTGAGGGCGGCGTGCTCGAACTCGAGGAAGCGATCCCCGAGGCCGTGGCGCAGGCGCTGATCGCGCGGGGCCACAAGGTGGTGCGCTCGCCGCGGGTCGCCGGCGGCATGAACGCCATCGCCTTCAACCCGGACGGCACCTTGACCGGCGCCGCCTGCTGGCGCGCCGACGGCACGCCCGTCGCCATCTCCGGCGGGCTCGCCCGCGCCGGCGCCCGCTTCACCATCTGACCCGATCTTTTCGACTGGACCATCCCATGCCCGAGACCATCTGCCTCCTCGACATGACCACGCCCGAGCGGGCCGACCGCCTGCGCGAATTCCTGCCTGAAGGCTTCGTGCTGACCCACGGCACGGCCCGCGGCGACGAGCATATGAAGGAGATCATTGCCGAGGCCGATTATGCGATCTCCGGCCAGGTCGGCGTCTCCGGCGGGGTGCTGCGCGCGGCGAAGAAGCTGAAGCTCCTGCATAAATGGGGCGTCGGCTACGACAACATCGACATCGCGACGGCCAAGGAGCTCGGCATCAAGGTCGCCCGCACGACCGGGTCCAATGCGGTCGCCGTCTCCGAATTCGCGCTCGGCCTGACGATCTCGACGCTCCGCCTGATCGCCTATGGCAATGCCGAGCTGAAGAAGGGCAACTGGCGCACCGGCCAATTGCCGTCCGACACCTATACGCTCTCGGGCAAGACGGTCGGCGTCGTCGGTTTTGGCGCGATCGGCAAGAATTTCGCTAAGCTTCTGAAAGGCTTCGGCTGTACCATCCTCTACAGCAAGCGCACGCCGCTCGATGCCGCCGAGGAAGCGGCGCTCGGCGTCAAGCATGCCTCGATGGAGGAGATCCTGACGCAGGCCGACGTCGTCTCGCTGCATTGCCCGCTGACACCGGAAACCAAGGACCTGATCGACCTCGCGGCGCTCAGGAAGATGAAGAAGACGGCGGTGCTGATCAATTGCGCGCGTGGCGGCGTCGTCAACGAGGCGGACCTCGTCACGGCGCTCCGGGCGAAGGAGATCGCGGGGGCGGCGATGGATGTCTACGAGATCGAGCCCCTGCCGGCGGACAGCCAGCTGCTGACCCTCGACAATCTCGTGACGACGCCGCATCTCGCCGCCATGGCCTCCGATAATTTCGCGCCGGTGGTGAAGCGCATGTTCGCCAACATGCAGCATGTCTCGCGCGGCGAGCCGGTGCCGCCGCTCGATCTCGTGGTGTGAGGTCACGCCGGCGTCGGCGGCTCAGTGCAGCCCGCCGACGCCGATATAGCGTTCGAGCACGTCGGCATCCGCCCGCAGCGCGTCGGGCTTGCCCGACCAGACGATCCGGCCGCGTTCGAGGATGATGACGTCATCGGCGAAGGCGAGTGCGCTTTCCAATCGCTGCTCGACGAAGAGGATGGTCATCGCGCCGCTGGCGGCGAGGCGGCCGAAAGCCTCCATCAGAATGTCGCAGATCACCGGAGCCAATCCCTCCAGCGGCTCGTCGAGCAGCAGGACGGAGGGCTGGCCGAGGATGGTGCGCGCCGTTGCCAGCATCTGCTGCTCGCCGCCGGATAGCTGCGAGCCAAGATTGCGACGGCGCTCCCCGAGGCGCGGAAAGAGCGCATAGGCCTCTTCGATTGCCGTGCGCGGGCGGCCCTTCAACCCGGCAAAGAGATTCTCCTCCACTGTCAGGCCCTTGAAGATCTCGCGGGTCTGCGGAACGAGGCCGATGCCGCCATGGGCACGGGCCGCCGTGCCGAGCGCGGTGACATCCTGCCCACCGAGGCTGATGCTGCCGGCATAGCGGCGGGTCAGCCCCATCAGGCTCGCCATCAGCGTGGTCTTGCCCATGCCGTTGCGGCCGAGGATCGAGAGGCGTCCGCCCGCCGGCACCGCGAAGGAGACATCCTCCAGCACATGGGTCTGGCCGTAGCCGGCGCTGAGGTTGCGGACGTCGAGCTCAGCCGCCGGCATGGGCATAGCTCCCGAGATAGGCTTCGCGGACCTTGGGGTCCCTGGCGACCTCGGCCGGCAGGCCCTGGAAGATGAGCTCGCCTGCGGCCAGCACCACGACCCGCCTGGCGAAGCGGAAGACGAGGTCCATGTCGTGCTCGATCATCAGAACGGCCAGCGAGGCCGGCAGCCTTGCGAGCGCTTCCTCGATGCGCGGCGTGTCGCTGGACGGCACGCCGGCGGCGGGCTCGTCGAGCAAGAGCACCTTGGGGCGCTGCGCCAGGGCGATCGCAATCTCCAGCAGGCGCTGCTGGCCATAGGCGATCGTCGCGACCTTGCGGCGGGCGACCTCGGTCAGGCCCAACGTGGCGAGGATTTCGGCTGCCTCATCGCGCACTTCGGAATCGCCGTGGAAGCGGGCGAGGATGCGCGTCGCGCGGCCGAGCCGCTGCAGGATGGTCATGACGACATGCTCTTCCGGCGTCATGTCCGGGAAGAGGCGCGTGACCTGGAACGTACGGACGAGGCCGCGGCGCACCCGCTTCACGGCGCCCAGGCTCGTGATGTCCTCGCCAGCGAGATGGACTTGGCCCGCGCTCGGCGGGATGCGGCCGGTGGCGAGATTGACGAAGGTGGTCTTGCCGGCGCCGTTCGGGCCGATCAGGGCGAGGCGCTCGCCCTCGTTCATCGCCAGCGAGATGTCGCTGTTGACCTTGAGCCCGCCGAACGCCTTGGAGAGACCAGAAACTTCGAAGACCGTGCTCATCGGCCGGCCCTCCAGCGGTCGCGCGTCAGCAGGCGGGCAATTTCGTCCAATGTCCCGGAAAGTCCGCGCGGGGCGAAGAGCACGATCGCGATCAGCACGGCGCCGACCAGCGTCATCCAGTGGAAGGGGTTGATCGCGGCGACGATGTGCTCAAGCGCCATGAAGATCACCGTGCCGATCAGCGCGCCATAGAGATGGCCGATGCCGCCGAGCACCAGCATGACCAGCGCATTGGCTGAAATCTCGAAGCTGACGCTGTCGAGCCCGACGACCTGCGTCGCGATGGCCGCGAGTGCCCCGCCCATGCCGGCGACAGTGCCGGAGATGACGAACATCTTGAGCAGGACCGGGAAGGCATAGATGCCGAGCGCGCTGATCCTGAGCGGGTCTTCCTTGAGGCCGCGGCAGACCATGCCGAAGGGCGAGCGCGTGACGAAGCGCAGCACAGCGAAGACGATGAGGAGCAGGCCGAGCCCGAAGAGATAGGCGCTGCGGCCCCAGAGATCGAACTCGAAGAGGCCGAAGAGCGGAGCGGGGCTCATGCCGGAGAGGCCGTCGCTGCCGCCGGTGATCGAAGAGGCCTTGTTGGCGGCCTCGTGCAGGAGCTGGACGATGGCGATCGAGAGCACGAGCTGCGGCAGGCCATGGGCGCGCAGCATGATCGCGCCCATCAGGAGCCCCATGACCCCGCCCGCTGCGGCGCCGATCAGGATGAGCAGGACGGGGTCGGTGATGCCATGCACGCAGGCGATGCCGGCGGCATAGGCTCCGGCGCCATAGAGCGCGCCCTGGCCGAGCGAGGCGATGCCGCAATAGCCGACGATCAGGTCGAGCGAGAGCACGAGCAGCGCGACCGAGATGACGCGGGTCAGGAAGGCGAGGTTGTCGGGAAAGAGCCAGTAGCCGGCGAGGCCGACGAGCGCGATCAGGGCGAGGCCGAGAAGGTCGCGACCGAGCGTGCGGCCTGTGGATGCGGGCACTGGCGTTGCGGTCGCCATGCTACTGCGCCCGTCCCATCAGGCCGCGTGGGAAGGCGCAGACCACCAGGATCACCGCGAGATAGAAGAAGAAGTTGCCGAAATCCGGCACGAGGTAGCGCGCGGTGACATCGATGGCGCCGAGCAGCAGGCAGGCCGCCAGCGCGCCGGCAATCGAGCCCGCGCCGCCGACCGAGACGACGACGAGGAAGGTCACCATGTAGCGCAGCGCGTAATAGGGCTCGATCGGCAGGAACTCGGCGCCGACCACGCCGCCGAAGGCCGCAAGCCCGATGGCCAGCGCGAAGCTCGCGGCATAGATGATCTCGGTGCGGATGCCGAGCGCGCGCGCCATCGGCGCATTCTCGACAGCGGCGCGCAGATGGATGCCGAAGCCGGTACGCTCGATCAGGAACCACAGGCCGCCGGCGACCACGAGGCCGCTCGCGATGACGAAAAGCCGGTGGCCGGCGATGCTGCGGAAGCCGAGGTCGACCGAGCGGGCGAGCTCTGCCGGCAGGGGAATGGTCTTCAGCGTCGGGCCGAAGAAATAGTTGGTGATGCCGATGACGCAGAAGGTGATGCCGATCGTCATCAGCACCTGAGAGAGCTCGCTACGATCATAGATGCGGCGATAGAGCAGCCGCTCCAGCGGCACGGCGATAATGACCGTGCCGATCATGGCGAGCACGATCGCGAAGGCATAGCCGAGGCCGAGATCGCGCGCCGCATAGGAGGCGATATAGCCACCGATCATGGCGAAGGCGCCATGGGCGAGGTTCACCACCCGCATCAGGCCCATGGTCAGCGACAGGCCGATGCAGATGATGAACAGCGCCATGCCATAGGCCAGCGCGTCCATGGCGATGCTCAGCGCGGTCTGCATGCTGCGGGCCTCGTCGAACGGGAGCGGAGGGCGGGAGCTCGCATGCTCCCGCCGCGTTTCAGGCTGAGGGTATTACTTCGCCAGGCCGGGGTCCTTCTGCTCCGGCACGCTGGCGATCTCCTTGTTGATCCAGCGGCCCTGCGCATCCTTCGCGACTTCGCGCAGATAGATCGTTTGGGTGATGTGGCGGGTCTCCGGATCGATCTTGACCGGGCCGCGCGGGCTTTCCCAGCCGAGCCCCTTCACCGCCTCGACCGCCTTCTCGGCATCCTGCTTGCCGGCAGTGGTCGCGATCATCTTGGAGATCACGAACATCCCGTCATAGGCGCCGACCGCGGGGAAGGAGAGCAGATCGGGCGCACCGATTGCCTTCTCGGCTGCGGCGACGAAGCGCTTGTTGATCTCCGATTCATGCGAGACCGCATAGTGGAACGAGGTGATCAGGCCGGCTGCCGCTTCGCCCAGGGCCGGCAGGTCCGATTCCTGGGTCAGGTCGCCCGGCGCGAAGAGCTTGACGCCCGCCTTCTTCAGGCCGGTGTCGCTGAAAGCCTTGACGAAGCCGAGCGTCGGCGGGCCCGACGGCAGGAAGGCGAAGACGCCCTCGGCCCCGGCATCGCGAATGCGCTGCATGATCGGGCTGAACTCGGTGGTGTTGAGGGGGATGCGGATCGCTTCCTTGACCTCGCCGCCGGCCGCCTCGATCGCCTTCTTGAAGGCACCCTCGGCATCGACGCCCGGACCGTAATCGCTGACGATCGAGACGAATTTCTTGACGCCGCGCTCCACTGCCGCCTTGCCGAGCGGCGTCGTGGTCTGCCCCAGGGTGAAGGAGGTACGCACGACCAGCGGCGAGGAATTCATGATCGCCGAGGTCGCGGCGTTGAAGATCACCAGCGGGACATTGCCCTGCTTCAGCAGCGGGGTGATCGCCATCGCATCCGGCGTGAAATAGACGCCGCCGAGATACTGCACCTTGTCGCGGACGATCAGCTCCTGCGCCAGCGCGCGGGCCTGCTGCGGATTGGCGGTCGGCAGGTCGCGATAGACCAGCTCGATATCGTGGCCGGCAACATTCTTGCCGTTCTGGGCCAGCCAGGCCTCGGCGCCGGCCTGGAAATTCTTGCCCTGCAGGGCGAAGGGGCCGGAGAACGGCCCGATGATGCCGACCTTGATCGTATCGGCCCAGGCGGAAGCACCGAGCGTGAGCGCTCCGGCCAGCGCCAGCGCTCCGGCCGGCAGCAACCTGTTCAGGAAACCCTTGGTCATTCCATCTCCTCCCGATCCTGCCTGACTCGGCACTGCTTTAGCTCTTCGGGCCGGTCGCCGCCATGGCGCCAAGCCTCTTGTCGTCACCAACGCAATTTTCTGCCGCAAGGGCAAGACGGCCTTCAGTAGGGCAGGCCGACATAGTTCTCGGCGACGGCCGTCGCCGCCGCGCGCGACTGGACGAGATAATCGAACTCGGCCTGCTGGATGCGCTGGTCGAAGCCGTCCCGCTCCGGGAAGCGATGCAGCAGGTTGGTCATCCACCAGGAGAAGCGCTCCGCCTTCCAGACGCGGGCGAGTGCGCGGGCCGAGTAGCCGTCGAGCCCGGCATCCGAGCCGTCGCGATAATGCTCGCGAAAGGCGTCGAAGAGATAGCGGATGTCGCTGGCGGCGAGATTGAGGCCCTTGGCGCCGGTCGGTGGCACGATATGGGCGGCGTCGCCCGCCAGGAAGAGCCGGCCGAAACGCATCGGCTCGGCGACGAAACTGCGCAACGGCGCGATGCTCTTCTCCAACGAGGGGCCGGTTATCACCGCTTCGGCGACCTCGGCCGGCAGGCGGCGGCGCAGTTCGTCGAAGAAGGCGTCGTCGGACCAGTTGCTCACCTTCTCTTCGAGCGGGACCTGCACATAGTAGCGGCTGCGCTCGGCCGAGCGCATCGAGCAAAGCGCGAAGCCGCGTTCGTGATTGGCGTAGACCAGCTCATGAGCAGCCGGAGGTCTGTCGACCAGCAGGCCGAGCCAGCCGAAGGGATAGACGCGCTCGAAGGTTTGCAGGGAGCGCGCCGGGACGGAGGCGCGGGAGACGCCGTGATAGCCGTCGCAGCCGGCGATGAAATCGCAGTGCAGCTCCTGCTGCTCCCCGTTCGCCTGGAAGGTCAGGCGCGGCGCGGCGCCGTCGAAATCATGGAGCGCGACGTTCTCGGCCTCGTAGACAGTGGGGCGGCCGAGCGCCTGACGAGCCTCGATCAGGTCGCGCGTCACTTCGGTCTGGCCGTAGACGGTGACCGTCCTGCCGCCGCTCAGGTCTTTCAGATCCAGCCTATGGAGCGTGCCGCCGAAGGCGAGCGAGAAGCCGTCATGGACCAGGCCCTCCTGATCCAGCCGTGCGCCGACGCCGGCCTCGTGCAGGAGATCGACCATGCCTTGTTCGAGCACGCCGGCGCGGATGCGCGAGAGCACATAGTCGGCGCTGCGCCGTTCGAGGATGACGTTGTCGATGCCGGCGCGCGACAGGAGCTGCCCGAGCAGCAGTCCCGCGGGCCCCGCGCCGATGATGGCGACCTGCGTCCGCATTGTTCTTTTTTCCTCCCGCGAAGCGATCGGCTTGCACCGTTCGATCCGCGTGAAGAGGCTAAGCCCTGACGGGCAGTTGACGGAATGGAGGAAACGCGCAGTGTCTTGGACAAATCGATCCTGAGGTCGGCATGCCCGCGACCATCGTCCCTGCTTATTGGCTCTATGGCGAGCGTCTGGCGGAACGCTTTCCTGACGCGCTCCATATCGAGCCGATCGTGGCGCGCAGCTCGCTCCATGGCTGGACGATCCAGCCGCATCTGCATCACGACCTCTTCCAGTTCTTCCTGGTCACGCAGGGCGGGGGGCGGACGCGCGTGGACGGGCGCGACCATCGGCTTGCGCCGGGCGCGGCCCTCCTGCTGCCACCCTCGACCATCCATGAATTCGCGTTTCTGGAAGATACGGACGGTTTCGTCGCCAGCGCGGCCGCGACCTCGCTGAGGCGGCTGTTCGAGAGCGAGCCGGAGGCGCGTTCGCTGCTCGGGGCGCCGGCCGTGCTGTCGGTGGCTGCGTCAGGCGCGCAGGCGACAATGCTCGAAGCCCTGATGCAGCTTGCCATGCGCGAGTTTGCCGCCAACCTGCCGGCGCGCGAGTTTTCGCTCGGGGCCTATGCCGATCTCATCGCTTCCTGGTTCGTGCGGGCGATGCGCGGCGCGAAGGCCAGTGGCGAGCCGGCCAAGGACCCGCGCGCCGGGCTCGTGCGCCGTTTCGTCGAGCGCGTCGAGAGGCGGTTCCAGCACCATGATTCACTCGACGATCACGCGCGCGAGCTCGGCGTCTCCGTGCCGCATCTGTCGCGTTCCTGCCGGGAGCTGCTCGGCCGTTCCGCCGCGCGGGTCATCCAGGACCGGTTGATGATCGAGGCGCGGCGCGACCTCGTCTATACCGCGATGTCGATCTCGCAGATCTCGTTCCGGCTCGGCTTCACCGATCCCGCCTATTTCTCGCGGTTCTTCGCCAAGCGGGCGGGCGTGTCGCCTTCGGATTACCGAGCGAAGACCTGAGACGACTTACCCTGCAGCCTCGATTTCCTTCATTACCGCGGCGGCCTCGGCGAAGGCGGTGTTGCCGGCGGGGACGCCGGCATAGATCGCCGTCTGCATCAGCACCTCCTTGAGGTCGTCGCGGGTGAAGCCGCCGCGCGTCAGGCCGGCGCGGACATGGAGGCGGAACTCCTCCCAACGGCCAAGGCTCGCGGTGATGGCCAGGACGAGCAGGCGGCGCGTGCGGTCGTCGAGGCCGGGCCGGCTCCAGATCTCCTGCCAGGCGATGCGGGTGATCATCGCCTGGAAATCGGCATTGAACGGCGTGCGGTTGGCGAGCGATCGGTCGACCCAGTCGTCGCCGAGCACGCGGCGGCGGTTCTCGAGGCCGGCTTCGAACAGGGCTTCCGCCGCATCCGCGGTGCCAAGGCCGGGCGAGAGGAAGGCGCGCAGGGCGCCGGCGAGCGCGGCGGGGGCTTCGAGCGGCGCGAGATGTCCGCAATCGAGCCGCTCAAGCGTCGCGCCAGGGATGGCGGCGAGAAGGTTCTCGCCATGGCCGGCGAAGGGCGTGGAAGCATCGCGCTCGCCGACGATCACGAGAGTCGGACAGGTGAGGCTGGGGATACGGCCGATCAGCTCCATGTCGCGAATCGCGGCGCCGGCTCCGGCATAGCCCTCGCCGTTCATGGCGACGAGGTTGCGCCGGACGCTCTCCGTGATGGCCGGCTGGCCGGCGGAGAAGGCGGGTGAGAGGAAGCGCTGCATGGCGAGGTCGGCGATCGCCGCAGTGCCCCCGGTGCGGACCTTGGTGATCCGGTCCTGCCAGGCCGCCTTGTCCATGGTGGCGGAGGTGCAGATCAGCGCCAGCGCCGAGACGCGCTCGGGCCGGGACAGCGCCAGCTCCATCGCGATCATGCCGCCGAGCGAGACGCCGGCGATCGCGGCCTGCGGGATGCCGGCTGTGTCCATGACCGCGGCGACATCGTCGGCCAGAAGGGCGAGGGAATAGTCGCCCCCCGGCGCATCGGAGGCGCCATGGCCTCGCGTGTCGAGCCGCAACACCCGGAAGGCGGTGAGCAGGGCGGGCATCGCCGCATCCCACAAGCCGAGATCGGTGCCGATCGAGTTCAGCAGGACGAGGGCGGGCTTGTCGTCCGTGCCCTCGAGCTTCCAGTAGATGCGGGCGTCATTGCTCGCTGCGAAAGGCATCGTCCGTTCCTCAATCGTCTCGCGCGAGCAGCGCGGCGACCAGGGCCGCGCTCTCGCCGATGTCGCTGCCGAGGCCGGCTGCCGCCAGATTGCGGGCGATGGCGGCCTCGTCGATCTCCAGCCCTTCCGCGACCGCCGCCATGGCATCGGCCGCGCCGGCGGCGAGCAGGAAGAGTTCGGCCAGCGCCGGGCCTTCCGCCTGCCAGCCGCCGAGGCCGCGTTCCTGCTCGGCGGGGAGGCCTGCGAGGATGCCGGCAGCGAGGCCGGGTGCGCGCAGGCTGGCGGAGAGCGCGATCTGGCAGCCGGTCGGGTTGCGCTTATGGGCCATGGCGGATGAGCCGCCGCGGCCGGGGATCGCCGGTTCGCGGGCCTCCCCGATACCGTTCTGGGCGAGAAGCGCGACGTCGCGCGCCATCTTGCCGAGCGCGCCGATCGCAATGGCGAGCGCCGTCGCGATCCCGGCGATGCCCCCGCGGCGCGCGTGCCAGGGCGGTGCATCGGGCAGGTTAAGCGCCGCGGCGAGGCGGGCGGAGACGGCCGCGCTCTTGCCGGCGAGACCGGCACGCGAGCCGGCGGCACCGCCGAATTGCAAGGTCGCCCCTGTTTCCACTTCGCTGCGGAGGCGGTTCGCGGCTTCCGCCACACCGGCCTGCCAATGCGCGATGCGCAGGCCGAAGCCGATCGGCAATGCGTCCTGCAACAGCGTTCGGCCGATGGCGGGGGTTTCGGCATGGCGTCGTGCGTGGGTGGCCAGCGCTGCCGTGATGCGCGTCAGGTCGCGGTCGAGCAGGTCGCTCGCGGCGCGAATCTGGCAGGCCAGAACGGTATCCGCGACATCCTGGCTGGTCGCGCCCTTGTGGAGGACCTTGGCCGCCTCGCCGGTCAGGGCGGCACGCAGGCGCGCGACCAAGGGAATCGCCAGCGTGCCGGCGAGCGCCGCTTCTTCCGCCAGCTCGGCGGGGTCGATCGTGATCGTGGCGCAGAGCGCCGCGATCGTGTCGGCAGCCTCGGTGCCGATCAGACCCTCGGCTGCCTCGGCGCGCGCGAGTTCGGCCTCGAATGCGAGCGCAGAACGCAACGTGGCCGCGTCCGAGAACGCGGCCAGCATGGCTGGGGTCGTCGCCGGCCTGGAGCGAAGGAACCCGCTCACGCGGCCTTTGCGAGGCTTGGCGCGACGGTGAAGGATGCGCCGGTCTTGGCCTTGACCTCGTCGAGCGTGACGCCTGGCGCGAGCTCGACCAGGGTCAGGCCGCCGCCGTTTTCCTTGGCGCAGCTCATCACGCAGAGATCGGTGACGATGAGGTCGACCACGCCCGCACCGGTCAGCGGCAAGGTGCAGCGCTCCAGCACCTTGGATTCGCCCGCCTTGTTGGCGTGCTCCATCACGACGATGACCTTCTTGACGCCGGCGACGAGATCCATCGCGCCGCC
>NZ_LMJU01000009.1:36473-36731 GCF_001429415.1 Allobosea sp. Root670 | reverse complement strand
AAGATCGACTCGCGCACGATCCTCGGCGAAATGGGCGCCGAGCAGCTGCTCGGCCAGGGCGACATGCTCTACATGGCCGGCGGCGGGCGCATCACCCGCGTCCACGGCCCCTTCGTCTCGGACAGCGAGGTCGAGAAGGTCGTGGCGCATCTCAAGACCCAAGGCCGGCCGCAATATCTCGATGCCGTCACCTCCGAGGAGGACGAGGCTGGCGAGGACGAGGACGGCGCCGTCTTCGACAAGACCGGCATGGGTTCG
>NZ_LMJU01000009.1:0-36466 GCF_001429415.1 Allobosea sp. Root670 | reverse complement strand
ACCCCTACGAGCAGGCTGTGGCGGTCGTGCTGCGGGACAAGAAGGCCTCGACCTCCTATATCCAGCGCCGCCTCCAGATCGGCTACAACCGCGCCGCCTCCATCATGGAGCGCATGGAGAACGAGGGCATCGTCGGTCCCGCTAACCACGCTGGGAAACGCGAAATTCTCGTCGAGAGCCAGAATCAGCACGACGAATGAGGCTTGCGAGGGCCGCCCGCCCTTGCAGGCACCGGCGCCAGTCCTCAAATTGCCATGACGATGCTGCAACCTCCGCAGTAGACCAGACGTTGGAATAGGCAGATGAGGTCGGGAACGGCCTCGACTCCCGCACCAGCGATCGTTCAGGCTTTCGGCAGGGATGGCCGCGGCACAAGGAATGGAGCAGCCTTGCTCGACAGATTGACCCCGGCCGTTCGAGCTTCGGTCCTGCTGACGATGATCGTCGGCGGCGCGCTGGCGGCTGCCCCGCTGGCGGCCCAGCCGCTTCAGCTTCAGCCGCCGAAGCCCGCGGCCACGAAACCAGCCGCGCCGCGCCTTGTGCTGCCACCACCCCGGCCGCCGGGGCTCGGTCAGGCGCGCGGCGCCGCGACGGAAGCCCCTGCGGTTCAGGCTGTGGCATCGAACGCGCCTGCAACCGCGGCCCCCGCAGCCGAGGCGGCCAAGCCGGCCGCCGCGCCCGCCAAAGGCAGGCAAGCCGCTCCCGCGACGCAGGAAGAGGCCGTCGAGCGGCTGAACGCCTATCTCAACAGCTTCACCACCTTGCAGGGCAACTTCATCCAGCACGCCTCCAACGGGCGGCGCCTGGAGGGGCGCATCTATATCCAGCGCCCCGGCAAGATGCGCTTCGAATACGAGCCGCCGACGACCACGGAGGTGATCGCGGACGGCACCTCCGTCGCCATCCGCGACAAGCGCCTCGCGACGCAGGACATCTACTCGATCGGCCAGACGCCGTTGAAGTTCCTCGTGCGCGAGAAGATGGACCTGGCGCGCGAAGGTACGCTCAAGGGCGCCAGCGTCGATGGCGACCTACTCACGGTCCGGCTGGAGGACCGTTCGACGCTGGGCGGCACCTCCAAGATCACGCTGAAATTCGACCTCGTCGCCAACGAGCTCAGGCAATGGGTCGTCGTCGACCCGCAGGGCTACGAGACGTCGATCTCGCTTTACAATCTCGACACCCGCCGCCGGCCCGATCCGCAGAATTTCGTGATCGACTACCAGCGCAAGCTCTGACGGCGCTAGGCAAGCTGAAAACGGCTTGCCTTTTGGGCTCGGGCGACCCAGTTTCCGGCCTCCTCACCGCCGGAATCCTCGCGTGCAACTCACCGTCACCAGCTGGAACATCAATTCCGTCCGCCTGCGCATCGGCATGGTCGGCGAGTACCTCGCCACCTACGCCCCCGACGTGCTCTGCCTGCAAGAAACAAAGACGCCGGACGAGCAGTTCCCGGCCAAGGCCTTCCACCAGTTCGGCTATGTCCACCAGGCCTTCATCGGCCAGAAGGGCTATAACGGCGTCGCCATCGTCTCGAAATTGCCCTTCAGCGAGAAGGAGGCGATGTCGATGTGCGGCCGCAACGACGCCCGACACATGACGGTGACGCTCGACAAGCCGGCCGGCCCCGCCGCCGGCATCGCCATCCATAATTTCTACATCCCCGCCGGCGGCGACATCCCCGACCCCGCGAAGAACGACAAATTCGCCCACAAGCTCGCCTTCCTCGACGAGATCGGCACCTGGGGCGTGACGAAGAAGCCGACCGACCGGCCCGCGATCCTGGTCGGCGACCTCAACATCGCGCCCTATGAGCACGATGTCTGGAGCCACAAGCAGCTCCTGGACGTGGTCAGTCACACGCCCGTAGAGACGACGACGCTGGAGAAGTTGCGCAGCGAGCTCGGCTGGACCGACGCGGCGCGTACGCTGCGCCCCGAGCCTGAAAAGCTCTATTCCTGGTGGAGCTACCGCGCGCAGGACTGGGCAGCCTCCAACAAGGGCCGGCGGCTCGATCATATCTGGCTCTCGGACGCGCTGAAGCCGGCTTTGCGCGACCTCACCTTCCTGCGCGAGGCCCGCGGCTGGGAACGCCCCTCCGACCATGTCCCGGTCACGGTGACGCTGGAACTCTGAGGGGCTCCTACCGCGGCTTTCCATGTCGCGCGGGCCCCTCAGCCATGCCGGCCCGCCCTAACGACGGGGTCGTTCCGCATGTTACTGGCCTTCGCGAAACGTCAGGCGAAGCCAGTCCCGTGCAGCCAGCTCTCCCCACGACACTCTCATTCCGAGACGCGCTGCTCACGCTGGCGGTGATGGTCGTCTGGGGCACGAATTTCGTCGTCATCCATATCGGCGTCGAGCATTTCCCGCCGCTGCTCTTCGCCGCCTTGCGCTTCACCTTTGCGCTGCTGCCGGCGGTGTTCTTCCTCAAGCGGCCGGACGCGCCCTGGAGCAAGCTCGCCGCCTATGGCGTGCTGATCGGCGCCGGCCAGTTCGGCCTGCTCTTCTTCGCGATCAAGGGTTCTATCGCGCCGGGCCTGGCTTCGCTGGTGGTGCAGTCGCAACCCTTCTTCACGATCCTGCTGGCAGCCGCGATCACGCATGAGCGCGTGCAGCCCTTCCAGATCGCCGGCCTCCTCCTCGCCGGTGTCGGAATCGGCGTCATCCTCTGGCACACCGACGGCTCGACCACGCCGCTCGGCATCATCCTGGTACTCGGCGCGGCCGTTTGCTGGGCAGCCGGCAACATCGTCGCGCGCAGCACGCCCAAGGTCGACATGCTCGCCTATGTCGTCTGGACCAGCCTGTTCGCGATCCCGCCGCTGGTCGCGCTGTCCTTGATGATCGAGGGCTGGCCGGCGATCCGCGACGGTCTCACCCATGCTCCCGCCGTCGCCTGGGCCGCGGCGATCTGGCAGGCGGTCGGCAACGTCATGTTCGGCTATGCGGTCTGGGGCTGGCTGCTCTCGCGCTATGCCGCCGCAACCGTCGCGCCGACGGCTTTGCTTGTGCCGGTCTTCGGCATGGGCGCCGCGGCGATCTGGCTCGGGGAGCCTCTGCCCGGCTGGAAGTTCGCCGCAGCCGCGCTCGTCATGTCCGGGCTGTGCATCAACATCCTCTGGCCGCGCTTCGCCGCGATCCGTGCTGCCCGGCATCCGCCATCGTCCTGAGCGGACAGCTTACTTCCGATCGATCGCGCTCAGCGCCTCCTGGACGGCGGAGAGCTCACCGACGAAGCCCCGCAGCCGATCCCCGATCGCAGCAGCGATCGCCTCGGCCGAATCCGGCGATTCGCCGAGCACGCGGCGCATCACGCTGCGCGGCAGCCGCATCACCTGCGTCGGCTCGCGCGCGATCGCCGTGACCTGTCGTGGGACGGAGGTGAAAAGCGCAAGCTCGCCGATCAACGCTCCGGGCCCGACGATCTCGCTCGCCGGCTTCCCATCGTCCTGCATCGTCAGCGCGACGGCACCGGACACCACCAGCACGGCGCCATCCGATGGTTCGCCGGCGCGGAACAAAACGTCGCCGGCGCGCAGGATGCGGCTTTCGGCCGCGAAGGCGAGCAGTCTCAGCGCATCGCGGTCCATCAGGCTCAGCAGCGGCTGCCGGGCCAGCAGGGCCATGTCCTCGTCGAGCGCCATTCGTCAGGGATTCAGCCGGTAACCGCCGGCATCGGTGACCAGCAGCCGGGCATTGCCGGGATCCGGTTCGATCTTCTGGCGCAGCCGGTAGATATGGGTTTCGAGCGTATGGGTCGTCACCTGGCTGTTATAACCCCAGACTTCCTGCAGAAGAACCTCTCGCGCGATCGGCTTGCGGCCGGCGCGGTAGAGGAAGCGCAGGATCGCCGTTTCCTTCTCGGTCAGCTTGGTCTTGGAGCCCTTCTCGCTGACGAGCAGCTTCGATCCCGGGTGAAACGTATAGGGGCCAACCTGAAAAATGGCGTCCTCGCTCGCCTCGTGCTGGCGCAGATGCGCGCGGATGCGCGCCAGCAGCACCGCGAACTTGAACGGCTTGACCACATAGTCGTTGGCGCCGGCCTCGAGCCCGAGCACGGTATCGGCATCGGACCCCTGTGCCGTCAGCATCACGACGGGGCTCTTGAAGCCGTTCTTGCGCATCACCTTGACGGCTTCGCGCCCATCCATGTCGGGCAGGCCGACATCCATCACGGCAAGGTCGACGCGCTCGCCCTGCACGGCCTTGATGGCCGCCGTCGCGTTCTCGGCGGTGGACAGCCGGAACTCCTCGTAGAGGGCCAGCTGCTCGGACAAAGTGTCGCGCAGGGTCTGGTCGTCATCAACGAGCAGGATATGATGGACGGCGGACATGGACGGATCGCTCGGACGGAAGGGTTGCGGCAACATGAGCCTGCTGAGTCGTCATCGCAAGTGAGGCCGCCTGGAATTCCCGTGAGAAACCGCTCGAACCATACAGCCGCGCCGCATGGCGGACCGCGCAACCTGACCTCGCTGCGCGTCTTCGCCTCGGTCCATGACCGGCGCAAGGGCTTCCTCGTTGCCGGCGGCGCGGTCTTCCCCTGCGCGCTCGGCCGCTCCGGCATCGGTACCGTGAAGCGCGAAGGTGATGGCCGCACGCCGCGCACAAATCTGCCGCTGCGCGGCGTTTTTTACCGGGCCGACCGCCTTTCCCGCCCCCGCACCCTGCTGCCGCTGAAGCGGATCGGGCCGCGCGACGCCTGGTGCGACGACCAGAAAGATCGCCGGTACAACCGCCTGATCGACCGCCCGCCCGGCGAAGCCGAGGAGCGCCTGCAGCGCGAGGATCATCTCTATGATGTGATCGTCGAGCTCGGCTGGAACGACCGGCCCGTGCAGCGCGGACGCGGCAGCGCGATCTTCTGGCATCTCGCCCGCGCCGGCTTCACCCCGACCGCCGGCTGCGTCGCCGTCGAGGGCCATGTCTTCGCCAAGCTGCTGCCGCGGCTGGCGCGCCATTGCCGGATCCTGGTGAGGTGAGCTAGGAGAGACGCGGGCACCGTCTCGATCATATCTTCGGATCAGGCAGCTGCGCTCCCGGGCACCGTCCCGCGACGCGGCGCCATCCCAGCCAGAGATTTGCGATGACTGATTCGGTTTCCTCGTTCCGCTTCGGGCGGATTGCCGCCATGCTGCCCGTCGCCGACATGGCCCGCGCCTGCGACTTCTACATCGGCGCCCTGGGCTTCCGGAAAACCTTCGAGAACGGCGACCCCGTCGGCTTCATGATCCTGAAGCGCGACGCCGCCGAACTGCACCTGACGCTCCAGCCCGGCCACAAGGCCGCGCCCTTCAACATCGCGCATATGATGGTCGAGGATATCGACGCGGTGCATGCCGTGATCCGCGCGCGCGGCCTGCGCATCGTCAAGGGCCTGCGCGACAAGGATTACGGCCTGCGGGCCTTCGTCTTCGAAGACCCGGACGGCAACCGCATCGATGTCGGCGAGCCGATGAAGACCTAGCCCCGCGCCCCGAAAATCGCGCTGCCGACGCGCACATAGGTCGCGCCGAGCTGGATCGCCGCCTCGTAATCGGCGCTCATGCCCATCGACAGGCCCTTGAGCCCGTTGCGGGCGGCGATCTTGGCGAGCAGCCCAAAATGCGGCGAGGGCGGCTCGTCCGCCGGTGGAATGCACATCAACCCCTCGATCGCGAGGCCGTGAACCTCGCGGCAGCGGGCGATGAAGGCATCGGTATCGGCCGGTAGCACGCCGCCCTTCTGCGCTTCCTCGCCGGTATTGACCTGGACGAAGAGCCGCGGGGTCTTGCCCACCCGGGCGATCTCGCGTGCGATCTCCTTCGCCAGGCTCTCGCGATCGAGCGACTGGATGACGTCGAAGAGCTCGACCGCCTCGCGTGCCTTGTTCGACTGCAGCGGGCCGATCATGTGCAATTCGGCGTCCGGGAAGCGCTCCTTCAGCGCCGGCCACTTCGCCTTGGCTTCCTGGACATAGTTTTCGCCGAAGATGCGCTGGCCTGCTTCGAGCACCTCGATGATCTGCTCGGCCGGCTTGGTCTTGGAGACCGCGACCAGCGCGGCCGAGCCAACTTCACGCCCGAAATCGCGCTCGGCGCGGCCGATCGCCGCCCGGATCTCAGCCAAACGCGTAACCGTATCGCTCATCTGCCAGCCTCTCATGCCGTGGGCGCCGTTGACCGCGTGCGCGCAATGGTGTCCTAGAGCAGGTTGCAAGATTCCGACATCCGGTTTTTGCATTCAGCCCCTGCGCCGGCCTGCCTCCGGGAGCCGGCAAACCCGCAAGAATTGCCCGCTGACATGGCCGTCGAACGCTACAATCCGAAAGAGTCCGAGCCGAAATGGCGCACCGTCTGGGAGGAGCGCAAGCTTTTCGAGACGAAGAACGACGATACGCGGCCGAGCTACTACGTCCTCGAGATGTTTCCCTATCCGTCGGGCCGCATCCATATGGGCCATGTCCGCAACTACGCGATGGGCGACGTGGTCGCGCGCTACAAGCGCGCCAAGGGCTTTTCGGTGCTGCACCCGATGGGCTGGGACGCTTTCGGCCTGCCGGCCGAGAACGCCGCCAAGCAGAAGAAGGTCCATCCGCGCGAGTGGACCTATGAGAACATCGCGACGATGCGCAAGCAGCTCAAATCGATGGGCCTGTCGCTCGACTGGAGCCGCGAGCTCGCGACCTGCGACCCCAGCTATTATCGCCACCAGCAGAAGATGTTCCTGGACTTCCTGAAGGCCGGGCTGGTCGACCGCAAGACGGCCAAGGTCAACTGGGACCCCGTCGACGAGACCGTGCTGGCGAACGAGCAGGTCATCGACGGCCGCGGCTGGCGCTCCGGCGCATTGGTCGAGATTCGCGAACTGACCCAGTGGTTCTTCAAGATCACCGAATACGGCCAGGAACTGAACGACGCGCTCGACGGCCTGAGCCGCTGGCCCGAAAAGGTCCGGCTGATGCAGAAGAACTGGATCGGCCGCTCGGAAGGTCTGCTGGTTCGTTTCGCTCTCGAATCGAACGGGGCCGGGCAGAACGAGGTCGAAGTCTACACGACCCGCCCGGACACGCTGTTCGGCGCCAAATTCGTCGCCATCGCGCCCGATCACCCGATCGCCAGGTCGATCGCGGCGAAGAGCCCGTCGCTGCAGGCCTTCATCGACGAGTGCAAGCGCACCGGCACGGCGCAGGAAGCGATCGACAAGGCCGAGAAGCTCGGCTTCGACACCGGCCTGCGCGCTGTCCATCCGCTCGATCCGAACTGGACGCTGCCGGTCTATGTCGCGAACTTCGTCCTGATGGAATACGGCACGGGCGCCATCTTCGGCTGCCCGGCGCATGACCAGCGCGACCTCGACTTCGTCAACAGATACGGTCTGGGCAATATTCCGGTTGTCGCGCCCGAAGGCACCGATCCCGCGAGCTTCGTCATCACCGACACCGCCTATGACGGCGACGGCCGCATGATCAATTCCCGCTTCCTCGACGGTCTGACCATCGCGGAAGCCAAGGAAGAGATCGCCCGCCGCCTTGAAGGCGAAACCCGCGGCAACCGTCCGGTCGGCCAGCGCAAGGTCAATTTCCGCCTGCGCGACTGGGGCATCTCGCGCCAGCGCTACTGGGGCTGCCCGATCCCGGTCATCCACTGTTCCGCCTGCGGAACGGTTCCGGTTCCGGATGCCGAGCTACCGGTCACGCTGCCGGACGATGTTTCCTTCGAGAAGCCCGGCAACCCGCTCGACCATCATCCGAGCTGGAAGCATGTCGCCTGTCCGCAATGCGGCAAGGATGCCCGCCGCGAGACGGACACGATGGACACCTTCGTCGATTCGTCCTGGTATTTTGCCCGCTTCACCGATCCGTGGCGCACTGAGAGCCCGACCGACCGCAAGGCGGTGGATCGCTTCCTGCCGGTCGACCAGTATATCGGCGGCGTCGAGCACGCGATCCTGCACCTGCTCTATTCGCGCTTCTTCACCCGCGCGATGAAGAAGACCGGCCATGCCGGCCTCGACGAGCCCTTCGCCGGCCTGTTCACGCAAGGCATGGTCGTGCACGAGACCTATCGTGCCGCCAACGGTGACTGGGTCGAGCCGGGCAATGTCCGCATCGAGGTTTCCGGCAGCGACCGGCGCGGCTTCGACGTCGACACCGGCGCGCCGATCGAGATCGGCTCGATCGAGAAGATGTCGAAGTCCAAGAAGAACGTCGTGGACCCCGACGACATCATCGCCTCCTACGGCGCCGATACCGCCCGCTGGTTCATGCTCTCGGATTCGCCGCCGGATCGCGATGTGATCTGGACGGACGAGGGCGTGCAGGGCGCCGCCCGCTTCGTCCAGCGTCTCTGGCGCATGGTTGCGGAGATCGCGGAGCGCACCGGCGGCAAGGCCGGCAAGCCCGCCGCGATCGGCGACGGCGCGCTGGCGCTGCGCAAGGCAAGCCACCGCGCGCTCGACGCGGTCGGTGCCGATATCGAGCGGCTCGGCTTCAATCGTTGCGTCGCGCATATCTACACGCTGACCAACGCGATCGGTAAGGCGCTGGACGGTGCGGCCGAGAAGCCCGAGCTCGATGCCGATATCGCCTTCGCGCTCCTTGAGGCTGCCACGATCATCACCCAGCTTGTGGCGCCGATGATGCCGCATCTGGCCGAGGAATGCTGGCATGTGCTGGGCCTGCAAGGCCTTGCCGGCGAGGCTTCCTGGCCAGAAGTCGATCCAGCGCTGTTGAAGGATAATCAGCTTACCCTGCCGGTCCAGATCAACGGCAAGAAGCGTGCGGAAGTGACCGTGGCCGCCGATGCCGATACAGTGGCCGTGGAAGCGGCCGTGCGCGCCAGCGAGGCCGTTCAGCGGGCCCTCGAGGGACGTGCGACC
The DNA here is from genome assembly GCF_001429415.1 of Allobosea sp. Root670. Taxonomy (NCBI): domain Bacteria; kingdom Pseudomonadati; phylum Pseudomonadota; class Alphaproteobacteria; order Hyphomicrobiales; family Alloboseaceae; genus Allobosea; species Allobosea sp. Root670. The sequence continues at coordinate 27,604 of NZ_LMJU01000009.1, read as the reverse complement.
CGCAAGATCATCGTGGTTCCCGGGAGAATCGTGAATGTCGTCGTCTGAAGCCGCTCTCTCCCGCCGCTTCCTGCTCGCGGCCGTGCTGACGGTCGCGGGCCTTGCCGGCGGCTGTTTCCAGCCGCTCTATTCCGACTACACCACCAGTACGATGGGCGGCAGCGTCAAGACGGCGCTGCGCGGCATCGAAATTCCGGAGATCAAGGGCCTGATCGGCCATTATTTCCGCAACGAGCTGGTCTACGAGCTCGACGGCAGCGGCGACCCCGATGCCCCGAGAACCTCGAAGCTCGAAGCGTCCGTGGCCGAATCGGTCGAGGTCGTCACGGTCGATTATGCCAATGGCCGCGCCGATTCGGCCGTTCTCGTGGCGACGATTTCCTGGAAGCTCACCCGAAACGGCACCGCCGAGGTCCTCGCCTCCGGCACGAACTCCGTCCGCGTTCCCTATGAGCGGTCCTCGCAGCGCTTCGCCACCGTGCGCGCGGCGCGCGATGCACAGGTTCGCGCGGCGAAGAACCTCGCCACCATCGTCCGGGGCCAGATCGCCGCCGACCTCACTTCCTGACGCGCCATGGTTGCGATCAAGGCGCACGAGGCCGAGCGCAGCCTCGCACGACTCGATCCCGCCTGGCGGCTGATCCTGATCTACGGCCCCGATGCCGGCCTCGTCTCGGAACGTGCGGCAGGCCTCGCCCGGGCCAGCGTCGATGACCCTCAGGACGCTTTCCAGCTCGTCAGGATGGACGGCGACGCTGTCGCTTCCGATCCGCTGAAGCTCGCCGACGAGGCCAACACGATCGGCCTTTTCGGCGGCCGTCGCGCCATCCGCGTATCGCCAACCTCGAAACCATTGCTGCCCGCCCTGGCGCCGCTGCTGGCCACGCCCTCGCAGGATGCGCTGGTCATCGTCGAAGCCGGCGATCTGCAGCGCAACAACCCCGTCCGCACCGCTTGCGAAAAGGCCAAGACGGCACTCGCCGTGCCCTGTTATGGCGATGCAGCGCGCGACCTCGGCTCGATCATCGACGACATGGTCCGCGGGGCCGGCAAGTCGATCGACCGGACGACGCGCGACCACCTGACGGGACTCCTCGGCGGCGACCGCCAGACCTCGCGCCGCGAGATCGAGAAGCTGCTGCTCTATGTCGGCATGGACCCGGCCGTTCAGGTCGAGCATGTCGATGCCATCGTCGGCGACACCGCGCAACGGGAGCAGGCGATGCTGGTCGATGCGGTTTTCGCGGGAAAGCTGCCGGTGCTCGACCTCGCCCAGGCCAAGCTCAGCAGCGAGGGGCTGGACCCGGGCGTGATGCTCGGCGCCGTCCTGCGGCAGGCCATCACGCTGCTGAAGGCCCGCCAGAGCATCGATGCCGGGCGCGGCGTCCGGGATGTCGTCGCGACGATGCGCCTGCCCTATCCGCGTATCGCAACCACGGAAGCCGCGCTGAACGCCTGGACGAGCGCCAAACTGAGCGAGGCCGTCGGTCTGCTGGGCAATGCGGTGCTGGCAACACGACAGAATGCCGAGATGGGTCGGGCCGTCGCGACCCGCGCCCTCTGGACACTGGCCCGGCTCGGGCGTGCCGCTAGAGCGGAGTAGCTCAGGACTTCAAGCGATGGCAGAGCGCGTCGAGCTGTTCGAGCGTCTTGTAGCCGATCTTGACCTCGCCCGCGCCGTTCGCCCGATGCCCGATCGAGACGGATAGGCCGAGCGCCTCCTCCAGCGCCTTCTCCAGGGCCCGCGTATCCGGGTCCTTCACAGCCTTCGGCTTGCTCGGCACGGCACTCTTGGTCTCGCCGCGCGCCTCTTCCTGCACGATACGCTCGATATCGCGAACGCTCAGACCGTCGTCGATGATCTTCTGCGCCATGAATTCCGGATCCGAAACGGACAGGAGCGCACGGGCATGGCCGGCCGACACCGCGCCCTCGCTAACCAACTTGCGCACCGGCTCGGGCAGTTTCGACAGGCGCAGGGTGTTGGCGACATGGCTGCGGCTCTTGCCGATGACGCGCGCCAGGTCGTTCTGCGTATAGTTGAATTCGGCGATCAGCCTCTCATAGCCGGCCGCTTCCTCGATCGCGTTGAGATCCGTGCGCTGCACGTTCTCGACGATGGCGATCTCCAGCGCCTCGCGATCATCGGCCTCGACCAGTATAACCGGAACGTCGTGCAATTCGGCCCGCTGCGCCGCACGCCAACGGCGTTCGCCGGCAATGATCTCGTAAGCGTCCATCATTCCGGGAATGGAACGAACGATGATGGGCTGCAGGATGCCGCGCTCGCGGATCGAGGCTGTCAGGTCGTCCAGATCCACTTCCACGAAATTGCGGCGCGGATTGCGGGCGCTCGGCCGCAGGAATTCGACGGGAACGCGGCGCTGCCCGCGCGCCCGCTCGATCGCCCCGATCTCGTCACCGACATCGCCGATCAGCGCCGCCAGACCGCGGCCAAGGCGGGAACGCCCTTGTTCTTCGGCCATCGCCATCCTCATCAATCTCTAACTTGTAAACTCAGGCCGCAGCCCGCAAAGCGCGCTCGCGCTTGATCACTTCCGAAGCCAGTCGCAGATAGGCCTGCGATCCCGAGCAGCGCAGATCGTAGAGCAGCGCCGGCTTGCCATAGGACGGCGCCTCGGAGATCCGCACATTGCGAGGAATCACGGTCTCATAGACCTTGTCGCCCAGGAAGCTCTTCACATCCGCCATAACCTGACCCGACAGGTTGTTGCGGGGATCGAACATCGTCAGCACGACGCCCTGGATGATCAGGCGCGGATTGAGGCCGGCCTTGACCTGCTCAACCGTCTTGAGCAGCTGGCTCAGGCCTTCCAGCGCGAAGAATTCGCATTGCAGCGGCACCAGCACCGCATCCGAAGCCGTCATCGCGTTGATGGTGATCAAGCTGAGCGAGGGCGGGCAATCGATCAGGATATAGGTCAGGTCCTGGCAGCGCTGGTCGTAGACCAGTTCGTCGATCGCATTCTTGAGGCGATGCGCCCGGTCCTTGGACGAGGCGATCTCGAGCTCAACGCCGAGCAGATCGAGCGTCGAGGGCGCCAGTGACAGGCCGGGAACCGCCGTCGGCTGCAAAGCCTGCCCGAGCCCGACATCACCGCAGAGCACGTCATAGGTCGAGGATTTGCGGTTGCGGCGGTCTACGCCAAGCCCCGTTGAAGCGTTTCCCTGCGGATCGAGATCGACGATCAGCACCTTCTCGCCGATAGCCGCCAAGGCCGTGCCGAGATTGATCGCGGTCGTCGTCTTGCCGACCCCGCCCTTCTGATTCGCGAGCGCGATCACGCGCGGGCGGCGCGGTGTCGTCACGGATGTGAGCTCAGTCATCGATCGGCTCGTCTCTCGGCCGAGCGCACCACCAGGATTCGCGCGGCATCATCAGTCACGGAGGAAACCGTTGTCGCCTGAATCTTCCAATATCTGGCTGAGTCGGTCAATTCCGCATCTAGATGTTGTCCCTTGGGAAAGAGACCGAGCGTGCCGGTTCTCAACAGCTCTTCGCACCAGCCGAGCAATTGGGGCAGGGGCGCCAGCGCGCGGGCCGTCACCACATCGACCTTGCCGGTGAAATCCCCGATCACATCTTCGATACGGGCCGCATGGACCTTGACCGGAGCGCCGGTGATGCGGGCGGCATGGCGCAGAAACGCACATTTCCGGGCATTGCTCTCGACCAGGTCGATCTGGCCCTTGCCCTGCTCGGCCAGGCAAATGCCGATCACCAGCCCCGGAAAACCGCCGCCAGAGCCGAGATCCAGCCAGCGCTCACGCCCCTCGGCCAATCCGAAGATCTGCAGCGAATCCGCGATATGCCGCGTCCAGACCTCGGCGAGCGTCGCCGAGGAGACGAGGTTTTTCGCGGCCTGCCAGCGCCCGAGCTCCGCCACCAGAAGCGCCAGGCGCTCCTCTGTTTCACGTGAAACAGGCGTCAAGCGCAAAGCGCGTTGCCTGTCGTCCTTATCAACAGTCACGTCGAGCCTGTGGAAAACGCAGCGGCACGGCCCTTCCGGGCATGGACCGCCAGCAGGGTCAGGGCGGCCGGCGTCATCCCCTCGATCCGGCACGCCTGGGCCAGGTCGGCGGGGCGCTGGGCCGCCAGCTTGAGCTTCAGTTCGTTCGACAGACCCGAAATCGCATCGAGATCGAGATCGGCCGGAACCTTCAGGGACTGGTCGCGGCGATAGGCCTGGATCTCCGCCGCCTGCCGGTCGAGATAGACGGAATAGACAGCATCCGCCGTTACCCGCGCCACGACCGGAGCGGGATAGTCGGTCAGCTCCGGCCAGACCGAAGACAACTGCTCGAATGTGACATCCGGATAGGACAAGATCTGGTAGGCGCTGCGCCGCGACCCATCGTGATTGAGCTGCAGACCGACAGCTTGCGCCTGCTGCGGCGTCAGCGAGAAGCCTTTCAGCATCTCGCGCAGCGCCGAGATGTCCCGATTGCGCGCTTCGAAAGCCGACTGCCGGGCCGACCCGACGATGCCAAGCTGCAAGCCTAGCGGCGTCAATCGTTCATCGGCATTGTCGACGCGCAAAGACAGGCGGAATTCCGCCCGCGAGGTAAACATTCGATACGGCTCCGTAACGCCATGCGTCACGAGATCGTCGACGAGCACGCCGATATAGGACTGCGTCCGATCGAACACGACCGGCTCCCCAGCACCGGCCCTGCGCGCGGCATTGAGGCCGGCCAGCAAGCCCTGCGCGCCAGCCTCTTCATAGCCCGTCGTGCCGTTGATCTGGCCAGCGAGGAACAGCCCCGCGATCGCTCGCGTCTCCAGCGTATTCTTCAAGGCGCGCGGATCGACGAAATCATACTCGATCGCGTATCCCGGCCGCAGCATCGCGGCTCGATCCAGGCCAGGAATCGTCTTCAGCAGGTCGAGCTGGACGTCTTCGGGAAGCGAAGTCGAAATGCCGTTCGGATAGACCGTGTCGTCGTCGAGCCCCTCGGGTTCGAGGAAGATCTGATGGCCATCGCGGTCCCCGAAGCGCCCGACCTTGTCCTCGATCGACGGACAATAGCGCGGCCCCCGCCCCTCGATCTGGCCGGAGAACATCGGTGCGCGATGCAGATTGGCCCGGATGAGATCGTGGCTCGCCAGCGTCGTGCGCGTGATCCCGCATGAAATCTGCGGATTGGTGATCGCGGTCGTCAGCGCCGAAAACGGCTCGGGCGGCTCATCGCCGGGCTGCATCTCGAGCGCGGCCCAATCGATGCTGCGCCCGTCAAGGCGGGGCGGCGTCCCGGTCTTCAGGCGCCCAAGCGGAAAGTTATGGCGCTCCAGCGTCGCGGAAAGGCCAAGCGAGGGTGCCTCGTCAACGCGCCCGGCCGGAATTCGCTTCTCGCCGATATGGATGAGGCCGCGGAGGAAGGTGCCGGTCGTCAGCACGACCGTTCCGGTTACGAATCGACGACCATCAGCCAGGACCACGCCGACAACGCGGCCAGCTTCCACCTCCAGGTCGAAAACCTCGCCGGCGACGATATCGAGATTGGATTGCGCCGCCAGCAAGTCCTGCACGGCCTGCCGATAGAGCTTGCGATCCGCCTGAGCGCGGGGACCCCGAACAGCCGGGCCCTTCCGGCGATTGAGCATGCGGAACTGGATACCGCCCAGATCGGCGGCCCGCGCCATGATGCCGTCGAGCGCGTCGATCTCGCGAACGAGATGTCCCTTGCCGAGCCCGCCGATGGCGGGGTTGCAGGACATGACGCCGATCGTTTCCGGCTTGTGCGTCACCAGGGCCGTGCGCGCACCGTAGCGCGCCGCAGAGGCGGCGGCTTCGGCTCCGGCATGACCGCCGCCGACGACGATCACGTCGTAATGCTGCCGATGAATTGACATGCGATTTCGCTAGCGAAGCCCGGCGGGCGGGTCAACGACAATCGCGGAAAGCGCCGGCCGATGCTGGCTGCCGCCTCACTTTCCGATGCAGAATCCCGCGAAAAGCCTGTCGAGCACGTCCTCCACGTCGATCCGGCCGACAAGCCGCTCGAGCGCGACGACGGCCACACGGATATCCTCGGCCAGCAATTCTCCCTGTCCGTGGCCCGCCATCACCGCCCGGTCAAGCGCGGCAACCGCGTCGGCGACGGCAATGCGATGGCGTTCGCGGGTCAGGAGGGCTGGCTCGCCCGATCCAAGCCGCTGAAGACGTGTGACGATCTCGGCAAGCAGATCGGTCAAACCCGCACCGGTCTTGACGGAAATCGCCCGTTCCCCGGGCAGAACCGGCCCCGGAAGGTCGGCTTTCGTAGCGATCTGAAGCAATTCGGCCGTGCTCTCGACTCGATACGGCTCCGAATCGACTCCACGCAGCGCGACAACGAGATCCGCTCGCGCAACGAGCGCCCGGGCGCGCCGGACGCCTTCAGCCTCGATCGGATCGGCGCTGTCGCGCAGGCCCGCGGTATCGATCAGGATGACCGGGAGCCCGGCCAGATCCAGCCGCACCTCCAGGATGTCGCGCGTCGTCCCCGCAATCGGCGAGACAATCGCGACGTCGCGCCGGGCCAATGCATTGAGGAGGCTGGACTTGCCGGCATTGGGCGGTCCGGCCAGCACCACGACGAAGCCTTCGCGGACACGCTCGCCCATGGCAAAGCTGCCCAGCGCCACGCGCAGCGAGGCCAGCACCTCCTCCGCCACCGCCAGCGCCTGCTGTTGCAGCGGGCCGGAGACGTCGCCTTCGTCGGAAAAATCCAGTTCGGCCGCGAGAAGGCTCATGGCATCGATCAGCGAATGGCGCCAGCTCGTGGCGAAGCCGCTCAAGGCCCCATCCATCTGGCGCAGCGCCTGCTGGCGCTGCCATTCCGTCTCCGAATCGATCAGGTCTGCCAGGCCCTCGACCGCGGCCAGATCGAGCTTTCCCGCTTCGAAGGCCCGCCGCGTGAACTCTCCGGCTTCGGCCAGCCTCACGCCAGGCAAGGCGGTCAGAATGGCAAGGAGACGCGCCAGGATTGCGCGAGAGCCGTGGACATGAAATTCGGCTACGTCCTCACCGGTAAAGCTGGCAGGTGCGGCGAAGAACAGGATGAGCGCGCTGTCGATCGTATCGCCTGCGGCATCGACCAGTCTTCGCAAGGTCGCGACGCGGGGTTCAGGTATGACCCGTGCAATCGTTTCGAGAACGAATCGAGTCCGGCTACCAGAAACGCGGATCACCGCCACTCCGGCTTTGCCCGGCGCCGATGACAGGGCCACGATCGTGGGATGGATGTCCGAGCCCGTCATTGTTTGTCGAGTTCCTCCGCGCGCCCTGCGGCCGCAGCCGTCATGGACGAGGCCTTCGCCAACATCAAGTCGGCCGCGAAGCACAGGACCTCGCCTCCCGCTCCCGCAATCGGTCTCGCCAGAACCTGAACCCGTCAACACGCAGCGCTCTCGAAGCTGCGTCGACCTCGATCCATATGCCCCAGATCACAGCACTACCGGCACTACCAGCCATCTAGCACTACCGCAGCAGCAAGCGCTTCCCGTCCAGGAAATTCAATATCTTCAATGGGCTAAACCAAATCGGCGGATCGACAATCAGCGGAGCGGTCGCTACAGGTAGTACTGCTTCACACCGATAGCGTCCGACCGCACGAGTGACCGGAGAGCTCGGTCAGCCGGGCGTGCGCTGCTTGCTGCGCGAGACATGGCAGGCCGCCGTTTCGTTGCCGAATCGATGACGGAGCCAGGCTGTGTCCTGCACGAGACTTGCCACCGGTCGAGACGAGGCAGCCGGGCGGCGGGGTCTCAGACCAAACCTCGGACGGCTTCGCGATGCGGCCGGACATCCGGGCGCCAGGTTTGCGGGTAGGCTGAAACAATTTCGCCGCCGCACGACCCTCGTCGGGTCGATACGGCGGCGAATCGAACGCCGAAACCGGTCGTGCCGACGGTCAGGTATTCATCGAATCGAAGAATTCCGAGTTCTGCTTGGTCTGGCGCAGCTTATCCAGGAGGAACTCGATCGCGTCCTGCGGGCCCATCGGATTGAGAATGCGGCGCAGCACATAGGTCTTCTGCAGATCCGAGCGCGGCGTGATGAGCTCTTCCTTGCGGGTGCCGGACTTGATGATGTCGATCGCCGGGAAGATCCGCTTGTCGGCCACCTTGCGGTCGAGAATGATCTCGGAATTGCCGGTGCCCTTGAACTCCTCGAAGATCACTTCGTCCATGCGCGATCCCGTATCGATCAGCGCGGTCGCCACGATCGTCAGCGAACCGCCTTCCTCGATATTGCGGGCCGCACCGAAGAAGCGCTTGGGACGCTGCAGGGCGTTGGCGTCGACACCACCGGTCAGGACCTTGCCGGAAGACGGCACCACGGTGTTGTAGGCGCGGCCGAGGCGGGTGATCGAGTCCAGCAGGATCACGACGTCACGGCCGTGCTCGACCAGGCGCTTGGCCTTCTCGATCACCATCTCCGCGACCTGGACGTGGCGGGAGGCCGGCTCGTCGAAGGTCGAGGAGACGACCTCGCCCTTCACCGAGCGCTGCATGTCCGTGACTTCTTCCGGCCGCTCGTCGATCAGCAGCACGATCAGATAGCACTCGGGATGATTAGTAGTGATCGACTGCGCGATGTTCTGAAGCAGAACCGTCTTACCGGTGCGCGGCGGCGCGACGATCAGCGCACGCTGGCCCTTGCCGATCGGCGCGACGATATCGATGACCCGCGGCGAGAAATCCTTCTTGGTCGGGTCCTGCACTTCGAGCTTCAGGCGCTCGTCCGGATAGAGCGGCGTCAGGTTGTCGAAATGGATCTTGTGCTTGATCTTCTCCGGGTCCTCGAAATTGACCGAGTTGACCTTGAGCAGGGCGAAATAGCGCTCGCCATCCTTCGGCCCGCGGATCGGCCCTTCGACGGTGTCGCCGGTGCGCAGGCCGAATTTCCGGAGCTGCGACGGCGAAACATAGATGTCGTCCGGCCCTGGCAGATAGTTCGAATCGGAGGAGCGCAGGAAGCCGAAGCCGTCCTGCAGGACCTCGACGACGCCCTCGCCCAGGATCTCGGTCTCCCGCGCCGCAAGCTGCTTCAGGATGGCGAACATCAGCTCCTGCTTGCGCATGGTGCTGGCGTTCTCGACCTCGACTTCCTCGGCGAAGGCCAGGAGTTCGGTCGGCGACTTGCTCTTGAGCTCTTGAAGCTTGATTTCCCGCATGGGGCACCCGGATCATGAACGCCCTGCGAACCGGCAGGGGTTGGGATGGTACTGGATTGATCGACTTATCGGTCCTGGCCGGACCTGCGCTTGGGTTGCGCGACATGAGCTGCTGCTAAGGCAGGCGGCTCATGAACAGTCGACAACAAGGGAGGACGCTGGAGAAGCGCAGCGTCCTGATAGCGGGAATCGGCCCGGGGCTCAAGCGGGAAAGCGCGAAAGGCCTCAGAACGGCTTCACGATGACGAGAATGACGATGCCGACCATCAGCAGCGCCGGGATCTCGTTGAGAATGCGGAAATAGCGCGGCGACTTCACATTGCTGTCGTTCGCGAAGTTACGCACGTGCTTCACCAGCACGCCATGGATGCCGGAGAGGATGAAGACGAGCAGCAGCTTGCCGTGCAGCCAGCCACCCTTGAAGCCGAAGGCGGACCAGGCGAGGTAGAGGCCCAGCACCCAGGTGGCGATCATCGCCGGGTTGATGATGCCCTTGAGCAGCCGGCGCTCCATGATCTTGAAGGTCTCGGACTGGATCGAACCGGTCTGCGCCTCCGCGTGATAGACCATCAGCCTTGGCAGATAGAGCATGCCGGCCATCCAGGAGATGACGGCCATGACATGGAAAGCCTTGATCCACTCGTACATTGCCTGAGCCCTCAGCCCCGTACCCGTTTCAGCAAGCGCTCAACATGCGCGATCGGCGTATCCGGCAGAATGCCGTGGCCGAGATTGAAGATGAAGGGCTGATCGCCGAAGGCTGTCAGGATGGCATCCACCTCCCGCTCCAGCGCGTCACCGCCGGCGCGTAGCACCAGCGGATCGAGATGGCCCTGCACCGGAACCCTGGACTGGATCTCATTCCGGGCAAAGGTCCGGTCGATATCGGTTTCGAGGCCGACCGCGTCGACGCCCGTACCTGCGATATAGTCCGGGATCAGGTGCCCGGCCCCGCGCGGAAAGCCGATGATCCGCGCCTGCGGATGCATGGCGCGCACGCCATCGACGATCCGTCGCGTCGGCGCGATGCACCAGCGCCTGAAATCCTCCGGCCCGAGCGCACCCGCCCAGCTGTCGAAGATCTGGACGGCATCGACGCCCGCCGCGATTTGCGCGTTCAGATAAGCGATGGACGAGGTCACGATCCGGTCGATGATCGCCTGAAACAGGGCTGGGTCGCGTTCGAAAAGCTCCTTCGCCGGCGCTTGATCCGGTGTTCCCCGACCGGCCACCATATAGGTCGCCACGGTCCAGGGCGCGCCGCAGAAGCCGATGAAGCCGGTCTCGCGGGGCAGGGCAGCCCGGACCCGGCGAACCGTCTCCGGGATCGAATCCAGCTTGGCCTGATCCGCGACGCGATCGATCTCCGCCAGGCGGGTCGCGTCGGCCACGGGTTCAAGCCGCGGTCCTTCGCCCTCGGCAAACCAGAGTTTCTGGCCGAGCGCCTGCGGCACGAGAAGGATATCCGCGAACAGGATAGCGGCATCGAAGCCGAAGCGCCGGATCGGCTGGAGCGTCACCTCGGCGGCCAGCTCGGGATCGTAGCAAAGCGAGAGAAAGCTGCCGGCCTTGGCCCTGAGCTCGCGGTACTCCGGCAGATAACGCCCGGCCTGGCGCATCAGCCAGACCGGAGGGGTCGGCAGGCTTTCACCGCCGAGCACACGGATCAGGGCAGGGGTCTCGCGTGTCGTCATGCCTGACGGGCCATCCATCCCGCTATTTCTTAAATAAGATTCCTAGAGAGAATCTTTTGTTTTGACTCTTGGAGGCAGGGAGATAGCCCGCCGCAATTCTGTCCACAACCGATCCACAGCCACTGGGACAGCGAGTCGCGGGCCGCGCGGGGCCTCGGTCACCGGTTAAGGCTTTATTAACGAATTGAATTCGGCGGGCAGCTCGCCGTCTTCCAAAATGATTCACGTGAAACACTTTGTTTACCATTCACAGCCGGGCGGCTGTTGATGGTTCGGGCGGGTTATACAGAGCCGCCACTCGGCCTGCGTTTCCTGTTCGGTTGTCCACACTGCTCCCCACGGCCCGGGATAACCCGGTCGTTCCGAAACCGCGGGAGGGAAACGCCAGCTGCGTCAATTCTCGTCGCGGTGATTCCGGTCGCGCTCAAAGCGCGCTAGAGGATAAACACGCTTCAGGCCGGGGGATGCCGTGGTCCGCAATTATTTTCATCTGCATCTGGTCTCGGATGCGACCGGCGAGACGCTGATCGCCGTCAGCCGGGCCGCTGCCGCGCAATATGAAACCGTCTCGGCGATCGAGCATGTCTATCCGCTGGTTCGCTCCGAGGCGCAGCTTGCCCGCGTCCTCGCCGAGATCGAGGCCTCGCCCGGCGTCGTGCTCTACACGCTGGTCGAGCCGGAATGGCAGGAGAAACTGGAGAATTTCTGCCGCGAGCTCGGCTGTCCCTGCCTGTCGGTGCTGCAGCCCGTGCTCTCGCTGTTCCAGTCCTATCTCGGCCAGGCGTCGGCGCCGAAGCCGGGCGCGCAGCATGTGCTCAACACCGAATATTTCCGACGCATCGACGCGATGAACTACACGCTGCTGCATGATGACGGGCAGATGGGCGGCGATCTCGACAATGCCGACGTCATCCTGGTCGGCATCAGCCGGACCTCCAAGACGCCGACGAGCATCTATCTCGCCAATCGCGGCATCAAGACCGCCAATATCCCGCTGGTGCCGAATATCCCGCTGCCACCGGAACTGGAAAGCGCGCGCAAGCCTCTGATCGTCGGCCTGATCGCCAGCGCCGATCGCATAGTCCAGATCCGCCAGAACCGCCTGCTCTCGCTGCGCGCCGATGACGATACCTCCTATGTTGATCCCACAGCCGTCGCCGATGAGGTCACGCAATCGCGCCGTCTCTGCGCCCGCAAGGGCTGGCCGGTGATCGACGTGACGCGCCGTTCGATCGAGGAAACCGCGGCCTCGATTCTCGACCTGCTTCGCGACCACCGCATGAAGTTCATCGCGACATGAGCGCATCGACCAGCCTCTGGCTCGATCCCGAGCCGTTGATTCTCGCCTCCGGCAGCGCGACCCGGCGCGACATGCTCCTGGCCGTCGGTATCCCGGTCGAAGTGGTGAAGCCGGAGATCGACGAGCGCGCCGTCGAGAAACCCCTGGTCGATCGCAGCGTGCCGGCGGATCAGGTTGCGGCCGCTCTCGCCTGTGCCAAGGCGCTGGCTGTCTCCCGCGAACGCCCCGGCCGCCTCGTGCTGGCCGCCGACCAGACCCTGACCTGCGGTGGCATCGCCTTTCACAAGCCGGCAGATTTGGCCGGCGCGGCACGCCAGATCGCAGCGCTCGCTGGCCGGAGCCATGAGCTCCATTCAGCCTTCGTCATCGCGCGAGACGGCGCGCCACTGGCCGAAGGCCTCGAGGCCGCACGCCTGACCATGCGCACACTCCAGCCTGATTTCATCGCGCGCTATCTGACCGTCGCCGGTCCGGCCGCCCTGTCCAGCGTCGGCGGCTATCAGCTCGAAGGGCCCGGCGCCCAGCTCTTCGACAAGGTCGAGGGCGACCATTTCACCATTCTCGGCCTGCCGCTGCTTGCGGTGCTCGCGTCCCTGCGCGATCTCGATTGCCTCGCCGGTTAACGGACTTCCTTCATGCCGCCTCGCTGCTTCGTCATCGGACATCCCATCGCCCATTCGCGCTCGCCCCTGATCCATGGCGAATGGCTGCGCGAGCATCGGCTTCCCGGTACCTATGAGCGGATCGATGTCGCGCCGGTCGATCTTCCGGCCTTCATCTCCCGCCTGCGCGAGGGCGAATTCGCTGGCGGCAATGTCACCGTGCCCCACAAGGAAGCGGTGATGGCGCTGGTCGATGAGATCAGCGATGCCGGTCGGGCCGTCGGCGCGGTCAACACGCTCTGGCGCGAAGGCGGCCGGATCATCGCCGACAACAGCGATGTCGGCGGCTTCCTCGCCCATCTCGATGCGACGGTGCCCGGCTGGCAGGGGCGGGTCGGCACGGCGCTCGTCCTTGGCGCCGGCGGTGCGGCACGCGGTATCTGCTACGGCCTGAAAGCACGCGGGGTCGCGCGCATTCTTGTCGTCAACCGCAGCCCCGAACGCGCGGCCGAACTGGTCGCCGCTCTTGGTGATCCTCTGGAGGCGGGCGATTGGGCGAAGCGCGACTGCCTCGTCGGCGAGGCCGATCTCATCGTCAACACGACGGCCCTCGGCATGCAGGGCAAACCATCGCTGGAAATCGATCTCGCCGCTTTACGGCCGGGAACCATCGTCGACGATATCGTCTATGTCCCCTTGAAGACCGCGTTGCTGGCCGAGGCGGAACGGCGTGGCGGCGTTCCCGTTGATGGGCTTGGCATGCTGCTGCATCAGGCTTCGCCCGGCTTCGCCCGCTGGTTCGGCGTGACGCCGCAGGTGACGCCGGCGCTTCGTGCGCTCATCGAAGCCGATATCCTGAAGGCCTGATTCGCCGGAGCAGCCATGACCTTCGTGCTGGGCCTGACAGGCTCGATCGGGATGGGAAAATCGACGACCGCGCAGCTCTTCGTGCAGCGCGGCGTGCCCCTGCACGATGCCGATGCGGCCGTGCATCGTCTGCATCGCGGCCGGGCCGCAGCGCCGATCGAAGCCGCATTCCCGGGTACGGTGATCGATGGAGCGGTCGATCGCGCAAAGCTGGGCGCGGCCGTACTCGGCAAGCCCGATGCCTTGCGTCGGCTCGAAGCGATCATCCATCCGCTGGTGCGTGAGGAGGAGGAGGCCTTCCTCACCCGCTGCCGCCGGGAGGGTGCGGAACTCGCCATCATCGACGTGCCGCTCCTGCTGGAAACCGGAGGCGAGGCGCGCTGCGACGCCGTCCTCGTGGTGACGGCGCCCGCCGAAGTCCAGCGTCAGCGCGTCCTGGCCCGCCCCGGCATGACCGCGGAAAAGCTCGACGCGATCCTGTCGCGCCAGATGCCGGACGCGGAGAAACGCCGCCGTGCCCATTTCCTTGTGGACACGTCGCACGGTCTGATGGCCGCCGAGCGGCAGGTCGGTTCTATCCTGATGGCGCTCGCCGGCCGTCCCGGGCGCGGTGCGCAAGCGAGGTCCTGAAGCGATGCGCGAGATCGTTCTCGATACCGAAACCACCGGCGTGGAAGCCAATAACGGCGACCGCATCGTCGAGATCGGCTGCGTCGAACTGCTCAATCACTGCCCGAGCGGCAGGACCTTCCACGTCTACATCAATCCCGAACGCTCGATGCCGATCGAAGCGTTCAACGTCCATGGCCTCTCGGAAGAGTTCCTCTCGGACAAGCCGGTCTTTGCCGCGGTGGCCGATGAATTCGCCGACTTCATCGCTGGCGCCAAGCTGGTGATCCATAACGCGGCCTTCGACGTCGGCTTCATCAACATGGAGTTCAAGCGGCTCGGCCTGCCGCCGATCGAGCAGGGCTTCGTGGTCGACACCCTGTCGATGGCGCGTCGCAAGCATCCGGGCGCCTCGAACAGCCTCGACGCGCTCTGCTCGCGCTATGGCATCGACAACGGCCGCCGCACCAAGCACGGCGCCCTGCTCGATTCCGAGATCCTGGCCGAGGTCTATATCGAGCTGATCGGCGGCAAGCAGGCCTCGCTTGGTCTCGGCGTCGAGGCCTCGGCCGGCCGCCCGGGCCTCGCCATGGCGGCGGTCGAGAAGCCGCAGCGGCAGCGCCCGCTGGCATCGCGGCTCAGCGAAGAGGCGCTCAAGGCGCATGAGGCCTTCATCCTCGGCTCGCTGAAGGCGCCGCTCTGGAAGGGCTATCTCGGCATCACGGACGACGCGGCCCAGTAAGTCGCGTCGCCTTTCGTGCAGGGCGGCTTATCGCGCCCTGCGGCGCGACAGCATGTTGAGCGCCTCGATCAAGGCTGAGAAGGCCATCGCGGCGTAGATATAGCCCTTCGGCACATGCACGCCGAAGCCCTCGGCGATCAGCGTGCCGCCGATCATCAGCAGGAAGCCCAGCGCCAGCATCACGATCGTCGGGTTCCTGTCGATGAAGCGCGCCAGCGGATCGGCGGCGAGCAGCATCGTCAGAACCGCGACGATGACGGCGATCACCATGACCGGAACATGTTCGGTCATGCCGACGGCGGTGATGATCGAGTCGATCGAGAACACCAGGTCGAGGATCAGGATCTGGAAGATCGCCGCACCGAAACCCAGCGTCGCGGCGCGCGTGCCGCCTTCTGCGAGGACGGATTCCGGATCGGGATCGACCTTGTGATGGATTTCCTTCGTCGCCTTCCAGACCAGGAAGAGACCGCCGGCGATCAGGATGAGATCGCGCCAGGAGAAGGCCTGGCCGAAGACCGTGAAGATCGGCGCGGTGAGTTTGACGATGAAGGCGACGGTGCCGAGCAGGCCGAGACGCATGATCAGCGCCAGGCCGATGCCGATCTTGCGGCCCTTCGAACGCTGATGCTCCGGCAGCTTGTTGGTCAGGATCGAGATGAAGATCAGGTTGTCGATGCCGAGCACGACCTCCATGGCGATCAGTGCCCCGAGCGCGGCCCATACGGCGGGGTCGGCGGCAAGCGTCAGAAGGGCGTCCATCAGGTCTCCATCGGATACGGAAAAGGCGGGCGTCCCGGTTGGGGCGTCCGCCGTCGATCCCACGCACATGGAGAGAGGGGCGTTGTCCTGCAAGGACAACAATCATCGGCAATAAACGAAGAAAGGGCCCGTGAGGGCCCTTCCGTCAGGTCTTTCGGTACGGTGACCGATCAGTTGGTCGCAGTGCCCTGCTGGCCCTCGAGCTCCTGCAGGCGCTGCTGGAAGAGCTGCGCGAAGTCGATCGGCGGCACGTAGAAGGGCGGGAAGCCGCCGTTCTGCACGGCCTCGGCGATGATCTGCCGGGCGAAGGGGAAGAGCAGGCGGGCGCAGTCGATCACCAGAACGGGGTGAATGTGCTCCTGCGGGATGTTCTGCAGGCGGAACACGCCGGCATAGCTCAGGTCGAAGGCGAACAGCGTCTCGCCCTTGAGCTCGGCCTTGCCTTCGAGGCGCAGCACGGTCTCGTAATCGTCGTCGGCGAGAGCGGTCGAGCCGACATTGACCTGCAGCGACATCTGCGGGCCCTGCTGGGCTTCCTGCTGGGCGAGCGAGCGCGGCGCCTTCGGGTTCTCGAAGGAAAAGTCCTTGGTGTACTGGATCAGGGCGTTCAGGCTCGGAGCCGCTTCGGCGCCGGCGCCATTGCCGTTGGGGAGTTCGTTGGCCATCGGTCCCATCTTGTTCTGGCAGGCTGTCTCGGGAAATCCCGCGCCTCTGCCGGCACTCGGGACTGCGCTCCATGCTATGGAGCGGCGCGCGCGTCGGCTATCATGGACGCCGTGCCGGCACAAGAAGTCGCCTTCACAAGCGGAGGGGTGGATGTTACGAGCCAGTCTCACCATATGAAGGTGAAGGCCCGGCGCGGACGCGGATGGGCCGGGTAACAACGGGGAGCCGCGGGTCAGCTTTCGATGCAAAATTCCTTCGACATGCAGACTCTGGTCTTCCTGGTCCTGGCCGTCTTCGTGGCCTGGAAGCTGCGCTCCGTGCTCGGCCAGAAGACCGGCAACGAGCAGCCCAAGGACCCTTTCGCCCGCCGCGAGACGCCGCCGATGCGGCCCGATCAGGCGCAAGCACCGGACAAGCGCGACAATGTGATCCGCCTGCCGGGCGCCGCCAACGACCCGGTCGCACCGGAGCTGCCGGTGGCCGAGCGCTGGAAGGACCTGGCTGCGCCGGATTCGCCCGTCAGCGCCGGCATCGAGGCGGTCATCCGCCAGGAGCCCGGTTTCGATCCGCATGAATTCGTCGGCGGTGCCAAGGCCGCCTATGAGGCGATCGTCACCGCCTTCGCCCGCGGCGACCGCAAGATGCTGAAGGGCCTCCTCGCCAAGGAGGTCTATGACGGCTTCGAGCAGGCCATCTCCGAGCGCGAGAAGCGCGGCGAGAAGGCGGAATCGAATTTCGTCTCGATCGACAAGGCCGATCTCGCTGCCGTGGACGTAAAGGGCAAGACCGCCCAGGTCACGATCGCCTTTGTCTCGCAACTGATCAGCGTCACCCGCGACGCGCAGGGTGCGGTCGTCGATGGCAGCGCCGAACAGGTCTCGGAGGTCAACGACATCTGGACCTTCTCGCGCCAGCTCGGCAGCCGCGATCCCAACTGGCTGCTCGTGGCCACCGAATCCGCGGCGTGAAGCGTGGCGGCGCCGGTGTCGCACTGGCGTTTTCCGCGATCCTGGCCCTTGCACCCGTGACCGCCATGGCCTCGTCGCCCCCGCTGCCTCCAGGAGCCCGCGCCGAGGCGCTCTTGCCAGCAGATCTCGCTGGCTGGGCGCAGGACGATCACGCCAGGGCCTTCGCCATCTTCGCGGAGGGATGCATGGCCGATCCGCCGTTGCGCCAGGGCGTGCCGCTTCCCGAGCGGCTCACCGCCGTCTGCGACAAGGCGAAGGCGCTGGTTGCCGCCGGGAATGTCGATCGCGAGCAGGCCAGGACTTTCTTCGAGCAGAACTTTTCGTTCTGGCGCATCCGGCCGGAAGGCGGCGAAACCGGCTTTACGACCGGCTATTTCGAGCCGGAATTCGAAGGCTCTCTGACCCGCTCCGACGCCTTCCCGACGCCGCTCTATGACCGGCCGAAGGATCTGGTGACGCGTTTCTCCGAGAATGACTGGCCAGGCCTCGACAAGGCGCTTTCGGCCGCGCGTCGCACGGAAAAGGGCTTCGAGCCCTTCCCGGACCGCACCGCGATCGAGACCGGCGCGCTCGACGGCCAGGGGCTCGAAATCATGTGGCTGCGCGATCCCGTCGATCGCTTCTTCCTGCAGGTGCAGGGTTCCGGTCGCGTCCGCCTGCCGGACGGGTCCGTCACGCGGCTGAGCTATTCCGGCCGCAACGGCCATCCCTACACCTCGCTCGGGCGCGTGCTCAGCCAGCGCGAATCGATCCCGCCCGAGCAGATGACCATGGACCGGCTGATCGCCCGGCTGAAAGCCGATGCCGGCTTTGCCCGCGACCTGATCCGCCTGAACAAATCCTTCGTCTTCTTCGCCCGCCGCGACGATCTTCCCGCCGAAAGCGGGCCGATCGGCGGCGCCGGCCTGCCGCTCACGCCGATGCGCAGCATAGCCGTCGATCGTACGGCCTGGCCCTATGGCGTGCCGGTCTGGATCGACGCCACGATCCCGGACGGGGTCGGCGGCGACGAGCATCTCGCGCGCCTGATGATCGCGCAGGATACCGGCTCTGCTATCCTCGGCCCGGCCCGCATGGATCTCTTCGTCGGCTCGGGGGCAGCGGCGGGCCATCGCGCCGGCCTGATTCGCCATCCCGTCGCCTTCACCGTGCTCTGGCCGCGCTGAGATGCGCGCGCGTCGTGGAAAGACCCTGACGGAGGCCGATATCGCGCTCTGGCGCCAGGTCGCGCGCTCGGTCAAGCCCTTGCCCGGCCGCGCGCCGGTCGAGCCCGAGCCGGTTCCCGAACAGGCAGTCCCCCTAGCGACAGACGCCGCCATGCGCGCCGTTGCGACGGCGTTGCCGGTGAAAGCTGCACCGTCCGCAGCCCCGCCGCTGGCGCCGATCGAGCGGCGTTTGCGCACGCAACTGCGCCGCGGCCAGCAGAGCGTCGACGCCTCCATCGACCTGCACGGCATGCGGCAGGACGAGGCGCATCTGGCGCTCCACGCCTTCCTTCGCCGCGAGCAGCGACGCGGTTGCCGCATCGCCTTGGTTGTGACCGGCAAGGGCGCGCCGGCGCTGGCGTTGTTCGGCGACGAGCGTGGCGTGCTGCGTCGGATGGTGCCGCATTGGCTGCGCCTGCCCGAATTGCGCACGTTGGTTCTGGGCTTCGAGGAGGCCGAGCAGCGTCATGGCGGCTCTGGCGCGCTCTATGTCCGCCTGCGCCGCCTGCGGGAACACGGGCCGTGACGCCCTTCGGCCACCGCGTGCGCGAATTGCGGGAAGCGCGTGGCATGACCCTCGCTCAGATGGCAGAGGGTCTCGGCGTCTCGCCGGCCTATCTCTCGGCGCTGGAACACGGCAAGCGTGGCCGCCCGACCTTCACGCTGATCCAGGGCGCGATCCATCTCCTCGGCGTGATCTGGGACGAGGCCGACGAGCTCGTCCGCCTCGCCGATCTCTCGCATCCGCGCGTGACCATCGACACAGCCGGCCTCGATCCCGAAGCGACGCTCTTCGCCAACCGGCTGGCGCGCGAGATCGGCCTGCTGGAGGGCGACGATCTGCGCCGCCTCGCCGGCATGCTCGACGAGGCCGCCGCCCGGCGCGATCCGGCCTGAGCGCCCGGCTTGACCGCACGGCATGCGGATGCGACAGGGCCAGCACCTTCCCAATCGGCCGACGGGCCGCGCCCTCCGGACAGAGCTAGAGCCATGACCCAGACCCGCACGGACGTTCTCGCCCTCGGCAACGCCATCGTCGACGTCCTCGCTTCGGCCGAGGAGGATTTCCTCTCCGCGCAGAAGCTGACCAAGGGCGCGATGATGCTGATCGACGAGCCTCGGGCGGAATCGCTCTATGCCGCGATGGGCCCGGCCCGGATCATCTCGGGCGGCTCGGCCGCGAACACCATTGCCGGCCTCGCCTCCTTCGGCGGCAAGGGCGCCTTCATCGGCAAGGTCCGCGGCGACGAGCTCGGCAAGCTCTATCGCCATGACCTGACCTCGCTCGGCGTCGCCTTCGGCACGGCCGACGCGACGGAAGGCCCGGCCACGGCGCGCTCCTTCATCATCGTCACGCCCGATGGCGAGCGCACGATGAACACCTATCTCGGCGCCTGCCAGGGCCTCTCCGTCGCCGATGTCGACGCCAAGGCCGTCGAGAACGCCGATATCGTCTATCTCGAGGGCTATCTCTGGGATCCGCCGGCGGCCAAGGAAGCCTTCCGCAAGGCCTCGGAGATCGCCCACAAGGCCGGTGGCCGCGTCGCCATCACCCTGTCAGACTCGTTCTGCGTCGACCGCTATCGCGACGAGTTCGTCGGCCTGATCCGCAACCGCATGGTCGATCTCGTCTTCGCCAACGAGCACGAGCTCAAGAGCCTCTACGAGACCGCGGATTTCGACACCGCGCTGGCAGCGCTGCGTGCCGAGAACATCCTTGCCGTCGTCACCCGCTCCGAGAAGGGCGCACTGGCGGTGACGCCGGACGGCATCGTCGAGGAGCCGGTCTTCCCGATCGAGCGCGTGGTCGACGCGACCGGCGCCGGCGATCTCTTCGCCGCGGGCTTCCTCTACGGCCTGACCTCGAACCGCGAGACCCGCGATTCGCTTCGCCTCGGCGCGCTCGCAGCGGCCGAGATCATCTCGCATGTCGGCGCCCGGCCGGATATCAGCCTGAAGACGCTGGCCGGGAACGAAGGGCTGCTGTGAGTTCTTCCTTCATCAAAGTCGGCTGTTGCCGACTTTGATACCTTCTCCCCCGAGGGGAGAAGGACAACACCCTCTCAATACAGCGTCGCCTTGACCCGGCCCGGCAGCGCCTCGTCATAGGCCCGGCCGTCGAAGGTCTCGACCGCGACGTTGCGCGCGGTAATGTCGCGCAGGATCGTGCCGGGCGAGGGCAGGTTGCGCCGGTCGACCTGCCGCTCCGGGTTCCAGAGCTCTGCCCGCACCACCGCGCGGGAGCACTGAAAGTAGACGGCCTCGACATGGACGACCATCACGCTCGCCGGCAGCTTCCCGGCCATCTCGAACTGCGATAACAACTCAGGGTCGCAGGAAATCTCCGCACGTCCGTTCACGCGCAGCGTCTCGCCGCAGCCGGGGATTAGGAAGAGCATTCCGATTCGATCGTCGAACAGGATATTCTTCAAGGAATCCAGACGGTTATTGCCTTTTCGGTCGGGAATCAGGAGCGTTTTCGCGTCCCGGACCGTGACAAAGCCCGGCAGATCCCCGCGCGGCGAACAATCCAGCCCCTCCGGACCGACCGTCGCGAGCACGAAAAACGGCGAGGCGGCGATCAGCGCTGCGTAGTTCGCGTCGACATGATCGATCTCTTTGAAGAGCGACGCTGGGGCCATCGGGTTGGGGTAGGCATGGGCGAGGTCGTCGAGCGAGGCGATGCGGTGGTCGGACATGCCGGTCTCCATGGAACGGCATATGTCTAGACTATTGTAAGTGACGCGTCATCATCTCCCGGCATGTTGCGCCAGAGACAAGCCAGCCGCGATGGCGGCAGCGAGACCGGCCGGGTTGTCCCACGGGATGGAATGCCCGGCCCCCGGCACGATAGCGATCTCGACCCCTGCCTCGGGCAGTCCCGCCGCATCATCATAGGGCAGTGACAGCTCGCCGATGATCAGCATGCGCGGTACGGGCAGTGACACGAGGGTGCTCCGCCATGTCGGGTCGCTGCCCTCGACCAGCGAACGCGCTGTCCGCTGCACCGCATAGGCGGCGCTGCGGGCGAGCGAGGCTGCCCAGATATCGTTGCCCTCGGCTCGGGCTGCGTGCACGATCGCGTCCTGGCCGCCGGCGCAATACTCCGCTTCGGGGATCGCCGCGATGCCGCGGCTGAACTGGCCTCCGCCCGGATTGAGATTGGGTTCGCCGACGACGAGGATGCCAAGGCGCGGCCCCAGTATCGCGGCTGCGGCAATGGCGACGGCGCCGCCCATGCTGTGTCCGAAGAGATCGACCCGGGGGAGTTCCAGCGCATCGACCAGCGCGACGATGCAGCGGGCGTGATCCACGATCGTATAGCCGAACGCTTCCGGCCGATCGCTGAAGCCGGAGCCCAGCAGGTCGATCAGCAGCATGCGACGGCCCCGCAAGGCCGGATCGGCTGCGACGGTCGGGTAATCGCAGGACGAAGCGCAGCCGAGGCCGTGAATCATGACCAGAGCCGGGCCGTCGCCGGCGAGGTCGTGGTAGCGCAAGGATCCGCCAGCGGCGGGAACGGCGAAGGATTTCATCGACAGGCACTCCGACTCTCACGGAAGACTAGCAATGGTACTGCCCGCGGCATGGCGGGATATCTCCTACCTCGAACGAAAAACGCCCCGCATCATCCGATGCGGGGCGTTCTGTCTACACAAGCTGGCTTAGGCGATTACTCGGCCGCGCCCTGCTTCTCGCGGGCCTTGTCGGCCTCGCGCTGGGCCTTGAGCTTCTCGGTGAGGTCCTCGCCGGTGGCCTGGTCGACGACCTTCATCGAGAGGCGGATCTTGCCGCGCTCGTCCTGGCCGAGGAACTTGACCTTGACCTTGTCGCCTTCCTTGACGACGTCCGAGACCTTCTGGACGCGATTGGCGGCCAGCTCGGAGATGTGGACGAGACCGTCCTTGGCGCCGAAGAAGTTCACGAAGGCGCCGAACTCCATGATCTTGACGACGGTGCCGTCATAGATCACGCCGACTTCGGCTTCCGAGACGATCGACTTGATCCACTTGATCGCCGCTTCGATCGACTTGCCGTCGGCCGAGGCGATCTTGATGGTGCCGTCGTCCTCGATGTTCACCTTGGCGCCGGTCTTCTCGACGATCTCGCGGATGACCTTGCCGCCGGAGCCGATGACTTCACGGATCTTGTCGACCGGGATCTTCATCGTCTCGATGCGCGGCGCGAACTCGCCGAGCTGGCTGCGCGAGGCGGAGAGCGCCTTGTTCATCTCGCCGAGGATGTGATCGCGACCGCCCTTGGCCTGGTCGAGGGCGACCTTCATGATCTCCTCGGTGATGCCGGCGATCTTGATGTCCATCTGCAGCGAGGTGATGCCCGCGGCGGTGCCGGCGACCTTGAAGTCCATGTCGCCGAGATGATCCTCGTCGCCGAGGATGTCGGAGAGCACGGCGAAGCGCTTGCCTTCGAGGATGAGGCCCATCGCGATGCCCGCGACCGGCGACTTCAGCGGCACGCCCGCATCCATCAGCGCCAGCGAGGTGCCGCAGACGGTGGCCATCGACGAGGAGCCGTTCGACTCGGTGATCTCCGAGACGACGCGGATCGTGTAGGGGAACTCCGACTTCGCCGGCAGCATCGGACGGATGGCGCGCCAGGCGAGCTTGCCATGGCCGATTTCGCGGCGGCCGGGCGAACCCATGCGGCCGGTCTCGCCGACCGAGTAGGGAGGGAAGTTGTAGTGCAGCAGGAAGGTTTCCTTGTAGGTGCCTTCCAGCGAGTCGATGAACTGCTCGTCGTCACCGGTGCCGAGCGTGGTCACGACCAGCGCCTGCGTCTCGCCGCGGGTGAACAGGGCGGAGCCGTGGGTGCGCGGCAGCATGCCGGCCTCTGCGACGATCTTGCGGACCGTCTTGAGATCGCGGCCGTCGATGCGGGTGCCGTCATCGAGGATGGTCCAGCGCACGACCTTGGCCTGGGCCTCCTTGAACTGGCCGCCGACCTGCTCCTTGGTGAAGGTGGTCTTGCCGTCCGGCTCGGCCGAGATCAGCGAGGCGACCTTGGCCTTGGCGGCGTCCAGCGCCTTGTAGCGCTCGGCCTTGGTGGTGATCTTGTAGGCGGCGCGCAGATCGGCATCGACGAGCTTCAGGACGGCGTCCAGGACGACGGAGTTGTCGGCCGGGGTATAGTCGCGCGGCTCCTTGGCGGCCTTCTCGGCCAGACGGATGATCGCGTCGATCACCGGCTGGAAATGCTTGTGGCCGAACATCACGGCGCCGAGCATCACGTCCTCGGGAAGCTCCTTGGCCTCCGACTCGACCATCAGGACGGCGTCCTGCGTGCCGGCGACGACGAGATCGAGAACCGAGTCCTTCATCTCCTCGATGGTCGGGTTGAGCTTGTAGGCGCCGTCGATATAGCCGACGCGGGCGCCGCCGATCGGGCCCATGAAGGGCACGCCGGAGAGGGTCAGCGCAGCCGAGGTCGCGACCATCGCGAGGATGTCGGGATCGTTCTCCAGGTCATGCTGGAGCACGGTGACGACGACCTGCGTGTCGTTCTTGTAGCCTTCGACGAAGAGCGGGCGGATCGGGCGGTCGATCAGGCGGGAGACCAGCGTCTCCTTCTCGCTCGGACGGCCCTCGCGCTTGAAATAGCCGCCGGGGATGCGGCCGGCGGCGAAGGTCTTTTCCTGGTAGTTCACGGTCAGCGGGAAGAAGTCGAAGCCCGGCTTCGGCTCCTTGGCCGAAACGACGGTCGCGAGCAGGACGGTCTCGCCATAGGTGGCGAGCACGGCGCCATCGGCCTGGCGGGCGACCTTGCCGGTCTCGAGGACGAGCTTGCGGCCGCCCCAGATCAGTTCTTCGGTTTGGATGTCGAACATGGATTTATATCTTTCGGTCGGGTTTTGACCCGTCCGGTGCCTTCAGGCCCATGGGCAAGACGGCGGAACACCCGGATCATGCGAGATTGCGCGTCCGGGCGCTCGGCGATCCTGCCATGGACGTCTTGGGCGCCCGGCGGGTCACGCGGGAGGGCCGCCCCATGCGGCCGCCGCGGCAGTCAGGCGGCTCGCCCCATGGCGGCCTCACCTGAGAAGGAGCCGCCCGGAGCAGGTCGCACCGGGCGGAAACCGTCGGCTTTCGATCAGCGGCGGATGCCGAGCTTCTCGATCAGCGTCTTGTAGCGGGCCTCTTCCTTGCCCTTCAGGTAGTCCAGCAGGGACCGGCGCTGCGAGACCAGCTTGAGCAGGCCGCGGCGCGAATGGTTGTCCTTGTTGTGGGACTTGAAGTGACCGGTGAGGTTGGTGATGCGCTCCGTGAGGATCGCGATCTGCACTTCCGGCGAGCCGGTATCGTTCGGCTTGGTGGCGTGTTCCTTGATGAGCGCGGTCTTGCGCTCGGCCGTGATCGACATCGGGATATCCTCGTGTTCGGGTTGATCTGGCGGGCCAGGCCGGGATGTCGTCCAGCAAGGTCCGAAGCCCGCGAGCCGCCTCATCGCGGAGGGGTCGCGCCGCCGACTGGTTAAGCCGGTTGCCCGGGCATATACACGAAATCGGTGGAAACGCCAGCGTTCCCGAGTCCGAGCTTAAGCCGAGGCCCCGCCGCGATCATAGCGCTGCTGCGCCGCCTCGACCTCGCCGATATGGGCCTCGGCCCAGAGGGTGAGCTGGTTGACCGTCTGCGCCAGCGTCCGCCCGAGTTCGGTCAGCGAGTACTCGACGGTCACAGGAACCGTCGCGAACACCTCGCGCCGCACCAGCCCGTCGCGCTCCAGGCTCTTCAGCGTCTGCGACAGCATCTTCTGCGAGATGTTCTCGATCCGGCGCCTGAGTTCGTTGAAGCGCAAGGTGCCGTCATCGAGCGCGATCAGGATCAGCACGGCCCAGGTATCGCCGATGCGGTCGAGCACGCGCCGGGTCGGGCAGAGCGCCTGGAAAGGGTCGGGGCGTTTCAGCATGGCGGTTTCCCGGAGGTGACCATGTCGCGTGAAAGTGCCTTCTTTACGGAGCGGCGCGGCAGGATCAGATAGGTTCCATTAGAGTGCAGGTATCCATTGGATACCATAACAAGGAGCCCCTGTCATGAAAGTCGCCAAGAAGATTGCATTGATCGGCGCCAGCGGATTCATCGGTTCGCGCCTGCTGGCCGAACTCTCGGCTCGCGGCCATGCCGTCACCGCCATCGTTCGCAATCCCGAAAAGATCGCCGCTCTGGCGGGCGTCACCGCCGTCAAGGGCGATGTCTTCGACAAGGACGGGCTGGCCAAATTGCTCGCCGGCCATGACGCGGTCATCAGCGCCGTGCATTTCTCCGCCAGCGATCCGCAGCTCCTGCTCGCGGCGGTGAAGCAATCCGGCGTGAAGCGCTATCTCGTCGTCGGTGGCGCCGGCAGCCTTGAGGTCGCGTCGGGCGTGAAGCTCTTCGACACCCCGGAATTTCCCGCCATCTATCTCGACGAAGCCCGGAAGGGCGGCGTCTTCCTCGATCTCCTGAAGCAGGAGCAGGGCCTCGACTGGACCTTCCTCTCGCCCTCGGCCCTGATCCAGCCGGGCGAGCGCACCGGACAATTCCGCCTCGGGACCGATCAGCTCCTGGTCGACGACAAGGGCAACAGTTCGATTTCGGCGGAGGATTATGCGATCGCCCTCGTCGACGAGCTGGAAAAGCCGGCCCATAGCCGCCGCCGCTTCACGGTCGGCTACTGAGGCTCGCGCCGTTACGAAAAGGGCCGCACCTCCCTCCGGGAGCGCGGCCCTGCTTTATTTGAGTGGCTCGCAATGACGCGTCAGGCCTTGCGGAAGCGCTTCTCGCCGATGCTGAGCGTGCCGCGCTTGAGCTTCCCGAGGGCGACCCATCCGGTCTCGCCCTCGAAATAGAGCTTCGAGCGATCGACCGCATAGCGGCCGACATGCTTGGCGCCGGCGGCGGGCTTGGCCTTGTGGAACTGGCCATCGGGCCGGAGGTCGATCAGGATCGACCCGTCCTCGGTCTTCCACTGGCCGATGGCGGCCTGTTCGAAGGGGCCGAGGGCGTCGGCAGTGTCGAAATCGATCTCGAGCGGGCGGACGGAACGGCTGACCGGCGCGAGGCCGGAAGCGAACTGGCCGAGAGCCTGAAGAACCTGGCTGATCTGCATGGTTTTCGTCTCCCTGTTGTGGTGACGGCTGAAACCGCTTGTCGCAGACATCCCCGTCGGGACCTGTCAGCAAGCGGTGCGGCATCGATCGACTCCAGCGAGTCGGCCAAGGAACGTCACGGATTGAATGTGCGAGGGCGGCGTCGTGATGGAGCAAAGCTCCGGCGCCTGTCACGGAGATAGGCCGATCAAGCGCCTCGACAAGAGGCGGCGAGCAAAAATTTCTCCTCGAAACGCCAACGGCGCCCATTCGGGCGCCGCGCGTGTCGTGTTCGAGAATGTTCGGAGGCTGTGCCGCCTCAGAACTCCTCCCATCCGGAATCGTTGGCCCTGCCGCCATTGGCGACCTTGCGCGGGGCGGGGGCACGTGACTGGACGAAGGCGGCCTCCGCCAGCTGCCGCAGCCGCTCCGGCTCGCCGGAGGCGGCGGGGGCCGGCCTGGCGGCCCGCATCGGCGCCTTCGCGCGGGCCGGCGTGGCCGGTTGCGCATAAGCCGCCTGGCCGGCGGGCTCACGCCCGGTGCGGAAGGTCGCGACCAGTCCGTTGAGCTGTTCGATCCGGCCCGACAGCGCGTTGGCCGAGGCCGCGCTCTGTTCGGAGAGAGCCGCGTTCTGCTGGGTCATCTCGTCGAGATGCGCC
Organism: Allobosea sp. Root670; assembly: GCF_001429415.1. Classification (NCBI taxonomy): domain Bacteria; kingdom Pseudomonadati; phylum Pseudomonadota; class Alphaproteobacteria; order Hyphomicrobiales; family Alloboseaceae; genus Allobosea; species Allobosea sp. Root670. Next base: position 264 of record NZ_LMJU01000009.1, on the reverse strand, counting down.
ACCGCCTGGCTCATCTCGTCGATGCCGTTGGCCTGCTCGCCCGACGCAGCCGAGATGTCGGCGATCGTCGCCGCGACCTTCTGCGAGGCCGCCAGGATGCGGCTGAGCTGGTCGCCGGCCTGACGCACCAGCTTGACGCCCTCGCCGACCTCGACATTGGACGATGAGATCAGGCCGGAGATGTCCTTGGCCGCCTCGCTCGAACGCTGCGCCAGGGTGCGCACTTCCGAGGCGACGACGGCGAAGCCCTTGCCGGCATCGCCG
>NZ_LMJU01000008.1:0-54120 GCF_001429415.1 Allobosea sp. Root670 | reverse complement strand
TCGATCTTGAACTCACGCCCAAACTGTCGTCGCCTCATACGCCACCTCCGGTTTCATGAAACACCCAATCTCGGTGTCCACGAAACCGGCAGCAGGCCATCTACGTCGGCGCCAACGCAGGCTACGGCTTTGGCCAAGCGACCACAAATCTAGGCGGCAGCGCCGATATGGACGGTTTCATCGGCGGCGGCCAGATCGGGTATAACTACCAAATGGGTCAGTTTGTGCTCGGCTTGGAAGCTGATCTTCAAGCTGCGGATCTCGGAGTCAGCGGTATCGGCGGGAGCATCAAAACCGATTATTTCGGCACAGTTCGCGCTAGAGCCGGTGTCGCATTCGATCGCTTCATGCCCTACATCACCGGCGGCTGGGCCTACGGAAACGTGAAAACCTCAGTTCCTGCGCTCGGGATTTCGTCGGATAATTCGCACACTGGCGGATGGGCTCTCGGCGGCGGCGTTGAATACGCGATCACGAATAATCTGATTGCCGGCGTCGAATATCTGTACGTCGACCTCGGAGAAAAAGGCGTCCTTAACAACGGTCTCAAAGTTGGAACCGACTTCTCGGTGGTGCGCGCCCGACTGAACTATAAATTCTAAATGCAAAATGGCCCGGCACCGCGCGAGCGGGGCCGGGCCGGTTTCATCCAGCGTGGGAATGTAGGCCTCGAGCGATGGCCCGCTGGCTCAGTTGGAAGAGCAAGAGGCTGCTTAAACGAAAATACGGCCCGGCGCCGTATCGCCCCGCTCATCGGCATCAAATGCGCCTTGATGGGCGATATCCCAATGCCCGTGTCTGCTTCCGTCTCTCTTCCCGTGCCAGCGAGTTCATGTGCTGGCGAAGCGACCTCCACGGTATCAAGTCGTAGGTTGGGGGTTGAACCAACTGGCTTTCATTCGTGATCAGATTGATCTCGCTCAAGCCACCCTCCATTTCGTCGGGGCATCATTCGATGCCGGGGCCCTAGGTCCTCGTGAAGCGACTAGCCCTGTCAAAAGACAGAAGCGGGGGATACGAAAATGCCCCGCCAGCGGGAACTGACGGGGCCAAACGCAAACATTTGCCCTATTGGATCACCTGAACGATGCGACGGGTCCGGGGCTCAACCACAACTGGTGTCCCGTTCACGACCGTATAGCTATAGCTTCCGCCAAACTCTGTGGGGACCTCGCGATAGGTGACGCCGCTCGCGGGAAGCACGACTCCGACACGCACTGGCTCCGCATAGGTGTATGACGGCACCTCGTTGGCCATCACGTAGGTGCGGAACCGGGGCATCATATTTGCCGCGATCCCGGCAGTGTCGCTATTGGCACCAGGCTCCGAAATGCCAGCCGAACCTCCGGTTGCCGCTCCGCCAGAGGGTCCAGATGCTCCGAGGCTCCCACCGGGCGTCGCACCGGGGGCTGCTCCCGATGCCCCTCCGGTATCGCCACTCCCGGAAGACCCCGCCGAGCCGCCGGCCGCTCCTCCAGCCGCGCCGCCAGCTGAACCTCCCCCAGCGGCACCGCCACCTGACGCTCCTCCCGAGCCACCGGCACCTTGCGCAAAAGCCAGAGCCGGAATCATCGCGACAGCAGCAACAAGTATGATCTTGCGCATGATTCATCTCCTCGTTGGACCCCAGCTAAAGTGCCAAACGGAAGCGGTTCGAAGAGAGTTCCTCAATATCTCCGAATTGTCGGGCATTCACGCCAGCCGGAGCTGACGGGGCGCGCGAGTGTTACCGGGTTGTCTATCAAGGATCGATGTGCTCGGGCATCGCTTTGAGCTGATCCTTGATCCAGTTCGTGACGGCATGAACGTCGCCATCTTCGCCACGCATGAACTCCAGATCGCTCACCGGCACCGCGACTGGCTTCGCGCCGATTACCGAGGAAGCCGCCGACATCGATGACGACAGTGCCGGCAGCGCCGTTGCCATGGACGTGCGAGACCGAGCCGATCTTCTCGTCGCCGGGGCCATAGATCGTCGCTCCGTCGAGAGCACTCGCCGTCAACTCCGCCGGTGCGAGACGGACGTGCTTGAAATGGTCCATAGTTTTCTCCTTTGCTGGATCCCTTTCCACCAGCGGGAGGGCGCTCGCGTTCCGAACAAAAGAAAAGCCCGGCACCGCGCGGGCTGGCGTCGCTCGCCTCTCCATCGATAGGGCCACCGAGGTCCGTCATGACCTCAAGATCTGCGTGCATCCGCGCGAAAGCGTCGCGGTGACGACCTTGCCAACGGTGAAGACGCAGGCGCGTCGTCTCAAGCACATCGATCATACGAATCCTCCCGTCATCGCGATGCTTGGCTGTCGCAGTTCTGCGACGGAAGTAATAAGGACCGCAAACGACCGATTGTGTTGAAAAAGTCCGGCTGGCGTGAAATCCGTCCGATGCCGACACTCGATGGAGAAGAGCGTTCTTCGGACTTCAGAAAAATGCCCTCTACAGCGCGATTACCCATCTGCGGAAGGATGAAAATTCTGCGCTTTGGCCGGGCGATTTCGCGTCAGGTATTGCTGCGGACTTTTTCAACACAATCGACCCAGAGCTTACATCAGTCCCTGAACAAGAAAGGCCCCGCCAGTCGAAGCCAGCGGAGCCGTTGTGTGCATGCGCCGAAGTTCCTGCACACGGCGACGGTTACCAGCTGATCCTCAGTCCTCCGCGGCCGGTGATGCTGTGGCTGTCGCTGAAATGGGCCAGGCTGGTCTGAGCCTCGACTTCGCCGTAGAGCGCATAGCGGCCCGTTTCATACTTCGCGCCGAGCCCCAGCCCACCCCAGAGTCGCTCTCCACGGCTGGTCAAAGGCGTTCCGGCGACGGTCGCCGTCGTCCCGTCGAGGAATTCGTAGCGCAGGTTGGCGATGCCGTAGAGCGAGGCATTGACCAGGCGCCCCGCATTGTCGCGCCAGCTCCGCCGATAATCCGCGGAGACGCCGAGCCGCCCGCGCAGGCTGTCGCCGTCGCCCAGAGTGACACGGGCACCGAACGGATCGATGAAGCTGTCGGCGTCGACACGCGCGTAAGTTAGCTGGGCCTGCGGCGTCAGCGACCAGCTCTCGGAAAGCGCGATGCTTTGTCCGAGCTCGAGTCCAAACGCATAGCCGAAGCCGCCTTTGCCCTTGGCGAGCTGACGCCCGGCAGTCGTGGACGACAGGTCATCGTCGAACCAGCTGAGCTTGGCCTGCGCATCAGCGTAGAAGCCCGACGCGCCGTACCACGTCAGCGCCCCGCCGAACCCGGTGCCGGAGGCTTTGATCTTCCCTTGTCCGAAGACCGACGATACATCGGCTCGCCCTTCGCCGTGATGCAGCGTCAAGCCTCCGACGAGCGTGCCGGCGTCTCCCGCAAAAACCTGCCCATCAGCGCCAGCCTGCAGGCGCCAGCTATCGATCATGTAGCTCGTGCCGGTCGTGGAGAAGCCCGGCGTAATGCGGCTATGGGCTGCATCGATGCGGGCCCAGATCGCGCGGCCTGCGGCGTTCGCAGCGTCGGGCCGGCCGTCGAAGCGGTCGCCGACGCGCTGGCGCAAGGTCTGGAGCTCGTTCAGGCTCTGCAGGATCTGGCCATAGGCTTCGTAAATCGGCGCTCCGGGCTGGTAGATCGGGCCCAGGACGACCGGTGGCGACGCTGGGGTAGAGGGTACCGTATAGGCCGAGCGCAGATACCAGTCGCCATCGTTCGGCGTGCTGATGCCGTTCTTCTGTAAGGTGTAGGCATAGGCGCCGGCAACGACGGCGGGCTGCCCCTGGAAGACGGTGGTGCCCTGGAGCGTGAAGACGCCGTTCGAAGTCCCGCCGACATCGACGACCTTGATGCCTTCGATGGTCTGTGCGCCAGCGCCGCCCTGGTTCAACACCGTGACAGGGGTCGTGCCTGCGGTGCTGCCGGTGATGACGAGGCGGTCGGATGGAGAGGCGTCGCCGCCGAGTACGGTTTCGATCTCGAGCCGGCCGCCATTGCCCACGTAATTGCCGTTGATCGTCAGCGTGCCGATCGAATTGCCGGGCGCAATCGTGCCGCCTGGCTGGTTGATCGTGGCGCCGACCGTGCCGATGCCCTGCAGGCGGCCGCCGATGACCTCCATCGTCCCGCCGAGAATGCCGTTCACGGCGAGCGTGCCGGCCAGCACACTGCCGGCCCCGGTGAAGGTCGAGCCGCTGTCGCCGGTCAGCTCCAGCTTGCCGGCGCCATTCTTGGTCAGCGCGCCCGCGCCGGTGAAGCTGGGAGACATGCCGATATTGTGGCCATCCGTGTCGATGACCATGCCATTCCCGCCGATGGCGATGGTGCGGGTGTCAAAATTGGTGAAGAAAGTGGAATTGCTTCGTGTCGCGCGTAGGAGGCCGCCATCGAAGGTGACGCTTGCGGTGCCAGCGCCGCCCCGAATGCCGCGGGTTTCCAGGACGCCGCGGTTGTTCATCGGCCCCTGCACAAGCAGCGTCCCGCCAGAGCCTGCGGCAACGCCGAGCTGGACACCGCCTTCTGCGCGAACGAGCCCGCCATTCTCGACCGTCAGCGAACCGGTGCCGTTATTGCCGACGGTGAGGTTGAAGGGCGACATCACCCATCTCGACCCCGCTCCGGTCACGGTGACAGTGCCGGTGTTGTCGGCACCGACATAGCCCTGATTGCTCGTGACGACTGCACCCGCTTCGATGCGCAAGGTGCCCGCGGCGAAGCTGCCGATCGTGAGCTGTCCGGTATTGGTCCATGTCGTGCCAACGCCGTTCACCACGACATTGCCCTGAGCATTGCTGCCAACGATGCCCAACGAATTTGAAACCGTTGCGCCCCCCTCGACGCGCAAGGTTCCGGCACCGGTCACACCGACGGTCAATCGGTCACTGTTCTGCCAGGATGAACCAAGACCGCTGATCAAGGCGCTGCTGCCGCCATCGATGCTGCCAGCGAAGCTTGAAATCCGGCCGCCAGCCAGAATGTTCAACGTTCCGGTACCAAAATATCCGATGGAGAGGTCACCGGTATTGGACCAGGTGGATGCATTGCCACTGCCGTCGGTACCCGAGACCGTGACCATGCCGTTGCTCCCCACGTCATAGCCGATGATGCCCCGAGCACTGGTCACGGTTCCGCCGGCCGTGATGTCGAGCCCACCGATACCGGTATCACCGACCAAGAGGTCGCCCCCGACGGACCAGTGCGGCGACTGAGCCGGCCCCGGGTTCAAATCACCGCTGCCCGTGACCGATTGCGCGCGCACCGAAACATCGGAAGCGCACACGATCGCAACAATCGCAGTCGAAACCAGTAGAGTTCCACGACGCCCGCCAGCGAATGCAGCACTCCTGACAATTTGTGCCTTCATCATCACCAGGCCCCGCCTGCGGCACATCTGTGCAGCTCGAATCTCTGTTGAAAATACAAGCATCTTTGCCAAGAGTTTACGAGAACTTAACTTCGAGCGCTGATGCGGCGACAAAAAAGCCCCGCCAGCCGGAGCTGACGGGGCTGAGTTCGTCTCATGGGGTGGGAGACGTAGACCTGAGTAAGGGGACGATGCCGCTCAAGTTCCTCGCCGTCTCCGCGCCGGGGCGGTCGCCTCCAGGTGCTTGAGCATCTCCTGTGCCATGAGCTCGGCGCGGCGGACGACCTCGGCATCCTCCGCACGCTCCTGGCTCAGCAGCAGCATCTTCTCCAGAGCGGATGCAGTCAGCTCGCACGCGACAGCGGTCTGCGCTGAGCCGCGGCGAGGTCGCGGATGGGCTGCATGTCGGCGATCGAGAGGCCGGGGATGATCCGATCGCCGCTCGCCGTCGTGGGGCTCTTCAGCTCCTTCAGGTATTTCCAGATGCCGAGGATGCCGATACCGACGCCGGCGACGGCCGTGGCGACGATGTTCTCGGTGGTGACTGCGCTAGCGTCCATCCGATACTCCCTTGTCCATGCCCGCGGCGTCCTTGGTCGCCGCGACGATGTTCATCGCGTCGAGCACAAGCAGGCCGGGATACACAGCAAGGCCAGTTGTCGCCGCGTCGGAAGCCCAGAGGCCGAAGCTGATCTGGAACCAGAGGAAGCAGGTCAGTAAGGGCGCCAGCGCCCGCACATGCGGCGACCAGCGGCCGTACCATGTGCCGGAGAACGTGCCGTTGATGATCAGGGCCAGCAGTCGGAAGGCGCCGATGCCAATCGCGAACCAGCCCCACGCGTTCTCGCTCATCATCGCCGCCATTTGCGAGCATGCCCGATGGCCAGCGAACGTCGCGCCAGGCCCGATCAGAATCCAGCCCCAGGCAACCATGATGCCGGCCAGAACCCATTCGGATCGGCGGGCCGGGAAATGGTCGGCGATCCCGTGATAGAGCCGCGTCGGTAGCGGATGATTGCGCAAGGGCATGGTGTCAGCCCCTTGTGGTGACGGAAGGATCCTCGACCTTCGCGGCGATCTCCGGCGTCGTGACGATCTTCGCCACCTCCGGGAGCGCGGCGGCCGTCGCCACCAATCCGGCCTTGCGGCGGATATAGAGACTGTAGCCGGTCGTGATCAGCGTCATCAGCGCGCCGACGGTGATCTGCATCGAGCCCTCGTAGCCGCGCGTGACGAGCGCTGCGCCTGCGGTCTGCAGGAGCGTGCGAACCAGGCTCCAGAACTGCTCCATCGTGAACATGATGGTCTCCTTGATTGTGATGGGGATGGTTCAGGCGCCGGGGCGTCTGCTGAGCAGCAACAACGGCCTCATAGGCTTCCGCCGCGGTGGTCAGCGCCGAGGCGACGTCGGCCGGCGGCTTGGCGCAGACCGTATTGACGGCCGCGGCCGCCATGACCGCGATGTTCCGGTGCTTCTCCGGCGCGAAGATCGTCGCGCCAAGCGCGACCAGCGCCCGCTGAACTGCGGTCGTGTCCATGAAATGCTCCGGATGTGGAAAAGCCATTTCGCAGCGAAAGCGCTGCCCAGTTGTCGCCAGAATCGCGGCTGATCGCTGGCCTTCCTGCTCAAGCCTCGCCTGGCTGGCAGGAACGCTACCGGCGGCGCGGTCAAGGTGCCGCCGGTAGCTTGCCGACGAAAAGTCTTGCCGCTAGACGCCAACCGTGTTCCGCTACGTTAACAATAAGCAGGGAGGCGTGCCGTGCTGTTGAGTAGTCGTAGCGCTGGCGTATGGATGCGCACCGGAATCGTTATCGCTCTGGCGATTATATTTGCGTTGCCTATGGTGATTACGCTGTGAGCCGCGGCCTGAGCAGCGAAGGCACAAACCTCGACGCCGCGATGGAGACTCTGCCACAATGGCTACTGACGGCGATCAATCTCGTCGGCGTGATGGTGTTTGCTCTGCTCCAGACCTGAAGAAGTCAGCCGAAGGCGGCATCAAGAAGCTGCGGTAAGGCGAGTAGGGCGTCTGGACCCGTGCGGCTCGGGGCATCTACTGTAACGTGGCCTGCGCGCCTCGACCTGTTTGCGGTGGTGACTGGCGAGATGGGAGCAAGGCGATGCCGGGGCGGGAGAGATCGCATCGGATCAGTCCTGACCGCACAGATCGGCCGACTCTTGAGATGCGGTAGCGTTGCAACAATTTTCGAATTTCGCACGAACGATCATGGTTAACCGTTTCCTAACGAAGCTCGCTCGATAACCTTCGATGGGGGATTCGCCGGGAACGCCACTCATGAGCCGTTTGCTGACCTGTCTCGCTTTGTGCCTATGCGTTTCTGCTGGGATCGCTTTGGACGCGAATGCCGCTGACCTTGCCAACCCGCTTGCCTATGCACCGCCGGTCGTTGCGCGCTCATTGATCTCTGAAATTCGAGGTGGCGTTTTTGCCCATGCGATCGGAACTCGTGAGGACGGCTCTGTCGATCTCAACGGCGAGATCCTGTTCTCCAAGCCGCTCACGCCTGCGGACCCAGTGATGGCGTTCCTCGTGCCCCGGCTGCATCTCGGCGCCACGATCAACACGGCCGGCGATACCAGTCAGTTCTACGCGGGTTTCACATGGACCTACGACATCACGCCGAAGGTCTTCATCGAGGGCAGCGTCGGTGCCGGATTTCACACCGGTGAGACCGGCCGTTTCCGTGTGCCCGATCGGCTAAGCCTGGGCTGCTCGCCCTTGATCCGAGGCACGGGCTCTGTCGGCTACCGGTTCACTGAAAACTGGTCGATCATGGCGACGGTCGAGCACATTTCGAATGCGAACCTGTGCCACGACAATCAGGGCCTGACGAACTACGGCGTCCGGGTCGGCTACACTTTCTGATGCTCCACTGACTCGCAGCAGGAACTCAGGGTCGGCGAACACCGTTTCGTGTCAGCGCCGACCATTTTTCTGAGAGCTGCTCAGATGCTGCCCGAAGATTCCCCCGACCGGCTCGCCCGCTGCACGGCTGAGTTCCGGGCCTCATCAGCCCCGAGTCGAAGCTTTGACACGCTGCATGAGTGTCTACTCTTCCTCGTCGATAAGGCCAGCGACGAGCCCCTGTCGAACATTCACGTACACGCGGCTTCGGGGGAATACACCATTAATGGCCCCGAGCTCGAAGCCCTGATCGTGGCGACTAGAGTCGCGGGTACGGCATGATGCGACAGAGCCAGACCTTGCGATCAAGGAGTTGCAGCCCAAAGCGGGAGAAATAACTCGGCAGTTGAAACCAGCGGGGACACTCAAGCGTATCCCGCGAATGCCTACGCCTAAAAGCCGGAATCGGTCGCCTTCCAAAGAGCCTGCCCGTGCCCCTGACTATGCCACAGAAGACTTCGAGATCCAGCGCCGGCTGCGGCGCGACCTGAAGCTCACCTCTAAAGAAATTGCCGAGATCGATATCGAACTGGCGATTGCTGCGGGGCTACTGTGCAGGCCGAAACCACGCTCGGATTAGCCGATCTCCGCTTCCAGTTCCGGCATAGTTCACCCAGTGGATCGTCTGCAAGCCGCTCGCTGGAACTCACGTGGGGCGCTTTACATCTCGCGTGCGATCGGGCAGCGCATCCACAGCTTCATCAGCCCCCTGATCCTCATGAAGGACGCCCTCCTGCAGCACCTTCGTAGCGGCGTCGGCCTTTTTCTTCGGATCGGTTGGCAGCCCTCTTGTTTCAGGGGTCGCCGCAAGGCCTATGTCCTTCGGCTTCTTCCCATCATTCCTGGCAGTCGCGGCGAAGGTCGCGAGGGATTCAGGTTGCTTGTTTGCCATGGCGCATTCCTCCGAATGCCATCGCAACCACGGCCTGATCTCGTTGTTCCTCTGGATACGAGAAAGCCCGACCTCTCGGCCAGGCTCCTGTCTTGAAGGCGGCACGGGATTCTGGAGCATTAGCTGTCAAGATGGACAGCTCGAGCACGCGCGATGAACAAAGCAGGAATTAGATGTCTTTTTTTGACCAAGACCTTGGGCGGCTATTGGTGGCTAGGTCTGTCCGCCCCGATCCTGCTGGTTGGGGCGAGCTGAATGCGGAGGCCGAGCGGCAGACCGACCGGGACACGACTGAGGGTTTTCCGACGCCGATCGGAGCGCGCGGCGCTGACGCGGCGGATCGCAAACCGTAGCGAAGCCAGGGCTCAGGACGGTGGATCGATCCGATCCGCTACCGCATCCTTCGTTGCCCATGGCAGGAGGGTCATCAGGAGGATGAAGGCAGACAGCACGAAACATATGCTGTTCGTGGCGATCAGAGACCATTCGCCCAAGCCAACGCCGTAGGCCGTCCACAAGGCGAAGCCTGTTACAGTCAAACTATAAGTCAGCGGCGAGATCGCCCCGGTGTCGCGTGTCCTGACAATCCGCCAAGCCTGAGGGACAAAGCTGATGGTAGAGCAGAGCGCCGCGACAGTGCCGACCACCGCGACCGAATTCACGTCCAACACCTATCGCGACAGCCGCCGCACATTCGCGCGAACCTTGCGCCGATAGCCGCGCGTAATGCCGACAGGCCCTGCGCCGGCTGCCGCTTCCAACACCGCTCCCTGAGCAGCCAACACCTTCTCCTTCACCATCAGCTTGGCCTCGCGCTCGCCGGCACGGCCGCCGCCGGCAATCTTCAGGCTCCGAAGCCAGATGGCCTGCTGCGCCTCGAGGGCCAGCATGGACATTTCCACGAACAGCTTAAACATCGGCGACACCTCCGGCCGGGGGGGTCCGAGCTCCCCTTCGTGATCGGCCCGATGCAGATTTTGCCCTCCGAGCGGCCGGCTCGGCGCGGCGTGTCGGAGTCACATCCCGCGCCGCCGTCGCGCGCGCCTCCTGGCTCATGCGGTACCATCCGTAGCCAATCGCCCCGGCCAGAATCAGCGGCGTGGGAAGACGTGTCGCCAGCATGGTGAGCGGGACCGCAAGTCGCTCAGGGATTTCACCCCTGTCGACTTTCCCGGCAATCCAGGCGCCGGCCAAGCTGAACATTGCTGCGCGGATCATTGCTTCTCCTCCGACGCGCCCGGCGTAGTAGGCACTTGCTCAGCTACAGGATCTCTGGCGGGAAAGGTGTCCTTGAGCGCCCTTTCGAGCTTCTGGTCGGGCGTCAGCTCCCGCCCCGCTTTCGCTTGAGACTTTTGTTCCCCGCGGAGACTTTCAACGGCCGGGCTTTTAGTATTTGCCATGTGTCCCTCCATCCACTGTGCGGAGGCTGAACGCTCCCAGGCTCGCTACCGTTCCCGTTGTCGGCCAAGCATGGTGCGGGGGATCTTTGCTGGAACCAAACCCGCGCTTACGTCGTTGTCCGCGCGGTGCCATCGCGGCACCTACCTGCTCTCCGGTTGGATGCGTTGCCGCGGATGTACCGGCCGCAGCCGACAGGAGGGCAAAGTCAGTTTCCCGGTGAAGGCCGGAACCGCCAAGTCCTGACGCAAGTCAGAGGCCCGCCGCTTACGCAGCGGGCTTTCCTTTTCCCGATGCCGGGGCGCACGACGCTGCGCGCTTGCAAAGCAGCCTGCGATAAGGAACGCCCCTGCGCCGATCGAGTTGAGCAAGCGTTCCTGAGAGATGGTGCGATGACGAAGACGACGGTGACGGCCTTGCATTTCGAGCCGTGGAGTTTCGTTCCCAACAATCCCAGATTGCCCGCGCTGATCTACGAAGGAGCGTTCGCCGTGGACGCGGCCGACCGCGCGGAGACCATGGAAAAGCGGTTTCAGGAGAACGGGTGGCCACCGCAATGGCGCAATGGGATCTACGATTTCGATCACTATCATTCGCAAGGGCATGAGGTGCTCGGCATCGCCGCCGGGTCAGCCACGCTCCTGCTAGGCGGCGATAATGGCCGCGAACTCGACGTGAATGCCGGAGATGTGCTGGTGCTTCCGGCGGGAACGGGCCACCGTCGCCTTTCGCAATCTGACGACTTCCTCGTCATCGGCGCCTATCCGCCCGGCCAAAGTGGCGACATCGTTCGCGAGAAAGCTTCGGCAGCCATGGCCCAGAGAATTTCCGTATTGAGCTTTCCTCCGCGCGATCCAGTCATTGGCGAGGATGGCCCGCTGATCCGGCTGTGGGCCGATGTCCGCGTTACCTGACGCCTGCTGTGTTGGGCGGGAGACCGTATGCCTCTGAACCCTTCTTCCATGCTGGTGCAGCTGTTGATCGCGCCTATGAGACCTGGACACGTCGTGTGGCTCGGCGTTCGCCCAGGCGGCGCGAGCCGATGCACGCACGTAAAAGCGCCGACTTCGACATTGCGCAGGGCATCGTTGGCGATCGCTATACCCGCGCTGCGTGAGGCGGACAGGTAACGCTGGTCCAGGCCGAACACCTCGCGGCTATCGCCACCCATGTCGGTCGCTCAGAAGTTTTGCCGGCCGACCTGCGGCGCAACGTCGTCACGCATGGTATCCATCTCCTGGCTCTGAAGGAGAAGCGCTTCCAGATTGGCTCTGCCGTCCTGGAGACCACGGGGGAATGTCGGCCCTGCTCCCGAATGGAAGAAATCCTCGGCGTCGGCGGCTACAATGCTGTTCGTGGCCTTGGCGGCATCACGGCACGCATTGTCAAAAGCGGAACGGTCAGTGTCGGCGACGAGCTCGTCGTGCTGCCTCGGGAGAAAGACGGGGTCGCTCAGGGTTCTGGATGAGAGCGTTCGCTACAAAGGCCGGCCTTAACTTCCTCGTCGGTGAGCTGACGCACGCCGACCCACATGGCCTCTACGCGACCATCCTTGAGATCGCTTGCGATCTGTCGCAGCGCGGTAGCCAGGTCCGGATATTCCATCCGGTAGGTCGCCATGAGCTCGCCCCCGACCTTCACTTTATGCCGGATCATGACGACGACCTCGCCATCCTCTATGTCCTTCATTCGTCCTCGCAGCGAGTGAGCATCTTGCCGGACGGCAGCATGAAGTAGCACTCGTCCTCGTAGTGCACAGGCGTGCCATCTTCGAGCGTGTATGACGTTAGCGAAGACCCGGCCACTCGCGGCAGACTATGACCTTGTAGGCGTTGCCCTGCTGGTCACGACAGTGCTCCGTGTGGAGCGCCCGTCGCACCTGCGTCGGCCGCTTGTTCGGTCCATCGGATTTCCAGATTGCGACCAAGAGCGCCTCGCGAATTGATCTCCGCAGATCAACGACAGCCCATGAGTGCTGGTTCGCAGTTCGTCAGGCTCGGGCTACTCGGCGATCGCTTGCAGGGCCTTTTCCATATTAAATGCGGCAGCCTCGCCGGCCGCGGTCACAACGGCGAACGATCTCGCAATCCGCGCATAGTTTCCACCTGGCCGAAGCTTTCTCTCGCTGATCACGGTTACGCCGACGGCCGCTACCGGAGATGCACCAACCACTCCACAATAGCGCCGGTAGATATCCAAAGCATCGGATCGCTCGGGATCACTCAGCAGTGAGCCGATCGGGATGCTTTCGCGCAGTCCACTGAAATAGGCTTTCGCTGCCGTGAGGGGCCTGAGTTCCCGACCGCTCAACAGTTTGATGCATTTCGACATTGCAGCTCGTCTTTATTCCTCGCAGGCAAAGGGGCGCCGTCGGGCTCGCCAAGCTTTCACAGCCGTGAGAGAAACCTATGCGGAGAGTGGATCAGCGACGAGGGGCCGACGGCCCTTCGCACCCTTTCTGACTGCCGTCGCCACGAAGGCGCGATACTCCAACCAGGTCGCCAGGCGGCGGGAACAGCCGCCGCAACACACATCGCTGGTGGGCCGTAGGTCCGAAGGCACGGCGATGCTAGGCGAGCCGCAACTATCGCACCGAAATCCGTCCGCACCCATAACGCCTGCCCTGACGAACTGCACCGACGCTGCAAACTTCGCGGCGGAGTGATGGTTCCGCTGCGCCGGCCGGAACCTCCGCACACGACGCTCCGTTGCTCCGGGACAGCTTCAGGAAGGAAATCCAGCGATGATGTTCGTCGAGCAAATCAAGGAAGGCCAGCGCGTGATTGGATCCGATGGAGGTCACGTCGGAACCGTCGACGCTCTGAGCGGCCAGCTCATCAAACTCAAGAAGAATGACCCCGAGTCGGGCGGCGCTCACCACTACATCGACCTGGGGCTCGTCATCGGCGTCGAGGGGGGCACGATCAAACTGATCGTGCCAGCCGTTGAGGCTAAAGAGCGATGGTCCGAGGTGTCTGACTGATGGACAGACGCCATTTCGTGGCAGGCGCAGGCGCTGCAATTGTCTGTCCCGGCTCACGCCAGCATCGCGGTCGATCGCTTCGGGCCGATGGTTCCAGGACGCAGCGTCATCCTTCTTCACGGCTCGGATGGTCTGACCAACGGCGGTCGATACGAGTTCGCCGCGAATATGATCGCCGCTGCCGGCTACACGGCCTGGCTACCTCGGTATTTCGAGGCCACCGGTGATGGCCGAGCCCGCTACGGAGAGATCAAGACCAAGTTTCCGATCTGGCTCGAAGCGATCGAGGCCATCAAGGTCGAAAGACAGGATCGGTTCGCTGTTGTGGGCTTCTCGCTCGGCGGAGCGTTGGCTTTGGCATTCGCCGCTCGCACCAGCAGGGTCAAGGCCGTCGTCGACTACTTCGGTTTCCTCCCTGCTGGATAAGAGAGGGCATCATTGCCACCAACGCTCATCCTCCATGGGAACGCCGACCGAGTCGTTCCGGTATCGAACGCAGTCGCGATCGAGAAGCTGATCAAGGGCAATGGAGGCCACGTCCAGAGCCACATTTATCCAGGCGAAGGACACGGACTGTCCGCCGCCAGCTGGCCGGACGCGATATCGAGGACGTAGGCGTTTTTGCAGCAATACCTGTGACAGGCTTGTGCGGGAGCACTGGTTGTGAGGACTGGCGCCGTTGAAGATCGCAACCTACAACGTCAACGGCATCAACGGGCGCCTGCGGGTTCTCCTGCGTTGGCTCAAGCAGGACAGCCCGGATGTAGTCTGCCTGCAGGAGCTGAAATGTCCCGACTCCCGCTTCCCGGAACGGGAACTGCAGCAGGCGGGGTATCAGGCAGTTTGGCACGGCCAGAAGAGCTGGAACGGCGTCGCCATCCTTGCAAAGCGGGGCAACCCACTGGTCCTGACGCGCAGGGGATTGCCCGGAGACCCCGACGATAGCCACAGCCGGTACATCGAGGCTGCGGCGCACGGCATACTCATCGGGTGCATCTATCTTCCCAAAGTGCGCCCCCTCCCAGCAGCACGCGCGCATCGGCTACCCACCCGAGTGAGAACGCGACACGCGCACCCGGCGAAGGCAGATGGGCGGCTCGCGTGACTGCGCGATCAATCTCAGACACTGGCACTGCAATGCGCAGCACCAGCTGGCGACTCAGCTCTTTTTCGTACGCGGCTTGCGAATGGGCTTTTCAGGGTCTGGTCGGCCTGGAACGGTCTTTGAGAATGTCGCTCGTCCGTATGGCGGGCTGTGGCATCTGACGGCGGAGGTTGTTTGGACGCCTGCTCGCTTCGGCGTCTGCAACGCGAGCATCATCACGGCTGAGAGCTAACCCCGAAACTCTTCTCGCAAACCTCCTCGACCGGCTTGGACGTTCCCGCTCTGTCAGAAGCGCTGACGCGATCCGCTCCTTCGAAATTTCGTTTACTTGGACACGATAATCCGCGCGTTACCGGCTCGGGCGAGAACATTTGCCGTGACATCCGTGCCGTAGCGGTGGAGGCGAATATCGGCCCGCGAAGAGCCGAGTCTCAGATTTCGGATGACGAGTTCGTCTAGAAAATCCGGCATTACTGGCTCCTGGAGCTGAATCTCGTTCCGCTCGTGATCGAGGCTCAAGCCCAGGCAGGCGCCGAGCAGGCCGAAGATCGAGGCGGCGGACCAGGCTTGCGGTGCGCAGGCGACCGGATAGGGCGTCGGCGCCCGATGAGGACGCCGGTTGAAGCCGCAGAACAGTTCCGGCAGGCGGGACATGTCCTGATGTCGTCCCGCTTCAAAGATCGCGCAGAACACGCGGTTCGCCTCAGCCTTCAGGCTATAGCGGGATAGCCCGATGGCGATCAGCGCGTTGTCATGCGGCCAAATCGAGCCGTTGTGATAGGACATTGGATTGTAGCGGGGCTGACCCGCCGGAAGCGTCCGAATGCCCCAGCCACTGAAGCCCTCGGGCTTGAGAAGACTTGCGCCGACGCTGCGTGCGCGCTCCGGCGATACGATCCCGGCGAACAGGGCATGGCCGGCATTCGACGACGGAACACGGCAAGGCCGCTTCTCGCCGTCGAGCGCGATCGCATAGGTTCCGAGCTCCTCGCACCAGAAGGAGCTCTCGAAGGCGATGCGCAGGCGCTCTGCCTCAGCGGTCAGCGTCGACGCCATGTCCTCGTGCCCAAGCCTACGCGCCATGGCGGCAGCTTCTAGCTTCGCCGCATAGGCGTAAGCCTGTACTTCGCACAGGGCGATCGGACCGACAGGATCCGAACCGTCGGCATGGAAAATCGCGTCGTGCGAATCCTTCCAGCCCTGGTTGGCCAGTCCGCTCTCCCGGGCGCGTGCATATTCGATGAAGCCGTCGCCGTCGCGATCGCCGTACTCGTCCATCCAGCGCAGCGCAGCGCAGATATTGGGCCAGATCGATTTGATGGTCGCGACATCGCCCGTGCGCCGCAGATAGAGCCCCGCCAGCATGACGAAAAGCGGGGTCGCATCGATCGTCCCGTAATAGCGGCCGAAGGGAACCTCCCGCAGCCTGGCCATCTCGCCATGCCGCAATTCGTGCAGGATCTTGCCGGGCTGGGCGTCGGCCTCGGGATCGATCGCCTGCGCCTGCATCGCGGCGAGCGTCCGCAGCACGCCGCGGGCGATCTCGGGATCCACCCAAAGCATCATCATCGCGGTGATGATGCCGTCGCGACCGAAGACGGTATTGAACCAGGGAATGCCGGCATAAGGATAAGGGCCGAACTCACTCCGCGTCACCAGCGTATAGATGTCCGATACGGCCCGGCCGAGCGTCGCGTCGAACAGGTTGCTGGAGCTCGATACTGTGGCGATCC
The DNA here is from genome assembly GCF_001429415.1 of Allobosea sp. Root670. NCBI lineage: Bacteria > Pseudomonadati > Pseudomonadota > Alphaproteobacteria > Hyphomicrobiales > Alloboseaceae > Allobosea > Allobosea sp. Root670. Next base: position 37,763 of record NZ_LMJU01000008.1, on the reverse strand, counting down.
CGGCCGTCGCGGCGCGGCGCGCGCGGCGGGTATCGCGATAGGCCGCGAGAAAGTTCATCGGAGGCTCTGCCGCCACCGCCTTATCCAGGCAGGCGATGGTCAGGAACAAGGAGCGCTGCTCGTAGGGGCCGAGCTCGACCTCCGCCGTCATGCGCTGGCGATCGATCGCCACGGGCGTCGGAGCCATCTCGACCACCGTGCATCGTTCGACCCGGTCGAGGCCGGCATAGCGAAACGCGACCCGATCCGGGGCCTCCACCTCGACGGTGGTCGTTCCACGCCGCAGACGCCGCGTTCCCCGGACCTCGAACATGTCGCGGAAATCCGCATCGAAGAGCAGATCGATCCGGAGGCGACGACGGGCTGCGCCGTAATTCCGGACACTGACGCGTTCGTAGCAGATCGCCCGCCAGAGAAACTTGGTGCGATGCAGGAAGATCGTGTCTCGCGGCAGCTTTTCGTCGCCGATCCGGAGATCCGGGTTCGCGAGCTCGACAGAGAGAGCCGCCTTGTCCTCATGCACGGCCGAGCCGAGCAGAAGCGGCCGCTTGCCTTCCACGCGCAGTTCGAGGCGGGACAGGAAGCGCGTGTCACGGCAATAGAGGCCCTCGGCGGTGTCGCTCAAGGTCCCGATATCTCCATGCGCATCCAGTACGGCAAAGGCATCGCCGTGTTTCAGGTTGCGCAGGGCGCGGTCCGTCAGCGAGGTCGTGGCCTCGATCTCGTATTCGGACCAGAGATTCGGACTGCTCGGCCCAGGCATCGCCTGCCCGATCTTACGGATGCTCTCGGACATGGCGCCTGCCTCGGGTCATAGGGACTGCAGCTGCGACAGGCCCACGCTGCCTTCGAAACCAGGGAGATCACCGCCCGGTGCAAGGATAGCGGCCGAGGCGGACGCCGGCTTCGCCACAGGGCGGCAGCACAGCGCGTCGAAGGTTTCGATGTAGTCGGCAGCCATGCGCGCGGCCGTAAAGCGCATCTCGAAGCACTCGCGCACGGCCCGTCGATCCAGCCTGTCGATCCGGCTCGCCGCCTCGACCGCTTCGTCGATCGAGGTCACGATGATGCCGGAAACGCCTTGATCGATCACTTCCGGAACGGAGCCCTCCGCCCAGGCGATGACCGGCGTCCCGATCGCCATCGCCTCGATCATGACCAGGCCGAACGGCTCGGGCCAGTCGATCGGAAACAGCAAGGCCGACGCTCCCCCGAGAAAGTCATCCTTCCGCATGTCGTCAATCTCGCCGATGAATTCGACCAAGGGATGGTCGAGCAGCGGCCGGATCGTGCCGTCGAAATAATCGCGGTCGATCGCATCGACCTTGGCCGCGATCTTCAAAGGGATGCCGCTACGCTTGGCGATCTCGATCGCTCGGTCAGGACGCTTCTCCGGCGAAATGCGACCTAAAAAAGCAAGGTACGCGCCGGGCTCGCGCCTGACGCGATGAAGCTGCTCGGGCAAGCCATGGTGGATGGTAGATACCCAATTCACCGGTGGCATGGGCCGGCGCTGAGCGTCTGAAATCGAGACCAGCGGCATATCGGGGAAGGCCCGGTAGATCGGATGAAAGTCCGGCAGGTCGAGGCGCCCGTGCAAGGTGGTGACGCATTTGGGGAAAAGGTTTTTGAAGAGCGGGAATTGCAGCAGGTCGACATGGAAATGGATGACGTCGAATTCGTCAGCCCGCTGTAGAACCTCCTCCAGCATCACCAGCGTATTGGCCGTATGGTCCCGAATGCCCGCGAGGCGCAGTGCTTCCGGCACGGCCCGAACGAGCCTAGCACTGCTGCGGGAATCGCCGCTCGCGAAAAGGGTCACATCCTGCCCCTGCCGAACGAGCTCCTCCGTCAGCCAAGATACAACCCGTTCCGTTCCGCCATAGAGTCGCGGCGGCACGGCCTCCGCCAAGGGAGCCACCTGAGCAATCCGCATCGCCTGTCGTCCTTTGAATCCCCGAACCGGGGAAATCGCCTCGGGGATCGCAACGCGCTCCGAGCCACTTCGGTTCAAACCCTGGGGCATCGTCTGGCCCTTCGGTCAGATCCGTTCGCGTTCCCGCAACCCAGCTGTCAAAGGCAACGCAGCGGCGCAGAGCCCGGCCATCGCAAAAAACGCGTGAGCGCCGAAATGCGCGTAGAGGGAGCCGGCCGCCAGCGTCATAAGGCCGGTCGCAGACGCCGCAGCGAATGCATAGATCGCCTGGCCGGTAGCCGCCAGTCGGACGGGTACGACCCGGACCAGAAGTCGCATGCAGGCGAGATGGAGCAGCGCGAAGGTCAAACCGTGCAACGGCTGCACGACAGCGAGCGCCAAAGGGTCGGCGCTGATCGCCATGACGATCCAGCGAAGGACGCCCGCTGCCACGGCGATGGCTGCAGCGCCGGCTGGCCCCGCACGGGCCAGAAGCCGCGGCCCGATTAGCCAGAAGACGACCACCTCCGACGCGACCGAGAGGGACCAAAGAACGCTTGCCAGGCCGGGGCCGATGCCGGCCGCGTTCCAGCGGATGACGGCGAAGGCGTCGTGCATCGCATGGCTGCCGAGCACCAGCGCCGCGACCAAAAGCAGGCGGCGAAACAACGGCAGCTGCAGCAGCACGCGTAAATCCGCGGCGGCTGCCGTCCCCGCCTCGGTCCACTCCATAGGCTCCCGTTCGTCCTGGATAAGAAGAGAGGTTACCAAGGCGGCGGCAAGGAGCAGCCCGGCATGAAGAACTACGACGGATCCAAGCCCCGTTGCGCTGACCACTTGTCCGGCGATCAGGGTCCCGGCGACGAAGGCCGCCGACCCAGCGCCGCGCACCCAGCCATATTCGAACCGTCCAGTCGCCGGCCCGGGCGCTTTGGTCCCGTGGCGAGATGCCAGCGCATCGGCCAGGGTCGTGACGGGCGCCAACACGGCTGCCTGCCCAAGGCTCCCCGCCAGCAGCAGTAGAAGCCCATCTGCCCGCAACAAGCTCAACGCGAAAAGCGCCGATAGTCCGGTGCAGATCGCGAGCGTCTTCACGCGCGCATCAAACCTGTCGGCTATACCGCCGGCGATAGGACCGGAAACCAGACGGACGGCCGTGCCCATCGCCAGCAGCATACCGAGCTCCGCAGGAGCCACGCCACGCTCCTCAAAAAACCGTGGCCAGAACGGCGACGCCACACCAAACGCGGCGTACATCAGCCCATAAAGCAGAACGAAGCTCTTGAGCTCACGCCGGCCTGACGCTGGCGGAATTACCTCCATAGCTCCTCGGGCGCCTTCAATTGGGGGACCTCTCCCGACCTGGATCGACCTTCTCGCCTATGGGGCTTCGGGAAATTTCTTGGCGCCGCCTTCAGAACCGTGGGGATTATCCGACGAGCGACCCGGATGTACGCCTTCAACGAAGTGCAGCCCTTCTCCGTTTCGCTTTCCGGCGTAGCTGGACCCTCGATGGCCACTGCCGTCATTCGAGCATAGGCATCGGCGGCGGGCTCGGAAAATCCTTCGGCCTTCAAGACCTCTACCCATTTGTCTCGTGGATTGGTCACGACGAGGACCTGGGACCCTAGGACTTCGGCGAAGGCGTCTGCGACGTCGCCGAAGGTGGGCCGCATAGGGCCTTCGATCGAGACGATGCCGACATCGTTCAAGCTGGAGGTCAGACGACTCATGGCGGCCTTGCCGAGATCTTCGGGCGCCACCATAGGCAACCGGAAGTCCGCCGGAAACATTGTTTGGAGTTTGCCCGTCTCGCGCACCTGATCAATCTGCATTTCGAAGTTCGACAGGTGATAGGCGCCACGGTTGATCGCGACGGGGATCTGCTGTGAAGCTAGCCCCTGCTCGAATTCGTACAGCACGCTGGAATCGCCGGTGCGAGGCGGGAGCGCCGGGCCGGCAGCGGCGCCCATCGTCGAAGCCGCAACGACTTTCTCCATCCCGAACCGTCCAGGGCCTCCAAGATGGCTCGCACGGTGGTTGTCTCCTCCGCGTCTGTGTCTGTCGAGGGAGCAGCTGGCGGGTGAGCAGGAAGGCGCGGCGGCCGCGCTTGAATGCCGCCCTCAGAGCATCGGGATCGCGTGCGTCGACGACGAAGCTCTTCGCTCCCTTACTCTCCAGTTTGGCTGCTTTCTCCGGGGAATGGATCAGAGCCAGGACGCCTTCCTAGCAAGTAGGTCCTCCACGACAATCGAGCCAATGTGACCCGTCGCACCCATCACCACGAACATGAGAGCCTCCTGATTGTCGATGATGAGAACGGGCTCGGCCTAGCCACGTTCCGGCAATTTCTTGCGCTCACTGACCAACCGGGATCGCTTAATCGGCGTGAATTGGGTGTCGCTCTTGCCGTGCTAAATTGCGACCTTTCTTGGAAGGTAGGCCAGACAGATGTACGAGTTTCGACCGAAGTCGGCCCGTTTTTACGACGCGAAGGCAGTGCCATGCCTCGGAACTTACAAAGGATCTAAAGAGCGAACAGTTCCGCAAAAATTCGAGAGTCTTCACAACGCTATAGCCACACGGCCATAGCGCATCCTTTAATTAGAAGAATTTGGAACTGCTTCGCTTGACGCCGAGTTGGAGGCCCATCGCACCATCGTGTGCGCAACCGGAGGAACCAACATGAACCGTAAGATTCTTGGAATGGTCGTTGCCTCGGCGCTGGTTGCCAGCTCGGCTGTTTTTGCTCAGAGCACCACCGTCACGATCAGCCAGCCCGAGCGGACGAAGATCAAGGAATACGTGGTCAAGGAGAAAACGAAGCCGGTCATGATCAAGGAGAAGGTCACGATCGGCGCCACGCTTCCGGCGGACGTCGAGCTGCGCGCCGCTCCTGCTGATTGGGGCACGAGCGTCAGCAAGTACAGTTACGTCTATACCGACAATCACGTCGTTCTGGTCGAGCCTTCCAGCCGGAAGATCGTTCAGATCATCGAGTGATAGTTGTTGACGAGTCAGGCAATGCGCCTGGCTCGTCTCACCGCCGGATCTCTCCGGCGACGCATCCAGCGCAGTGTTCCGTGAGAATCGGCGCCTCTCAACGCCGAGCTGGCGATATTTTGCGCCGACGCGCGAAGTAATCCCCTTCCGACACGTCGGCGACATCCAGTTCGGCATCACTCTCATCAGGGAGGATGTCCCATGAAAAAATTTGCAGGCGTTGCCTTAGCCGCCTTGGCACTACCTGGGGTCGCCTGGGCCCAACCGATCGTGATCGAGCAAGACCAGGCCCCGCGAGGGAGGGCCGAACGATCGATGGAGCGGCAAATGCCGACGCGAGGTCCGGAAGCGGAGCGTGGTCCTCCGGGTCGGTCCGAGATGCCGGCGCGAGAGCGGCGGGACGTACAGTCCGGCCCCTCACGCGGTCAGGACGCAGAGCGTCCTCAGACTCCGAAACGCGAACAAGCCCAGAAGGAGTCGCCATCCTCTATCGAACGGTCTCGAAGCGGTCAGGGCGAAGAGGACACGGAGCGGGATCGGCCTGCACAGCGTGAACAGCCTTCGCAGCGTGACACGAAGCGCTCAGGCGAGCGAGCACAGCCGAATAGCGACGCGGATAAGTCAACGGGCTCAGCGAGGTCGTCGCAGCCAGAGAACAGGACCAGTCCGAGCAACGCCCGTTCAGCGCAGCCCGAGCCGCAGACGAATCAGCCTGGAACGGCGTCGACACCAGAGAAGCCTGCTGCTGGGCCCCAAACCGCTCAGCCGAACGCTGGTGAGAAGCGCGATACAAGCCGGATCGCGGAGACTGTCAGGCAGAGTATCGACCGAAAGGAAATCCGGCCAGTCAAGGACTTCGGTGTTTCCGTGTCGGTCGGCGCACAACTGCCGACGCGCGTGGATCTTCGGCCCCTACCGCGGGAGATTGCATCGATGCGCCCGCAATATCGCGACTTCCGATATACGGTATCGGACAGCGAGATTGTCATTGTCGACCCGTCGAGCCGGCGCATTGTCGAGGTCATCGAACGCGACGGACGAAGTGGCGGTGGCGCGAACCTTTATGCTGTGTTCGAGCAGAGGCGTGACATCAGGCGCTGGCGCAGACCTGACACGGTCGTATTCCAGACGGGTGTCATCATCCCGCGCGAAGCACAGCTATATGCACTGCCCGTTGAGGTGATCGAAACCCATCCGCAATGGCGTGGCTATCAGTACGTAATGACCGAGACCGACGAGATTGCTGTCGTCGAGCCACGCTCCCGTCGCATCGTCGAAGTCGTCGATCGAAGCAGTAGCCACAGCGGAACCACTACAGCCGCGGGACCGGCTCCTGCTGCAACCCAGGCAAACGCGTCACTTTTCGACCGGCACGAACTGGCCAAGCTCATCTTGCAGGATGCCAAGCCCGGCGAGATGCAGAGCCTCGACGGTCTCAAGGGCGCGGTTCTGCCGAGCGAAGTCGTAATCCGGCCATTGCCGTCCGAAGCAGAGCAGCGTGAGCCGCAACTGCGTGGGATGCAGTACACATTGATCGGCGACGATGTGCTGATAGTCGATCCTCAATCGAGGCGCATCGTGGACGTCATCGAATAGCGGCTAACGAAATGCGCTCCGTCGGCTTTGGCCGGCGGAGCGCACCAGCACCGCCAGAATCGTCCTGCCGGAGAATGTGACGTTTTTTTAGCGCCAGGAGAACATTATTGAATTCCTGCCAACTCCGGAAAAACCGGCGCTCCAGGTTGCGCTATATGGTGGTTCTTGCCTCGGCTGCCGCAGCGATTCCGCTCCCCAGCCACACACTGGCCGCACAACTTCGGAACTGTGAAGACAGCCGTCGCGAAGTGGCTCGAAATGGCTAAGCTCTTCTGCTCGGCCGAGAAGAGCTTGAAGCGAGGTACGTCAGAGACAGGAGTTTTTGCCGGCCTGCTGAAAAAGCTGTTCCAGCTTTTATTCGAAGCCAGGACCGCGACATGTGCTTTGTGGGCTATGAGTGCCGCCATCCATAGTCCGCGGTTCTGAGGACTAAGTGCCCCTCTCGCCGCGCCTACCCGGACCCTTCAGACGATCGTTGGTACGCTACAAGCATAATACAAACGTCACTTGCCGGGACTCATTCCATCGGGTTCTTGGTACCCGAGCCGCTTTCGCCATGCCCATTTAAATATAGTGCTACCTATTTCGTGAGAACAATCCTGAACAAATATTCAGATCGCGTCTGAATATTTGTTCAGGATTGCCGTTCGCACGCAGAAATTCATCAAATAACGGAAGGAATACGGAACCGTTTAGAGGGTTCAAAGTTGCGGCCTACATCTGGGGTAATTCAGGAGATCGACCGATGAAGAAGATCATTCTTGCTGCGTCTATCGCGATGCTTCCGATGGCGGCTCTCGCTCAGAACCCCGAAGGTGCGCGCGGTGGCGCGGCCGCTGGCGCCGCGACCGGCGCCGTCGGCGGCGCGATCGTGGGCGGGCCTGTCGGAGCTGTCGTTGGCGGTGTTGGCGGCGCGGTCGTGGGTGGCATCGCCGGAGATGCTACGCCGCGCTTCAAGACCTATGTCCAAGCACATGAAGTGCCGTCCTACCGGTATCGAGAGGACGTCCGTGTCGGCGTCGTCTTGCCGGAGAGCGGCGTGACCTATCGCGAAGTGCCGGCCGAGTTCGGTGCGAAGGGTTATCGCTACACCGTAGTCAACGACCGGACCGTGATCGTTGAGCCGAAGACCCGCAAGATCATCCAGGTGATCGAGTAACGGAACTATGGCCTCACCTTCTGCTGAAGGTGGAGGCCATCCTTCGAAATGCTGAAGGGACCTTCCCGATGCCCATCTCACAGGTCATTCGGAAGAGTAGGTTCCAGTCGGAGGGCGCGGGCTCGATCAATCGAACGCGAGAACTCTTCAGAGAGCGCTGGTGCGATGAAGATGGAAACGTCTTCACGATCGTCGTATGGTGTGGCTCCTCAAGATCGAGCCGGACGTTCTACACGCTCGACGACGGAACCCCGGTCGCGTTCAAGAGCCACTCGGTCTTCAAGGTCATGCCGACCGGGAAGCTACTTTTCCCTTGCGAGGACTGAGATTCCTCGTGCTGCGTTGGCGAATGCGCCCCGCCAATCTGCGGAACTCCAATCGAATTTCGGGCGTTGCATTCGCGGGGGTCCGGATGGGTCGTTGAGCGGCGCTAACGCGGGTTTTCATTCTCCCATCCATTCGAGCGCTGGCGGCAAGCGCGTTGCGCTTTGGGGCGATACACGATGTTAAAACTCGCTGCCGCCGACGCGGTCACCGCCTTTGGCTCCGCAGGACGCAATGATAGCCGGCTCCAGTTTTGGAGGCCGCTGAACCATCTCAAATGTCAGTGGCGTTCAATTGGTGCTCCAACGCATCGCCCTCCTTCAAGATCAGAAACATCCCTCCAGCAACGACGTCTCCAGCGGGTTGATCAGACCGACGAGCTATTTTGGTTCTGTTTGGAACCATTCCAAACGGCAGCGGTTTTGTGAACTCCACGATGCAAACCTGGAGTGCACCGATGAAAGAGTATCTGCTGCTGGCTCCCCTGGCTTTCCTGGCCTTCCCGATGGTTGCTGCGCCCGCTTCGGCTGACACCGTCGTCGTCAAGGAACGCCGCCATGTCGACAACGGCCTGCATCGCGGCTGGCGTCACGGCCATCGCCAGGGGGTCCGTAAGGTCGTAATCCGCCGCGATGTTGGCCACCACGGCACGACGCGCGTGACCAAGAAGGTCACCCACACCAATGCTTATGGCGATCGCGTGACGCGCAAGGTGACGCGCGAAGTCAACTGACGGCATTTGGAAGGATGGCCGGGTGGCCATCCTTCGCATTTCTTGGCGCCGCGAGGGGCCACCCATCTTGCCTGCTACGTCAGTATATCGCGAGGCCCGACATGCGCCGTTCAACACTAGCCCTCTTCGTCGCTATTGCGAGCTGCGGTACCGCTGAAGCAGCGGATAACGCGCCGAGGAACCCCCGTGCTGCGATCGCGGGGTTCGAACTCGGCACACGCTTTGGCTCAGCGTCCGCAAGCGCCGAACCTCAGTCCTCTGAAGCAACTGTTGAGGCTGCAGACGAAACGGCTACGCCGGTAATCCGAGAGCGCAAGGTGAGAATTGTTTATCCCGTGACGCCTTGAAGTGAACCGATCCTGTCGGAGATCCCGTCGGCGATGAGCGTTGCTCGTGTCAGGCCGCGATTCAGTGTCCGCTCGCAGCGGCAAGGTTCGACCTCCGCGCTCGACCCGTTTCGTACTTCGATCGGCTCACCGGCAACGGTGAGAGCATGCAGCAGCGGTGGTATGGCGACGCTACGTTAAGCGCGGGTTCATCGGAAATGCACTAGCTCATGCGGCCCGCTGTGAATGTCGCTGCAGTGGGCCGGCGCCTTCGAAGATAGTTCCAAAACCCTTACCCCCGACGGCGCTGTTGCGCTCAGCAGAAAGCCCCCAGTCATTGCGGTGAAGACCGAGGGCTTTCAGATCACACCGGGGCTGTTGGGAACCTAGGGTGACGCTTGCTTATAGCATCACCCTCCGGCCGCCCGCCATGTCATATGTTAGAGCTTCTAACCGGCGCTTGAGACGCACTGTCTATCGCATGCACGGCAAAATGTCTCTCGCCATGCGGGATGATGCACGCGGCGAACGCCTTCAGATTATGCTCAGGGCGGAAGAACTGCGCGCGATTGAAGATTGGGGCTTCGCCAAGCGTATACCGTCGGGCATCTGCCGTCGGAATGATGCGTCGCGGCCTCTCCGCCGAGAGTTTAATCTGGCAGGCGAATATCTCCGATCCAAGTAGTTCGGCAGGAGCCGCATCGCCGGCAGGCCAGCAGCCACACGGAGGCGCGGGTGAGCAAGCTCTTCCGGAGACATCACTAGAGCGCCAAGTGCAGACATTAAGACATCACCGGAAAGCAGACATTGGATGATCAATTCCAGTCTCGCTGTAAACCCTTATCCAGATGAGCTGCTGTACTCGGGCAGTAGCCCAACCCTTCAATCTGCTACAACCTGAAGCGCTGCCTTCAAGAGCGATTGGGTATAGGGATGCTTCGGATTGTCGAAGATATCCTTAGTCCGTCCGCGCTCAACAACCTTTCCTGACTTCATCACGATCAGCTCATCGCAAAGAGCTCTTACGACTTTCAGATCGTGGCTGATGAACATGTAGGCGAGATCATGCTTCCTTTGCAGATCCCGCAGTAGATCGATGATCTGGGCCTGTATCGAAAGATCGAGCGCCGAGGTTGGTTCATCGAGAACCACGAATTTCGGATTGAGGATCATGGCGCGCGCGATCGCGATCCGCTGGCGCTGCCCTCCGGAAAACTCGTGCGGGTAACGGGTGCGAACCGCAGGGTCCAGGCCGACTTCCTCCAGAATCGCTGCGATCATCAAGTCCCGTTCGCCACGCGACGAGCCGATACCGTGTATAAGCAACCCTTCGCCGACGATCTCCGCGACTGATTTCCGCGGACTGAGCGAGCCATAGGGGTCCTGAAACACGACCTGCATGTCACGTCTCAGATTGCGCATGCGCTCGGGGCCGACTTGGTCCAGCGCCACGCCCTGATACCGCACGGATCCTTCGCTTGGGATCAACTGAAGCATCGCGGTTCCTAACGTGGATTTCCCCGACCCGCTTTCGCCCACCACGCCCAGCGACTGCCCTTGGCGGATCGTGAGATCGATCCCGTCAACCGCTTTGACATGGGCCTTGGTACGACGCAGGAGGCCGCCCTTGATGCCGAACCAAACCTTCATATCGTTCGCTTCGACAAGAATGGGCGCCGATGTTGGAGGCGGCACAGGATCGCCTTTCGGATCCGAGTTGAGCAGGTGCTTCGTGTAGGAATGGCGCGGGTTGCCGAATATTTCGGCAGCATCACCCGTCTCGACGATCTCCCCCTTGTTCATCACAGCAATACGGTCGGCCATCTTCCGAACGACACCGAGGTCGTGAGTAATGAGCAGCATCGCCATCCCGAAGCGCCTCTGAAGCTCTTTAAGTAGCTTCAAGATCTGGGCCTGGACGGTGACATCAAGGGCTGTCGTCGGCTCGTCGGCGATCAGGAGCTCTGGCTCGTTGGCGAGCGCCATTGCGATCATCACACGCTGGCGCTGGCCGCCGGAAAGCTCATGTGGATAGGCGCTCAGGCGCTTGTCGGGCATTGGGAGCCCGACGAGAGTCAGCAGCTCGATAATGCGGGAGCGCGCCTTGTTGCCGCGGATGCCTTTATGTAGCGCCAGCACCTCGCCGAGCTGCCGCTCAACTGTGTGCAAGGGATTGAGCGAGGTCATCGGCTCCTGGAATACCATCGCGACCTTGTTGCCGCGGATCGCCTCCAGCTCCCGCTCGCGTGCTTGCAGGAGTTCGCGTCCCTCCAGACGGATACTGCCGCTCAACCGATGCGCGACCGCATGCGGCAGAAGCCGGAGGATCGAGAGCGCCGTCATGGACTTGCCCGAGCCGGACTCTCCGACGAGCGCCAATGTTTCTCCCTTGTTCAAGCTGAACGAGACGCCACGCACGGCCGGCACAGCCCCCTCCGACGTCAGGAATTCGAGCCGAAGGTCTCGAACCTCCAGGAGGCCTTCATGACCGCTCGGGCAGGTCGGTGAGTTCGAAACTGACATGGCGGGTCCAGTCGATCTTTCCGTTGTGTCACGCAGACAGGACGTTCTTGACGGCGCTCTCCAGCCGCTCAGCGGCCGACGCGAGGTGACCGCGTTTGCGCACGAGCCAGGCCTCGTCACGCGCGAGCCCGTCTTTGGCAACGGCGAGCATGCGGATGACTTCGGAGGGCGCTACACTGCCGGTCGTTACGCGCGTCTCCACGAAAATCTCGGGGTCCAGAGCGCTTCGAAGCACGTCTTCCGGCATCGCTATTCCGCCTCCGATCGTCTCTCGGGCCGCCCGGTTGAGCAGTCCAGCCGTGACGGCAGCAGGGCGAATATTCTCGCTCAAGCAGATCCGAACCAGACGCGCGACAACGTGATGAACCTGCCGGAAAGACAGGCCGGTCTCGCGGACAATCACATCGGCCAGATTGCTCGCCGTGCACCAACTGCCTTCGAGCCCTTCGCGCATGCGCCTCTCATGCACGATAAGGGTCGAGATCAGCCCGGTGAACAGGTCTAGCATGCCCTCCGTTGTGGCCAGCGCCTCGTCGATCAGCGGCAGGTCCCGCATGGCCTGGTCGCCCGTTCCCGCCGCGCGAAAGGTCGCCAGCGCCGAGGCAAGCCAGGTAACGGATCCTCCGGCCGCCTTCTTGACGGTCTCGAGCCCGGCCGGGTTTTTCTTCTGCGGAAAGATGCTGCTGGTGCCGCAATAGGCGTCATCCGACTCGACGAAGCCGAACTCCGTGCTCGACCAGACATGGAGATCCGTCGCGAGATCGTTGATCGTCGCCATCACGAAGGACAGGGCCGAGATCGCATCGGCCGCGTAGAAGGCCTCGCGCCCAAGCTTCGAATTCTCAAGCACGCCACCGAAGCCGAGGAGCTCGGTCGTCCGGTTGCGATCGAGCGGCCATGACGTCCCTGCAAGGCCGACAGCCCCGAGCGGATTCAGGTTGACGCGATCGAAGGCCTGGATCAGCCGTTCGAAATCCTCGCAGAGCCTCGTCGCAATGCTGAGAAGATAATGACCGAAGACCCAGGGCTGGGCCTGCTGCATATGTGTGTAGCCGGGCATGATGGTGCGGGCATGCTTCTCGGCCTTGTCGATCAGCGCGGCCCGAAACTGGTTCAACCGCTCGACCACATCGAGAAGCCGGTTGCGTTCATAGAGGCGGCGCACGGTCGTGCCCTGGTCGATGCGGCTGCGGCCGGTATGCATCTGCCCGCCGATATCCTCGCCCATCCGCGAGAACAGGAAGGCTTCGACCTGCAACAGAAAGCTTCCATTCAGCGGATCCATGGGGATGGTTGCCGGATCCATGCCGCGCATTTCCAAGAGCCCATTGAGAATGGCGCTCGCGACGTCACGCGGCAGGATTCCCTGCTCCGCGAGCATGACGGTATGGGCGAGATCAACCTGATTGAATTCACGCGCATGACGCATCTCGCGGGCAAGCCCGGGAATGTCGTGGTATTTGATCAGAGCCTCTGCCGGCGGGCTGCTCAGGCGGGCTTCAGAGAGCAGGAATTGATGCTCGGTGACCGGCTTGTTCATGGTAATATCCAGTTCGTCACGAGGTTTGTCGTGCGCGGCGAGGCCATCCGGCTTCGCGCCTTGGCAAGGTCGTCTGGACGGCGGTTGATCCCGCCGCCGCAATGGCGTTTCCCATCGGCTAGGTTCAACGGACATTCGTTCGTCAGCGGCCGGAAGGCGGCAGCCGCCCCTATTTTGTGACCTGGTCGAGCTTGATGATCTCGTCGCCATAGACTTCGAGGCCCTTCAGCCCCTTGGCGATGCCGATCAACTGAACCTGATCGAACAGGACCAGCGAGTTCGGCGCTTCGTTCCAGACGATCTTCTGGACATCGGCATAGGCCTGCATCCGGCTGGTGTAGTTCATATCGACGGAGGCCTTGGCCAGCAGCTCATCGATCCTAGGCTGCTTGTACCCGGTGAGATTCGAATCGTCGGTGCTGGAGAATTTGCGCCGCAGCCGCCAGTCCGCATTGGTCACGCCGGTGCCGAGCAGCCACATATTGGCGTCGTTGCTGCCCCTGCCGGTGCCCTTGCCGGTCTCGGGACGATAAAGCGTCTTCTGATAGGTCGCCCATTCCCAGACCTTGAATTCGGTCTTCAGTCCGATGGCGTTCAGATAGCCCTGGACCGTCTCGGCGACGGCCTTGTCCTTGGCGTAGCGGCCGGCCGGGGTCCAGATGACGATCGGCTCGTTATATCCGCCGGGAAACACCTCCGCGATCATCTTGCTGGCTTTGTCCGGATCGTAGGCGTAAGGCGGCTGGCCGGGCGCGCGACCCTGCACGCCGCGTGGGAAGATGCCGTCCGGCACGCGCCCGTAGCCGTTCAGGATTTTCTCGATGATGGCCTTGCGATCGATTGCGTGGTTGATCGCGAGGCGCACGCGAGGGTCAGCGAATGGCGGCTTGGTAGTGTTGAGCTCGAAGAATATCTGGAACGAGCTCGGTTCGGTCACGATCGCGGTCGCAGCGTTCCTCCTGACTTTTTCGGTCGCCTCGGGCGGAATGTTGAGAGCGATATCGGCATTGCCAGTGGTCAGCTCGATCACGCGCGCTTCCGCCTCGGGCACCGGCCGGAACGTCATCTTGTCAGGCTTTCCGGGCGTGCCAGCATAATCGGGATTACGCTTGATCACCAATTGCTGCGCGGGCACCCATTCGGACAGCATGTAGGGGCCCGTGCCGACGGGATTGCGGGCATAGGCTCGGCCGCTCTTCTTCACGGCTGTCGGGCTGTTGATCCCGGCATATTCTTCCGCGAGGACCTCGAGCAGCATCGGCGATGGCTCTTTGGTGACGATCTCGACCGTCTCGGGATTCTTTGCGTTCACCTCGCTGATGCTGGTGAACAAGGAGCGGTTCGGAGAACCCAACGCCGGATCGAGAATACGCTCCAGGCTGAACTTCACCGCCTCGGCATCGAACGGCGTGCCATCGTGAAACTTGACGCCGCGACGCAGCTTGAACGTCCAGCGCAGCCCGTCCTCCGACTTGGTCCAGCTCTCGGCCAGGTCCGGGACGATTTCGTCGAGCTTCGTGTCCTTCCAGCGTACGAGCGTATTGAAGATGTTGTTGAAGACGATCTGCGATGGCGTGCTGCGTGACACCGCGGGATCGAGCGTGTCGACATCCGTTCCCTGCACGATACGCAGATTGAATTCGGCCCGCGCGGACGTCGGTGCGGACAGGTACATGATGCTGCTCAGCAGCGCGAGGCCGAGACCGAGACCTTCGCGACGCGTGATTTTCAGGAATGACGGCTGCATGGTTTCCCTCTCTTTTTTGAGTTTTTGTCGGCTAGATCGCTTTGCGCGAGCGCGGATCGGCATAGTCCCGCAAGGCATCGCCCACGAGGTTGAAGGCGAGGATGACTGCGAACAGCGTGATGCCGGGTGCCAGGATCACATGGGGGTGGCTGGTGATGTGCGCGCGCGACGCCGCGATCATCGCGCCCCATTCGGGGATCGGCGGCTGGGGTCCGAGCCCGAGGAAGCTCAGTCCGGACCCGATGAGGATCGCCTCGGCGAGCGACAGCGTGCCCTGGATGATGATCAGGGATGTCGTGTTCGGCAGGATATGCGAGAACAGGATGCTGGAATCTCGGGCGCCGAGCGCTTTCGCGGCGACCGTGAACTGGCGTCGTTTCAGCGCGAGGATCGGTCCGCGAAACAGGCGCACATTGGCGGGGATCGTCGAGATCCCGATCGCGAGCGTCAGGCTGAGCACGCCGGATCCGAGGACGGTCACTACGATTATGGCGAGCAATGTCCGAGGGAATGCGATCATGAAGTCCATGAAACGCATCACCGCATCGGTGAACCAATTCTCGTAATAGCCGCACAGGCTGCCGATCAGGACGCCGAGTATCATTGCGATGGCCACGCTGACGAGCGCGACGATCAGCGTGATGCGGGCACCCCAGACGACCCGCGCCAGCAGATCCCTGCCCAATTCGTCCGTGCCCAACGGATGAGCCAAAGAGGGCGATAGAAGCGAAGTATCGAGCGTCACCCGCGTGGCCGTCTCCCAGTCGAACAGGAAAGGAGCGAGAAGCGCGGCCATCAGGAAAATGGCCATAACGAAGGTGGCGAGGAGCGTGACGTAGTTTTTCTTGCGAACAAGATATCCCAAGAAACCCATTGTCTTGGCGCGCCTACGAATAGGTGATGCGAGGATCGATGATGCCATAGATCACATCTACGAAAAGGTTGATGGCGACGACGGAGAGAGCAAAGACAAGGATCGTTCCTTGAATGACGTATATGTCCCTGATCATGATGGCTTCGACCATGTAACGGCCCATGCCTGGCCAAGCGAAGACGGTTTCAACGATCGCGGCGCCTCCGAGCAGGCGGCCGAAATCCAGCCCCAGCATCGTGACGATCGGGATCGACGCGTTACGCATCGCGTGGCGATAGGTCACCTTCGTCCAGGACAGGCCCTTGGCCCGCGCAGTGCGAATGAAATCCTCGGACAGGATGTCGAGCATGTTGGAGCGCGTTAGCCGCGCGAAAGCCGCGACATAGGGCAGTCCGAGGGTCAGGGCCGGCAGCACAAGGTGGCGCCAGGTTCCTCGCCCCGTCGGCGGTACCCATCCCAGCATGGAGGCGAAAACCAGCATCAAGACCAGGCCGAGGAAGAACCCCGGTATCGAGATGCCGAGCACCGCGAGGCTGGTCACGAAACGGTCGGCGGCGCCGCGCGGATTCAACGCCGAATAGATGCCGAGCGGAACGCCCAGGACGAGCGCGACCAGCATCCCCGCGACGGTCAGTTCGAGCGTCGCCGGGAATGTTCTGGCAATACCTTCCGTTACCGGTGCAAGTGTCTGGAAAGAATCACCGAGATCTCCTTGGGCGATTTTCTTCAGGTAGATCCCGTATTGCACCGGCAATGGCTGATCGAGCCCGTAATTGGCCCTGATCTGAGCAACGTCTTGCTCTGTCGCATCTGGTCCAGCCGCCATCCGGGCAGGGTCGCCAGGGATCAGGTGGAGAATAATGAACACGGCGACCGACACGCCCAGAAGCATGAGCGGCAACGTCAGTAACCGTCGAATTATATATGTCCCCATGGGCTAATGCCTCTGTAATGGTACCCGGCAACGCGCGGCGCTGATGGCCTCTGGACGAAAGCGTCCATGCCAATCTCTGCTCGCGAGCCGGCGAACCCTCAGATTCAGCAGCACCGCCTTGCAAAATTCAACTGCATGCGCCCTACTGGCTCTATAAGGAAATGTGATGCTCAATCGCCTGGTGTTGCGATAACCGGGTGAGCAGAACCCGGAAGTCTGAATGCAGCTCAACCCGCGCCAGATCGAGGCATTCCGCACGGTGATGCTGACCGGCAGCATGACCGCCGCCGCCGAAAGACTGAAAGTCACGCAGCCCGCAGTCAGCCGCCTGATCCGAGACCTGGAGGCTGAGCTGGATCTAAGGCTGTTCCGCAGGGAAGGTAATCGGCTGGTGCCGAACCACGAGGCCACCATCCTGTTCGCCGATGTGGATAGATTTTACGTTGGGTTGGACAGGGTCGCCAAAACAGCCAACGAGCTGAGGCATGCAAATGTCGGAGCCTTGAGGATTGCGTCGATCGGCGCGCTCTCGCTGAGCTGCATCACGCATGCGATCAGCATTCTTCATACCGCTCACCCCGCCGTCGACATTTCGCTAGAAAGTCTCAACACGCCTCAAACTCTCGACCTGGTAGCAGGGCGTCACTTCGATATCGGGTTTGCGCAGGCTGTAGCAGAGTTTCCCGGCGTTCGACTGACGCAGATGCCATCGGTCGAGACGGTATGCGTCATGCCTTCAACATACCCGATTGCGAGCAGGGATTTTATTGAACCACGTGATCTGGAAGGGCTTCCCTTCATCTCGCTCGGCCGAAACAACCCTCAACGCCTAAAGATCGATCAGCTTTTCGACGACCTGAACGTTCGGCGTCAAATGCTCCTTGAGACATCTCTTGCAGCGAGCGCAATCGGCTTGGTTGAATCGGGACTTGGTGTCTCAATCGTCGATCCCTTCACTGCGACTTATTTGAGCGGCCGAAACGTTGTGACGCGGCCGTTCAAATCGAATTTTTGCTTTGATATTGTTGCCGTACAGCCGATTCATCATCAGCAATCAAAGCTTTGCAAGGAATTCATCCAGATCATGATCGATTTATTTAAGAAGCAAGCATCCTCACGCGAAAAATAAAGATCATGACGATAGACGGGAGCATGTAATCTATGACGGGGGACAAGGATCCGCGGATTATCGCGATTGAGCCCGGCGATCGCCTGGTTGTGCTGGCTCGGATCCTAGATGCGTCGTCGGAGCACGCGAAGCGCGCGCTCGAACGGGAAGCGAGCGAGCGGCGCCAGCTTGGCGGCACTTGCCTCGGCCGAGGTCTCTACCGCCACGACTCGATTTTCAGAGGGCAATCCGATGCCGCCGTCTGGAGCCATGCCGAGTTCACCTATTTCCGGGAAATCATCTCAGGCGATGTGATCGATCGGCTCGTCCGGTCGCCTCCGGTCCCAAGCGTAGTGCTTTTGCGCGCCGAAATCCTGCTCACGACGCCCGCGTCTTTCGTTCTTCCCACGAACTGGTCGGGCTCGTCGCATCGCCCTGGCCACAAACCCTCGATTGAGTACCTCGATGTGCACCCATCCCGACTGGCGGATTACCGGGAGATCATGCGTCGCTACATCGGACCTGCAGCGGCGAAGCTCGTCGCCTTGAACAAGCTGGAGACGTTCAGATCGATGGAGGCGGCCGCCGTCTTGTTCCAGGATCCCTCGCTTGGCTCGGCCTGGAACCAGATCCACCTCAGCGAGGTGGTCGCGGAAGGATTTCGCGGCTTTGGCGAGGAACTCGATGCCGCATTGCGGCAGACCGTGCCGGATGGCAGCTTCGCCAACGTTTTCGCCAGGCTGAATGACATCCGGACTATTCCTCGCTGGACCCTGAACCTTCCGGTGTTCGAGGATGATGCCGCCGTGGGCAACTAGGCCGGGAGCCACTCCCCATAGCTCAGCCGCAGAGCACCAACAGCTGACATTGCGCGATTGCCGGGAAGCGGACCTACCTAGAATGTCAGAGCGGCAGGCGATCCCAAACTGCAAATTTCACGAAACGAACTGACGCCGGTACGCGTTCGTCGCTGGGCTCAGGCTGGGTTTGCGACAATGGCACGGATATCCAGTTGGTCGTCGTACATTTAGCGACCGCTACCTCGCTGTGACCGGGCGCATCTCGCCGCTCGCCGCGTAAGAACATTTTTGAAAAGACTGACGGCCAAGGAACCATTGGCTGCCGCCACCGTTAATCTCGGCTCGGCGGAGACCATATGGCACACAAGTTTACCATCAGCCGAGTCGGTTCAGACTCGGCCGTTCGAGACGCAGCCGGAGCCGTTTATGGGCTTAGCCCCACCATGGCCGACGTATGCGAGACGGCGGATCGCATGGCCAAGCGAACGAGCACCACGGTCACGCTAACCGACGAAGCTCGGATATACCTGAACTCCATTGGAATGGCTCACCGCTATCGGTAGCCGTGCGGTCGCTTCGCCCCACGACCAGCCCTCCAGCTGAGTTATCGATTTCCGGTCAGCGACGTATGAATGGGGTGCGAGCCGACTACTCCGTTCGGGCGGCTAGCATTCTCAGTTCCCGCGTCGCACGCGGACATCGGCCAAACCAGAGAAATCGACAGTCTAGGCATACACGGTCGCATTGCCGTCGTACGAGCGCGAGGATTTTCAGGACCTCCGGGAGCTGGCAAACGATCACAACGAGATGTCGTCACTCCGATATTTGGCAGGCTGCCGCACCGCCGGCCAGAACGTTGCAGGCGACAAAATGGAGGCGCGTCCCCAATAGCTCCTAACCGAAGGAAGATTGCTCGACCTCACTCTTCATGGCCGGTAGGGTGACATGGCTCGGGTCTCGCGTATGAGAACAGGGCACATCGGGAGAACCAAGCCATGGCCAACGCCGACACGTTCTTCCTCCAGCCGTTCAAGACACATCGAAAGCGCTTGGTGCCCAGCCAATGCGTTCCAGCCAAGAGCCGGCATCACGCGCTCAATGAAGGTGAGCGCCTGAGCAAAACGGCCGAGGGTTTGGCTGTCATCCACGTCGTTGCGGACGACGAGACCGGTGAGGTGAGCGAGCTTTCTGTGCTGGCACGCCACGGCACGATTCCTGAGGAATTCGAAGAGCAGATTAGGGCGCTTTGAGACTAAACGCGGCGGCGTTGGCCGGTGTTGAGGCCCTTCTTCATCGGCGACCTGTCACGGCTGCGGGGTGCTTCTACGGAAGCGACACCAGTCCGGCCCGGACAACCGGGAGCGCAAAAACGCAACTCTGCAACGCAATGAGTCCTCAGCGGACCGCAAAATCAGTCGTTCCGATGGGGTGTAACAGCATCGGTTCCAGCGTCGTTGGCTCAGGACAGCTAGGAGCGGGATGCGGCCATAATCGCAAGAGTGGAAATAATCGCTCCTAGGCTTGCAAGAGAACCCTACGCACACCATTTTAATTCAATCTTGAAACGCATCGGGATTATACTTCATAGTATTTGCGCGAAGCGCCCCGATCTGGGCAAAACGGAGCCCAGCCATGACAAATATTTCCGGGCACTGGTTCATTTATCGCGTTTGGGCCGCAGACCGCTATCTGGTTTGGTTCGCGCATGGTGGCCTCATCGCCGCGTTCGCACTGGCCTTTGCACTCGTGCTGAAATGATGTCTCCCATGCAACCGCACCGGGAAAAGGCTCGGGTTGCAGCCGCTGGCTATGCTCCTGCACCGGAGGCTTCGGCCCTGATCTATGGAATGATCGGCATGGCGCTCTTCAGCGTCGGCATGTGGGGAGCGGGCAGGTTTTATGACTTGCCTCTGATCCCCCATTTTTCGTTGGTTGTTGTCGGTTCGCTGATCGCGTTTCCCGTCGGCATCTGCCTGCAAAAGAAGCGGAAGCGGCGCCATGTCGATGCGTATCAGGCCGAGCTGGTGTGTCTTGGCGCAGGGTGCAGGTCATGAGCCTCGACTTTCCCAACTCGATCCGGCGTTACGAACCCGGCCGCGGCTGCGTGAGCTTCTGGGGTTCTGAAGCATCGCTGGAAGTCATGTTCCAGATCGAGCTCGATGTTCTGCGGACCTTAAGTCCCGCTGTCATCGACGGAAGCGAGGGCTCGTTCCTCGTCGCATTCGACCTCAATCGCTCAGCCATATTGCAGGCCGCTCGCTCCGCCTATCTGAAGAAGCGCGGGGGCTATCATCGGCTCTCGGCTGACGCCTTCCGCTAGCAAGGGCCGGAGCTTTCGGCCGCACCTAAAGGAATGGCGAGGACAGCGGGTTGGCTCGGCCTGTCTCACGTGGCGACTTAGCGTTTGTCCAGTCATCGTCAATCGCAGGAGCGCGACATCATGAGCGAACGGCGAGAGCTATATCGCAGCCCCACCGGCGACTGCTGGTTTCTGGGGCGGGAGCCGACGAGCGGTGCAGCATTCGTGATCCATCAACCGAACGGTCCAGGAGGGAGCCAGCTGTCGCATGTCGAGTTGGGAGCCTTCCTCGTCTCCGGAAAGTCGGACCGTCCCGAGCAACAGGCCTTGCTCCGCCTCATCGGGACGCTTGTCGATGTGCCTCCCTACGCGAATCGGGCGTGACGTCGTGATACCGGCTCCGGCCGCCATTCGGGTTCGGCTGCTGTACCGTCGCCTTTACCGAGATCAGCATCTGCGGCTTTTCCTCGTACCCGAAACGTGACTTGCGATGTCCGGCGAAAGGGCGCTCAATTCGGCTACAGTTGTCTCCATAACGCTTCTGGAAATGACCGTCGCGGCGCCTGTCACGTCGCCAAGCGGAGACACAAGCCATGCTCAACGGAACCGGGTCGGTCACTTTACGCAGTGGCCGGAGGCTGCACGCCAAATATCAGTTTGGCACGCATCAGGAGCATCATTGGGTCGGATATCTGATCTGCGACACGGAAACTGCCGATCCGAGCGAGTTCTCCTACAAGATCCTTCTTCAATGCGAAGGCGGGATAGCGATCGAGCTTGCCGTTACCAACTGGACGGATCGCTACATGGCAGTCGTGGGGCGCCCGTTGCCCGAGTTCAATCAAGTCGCTTGAAAGAAACGCGCGGCGCGCTTCCAGTTAATTTGGCCTCGCCGGGACCTCAAACGGCCACAATGATCGACCAATAATAAATGATCGACGGAGTCGCTTAGCTGGCATCGCGAAATCGCAGTTTGCCCGACTTCTTTTCTCTTTCGACATCGCTCGCCGCTTTGCGGCATCCGCTGCCGGCATAATGCCGGCCGTTTGACGCGTCGCGTGGCCGAGCCGCGCGCCATAGGGTTCATATGAATAAGATCATCGACAAAAACAAAAAAGAACACCGTATCGGCAATGCAGCGCCGACACCTTTGTCTCCGCGTCCTGCACCGATCTGCAAACCTGTTTCGGGCGGTCTCTCGCGCGCTGAATTGCGTGAAATCGTCGCTGAGATCCTGGGCTGAGGGGGAAGAACCATGAATCTGAATCGTCGCGAGCGAGGCCTAGCCGCTTAGCAGGACTGACGATCAACGATCGTGATGCCGCGTAGAAGGCCCAGCAGCTTCACGGTAGATTCTTCGGCGGGATTGTCGCGCTATCTGAGTGCTGATCAGCCTCCTTGCGCAGCCGCTGTTCCTTCAGCCGGGCTGTCTTCGCGTCGCGCTCCTGGTTGGAGCTTTCAGTCTCCGACAGAAGGCGATTCCGCGACAGCGATTGGGTCTGCGTCTTCAGGAACGCAGCCTCCGCGTGGGTCCGGGATTTCGAGTGCTCGGTCATTTTACTTCCTCCTGTTGGGCGGCTACAGCCGCCGCTCCGCCCGGTCGTAGCTCCGGATCATCCTTGAGAGCCGGATACCGGCGATTTAGCCTTTGCTTTTGAAACGATGATCTGGTCGTGACCGATCGCCCGTTCGCGGCCATCGATGCCCCGAACCCGATAATGACGCTCACCGCTCTCCCGCGCCGGCATCAGGCGAATGATCTCATAGTCGCCCTCTCCAGAGCGATCGGCGAAGCCGAACGACAGGCGCACGGTGTCGCCGACCTTGATGGGACGTTCGGTCATGGCTTTTCGCTTTCGAGAGTGGGTTGTCCGGCGGGAAGCCGCTTGTCTTTGCCGGGCGCATTTGTGAACGCGCCGTCCGGCTGCATCGCCTCCAGTAGTGCTGCGACCTTCACCGTGGCGAAATGGCAGAAAGTGTCCGAGACCGCATAGGGCAGGACGATCATGTCGCCGTGCCGCAGCGCACCACAGGTATAGACGACGTTCGGCACGTAGCCTTCCCGTTCCGAAGGCTCGGGCTGGACGAAAGGCTGACGCAGGCGCCCCAGCACTTTCGAAGGGTCCGCCTTGTCGAGCAGGACCGCACCGATCGTATATTTCCGCACCGCCCCGACGCCGTGGATCAGGAGCAGCCAGCCTTCGTCGAGCTCAATCGGTGAGCCGCAGGTGCCGATCTGCACGAACTCCCACGGGTATTGCGGCTTCAGGATCGCGACCCCACCGTTCCAGGTCAGGAGGTCATCCGAATAGATCAGATGAAGGTTCTCATTGTCCTGCCGGGAGATCATCGCATAGCGGCCGCCGAGCTTGCGCGGAAACAGCGCCATGCCCTTGTTCACGGCGGCGGAGCCTCGCAGCGGCGACAGCCGGAACGACAGGAAGTCGCGGGTCTCGATCAGCTCCGAGCGGATCGACCTGCCGTCATAGGCTGTGTAGGTGGCGCGATAGAACGTGCCTTCATCCTCCTCGAACGCAACGAAGCGTGCGTCCTCGATGCCGTTCGACTGGGATGCGGTCACGGGAAAGATCACCCGCTCGCTGATGTCGCTATCAGCCGCGAAGACGACCTCGACATCCTCGCCATCGAGCCGCGCCATTCGGTTGTGCAGGGTGGCGATCGTTGCGAGGCGCGAGGTGGGGTCGACGCTAACCTCGCCACCGGCCGCGATCGACCCGGAGCGGAACGTCAGGGACGAGATGTGCCCCTCTCCAACCGCACGAACGCTGAGGATGAAGCGAAGCCCGCCAGCTGGAGCATCGGACTGGTCGGGATGCGCGATGATGCTCGGGTTGAAGAGTGCCGCCGCCTCGAACGAATACTCGTGCAGGAAATAGGCCCCGACCAGCTGGCGTTGGACCTTGGTGAAGGCGCCGTGAGCAGCGAACGCATCCTCCATCTCATCGGCACGCGCCTCGAACCGCTCCAGCAGGTTGCGATGCCGGCCGCTGAAATTCTCCAGCACCTCGGCAAGCAGGTTCGCCGCCGCCTCCGGAGCGAGCGACAGAACCCGGTTGACGATATGGTTCGCCTTGGCCTTCTCGGCAGGATTGAAATCCCGTGGCTCGCCCGCAGGGCCGAACCGACGCACGACGACCCGGGAGGGGTCGGGATGCAGGTACAGGGTCTGCCTGTTCAGGAAACTGGGCTGGGACAAGACGTCCGCCGATCTGTTTTGAGCAAGGTCGTCGAAAGCTCAGGCGTGCAAGGCCCGAAGCGGCGCCAGTTTCGGGCGATCCCCGCTGACGCGGGCAAGCTGACGAATCTCGGCGAGGCTGAGCAGGTACGAGACCACGGATTCACCGCCGCGGTTCTCATTTGGCCGATCGCGATGGAGGCCGTCACGGCAGGCGCCGGTGTCCAGGTCAACGAGGGGCGTGGAGAGGTCATTGTCGCCCAGGAACCAGGCGAAAGCGCGCGCGGCTTCGTTGCGCCATTGCGGATCGCCGTCGGCGCGCCAAGCTGCGAGGCAGGCTGAAACAGCTGCCGTTGCTTCCAGTGGCTGCTGATCAAAGGCCTTCGGTGGGCTACGCTTGTCGCCGAAACTCTCCGAGCCGACAGGCCTGAACAGGCCTGCCCGCGTTGTCTGGAGATGCGTTAGCCAACGCAGCGAGCGCAGGCCAGCCTCGACATAGGCCGGCATCTTCATCGTCAGTCCCGTCGCGATCAGGGCTTGGGGCAGGCGCGCGTTGTCGTAGGAGAGCCCATCCTCGAACCAGATCCAGTCCGGCGTCTCGACCGTCGCGATCAGGCCGAGCAAGCGGTCGGCGAGACGCGTACGGAGCGAGATGGCGGCCGTCGTGGTGCAATGAGCATCAAGACCCAGCAAGGCAAAAGCCCAGGCACGCGGGGAACTGAAACGCTCGATGGCGGGCAAGGCCTCGGCGAACAGAGCGGTAGCCCATTGTCGCCGCGAAACGCTCGCATCGTCGCGCGCGCAGACACCGAGCGCCCACAGCGTACGCCCATGGCTGTCCTCCGACCCGGCTTCCTCGAGCCAACGTCGATCGAAGCTCATGAAGTTGCGGAAGCGCCGTCGATCGGGATTCCAGGCGTGTTGGATGAAGGAGGCAAAGCGTGTCGTTAGCGCGTCCGCCAGGCGCTCCTCGCCAGTGCCGTTCAGGGCACTGGCGAGGAGCAGAGCGCGGGCATTGTCATCGACGCAATAGCCGTGCGAGCGGTCCGGCACGGAATGAACCGCGTGCTGGAACAGCCCGGTATCGTCGCACATGGACAGGAGGTGGCCGGTCTGCGTCTCCGGCGGCGGTGCCGTTGCCGGCAGGGCTTTCGGCCGGCTGGAACCCGTAACAGCGCTCAGCACACGGCCTCGGCGGGCCGTCTCGAAAGCGGCGAGATAGCGTTTCGCGGTTCGCTCCCAGGTCATCGAACGGCTGCTCGCATAGGCGCGCAGCCTCATGGCCTGGCGCCGGGGCGCATCTGTCAGCAAGCCTGCGATCTCGTTACCGATCGCGACGACATCGCCGAAGGGCACGAGGACGCCGCGCCCGTCGCCCAGCAATTCCTTGGCGTGCCAATAGGGCGTCGAAACCACGGCCTTGCCCAGCCCGAAACTGTAAGACAGCGTGCCCGACGTCATCTGCGCCTCGTTGAGATAAGGCGTGACATAGACGTCGCACATAGAGATGAAGCCGAGCAGCGTCGCCTGATCGACGAACCGGTCGAGGAAGACGACGTGATCCTCGACCCCGAGCTCGCACACGCGCGCCGTCAGGCTTTCGCGATAGGCCTCGCCATGCTCGCGGACGAGATGGGGATGCGTCGCGCCCAGAACCACATACATTGCATCGGGGCGGCGCCTCAGGATCGAGGGCATCGCGTCGATCATCACCTCGATGCCCTTGTTGGGCGACAGCAGGCCGAACGTCAGGATGACGGAGTGGCCGCCGAAGCCCAACCTTTCCTTGGCTTCATCGGGCTCGACAAAGGCAAATTCGGGAATACCGTGCGCGATCACCTCGATCTTGTCCGCCGGCAATCGATAGACGGTCCGCAACAGGTCGCGCCCCTTCTCCGCCATGACGACTACGCGGGCCGAGGCATCGACGATCCGTTCCATCACGTCGCGCTGCGCGGCATTCGGTTCGGCCAGGACAGTGTGGAGTGTCGTGACGACGGGCACGGTCAAGCGCGATAGCAGCGCCATGATATGGCTCCCGGCCTCGCCACCGAAGATGCCGAATTCGTGCTGAAGGGAGACGACGTCGAAGCGGCCTTCGTTCAGGAAATCGGCTGCACGCGCATAGTCTTCGAGCCGCTGGTCGGAAATCTGGCAGTGCACGGGGAACGGATAGTCGTAGCCGTCGCCATGGTCGTTCATGGCCACGATGGATGTGTCGATATCGGAGGATGCGATCGCCTGCTGTAGATCGGTGGTGAAGGTCGCGATCCCGCAGCGGCGGGGCAGCGAGTTGCCAATGAAGGCGATGCGTTTGGTCGGGCTCATGATCGTGCCTCCGTGGACGGAATCGGGAATACTGCGAATGCCGGAGGCGGCCCGGTCGGCGGTGAAACCGTCTCGCGGAACCTGGGCATGCCGTCGCCGTCGACACGATGCAGAAGGTCGCGGCTAGGTGTTGCCGCGTCATAGGCGACGAGACAGGACAGGCCGGCTTCGCCCGGCACGATACGCACGCTCTGACCCTCGATGAAGCAGCCTTGGCCAATGCCGATTTGCAGAGCGCCGATCATGGCGTCGCCGGCGATGGTGGCCAGCCAGGTCTCGCATCGGGCATCGAGGTCCCAGATCGATCGGGCAGGCAGGTCGATCCGCTCGAAGACGAAATACGGATTGACGACGAGCACGGTCCGACCATCGCTCAGGCGCCCGGCCGGCGCGGCGCGTTGCGCGGGTCCGCGATGAGCTGCCGCGACGCCCTGCTCGATATGAAGTTCACGAGCGCGGCCATAGTCGAACAAACGGAATGTCGTGTCGCTGCGCTGCTGGATCTCGGCCAGCACAAGGCCTGGACCGATCGCGTGGATCGTCCCGGCGGGAACGGCGATGACCTCGCCTGCAGCCGGCTTGTGCCAAGCGACAAGCCGGGCGATCGCGCCATCGGCAATGGCGACCCGCAGTTGCTCGGGGGTGACGGGCGCCGTGAGCCCGACTCCCACCATAGCGTCAGGGGCCGCGGACAGGATGTACCAGGCTTCCGTCTTGCCGCGCGGCAGCCCCATCCCATGGGCGGCGGCATCGTCCGGATGCACCTGGATCGACAGGGGTTCCTGCGAGAACAGGAGTTTGAGCAATAAGGCGGGCTCCGGCGCGTGTTTATCGCAGCGTTGGAACCAGAGTTCGCCGATCGGAACGCTGGGATGCCCCGTCCCGCTCCAAGGGAGGAGGTCGGTCGCCCCCCAGGGCTTGGGGATCAGCTCGATGCAGGCTTGTTCGAGCGCCATTGCGGGCTCCTGGTTCATGCGGCCGGACATGACGACGGGTTGTCACGCGTGGGCCTTGGGTAGCGGCGGTTCACGGGGCGTAGGCGCAAGCAACCGCGTATCGCGAGCGGCATCGGCTGGCTGGCGCGCATCAGGAGGACGCCAGCCGTGCTCCCGGTTTTGAAGCAATCTTCCGAACGATCGAGCCGTTCGACGCGGCATCGAAGCGCGCGATGGCCAAGATGAGGCGTCAAATGCGCCCGCGGCGGGATACAGCATGCCGGATCAGCGGTGGCCAGCGCGCGGATCCCTCGCCGGTGTCGTCTTAATAAGCGCTGAGGTCAGCCTCCAACGCGCTGGCCAGTTCGCCCGGGCTCACCGCGAACACCTGGGAGTTGCCAAACGAAGAAAGCGACGGTGTGTGCAGCATGGTGGCGATCTGGCGATAGGCCAGAAACGAGGTGGCTGGAATCTCCTCCTCGTCGACCACCACGCGGTAGGTGCCGGCAGGCTGCATATGGTCTATTGCGCTCAGCCTGAACGGCTTCCTGAACGTGACCGTGGTTTCCCGGCTGCGAATGTTCACGTCAGATCTTCTTCTTCGGCTTTCCTGCAAGTTCGAGCGTCACCGGAAGGCCCTTTGCCGATACGGGCACGGCCGCTGCTTCCTTCTTCTTCTTGGGCTTCTTGGCTTCTCGATTGCCGCGCATCTGTCCCTTGGCCATACAAATCTCCTCTTGCTGAGCAGGGAGGCGTCATGAACGCCACCATTTCCGCGCTGCTCACGCGGAATGGTTCATGATCGACGGACGATGTCGCTGCGTACGGTTATCGCCGTTGCGATCGTCTCAGGTCTTGGACATGCCGAGCGTTTCGGCGCAGGCCTTGGCGACGGCCGAGTCCGGTGACGTGCTACCGATCATCGTGGCCCAGCCACCCTTGGCGATGAAATCGCCCTGGCTCCATGAACTGATCTTCTTCAGTTCGGCGAGGGCTGCATCGACATTGGGTTGCTTCTGAAAGTTGCTCACGCAAATCGGAGACAAGGCCGCGACAACGGCATTCTCGGCTCTGAGCTTCGCCACGCGTTCGCTCGACGAAGCGGTGGACCATCCACCCCAGGTGAAGCCGAGAACGGCAAGGGCAACAGCACCGCCAACGGCACCCCAGATGGCAGGTTTGGTTTGAGAGGGGATTTTCATGGAAAATCCTTCCGATTTGCGGAATGAAAATCTTCCGTGAAAGAATGTATCATAGAATTAGAAAATAATCCTGTTTATTTATCTCACGAAGGCGAGATCGAATATTATTTATTCTCCACGATTTACGTACCTTCCTGATGCCTGAAATTTCATTTCAGTTGCAAGGAAGTCGGATCATACGGTTCCCAAGCCTTGCTCATTCGAGATGACGCGCTCGACCGCTTGCCGCGTCCGTTGTCTCCGCGAACTGAAGGCACAGCCGGCAGATGCCTCGAAGAGACGTTTCCACGTCGTCGGCGAGCAAGGGGCCCTTGATATCTGCCAACGGACTGGAAACTTGCGACAGTTCGCCGAGGACGAGGATCGCCATCGGCAGACGGCGGCGAAGGCGCCGAAGCGCATACTTCACGTGAGCGGCATTGTGGGGTCCGATATAGCAAAGGCAGATCAAAGCCGGACTGCGCGCGGCAAGGCGCTCCATACCGGGAGCCAGCAGCGCGGTGGGAGGCAACGCCTCCGCCGCCAATCCATGCTTCTCCAGGATCTGGCCCAGCATGAGCGCGGCTGCCTCATCGAGTTGCGATCGCGCGCCGATGCAGACCACTCCACCTCCGTCTCGAAACGTGTCCTTCAGCTCAGCCGCGGTGAGTACGGGCAGATCGGACGCACCTTCCTGTTCGTTGGTCTGTTCAACCGCCGCCTCGGTCTCGGCGTCTGCGGCGCCGGCGCCGCGCGAAGGGCGACCGTCGTCATGGTCGGACAAGTCCTCGAGGACCTCGCGAATTGTCGCAAGAATCTGGTTTCGCCTGGGAGCATCGAGAACGCCGCGCGCCTCGTCTGCTGCGGCGAGCCGCAAGCCTTCGAGCGCGACCTCGTCGTAATAAGCGGATAGCGAGCGCTCTTTCAGAACCTCCTCAGCCTTGTCGGCTGCTTCCGCGGGGTCTCCCGCGAGGATCCGCTGATAGAAGATCTCCGGCGCCGACAGTGCGGGTCTGTCCCCCAGCATAACGTCCAGAAATTCCAGTCTTTCGACATGCCGGCCAAGGACCACGAGACACACGGTCAAGGGGGTTGCCAGAACCAGCCCGATAGGACCCCATAACCAAGTCCAGAATGTTGCCGCGACTACGATGGCGATCGGCGAGAGCCCGGTGGAGCGGCCATAGGCCAAAGGTTCGATCACATGCCCGACGAGTGGCTCGGCGATCACGAACAAGGCCGCCGTCCACACGAGCATCATCCAACCGGGATCGACCGATGCGGCGATCACCATCGGAAAAACGGCCGAGAGGACGGCGCCAAGATAGGGAATGAACCGCAGGATCGCCGCCAGAATTCCCCAAAGCAAGGCGCTGGGAACGCCGATGGCGGCAAGGCCGCAACCAATCACAACACCGAAGCCGGCGTTGACGATGAGCTGCGTCAGAAACAGCCGGCTGAGGCGCTTGCCAGCGTCATCGAACGCGGCCGTAGTCTTCTGCAGATCGTAAGTCCCGGTCAATCGGATGAACCGGTTTCGAAGGTCCTCGCGCTTCAAGAGGATGAAGACCACGAAGATTAGCACGATTCCGGTTGTGGTCAGAGGGTGGATCAGCGGAGCCAGAAAGGCCTGCAGCGTTTCGATAGCGCCGGGTTCCGGTTGATGCACCTCGACGGGGATTGGGCGTCCGTCCCGTGCAGGGCCTGGCGTTTCGCTTGGGACTGGAGATTCCGCCTTGGGACGGTCGAGTTCCTTGCTCAGATCTTGCAGGACATCCGCGGCGCGGCTCAAAACCCCGCTTCCGGCCCCCGAGCCTTTCAAAGCGGCAATCTTGGCGCGGATGGTGCTCTGATAGGTTGGTAGCTCGCTCGCCAATTGAGTTGCCTGGCCAACCATCGCCATCGTCAAGGCCGCCAAGGTCGCGAACGCAATCAAGACGACGACAAAAACCGCCAACGCCCGTGGGGCACGCAGCTTCTGCAGACCTTTGACCAGCGGCGCCAGGACGAAGCTGAACAGGATCGCGAGCGCCACAGGGACGAAAACCTCGCGCCCGAAATAAAGCGCGGCGACGATGAAGACTCCGATGGCTACATTCGAGACGACGTCAGCAGGCGACCTTGTCGATGGAGCAGCGACGGTAGGGGTGACCTCAATCGCGGGCATCGATCGGTTTCCTTCAATCTGGACGCCAGCATGAAGCGGTCGACGGAATGGCGACCGCCGGGAGAAGCTAGTTCTTTGGCGATTGCGGCCCTGCGGCGTCGCCGGGAGGCACCGACCATGTCGCCGTCCACGTCTCGCTCAAGGTGCGATTTCGCGCTCTCAGGAACATGCGAAGCTCGGCCGACTGGCCGTCCGGCAGCGTCGCGTCGACGATGGCGCGCACACCTTTCAACGGGGCGTTGAACGTCAGGATCTTCGTGGTGATCGCACCGGCCGTCGTCGTCGCAACGAGTTCGAGGCGATCGGGTTCGCTCTGATAGTAGGCGAGATCGCCGCCGGCGAAGTCGACGATGAAGCGCTTCGTGCCCTTGCCCTCGGCAACGCCGTCCTCGATATCCGAGCCGTTGAAGGTCTGCTGCACCTGCGCGTAGGGGTGCAGGTGCCAGGTCGTCGACAATGCCGAGATGCGGTAGCGGAACTCCGCCGCCTGCCCGCTGGGCAGCGGAGCGCTCGGCGTCCAACAGGCGACGATATTGTCGAAAGCCTCGTTCACCGTCGGGATTTCGATGAGGTCGATCCTCCCTTCGCCCCAGTCGCCCTGTGGCT
This sequence comes from Allobosea sp. Root670, assembly GCF_001429415.1. Lineage (NCBI taxonomy): Bacteria > Pseudomonadati > Pseudomonadota > Alphaproteobacteria > Hyphomicrobiales > Alloboseaceae > Allobosea > Allobosea sp. Root670. Next base: position 6,469 of record NZ_LMJU01000008.1, on the reverse strand, counting down.
GGACCCAGTAGCCCGGCCGGGCATCATAACGCGCTTCCAGATCCTGGTAGCTGCCAAAGTCGCGGTCGCGCTGCATCAGGCCGAAGCCGCGCGGGTTCTTGTCTCCGAAACTCGATATGCGTAGCGCCTTGGGATTGCGAATGGGCCGCCAGATCCATTCCCCGCTGCCGGATTGCAGCGTCAGCCCGTCCGAATCGTGGATCTCGGGGCGGAAATCGGTTCTCTGCGCGAGATCACCCTCGCCGGCCTGGAACATTGAGGTCAGCGGTGCGATGCCGATCCGCTCAATCGCCCGGCGTGGGATGATCGTAGCCGTCACATCCATATCGGTGACGCGGCCCGGGCGGACGACATAGCGAAAGGCGCCGGCGACCGATGGCGAATCGAGCAGGGCATAGATGACGAGCTCGGTCGTGTCGCGCGACGGCTCCTCCACCCAGAGCGCCCGCATGAACGGGAACTCCTCGGGACCCTCACCGCCGACATTCAAGGCAAGCGAGCGCGCCGAAAGTCCGTAGCGGTGACCGCGGCCGATCAGCCGGAAATAGCTCGCGCCCAGGAATGAGATGACCTCGTCCTGCACTTTCGGGTCGTTCAGGTTGGTCGTCACGGCAAACCCCGCGAAACCCAGCGCGGGGGAAAGGCTCTTAGGCACGGGAACCTTGCCGTATTCGAACAGATTGGTCGTGAACGGGATAGGGATCGCGTTGCCGTGGTTGATGACGTGAACCTGGACTGGCTTGTTGTGCAGGAAGCCGAGATGGAACGGCAGCAGGCGGAAATCCGAGCCGCCCTCGCGCCAGAAGGCCTTGTCGCGGCGAAAGCGGATTTCGCGATAGCTGTCATAGGTCAGGTTCGAGAGCTCGGCCGGGATCTTTGCGCTCTCGGCATCGAAAGGCTGCTTTGCCAACGCCATCGCCTGCTGGACGACATCGTCATAGCCAAAGCCTTTCGCGGAGCCCGCTGTCGCCTGGGCCTGTATGCAACGGTTCGCCAGCATGCAGACACTGGAGAGCAAAGCGAGCATCGCGCGGCGAGACGGTGCGGACAAACTTCCCCCAACCCAAAAAGCCGCAGCCGACATGGTATCGGGCGAGCAAGTTTTGAACGCTCCCCGCTTGTTTGAGTTCCGGGACGCTCGGAGGCGCCATCACCAACCGGATGATCGCCTCATCGCCGCGGACACTGAAACGATCGAAATCAGGAGTTCCGCCCGCTAGACTTCCGCCTGCCAAATGACATCCGCAGTCTGCGCCACGAGCAGAAACCCCGCCTGAAACCCGTTATTCCCGGAATCCCGGTGCCCACGCCGCCGCTGCGGGCGGGACAAACGGCGCAATTCTTTGCAATGCGAGGCAACAAGAGCTCACGTCGGCAGTTGGCTGAGAGTCACTCTCGAAAGCACATGATGTCGAAGCTAGTCGTCCTGATCGTCGAAGACGAGCCTCTCCTCCGGATGGACGCCGTCGACTTCATCGAGGAGGCTGGTTTCGAGGTGGTCGAGGCTGTCCATGCCGAGGAAGCAATCGCGATCCTCAAAGCCCGCCACGACATCGCCATCGTATTCACCGACATCGAGATGCCGGGGTCCATGGATGGCATGAAGCTGGCGCATGTCGTGCGGCTGGGCTGGCCGCCCATCCTCATCGTCGTCGCAAGCGGTCGCGTCATGCCGCACGAAGGCGAGCTGCCCGAGAACGTTCAGTATATCAGGAAGCCATACCGGGCAGCCGAAGTCATCGCAGCCTTCCGGTCGACGGCCTGATCAGTCGGCAATGAGCGCGTCGATGGGGCCGCGAAGCGAGAAGACCACTCCGGCCGGCTGATAGTCCATGGCGGCTGCCCCGCTGAAATATCCCGCCAAAGCGCGCTCGATCATGCGCGATCCGAAGCCGCGGCGGGTTGGCGGCTCGACCAGTGGTCCGCCGCTCTCACGCCACTCGAATGCGAACTGACCGTCTTCAACCGACCAGGTTATGTCGATCCGTCCGCCATCCTGCCTGAGAGCGCCGTATTTCGCGGCATTGGTCGCCAGCTCATGGAGCGCGAGCGCCATCGCCAGGGCAGTCTTGGACGAGAGTTCGACCGGCGGCCCGTCGATGCGGAAGCGCGACAGGTCGCTTTGCCCTTTCAGAGACTCTTCGACGAGATATGCCAGGCTCGCCCTGGCCCAGACGGTCTGGGTCAGGATGTCCTGTGCCGAGGCCATCGTGTTCAGCCTTGCGATGAAGGCCTCCTTGAGCGCATCCACCTCGGGACCACCACGGATCGTCTGATTGGCGATCGCCTGAATCATGGCGACGGTGTTCTTCATCCGATGCTTAAGTTCAAGCGCGAGCAGACGCTGGCGTTGCTCGCCCTCCTTGATGGCCGTGATATCTCGCGACACGGACAGGATCGCCTCGGGTTTGCCATCCGGGCCTAGGATCGGGCCAACTTGGACGTCCCAGAACCGTGGATTGCCGGCGGCCGTATTGGCAGCGCCCTGAAAGCGATAGCTGCGACCAGCACGCGCTTCCTCGATCGCGAACTTGGCTTCGGCGTTGCCTTGGTCAGCCCAGAAATCCGGCCAGGGGCAGCCCTTGATGGCGTTGAAGTCGCTGACTTCCATGATGCGCTGGCCGCCTTCGCTCATGAAGGAGAGCTTGCCGTCGAGGTCTATGACCTTGATGCAATCGTCCGACGCCGCCAGCAGGCTGCGCATGAAACGGGCGTCCCGAAGTTCCGGCGTCGGCAAAATGTCCCCGATCTCGTTCCCGTTCAGGGAGCGTTCCCGTTTATGCCATGTGCTGCCACGCCGCCAAATCCCTGTCTCTGTCTTTTGACGGTTTGGTTTGTTCGCCAGACGCGGGGCGGCCTATTGAGATCCCTCTGATTGCATCCATATACCATCCAATTGGATGGTATATGGATTGACGATGAAAACTCCTGAGAGCGAAAAATTGACCCTGAACCTCGGATTCGTGGATCTCGGCCGCATCGACCTGCTGGTCCGCGACGGCTTCTATTCCAACCGCTCGGACTTCATTCGCACCGCGATCCGCAACCAGCTTGCGACCCATTCCGATGTAGCCGCGAAGGCGACGACACGCCTGGCACTGGAACTGGGACTGCGGACCTTCACGCGCCAGGATCTCGAAGCCGTGGTCGCAGCTGGGGAGCAGCTCGACATCCGGGTCCTGGGCTTGGCCGTAATCGACAGTGACGTTTCCCCGGAACTGGCGCGGCAAGCCGTTGCCTCTCTCACCATCCTCGGGGCCCTGCATACATCCCCCGAGGTCAAGGCCGCCCTGGCCGATCGGCTGACATGACCCAAAGGACCTTCGCCATGAACCCGCGTTTTCACGCCGCCATCGGCGAAGCCATGAACCGCCTGCGAACATCCGACGTGATGGGCGCAACGGCCGCGATACGGCATGCTCTCGCCGGACGCGGGTCTATGCCCTCAGCTGCCCTGGATAGCGGCACACAAAGCGGTGACAGTCCCGAAGCACCGCCTGCGCGCGGCCTCCGGGCGATCCTGCAAAAGCTGCGACAAGAGCAGGCGAGCTTCGTCCACGCGCCGAGCCCTGGTGAAACGGTTACGGAAGATGCGCGGGACAGTGCAAACTTCAGGACACGCAGGTTCCAATCGACCGTTGGCTCAGTGACCTACAAGCTCTACGTGCCGCCCAATCACGCCGATCGTGAGCTTGCGCTGGTGATGATGCTTCACGGCTGCACACAAAACCCGGATGATTTCGCCCGCGGGACCAAAATGAATGCTTTGGCCGATGAGTTCGGCCTGATCGTCGCCTACCCTTCGCAGCCGAAATCGGCCAACGCGCAGGGTTGCTGGAACTGGTTCGACCCTCGTCATCAGCGGCGTGACGCTGGCGAACCGGCCCTTCTGGCAGGACTTGCCCACGAACTGGCTTCGAAATTCAAGATCGATCGCAAGCGGGTTTTCGTTGCCGGCCTGTCGGCGGGCGGGGCCATGGCCGACGTCCTGGCCTCGACCCATCCCGACGTCTTTTCCGCAGCCGGCATTCATTCCGGCCTGCCTCACGGCGCGGCTTGCGACGTCATGTCCGCATTCGTTGCAATGAAGGGAAATGCGAAGGCGACCGCACAAGCCCGTTCGCCGATCAGGAAGATCATTTTCCACGGAACCGCTGATGCCACGGTTCATCCATCGAACGGCAAGGCTGTTTTCGATCTAGCGGGGTCCGCGCAGGGGAAGCCGGCAGAGTTTCAGACCGATGCGGTGATCAATGGCAAACGCGTGACCCGGTCGCTGATCGGGCATGGCGATGCTCCTGCACTCGCCGAGCACTGGCTGATCCACGGCGGCGGCCATGCCTGGTCAGGAGGTGACCACGGCGGAAGCTATACCGATGCCACGGGGCCCGATGCTTCGCGCGAGATGATCCGCTTTTTCCTCGAAGCCTGAGACGTCTTGCGCGGTGCGAAGTTGGTTTCGTTGAGGCGATCAGGAAATGTTTCGAGAAGCCATCGTGTCGCGACGCACGAACATGAACGTAGTGAAGCCCTCTCTCCAGCGAGGAGAGAGGGCCCCAGAAAGCCAACGGATCACGCGGCCTTGGCTTGCGCGACAGCCGCCGAGTTTGCCGGCCCGCCGAGCTGGGTGAGCAGCTTGTCGGTCTTGGTCTCCTCGGCAAGTGTGGCATCGAGCAGCGTCACCGCTTCATTGTGCCCCAGTTGCTTCGCCCATGACTTCAACGTGCCATAGCGCGTCATCTCGTAATGCTCGACCGCCTGGGCGGAGGCGACGAGACCGGCATCGAGGGCCGGGCTGTCGGCGTAGTCTTCCATGACGGCCTTGCCTTCCTCGAGGATGCCGAGGATGGCGTCGCAGGTCTTTCCGCGCGGCGCCTTGCCGATCACCTCGAAAACCTCGCCGAGGCGCTCGACATGCGCCTCCGTTTCCTCGCGATGCGTCTCGAAGGCCTTCTTGAGCTCTGGCGACTTGGCCGCCTTCGCCATCTTGGGCAGAGCCTTCAGGATCTGCTTCTCGGCGTAGTAGACGTCCTTGAGCATGTCATGGAACATGTCGTCGAGAGCCTTTGGTGCATTCGTAGCCATTGGAATTCTCCGGTTGTCGGGATTGCAGGCGTGGATCAGGCGTGGACCTTGTCGCGAGCGCGACCACCAAGCGTGGCGCCATAGCTGGCCGCCAGCGCGCCGATGAGCATCGCGATGAAGGTCGCAAGTGCGAAGGAGGCGGCGGCCTTGCGGGCCATGCCAGCCGCCTCGCGAGCGGTCTGCTCCACCTTGGCGGCGGTTTCCTTGGTCTTCGCGATCGCGTCGGTGATGCGCTTTTCGGCGTCGGGCTGGCTGATGCCGGTCTGGGCGGCGATCACGTTGGCAACGTAGGATTTGTCAGCGGGGGACATCTCGCCGTTGCGGATGCTCATCGCGATGATCCGGCCGACCTCGGCACGAGCCGGAGCCGTGTCAGCCGAGGAGGGAGCGGGTCTCTCGGCGCGAAACAGCGTGTCGGTGACATAGGCCGACGGGTCGAGGCTCGACAGATCGAGGCGACCGGCAGCCTGGCTCGCTGCGCCGGAGACGGCAGAGCCGACACCGGACGTCGCGCTGGCACCAAGGCGGGCACTGCCGCCAATCACCGCGGAGGCGGCCGATGCCAGCAGGACGGTGCTGAGGATCGCACCGACGGCCCAGGCCATGAAGCCGTGAGCGGTGTCGCGGAAGGCAACCTCTTCAGTATGAAGACCTACACGCTTGGTGCGGAGACGGCCGGCGAGATAGCCCCCGGCGCCGGCCGAGAGGAGATGAACGACGGCAAGCCAAATCATGGCTGCGATGCCGAACGTGGCGGCCGTGACACGGACATTCGTCCAAGGCGAGACCGAGACGAAGCCCAGCCCGGCTCCGGCGGCGAGGAGCATGAGGGAGATCGACGCACTGACCACGGCGCCTCCGAGGACGGCGCCCCACGACACTGCAGAAGACGCGCGAGTGGTCGTGGCGTCGGGGACGCCTCGTAGGGTGGTGCCTGTCATGAGCGATGAACTTTAAGGGCGCGGACAAAAGGCCGACGCGTTGCGGACGGTACGGTCCGCTCGATCTCAACGAAACAAGGTACGAGGCGATATGTTCCGCGAGCCGAAGCGTTTCAATCTTGTCCGGCGATTGCCCATGCGCTTTGACGGAAGGTGCTGCACTGCTAGTTCCGCTGCCTCGTCCCTGGTTTAGTTGGGCGGCGGAAAGCAGACATCCTCGATGTCAGCAAAGGGCCAACTTCAGCTCCTCACGACGGCACGACGGCAAGTGCGCTATAGCGGAGCCGCGTATGAATTCCGTCGCTGCCAACTCCTGAGTATCCCGCCAATTGGGGGGCGGGATCTGACCTGAGACCCTTTTCTCCTCCGGTCTGAGGGAGAGTCCTGGGTTTCATTTCTGGCCTCAGGCGGCCTGTTTTTCCAGCATGGATTTGAGGGCGAAC
>NZ_LMJU01000007.1:600-55870 GCF_001429415.1 Allobosea sp. Root670 | reverse complement strand
AGCTCGTCAGGCTCATAACCTGAAGGTCGTCAGTTCAAATCTGGCCCCCGCAACCAAACACAAAAGCCCCGTCGCAATCGCGGCGGGGCTTTCGTGTTCTCAGAGCAAACAGCGAAATCCGCGCCAGGTCGCCGTGGAATTCGTGGATTTGAAGCGTGACTTCGCTGATTCCGAGCTCGGCCAATCGCGGAAGAGCGGCACCTTCGTGGTCGATTGCCGAAGGGCGAGAAAGCGATACGCCTTCTCCAGCCACCGACGAGACAGGCTTTGGCCATGTCCTGCGCCGAGACGGTGCTACCCGTTTCAACATTCCATTTGACTCCTGCTCCGTTCGAATCAACACTTAAGCAAATGCTACAGTATCGACCCGGGACATTCGACCTTGCCTTTCAGGCCCTGTCCGACCCCGGACGCCGCGCGATGGTCGAGCGCCTGAGCATTGGCCCTGCCTCGGTGAGCGAGCTGGCCAAGCCGCTTCCAATGACCCTGTCGGCGGTCGTCCAGCACTTGAAGCTGCTGGAAGAGGCCGGGCTGGTGAAGAGCGAGAAGATTGGCCGCGTGCGCATCTGTGCACTGGAGGTCGAAACGATGACGCAGATCGAACGCTGGATCGCCGAGCGCAAGCGCTTCTGGGAACGGCAATACGATCAACTGGAGGCCTATTTGGCCCGGACCACCCCCGAGGAGAATGACCAATGACCGTCACCAACGCTACATTCACGATAGAGCGGGTACTGAATGCTTCCCCGGCACGGGTCTTCGCCGCCTATTCCAGCCTTGAGGCCAAGAGCGCCTGGTTCAAGGCGCCGACCGCCATCGAAACCCTGAACCGGGACTTCGACTTCCGCGTCGGCGGTAAGGAACGGTTCCACGCTCGCTGGCCCGGCGGCATGGTCACCGACTTCCAGGCCACCTACCACGATATCGTGGAGAACGAGCGGATCATCCTCGTCTACGACATGTTCCACAATGGCGATAAGCTGTCGGTATCGCTTCTGACGCTCGAATTGAGGGGCGAGGGTGACAGGACCCGGCTGATCCACACCGAGCAGGGCTCATATCTGACTGGTGGCGAAGAGGCGGTGAAGAGCCGCGAGCATGGCACGACCTGGCATATCGATAATCTCACCGCGGTCCTCGAGGCCCAGGAAGCCAGGACCTTCGCATGACCGTCGAACTCTTCGCCCATCCGTTCTCGTCGTACTGCCAGAAGGCGCTCATCGCCTTCTACGAGAATGACGTGCCGTTCACCTATCGGATGCTGGAGGACCCTGGCGTTAGCGAGGAGCTCGCCTCGCTGTGGCCAATGAAGCGCTTCCCGATCCTGCGCGAGAACGGGAGCGTTGTGCTGGAGGCCTCCATAGTGATCGAATACCTCCAGGTCCATCACCCGGGGCCGGTGAAGCTGATCCCCGCGGATCCCGATCTCGCCCTCGAGGCGCGGATGCTCGACCGCTTCTTCGACAACTATGTCATGACACCTCAGGGCAAGTTCGTATTCGACGCCCTGCGCCCTGCCGAAAGCCGCGATCCTTACGGCGTCGAGGACGCGCGCAAGATGCTCGACACCAGCTATGCCTGGCTGGACCAGCGCATGCAGGGGCGCACCTGGGCAGTGGGCGAGACCTTCACACTTGCGGACTGCGCTGCCGCGCCCGCACTGTTCTATGCTGACTGGACGCATCGAATTCCCGAGCAATACAGGAACCTGACCGCCTATCGCGCGCGTCTGCTGCGACGACCGTCCTTCGCCCGAGCGGTGGATGAGGCGCGGCGCTTCCGCCACTACTTCCCGCTGGGCGCACCTGACCGGGATTAGACAAGCGCAGCTTCATGATCACCAGAGCTTGTCGCGGTGCGCTACCGCCCGCGTCAACCTATGACGCCGACCCGCTGCGGCAGGAAATCGCCGCGAAGGGCGCGCTCGCCGAAACAGCTGCGCAGTCAGGTCCCGCAGAACGTCGCCAGCACACGCTCATGGGCGGCGGGCGGCAGCGCGTAGTGCTCGCGGCCGGGCTGCCTGTCATAGGGCCTGGACAATACAGCATGGAGCTCTTCGAAGGGCGCGAAATCCTGCCGCTCGACAGCGGCCTCGATCACGGCTTCGACCCGATGATTGCGGGGGATGAAAAGCGGATTGACGCGGCACATCGCATACTGCCGAACCTTGTCCGGCCTGCCTTCCTTCGACAGGCGCTCGCGCCAGCGGCCTTCCCAGCCGTCGAAGGCAGCCGGGTTGCCGAACAGGTCGCGGCAGGCGCGCCCGTCCTCCAGCGGGGAGGCATCCTCGCTCAGCCGGCGAAACACCAGGGTGAAATCCGCCTGCCCAAGCTGCATCGTCTCGAGCAGCGACCGGATGAGCGCGATATCCTCGGGGTCTTCGCTGGCGAGACCGAGCTTTCGGCGGAAGCCGGCGATCATGTCCACTTGAATCTGCCGATCGAAATCGTCGAGCGCATCCTGCGCGAGCGCCACGGCCTTGTCCTGGTCATCGGCGAGGAGCGGAAGCAGCGCCTCGGCGAGACGCGTCAGGTTCCAGCGTGCGATCGGAGGCTGGTTGGCATAGGCATAGCGTCCCTGCTCGTCGATCGAGCTGAAGACGGTCGCCGGATCGTAGGCATCCATGAAGGCGCAGGGGCCGTAATCGATGGTTTCGCCGGCCACCGACATGTTGTCCGTATTCATCACGCCATGGATGAAGCCGATCAGCATCCAGCGGGCGACAAGTCCGGCCTGAGCGGCGATGATGGCCTTCAGCAGCGCGAGATACGGGTCCTCGCGGCCCGACAGATCGGGATAGTGTCGCGCGATGACGTGGTCCGCGAGCAGGCGCAACGCCTCGATGTCGCCGCGCGCCGCGAAATATTGAAAGGTGCCGATCCTGATATGGCTGGAGGCGACGCGGGTCAGGATGGCGCCCGGCAGAAGCGTCTCCCGCCGCACGGTTTCGCCGGTCATGACCGCCGCGAGCGCCCGGGTCGTGGGCACGTCCAGGGCGGCCATGGCTTCGCTGAGGATATACTCGCGCAGCACCGGCCCCAGCGCGGCGCGGCCGTCTCCCCGGCGCGAGAACGGGGTCTGGCCTGCGCCCTTGAGCTGAATGTCGCGGCGCCGGCCGTGGCGATCCACGACCTCTCCGAGCAGGATGGCGCGCCCGTCGCCGAGCTGTGGGCTGAAACCGCCGAACTGGTGCCCTGCATAGGCTGTCGCGATCGGATGCGCTCCGTCGATCAGGCTGTTGCCGGCCAGCATCGCGAGGCCCGCAGGGCTTTTCAACCAGTCCGGATCAAGGCCGAGTTCGGACGCCAGCGGCGCGTTCAGGCGAATGAGCCGGGGCTCTGCCACGGCGGTCGGATTCACCGCCGCGTAAAAGCGCTCGGGCAGGCGGGCATAGGAGTTGTCGAACTGAACCGTCATCCATCGTAGATATGGGCGATCGGCTGGCGCGCAACAACCGCGATCGTTGCGGTGGGTGCGGTTTGAACGAGGCTCCCGACGAGGTCTGCGCCAGGGCGCCGGCCTGTGTGTCCGTTGCCACCGTGCCGTGCGCGATTGACAACGGAAACCAGGATATTTCAAACTTAAAATATCGAGATCGCTGAGGGGCGACGTCATGCGGGTCATCATTATCGGCGGTGGTATCGGCGGATTGACGCTGGCCTTGATGCTTCATGCCCGCGGCGTTGGCGCGACCGTCTACGAGCAGTCCAGCGAGATCCGCGAGGTCGGCGTCGGGATCAACACCTTGCCGCATGCCATCCGCGAGCTCGCCGATCTCGGCCTGCTGCCCGCGCTGGACGAAGCCGGTATCCGCACGCGCGAGCTGATCTACATGAACCGCTTCGGGCAGGCGGTCTGGCGCGAGCCGCGCGGCCTGCATGCGGGCGCGCCGGTGCCGCAATTCTCGATCCATCGCGGCCGGCTCCAGTGCGTCATTCGCGATGCGGTGGTCGAGCGGCTGGGCGAGGATGCGATCCGGACCGGCCGCCGGCTGCAAGGCTTCATCCAGGACGAGGGCGGCGTCACCGCCCATTTCGGCGATACGCGCTTCGGCGAGGCCGGCGAGACTGCGCGCGGCGACATCCTGGTCGGGGCCGACGGCATCCATTCCGCCGTTCGCGGGCATTACTTCCCGAACCAGGGGCCGCCGCGCTGGCAGGGCGTGCAGATGTGGCGCGGCGCCTGCGACTGGCCCGTCTTCCTCGATGGCGAGAGCATGATCATCGCCGGAGGCATGGCCGGAAAGCTGGTGCTCTATCCGATCGGCAAGGGCGCGACACCGCAGACGCGCCTGACCAACTGGGTCGTCAATATCCGCACAGGCGATCCTGAAAAGCCGCCGCCGAAGGAGGCCTGGTCGAAGCCCGGCCGCCTTGAAGACGTGCTGCCCTTCGCGCGGCGCTTCAGCGTGCCCGAGGTCGATATCCTCGCGATGGTCCGGGCGACCTCGACCTTCTGGGAGTACCCGATGTGCGACCGCGACCCGCTGCCGCGCTGGACCCATGGCCGCGTCACGCTGCTCGGGGATGCGGCACATCCGATGTACCCGGTCGGCTCCAACGGCGCCTCGCAAGCGGTGCTCGACGCGCGCTGCCTCGCCGACTGGCTGGCGAAGGCCGAGCATCCGCGCCAGGCGCTTGCGGCCTATGAAGCCGAGCGCCTGCCGGCGACGGCGGAGGTCGTGGCGATGAACCGGGTCGGCGGGCCGGAGCGGGTGATCGACGCGGTGGAGGCTCTGGCGCCGCAAGGCTTCGAGGATATCGATCAGGTCCTCGACCACGCCGCACGCGAACAGATCGTCAAGGGCTATGCCGGCAAGGCCGGTTTCTCGGCCGAGCAATTGGCGCGGAAGAAGGGTTAGGCGAACGCGCCTTCCAAGGCGGGTCATCCCGGACGCAGCGAAGCGAAGATCCGGGAACCATGCCTGAACCTCTACCGGAGGCGCTCCGGAATGGATCCCGGGTCAAGCCCGGGATGACGGCGTGTTTCCTTACGATGCTCTTCCCGCCCTCACCCCGCGTCGGGCGGGGGCGGGAGGAAGTCGACCTCGTGCTTGGCCGCGAGCGCGACGACATCGGCCGGCTTCTGCTCGGCCATTGAATGCAGGCCCCAGAACAGATCGTAGAGCCGTGCCGTCGGCGAGACCCAGAACAGGCACTTCACCGTTGCGTCGCTCTTGTTGAACAGGCCGTGCGGGATGTTGCGCGGCAGGCGGATCAGGTCGCCGGCGGTGGCGAAGCTCTCCTTGCCGTCGAGCAGCAGGTCGAGCCGGCCCTCCAGCATGTAGATGAACTCCTCCTGCGTCGTGTGGATATGCGGCGGCACGAAGGTTCCGGGCGGCAGGGTCGCGTGCCAGGAGAAGCTCTCCTCCGTCAGCGTCTTCGGCACATAGGTCTGGCCGAGGATGCTCCAGGAGATGCCCTCGAGGCCTTCATTGGCGCGCGTCACGCCGGCTGTCAGCGGGTTCATGGGTCTTGGCTCTCCTCATCTGCCGGCATGCAGGCCGGAGGGTTGTTGGCAGGATCTGCTAGAAGTGCAGGAAGCGGTCCTTCACGGCGCTGTCGCTGCGCAGTTCGGCGCTGGAGCCGCGCCAGACGACGCGGCCCTTCTCCAGCACGACATGGCGATCGGCGATCCGAACGAGAGCATCGACATTCTTGTCGATGACGAGGATCGACTCGCCCTCCGCCTTCAGGGCTGTCAGGCAGTTCCAGATTTCCTCGCGGATCAGGGGGGCAAGCCCCTCGGTCGCCTCGTCGAGGATGATCAGCTTCGGATTGGTCATCAGCGCCCGGCCGATCGCCAGCATCTGCTGCTCGCCGCCGGAAAGCTGGTTGCCGCGGTTCCCCCGCCGTTCCCTGAGACGCGGGAAGAAGGCGTAGATCCGTTCGAGGTCCCAGCGCTTCTTGCCGGAGCGATCGGCCGCGGTCGCGATCAGGTTCTCCTCGACCGAGAGCGTCGGGAAGATCTGGCGGCCTTCCGGCACCAGCCCGATCCCGGCCTGCGCGATGCGGAAGGGCGCGGCGCCGGTCAGGTCGCGACCGCCGAAGGCGATCTTCCCCGCTTTTGCCGGAAGCAGCCCCATGATCGTGCGCACCGTCGTGGTCTTGCCCATGCCGTTGCGGCCGAGCAGGGTCACGACCTCGCCTTCGCCCACAGTGAGATCGACCCCGAACAGGATCTGCGCCTCGCCATAGCCGGCATCGAGCCCTTCGACGCTGAGCATCGCTAGCCCTCCTCGCCGAGATAGGCCTGCCGCACGGCCGGGTCGGCCCGGACGGCGGCGGGCGCGCCTGAGGCGATGACGCCACCATAGACCAGCACGGTGACGCGGTCGGCCAGCGCGAAGACGGCGCTCATGTCGTGCTCGACCAGCAGCATGGCGAAGCGACCCTTGAGGCTGTTCAGCAGCGCGATCAGGCGCTCGCCTTCCTCATGGCCGACGCCGGCGAGCGGTTCGTCGAGCAGGATGAGCTTGGGCTGCAGCGTCAGCGCCATCGCGATCTCCAGCGCGCGCTTTTCGCCATGCGAGAGGCTCCCGGCCGGGGCATGCGCTCGCTCCGCCAGCCCGACCGCTTCGAGCGCTTCCCAGGCGGGGCCATTGAGCGCCTCGTCGCTGGCCGCGTCGCGGAAGAGCGAGAGCGGATGGGCGCTGTGCGCCTGCACACCGAGTGCGACATTCTCCAGCGCCGAGAGCGAGGGGATGGTCGAGGTGATCTGGAAGGTGCGCGCGAGCCCCGCCCGTGCCCGCGCCTGCGGCGACAGGCGGGTGATGTCCTGCCCGCCAAACAGGATCGCGCCGGCATCCGGCTTCAGCGTCCCGGAAATCTGGTGGACCAGCGTGGTCTTGCCGGCGCCATTGGGGCCGATCAGCGCGTGCAACTCGCCCGGCGCGATGGTGAGGTCGACCCCGTTGGTGACCTTGAGCGCGCCGAACGATTTGGCGAGCCCTTTCAGGGCCAGTGCCGGCTCAGCCATCGCGGCGCCCCCTGAGCTTCGCGACAAGGCCGGCGATGCCGCCATGGGTGAACAGCACGAAGAGCACGATCAACGGCCCGAAGATGATCTTCCAGTTATGCGTCAGCGACGAGAGCACGTCCTCGGTGACGAGGAAGGCAAGCGCGCCGAGGATCGCACCATAGAGCGAGCCGACGCCGCCGAGCACGACCATGAAGATCAGCTCCCCCGAGCGCGGCCAGGACATATAGGCGGGGCTGACGAAATCGGTCTGGTTGGCGAGCAGGAAGCCGGCGAGCCCCGCCATCATGCCGCTGATCACATAGGCGCCGAGCCGGACATGGTTGACGTCGTAGCCGGTGATGGTGACGCGCACGGCATTTTCACGCGCCGCCCGCAGCACCCGGCCGAAGCGCGAGGCGACGAGCCGCCGCGCCAGTCCGTAGCAGAAGGCCAGCGTGCCGAGCGCGATGTAATAGAAGCCGGTGCGGTTGCCGAAGATCTCGTGCCCGAGCAGCGTGCTCTTCTCGTAGAGGGTCAGGCCGTCATCGCCGCCATAGGCTGAGAGCGCCTGCGCAAAATAGAAGGCCATCTGGCCGAAGGCCAGGGTGATCATGATGAAGGCGACGCCGCGCGTGCGCAGCGAGACATAGCCGGTGACCGTCGCGAAGACGGCGCAGGCGAGCAGGATGACCGGCAGCGCCACGAGAAGCTCGGTCTGGCCTTCGGTGATCAGGATGCCCGCACCATAGGCGCCGATGCCGACGAAGGCGGCGTGGCCGAAGGAGATCAGCCCGCCGATGCCGAGGACGAGGTCGAGCGACAGCGCCGCGATCGCGAAGATCATCGCCCGCGTCACCAGCGTCAGCCAGTGCCCGGGCAGGCCGAGCAGGGAAGCAAGCGGCAAGAGGGCGAGCAGGGCGAAGATGACGAGCGGCGCGAGCCGGCGCGCCATCGGCGTCGGCGGTCGCGCTGCCGCAACGGCGGAATCCGCGGGCGTGCTCGCCATGCTCACGAGCGCCCCTTGGCCGGGAGCAGGCCTTCGGGCCGGACGAACAGAACCGCCGCCATGACGAGATAGATCAGCATCGAGGAGAGCGCTGCGCCGGTCGCGCGCGCCGAGGCCGGCGCCATGAACAGCCGGAGCAGGTCGTTCATGGACGAGCGGCCGAGCGTGTCGACGAGGCCGACGATCAGCGCGCCCACGAAGGCGCCGCGGATCGAGCCGATGCCGCCGACGACGATGACGACGAAGGCGAGGATCAGGACGGTATCGCCCATGCCGGGCTCGACCGAGAGGATCGGCGCCGCCATCGCCCCGGCGAAGCCGGCGAGCATGGTGCCGAAGGCGAAGACGATCATGAACAGCTTGCGGATGTCGACGCCGAGCGCCGAGACCATCGGCGCGTTCGACGCGCCGGCCCTGAGCAGCATGCCGGTGCGGGTCTTCTCGACCACGAACCAGAGCAGCGCGCCGACACCGAGGCCGGCCCCGATCAGCGCGAAGCGGTAGACGGGGTAGAGAATGCCGTCCATCAATCGGACATTGCCGGAGAGGAATTCCGGCACCGGCACCGAAAGCGGCGCGGCGCCCCAGATCATCTTCACCGCCTGGTTGAGCAGCAGGATCAGTCCGAAGGTGGCGAGCACCTGGTCGAGATGGTCGCGCTCATAGAGATGCCGGAAGACCAGGAATTCGAGGGCGAGCCCCAGCAGGAGCGCGGCCGCAAGCGCGAGTATGAGGCCCAGCAGGAAGGAGCCGGTCAGGCTGACGAAGGTGACGGCGAGATAGGCGCCCAGCATGTACTGGACGCCATGGGCCAGGTTGATGAAGTCCATGACACCGAAGACCAGCGTCAGCCCGGCCGCGACCAGGAACAGCAGGACGCCGAACTGGAGTCCATTCAGGAGCTGGACGATCAGGAGGCTGAGGGTCATTGCGCGGTCCTAGGTCAGGGCCGGTCACAGGACGTCATGCTCGGGTTTGACCCGAGCATCTCGTGACGAAGAGATCCCCGGGTCGAAGCTTCGCTTCGCCCGAGGATGACGCTTCGCGTCACTTCAGCGCGCAATCCTTGGCGTGCGGATCGGCGTAGTCCGAAAACACCTTCTGCGCGATTTCGGTCTGGAACTTGCCGTCGGCGCGCTTGGCGACCTTGACGAGGTAGAAGTCCTGGATCGGGTAGCCGTTGGTGTTGAACTTGAACTTGCCGCGCAGCGAGGTGAAGTCGGCCTTCTTGATGGCGTCGCGCAGCTTGTCGGCATTGCCGGTACCGCCCGCCGCTTTCACGGCGGAGTCGATCAGCATGGCCGCGTCGTAGGACTGCTGGGCATAGGAGCCGGGCACGATCTTGTAGGCCGCCTCATAGGCTTTGACGAAATCCTTCGTCTGCGGGTTGTCCATATTGGGCGCCCAGGTCATGCCGCCATAGAGGCCGACCGCGGCGTCCTGCTGCGCCGGCAGGGTCGATTCATCGACCGTGAAGGCGGAGAGGAACGGGATCTTGCCCTGCAGGCCGGCCTGCGACCACTGCTTGACGAAGTTGACGCCGAGCCCGCCGGGCAGGAAGGCGAAGACGACATCGGGCTTGGATGAAGCGATCTTGGCGAGGTCGGCCGAGAAATCCATGGCGTTCAGCGGCGCATAGACCTCGTCGACGATCTCGCCCTTGAAGTAGCGCTTGAAGCCGGCGAGCGAGTCCTTACCGGCCTGATAGTTCGGCGCGATGATGTATGCCTTCTTGTAGTTCTGGTCCTGCGCGTATTTGCCGAGGACCTCGTGCACCTGATCGTTCTGGTAGGAGGTGACGAAGAAGTTCTTGTTGCAGGCCTTGCCGGCCATGGTCGAGGGGCCGGCATTCGGGCTGATCAGGAAGGCGCCGGAATCGAGCACCGGCTTGGCGATCGCGCCGAGGATGTTGGAGAAGACCGGGCCGACGACGAAGGCCGGCTTCTCGCTCTCGACGAACGAGCGCACGCGCTCGACCGCGACATCGGGCTTCAGCTCGTCGTCGATCACGGTGATCTTGACCGGCACGCCGCCGAGCTTGCCGCCATTCTTGT
Source organism: Allobosea sp. Root670 (assembly GCF_001429415.1). Lineage (NCBI taxonomy): Bacteria > Pseudomonadati > Pseudomonadota > Alphaproteobacteria > Hyphomicrobiales > Alloboseaceae > Allobosea > Allobosea sp. Root670. Next base: position 45,850 of record NZ_LMJU01000007.1, on the reverse strand, counting down.
CGACTGCGAGCTGGAAGCCGTCGCGGACCTGCTGGCCGAGCGAGGCGGCCGGACCGGTCAGCACGCTGACCACGCCGATCTTGATCGGCTCCTGCGCTTGGGCCGAAGCGATGGATAGCGCCAGCGCGCCGCAACCAAGTGCCAGACCGAACCTGAGTGTCGTCATCGATGTCCTCCCGGACGAAGTTGAAGCGCGGCCCCGTTCCCTTGGGTTTCTTTGGCGCGCGCAGGCCATAATGTTTCAAGCTTAAAATATCTGCAAGTCGCAGTTTACGGAAATTTCGCGAGGTCTCCAAGGCGGATGGTGCGGCTTTGCACGCCAGCCGCCCGCAGCGCCGGCGCGGCTTCCCGGAATTCGTGGTGTGCTGTTCAATGACGCGCCATGACGGATATCGAAAGTCGGTTGCCATGATCCTGGTCTGTGGGGAAGCGCTGGTCGACCTGTTCGCCGGTGCGAGCGAGGGCAGCGAGATGCCGGCGCGGATCGTGGCAGGCGGCTCGCCCTTCAATGTCGCGATCGGCCTGGCCCGGCTCGGTATCGAGGCTTCCTTTCTCGGCGGTGTCTCGCGCGACGGCTTCGGCACCCTGCTTGCCGATCTTCTCGCGCGGGAAGGCGTCGATAACCGCCATCTGGTCCGGACCGAGCGGCTCACCACCATTTCGGTCGTGGCGACCGGCAAGGACGGCCATCCCAGCTATTCCTTCCATGGCGAAGGGGCGGCCGACCGCTCGCTCACCCCTGCCGACCTGCCGCAGGCGCTGCCGGACGCGGTCCAGGCGCTGACCTTCGGCTCCTACACGATGGCGGTCGAGCCGGTCGGATCGGCCTTTGCGGCGTTGGCCGAGCGGGAACGCGGCCGGCGCGTCATCAGCGTCGACCCCAACCTGCGCCCGACCGTGATCGGCGACATGTCCGGCTGGCATCGGGCGGCAGAGCGCTTCTATCGGACGGCGACGGTGATCAAGGCGAGCGACGAGGATATCCGCATCGCCTGGGACGGGCAGCTCGGCATGGCCGAGGCTGCTGCCTATTGGCTCGGCCTCGGCGCACGGCTCGTTGTCGTCACGCAGGGCGAGCAGGGCGCCACGGCCTACTCCGCGGCCGGGCAGGTTTCCGTGCCGGGCCACGAGGTTGCCGTGCAGGACACCGTCGGTGCGGGCGATACCTTCCACGCCGCGCTGCTCGCGCGGCTTGCGCAGACCGGCCGGCTCAGCCCCGAGGCGATCGCGGCGCTCGACCGCGAGGCCCTGGCCGGTCTCCTCGCCTATGCCGCCGCGGCTGCGGCGATCACGGTCACGCGTCGCGGCGCTGACCTCCCGACTGCCGCGGAAGTCGAGGCCATGGGGATTCGGTCGCGCTAGGAAAGGCCGGCTTCGCCGCGCTCGCAAGGGCGGCGCAGTTTTATCAGATTCAGGCTTCGCGCCGTGCCGGCTCGCGCCGTAGCGCCAGGGCGACGCCGCCGATGGTCAGCACGATCGCGATCAGTTCCCGCGCGCCGAGCGTTTCGCCGAGCAGGGGGACGGCGGTCAGCGTTCCCACCACCGGCACGATCAGCATGCTGGTCGCGGCGACCGCGGTTGGCAGCCGCTTGAGCGCGCCGAACCAGGTGAGGTAGCAGAGCGCCATCGGGCCGACGGCCATGTAGACCAGCCCCAGCGCTCCCTGCGTGGAAAGCGACGTGATCTGCGGCTGCTCCAGCGTAAGCCCCAGGATCACCATCGGCAGGCAGCCGAGGCCGACCTGCCAGGCGGCGACAGCCGGGCCAGGCATGGCGAGGGGTTTCCGCGCCTTGACCGTGCCGAGTGCGAACAGCACCGCCGCCGCAAAGGCGAACAGCACGCCGGGCAGCTTGGCCGGCGAAAATTCAGGCCCGCCCATCAGAACGACCATGCCGGTGATGCTCAGGCCCAGCGCCACCAGGCTGCGCCGCGTCGGACGCGCTCCGAGCAAGGGCCAGGCGAGCATCATCGCCCAGATCGGCATCGAATAGGCGATCAGTGCGCCTTCCGAGACCTTGAGCCAGTTCAGGGCGAGCGCGGTGAAGCCCATCCAGGCGAAGACGTTGATCGACGCCGCGACCAGGAGAGGCGCCCGGGCGCCCTTTGGTACGGCAAGGCTGTCGCCGCGAGCCATTGCCAGCAGCACGAGGCAGAGCGCCCCCAGCAGACCGGCTGTGCCTCGCGCGAACAGCGGCGGCCAGTCCTGCAGGACGAATTTCAGCACGGTCCAGTTGAGGCCCCAGCCGAAGGCCGTCACGAGCAGCAGGGCTTTGCCGACCGTCTGGCTGGCCGGCGCGGAGGCGGAGCCTGTCATGGTCATGGCACGGCGCCTTACGAGCGGTGCCCAGCCTTCAGCGCCTGGTCGAGATCGGCATAGAGGTCATCGACATCCTCGATGCCGGTCGAGAGGCGCAGGAGGTCGGTCGGGCAGGGCGAGCCAGCGCCCTCGATCGAGGCGCGGTGCTCGATCAGGCTTTCGACGCCGCCGAGCGAGGTCGCCCGCTTGTACAGTTCGACATGGGCCGCTGTGCCGATTGCCGCCGCCTCGCCGCCGGTGACCTGCACCGAGAGCATGAAGCCGAAGCCGTTCTCCATCTGCCGCGCCGCGATGTCGTGGCCGGGATGCTGTGGCAGGCCGGGATAGAGTACGCGCGCGACTAGCGGATGGGCCGAGAGACGCTGCGCCAGCGCCATCGCGGACGCGGCCTGGCGCTCCTGCCGGACATGGAGCGTGCGCATGCCGCGCATCAGCAGATAGGCCTCGAACGGGCCGAGAATGCCGCCCTGACCCTTGCGGACCGTCTTGACCCGATTCCAGAACTCGTCGTCCTCGCGGGCGCAGAGCGCACCGGCCACGACGTCGGAATGGCCGTTCAGCACCTTGGTCGCCGCATGCATGACGATATCGGCGCCGAGCGTCAGCGGGCGGGTGTGGACCGGCGAGGCGCAGGTCGAGTCGACGGCGAGCTTGGCACCGGCCGCATGGGCGATCTCAGCCGCGCCGGCGATGTCCGTGATGGTCCAGAGCGGGTTCGACGGCGTCTCGATCCAGACGAGCTTGGTGGCGCCCGGCTTCACCGCGGCCTTCAGCGCGGCGAGGTCGTCGGTCTCGACGAAATCGACCTTGATGCCCCAGCGTGTCGCCTCGTTGAGCAGCCAGGCGCGCAGCGCCCAGTACATCACCTTGGAGGCGACGACATGGTCGCCGGGCGAGAGCGCCTGGAACACGGCGGTCGCCGCCGCCATGCCCGAGCCGAACAGCAGCGCGCCGGCCTTGGCCTCCTCCAGCATGGCGAGCACGGCCTGCGCTTCATGCACCGTCTCGTTATCCGGCCGGCCATAGATGAAGCCGGTCGAATAGCCATTGTCCTCGTCGCGGATATAGGTCGTCGAGACATGGATCGGCGGCACGACGCCCTTGGTGGTCGGGTCGATCTTGCCCATGGCCTGCGCGGCAAGGCTTCTCTTGGTCCACTTCGTCGCAGTCATGATCCGTTTTCCGGTTTCGTCGCCGCCGATAGGGTCGGCATATGGATCAGATCATGCCGTCAGGCGCTTGGCGATAGTCGCCTATTTTTGCTATCCGATAGCGAATTTCGCCGATCATGAAGGTTTCGATGGCCAAAACAGTCCATCTCGACTCGTTCGATTACGCCCTCCTGAAAGAGATGCAGGCCGATAATCAGACGCCGGCGCGCGTGCTGGCCGAGCGTGTGGGCTTGTCCCAGAGCGCGGTCCTGCGGCGCTTGAGGCGCCTGCGGGCGGAAAAGGTCATCACCGCGGATGTCTCGATCGTCAGCCCGGAGATCATGGGCGTGCCGGTGACGGTGCATGTCACTGTCTCGATCATCCAGGGCTCGCGGACCTATGGCGATTTCGCCCGCAAGCTCCAGGCACGGCCCGAGGTGAAGCACGCCTCCTATGTGACGGGCGACGCCGATTTCGTGCTGCACCTGCAGGTCGAGAGCATGGCTGCCTACGCGGCTTTCACGCGCGAGGTCTTCCATGACGATCCCAATGTCGCGGAATACCACAGCTATATCGCGATGCGCGAAGTCGTCGGGCGGGGCGCGCTATAGCGCCCTGCACTGGGCGATGTGGACGCGCGCCTCGGCTGTGGCTATCGGCTAGGCCATAGCGCACGGTGAGCGGCAGGAAGAGCTGCTCTCGGCCTTCTCCTCCCGAGGGTATCGTCCGATGAAGCGTGAAGAAGCCTTGGAAACCGCCGCCGACTTGCCGTCGAAAGCGTGGCTCAGGGAGACCCTCATCCCGGCCTGGGTCGCTCGCGCCGTCCGGCCCGGCCGCGCCGGCTTTGTCGAGATGTTCGATCCGGCTGATCCCGTGCGCGATCCCGGATCGCTCAGGACGACGCTGGTCACGGCCCGCCTGACCTATGTCTTCAGCCATGCCCATCTGCTCGATCCGCAAGGCGAGGCGCTCGCCGCTGCGCGCCATGGCTTCGCCTTCCTGCGCGACGCCTGCCGGGAAGGTGGGCGAGGGCGCTTCCTGCACTCCGTCCGCGAGGACGGCACGCCGGTCGATGCCCGCACCGATCTCTACGACCTCGCCTTCGTCCTGTTCGCCATGGCCTGGTACTACCGCGCGACACGAGATGAGGCAGCGCTGGCGATCGCCGACGAGGTGATCGGCTTCATCGAAAGCGAGATGGTGCATCCGCAAGGCGGCTTCGCCGAGGATACGGCGGGTACGCTGCCGCGCAGGCAGAACCCGCATATGCATCTGCTCGAGGCCTTCCACGCGCTGACGGAGGCGACCGGCGAACAACGCTGGCTCGACCATGCCAGCGCGATCGTCCGGCTGGCGCGGGAGCATCTGGTCGATACGGAGACCGGCACGCTCGGCGAGTATTTCACCGATGACTGGAAGCCGGCTTCCGGCGCGGCTGGCCTGGTCTGCGAACCCGGCCATCATTTCGAATGGACCTGGCTGCTGCTGCATCACTGGCGTCTGACGGGAGACACGCAGGCTCGGGATCTGGCGGAGAGGCTCTATGGCTTCGCGATCCGGCATGGCCTCGACGATGGTTCGGCAGGTCCGCTCGCCGCTTTCGACGTTTTCGATCGGACCGGCACTGTCACGGCCTCGACCAAGCTGCTCTGGCCGCAGACCGAGGCGATCAAGGCCTTCCTCGCCCGGATCGAGTTCCTGGACGACGCTGATGCGGCCGAGCGCCTCGACAGGCATCTCGCCAGCCTGTTCCGCTGCTTCGTCGCGCCCGAAACGGGGCTCTGGTTCAACCAGCTCGCGAAGGATGGAGCGCCGACCCAGACTGTGATCCCAGTACGGGTGCTCTACCACCTTCTGCTCGCTCTCGCGGAATGGGAGCGCGTCCGCGGCTAGCCGGTCCTCTGCCGCCCGACGTGGACGCAGGCCGCCTCCGTGCCCGTATCACCAGCGGCGAGCGGAAAACGCTCATCGGCGCAAACCGCGATCCGCTCCGGGCAGCGCGTCACGAAGGGGCAGCCGACCGGCGGCGAGAGCGGGCTCGGCAGATCGCCGCTCAGGATAATCTTCTCGCGGCTGCGCTGCGCGCGCGGATCCGGCAGCGGAATCGCCGAGAGCAGCGCCTTCGTATAGGGGTGCTGCGGCTTGTCGAAGATCGCATCGACCGGGCCCTGCTCGGCCACAGTGCCGAGATAGAGCACCATCGCCTCGTCGGCGATGTGCCGAACGACCGAGAGGTCATGTGAGATGAAAAGATAGGACAGGCCGAGATCGCGCTGCAATTCGAGCAGCAGGTTGAGCACCTGCGAGCGGATCGAGACGTCGAGCGCCGAGACCGGCTCGTCGAGCACGAGCAGGCGCGGTGACAGGGCGAGCGCCCGGGCGATGACGACACGCTGGCGCTGCCCGCCCGAGAGCGCGCTCGGCAGGCGTTCGGCCAGCGCGGCAGGCAGGCCGACACGGTCCAGCAGTTCGGCGACGCGGGCCTTGCGGTCGGCGCGGCTGCGCCCGGCGATGGCCAGCGGCTCAGCGATGCTGTCGGCGATCGTCATCTTGGGATCGAGCGCCGAGGACGGGTCCTGGAAGACGATCTGGATGTCCTGTGCCAGCGCCGCACGCTCGCGCCCGTTGAGCGCGGTGATGTCGCGCCCGTCGAAGCGGATCGTGCCTGCCGTCGCTCGCTCCAGCCCGACCACGGCATAGGCGGTCGTCGACTTGCCGCAGCCGGATTCGCCGACGAGCGCCAGCGTCTTTCCGGGCTGAAGTTCGAGCGAGATGCCGTCGACCGCCTTGACCACGCCGCCCGGCGCGCCGATGCCGCCGCGCAGCGGGAAATGCACCTTGAGGTCGCGGATTTCTAGCAATGGCTCGCTCATGCCATCGCCTCCAGCCTGTCGACATGCCAGCAGGCGGCTTGATGGGAGGCGCCGACAGCAACCGCGGGCGGCACCTCGACGCAAGCCTCGTCGGCGAGCGGGCAGCGCGTGCGAAAACGGCAGCCTTCGGGCCAGGCGCCGGCCGGCGGCACCATGCCCTCGATCGTCCGCAGCACCGTCTTCCTGATGCCGCCGAGCTTCGGGATCGTGCCCAGCAGCAGGCGGGTATAGGGGTGGCTCGGTTCGGCGAAGATGGCGTCGACCGGGCCGCTCTCGACGATCCGTCCGCCATACATCACGCAGACATCGTCGGCGAGATCGGCGACCACGCCCATGTCATGGGTGATCAGCACGATAGCGCTGCCGACCTCGTCGCGCAGGCGCCGCATCAGGTCGAGGATCTGCGCCTGGATGGTGACGTCGAGCGCCGTCGTCGGCTCGTCGGCGATCAGGAGCGAGGGCCGGCAGATCAGGGCTGACGCGATCATGATGCGCTGGCACATGCCGCCGGAGAGTTCGAACGGGTATTGCCGGGCGCGCCTTGCCGGATCGGGAATGCCGACCCGCGCCATGATCGCGATGGCCTCCTCGCGCGCCGCTGCGCGCGACAAGCCGCGATGCAGGAGCAGCGCCTCCTCGACCTGCTCGCCGACCCGCATCAGCGGGTTCAGCGAGGCGACCGGCTCCTGGAAGATGATCGCGGCATCGTTGCCGCGCACCTGCGACAGCTCCGCCTCGGATAAGCCCGTCAATTCGCGTCCGCCGAGCCGGATCGAGCCGCCGGAGACCCGCGCCGCGCCCGGCAGCAGGCCGAGCATGGAGAGCGCCGTCAGGCTCTTGCCGCAGCCGGATTCGCCGACGATCGCGAGGATGCGGCCGGTCTCGACGCCGAGCGAGACGCCATCAACGATGCGGTTGCCATCGATCTCGATGGCAAGCCCTTCGATCGCCAGCATCGGGTCGGAGCGTTCGATCATGCCGAGGCTGCCGCGACCGCGGCCCAGGGACTGGTTGGATGCGCCATGCCGAGGAAGTCGCCACCCTCCGCCCGCATCACGGCTGAGGGGACTGAGAAATTGACCGGGTAAAGCGTGTCCTCGACGATCTCGACCGGGAAGGCCCCGGCGATCCGTGCCGCGACATCGGGTTCGGCCCGTGCGTCGACCTTGATGCGCGGCGTCGAGGCATCGATGCGCGGCCGGTGGAAGACATCTTCGAGCGACAGCCCGAAATCGGCCATGCCGGAGATCATCTGCAACAGCGTCGGGAAGATCGTGCGGCCGCCGGCGGCGCCGATCGCGAGCCAGGGCTTGCCGCCGCGACTCAGCACCAGCGGGCACATATTGGCCAGCGGCTTGACACCCGGAGCCATGCTGTTGGGTTGGCCGGGGCGCGGGTCGAACCACATCATGCCGTTATTCATGATGATGCCCGCCCGCGGCAGCGCCACCCGCGCGCCGAAGCGCGAGAGCAGCGTGTTGGTCAGCGAGACCATGTTGCCCTGCCGATCGACGACGCTGACATGCGAGGTGCAGCCCGCCTGCGGTGTCGCGGCATGGCCCATGCTGTTGAGCCTCACCGCATAGGCCTCGCGGATCGCCGTGGCATAGGTCAGCGCCGCATCGGCCTGCGAGCTGGCCTGTCCGAGGCCGCGCGCTTCCACGCGCTGTGCGGCGTCGAAGAAGGTCGGGCCGCCGCTGAGGCCGGGAATGGCGGCGATGTCGAGATCGCGATAGCGGCCGGTGAGGGCTGGCGACCACACCGCCTGATAGCCCGCGAGATCCTCAGTGCGGATGGCCGAACCGCCCGCTTCGAGATCACCAGCGATTAGGCGCGCGGCCTCGCCCTCATAGAAGTCGCGGGCGCCGGCCTTGGCTAACCGCTTCAGCAGCTCGGCCTTGGCCGTCATCGGCTTGAAGCGGCGCGTATCGGCGCCGGCCTTGGGCGGCTGGCCGTTATCCAGAAGGAGCGCAGAAATCGCAGGATCGCGCGACAGGCCGGCGACCTCGACCGCGATGCAGAGCGCCGCATACCAGTCGATCTCCAGTCCGCGCTCGGCATGCTGGATCGCCGGTTGCAGCGCCTCATCCCAGGAGATCGTGCCATAGCGTTCCAGCGCCGCGGCGAAGCCGGCGATGGCGCCGGGCACGCAGATCGCGCTGTAGCCGGCGACATTGCGCTCGCCCGCCACGGCAGGCCAGGCGAACCAGTTGCCCGAACCGGCCTCGGTCAGCGGATAATCCGCCGGGTCGAGCCCGCGCGGCGAGCGCACGTTGAAATCGAGCGTATCGAGCGCGCCGGTCCGGCCGTCCGCATGGATCAGGAAGCCGCCGCCGCCCACGCCGGACAGCCAAGGCTCGACGATGCTCAGCACCAGCGCGGTGACGACGGCCGCATCCATCGCATTCCCGCCGCGCGCGAGCACGTTGGCGCCGGCCTCGGCCGCATGGCGGTTCTGCGCGGCGACGAGCCCATGCGGCGAGTGGACGGCCGGGCGGCGGATGCTGAAGGTCTGCATCAGGCTTTGGTCCGGAAGCGCAAGGGCGCGCTCGGCTGCGGTAGGCGCAGGGGCACGCTGAAGTGCTGCGCGTTGGCGCTCGCGGCGTGGTGCGCGGCAAGCTCGCCGACGGTCGCGATCCAGACGCCGCGCGACGCCGTCACCACGTCGAGCAGCTTCTCCAGCATGCGCACGCGCCCGGCCCGGCCGGAAATCCAGTCATGGACGGTAAGCATCATCATCCGCCCCTCGCGATGCAGCACCTCCCATTCGTCGAGCCAGGCATCGAGGATGCCGTTCTGGGCCGAGGGCGGGGCGCGATCCTGCGCGCTGCCGGTGAAGCGGAAATAGACGGCGTCGTCGACCGCCCAGAGCACGGGAACCTGCGTCACCCCGTCGATCGTATAGGGATGGTCGAAGCCCATCAGCGAGGAATCGTAGAGCCCGCGCCGCTTCACCTCCTCCAGCATGAACGGCGTCATCTCCCAGGCCGGCGAGCGGAAGCCTTTCGGCACGACGCCCGCCTGGCTCTTGAACAGCGCCAGCGACTCGTCCATCGCGCGGGCGAATTCCTCTGGCCCGGCCTCGGTGGCGAGCTCGTGGAAATAGCCATGCAGGCCGATCTCATGGCCGCGCTCGACGAAGGCCGGCAGCAGCTCCGGGTGGTTCTTCGCGATCAGTCCCGGCACGAACAGCGTCGCCTTGATACTGTGCCGGTCGAGCAGGTCGAGCAGGCGCCAGATGCCGACGCGCGGGCCGAACAGCCTTTGCTCGATCTGGCCGAGTGCGACCGGCGCGCTTTCCGGCAGGCTCCACTGATAGGGGCTTTCCGCATCGACATCGATGGTGAAGCAGAAGGCGCTCGACTTGCCCTGGGGCCATTCGTAGGCGGGGCGGGCGGCGTTCGGGGTGGTCATTGTCCTGGCCTCCCTCACAGCGCCTGCTTCTTGTCCTGATGGACGGCGAGAGAGCCGATCGAGTTGCCGCCATCGACCGTGAGCGTCGCGCCGGTGACATAGGCTGAGGCATCGCTGGCGAGATAGAGCAGCGCGTTCCCGACATCCGCCCGCGAGGAGGCCCGGCCGAGGGGGATCTGCGCGACGGTGTTCTGGATATGCGCGTCGGTCAGCGCGCTGACCGTGCTGCCGGCGGTAAAACCCGGCTCCAGCGCGTTGGAGCGGATGCCGTATTCGGCGAGTTCGACGCCGAAGCCCTTGGTCAAACGGTCAAGCGCGGTCTTGGACATCGAGTAGACACAGGCCGTGCGCCGCATCTTGCGCGAGGCTCCCGACGAGATGTTGATGATCGAGCCCTTCACGCCCTTGCGCACCATCTGCGTCGCAAGCTCGCGGGTCAGGATGAACGGCGCCCGCAGGTTGATCCCGAGGATGCGGTCGAACTCGGCGGTCGGCGTGTCCAGCAGGAAGGCGCTCGGATAGATGCCGGCATTGTTGACGAGGATATCGGCGGCGCCCCAGCGCTTCCCGATCTCGTTGGTGAGCGCGACGATCGAGGCCTCGTCGGTCAGGTCGGCCGGCATGACGAAGCTCTCGCCGGAAAGGCCGAGCGACTTGGCCATCGCTTCCAGGTCCCCGGCTCGCGCATCGGTCAGGCAGAGCGTGGCGCCGGCCGCGTGCAGCACCTCGGCGATCCAGCGGCCGATCACCCCGCAGGCGCCGGTGACGACGGCGCGCTTCCCCTTGATGTCGTCGAACATGGCTTTTCCTTCAGCGATGGCGGGGATCGAGGCGGTCGCGCACGGCGTCGCCGGTGAGATTGACGGCGAGCACCAGCACGAACAGGCAGGCACCGGGGAGCGTGGCGACCCACCAGGCGGTCGCGACATAGTTCCGGCCGGTCGAGAGCATCGCGCCCCAGCTCGCGGTCGGCGGCTGGACGCCGAGCCCGAGGAAGGAGAGGCCCGCTTCGAACAGGATCATCAGCCCGAATTCGAGTGTCGCGACGACGCTGACGGCACCGACGATATTGGGCAGGACATGGCGGAAGAGCACGCGCGGTGCGCCGGCCCCCATCAGGGCCGAGAGCCGGACATAGGGCATGTTCGCGACGGAGAGCGTCTGGCTGTAGGCGATGCGGGCGTAGCGCGGCCAGCGGGTCAGCGCGAGCACCATGATGACGTTGACGATGCCGGGGCCGAGCACCGCGACCGTGATGATCGCGAGCAGGATCGCCGGGATCGACAGGAAGACGTCGACGACGCGCATCACCGCGATCTCGACCCAGCCGCGCCGGTAGCCGGCGATCATGCCGAGCGTCGTCCCGACCACGCCGGAGAGCACGACCGAGGCGAAGGCGACGATCAGCGAGATGCGCGCGCCATGGATAACGCGGCTGAGCAGGTCGCGACCAAGTTCGTCGCTGCCGAGCCAGTAATGGAAGCTGCGCGAGACCGTGCCGGGCGGTTTCAACCGCCCGAGCAGGTTCTGCTGGTTCGGGTCATAGGGCGCGAGCCACGGCGCAAGCAGAGCGACCAGAACCACGAGTGCGATGATGCCGACCGGCCACCAGCGCCACAGGCCGGGGCGCCTGCGGCGCGGTACGGAGGTTGCGGCTGCGAGGCTCACCGTGCTCCCTCCAGCACGATGCGCGGATCGACCAGGCTGTAGAGTAGGTCCGAGAGCAGGTTGAGCAGCACGGTGACGAAGGCGCCGAGCAGCACGACGCCCTGCACGATCATGAAGTCGCGCGCCAGGATCGCCTGCACGGTGACCTGTCCGAGGCCGGGCCAGGCGAAGACCGTCTCGACGATGACGGCGCCGGCCAGCAGGTTCGAGATTTCGAGTGCGGCGACGGTGATGACCGGGATCGAGGCATTGCGGGCGAGATGGCGGATCAGCAGGCGCCCGCTGCGGACGCCGCGCGAGCGGGCGGTGCGGACATAGTCCTTCGAGAGCTCGTCGAGCAGGGCCGAGCGGGTGATGCGCGCAAAGGTCGCCATGCTCAGGAGCCCGAGCGCGAAGGACGGCATGACGAGATTCCAGAGATCGCCGGTGGAGGAGGGCGGCAGCCAGCCGAGCAGCACCGAGAACACCAGGATCATCAGGATGCCGCTCCAGAAGGTCGGCATGCTCTGGGCGGCGAGGACGAAGCCGGCGGCGGCCTTCGCTGCAGGTGAGTTGCGGAAGATCGCGAGCAGGATGCCGATCGGCACGCCGATGCCGCAGGCGACGATGAGCGCGCCCGCCGCCAGCATCAGCGTATAGGGCAGGCGCGAGGCGATGATCGTCGTCACCGGCACGCGCTGCACCACGGATTGCCCGAGGTCGAAACGGACGAGCTCGCCGAGGAAATCGAGATACTGCACGACGAGCGGCCGGTCGAAGCCGAGCTGGTGGCGCAAGGCCGCGATATCGGCCTGCGTCGCCGTCTCCGGCACGAGCAGGTAGGTCGGGTCTCCCGTCAGGCGCTGGACGAAGAAGATCAGCGTCACCACCCCGAGGATGGTGACGAGCGCCTGGCCCAGCCGGCGGAGCAGAAAACCCGGCACCTCGGCTCAGTCCTTCCAGCTCATCCGGTTGATGAACATGCTTTCGTTGGGCGTCGGCTGAAAGGCGAGGTTCTTCGCCGCGCCATAGATCACCACGGCTTGGTAGAGCGGCACGACCGGGACATCGGTGGCGACGATCTCATGGACCTGCTTGTAGGCGGCGAGCCGCTTGTTGGTGTCGAGCGTCGCGCGGGCCTCTTCCAGCAGCGCGTCCATCTTCGGGTTGCGATAGGCCGACCAGCCGCTGCTCTTGTGCAGCAGCGGGAAGAGCACGCCGTCGGCATCCTGGCAGGCGCAGGACCAGCGGCCGAAGCTGAGCATCGAGGTCGCCTCCGGTCCGGCCTGGGCGCGCTTCAGATAGGTCGCCATGTCGGACATCGCGATCTTCACGTTGAAGCCGGCATCGACCAGCATCTGCTGGATTGCCTGGACGATGCGCTGGTCGAAGACCGGCGCGGTGGCGAGGTCGATCTCGGCCTTCGCGGCGGGGCCTGCTTCCGCGATCAGCGCCTTGGCCTTGGCGAGGTCGTGTTCCGGTGCCTTGATGCCGTCGACCCAGCCGAAGATCGCCGGGGTCAGCAGTTCCGGCACCGGCTTGTCATGGCCGCCCAGCAGGCCGTCGATCATCGCCTGCTTGTCGAGCGCATAGGCTGCCGCCAGCCTGAGCTTGGGATTGTCGAAGGGCGGCTTGGTCGTGTTGAGCCGGACATAGGCGACGCGCTCGGTCAGGCCGATCAGGGCCTGGGCCTTGGCGGAGGATTTGAGCTGGGCGGCCTGATCGGCATCGAGCGTGACGACGAGGTCGCTCGCACCGGCCTGCAGGTTGGCAAGCCGCGTCGCCGCGTCCGGCACAGCCCGGAAGGTCACGGTCGGGAACGGCGCCTTGGTGCCCCAATAGGTGTCGTTGCGCGCAAGCTGGACGTTCACGCCGCGTTGCCAGGACTCGAACTTGTAGGGGCCGCTGCCGACCGGCTTCAGGTTGAAGGCATCCTTGCCGACGGCCTCGACCACGGCCTTGGGCACGATCGAGAGCTTGACGAGCTGCGCCAGCAGCGCCGGATAGGGGCCGGCGGTGACGAGCTTCACCTTGGTCGGCGATAGCGCGACCGCATCGGTGATCTTGTCGAACTGGCCGAGCTGGGGGCTGGCGAATTTCGGATCGGTGATGCGCTTGACACTGAAGACGACATCGTCGGCGGTCAGCTTCGAGCCGTCATGGAAGACGATGTCGCCGCGCAGGTCGAACTCGATCTCGGTGTCCGAGAGCTGCTTCCAGGCGGTCGCAACTTGCGGGATGATTTCGCCCTTGTCGTCGCGGGTGACGAGATTGTCGAAGATGTTGCGGTAGACATAGTAGCTGTCCGGGTTCCACTGCACCTGCGGGTCGAGCGAGGACGGCTCGTTGACGAGGTCGACGACGAAACGGTCCTTGGCAGCCAGCGCCGGCCCGGCCGCGAGGCCGAGCGCGGTGGCGACGAGGAAGGCGGCTGCGGCTTTCGAAACACGGCTCATCGCGATTTCTCCTCGGACAGGGTGGGGGACGGCTTGCGGTCGTTGCTGCTCCGGCGCGGCAGGCGGCTGCGCACGGAAACGGGGTGATCCTGCGGGAGCAGGCGTGCGGTGGCGAGAAAGCCGTGCGCGACCGCATCGGTGAAGCGCTTCTGCTCCTCCTGAAGTGCGAGCAGCGCGGCCTCCCGGTCGCCGCGCAGGAGAGCGTCGAGCAGCGGGCGCTGATCGATCGCCGGCGGCGTCGCGCCAGCGAGTTCGAGGGAGCGGATCAGCCGCTCGGTGTGATCCCAGAGATCGCGCAGCCAGCTTTCGATGAAGCCGCCGGCCCGCTGTGCGAGCAGGTCGAGCACCTGCCGGCACAATTGCTGCGCCATGGTGCGGGCTGAAGGATCGTCTCGCCCCAGAACGGCATCGATCGCGCCTCTCAGGCTGCCGAGCAGGGCAATGCTGCGTTCGTCGAGCGATTTTTCGACCAGCGCCGGCTCGATCCGCAGCCTTGCCTCGACGATGGCGCTTGCAAGCGCCCCGTCGACCGCAGCGACGCACCAGCCCTGCCGCGCATGCCTGGCGACGAAGCCGGCCCCGGCAAGTTCCGTCAGTGCGACGCGAACAGCCGCGCGTCCGAGCCCGAAGCGCTGCGCGAGGTCGCCTTCATGGGCATAGGTGCCGGGAATGAGCTCGCAGCGCACGAGCGCCTGCCGCAGGCGCCGGCTTGCGAAGGTGATGTCGCTTTCCGCCGCAGGCGGCTTCGGAAGCGAGAAGGGCGATTGATCGAGCATGAGCCATGCTGGCTCAGTTTCTGAGATCTGACAATCATTTTGTGAGATGTCAGAAACGCATGATCAGGCACGCTTGAGCCCCGCCGTGCATGGCGGGGCTATGGCCTCGACTCAATTTGAATGAGCAGCCGGCAGCTTGCGCCGCCATAAGCCTATTGTTCGGCTGGGACGGTGTTCGCCGTCGGCGCGGCCTGCGCCAGGAAGAAGAACGCCAGCGCGGCGCACCAGACGATCAGGCCGAAGACGGTCGCGCCCGCCAGCACCAGCCCGAATCCGCCTTGCGCGTGCAGGACGGCCAGCATCGGCACCACGAAGCCGCTCACCGTGAAGCCGAGGAAATAGCGCACGCTGAACGCCTTGGCGCGGTGCTGCGCCGGCACGTAGCGGGCGACCATCGCGTCGTTGACGACGACCTGCCCGTAGATCGCGGCCATGGTCATGACGAGGCCGATCAGCAGCGGCACGCCGGATGTCGTCGCCGCGAGTGCGAGGCCGAGCGGCTGGAACAGCGCGAGCCCGACGAACAGGGCCGGAAGGGTGTAGCGGTCGACCAGCCGCCCCATCAGCCATTGCGTGGCGGCGCCGAAGACGAAGACCAGCGTCGCCAGCGAGCCGATCAGCGCCAGCGGCAGGTCGAGGCCGAGTCGTTCGTCGATGACCTTCGGCAGCGCGATCGTGGTGATGTTGAAGGTCATGCCGCCGGCTATCACCGCGACAGCGAAGATGGCGAGAAGAACCTTCGGCCGATTGACCGGGATCAGCTCGGCCTTGCCGGAGCGGTTGGCGGACGGGTTTCCGTCGCCGGGCACGAGCGCGATGAACGCCGCGCCGAGGACGAGGCAGACCAGCCCCGGCAGGACGAAGGCGAAGCGCCAGCCGAAATTCGCGGCGATGAGCGCGGTGACGCCGGCGGCCGAAGCCGCGCCGAGATTGCCCCAGACGGCGTTGACGCCGAGATCCCGGCCGAGCTGGCGGGCATGGCTGACCAGCATCGTCGAACCGACCGGGTGATAGATCGCCGAGGCCACGCCCAGCACGAGCAGCCAGCCGGCGAAGGCGGCGGGGCGGTCGGCACTCGCGACGCCGAGGCAGGACAAACCATAGCCGATGAAGAACACGGCGAGCATGTTGCGCCGGCCGAACCGATCCGAGAGCCAGCCCATCGGCAGCGAGCACAGGCCGAAGGCGACGAAGGCGCCGGTGGCGAGGCCGATCAGCTCGGCATAGCTGAGATTGGTCTGCGCCGCGATGGCGATCACCGCCGTCGGGTAGATCAGCAGCACGAAATGATCGAGCGCATGAGCGGCATTGACGAAGAGAAGGGTGCGCTTCGACAGCGTTTCGGGGGTCATGGCGGTCTCTCGATAATAACGCGTCAATTTAGCTTGACCCGTTAAGCCTGTCGGGCCGTTATTCGGGAGGATCGGGCCAAACAGGAGATGTGATGCGCAATGAGAGCGAGGCCTATCAGACGGTGCCGCGCGCCGTTGCCGTCATGCCGAAGAGCTATTCAGCCGGCGCCAGCACGGGCTGGCACAGCCATCCGCGCGCACAACTGCTCTATGCCACCGCCGGCCTGACGCTGGTCCGGGCCGAGGACGGCACCTGGGTTCTGCCGGCCCGGCATGCGCTCTGGATTCCGCCTGGTCTCTCGCATGAGGTCAGGATGCATGGCGCGGTCTCGATGTGCTCGGCCTATATCGCGCCAGACGCGGTCGGTGTCCTGCCGACGGGATGCCGCGTGCTGGAGGTCTCCAGCCTGCTCGCTTCGGCGCTGGAGGCGCTTGCGGTCGAGCCGCTGCTCTATGACGAAGCCGGGCGCGGCGGGCATCTCGCCGCGCTGATTCTCGACGAGATCGCGCGGGCGCCAGAGACGGCGCTGACGCTGCCCTTGCCGCGGGATGTGCGTCTGCGGCGCATCTGCGATGCCTTGCTGAAGGACCCCGGTTCTGGCCTCGACATCGATGGCTGGGCGCAGCGCGCGGGAGCGAGCCGGCGGACATTGACGCGCGGCTTCCGGGCGGAGACCGGCCTGAGCTTCGGTGACTGGCGCTCGCGCCTGCGCGTGCTCCGGGCCATGACGATGGCGAGCGATGGCGCGCCGCCCCACCAGATTGCCAGGGCGGTCGGTTATGCCGACCAGCGTGCGCTGCGGACAGCGGCCAGGCGTGTCCTCGGTCGGGCCGATCTGTCCTGATGAAGGCCGGTCAGCGCGATTGCAAGGTCGGGTCGAGCCGGTCCCGTATCCAGTCGCCGACGATCGAGATCGACATCGTCGTCAGGAAGATCGCCATGCCCGGCAGCACCGCGATCCACCACGCGCTGGTGAGATAGGCGCGTCCGGCGCCGAGCATCTGGCCGAGGCTGGTCAGGGGCGGACGGATGCCGAGGCCGAGGAATGAGAGCGAGGTCTCCAGCAGGATCACCTGCGGGAAGTTCAGCGTGAACTGGACGATCAGCACGCTCAGGATATTCGGCAGGACATGCCGGAGATAGACATGGCGGGCCGGCGCGCCGAGCGCCGTCACGGCCGTCGCATAGCCCTGCGTATTGGCGGCGATGACGACGCCGCGCGTCAGCCGCGCGAACACCTCCCAGCCATAGAAACCCATGATCGCGACGAAGAGGAAGAAGCCGCCGCCGAACAGCGCGATCAGCGCCAGCGCGATCATCATGAAGGGCAGCGATGCCTGCACGTCCGCCAGCATCATGATGGCCTCCTCGACCAGCCCGCGGAAATGGGCGGCGATGAAGCCGAGCATGGTGCCGATGAAGGCGCCGATCAGCGTGCCGCCGAGCGCGACGAGCACGCTGAAGCGGATCGCGTAGATCAGGCGGCTCAGGACGTCGCGCCCGAGTTCGTCGGTACCAAGCAGGTGTTCGGGCAGCCCGCCGAGGAAGCTCGGCGGCTTCAGGCGCTTCAGCAGCGATTGCGTGCGGTAGTCGTAAGGAGCCAGCCAGTCGGCGAAGAGGAAGATCACGAGGATCAGCCCGAGCAGGGCAAGCGCGATGATGACGAGTGTCGGATAGCGTGCTTCGGCACGGACCGGCGCATCGTCCTTCCGGCGGAACAGGGTCGTGAGCGCCATCTCAGCTCTCCGACCGGGCAGCGCGCATGCGCGGATCGATCAGCGCATAGATCGCGTCGACGGCGAGATTGGCGAGCACCATCGTGATCGAGGTCATGATCAGGATCGCCTGCACCAGCGCGAAATCGCGGGATGTCACGGCATTGACCAGCAACCGGCCGACGCCGGGCACCGCGAAGACGGTCTCGACGATGATCGAGCCGGCGACGAGATCGCCTAGCTTGAGGCCGATGATCGTGATGATCGGGATCGCGGCGTTGGGCAGGGCGTGCCAGAGCACCCGGCGCGGCCGCGGGACGCCCTTGGCCCGGGCGGCGACGACATGTTGCTTGCTGAGAACCTCGAGCATCGCCGAGCGCGTGAAACGGGCGAAGGTGCCGGCGAAATGCGTGCCGAGCGTCACAGCGGGCAGGATCAGGTGCCAGATCGTCTGGTCGCCCGAACTCGGCAGCAGGCGCCAGTGCAGCGAGAACAGCAGGATCAGCAGGATGCCCAAGAAGAAGTTCGGCAGGCTGAAGCCGAGCACGGCGAAGCTCATGACGAAGCGGTCGATCGGCCGGTTGCGGTTGAGCGCCGCGACGATGCCGAGCCCGACGCCGAGCAGGAGGCCGAGCACAAAGGCGGTCAGCCCCAGCCTGAGCGTGCGCGGAAGGGCCGCGGCGATGAGCTCGATCGCGGGCTGCTGATCCGAGAGCGACAAGCCGAAATCGCCCTGCGCAATCCCTGCGACATAGGAAACGTATTGCTGCCAGAGCGGCCGGTCGAGGCCGAATTTCTCGCGGTAATGCGCGATCACTTCGGCGGGGGCCTGATCGCCGACCAGCGCCTCGATCGGATCGCCCGAGAGATTGAGCGCGACGAAGGTCAGCGTCACGATCAGCCAGACTGTCAGGAGGCCGCGCGCGAGCTTGGTCAGCAGGGTTCGGCTCGACATCACGAGGCCTTGCGGCTTTGCAGGCCGATCAGCAGGTCGGGATCGTTGAGCAGCACGGCCTGCGGCGCGTGCGCGAGGATGCGCAAGAGAGCGTCGCGGTCGACATCGCCGACGATGCGACCGGTGCTGTTGCCGCCGGCGGTGACCCAGACCGGCTGGTGTCCCAGCAATCGCGCCGCGACCGGGCCGCCGAGAGAGCCTTCCCAGATGCGGAAAGCGCTCGCGCCTGCAGCGGCGTAGTGATCCGGATTGGACTTGTCGGGCAGGAAGGCGAGCACGCGGATGCCCGGTACTTTGAGGGTGGCATGCGCGACCTGAAGCACCTCGCGCGCGCCGACCCAGACCCGATCGAGCACGCCAAGTTCCCGGATCACCGCGAGCACCGCATCGATGATCGCGAGGTCTTTCGTCTTGATGTCGATCAGCGCCTGGCGATGCCGGCAGATCGCGGCGAGCGCCTCGGCGAGCGTCGCAAGCTGGACGCCGCCGGAGCGGGCGATGGCCTTGAGGTTTTCATGCGAAGTTTCCGCGATCGCAGCATCGCTGCCGGCGATGCGGGCGAGATCGGGATCGTGCGAGGCGATGACGACGCCGTCGGCGCTGAGCCGCGCATCGGTCTCGACGAGATCGGCGCCCGCAGCGATCGCTGCGCGATAGGCCTCCAGCGTGTTCTCGGGATAGCGGGCGGAATGGCCGCGATGGGCAATGACGAGCGGCCGGGTCATGACGCAACTCCCAGTTCACCAGCAAAATGGCAGCGGACGCTGCGGCCCTCGCCGAGCGGGCGCAGAGCCGGCATCTCGGCCGAGCAGCGCGGGCGGGCGTAGGGGCAGCGCGTGTGGAAATGGCAGCCCGACGGCGGATTGGCCGGTGAAGGCGGATCGCCCGCGAGCCTAACGGGCCGGACAGCGTGCGCGGTTGAAAGATCGGGAATCGCGGCGAGCAGCGCCATCGTGTAGGGATGCATCGGGGCGCGGTAGACCGAGTCGGTCAGGCCTTCCTCGACGATCTGGCCGAGATACATCACCGCGATGCGGTGCGAGAGCTTCTTCACCACGCGCAGGTCGTGCGAGATGAAGAGATAGGCGATGTCGAAGCGCTCCTGCAGCTCCTGCAGCAGCTCGGTCACCGTTGCCTGGACGGAGACGTCGAGCGCCGAGACCGGCTCGTCGCAGACGATCAGGCTCGGCTTCATCGCCAGCGCCCGCGCGATCACGACGCGCTGTGCCTGCCCGCCGCTGATCTGGTGCGGGAAGCGATCGGCCATCTCCGGCGCCAGCGCCACCGCCTGCATCAGGCGCAGGACTTCGGAGTCGCGCCCGCTGCGCTCGCCGATCTCGTGCAGGTCGAGCGGCTCACGGATCTGCCGGCCGATGCTCAATCGCGGATCGAGCGCCGATTGCGGGTTCTGGAAGATCATCTGGATGTCGCGGCGCTGCCGCTGCCAGTCCGTCGGTGTCAGGCTTGTGAGGTCGCGGCCCTTGAACAGGATCTCGCCGCCACTCGGCCGTTCGAGCCCGACGATCATCCGCCCGGTCGTCGATTTGCCGCAGCCGGATTCCCCGACGAGCCCGAGCGTCTCGCCGATCCGCAAGGTCAGCGACACGTCCTCGACGGCGCGGATCGTCCGCTGCGTCCGCAGGAAGGAGCGCCCGCCGCCGAAATGCCGCCGCAGGCCTGAGACGCGCAGCAGGGGCTCGGTCGCGGCGCTCATGACGCGACCCGTTCGCGATAGATCGGCGCGGCAACATCGAGACGCGGCATCGCGGCGAGGAGTTCGCGCGTATAGGGCGCTTCGGGAGCGTTCAGCACGCGTGCGGCCGGGCCGGCCTCGACCACGCGGCCATGGCGCATCACCACGACATCGTTGGCCATTTCGGCGACGACGCCGAGATCATGGGTGACGAACAGGATCGCCATGCCGAACTCGACCTTGAGCTGGTTGAGCAGGTCGAGGATCTGCGCCTGGATCGTCACGTCGAGCGCGGTCGTCGGCTCGTCCGCGATCAGCAGCTTCGGCTCGCAGGCCAGCGCCATCGCGATCATCACGCGCTGCGCCATGCCGCCGGAGAACTGGTGGACATAGGACGCGAGACGCTGCTCCGGCTCGGGAATGCCGACGAGACGCAGCAATTCCAGCGCCCGCGCCTGCCGCTGCGGCTCGGAGAGCGCGGTGTGCAGGCGCAAGGTCTCGCGCAATTGCGTGCCAACCGTATGGAGCGGGTTCAGCGAACCGAGCGGGTCCTGGAACACCATGCCGATGCCGCGGCCGCGGATGGTCTCCAGCTCGGCCTCGCTGGCGGCGGCGAGGTCGCGCCCTTCGAACAGGATGCGTCCCGCGGTCCGGCGCCCGTTCGCGGGCAGGAGGCCGAGCACCGCCTGGCAGGAGACGCTCTTGCCGCTGCCGCTCTCGCCAACGACGCAGGTCGTCGTGCCCGGCCGTACGGCGAAGGAGACGCTGTGCAGGATGTCGGCATAGCCCGCGGCGGTGCGGAAGCCGACGGTCAGGCCCTCGACGGAGAGCAGCGCAGCGCTGCCCCCGTCAGTTCCTGCCCTGCGGTCGTGCTCCGTCACTTCGCGCCCAGCGAGAAGTTCGAGGGGCGGAAGTCCATGTAGTACTGGCTGTAGGGCGTCCACTCGATGCCCTTCTTCACGCCATAGCCGGTGACGGGGTTGTAGAGCATCGTCATCGGCATATCGTCCTCGAAGGCCGTGAGCAGCCTGGCGAAGGTCGCCCGGCGCTTGGCCTCGTCGGTCTCGGCGGTCAGCTCCCTGGCGGCGTCGTTGAAGGCCGGGCTCGCACCGTAGAGCTTCCAGGTCTTCTGGTTCTCGCTGTCGGGACCCCAGAGGGTGAGGATCGCGCCGGACGGATCGGGCACGCGATAGGTGTTCGACCAGGCGAAGACCTGGGCACCCGGCTTGCGCACCTCCTTGAAGCTGTCGACGAAATCGATGCGGGCGTTGATGCCGACCGCACGCCACATCTCCTGGATCACCTGCGCCGCCTCGACATTGTAGAGGTAGTAGTTCGGGATCAGGCGGTAGGAAATCTCCTGGCCTTTGTAGGAGCTTTCCGCGAGCAGCTTCTTGGCGAGCGCCGGATCATAGGCGTAGCCCTTGTTCTCCTTGACATACATCGGCCCGAAGCTCGGGAGCTGGTGGCCGTTCGGCGTATAGGTCTGGCCCTTCCAGAGCGCGTCGATCAGCGCCTTCCTGTCGATCGACAGGCTCATGGCATGGCGCAGCTTCTTGTCGGAGAGCACGGGGTCGTTGGTGTTGAACTGGAGGACGTGGCTGTTCTCCAGCGGCTCGGTCTTCACCGAGACGTCCTTGTAGCCCTTGAGTCCGTCCCACTGGTCTGGCGGCAGTTCGACGGCGATGTCGAAATCGCCGGCGACAAGACCGGCGACGCGCGCCGCGACCTCGGGGACCGAGCGGAAGGTGATGGTCTTGGCGGCGGGCTTGCCGCCGAAATAGCGGTCGAAGGCCGCGAGCGTCACCTTGTCGTTCTTCTGGTAGTCGACGAAGCTGTAGGGACCGGTGCCGACCGGCTTCCAGCGCAGCGCCTTGGCGGCCTGGTCCATCCAGACCTTGGAGTCGACGCCCTCCTTGCGGAAGGCGTTCCACGGCTCGTCGCAGATCGCGAAGGACATGTAGCTCGACAGGCGATGCTCCATGATCGGGTCGTGCTGCGCCACTGTGATCCGTACGGTGAAGTCGTCGAGCTTCTCGACTTGGGTGAAGTTGCCGAAATAGACGCGGCCTTCCGGATAATAGGCCTTCGGCCCCCAGAGGCGATCCGGCGAGAAGGTCGCCAGCACGTCATTGGCGTCGAACGGGCTGCCGTCATGGCAGACGACGCCGCGGCGCAGCTTCAGGTCGAAGGTGGTCGGCGTCGTCCAGGACCAGCTTTCGGCGAGGCCGGGCACGAGATTGGCGCCGCCATCGGCCTTCGGCTTGGCGAAGTCGCGCCGGATCAGCGTGTCGAAGATCGAATAGTAGATCCGGGTATCGACATTGCCGGTGTGCTCGCCGGGGTCGAGCGAGCGGGCGAGCTCGTTCACCGCCACCGTCAGGGCGGGGCGCTCCTGCGCGACGGCGCCGGAGCAGGCGGCGATAGCCAAGCCGGCGCCGAGCACGACTCCGAGCGGCGCTTTGCGTGTGGTCGATCTGGTCATTGTATCCTCCCATCGGACAGGAATCGTTTGCGTGTTCCGTCGTTCGTCGATGCGACAGCCCTATCCGGGCTTGCCGCGAAACAGGCGTTGCAGCGTTTCGACTTTCGCGAGCGTCTTCAGCGAGCGGCCTTGGTCGGTGCGTGACAATTCCAGGATCAGCGTGTTGCAGATCGCCATCGGCACGGTCAGCGAATGGAACTCGCCCTGCTCGCCGCGCGCGGCGACGAGTTGCCTGTCGCAGAGGGGGACGCCGGTGCGCCGGTCGGTGATCAGCAGCGTGGCGGCTCCGATCTCGCGGGCGCAGGACACCAATCGTGCCGCCCCCGGACTTTCGTGGCGGAAGATCATGGAGACGACGACGTCGCCGGCGGCGAGGCCGAGCAACTGGTCGGCCGCCTGCCAGTCGGCATGGGCGACGACCGCCGCGCGGTAGCCGGACCTGACGAGGCGTCGCACGAACATGTCGGCGAGACTGCTGGCATGACCCTCGCCCACGACGAGGATGTGCCCGGCCTGCCGGATCATCGCGGCGGCGGCGACGATTTCCGCGTCCGTGATCTGGTTGACCAGGTTACCGAGGGCCCGGATTTCGCCTTCGACGACCGAGCCGAGCAGGGAATCGCCGCGAACCCGGTCGAGCCGGCGCTGCACGCGCACCGATGCGTCGAGATCGGCCACGACGGTGTCCTGCAGCGCTCCGCGCATCTCGCGGTAGGAGGCGAAGCCGAGCTTGCGGGCGAGGCGGCCGGCTGTCGAGGCGTGCACGCCGGCCTGTTCGGCGACCTTGTGTGACGGCAGGAAGCTGCCTGCCGTGCGATTGGCCAGGAGAACCTCGACCAGTCGCCGGTCCGACTCGGTCAGCTCGTCCCGGCGCGCCGCGATGATCTCCGTCAGGTTCATCGTGTCTCCCATGAAGGCAGCGTAAAGGAGCCTTGCAGCGATATGCAAGTTAAATTGCAGACTCGCTCATCGGCAATTTATGTTGCATAAGCAGACATCTCTCCGGACGGTGACAGGGATATGACGGATATCGCCTCACATCGCGGCGGGGCCAAAATCTGGCCCGAGAACAGCCGCCTCGCTTTCCGCAACTCTGCGGTTCTCCCGGTGGATTTCATCGAGTTCGACATCCATCGCAGCCGCGACGGCGTTCTGCTCGTCCATCACGATCCCCTGCTCGGCCGGACGGCGTCAGGCTCCGGGGCGGTCGGCGAGATGGACTGGACTGAGCTTCAGGCCGTGGAGCTGATCGGCACGGACGGAGAAACCGTCCCGAGCTTCGATGAGATCCTCGATATCCTCGAACCGAGCGGCATCAGGCTGCGCATCGAATTGAAGACGCGGCAGGGCGGCGGGCGCTATCCCGGGATCGAGGCGCAGGTCGTCGCGCGACTGCGGGAAAGGCGCCTGCTCGACAGGACGACCTTCACCTCTTTCGATCTGCCCACGCTCACAGAACTCCTGCGCCTCGCGCCGGCCACGCCGACGATCTGGCTCGTCGCCGACAAGCTGCTGGCACCACCCACGCGGGACCTGAGCAAGCTATCCCGCGAGGCGCGCGCGGCCGGTGTGCGAGAGATCGCCATCCGAATCGTGCAGGCGCAGGATGGCGATGGGGAGGCCTGCCGCGGCGAGGCGGTGACGCTGGGCTATTACGGCGCGCATGACGAGCCGGCGATCCGCAAGGCCTTTTCGGACGGCGTGAGCGCCTTCACGACCGACCGGCCGGATATCGCCATTGCCGTCCGGCGTGAGATCGGCGGCTAGCGATCCGACGTTGGGCGGGCCGCTCGAAACCTCCGCCCTCGTTCACGCCGCCTTGGCGAGAAAATCCTCGGCATAGTGACAGGCGACCTGCCGGCCATCGACTTCGCGCTTCTCCGGCCGTTCGGCCCGGCAGCGTTCGGTGACGTGGGGGCAGCGGGTCGAGAATACGCAGCCCTTCGGCGGGTTGAGCGGGGAGGGCAATTCGCCGCGCAGGATGATGCGCTCGCGCTTGCCGGCATCGACGCGCGGCGTCGAGGCGAGCAGTGCCTGCGTATAGGGATGCAAGGGGCGCGCGTAGATGCGCTCCTTCGGCCCATGCTCGATGGCATTGCCGAGATACATCACCATCACGTCATGGGCGATGTGGCGGACGACGCTGAGATCGTGCGAGATGAAGAGATAGGCGAGCTTCAGCTCGTCCTGCAGGTCGGCGAGCAGGTTCAGCACCTGCGCCTGGATCGAGATGTCCAGTGCCGAGACCGGCTCGTCCGCCACCACGACTTTCGGCGACAGGATCAGCGCACGGGCGATCGCGATGCGCTGGCGCTGGCCGCCCGAGAACATGTGCGGATAGCGGGCATAGTGCTCGGGACGAAGGCCCACCTTGGCCATCATCGCGCGCGCCTTTTCGGTGCGCTCGGCCGGCGAGAGGTCGGTGTTGATCTTGAGCGTCTCCTCCAGGATCGTCCCGACCTTCTTGCGCGGATTGAGCGAACCATAGGGATTCTGGAAGACGAACTGCACGGTGCGGCGCAGGCGCCGGCGCTCGCTGGCCGGCGGCGAGACGGCATCGACCCCGTCCAGCGTCAGCGCTCCGGAGGTCGGTGCCTCGATCAGCGTCGCCATGCGCGCCAGCGTCGACTTTCCGCAGCCGGATTCGCCGACGACGGCGAGCGTGCGCCCGGCCTCGACCGCGAAGGAGACCTTGTTGACCGCCTGCAACTGTGCCGGGGCGCGGAAAAGCCCCTGCTTGACCGGGTAGATCTGCGTCAGCTCACGCGCTTCGATCACGGGATTGCTCATCGCACGGCCTCCGTCGCCTGGCCGGCTTCGTCGCGGGCACGCGCAGCGTCGCGCTGGGGATCGCCGAGCGGATAGTGGCAACGCACGCGTCCGTCTGCCCAATCCCGCAGCTCCGGCTGGATGTTGCGCGAATGATCGGTCGCGTAGGCGCAGCGCGGCGAGAACAGGCAGCCCTTCGGCCGGTCGTTCAGGCCGGGGACCATGCCGGGGATGGTTGCAAGGCGGGTCGCATGCTCGCTGCGCTCCGGGAGGGCGGCGAGCAGGGCGGCGGAATAGGGATGCTGCGGGTTGGCGAAGAGCGCGTCGACCTTGCGCTCCTCCATGATCTGCCCGGCATACATCACCATGATGCGCTGCGCCGTCTCGGCGACGACGCCCATGTTGTGGGTAATGAGGACCAGCGCCATGTTGCGCTCGCGCTGCAGCGACATCAGCAGGTCGAGGATCTGCGCCTGGATGGTGACGTCGAGCGCGGTCGTCGGCTCGTCGGCGATCAGCAGGCGCGGATTGCAGGCGATCGCCATCGCGATCATCACGCGCTGGTTCATGCCGCCGGACATCTGGTGCGGGAAGGCCTTGAGGCGGCTTTCCGGCGCGGGGATGCCGACCTGCTCGAGCAATTCGATCGAGCGGCGCTTGGCCGCCTTGTTATCCATGCCCTCGTGCTTCCTGAGAGTCTCGGCAAGCTGGAAGCCGATGGTGAAGCAGGGGTTCAGGCTGGTGCTTGGCTCCTGGAAGATCATCGCCACGTCCTTGCCGGTGAGCTGGCGGCGCTCGCGGGCGGACATGGTCAGGAGGTCGCGGCCATCGAAGCGCAGCTTGTCGGCACGGACGCGGCCGGGATAGCCGACGAGGCCCATCAGCGCGAGCATGGTCACGCTCTTGCCGGAGCCGGATTCGCCGACGACGCCGAGCACCTCGCCCTCTTCGAGGGTGAGGTCGATGCGGTCGACGGCGCGCAGCGTTCCCTGGGAGGTCGGGAATTCGACGCTGAGGTTTTCGATTTCGAGCAGGGGCATGGGATCAGCGCTTCAGCTTGGGGTCGAGCGCATCGCGCAGGCCGTCACCGAGCAGGTTGAAGGCGAGCACGGTGATGAGGATGGCGAGGCCCGGGAAGGTGACGACCCACCAGGCGCGCAGCACGAATTCGCGGGCGTCCGCCAGCATCGTGCCCCATTCCGGTGTCGGCGGCTGGGCGCCGAGGCCGAGGAAGCCGAGTGCGGCGGCATCGAGGATCGCGGTGGAGACGCCGAGCGTCGCCTGCACGATCAGCGGCGCGGCGCAGTTCGGCAGGATCTCGGAGAACATCAGCCGGACCGTCTGCGCGCCCGAGACCTGGGCCGCGACGACATAGTCCTTGCTCGCCTCGGCGATGACCGCGGCACGGGTGATGCGGACGTAATGCGGCAGCACGACGATGGCCACCGCAAGCATCGCGTTCATCAGGCCGGGGCCGAGGATGGCGACGATGACGATGGCGAGCAGCAGGCTCGGCATCGTCATCAGGATATCCATCAGCCGCATGATCGCGATATCGGCGATGCCCTTGAAATAGCCGGCGATCAGCCCGAGCACGATGCCGACGACGATCGCGAGCGCCACGACCGCGATGCCGATCACCAGCGAGAGCCGCGCGCCGAAGAGCAGGCGCGAGAGGATGTCGCGTCCGATCGCATCGGTGCCGAGCGGATAGGAGAGCGAGCCGCCCTCCTGCCAGAACGGCGGCTTCAGGAAGACCGCGTTGTTGGTCAGGTTCGGCTCATGCGGCGCGATCAGCGGCGCGAACAGCGCGCAGAGCAGCACCAGCACGATGACGACCAGGCCGGCGACGGCGCCGCGATTGGCACTGAAATAGGTCCAGAACTCGCGGACGGGATGCGGCGGCGCAGCGCTGGGCGCAGCAGTCGGGGCGTTGAGGGTTTGGGTGCTCATGCGGTCAGGCTCCGACGGGAGCGAAGGGAGAAATGACGGTTCATCTTGCGTGCCTGATGCGCGGGTTGATCAGGCCGTAGAGCAGGTCGACGAAGAGGTTGACGCTCATCACCACGACGCCGAGCATCAGCGTGCCGCCTTGCAGGACCGGGTAGTCGCGCCGGCTGATCGCCTCGATCAGCCATTTGCCGACGCCGGGCCAGGAGAAGATCGTCTCGGTCAGGATCGCGCCGGTGAAGAGCGCGCCGACCTGCAGGCCGATGACGGTGACGATCGGGATCAGGGCGTTGCGCAGCGCATGCATGGCCACGACCCGGATCGGCGCCATGCCCTTGGCGCGGGCGGTGCGGATATAGTCCTCGCCCAGAACTTCCAGCATCGCCGAGCGGGTCATGCGCGCGATGACGGCCAGCGGCACGGTGCCGAGCACGATTGCCGGCAGGACGAGATGCGACAGGGCCGACCAGAAGGCGTCGATATCCCCGGCGAGCAGGCTGTCGACGGTCAGGAAGCCGGTCACCGGCTCGATGAAATACTGCACCGCGATGCGGCCCGAGACCGGCGTGATGCCGAGCTGCACCGAGAACAGCAGGATCAGCAGCAGGCCCCACCAGAAGATCGGCATCGAATAGCCGGTCAGCGATATCCCCATCACGCCGTGGTCGAAGATCGAGTTTCGCTTCACCGCCGCGATGATGCCGGCCGGTAGCCCGACGATCAGCGCGATCAGGATGGCGCAGATCGCGAGCTCGATCGTCGCCGGGAAGAGCTGGCCGAATTCGGTCAGCACGTTCTCGCGGGTGACGATCGACTTGCCGAGATCGCCCTGGACGACGCGCTCGATATATTTGCCGTACTGGACGAGCAGCGGCCGGTCGAGGCCGTATTCGGTCAGGAGCTGGGCGTGGCGGGCGGCGTCGATGCCGCGTTCGCCGGCCATGGTCTCGATCGGATCGCCGGGGACGAGGCGGACGAGGAAGAAGGCCAGCAGCGTGATGCCGATGAAGGTCGGGATGACCAGGCTCAGCCGGGTGAAGATGAAGCGCAGCATGGTTGTGCCGATGTTCTTGGCCGGCGTGAAAAGGATCGTTGCACGCCGGCAGGTCGTTTGGATTTATTGCAATGTCGAGCTGTAGCCCAGCGCAAACACCAAAAAGCGCTGGAGATCAAGAATGTCGTCCGCGACATAGCGGATCGTGAAGGCGTCGAGACGCTCCACGGCCTTCAGCATGGCGAGATACTCGACCGGCTGCCGGAACAGGAAGTTGATATCGAGCGTAACCGGCCCGGCGATGCGATAGGGCTTGATCGCGGCCCGCCGCGCGATGGCGCGCTTCACACCCTCCGCGATCAGCTCGTAAGAGGCTTCCGGCATCAGCGTGCGGGCGGACTGGCGGCTATGCGCCCATTTCACCGTCACGCCCTCGATATCGGGCAGGAACCCCTTGGTCTCGGCGATGGTGGCGTCGTCGCCGCTGACGAGCAGGACCGGCACGTCGAAATGCCCGGCGATGGCGGCATTGATGCCGGCCTCCGGAACGGCGACGCCATTGACCCTGACCTCGCGCAGGCAGGCGCTGCGGAAGGTATGGGCCAGCACGCCCTCGGGATTGGTCGCTCCCGTGTGGTAGCCGATGAAGAGCGCGCCGTCATAGCTGCCGGCCTCGATGCCCTGCATCATCGACAGCGGCCGCGGATGGGCCCGGACGAGCTGAACCTCGCGCGGCAGCCGCTCGAGCAGCAGGTTCTGCCCTCTGCCATGGCTGTCGGCGATGACGACCTCGCTGGCGCCGCTGGCATAGGCGGCCCGCGCCGCGGCGGTGACGCTGTCGGTCATCCAGATCCGGGCGGCCTGGTATTCGAAGCCCTCCACGAGGGTCTGATCGCGGGTGACGACGCCGGCGATGCCTTCGATGTCGGCGGAAATGTAGATGCGCATGGCGATGAGCTCCGGGGGAGGCCCTGCGCCGCTCGCATGAGCGCGCAGGCAGTCGACCGCGGCAGCGTGGGCTGCCGCGGCGAGAGGGGCGCAGGATTACTTGGCGATGGAGACGCCGTAGAAGGGCTGTCCGCCGAAGAAGTGGATCTTGTAGTCCTTCACTTCCTTGCGCACCGGCGTGAACGCCTGCGCATTGGCGAAGAGCAGGCCCGCGACATCCTCGTGGAACAGCTCCTGGAAGCGCTTGTAGAGCTTTGTGCGCTCGCCCTGGTCGGTGATGGTGCTGGCCTTGGCCAGCGCGTCCGAGGCCTCCTGGTTGCACCAGCGCGAGCGGTTGGCGCCGCTCTTCACGCCTTCGCACGTCCAGCCCGAAAGCAGGATCTGGCTCGGATCGGGATAGTCCCAGGTATAGCCGAACATGCCGACCTCATGGTCGCCGGCGCGGCCGCGCTTGAGATACTCGCCCCATTCGTAGGTCTGGATCGTCGCCTTGACGCCGATCTTGGCCCAGTCGGCCTGGATCAGCTCGGCCGCACGCCGGCCGTTCGGCATATAGGCGCGCACGACCGGAATGGCCCAGAGCGTCGTCTCGAAGCCGTCGGCGAGACCTGCCTCCTTCAGCAGCGCCTTGGCCTTCTCGGGATCGTAGGGGCGCGGCTTCAGATCCGCATCATGCGACCAGAGCGAGGGCGGCACGGCAGCCGCGGCGATCTTGCCGGTGCCCTGATAGACCGCGTCGATGATCGCAGGGATGTTGGTCGCATAGGCCAGCGCCTCGCGCACGCGCTTGTCGCCGAAGGGCTTCTTCTGCTGGTTGAAGGCGAGGAAGCTCTGGTCGGCGATGCTGCCCTGCAGGAGGTTGATCGAGGCTTCCGCCTTCATCGCCGGCAGGTCGCCTGGATTGGGATAGCGCGCGATCTGGCACTCGCCCGAGCGCACCTTGGCGAAGCGCACCGAGGCATCCGGCGTGATCACGAAGATCAGGTCGTTGACCAGCGCCATGCGATCGCGGTTGCCGACTGCCTTGGTCCAGTGGTCCGGCACCGCCTTGAAGCGGATGACGGCATCCTTCTGGTAGGAGGTGAGCGAGAACGGCCCGGTGCCGATCGGCACGAAATCGATCTGCTCGGGCGTGCCGGCCTTCAGCATCGCCGCGGCATACTCGGCCGAAAGGATCGACATCGGCTCGACCGAGAGCGCCGAGAGCAGCGGCGAGTTCGGCTTGGTCAAGGTCAGCTTGACCGTGAGGTCGTCGACCTTCTCGATCGATTTCAGGCTCGGCTTCACAATTTCGGCGAAGAAGCCGAAATTGCCGCTGCCGACTTTGTGGAAAGGATTCTTCTCGTCGAACATGCGGCCGAACGAGAAGATCACGTCGTCGGCGTTGAAGTCCCGCGTCGGCGTGAAGCTCTTGTTGGCGTGCCATTTCACGCCCTTGCGCAGCTTGAACGTGTAGGTCAGCCCGTCATCGGAAATCGTCCAGGACTCGGCGAGGCTCGGGATGATCTGCGATCCTCCGCGCTCCGTCGCGGTCAGCCGCTCATAGATCTGTGCCGCCACGTCATAGGCGGTGTTCTGTCCGCTGAATTGCGGGTTCAGGTAATCGGGACTGGCCTCGGAGCAGACGACGAGCGCCTGGGCGCTGGCGACGGCGGGCAGCAGAAGGGCGCTCAGCCCCAGCGTCAGGGCAAGAGAACGGGCACGAACGGGCATGGGCATCTCTCTCGGGACAGGCAGGAGAGGCGGATCGGGCGCGGGGCGTCGTGCCCCATCGTCTCCACCTCCCGGAACGCGGTCCGGCGGGGCCGCGTCACTTGGCAAGCATCAACTGGCAAGCATCAACCGCGCCACGATGTGGCGCGGTTGGCGCGGAAGGTCACTTGCCGATGTCGACGCCGTAGAAGGTGTGGCGGCCGAACGGCGAGAGCTTGAAGTCCTTCACTTCCTTGCGAACGGGCTTCAATTGCACCGCATGCGCGATAGTGAACCAGGGCGACTGCTCCTTGAAGATCACCTGCGCCTGCCGGTAGAGCTTCTCGCGCTCGGCCTGGTCGGTGACCGTCTTCGCCTTCACGACCAGGTCATCGAAGGGCTTGTAGCAGAACTTCGCGACGTTGCCGCCGTTGTTCTTGGCCGCGTCGCAGCCCAGCAGCGTGTGCAGGAAGTTGTCCGGGTCGCCGTTGTCGCCGGTCCAGCCGAACATGCCGGTCTGGTGCTCGCCCGCCTGCAGGCGCTTGCGGTACTCGCCCCATTCGAAGCTCTTGATCTCGGCCTTGACGCCGACCTTGGCGAGATCGGCCTGCATCAGTTCGGCGATACGCTTGGCGTTGGGGTTGTAGGGGCGCTGCACCGGCATGGCCCAGAGGTCGATCTCCAGCCCGTTCGGATAGCCGGCCTCGGCCAGCTCCTTCTTGGCCGCCTCCGGATCATAGGGATCGTCCTTGATCGTCTCGTTATAGGACCACATGGTCGGCGGGATCGGGTTGATCGCCGCGACGCCGCTGGAGAGATAGACCGCGTCGATGATCGCCTGCTTGTTGATCGCCTTGTTGACGGCGTGGCGCACCTTGACGTCGTCGAACGGCTTCTTGGTGGTGTTGTAGGCGAGATAGCCGATGTTCAGGCCGGGCTGCTCGAGGATCTCGACATTGGCGTCCTTCCTGATCGCGTCGAGATCAGCCGGGTTCGGATAGGGCATGACATGGCATTCGCCCTTCTGGAGCTTGGCCCAGCGCACCGAGGCGTCCGGCGTGATCGCGAAGATCAGGTCGTCGATCTTGGCCTTGCCGGCCCAATAGTCGGGATTGGCCTTGTAGCGGATGATCGCGTCCTTCTGGTATTGCACGAGATAGAACGGGCCGGTGCCGATCGGGTCCTGGTCGAGCTTCTCGGGCGTGCCCGCCTTCAGCATCGCATCGGCATATTCCTTCGACTGCACGCTG
Source organism: Allobosea sp. Root670 (assembly GCF_001429415.1). Taxonomy (NCBI): domain Bacteria; kingdom Pseudomonadati; phylum Pseudomonadota; class Alphaproteobacteria; order Hyphomicrobiales; family Alloboseaceae; genus Allobosea; species Allobosea sp. Root670. Next base: position 13,412 of record NZ_LMJU01000007.1, on the reverse strand, counting down.
GCATATTGCATGGCGAGGTCGGCGAGGAAGGGCGCTTCCGGCTGGTTCAGCGTGAACTTGACGGTGTAGTCATCGACCTTCTCGACCGATTTCAGCAGCTTGGGCATGCCCATGTCGTTGAAATAGGAGTGGTTCGAGCTCGTCACCTTGAAGAACGGATGGTTCTCCTTCCACTGCCGCTCGATCATGAAGATGATGTCGTCGGCATTGAAGTCGCGCGTCGGCTTGAAGCTCTTGTTGGACTGCCACTTGACGTTCTTGCGCAGGTGGAAGGTGTAGGTCAGGCCGTCCGGCGAGATATCCCATTTCTCGGCAAGGGCCGGCTGGACCTTGGTGCCGCCACGCTCGAACTGGACGATCGTGTCGTAGATCTGGGTGTTCGCATCGAAGGACGTGCCGGTGGTGTTGACGCTCGGCGCGAAATTCTCGGGACTGCCCTCGGAGCAATAGACCAGCGTCTTGGCCATCAGCGGTTGCGCGGCCATCAGCGCGGCGGCCGACAGCGTCGCCAACAGAATCGTCTTCATGGGTGTCTCCTTGAACGCCTTTCCGCCCTCGCGAGGGCGGCAAACGGCCCCGTTGTATCGGAAGCTCCTGGGGCGGAAGTCCCCGGGCCGCCTTGTCTACAGCTTATTCAAAGAAGGAGAGCGCGGATAGCCGTCTCGGAGGGCTTGAAGGCCGGCTCCAAGGTGAGGGTAAACGATTGTGTCGGAACGGATTCCGGGCGGCGCGAGAAAGCTTGTGCTGCCGTCGGACGCTTATTCGAAAGTCTATGGGTTCCAGACAGGCCCGGTGTTCGGGCAGGCCCTCAGAGGACTTCGCGCACCCGCACCAGCGTCGTGTCCATATGGCGGCCGATCGCCTCGGCCAGGGCGTCGCCGTCGCGCCTGAGCAGCGCCGCCATCATGTCCTCGTGCTCGGCGACCGCTCCGGCCCATTTTTCCGGGCCTTCGTTGCCGACGAAGCGCAGCCGCTTGATCCGCGATTGCAGCGTGGTGTGCATCTCGGCCAGCACCGCATTGCCGGAGGCCGCGACGATGGCGCTGTGGATCGCCTGATTGAGCTTGAAATAGTCCAGCCGGTCGCGCGTCGCGTAGAGTGCCAGCATGTCCCGGTGCAGCGTGTGGATCGCTTCGACCGTGGCGTCGCTGGCCTGCGCACAGGCGATCCGACCGCCGAGCTGCTCCAGGCTCTTGATGACTTCGAGGATGTCGGCGAGGTCCCGCGCCGAGAATTTCCGGACGATCGCGCCCTTGGCCGGCAGGATCTCGACGAGCCCCTCGCTGGCGAGAGTCTTGATCGCCTCGCGCAGCGGCGTCCGCGAGACCCCGAGCTGGGCGCCGACCTGGCCTTCGTTGATGCGCTGGCCGGGGGCGAGGCGCCCTTCGATGATCATGTCGCGCACGCGCTCCAGCACCTCGTCATGGAGGGTCCGCCGCGTGATCGGGATATAGTCGGCCGCCGTCTCGCTCATCGTTGCTCCCGTGTTTCCGGCCTCTCCGTTACGGCATGCGGCTTCCGCGCTGTCAAACCGGCACGTCGTTCCCGGCGGCAAACAGCGCGTCCTGCCGTCGGCGCATCGCCAGCAACCCGGAATCCTCGGGGATCGCGACATCGCCGAGGCGGATCGCTTCGCCGGCCTTGACCGGGCGAACGAGCGTCCGGTCGGCGACGAGGTAGAACGGGGCGGCGCGCTCGGCTGCCAGCGCCATCGCCGGCCTCACTTCGGCGCCAACATTGTCGATGCTGTGATGATGCCCGCCCATCGCGAGCACCGTCCCGGCGGCGAGATCGCGCTGCGCCACGGCGACGAGATCCTGCCGCGGGCGGTAATCGTCGCCATAGCCCGAGCGGCCGAGGCCGGCGGCATCGAGGATGGAGGTCGCGACCTCGACGCCGAGCAGGTGGCGCGGCAGGTAGAGCGCAGCCGTCCTGCCGCTGCGGCTGACGACATGGCCCTTGCCGGCGAGCATCTCCCAGGTCTCGTCATTGTCGCAGCGCACGACGATGAAGACGCCGCCGGCGAAGCTCGCTTCTTCCTTGAGCCGCAGATGATGGAACACGTCGATCCGGCGCGTGCCCTCCATCAGCCCGCCCTCGGCGCGCTCCGCGAAGAGATCGGCGAGCTCGGGGACGCGGGCCGGCGGCGCGTGGAAGCCGGCGGCATCGGCCGAGAAGTCCAGCGCATTGGCGACCAGCGTCATCTCGCAGAGATCGGGCACGGCCCGCAGCGGGAAAGCCTCGCCGAGGATGCGCGCGCGCTCGGCTGCATTGGTCACGATCGAGCGCGAGCCCGGCAGCCAGTGCTCTCGCAGTGCCGGCAGTGCGCGGGTCACGCCATTGCAGGTGACGTCGCCGGTCGCGGCATCGAGCACGAAATCGTATTCGCTCGACTTGCCGACTGCGATGATCTCGAGGCCGATGACCTCGGCCCAGCTCGCGAGCGCGATCAGCAGGCTCGGCTGGTCGCCATCGACCGGCGTCACGACGACGCCCTTGTCGCGGGCGAGCCGTGCCAGCCCGGGACCCACGACGCTGTCGGCCTCCTTCGAGACCAGCGCGACATGGCGGCCGGCATCGATCGCGGCGAGGCTGTGCCGTGTGGCTGCCTCGGGGCTCCCGGTGGCCTCGACGAGAAGCGCGAAGGGCAATTCCATGACGACGTCGAGGCTCGCCGCGGCGATGCATTTGCCGGCGTTCCATGCGGTCCTGGCCTCGGCGCCGGTCGCGCACAACGCGATCTCGCCCGGCTCGAAACCGGCCGCGGCGAAGGCGCGCGCGGCCGCCTCGGCGGTGACGTCGACCGCGATGCGCGCATTGACCAGCCGCGTCCGGCGCGACTGCGCGAGATAGCTGCGCCCGAAGCTGCCGCTGCCGACCAGGCAGGTTTCGACCGGCTCCGCGATCCCGGCGTAATGCGCATGAAAATTCATCGGCCCTCCTTCGGCGCGGGCGCAATCCGCGCCTGCATCTTCCTGCTTGGTACAGCAATCTGGATATGCTGCATACAGCATACTTGAGTGGCCGGGCTGCGTGTGCTAGCCAACGGGCCAGACGAATGGACAGGCAGCGGAGTGGCAGTCATGAGTGAGCGGACGAATGACGCCTTGCCGGTGATCGCCGTTGCGATGGGCGATCCCTCCGGCATCAGTCCCGAATTGACGGCCCGCATCCTGTCGGAGGCCGACCTGCGCGGCGCTGCCCGCTATGTCGTCTTCGGCGACAAGCGGCTGCTCGATCTCGGCATCAAGGACGGCGGCGTCGATCCGCAGGTCCAGGTCGTCAAGGACGGTGACGCCGTGCCGCTTGGCGACAAGCCCGCCTTTATCGATCTCGGCAATCACGACCCCGCCGATCTCAAGCGCGGCACCGCGACGCTCGCCGGCGGCAAGGCTGCGACCGAGAATTTCCGCCGCGCGCTGCAATTCGCCGCCTCCGGCCAGGCCGATGCGGTGTTCTTCACGCCCTTCAACAAGGCGGCGATGCGCTTCGCCTATCCCGGCTATGACGACGAAATCCGCTTCGTGCGCGACGCGATCGGCTTCGAAGGCGCCGCGAGCGAGTTCAATATCCTCGACAAGCTCTGGAACGCCCGCGTCACCTCGCACATCCCGCTCTCGGAAGTGGCTCAGAACATCACGCAGGAGCGCATCCTGCGCGCCCTGACGCTGGCCGATGCCAATCTGCGCGCCGCCGGCTTCAACCCGCCGCGCATCGCGGTTGCCGGCATCAATCCTCATGCCGGCGATGGCGGCAATTTCGGCCGCGACGAGATCGAGACGATCGAGCCGGCGGTGAAGGCGGCCAAGGCCAAGGGCTTCACCGTCGAGGGGCCGTTCCCCTCCGACACGGTGTTCCTGCGGGCGAAGAACGGCGATTTCGACGCCGTGCTGACGATGTATCACGACCAGGGCCAGATCGCGATGAAGCTGATCGGCTTCGACCGCGGCGTCACCCTGATCGGCGGCTTCCCCTTCCCGATCTGCACGCCGGCCCATGGCACGGCCTATGAGATTGCCGGCAAGGGCGTCGCCAATCTCGGCGCGACGCGCGCCGCGCTCTCGCTCGCCATCAAGATGGCCCAGGATGGCAAGGAAAAGACCCGCGCCGCTGCCTGATCCCGCCTGTCCATGTCAAGGCCGCCGCCAAGAGCGGCCCGTCAATTCCAGCTCACAGGGAGAGAAACCATGAAGACCATTGCTATTTCGGCTGCGCTTGCCGGCGCGGTTGCCTTCGGCGGCATCGGTGCCGCCCAGGCCTGGGAACCGACCAAGCCGATCGAGTTCGTCGTGACCTCGGGCGCCGGCGGCGGCACCGACAATTTCGCCCGGATCATCCAGTCGATCATCACCAAGCACAAGTTCACCGAGCAGCCCATCGTGGTGGTGAACAAGGGCGGCGGCTCCGGCGCCGAAGGCTATGTCTACGGCAAGAGCGCCAAGGGCGATCCGAACCGCGTCATCTTCGGCACCAACAACGCCTATCTGCTGCCCTATGTCGCCAAGCTCGGCTACAAATTCACGGACCTGACGCCGGTCGCGGCGCTGGCGCTCGACGAGTTCCTGCTCTGGGTCAAGGGCGATGCCCCCTATGCCGACGCCAAGAGCTATCTCGAGGCGGTCAAGGCCAAGCCGATGGGCTTCAAGATGGGCGGCAGCCAATCGAAGGACACCGACCAGACCCTGACCTCGATGATCCAGGACGCCGCCGGCGTGAAGTGGATCTACATCCCGTTCCAGGGCGGCAGCGCCGCGGCCGTGCAGCTCGCCGGCGGCCATATCGATTCCAACACCAACAACCCCAACGAGAATATCGGCCAGTGGAAGGCCGGGCAGGTCAAGCCGCTCTGCGTCTTCTCGCCGGTGCGCCTCGCCAAGGGCGAACCCGTTCATGACGGCAAGGGCTGGGGCGATATCCCGACCTGCAAGGAGGCGGGCCTGCCGCTGGAGACCTTCCAGATGCCGCGCACCGTCTGGCTGCCGGCCGACGTCCCGGCCGATGCCGTGACCTATTATGCCGGCCTGCTGGAGAAGGTCTCCAAGACCCCCGAATGGCAGGAATTCGTGACGCGCACCGCCCAGACCGGCAAGTTCATGAAGGGCAAGGAACTCGCCGATTTCGTCGCCAAGGACGAGGCGGCAAACAAGAAGGTCTTCGAGAACGAAGGCTGGGTCGCGAAGTAAGGTGGGATCGTCATTCCCGGGCGGCGCGGCGCGCTGTCCCGGGAATCTCATGACGAGACGGCTGGTTTCCGAGATGGCCGGGTCAAGCCCGGCCATGACGTGCAAGCCCTGAAAGGGAGAACCCACCGCATGATCACCCGCTTCTGGGCCGAGATCGGGACCGCGATCCTGACGCTCGTCTTCGGGCTCGTCATCGTGAAGGGCTCGCTCGAATTCGGCATCGGCTGGGACAGCTCCGGCCCGCAGCCCGGCGCCTTTCCCTTCTATGCGGGGGCGCTGATCGCACTGGCGAGCCTTGGCACGATCGCGGTCACGCTCAGCCAGCGCGTCGTAGGCAGGGCCGCGCTCGCCGAGGCCTTCCTCGATGCCGAGCGCGGCAAGCGGGTGCTGTCCTTCCTGCTGCCGCTCGTCGCCTTCGTCGTGCTGAGCGTAACGCTCGGCATGTATGTCGCGACGATCCTCTATCTCGTCTTCGCGATGCGCTTCCAGGGCGGCTACGGCTGGTTCCAGAGTCTCGCGACCGCTTTCGTGACGGCGGCCTTCTTCTATTTCGCCCTCGAGAAATTCTTCCAGATCGGCCTGCTCAAGGGCCCGATCGAGCCGCTCATCGGCCTCTGAGACGGCGGGGATATCAGCATGGATAATGTCGCCAACCTGATGCACGGCTTCTCGGTCGCGCTCACCACGCACCATGTCCTGCTGATGATGGCGGGCGTCCTGCTCGGCGTGCTCGTCGGCGTCCTGCCGGGCCTCGGCGCGCCCAACGGCGTCTCGCTGCTGCTGCCGCTGACCTTCTCGATGGATCCGGTCTCGGCGATCATCCTTTTGACCTCGCTCTACTGGGGTGCGCTCTTCGGTGGCTCGACCACCTCGATCCTGTTCAATATCCCCGGCGAACCCTCATCGGTCGCGACGACCTTCGATGGCCACCCGATGGCCAAGCAGGGCAAGGCGACGGAGGCGCTCTCCTTCGCCTTCCTTTCGGCCGGCTTCGGCGCCATGGCCGGCGTCATCCTGATCACGCTGCTCTCCGGATGGGTCGCGAATTTTGCGCTGCGCTTCTCCTCGCCCGAGTATTTCGCCGTCTATTTCATGACCTTCGCGAGCTTCATCGGGCTCGGCGGCGCCTCGCCCTTCAAGACGGTCGTCTCGATGGCGATGGGCTTCGCACTGGCGACCATCGGCATGGACTCGGTCTCGGGCAATGTCCGCCTCACCTTCGAATTCGATGTGCTGCTCGCCGGCGTCAGCTTCCTGATCGCGGTCATCGGCCTGTTCGGCATCGGCGAATTGCTGCTGACGATGGAGGAGGGGCTGAAATTCGAGGGTGTCGCCGCCAAGGTGCGCATCGGTGACGTGCTGCGCACCGCCGCCAAGCTGCCGCGCTACTGGCTCGCTTTGCTGCGCTCCTCGCTGATCGGCATCTGGATGGGCATCACGCCGGGCGGGCCGACGGCAGCCTCCTTCATGAGCTACGCGATGGCCAAGCGCTCCTCGCGTAATCCCGCCAAATTCGGCAAGGGCGAGCCCGAGGGCGTGATCGCGCCCGAGACGGCGGACCATGCCGCCGGTTCCGCGGCCATGCTGCCGATGCTGGCGCTCGGCATTCCCGGTTCCGCGACGGCTGCGGTGATGATGGGCGGGCTGATGATCTGGGGCCTCAACCCCGGCCCGACGCTGTTTACCGACCGGCCCGATTTCGTCTGGGGCCTGATCGCCTCGATGTATCTCGGCAATGTCGTGGCGGTGGTGATCGTGCTGGCGACGGTGCCGCTCTTCGCCTCGATCCTGCGGATTCCCTTCTCGATCATCGGGCCGGTCATCGTGGTGATCTGCTTCATCGGCGCCTTCACCGCGGCGAGCAAGGAATTCGACATCTGGCTCGCGCTGGTCTTCGGCCTCGTCGGCTATCTCTTCAAGAAGCTCGACTATCCGATCGCGCCGCTCGTGCTCGCCATGGTCATCGGCGACAAGGCCGAGGACGCCTTCCGCCAGTCGATGATCTTCAGCCAGGGCTCCCTTTCGATCTTCTGGTCTAACCCACTGGTCTCGACGCTGATGACGATCGGCCTGGCGCTTCTGGTCATGCCGGTCCTCGGCTCGATCGCCCGCCGCTTGCGCGGCGCCAAGGCCGCCAGCACTGTCTGAACCCGCCCTGTCCGCCACCTGAGATGACGCCATGACCGAACCCTACAAGGGCATCCTGCCGATCGCGCCGACCATCTTCCACGAGAACGGCGACCTCGATATCGAGGGCAACAGGCGCGTCATGGACCTGATGGTCGACCAGGGCGTCGACGGCATCTGCATCCTCGCCAATTTCTCGGAGCAGTTCCTGCTCACCGACGAGGAACGCGATCAGGTCATGCGGCTCTCGCTGGAGCAGGTCGGCGGCCGCGTGCCGGTCATCGTCACGACCTCGCATTTCGCGACGCGCATCGCCGCCGCCCGCGCCAAGGCCGCGGCGGACGCCGGCGCCAAGATGCTGATGATGATGCCGCCCTATCACGGCGCGCTGCTCAAGGCTGACGAGCAGGGCATGATCGAGCATTTCAAGGCGGTGACGGACGCCTGCGGCTTGCCGGTCATCCTGCAGGACGCGCCGCTCTCGGGCGTGACCATGACCGTGCCCTTCATGATCCGGCTGGCGAAAGAGGTTCCGCTCGTCCGCTATTTCAAGATCGAGGTGCCCGGCACGGCGAACAAGCTGCGTGCTCTGATCGAGGCCGGCGGCGATGCCGTGGCCGGCCCCTTCGACGGCGAGGAGGCGATCACGCTGATGGCCGATCTTGATGCCGGCGCCACCGGCACGATGACTTCGGCGATGATCCCGGACCTGATCAAGCCGATCCTCGCCGCCCACGCGGCGGGTGACCGCAAGCAGGCTGCGGCGCTCTATGCCCGCGTCCTGCCGATCATCAATTACGAGAACCGCCAATGCGGCCTGCGCTCGGCCAAGGCGGTGATGAAGGAAGGCGGCGTGATCCGGTCGGAGGCCGTGCGCCATCCCCTGACGCCGTTGCATCCGAAGACCCGCGAGGGCCTGATCGAACTCGCCCGCGAGCTCGATCCGCTGGCGCTGCGCTGGGGCAAGTAGTCCGTATCCCGGCAGGCAAGGGCGGGGTTGCGTTTTTCGCTGATCGCTTCGCCTTTACAAAGCGGGGCGGATCGCGGGAACTTCCCTGCCACCTGCCGCCCGGCGGGGAGCCACGGACGTCGGAAGGTGAACGCATGCCCAGTCTCAAGCCGGAAACCCGCGAGAAGCTGCGCACGGTCTCCGTCGCCACGCTCTGCACGGCGCTGTTCAAGCGCGGATTGCGCAACCAGTTCATCCAGGATGTCCGCCCGCTCAATCCCGGCGCCGGCACCATGGTCGGCGAGGCCTTCACGCTCCGCTACATCCCGGCGCGCGAGGACCTGAACCCGCTCTCGGTCTTCCAGGATCGCGCCCATCCGCAGCGCAAGGCGGTCGAGGATTGCCCGCCCGGCGCCGTGATGGTGATCGACAGCCGCAAGGACCCGCGCGCGGCCTCGGCCGGTGGCATCCTCGTCTCGCGCCTGATGAAGCGCGGCGTTGCCGGCGTCGTCACAGATGGCGGCTTCCGCGATTCCTACGAGATCGCGGGATTGCCCTTCCCGACCTATCACAACCGCCCGTCCTCCCCGACCAACCTGACCCTGCATCAGGCGATCGATATCAACGTGCCGATCGGCTGCGGCGACGTCGCGGTCTTCCCGGGCGATGTCGTGGTCGGCGACGCCGAGGGCGTCATCATCATCCCCGCCCATCTCGCCGACGAGGTCGCGGCCGAGGCGGTCGAGATGACCGCCTTCGAAGATTTCGTCACTGAGGAGGTGCTGAAAGGCCGCTCGATCCTCGGCCTCTACCCGGCGACGGAGGAGCAGACCAAGACCGATTTTGCGGCGTGGCGAAAGGCCAACGGTCGCTAAGTCGGGCTGATACCCAATTGAGGCAGGTCAATTGCAGGCCGTCGGCGCCAGTCGCGCCCGGCCGAGCACCATCATCCGGTCGACCTGGAAGCCCGAGCGCTGGAAAGCGTCATGGTCCTGCGCCCAGGCGGCCGAGCGCTCCAGCGAGATCGCGATTCGGGGCAGGTCGAGCTCGACGGCAAGCTGGTTGGCGAAGCGCAGCAAGGCATCGACCAGGCAGGTGCCCGGCAGCCTCATCATTGCCAGTTCCGAGATCTCCAGCGCCGTGCCGCCCGCGATCGTCTGCGCGACGCGGAAGGTGAAGACGGCATGCGGCATGGCCCGCGCGTCGCGCAACGCGAAGACGCCGCGCGGCCGCGCGCCATCCTGCGAATTGTCGCGCACGAAGGCGGCCCAGCCCTCCGGGGTCACCTCCGGATGCAGCATGGCGACGAGGCTGAAGACCGTGTCGGCGCCCGCCGGCGCGATGCGCGCGACCTCGAAGATATCATCGCCAGTCACGAACGCTCTCCGGGGTTTCGAGGGCGTACCGTGATTGCCGGGCCGGCAAGGGCGCATTGATCTGGATCAAATCGGCGGCTTGCGACCAGAAGCGCGCTTTGTGGGCTCGAACCCATGCGGTATGGTCTGCCGATGATCAGGAAGGTGCGATCGTGAACTGTCACCCCACGGCCTGCGGCGATGGCGGCTGCCGCAGCTGCATGGTGCGGCTGGTCAGCGTCTGTGCGTCCCTGACGGATGACGAGCTGGCGCTGCTCGAATCCCTGGCGCATCCCACGCATTTCGCCTCCGGCGCGACGCTGTTCACGCAAGGCCGCGAGGCGCATTCCGTCTACAACGTCACGGCCGGCGTCGTGCGCCTCTACAAGCTGCTCTCCGACGGTCGCCGGCAGGTGGTCGGTTTTGCGCTGCCGGGCGATTTTCTCGGCCTTGCGATGCGCGATGCCTACGGCTTCTCGGCCGATGCCATCGGCGATGTCGCGGTCTGCGCCTTCGCGCGCGGCGCCTATACCGCGCTGGTCGATGCCAAGCCGCATCTGCTGAAGCGCCTGCACGAGTTCGCGACGCATGAGCTGACGCTTGCCCATGAGCAGATGATGCTGCTCGGCCGGCGCACGGCCGAGGAGAAGCTGATCTGCTTCCTGCTCGGCATGCAGCAGCGCTGGGCCCGCCTCGGCAAGCCGTCGGTCACGGTGCCGCTGCCGATGACGCGGCAGGACATCGCCGATTTCCTCGGCCTGACCATCGAAACGGTGAGCCGCACCTTCACCCGCCTCGCCCGCGAAAAGACCATCCTGATCGTCCCTGGCGGCGTGCGCGTGATGAACGCTGCGCGGATGAGCGCCGTCGCAGCCTGAGGGCTGCCGCGCGCGATACGAGATGGCGCGGTTCTCAGGGCCAGGGCGCTGATGATCGCCGTCGCCGTGTTGATCCTGCCTGCCCCCGCGCGCTCGATCTGAACGGTCTCTTAACCCTGCCGGGCTAGCACTGGGGCTCAGGTTAACGAAGCGTAGTGTTCGCCTAAGCCCATGCATAAACTGGATCGTCACCGCCGCGCGAACGCCGTCGTTCCCGAGGATAATCGCTTCGTTCAGCCACAGGAGGGCGCGTCGTCCGCGACGCCGGAAGCCCCTGCGGCCGAGTCGATTCGGCAGGGGGGATCATCCTCCAGCCTCTGGCCGACCTATGTCAGGCCCTCGCGCTCCACGGACGCCCAGCGCAAGCTTGCGCAGGCCGAGCAGGAGCTGGCCGCTTCCCCGGTTCTGGGCCAGGCCCTCGACATCGCCATGTCCCCGAACGCTCCCGCTCCGGGCGAGAGCCGTGTCCGCTTCTGGCGCACGCCGGATCATCTGATCAGGCAGGTCTGGGGAGCGCCCGGCACCGAGACGGCGCCCGAACCGGCAACGGATGAAACGGTCTCCGTCGAGCTGACGTTCAACGAGGGTGAGAACGCCTTCACCGACGAGATGGCGTTCGAGGCTCCTGCGGAGATCGTTGTCGTCCCGGAGCAGGACGTCGCGACGCCGCTCGATTTCATCTCGGATCATGCCTTCTGGGAATGCGTGCCCGAGGCCGAGCGCGACGACGCCGAGTTCTCCTTCGAGTCCGTCTCTCTGCCGATGCCGGCGGAAGCGCTGGCCCATGCCCCGGTCATCGCCTTCGACGAAGAGCCGCGGGTCGCGAAGCGCGAAGCGACGACGATCGCGGTGACTGCTCCGGTGGTCGCGCCCGCCTGGTCCGGCTTCGGCTGGGGGCAGAGCTATCAGGTGAGCTTCCAGATCGCGACCCCCTCCTGGCAGGCCCCGGCCGTGGAAACGGTTGCGGTCGAGGACGAGGCTCCGGCCCCGGAAGAAACTGTGCCTGTAGCGAAGCCCGGCGTGCCGCTGGCGCGCAGCACGCGGCCTGCGGTCGAGCCCAAGCCTGTTCCATCCAAACCGGTTCAGCCTCAGCCCGCCCAACCGGAACCTGCGCGCCCTGAACCTGAATCTGTGGCCCAGCCCGCCAAGGTCACGCCCTTCAGGGCCAAGCTCCGCCTTGTCGAGTTGCCGGTGGTGCAGGATGCCGGCTTCCAGTTGCCGCCGATCGAGTTTCTCGCCGAGCCGCCGCCGACGCAGGATGAGAGACTGCCGGTCGAGACGCTCCAGCAGAATGCCGGCCTGCTCGAAGGCGTGCTGGAGGACTTCAATATCCGTGGCGAGATCGTCCAGGCCTGTCCCGGCCCGGTCGTGACCCTCTATGAACTGGAGCCGGCCCCCGGCATCAAGAGCTCCCGGGTGATCTCTTTGGCCGACGACATCGCGCGTTCGATGAGCGCGGTGTCGGCGCGTGTGGCGGTGGTTCAGGGCAAGAACGCGATCGGCATCGAACTGCCCAACACCCGCCGCGAGACCGTCTTCCTGCGCGAACTCCTCGCCAGCCAGGATTTCGAGGCGACCAAGCACAAGCTCGCGCTCTGCCTCGGCAAGACCATCGGCGGCGAGCCGGTGATCGCCGATCTCGCCCGCAAGCACAAGCTCGCGCTCTGCCTCGGCAAGACCATCGGCGGCGAGCCGGTGATCGCCGATCTCGCCCGCATGCCGCATCTGCTCGTCGCCGGCACCACCGGCTCGGGCAAGTCCGTCGCCATCAACACCATGATCCTCTCGATCCTCTACCGGCTCAAGCCGGAGGAGTGCCGCCTGATCATGGTCGATCCCAAGATGCTGGAGCTCTCCGTCTATGACGGCATCCCGCATCTGCTCACCCCCGTCGTCACCGATCCCAAGAAGGCGGTCGTCGCCCTAAAATGGGCGGTGCGCGAGATGGAGGAGCGCTACAAGAAGATGTCGAAGCTCTCGGTGCGCAACATCGACGGCTTCAATGCCCGGGTCGGCGAGGCCAAGGCGGCCGGCGAGGTCATCACNGGAGGAGCGCTACAAGAAGATGTCGAAGCTCTCGGTGCGCAACATCGACGGCTTCAATGCCCGGGTCGGCGAGGCCAAGGCGGCCGGCGAGGTCATCACCCGCACCGTCCAGACCGGCTTCGACAAGCATTCCGGCGAGGCGATCTACGAGGAGGAGGTCATGGACCTCGAGCCCTTGCCCTATATCGTCGTCATCGTCGACGAGATGGCCGACCTGATGATGGTCGCCGGCAAGGAGATCGAGGGCACGATCCAGCGCCTCGCCCAGATGGCG
>NZ_LMJU01000007.1:302-588 GCF_001429415.1 Allobosea sp. Root670 | reverse complement strand
ACGAGATGGCCGACCTGATGATGGTCGCCGGCAAGGAGATCGAGGGCACGATCCAGCGCCTCGCCCAGATGGCGCGTGCCGCCGGCATCCATGTCGTGCTCGCGACCCAGCGTCCCTCGGTCGACGTCATCACCGGCACGATCAAGGCGAACTTCCCGACCCGCATCTCCTTCCAGGTGACGTCGAAGATCGACTCGCGCACGATCCTCGGCGAAATGGGCGCCGAGCAGCTGCTCGGCCAGGGCGACATGCTCTACATGGCCGGCGGCGGGCGCATCACCCGTGT
>NZ_LMJU01000007.1:0-213 GCF_001429415.1 Allobosea sp. Root670 | reverse complement strand
GCAAGGCCGGCCGCAATATCTCGATGCCGTCACCTCCGAGGAGGACGAGGCTGGCGAGGACGAGGACGGCGCCGTCTTCGACAAGACCGGCATGGGTTCGGTCGAGAGCGACGACCCCTACGAGCAGGCTGTGGCGGTCGTGCTGCGGGACAAGAAGGCCTCGACCTCCTATATCCAGCGCCGCCTCCAGATCGGCTACAACCGCGCCGCCTC
>NZ_LMJU01000006.1:0-60276 GCF_001429415.1 Allobosea sp. Root670 | reverse complement strand
AAACCCGTCCGGCGAACCGGCATCAGCCTCAGCGTCCTTAGGAAGCGCAGAAGAGGCGCCGCTCAGCGGCGGCGCCGTCTCGATGGCCGGTTTATAGGCCAGGCCCGGATTGGAAGTCAACACGCTCGATGAAGTTTTTTTGACGAAGCGCGTTTCTTTTTCCGGAGGCTGCCAAAACCCGCCTGGAGAGCCTGTTTCCTGAGGTTTTGGACGGGTTCGGCGCCGGGCTTGGCTTTGCCCGCCGCAGCTGACTTGCTCTGCCGCTGTCGGGGCGCGCAGATTTTGCCAGGCAAGGACCGGGGGATCGAGAAGCCTGGATGTCCCGCCTCGCTCGCCTTGCCCTTTCCGATCGATGAGCCAGCGCTTGGAAAGCCGGTATATCAGTACGTGCGGGCATGCGCGCGCAACCGTCGTGCGGGATGCCGCGAAGGCCGCACAGGCCGTTTCCCAAAACAGCCGCAATCTCTCCGCAGAGGAGATCGTCCACGACCGAGCGGATTGATTCCGGCTTCCGGCGCGGGCATGGTCCTGGCGCGCTTTCGTCAGGACGCGCTCAGGGCGCCTTCGCTGTGCGGAGTTGCCACCAAGGTCTCGAGACAGCCCGCAAGAAGCAGCCGCCACGATATGAACGCCCATCCCGAGTTCGCACAGCCGGTCGAGCCGCTTGCCCCCGAGGCGGCGGCCCTGCTGGTCGATCTCGGCATCGAGCCGCCGATCCAGCCCGGCGACTCGCGCCAGCAGCCGCTCGACCGTCGCGGCGTCTCGCTGCGCTGGCTTTTTGCCTGCGCCCTCGTCGGCTCCTGCGGCGCAGCCCTGCTCGGCGCTGCGATCCTCGTGGCGATGCGCGGCGACACCAGCTATCCCGAGCAGCCCGAGACGGTCGCCATCCGCGCATCCTCGGCCGCGGGCGATGGCGGCGGGGCCCGCAAGGCCGACAAGCTGGTCACCGACCAGCCGGTCATGTCGGCGCGCCATGCCATGCGGGCGCCGATGTCCCAGCGGACCGGCGACCGCGAGGTCATCCGCGTCCGGCCCTTCGTCCGCCTCGCTTCCAATCTGTCGCTCACGACCGGCGTCTACGCTTCCAATATCCCGCCCTTCAACCCGCTGCGCCTCTTCGCCGAGGGCGGGCAGCCCGAGGAGCGCTATGCCGAGCCGGCCCAGGACATGCCGGATGCCGACGTCACCATCGTCAAGCGCGACCTCGACGATCTGACCCTGCCCTCCGGCAAGCCACAGCTCAGCGATGCCGAAGTGATCTCCCAGATCGAGGAAGAGCGCGCCAACATGGCGAATTCCGGTCGCCAGCGTGCGCTGCCGATTCCGCCGCAATTGATGCTCAGCCGGACGCTGACCGGTGCGGCGGCGCCGGGCACCGACCTCCTAGCTTATGCTCCGGCGACCGATACCCGCTTCTCGGGGATCGAGGTCCGCGTCGTCCCGGAGAACCTGACCAACGCACCGAAGACGCCGATCCCGGCCTCGCGCGAGCCCCTCGTCGAGGACAAGCTGCTGATGGCCAAGCGCGGCGAGAATTTCGAACAGGTGATGCGCGGCGCCGGCGTCGCCCCCGAGCAGATCCGCGCGATGATCACCGCCTTCGGCGGCAAGGTCCGCACCTCGGCCCTGCCCGATGGCCAGGTCTTGCAGGTGCTCTACGCGCCGGGCCCTCGCCCCGGCGATTCCCGCCAGATCATGCGCATCTCGCTGCTCAGCAACGGCCAGCCCGACAGCACGATCGCGATGAACGACAAGGGCGCCTTCGTGCCGGTCGACCTGCCGCGCCAGGATGTGGTCGGTCCGCAGAAGCCGCAGCGGCGCAATACCGAGGACGGCGACGAGGACGAGGGTTCCGGCGGCGCTCGCCTCTATGAGAGCCTCTACGAGACCGGCGCGCGCCACGACCTGCCGCGGCCGCTGGTCGACGAGCTCGTCCGCATCTTCTCCTACGATCTCGATTTCCAGCAGCGCGTCCATGGCGGCGACAATCTGGAGGTGATCTTCACCGAGGAGGACGAAGGCGAGCGCGCCGAGATCCTGTCCGCGACCCTGACCGTCAATGGCGAGGCGCGCCGGGTCTTCCGCTACCAGGCGCCCGATGACGGGCTGATCGAGTATTTCGACGACGAGGGCAAATCGCTCAAGAAGTTCCTGCTGCGCAAGCCGGTCGCCGATGGCGAGCTGCGCTCCGGCTTCGGCATGCGCTACCACCCGATCATGCGCTATTCGAAGATGCATACCGGCATCGACTGGGCGAACCGGATCGGCACGCCGATTCTTGCCGCCGGCAACGGCACTGTGCTCAAGGCCGGCTGGTCCTCCGGCTACGGCAAGCATACCGAGATCCAGCACGCCAACGGCTATGTCACCACCTATTCGCATCAATCGAACTTCGCGGCCGGCATCGTGCCGGGCGCCAAGGTCCGCCAGGGCCAGGTGATCGGCTATATCGGCACCACCGGCCTCTCCACCGGTCCGCACCTGCATTACGAGGTCCTGGTCAACGGCAACTTCGTCAACCCGATGAAGATCCGCGTCCCGCGCGGACGCGAATTGCAAGGCCCGACCCTGGTCGAGTTCAAGCGCCAGCGCGATGAGATCCGCAGCCTGATCGAGAAAGCCGGCGGCACGCTCGCTCAATTGCGTTGAGCGCATGACGGCAGGGCATTCCGCCGCCCGCTGCGCTTCGGTAGCTTGACAGCGCGCGCGCAAGCGGACACCGCGGAAGCAGGCATTCCTCTATCGCGCGAGTTCCGAAGCCATGGTCGCTTCCCTCCTCGTCGTCCTGCCCGTCTTCGGGCTGATCGGCCTCGGCTATCTCGCGCGCTGGACGAAGCTCCTCCGCGAGACCACGGGCGAGGGCCTGTCGGATTTCGTCTTCGTCCTCGCCGTGCCCTGCCTGCTGTTCCGCACGCTCGCCAAGGCCGACATTCCCCTGACCCAGCCATGGGGCTACTGGGTCGCCTATTTCGCCGGCCTCGCCGTGGTCTGGGCGCTGGCCATGGTCATCGCCTCCCGGTTCTTTGCCCGCAAAGGGCCTGAGCTTGTCGTTTCCGGCTTTGCCGCCGCGCAGTCGAACACCGTCTTCGTCGGCGTGCCGATGATCCTGAAGGCCTATGGCGATGCTGGCGCCGTGCCGCTCGGCCTGCTGCTCGCCGTCCATCTGCCGGTCACGATGACGGCAGCGACCTTGCTGGCGGAGGGACGCTCGGCCTCGATCCCGCTACTGATCAAGCGCCTCTTCACCCATCCGATCATCATCGGCATCATCCTGGGCTCGGCGGTGCGCCCGATCGTCGCCTTCATTCCCACGCCGGTCTGGACGCTGGTCGACCTGCTCGCCGGCGCCGCCGTACCCTGCGCGCTCATCAGCCTGGGCATCGCCATGCGCCGCTACGGTCTCGAATCGGGGCTCGCCCTGCCGACAGTGCTGAGCGGGCTGAAGCTCGGCCTGCATCCGCTCCTGGTCTATTGGCTGGCGACATGGGTCTTCGAGATGCCGGTCCACTGGTCCGGGGTCGCCGTGCTGTTCGCCGCCTGCCCCTGCGGGATCAACGCCTATCTCTTCGCCGAGCGCTACCGGCAGGGCGTGGCCGATGCATCGAGCGCGATCACGCTCTCGACCCTGCTTTCGCTGTTCACCACCGCGGCCTGGCTGACTTTCCTCGGCGTCGGCTGAATTCTTCAGGCGAAGCCGAGCTGCCGGCGGATTTCCACCGCGGTGACGCCATCGTCTCGGAGCGCCGCGAGGCTTTGCGAATCCCGGCTCTTGGCGAGCTTCTGCCCGTCATCGTCGAGCAGCAGGCGATGGAAGTGATAGAGCGGAGTCGGCAGGCCAAGCAGGTGCTGCAGCAGGACGTGGACATCCGTCGCCGCTTCCAGATCGCGGCCACGCACGACATGGGTCACGCCCTGCAAGGCATCATCGACGGTGACGGCCAGATGATAGCTTGTCGGTACGTCCTTGCGGGCGAGCACCACGTCGCCCCAGCGTTCCGGCGCGATCTGGACAACGTGCCGGGCGTCATCCGCATCGAACACCGTATAGCCCAATGATCTCCCCGCCGCGGCGATCGCCGCCGCCATGTCGAGGCGCAACACATGCGGCTCCCCGGCCGCGATACGCCGCTCCGCCTCGCCCGGACCGAGCACCTTGCAGAGATCGGGGTAGAGCGGCGCGCCATCGGAATCGACCGGCCAGGGCCGTCCGGTGACCGCTTCCCGGGCCACGACCGCGTTGCGGATCTCCTGCCGGGAGCAGAAGCACGGGTAGATCAGTCCACGCTGGCGCAGACTGGCCAGCGCTCCGGCATAATCGTCGAAATGCGCGGATTGCCTGCGGAAGCCGGGCTCGAACCGGATGCCGAGCCATTCCAGGTCCGTCTCGATCCCCTCGACGAATTCCGGCCGGCACCGCGTCAGGTCGATATCCTCGATCCGCAACAGCAGGCGCCCGCAGAAGCGATGGGCCATCGCCTCGTTGGTCAGGGCCGACAGCGCATGGCCGAGATGGAGGCGCCCGTTCGGGCTCGGGGCGAAGCGGAAAACCGGCCGGCTGGAATCGGGTGGAGCGGACGCCATCTCTCCTGTCTAGGGATTGCGCGCACCTGCGCCAAGCCGCTCCCTGCTGACGAAACCCGTCGCCTCTGCCATCGATACCGGGACCATGATCGAGAGAATCACATCCAATGCCGATCTCGAGGAAGGGATGGCCGCGCTGGTCGCCCTCCACCCGGACTGGCAGCCGATCGTCGCGCGCACCGGCCTGCCGCCGCTGAGACTGCGCGAAGGCGGCTTTGCCGGCCTCGCCGCGATCATCGTCTCGCAGCAATTGTCGGTCGCCAGCGCACGGGCCGTCTGGAACCGCTTTGCCGCGGTCTTCGTGCCGCTGACGCCGGAGCGCGTGCTGGTCGCGACGGATGACGATATGCGCCTCTCCGGCCTGTCGCGGCCGAAGCAGCGGACCCTGCTCGCGCTGGCGAACGCCCTGGTCGAGCGCCGCTTCGCCTTCGAGGCGCTCGACCACGCCTCTCCGGAGGAGGTCCATGCGCAGATGACAGCGATCTCGGGCATCGGTCCCTGGACTGCCGATGTCTATCTGCTGTTCTGCCTCGGACATCGCGACGGCTTCGCCGCCGGCGATCTCGCCATCCAGGAAGCCGCCCGCCACGCCTTCGGTCTGAGCGCTCGCCCGAAACCGGCCGAGCTTCAGGCGATGGCGGAGGCCTGGCGCCCCTGGCGCGGCGTCGCGGCGCGGCTGCTCTGGGCGGATTATGCCCTGCTGAAGCGCCGCGAGGGCATCAACGCCTGAGCATCACGCCCTCGCGTGGAAACGCGGGTCATCCCGGACGGGGCGAAGCGGAGATCCGGGATCAACTCCGCGTGATCTTCAGCGCCGTCTGTGCGGCGGCGCGCAGCATCGACGAATCGCTCATCACCGTGACCATGCGCGCGCCCATGGCGAGCCCCTGCTTGGCGCGCTCCGCCGTCGCGCAATAGAAGGCGACCGGCTTGTTCACGGCGGAGGCGCGGGCGACGACATGCTTGAGCGCTTCATCGACCTCGCGCGCCGTGGCATCGACCTTCGCCCCGCCCGAGAGGGCGATCGACAGGTCCGACGGCCCGACGAACAGCGCGTCGATGCCGTCAAGCGCCAGGATGTCGTCGACGATCGCCATCGCCTCGCGGGTCTCGATCATCGCGAAGGTCAGCGAGAAGCGATTCGCTTCCTTCAGATAGCTGTTCTGGTCGAGGCCGGAGGCGCTCAGGCCCCCGTAGCTGCCCCAGCTCCGCTCGCCCATCGGCGGATACTTGGCATAGGCGGCGAAGCGGCGGGCATCCTCCATCGTGTTGATCATCGGCGCGATGACGCCGGAGACGCCGCTGTCGAACAGCTTCGAGACGTTCTGGAACTCGCCGACCGGGATGCGGGCCACCACCGGCTTGCCGGCAGCGTTGATCAGCGGAATCGCCCGGATGACCTCGGCCAGCGTGATCGGCCCGTGCTGCATGTCGAGCGTGATCGTATCGAAATCCTCCTGCGCGAGCGTCGCCGAGACGGAGGGGTCCGGCAGGCCGCACCAGGCCGAGACGATGCTGTCCCCTTTGGCGAAGCGATCGGCAAGGGAGGACAGGACGGTGGGCTTGGCCATGGTGCGTTCATCCGGTTCGAAGCCGCGCTTCGGACGTCGCGGCCATCGACGCAAGGTTGACCAGTGCGGAGCCGGAAAAGCAAACGGGCGCCCATGCGCCCGTTTCAGAGACGTCCTGCGTCAACCGGGATGCGCCCGGCAGGTGTAACTTACCGACCGGCCTGGATGTCGTCGGCCGCCTTGATCAAGAGCTCGGTCATCACGGTGCGGATCTCGGTATCCGCGACGGTGATCCCGGCGAGCGCGAAGTCGTTCTTGACCTTGCGCACCACGTCCTCGTCGCCGGCCTCCTCGAAATCGGCCACGACGACCGACTTGGCATAGGCTTCGGCATCCGCGCCGCTCTTGGCGAGCTTCTCGGCAGCCCAGAGCCCGAGCAGCTTGTTGCGCCGGGCGGTCGCCTTGAAGCGCAGCTCCTCGTCATGGGCGAACTTGTTCTCGTAGGCGTCCTTGCGCTGGTCGAAGGTCGTCATGCGGCGTCCATGTCCTCGTCTGGGGAAATACCGTTCAATCATATAGGTCGCCGGTCGAGCGAGGGCCAGCCTCGATCCGTGTCTTCAGCGGTCTTTAAGCGTCCGCAGGCACGCAAATGCCGGTTTGTTGCGTTTGCGGCGCGGAGGCTCCATATAGCAGGCGCGGGGCCACCTCCGGTGTTTCCGCACGCAACCGGCACCGTTGCCGCCGCTGGATTCGCACCCGACGAGTCCGACAGGCCGACGGCGCCGGCAAGAACAGAACAGGGGCCAGATCCCGCCGCGACCCCATCGCGTCCAGAGAAGGGCCGACCTTTGGATTTCCTCAAGCCACGGTACATACCCATGAATCGCCGCCGTCGCATTTACGAAGGCAAGGCGAAGGTCCTCTATGAAGGACCCGAGCCCGGTACGCTGATCCAGCATTTCAAGGATGACGCCACCGCCTTCAATGCCAAGAAGCATGAAGTGATCGACGGCAAGGGCGTGCTCAACAACCGCATCTCCGAGCACATCTTCTCGAATCTCAACGATATCGGCGTGCCCACGCATTTCATCCGCCGGCTGAACATGCGCGAGCAGCTCATCCGCGAGGTCGAGATCATCCCGCTCGAGGTCGTCGTGCGCAACATCGCCGCCGGTTCGCTGGCGACGCGCCTCGGGCTCGAGGAAGGCACGCAGCTGCCGCGCTCGATCATCGAGTTCTACTACAAGAACGACGCGCTCAGCGACCCGATGGTCTCGGAAGAGCACATCACCGCCTTCGGCTGGGCGACGCCGCAGGAGATCGACGACATCATGGCGCTCGCCATCCGCGTCAACGACTTCCTCTCCGGCCTGTTCTTGGGCGCCGGCATCCGCCTCGTCGACTTCAAGATGGAGACGGGCCGCCTCTGGGAAGGCGAGATGATGCGCATCGTCGTCGCCGACGAGATCAGCCCCGATTCCTGCCGGCTCTGGGACATCAAGTCCAAGGACAAGATGGACAAGGACCGCTTCCGCCGCGACATGGGCGGCCTGATCGAGGCCTATTCCGAGGTCGCCCGCCGCCTCGGCATTCTCGGCGAGAACGAGAACCCCGGTCCGGCCGGCCCGCGCCTGGTGCAGTGAGCGCCATCGCACAGCCACGATTGCGAATGAAACGGGAGCGCATGCGCTCCCGTTTTCATGTCGTGGCTCTTGCCTTCGCCGGCAGCCTCCTGCTTGGCGCCTGCTCGCATCATTTCGGGCCGGGCATCGCCGATTTGCCGGCCTCGCAGGGCTGGGAGCCCCTGCCGATCGGCTCCTGGGTGCTGAACGACGGGCTCGAAGCCCGCTCGATGGTGTTCTGCCCGCGCGAGAGCTGCACGCGGCAAGGCTTCGCCGCGGTGATCGCCATCGGAGGCGACCAGGCCCGCGACATGGAAAAGGCCCTCTCGGAAAGCCCGGCGAGCCTCGGGCAGGCCTTCGCCCGCTTGGCGGCAGCAAAGGCGGCCGAGCGCCGCAAGGCGCAGCGCAAGCAGAAGAAGAAGCCGGACGCGAAACCGGAAGCCCGCAGCGCGACCGATGTCGCCCGCATCGATTCGACCGAAGCCAAGGGCGTTCTCGTCACGATCCGCTCGCTCGACAGGACGGATCGCCAGGCGGTGACCGCGATCATCTATGGCCGCGAAAGCGACCGTCTCGTCCTGGCCCTTGCGGTGAGCGAGACGGCCGAGGCCGCTCGTCGCGATGCCCAGGCCGCTTGGCGCAGCCGCTGATTCACGTGAAACCGCGGGAAACGGTTGAGCCCGCCCCGATTCGCCTCTAAAGCACCCCGATAAAGCCCGCGCCCGGAGAACCCCATGAAAGCCCGCGTCACCGTCACCCTGAAGAACGGCGTGCTCGATCCGCAGGGCAAGGCGATCGAGGGCGCGCTCAAGTCGCTCGACATCGCCGGCGTCGAGTCGGTGCGCCAGGGCAAGGTCTTCGACATCGAGCTCTCGGGCTCGGACAAGGCCGCAGCAGAAGCCGCCCTCAAGGCCGCCTGCGAAAAACTCCTCGCCAACACCGTGATCGAGAACTACCGCGTCGAGATCGGAGCCTGAGCGATGAAAGCCGCCGTCATCACCTTCCCCGGCTCCAACCGTGACGGCGACGTCGCCAAAGCGCTGAAGCAGGCCGGCGCCGAGGTCAATCATGTCTGGCACGGCGATACCGAACTGCCCGATGGGACCGACCTCGTCGTGCTGCCGGGCGGCTTCTCCTATGGCGACTATCTGCGCACCGGCGCCATCGCCGGCCGCGCCCATATCATGGACGCGACCCGCGCCCATGCCGCCCGCGGCGGCTATGTGCTGGGGATCTGCAACGGCTTCCAGATCGCCTGCGAAGCGGGGCTCCTGCCCGGCATCCTCGTGCGCAACGCCCATCTGAAATTCGTCTGCAAGCGCCAGCACCTCAGGGTCGAGCGCAACGACACGCCCTATACCAGCGCCTATGCCAAGGGCCAGGCGATCGATGTCTGCATCGCCCATGGCGAAGGCAACTACATCGCCGATGCCGAGACGCTCGCGCGCCTCGAAGGCGAGGGCCTCGTCGCCTTCCGCTATGCGGATGAGCAGGGCAACGTGACCCCGGCAGCGAACCCGAACGGCTCGCTCAACAACATCGCCGGCATCTACTCGCCCGGCTTCAACGTGCTCGGCCTGATGCCGCACCCGGAAAACCTGATCGATTCGCTGGTCGGCGGCACGGATGGGCGCGGCCTGTTCCAGAGCCTCGTCGGCAGCCGCAAAGCGGCCTGAAGAAAGCGGCGTGCGGGAACACGCACGTCATTCTCAGGCGAAGCGAAGCGCAGACCCGAGAATCTCTGTCAGGATAAATCGCCCTTTTCGGCATGAGATGCCCGGGCCAAGCCCGAGCTTGACGCACTGATCAGCGCGCCTTCAGCGCCCGCTGCAACAGCCGGCTCGCCGCCGCCTGGTCGAGCGGGCCGACATGCTTTTCCAGGATATGGCCGTCCGGCCCGATGACGAAGGTCTCGGGCACGCCGTAGACGCCCCATTCGATCGCGCCGCGCCCGGCCCGGTCTGCGCCGACCGCCGAGAACGGATTGCCGAGCGCGCCGAGGAAACGGCGCGCATTCTCGGCTTCGTCCTTGTAGTTCATTCCGACCAGCGCGACCTTGCCCTGCTTCACCGCATCGGTTTCGGCGAGGCCCATCAATACGGGATGCTCGACCCGGCAGGGCGCGCACCAGCTCGCCCAGACATTGACCAGCGTCGCCTTTCCCTCTGCGAGATCGGCATTGCCGAAGGCTGGCACGGGCTTGCCGTCCCGTTGGAGCCCCTCCAACGGCGCGAGCGCGATCGTCGGTGCGATGCGTCCGATCAGGGCGGAGGGCACCTTGCTCTTGTCGCCGGTGAACAGCCCGATGCCGAAGACGACGGCCAGAAGCCCGAAAATGATCAGCGGCGCGAGGAAGACCAGCGGCGAACGCCGCGGCGGCGCAGTTTCGATCTGGCTCATACCGCCTCCCGGCCCGAACGGCGGCCGGCGCCGCGACGCTCCAGCGCATCGAGCGCCCGCTTCTGGGCGGCGTGGTCGCGCAGGATCGCCAGCGTCAGCCCGGCGAGAACGAGCGCGGCCGCGCCATAGGACGCCAGGATGAAGCCGGCATGCGGCCCAATTCCGTCGAGAAAACCGCTCATGCCGGCACTCCCTGCGCCGCCAGCCGGTCGAGCCGCTCGGCCTCAAGGATCGTCAGCGTCCGCACGCGCCGGCGCATGATTTCGGCGCGCATCGCGACCATGTGCAGCGACAGCGCCATCAGCGTGAAGCCGACCGCCAGGATCAGGAGCGGCCAGAGCATCGCGGGATGGATCGTCGGCCCGCCCATGCGCAGCACCGAGGCCGGCTGGTGCAGCGTGTTCCACCAGTCGACGGAGAACTTGATGATCGGCACGTTGACGAAGCCGATCAGCGTCAGGATGGCGACAGCCCGCGCCGCCCGCGAAGGCTCGTCCAGCACCCGCCAGAGCGCGATCAGGCCGAGATAGATCAGCAACAGCACGAGCATCGATGTCAGCCGCGCATCCCAGACCCAGTAGGTGCCCCACATCGGCTTGCCCCAGAGCGCGCCGGTAACCAAGCAGACCAGCGCGAAGCAGGCCCCGATCGGCGCCGCCGCCTTCTGCGCGACATCGGCGAGGGGATGGCGCCAGACCAGCGTGCCGAGCGCCGAGAGCGCCATCATCGAATAGAACATCATCGCGAGCCAGGCGGCCGGCACATGGATGAACATGATGCGAATGGTCTCGCCCTGCTGGTAATCGGCAGGCGCCTTGAACCAAGCGAGATACAGGCCCGCGACGATCAGCAGCGTTGCGATGGCGGCAAGCCACGGCAGCACCACGGCCGAGAAACGCATGAAGCGCGTCGGATTGGCGAGGTCGATCAGGCTGGCCATGATGCCGGCGATGTCAATTGCGGGGGCTTGAGCGCCATGAGCGCAGCTTTAGCAATCTCGACGGGTTCCAAGCAATGCATGCTTGAGGGATGCGACAATCACGCTTCGGCTAGGCATCCTCGTCTGCCGAGGCATCCGCGCCGCCCTTGTCGACGATACCGAACTGCTTGGACCGGATGCCTTCGCCGGCCAGATCGAACCCCTCGGCCGCCAGACCCCGCCGCAGAAGCTCGCGCACGGCCGCCGCCCGACTCGGCATGCGCTTGTCGAATCGCCAGTTTTCCAGGGCCCGCAACTCGTCCTGGTTGAGCATGATCTGGAGGCGTTCGCCCCGTTCTTCGGATGGCATTTTGTTGCAACCACATCAAAATGAGTAAGTGACGATAACAGCGCCTGGGACTGGGATGCAAGAGCCTGCGCCGGTGCCGTCATCAGCGGCAGTTCCTGCAATTTATTATCTTGCTAAACTATTGAATTAATTCGCTTATTTATCGAATCCGCATTGCTTTCGGCAGCACGCCGCGCTAGCTTGCCTGCAGGAGGATCGACCATGTTGATCAAGCTGTCGGAGGACATGCAGCGCGCCGTCGAGACGAAGGTGCGCAGCAAAATCGACGAGGTGCTCGTCCTTGACGTCAACGCCACCGCCGAGGAAATCCGCCGCGCGTTTGTCGAGCGGAACGTCGCACTTGAGGATATCGCGGTATCCGTCGCCAAATTCGCGACCCAATGCGGCTACCCGATCGAGTTTGCGCCGCAGGCACCCCAGCGCGACTGAGCCGCCTATTCGGCCGATCTTAGAGCTGCCGCCGCAGCCACCGTGCCCACCACGATCGCCCCCAGCGAGATCGCGCACAGGATCAGGAACGGCGTCAGGAAGGGCACGGTGCCCCCCACAGCCGCATTGGCGGCGGAGACGCCGAAGATCAGGACCGGCACCGTCAAGGGCGCGACCAGCACAGGCACGATCAGCCCGCCTCGCCTGAGGCTCGCGGCAAGTGCCGCTCCGCCCGCCCCGATGAAACTCAAGGCCGGCGTGCCGACCAGCAGTGTTGCGACGAGCGGCAACACACCCTCGCCCGGCAACGCCACCAACAGACCGAGCAATGGTGAGACCAGCGCCAGAGGCAGGCCCGTCGTCAGCCAATGCGCCAGCCCCTTGGCCAGCACGGCGAGTTCGAGCGGCAGGGCGGAAGCCCGGATCAGGTCGAGCGAACCGTCCTCCTCGTCGCTCTGGAACAGCCGATCGAGCCCGATGAGGACAGACAAAAGCGCCCCCAGCCAAAGGATCGCCGGGCCGATGCGCGAGAGCAGGTTGAGATCGGGCCCGAGCGCGAACGGCACAAGCACGACCATTGTCAGGAAGAAGACGAGCGCCAGCTCGCCACCACCGCCGGCCCGGCTCGCAACGGCAAGATCGCGCTTCAGGATCGCCAGGAAAGCGCGCCTCATGGCCCGATCCTGACTTCGCGCGCACCCTCGATCCCGAGCGGACCATGGGTGGCCGCCAGGATCGCACCGCCCTCGGCGAGATGATCGCGCATCAGCCCGGCGACCATCGCCTGCGAAGCCGTGTCGAGCGCCGAAAGCGGCTCGTCGAGCAACCAATAGGGCCGGCGCGACACCAGAAGCCGCGCCAGCGCGACGCGCCGCCGCTGCCCGGCCGAGAGATAGCCGGCCGGCAATTCCGCCGCATGGCCCAGCCCAACCACCGCCAAGGCTTCGTCCGGCGTCGCCGCGGCGTCACCGAGCACATCCTGTGCGAAGGCGAGATTCTCGCGCGCCGTCAGCGCCGTCTTGAGCCCGTCGCGATGGCCGACGAGATGCGAAAGCTCGGCGAGATCGGCCTCATCCTCCGAGCCGGTCAATCGGATACGGCCGCCATCAGGCCTCAGCCGCCCGCAAAGCATGGCGATCAGGCTCGACTTGCCGGCGCCGTTGCGGCCGGTCAGCGCGATCGCCTCGCCGGGGCGAAGCACAAAGCTCAAGCCTTCGAAGATCAATCGGCCGCCGCGGCGGCAGGCGAGATCTTCGGCGTGAAGGCTGGTCGGTGGGAAGGAGGCGGGTTTCAAGCCAGCGCTGCCGCAGATGCGTTCGAGCTCATTTCGTTCATCTAGCGCGCTTCTTGGAATTGCTCTATAGAACCCGCGGCTACGCCGCACGCCGATCCGGCGCGGGGCTCGGGCACTCCCGAGGCGGCGCGCGCGTCATGCGCATTAGGCCTTCGAACGGCATCGTCCGCAAGGGCAGTATCCCTTGAAGACATGTCGGTCGCGACCGCAACCCCTTGATCAGGATCAAGCCCGAATGGCCTCGCTCGACTCATTCAAAGCCCGCAAGACGCTCACCGCCGGCGGCAAGACCTACACCTATTACTCCCTGCCCGATGCCGAGAAGAACGGCCTCGCCGGCATCTCGAAGCTGCCCTTCTCGATGAAGGTGCTGCTCGAGAACCTGCTGCGCTTCGAGGACGGCCGCTCGGTCACCAAGGCCGATATCGAAGGCTTCGTCGCCTGGCTCGACGACAAGGGCACCGCCGGCAAGGAAATCGGCTTTCGCCCGGCCCGCGTGCTGATGCAGGACTTCACCGGCGTTCCCGCCGTGGTCGACCTCGCCGCGATGCGCGACGGCGTCAAGGCGCTCGGCGGCGACGCCCAGAAGATCAACCCGCTCGTTCCCGTCGATCTCGTCATCGACCACTCGGTCATCGTCGACGAGTTCGGCACGCCGAAGGCCCTCGCGCAGAACGTCGAGCTCGAATACGAGCGCAACGCCGAGCGCTACAAGTTTCTCAAGTGGGGCCAGGGCGCCTTCGACAATTTCCGCGTCGTCCCGCCCGGCACCGGCATCTGCCACCAGGTCAATCTCGAATACCTCGCCCAGACCGTCTGGACGAGGGCTGAGACGATCGACGGCGCCGAGGTCGAGGTCGCCTATCCCGACACGGTCGTCGGCACCGACTCGCACACCACCATGGTCAACGGCCTGGCTGTCCTCGGCTGGGGCGTCGGCGGCATCGAGGCCGAGGCCGCCATGCTCGGCCAGCCGCAGTCGATGCTGCTGCCGGAAGTCATCGGCTTCAAGCTGACCGGCTCGCTCAAGGAAGGCATCACCGCGACCGACCTCGTGCTCACCGTCACGCAGATGCTGCGCAAGAAGGGCGTCGTCGGCAAGTTCGTCGAGTTCTTCGGCCCCGGCCTCTACAACCTGACGCTGGCCGACCGCGCCACCATCGCCAACATGGGCCCGGAATACGGCGCGACCTGCGGCTTCTTCCCGGTCGATGCCGAGACGCTGGATTATCTCACCACCACCGGCCGCAAGTCCGACCGCATCGCCCTGGTCGAGGCCTACAGCAAGGCGCAAGGCCTCTTTGCGACCCGCGAGACGCCGGATCCGGTCTTCACCGACACGTTGGAGCTTGATCTCTCCTCGGTCCAGCCCTCGATGGCCGGCCCGAAGCGTCCGGAAGGCCGCGTCGATCTCTCCGGCGTCAAGGCCGGCTTCGCTGCCGCGATGGACACCGAGTACAAGAAGGGCGCCGAGCTTTCGCGCCGCGTCGAGGTCGAGGGCGAGGATTTCGATCTCGGCCATGGTGACGTCGTCATCGCGGCGATCACCTCCTGCACCAACACCTCGAACCCCTCGGTGCTGATGGCGGCGGGCCTGCTCGCCCGCAACGCGGTCGCCAAGGGCCTCAAGGTCAAGCCCTGGGTGAAGACCTCGCTGGCGCCCGGTTCGCAGGTCGTCGCCGAATATCTCGCCAAGTCGGGCCTGCAGAGCGATCTCGACAAGCTCGGCTTCAACCTGGTCGGCTTCGGCTGCACCACCTGCATCGGCAATTCCGGCCCGCTGCCGGCACCGATCTCGAAGACGATCAACGAGAAGGGCCTGATCGCGGGCGCCGTCATTTCCGGCAACCGCAACTTCGAAGGCCGCGTCTCGCCGGACGTGCAGGCGAACTACCTGGCCTCGCCGCCGCTGGTCGTCGCCTATGCGCTCGCCGGCTCGGTCCAGATGGACCTGACGACGCAGCCGATCGGCACGGGCTCGGACGGCAAGGACGTCTACCTGAAGGACATCTGGCCCTCCAACAAGGAGATCCAGAGCTTCATCCAGCAGAACGTCACCCGCGCCATCTTCGAGGCCAAGTATGCCGACGTCTTCAAGGGCGATCAGCACTGGCAGGCGGTGAATGCACCGACCTCGGAGACCTATGCCTGGGACGACGATTCGACCTATGTGCAGAACCCGCCCTATTTCCAGGGGATGCACCGGAAGCCGGACGCGATCACCGACATCAAGGGCGCGCGCATCCTCGGCCTCTTCGGCGACAAGATCACCACCGACCACATCTCGCCGGCCGGTTCGATCAAGGCGGCCTCGCCGGCCGGCGCCTATCTCACCGAGCATGGCGTTGCGGTCGCCGACTTCAACCAGTACGGCACGCGCCGCGGCAACCATGAGGTGATGATGCGGGGCACCTTCGCCAATATCCGCATCCGCAACCACATGCTCGGCCCGAACGGCCGCGAGGGCGGCTACACCATCCATTATCCGACCAAGGAAGAGCTGCCGATCTACGACGCGGCGATGAAGTACCAGGCGGAGAAGGTGCCGCTGGTGATCTTCGCCGGCGTCGAATACGGCAACGGCTCCTCGCGCGACTGGGCGGCCAAGGGCACCAACCTGCTCGGCGTCAAGGCCGTGATCGCCCAGAGCTTCGAGCGCATCCACCGCTCGAACCTGGTCGGCATGGGCGTCGTTCCCTTCACCCTGCAGGAGGGCACGAGCTGGGCCTCGCTCGACCTGAAGGGCGACGAGATGGTCACCATCCACGGCCTCGCCAACGTCAAGCCGCGCCAGATGATGGAAGCCGAGATCACCTATGCCGACGGCTCGGTGAAGAAGGTGCCGATCCTCTGCCGCATCGATACGCTGGACGAGATCGACTACTACAAGAATGCCGGCATCCTGCATTACGTGCTGCGCGGCCTCGCCGCGTAAGTCGGAAACGCAGCAACGAGACAGGTCATGGCCGGCGCAAGCCGGCCATGATGCATGGGGGACGCCTCCTGGTTGTCCTCGCGCCCGCCGCAGTGTAAGGGGGCGGTTCAGTCATCCTCGGTGGCGACTTGGGGCAGGCGCAGGGCGATATCCCGCGCTCGGATGTCGTCCGCCATCACCGATACCAGACGGGAGCACCCGCAGCATGTCCGCCACGTTCGAGACGGTCGCCGGCATCATTTCCGAAACCTGCGATATTCCGCGGGAGAAGATCACGCCGCAGAGCCACGCGATCGAAGATCTCGGCATCGATTCGCTGGCCTTCCTCGACATCGCCTTCGCGATCGACAAGGCCTTCGGCATCAAGCTCCCGCTCGAGCAGTGGACGCAGGAAGTCAACGAGGGCAAGGCTCCGGCCGAGCAGTATTTCGTGCTCGAGAATCTCTGCAAGCGCATCGACGACCTCGTCGCCGCCAAGAAGGCGTGACGCCTGCGCCGAACCGCCGGACTTGAGCCGGCGCTTCGCTCCCGATAGAGCATAGGGGCCGTCGCGCGGATCACCCGATCCGTGCCGCGGCCTTGCGCCGTTCTGGCGCTCATCAGGCCAAGGATCGCATGCGCCTCGAATATTTCGACATGATCGACAGGGTCGTGACCTTCGATCCGTCGCAGAAGCGCATCGTGACGCGCTCCACCGTCCCCGCCGAGAGCCCGGTCTTCGAGGGTCATTTCCCCGGTCACCCGCTGGTGCCCGGCGTGCTCTTGACCGAGACCATGGCGCAGGCCTCGGGCTATCTCCTGCTCGGCCTCAACGGCCTCTCGCAGATGCCGTTCCTGATGACGGTCGACAAGGCGCGCTTCCGCACCTTCGTCGAGCCCCGTACCGAGCTGGAGACCAGCGCCGAGCTGGTGATCGAAGGTTCCGGCTACGCCGCGACCAAGGTGAAGCTGACCAGCGCAGGCAAGCCGATATGCGATGCCGAGCTGCGCTTCCGCCTGATGCCTTTCCCCGCCGATATGCGCGCGCTGATGCTCAGCCGCATCGAGACAATCGGCCTGACGCCGGAGCCTGCCCCATGAACCGCCGCGATGTGGTGATCACCGGCATCGGCATCGTCTCCAGCCTCGGCGAGGGCATCGAGACGCATGCCGCCGCGCTCGCGGCAGGCGGCCCGCCGGTCATCGATACCGAAGGCTTCAAGCCCTATCCGGTCCATCCGCTTGCTGCACTGGAGCTGGACAGGCAGATCCCGAAGAAATCCGACCAGCGCCAGATGGAGCCCTGGCAGCGGCTCGGCGTCTACGCGGCCGGCCTCGCTCTCGATTCCGCCGGACTGAAGGACGACACCGAGGCGAAGAGTGCCCTGCAGGTCATCGTCGCCGCCGGCGGCGGCGAGCGCGACCATGCCGTCGATGCGACCATCCTGGAAGGGTTGCGCGGTGCGGGCGAGCCGGGCGCCTTCCTCAACGAGCGCCTGATGAGCGATCTCCGGCCGACGCTCTTCCTGGCCCAGCTCTCCAACCTGCTCGCCGGCAATATCGGCATCGTCCACGGCATCACCGGTCCGTCCCGCACCTTCATGGGCGAGGAGCAGGCCGGCGTCGACGCGATCCGCACGGCCCATGCCCGCATCGCGTCGGGCCAGTCCGACCTGATGCTGGTCGGCGGCGCCTACAATGCCGAGCGCCGCGACATGCTGCTGCTCTTCGAGCTCGGCGGTTATCTGCACCGCGACGACTTCAAGCCGGTCTTCGAGCGCGAAAGCGCGCCAGGCCTGATCACCGGCAGCGCCGGCGCCTTCCTCGTTCTCGAATCGGCCGAGCGCGCCGCAGCGCGGAGCGCCAGGGCCTATGCGAAACTGAGCCATGCCGGCGCCGCCCGCAGCCGCCGTGCCGCCGGCACCGTCGAGACCGCCCTGAACGGCTTGCTGGCCGGCTTCGGCCCGATTGCCGGCGATGCGCTGGCCATCTCCGCCGCCACCGGCTGCGCCGGGATCACGGGCGAGGAAGCCGCGGCCATCGCCGCAGCCGCTCCAGCCGCGAAGCGCATCGCGGCCGGCGATCTGGTCGGACACGGCGTCGAGGCGGCCTTCCCGGTTTCGGTGGCGCTCGCCGCGATCGCGCTGTCAGTCGGGCAGGCCGGGGAGGCGATCGTCACCGGCGCCGGCCATTGGCGCGGCGAAGGCGCCGCGCATCTCGTTCAAGCGTGAGGGTTGAAGCCATGACCACGCATCGCGACGCCAAGGGCCGTCCGCTCGTCGCCGTCACCGGGCTGGGTGTCGTCACCTCGCTCGGCCAGGGCAAGGACACCAACTGGCAGGCTCTGACATCAGGAAAATCCGGCATTCACCGCATCGATCGCTTCCCGACCGAGGGGCTGAAGACCAGCATCGGCGGCACCGTGGATTTCCTGTTCGACGGCCCGTTCACAGCCCCCCAGCTCTCCGAGAAGCTCGCGACGCTGGCGGCCGAGGAAGCCGTCGGCCAGAGCGGCATCGGCACGGAAGGCGATTTCCCCGGCGAGCTCTTCATGGCGGTGCCGCCGGTCGAGATGGAGTGGCCGCAGAAGCAGGAGATGGCCCGGGCCACCTCGGGCGAAGCCGATTATGACGGCCTCCTGCGCACCGCCGCGACCGGCCAGTTCCGGGCGATGCACGAGCTCTTCGTCTTCGGCGGCGTCGCCGACCATATTGCCGACCGTTTCGGCACCAGGGGTTCGCCGATCTCGCTCTCGACCGCCTGCTCCTCGGGCGCGACCGCGATCCAGATGGGCGTCGAGGCGATCCGCCGGGGCGATACCCAGGCCGCCCTCTGCATCGGCACCGACGGCTCGATCCATGCCGAGGCGCTGATCCGCTTCTCGCTGCTCTCGGCGCTGTCGACCCAGAACGACCCGCCGGAAGGCGCTGCCAAGCCTTTCTCCAAGGGCCGCGACGGCTTCGTCATGGGCGAGGGCGCAGGCGCCCTGGTGCTGGAGGATTACGACCATGCGCTGGCGCGCGGCGCGACCATCCTCGGCATCGTCGCCGGCTGCGGCGAGCGTGGCGACGGCTTCCACCGCACCCGCTCGAGCCCGGACGGCAAGCCTGCGATCCTCGCCATGCAGGACGCGCTGGCCGATGCCGGGCTGACGCCCGACGATGTCGACTACATCAACGCCCACGGCACCTCGACGCCCGAGAACGACAAGATGGAGGCGATGAGCTGCGCCGCCGTCTTCGGCGAGCGCATGGCGAGCCTGCCGATCTCCTCGAACAAGTCGATGATCGGCCATACGCTGACGGCGGCCGGTGCGGTCGAGGCGGTGATCTCCTTCATGACCATCGCCAACGGCACGATCCCGCCGACGATCAACTACGTGAACCCGGACCCGGCCATCGCGCTCGACGTCGTGCCGAACGAGGCCCGCAAGGCGAAGGTGAGGACGATCATCTCGAACTCCTTCGGCTTCGGCGGCCAGAACACCTGCCTCGTGCTGACGGCGCCTCCGGAGGCTGCATGACAAAAATCCTCGTCACTGGCGGCGCCAAGGGCGTCGGCGCGGCGATCGTGCGTGCGCTGGCCGCGGCCGGCCATGATGTCGATTTCACCTTCCGCTCCTCTGCCGACCAGGCGAAGGCGCTGGCAGAGGAGATTGCTGCGAGCCATCCCGGCCGCAGCATCGTCGCGCTGCCGCTCGACCTCTCCGACAAGGAAGCACTCGACGCCTTCTGCGAGGCGCGCGAGGGCGAGAGCTATTTCGGCCTCGTCCACAATGCCGGCCAGCCCTACGATTCGCTTGCCGCGATGATGGTGCAGGACAAGGCCGAAGCCGCGATGCAGGTCAATTTCTGGGCCTTCACCCGCCTCGCCAAGAGCCTGATGCGTACCATGATCCGTGCCCGCACCGGGCGCATCGTCGCGATCGGCTCGGTCGCGGCCTTGCGCGGCAATCCCGGCAATGCGGCTTACGCAGCCTCCAAGGGCGCGCTGATCTCCTATGCCAAGACGCTCGCGATCGAGACCGGCAAGCGCGGCGTCACCGTCAACGTGATCGCGCCGGGCTTCGTCGATACCGACATGATGGCGCCCTACGCCGCCTATCGCGACAAGATGCAGGCGCAGATCCCGGCCGGCCGCTTCGCCAAACCCGAAGAAGTCGCCGGCCTCGCCGCCTTCCTGATGAGCGAGCCCGCCGCCTATATCACCGGCACCGTGCTGCCGATCGACGGCGGCGTGACGGCGCAGCTCGGCGTACACCGCTGACAAGATTGTTCCGAAAGGTCGAAAACCGATGCGTTCCCTCCAGCTCCACGGCGATCGCGACCTGCGCCTGGAAGAGATCGAGCCGCCGCCGCCGCCCGCTCCGGGCGAGGTGCAGATCCGCATCAAGGCGGTGGGCCTGAACTATCTCGACCTCTGGGGCTTCCGCGGCATGGCCTTCGCCAAGCGCAAGATGCCGCAGGCGGCAGGCGTCGAGGCAGCCGGAGAGATCGTCTGCGTCGGCGAGGGCGTGACCGGCTTCGCGCCCGGTGACACAGTCACCGCCTATGGCGCCGATACCTGCGGCCAGTGCAAGGCCTGCCGCGAAGGCCGCGACAATCTCTGCGAGAACGTCGCCGGCATCATGGGCTTCCATATCGACGGCTTCGCCCGCGAATTGCTGAACCGTCCCGCCCGCCTCACCATCAAGGCGCCGAAGGGCGTCTCCTTCGAGGACGCCGCCTGCGCGCCGATCGGCTTCGGCACGGTCCAGCACATGCTCTTCGACAATGCCAGGCTGGAACCCGGCGAGTCGGTTCTCGTCCATGCCGGCGGCTCCGGCATCGGCACCGCCGCGATCCTGATGGCCAAGGCGATCGGCTGCACCGTCTACACCACGGTCGGCGACGACGAGAAGGGCGCCAAGGCCAAGGCGCTCGGCGCCGATCACGTCATCAACTACCGCGAGGACCGCTTCGAAGGCGTCGTGCGCAAGCTCACCGGCCGCAAGGGCGTCGATGTCGTGTTCGAGCACGTTGGAGCCGACACCTGGAACGGCTCGCTGCTCTGCCTGAAGCGCGGCGGCCGGCTCGTCACCTGCGGTGCGACCTCAGGCCCCTCGGCATCGATCAACCTGATGCAGCTCTTCCAGCAGCAATACCGCATCACCGGCTCCTTCGGCTGCCGCATCGAGAACATCGCCCAGTCGCTGGAGAAGATGGCCGGCGGCATGAAGCCGGTGATCGACTCGGTCTTCCCGCTCGCCGAATTCGAGAAGGGCCTTGCCCGGATCGAGGGCCGCAAGGTCTTCGGCAAGGTCGTCATCGCCTTCTGACCGGGACCTGTTTCCCGCCAAGGACTTGACGCGGGCGGCTTCCTGCCCCAGATCGCCTTTTTAGGCCCGGTCTTGCTCTCGGCACGGGCGTTTCACGCAGGACCGACCTTGAGACGATTGAAGGCTATCGCCGCGCGCGCCGGCGCCGCGGTGATGATCGGCGTGATCCGCGCCCTGTTCGGCTTCCTGCGCCTGCTCGGGCCCGAGCGCGCCAGCGATCTCGGCGGCTGGCTTCTGCGCAGCGCAAGCCCGCTGATCCCAGTCAACCGCGTCGCACTCGCCAATATCCGCGCAGCCTTCCCCGAGAAGGACGAGGCCGAGGTCAGGCGCATCGCGCGCGGCGCCTGGGAGAATCTCGGCCGCGTCGCCGGCGAATACGCCCATCTGAAGACGCTCTTCGATTACGACTACCACAATCCCGACAAGCCCTCGCGCGTCGAGGTCAAGGGCATCGAGCACTTCATCACGCTCAAGGACGACGAGAAGCCGGGCCTGATCTTCTCGACCCATCTCGCCAACTGGGAGCTGCCGGCGATCTGCGCCCAGGCCTACGACCTCGAAACCACCGCCGTCTTCCGGGCTCCCAACGACCCGGCGATCGCCGCCGTCGTCCACGAGATCCGTTCGGGCGCGATGGGTGGGCTTGCCGCCGCGAAGCAGGGCGCCGCCTTTGCCATGCAGGGCGTGCTGGAGAATGGCGGCCATCTGGGCATGCTGATCGACCAGCATTTCACCCGTGGCGTGGTTGTTCCGTTCTTCGGCCGCCCGGCCCTGACCAACCCGATCATGGGCAAATTCGCCAAGCGCTTCGAATGCCCCGTCCATGGCGTGCGCGTCATCCGCCTGCCGAACCACCGTTTCCGGCTGGAGCTGACCCCGCCGCTCGACCTGCCGCGCGACGCCAATGGCGAGATCGACGTGCAGGGCGCGATGGCGATGATGACGGCCGTCGTCGAGGGCTGGGTGCGCGAATATCCCGAGCAATGGCTCTGGATGCACCGCCGCTGGCGGCCCAACATGATCTCGGCTGCCGCGCGCGAGGCCTTCGATCACGCTCACGCGACCGTGCCGGTTTTCAAGGCAACGTGATTTCCCTCGTGACGGGATTGCGGGCTTTGGTAACCTCCGGAAAAGAAGTCGTCCGCAGAGTCCTGATCATGTCCCCTCGCCCGCGCCATCTCGCAGCGACCGTTGCAGCCCTTGCCCTCGGCATGGCGGCGGCCCAGGCGCAGACGCCCGCGAAGCCTCCCAAGGCGGTGATCGAGCTTTTCACCAGCCAGGGCTGCTCATCCTGCCCGCCGGCCGATGCGCTCGTCGTCGAGCTGGCCAGGGACCCCGAGCTGATCGCGCTCACCCTGCCGGTGACCTATTGGGACTATCTCGGCTGGAAGGACACGCTCGGCAAGGATTCCTTCGCCAAGCGCCAGAAGTTCTACGCCAAGGCCCGTGGCGACGGGCAGGTCTACACCCCGCAGGTCGTCATCAACGGCGCTGCCCATGCCATCGGCTCGGAGCGGGCCGAGATCGAAAAGGCTGTGAGCCAGTTCGCGGCGACAGGGTTCGCTGCCCGGATCGCCCTGAAGGAAGAGAACGGCGCGCTCCAGATCCAGGTCGCTCCGATCGGAGGCGAGAGCGAGGCCACAGCCGGCATCTGGGTGTTGCCGACCACGCATCAGGCTGCCGTGCCGATTGCGCGCGGTGAGAACCAGGGCCGCACGCTGTCCTACGCCAATGTCGTGCGTGGCATGGTCCGCGTCGGCGACTGGACCGGCAAGGAGACGACCGTCACCGCGCCGCTCTCGGCGACCGAGGCACCCGAGGCCGACGGCTATGTCGTCATCGTCCAGGCCGAGCGCCTCAGCAAGTACGGCCATATGATGCCCGGCGCGATCCTCGGTGCCGCCAAGGGGCCGGCGGAGCGCTGAGCTTCTGCGCGCTGCGATCTAAAGCAGGATCACCTTGTTCGAGAGCTCGTCCGTATCGCCGGGCACGGGTGGCACATGCTGCCCCAATACCGTCCCGACCGAGCCGACAGCCGCGATCAGCCCTTCGGTCAATCGATCCTCCCGCGCCGCCGCGAGCAGGGGTTCGATGATGCCGCGCCAGGTATCCTTCTCAACCAGCCCGTCGATGCCGGTATCGGCGAGGATCTCCGCATAGCGCTCCTGCAAGGCGATATAGAGCAGCACGCCGGTGCGCCCCTTCGTCCGGGTCAGGCCACGCGCCGTGAACTCCCGTAGCGCCACATCATGCGCGCGCCCGCGCTTGACGAAGCCGGGCACGAAGCGCCCGCCGCGGCCATACCAGAGCAGGCTCGCCAGCAGGCCGACGGCGCAGAGCAACTGGATCAGGAAAATCCGCTGCGCGCTCATCACCGTCAGCGACAGGAGCGGCCACGGCACGACCAGCGCCAGCGTCAACGCCAGCATCACCGGGATATTGCGATAGCTGGACGCCGCCCGGTCGATCACTACGACGATCTCGCCGGCCGTCTGCAATTCGGCCCGGCGCACGGCCTCCGCGATCGCGTCCCTGTCGGCTGCGTCCATCACCAGTCTCCCGAAGCCCCGCCGCCGCCAGACGAGCCGCCGCCGCCCGAGCTCCAGCCGCCTCCGCCGCCGCTCCAGCCCGAGCTGGACCCCGAACCGGTGCTCCAGCCCGTGCTCTGTGGCAGCGTCACCCACTGCCCGTTGCGCAGACGGTGCCGGCGCGCGCCGCCCTGCCGGCTCAGGCCACGCAGGAAGGCGACGATGAACAGGAAGATCAGGATCATCGCGATGACCACCGCGATATCCTCGCCCAGCGTGCTCTCGTCCGAGCGCACCTCGGCGCGGCGCTGCCATTCCTCGGCATCTCCAGCGAGAATGGTCAGGATGGCGTCGACCCCGGCCTCGATTCCCCCGGCGAAATCACCGGTCTTGAATTTCGGCGCGATCGCCATGGTGATGATGACCTTCGAGAGCGCATCGGTCAGGGCCCCTTCCAGCCCGTAGCCGACCTCGATGCGGACCTTGCGTTCCTTCGGCGCGACGATCAGCAGCGCGCCGTTGTTCTTCGCCTTTTCCCCGAGCTGCCAGTGCCGGAAGAGGCCGTTGGCGAAATCCTCGATGGTGATGTCCTGCAGCGAGGGCACGGTCGCGACGACGACCTGGTCGGAGGTCTTGTCCTCATGCGCCTTGAGCTTGTCCTCGATTCGCTGCCGGACGTCCGGTGCCAGCAGGTTGGCGCCATCGACGACCCGCCCCGTCAGGGCGGGGTAGGTCGGCTCCGCGGCGAGCGCGAGGCTGCTCCAGAGCAGAAGCAGCAGGGCTGCAACGGCGCGCGCCGCCGTCATTCCCGGGCCGACCCGAGAATCCCTGGCAGGAGATGCCCGGGTCAGGCCCGGGCATGACGGTCTTGTCGACATCACGCCGGCCCGATCACCGCTCTCAGAACTTCACCGCGGGCGGCCGCTCCGCGCCGGCGGTCGCCGTGAAGGTCTCCATCGGCTTGGCGCCCCAGAACAGCTTCGCCCAGATCACGCCCGGGAAGGTGCGGATTTCGGTGTTGAAGGCCTGCACCGCCTGGATGTAGTCGCGCCGCGCCACCGCGACGCGGTTCTCGGTGCCTTCGAGCTGCGACTGCAAGGCCAGGAAGTTCTGGTTGGACTTCAGCTCGGGATAGCGCTCGACCGTGACGAGCAGCCGCCCGAGCGCGCCGGTGAGCTGGTTCTGCGCGTCCTGGTATTCCTTGAACTTCACGGGGTCGTTGATGGTCGAGGCATCGACCTTGACCTGGCTCGCCTTGGCGCGGGCCTCGACCACGGCGGTCAGCACCTCGCGCTCCTGCGCGGCATAACCCTTTACGGTCTCGACGAGATTCGGGATCAGGTCGGCGCGGCGCTGATACTGGTTCTGCACCTCCGACCAGGCGGCTTTCGCCTTTTCCTCCAGCGTCGGCACGTTGTTGTAGCCGCAGCCGGCGAGCACGAGGCCGAACATGCCGAGGACAAGCCAGGCGAGCGGGCGGCGAAGATGGGTCGCGAAAGACATGCCGAAAACCCCTTTTGGCAACGTCAGAACAATCGATTCGGACCTTACCCGCCAGCGCCCGCCCATCCAAGCTGTCAGGTCGCGGCGAATGGCCTATCCTGCGATTCCTCACCGGAGCTTCGCCATGCGCCTGTCTCTTTTCCTCTCCCTGCCCCCCGCCTTGCTGGCCGCCCAGATCGCCGTCGCCCAGCCACAGGCGCCCGCTCCCGAAGCCGCGACCGGGCGCACCGTCAAGACGTTGGGAACGGCCCAGCGCTTCATGGCCGCCGCCGCCAATCCGTTGGCCGCGACGGCCGGGCGCGACATCCTGCGCGCCGGCGGCAGCGCCACCGACGCCGCCATTGCCATCCAGCTCGTCCTCAATCTGGTCGAGCCGCAGAGCTCCGGCATCGGCGGCGGCGCCTTCTTCGTCCATTGGGACGAGGCCGGCCGCAAGGTGACGACGCTGGATGGCCGCGAGACCGCGCCGGCCGCCGCCAAGCCTGATCGCTTCATGAGGGACGGCAAGCCGATGCCGTTCCGCGAGGCCGTGGTCGGTGGCCGCTCGGTCGGCGTGCCCGGAACGCTGAAGCTGCTGGAAGAAGCCCATCGCCGCTGGGGCAAGCTGCCTTGGCCCGATGTCGTCGCACCCGCGCTGAAGCTGGCGGATGAAGGGTTTACGATCTCGCCGCGTCTCAACGGCCTGCTGGCCGGAGAAAAGGATCTGCCGAAGAACGCCTTGGCCGCCGCCTATTTCTACGAGCCGGACGGAAAGCCCAAGGCGGTCGGCACCGTCTTGAAGAATCCCGCCTTCGCCGCGACGCTGCGTGCCGTGGCGGCGCAAGGTGCGGAGACCTTCTACAAGGGGGCGATCGCCGCGGACATCGTCGCGACGGTCACCGACCATCCGACCAATCCCGGCGACATGACGCTGGCCGATCTCGCTGGCTACAAGGTCGAGGAACGCGAGGCCGTCTGTGGTACCTACCGGATCTGGCGCCTCTGCGGCATGGGCCCGCCCAGTTCTGGCGCCGTCGCGCTCCAGCAGATGCTCGGCATCCTCGAAGGGCAGGACCTGCGCCGCATGGGGCCAGGCGCCGAGGCTGCCCACTGGTTCAGCGAGGCCGGCCGGCTCGCCTTCGCCGACCGCGCGCTCTATCTCGCCGACCCCGCCTTCCTCAGCGTGCCCGTGCGCGGGCTGATCGACCGCGACTATATCCGCTCGCGCGCCGGTCTCGTCAGCCCGGATCGCTCCATGGGGCGCGCCAAGCCCGGCGATCCCCCGAACAAGCGCGCGCAATTGCTCGCCCCTTCCGACGGGATCGAGAACGGCACCAGCCATATCTCGGTCGTCGACGCCGACGGCAACGCCGTCGCCATGACCACCACAATCGAGGACGGGTTCGGCTCGCGCCTGATGACCAAGGGCGGCTTCCTGCTCAACAACGAATTGACCGATTTCAATTTCGCGCCGGAGGAGGATGGCAAGCCCGTCGCCAACCGCGTCGAGCCCGGCAAACGCCCGCGTTCGTCGATGGCGCCGACGCTGGTCTTCGATGCCTTCGGCAGGCTCTATGCCGTGGTCGGCTCGCCCGGCGGCAGCCAGATCATCGGCTATGTCGGAAAAACGCTGGTTGCCCTGCTCGACTGGAAGATGGATCCGCAGCAAGCCGTCGATTTCGGCAATTTCGGCAGCCGCAACGGCCCGACAGAGCTGGAGAAGGGCACCGAAGCGGAAGCCTGGAAGGCCGCACTCGAAGCAAAGGGCCACGAGGTTCGCCTGCTGGAGATGACCTCGGGCACGCAGGCCATCGTCAAGACGCCGGAAGGTTTTCTGGGCGGTGCCGATGGCCGCCGCGAAGGCGTCGCGATCGGGGATTGAGCAGAGCTAGGCTT
Source organism: Allobosea sp. Root670 (assembly GCF_001429415.1). Taxonomy (NCBI): domain Bacteria; kingdom Pseudomonadati; phylum Pseudomonadota; class Alphaproteobacteria; order Hyphomicrobiales; family Alloboseaceae; genus Allobosea; species Allobosea sp. Root670. The sequence goes on along the minus strand of NZ_LMJU01000006.1, from coordinate 33,013 downwards.
GCGCCGGGCGCTCGCCACCAGCGCCACGCCCGGCGATCAGCCAGTAGACGAAGCCCGTCGCCGCACCGACCAGGAAGAGCCCGGAGATGATCTGGATCTCGGCCGTGCTCGGTGCGCGCGACAGCCTGAGCATGGCAAACGGCAGCAGCGCGGCGAGCAGGCCGGTAAAGCCGCTCTGGAGCAGGCCGCTGCGCAGGCGAAACAGTTCCGAACCGACGGCGACCAGCACGACCGGCGCGACGATGATCGCAAGCCCCAGCCGGGCGATCAGGGCGAAGGCCGCCTGCGCGGCCGGCGCCGGATCGACGCCGCTTTCGGCGAGCCCGAACAGGATGTCGACGAGCCGCTCGATACCGCCGCCGATCAGCATCGCCACGGCCGGCGAAGCGAAGCTCGCCACGCCCAGGAAGAACACGCCTGCCCCCATTGCAACGAGGCAGGCGAACGGAATCAGAACAATCCAGCGCAGCAAGGCTTATTCCGCCGCCACGGCCGGCGCGTCGGCCTGCGCCTCGTCCAGCATCAATCGGGCGCGGGCGGAGAGCTTCTCGGTCTCGCTCTTGAGCTGGCCGCAGGCGGCGAGGATGTCGCGCCCGCGCGGCGTGCGCACCGGCGAGGCATAGCCGGCGCGGAAGACGATCTCGGAGAAGCGTTCGATCCGGTCCCAGTCGGAGCACTCGTATTTCGTGCCGGGCCAGGGATTGAACGGGATCAGGTTGATCTTGGCCGGAATGCCCTTGAGCAGGCGGACGAGCTCACGCGCCTCGGCGTCGGAATCGTTCACGCCCTTGAGCATGACGTACTCGAAGGTGATCCGCTTCGCGTTCGACAGGCCGGGATAATTCCGGCAGGCCTCGAGCAGGTCCTTGATCGGGTATTTCTTGTTGAGCGGCACCAGCTCGTTGCGCAGGTCGTCGCGCACCGCATGCAGCGAGATCGCCAGCATCGTGCCCATCTCCTCGCCGAGCGGGCCGATCTGCGGCACCACGCCCGAGGTCGAGACGGTGATGCGCCGGCGCCCGATCGACAGGCCCTGATCGTCGGTGATCACACCGATCGCGTCGCGCACGCCGTCGAAATTATAGAGCGGCTCGCCCATGCCCATGAAGACGATGTTCGAGACGAAGCGCCCGCCATCATTCGGCACGAAGGCGCCGTCCGGTGCTTTCCGGTTCGGGAAATCGCCGAGACGGTCGCGCGCCACCATCACCTGCGCGACGATCTCCTCGGTGGTGAGGTTGCGCACCAGGCGTTGCGTGCCGGTATGGCAGAAGGTGCAGGTCAGCGTGCAGCCGACCTGGCTGGAGACGCAGAGCGTGCCGCGATCGACCTCCGGGATATAGACGCATTCGATCTCGGCGCCGCGGTCATGCGGGCCGGTCGAGGGCATGCGCATCAGCCATTTGCGGGTGCCGTCGGTCGAGACCTGCTCGGCCGTGACGCTCGGCAGATCGAGCGAGAAATGCGCGGCGAGTTCGCTGCGCAGACCCTTGCCGATCGTCGTCATCGCGTCGAAGTCGCGTACGCCGTAATGGTAGATCCAGTTCCAGAGCTGGCCGACGCGCATGCGCCGCTCCTTCTCGGGCACGCCGATCTCGGCCAGCGCCTCGGTCAGGCCGGCGCGGGTGCGCCCGACCAGCGAGGGGCGTCGCAAAACGGGTTCGGCCGCCGGAGCGGCGGTAGCGGGAACGGATGCGGTCATCGGAGCTCTGTCGTCGCCCATCGGGGAAGGCGCGGGATTTCGCGGCTCCCTAGCACAAATCGCAGAAAATCGGAAATTGCGCGATTCGAAGGCGGTATCCGCCTAATGCGCATGCCCCTCGAATTGCGGGAGGTCGTCGGTGATCTCGTACCAGGGCGCCTTCGAACCGACGAAGATGTGATGGTCGGGGCGAATACCCGGCGCATCGTCGAGCGTGCCCAGGGCGACATGGACATAAGCCCCGTCGCGAACCACCGAAAACAGCAGCGAGCCGCAGCGGCTGCAATGCGCGTTGTGATTGTCGGCTTCCCCGACGATCAGCAGGGCATCGGCGCCAGCTGTGACAGCGAGCTTGGCACGCTCGATGCCGGCGAAGGGCTTGAAGGCCGATCCGGTCGTGCGCCGGCATTGCGCGCAATGGCAATTGGCGGCGTAGCGGAAGGCATCTGCAACCTCGAATCGAGCCTGCCCGCAATAGCAGCGGCCCTTCAGCCGGCGCTCCAATGCGGTTTCACCCGGGGTCACAGCCGGAAACGCCTTACTTGCAGGCGTCCTCGGCCCGCTTCACGATCTGGCTGATGCCGGCGAGCGAATATTTGTCGCTGGTCGGGTTGCCGCGCTTGGAGGTGCCCTTGACCTCGAGCCCGGCGCCGCGGCGCAGCGCATCGAGCATGCGCGGCTCCTCGGCCGGATTCTTCAGCCACATGTTCTGGCCCTTGGCGACCAGCGCGAAGCGCTCGCTGCCGATGATCGCTTGATGCTCGACCCCTTCCTTGAGGTCGAAATTCATGACGAAGCTGATCTCGTTGCGCACGCCCTCGCCCGGCCGGCTCGAAACGAAAAGCAGGCCTTCGACATCCTTGAGATTGGCAGGCATGCGGGCCTCGGCCTTGGACAGGGCGTAGCAGACCTTGGAGCGTCCCTGCTGGGACGAGAACGCCTGCCATTTGCCCGCGGTCTCGAGCAGCATGGCCTGGCCCTGGCCCGAGCTGGCCGCAGCAGCGGCAGGCTTCGGTTTGGCAGGCGCGGCCTGCGCCGGAAGGGCGGCAGCGCCGAAGACGCCAGCCATCAGGCAGAGCGCGAGGGCGGAGCGGGAAGGAGCGGCGTCGCGGATGCGGAGGAACGAGCTGATCATGGACCGCCATCAGTCACTAAAAATCTTAATACCGCGTTTACCACCTGTTGATCGGGCGGATCGCGCGGACGGCGGCATAGAGTGTCACGATCCTGGCGAAAATACGAATGGCGGCAGGCCGGTTCCGTGCCGCTTGCAGTCATGCCAGAATCGGGACCGGTAACGGCGAATGGCGGATCGACGATGAAAGCCCTGCTTTGCGAACATCACGGCCCCGCCGAAGGCCTGGCGATCCGCGATCTGCCCGATCCGGAACCAGGCCCCGGCGAGGTCGTCGTCGCCGTGAAGGCCGCCGCCCTCAACTTCTTCGACACGCTGATCATCCAGGGCCGCTACCAGACCAGGCCGGCCTTCCCCTTCTCGCCAGCGGCCGAATGCGCCGGCACCATCGCCGCCGTCGGCGAAGGCGTGACCGGCTGGCAAATTGGCGAACGCGTCGCCGCCTGGCTCGGCTACGGCGCTGCACGCGAAAAGGTCGCGGTCTCCGCCGATCAGATCATCCGCATTCCCGAGCGGCTCGACGATGCGCAGGCGGCCGGCCTTTTTGTCACCTATGGCACCGCGATGCACGGCCTGATCCAGCGCGCCGGCCTCAAGCCCGGCGAGCGGCTCGCCGTTCTCGGTGCTTCCGGTGGAGCGGGGCTCGCCGCGGTCGAGATCGGCGCTTTGCTCGGCGCCCATGTCATCGCCTGCGCCTCGTCGCCCGACAAGCTTGCGCTCGCCCGCGAGCACGGCGCGCAGGAGGAGATCGACTATGCGCAGGGCGACATCCGCGCCGAGTTGAAGAGGATCACCGAAGGCCGCGGCGTCGACGTGCTCTACGACACCGTCGGTGGCGAGCTGGCCGAGCCGGCCCTGCGTTCGATGGCCTGGGAAGGGCGCTATCTCGTCGTCGGCTTCGCCGGTGGCGAGATCCCGAAGATTCCGCTCAACCTGCTTTTGCTGAAAGGCTGCGACCTGCGCGGCGTATTCTGGGGGCAGTTCGTCGCACGCGAGTCGGCCGCCCATCGCCGCAACATGGAACGCCTGCTGGACTGGGCGGCGAACGGCCATATCCGCGCCCATGTCCATGCCAGGATCCCGCTCGAACGCTGGACCGAGGCCTATGCGCTGATCGCCGACCGCAAGGCGAAGGGCAAGATCGTGCTGACGCTGTGACGGAGCCTCAGAACTCCGCCAGCGCCTGCTTCGCCCGCTCGCGATGCTCGGGTGTGATCGAGCCGGCGACGGCCGCGATGGCAGCCGCGATCACCGCTGCGTCATCGGTGAAGCCGAGCAGCGGCATGATGTCGGGAATGGCATCGACCGGCAGCACGAAATAGCCGAGCGCGGCGAGCAGCGTCATCCGCACGCGTCGCGGCGTCGCCGGATCGCGCGCGCAGAACCACGCCGCCAGCAGATCCCCGGCAAACGGAATGCGCTTCGCGACGCGCTTCAGCCGGGCCATGAAATCGGACCCGAACTTCGCCTCGTCGCGCAGGCTCTTGCGGATCGCCTCGATCTCCTCGCGGCTGAAGCTTGCGCTGAACCCCTCGCTCATCCCTGTCTCGCTCCTTTGCGTCCGATGACGCTCATCATCGCGCGCTCCCTCGTGAGCCGCCATGTCGAAAGATGGCCCCGCCGCAATCCTGCACAAGAGGCCACCCGTAAAACCCGCTTGGAGCGGCACGAAACGCCCTCTAAACCGTCTTCAGAACACGATTGACGGGAAACGCGCCATGAAACTCGACTCCTCCCTTGCTGCCGTCGTCACCGGCGGCGCCTCCGGCCTCGGCGAGGCGACCGCGCGCATGCTGGCGAGCGAGGGCGTCAAGGTCGCGCTGCTCGACCTCAACGCCGAGCGCGGCGAAGCGATCGCCAAGGAGATCGGCGGCGTCTTCGCCCATTGCGACGTCACCAGCGAGGCTTCGGTCGACGAGGCGCTCGCCAAGGCCCGCGCCGCCCATGGCGTCGCCCGCATCATCGTCAACTGCGCCGGCATCGCGCCCGGCCGCCGCGTCGTCTCGAAGAAGCGCGACACCGGCGAACTGATCGCGCATGACCTCGCAACCTTCGAGAAGGCGGTCGCGATCAATCTGACCGGCACCTTCCGGATCATCGCCAAATCGGCGGTCGCGCTGGCCGGGCTCGATCCGGTCACGGCCGATGGCGGCCGCGGCGTCATCATCTGCACAGCTTCGGTCGCGGCCGAGGACGGCCAGATCGGCCAGGCCGCCTACGGCGCCTCCAAGGCCGGCGTTGTCGGCCTGACGCTGCCGGTCGCGCGCGATCTCGCCGGCGTCGGCATCCGCATCGTCACGATCATGCCCGGCCTGTTCGAAACCCCGATGTTCGCCGGCCTGCCCGACGACGCCAAGGCCTCGCTCGCGGTCTCCGTGCCGCATCCCTCGCGCCTCGGCCGCCCGGCGGAATATGCGGCGCTCGCCCGCAGCATCATCGAGAACGACATGCTGAACGGCACCGCGATCCGCCTGGACGGCGCGATCCGGCTGGCACCGAAATAGGCTTCAGACGATCCGGAAAACCTCGCCGGCGCTGCGGTCCCGGTAGAGGTCCACCCGCTCGCCGTTCCAATGATAGTCGAGATGCCGCCCCTGTACCGGGTGGCCCGCCCCGTCGGGATAGAACAACCCGGCGCATTCGCCGCCGGGGCAGCGCACGCTGGGATAGACGATGCCGGCCGAGCCGATCGCCCGCAGAGCGATGCCGAGCGCCTGGCTCGCGGTATAGTCGGCGGGATCGAGCACCGCAGCGGCTTCGGCCTCGAGCGGCCTGATATCGTGAAGCTCCGCGTCGACCTCAAGCACGATCTCGCGGAATTGCGAGGTCCAGCCCGAGGGTTGCGTCGTCGCCAGCATGAAGCGGGCATGGTGGTGGATCGTCTCCAGCAGCGCCACCTCGAAGCGGTCGCCGACATAGAGCACGCCGAAGCTGCCATCGCTGAAACGGCTCGGCCGGTCCGGGCTGACATGGGTGAAGGGCGCCATCAGCCAGCTCGCGCCCGGCCCGGAGACGCGCCGCTCGGCCGGCACCAGATCGAGATTGCCGATGGTCTCCATCAGGCGCGGATTGGTCTTCTGCTCGGCCGCGATCAGCAGCGGCCAGTCGGCGGGGTCGGCGATATCCTCGAACAGGTCGATCGGCGGGAAGATGCTGCGGATGATCCGGACCGCCCCGCGCCATTCGATCTCCGCGATCGGCAGGCTCGCCGGATCGATCACCAGGCGCCCCGCTCGGCATCGAGCAGGCGGCGCACCCGCATCAGGTCGGTCAGTTCGCCGCCGAGCATGACATCAACAGCCGATTTGCCGCCGAAATCGGCATTGGCCCGCTTGATCCAGTCATAGCCGCGCTGCGGCTCGGCGAAGATCAGGCGCAGCGCCTTGTGGATGCCCATCAGGTTCGAGAGCCTAGCCTTGCCGTCGCGCGAAATCCGGCCGATCTCGCCGGCTTTCCAGCGCCGATAGCTCCTGACCGGCAGGTCGATCAGGACCGCCGCTTCCTCGTCGGTGATCCGCCAGAGCCTGAACAGGTTGACTGCGGCGCGGAACATCGCCGCCGCCTCGTCATCCGTGATCGGATCGGGGACGAAATCGCGCTGGGCCGTCTCGATGCGCAGCAGGCCAGTCATGGCATTACTCTCCATTTGGCATAAAATGGAGATAATATTGCCAATTGGCAAGAGCCGCCAGAAATCCGGCTATTCCTCGGTCTTCGCCGGCTTGAGCTCGTGCTTCAGAATCAACGGCGTCTGCGCCAGGGCGAAGATCATGGTCAGCGGCATCACGCCCCAGACCTTGAAGGCGACCCAAAAATCCTGGGTCTGGGTGCGCCAGACCACCTCGTTGATGGCCGCCAGCACAAAGAAGAACACGCCCCAGCGGAAGGTCAGCTTGCGCCAGCCCTCGGCATCGAGCTGCAGCACCGTCTCGAGCACCAGCGAAAGCAGCGAGCGCCCGAAGAACAGCCCGCCGAGCAGCACCGAGCCGAACAGCGCGTTGACGATGGTCGGCTTGACCTTGATGAAGAAGGCGTCGTCCAGCGCCAGCGTCAAACCGCCGAAGACGGTGACGACGATCGCGTTCACGATCGCCATGCGCGGCAGATAGCCCATCAGCACCCGCGACAGCACCAGCGCCACAAGCGAAGCGGCGATGAAGATGCCGGTCGCGACGAAGATGCGCCGGTCCTCAGCCACGTGGAACAGCCGGTCACCGTAGGAATTGGCGAAGAAGAAGATCGCCAGCGGTCCGAATTCCAGCGCCAGCTTGAGCAACGGGTTGACCGCCTTGCCCTTACCCGCCGCCTCGACTGGAACCTGCTGAGTCGTTTCGCTCACGCCGCTTCTCCCAATCCCGCCACGGCCCGCGCGAAATCGCGCGCCGAGAACGGCTCCAGGTCATCGACGCTTTCGCCGACGCCGATGAAATGCACGGGCAGGCCGAACTGCGCCGCCAGCGCCACCAGGATGCCGCCGCGCGCCGTGCCGTCGAGCTTGGTCATGACCAGCCCGGTCACGCCCGCCGTCTCGCGGAAGGCCTCGACCTGTGAAATCGCGTTCTGGCCGACGGTGGCGTCGAGCACGAGCAGGGCCGCATGCGGGGCGTTCGGGTCCTGCTTGCGAATGACGCGCACGACCTTGGCGAGCTCGTCCATCAGCCCTTGCTTGTTCTGCAAACGGCCGGCGGTGTCGATCAGCAGCACATCGGTGCCATTGGCCTTGGCCTTCTGCAGCGCCTCGAAGGCGAGGCCCGAGGCATCGGCACCCTGCTGGCCGTAGACGACCTCGGCCCCGGTGCGCTCGCCCCAGACCCGCAACTGCTCGATCGCCGCGGCGCGGAAGGTGTCGCCGGCCGCGAGCATCACGGATTTGCCCTCAGTGCGGAATTTCGCGGCGAGCTTGCCGATCGTCGTGGTCTTGCCGGAGCCATTGACCCCGACCATCAGCAGCACGAACGGCTTTTTCGTGGCGTCGATCACCAGGGGCTGGGCGACGGGCAGGAGGATCGTCTCGACCTCGCGCGCCAGGATCGCCTTCACCTCGGACGGCTCGATCTGCTTGTCGTAGCGCCCGTCGCCGACCGCTTTGGCGATCTTGGCTGAGGTCGCAAGGCCGAGATCGGCCTGGATCAGGATGTCTTCCAGGTCCTCCAGCGTGCCGGCATCGAGCTTTCGCTTGGTGAAGAGCTCGGTAATCCCCGTCGTCAGTGCCGAGGAGGTCCGCGACAGCCCCTCGGTCAATCGCCGCCACCAGCTCCGCTTCGGCTGCGGCGCAGGGACGGGAGCGGGCTCGGGAGCAACGATCGGCTCGGGCTGCGGAGCGACGGCAACGACAGGTTCCGGCTCGGGCTCCGCCGGAGGTGCAGCCTCCTCAACCGGAGCAGGCGGCGCAACCGGTTCAGGGGTCACCGCCTCGACGACGACCGCTTCCGTCTCGACAGCCGGGGCAGGAGCGATCTCTTCGACTTCCGGCTTCAGCTCCTCAACCGTCTCGACAACCTGCTCGGTCGCCGTCTCGGGCGCGGGCGCCGGTGTGGCCGCTTCCTCGTCGCGTCCGAACAGCCTCGAAAAGAAGCCGCGTTTCTTCGGTTCGGTCTCGCTCATCGTCGTCCTGTCTTCGGTTCGGCGGGCATCTTTGGTTGCGCCGCCGGGCCGGGTTGGGTAGCGCAATGCCATGGCAGCGCCGGACCGACCAGAAAATTCGCAATCACCCGGACAGATCGACGACGAGCTGCCGGTGCCGCTGCTCTATCGCGACGCCATGATGCTCGTCATCGACAAGCCTGCCGGCCTGCCCTCGCATCGCGGCCCGCAGGCCAAGCGCCGCGTCATCCCGGTCCTGACCGATTATCTCGATGCCCTGCGCTTCGGCCTGCCACGCAAGCCGGAAGCCGCGCATCGGCTCGACAAGGACACCTCCGGCTGCCTCGTGCTCGGCCGCCATCCCCGCGCCATGGCCGAGCTCAACCAGATGTTTCGCGACGGGCGCATCGACAAGACCTATTGGGCGGTCGTGCAGGGCAACCCTCCGCAGGACGAAGGATTGATCGACCTTCCGCTCGCCAAGCGCTCGCCCGAGCGCGGCTGGTGGATGAAGGTCGATCCCGCCGGCCTGCCCTCGCAGACCCGCTATCGCGTGCTCGGCCGGGGCGAGAGCGAGCATGGCCCACTCGCCTGGCTGGCTCTGGAGCCTCTGACCGGCCGCACGCACCAGTTGCGCGTCCATTGCCAGGCCTCGGGCTGGCCGATGCTCGGCGACGAGATTTATGGCGATGCCCCGCGCGAAGGCGGGCCGGGCCTCCAGCTTCATGCCCGCGCGATCACCGTGCCACTCTACAAGAAGCGCGATCCGATCACGGTCGAGGCGCCGCCGCCGCCGCATATGCTGGCGGCGCTCACGGCTTGCGGCTGGAACAGGGTTTAGAACGCGTCAACGCAGCGCTGGCGACATGCCGGCAGCGATCAATCCTTCGCTAATCCGGAGCTGCTATGCCACGGCTGCACCTTCTCCCGTCATGCAGCCATGACCGATAGCGCCAGCGCCGATCCGCAGCTCCTGACCTTGCCCGAAGCCCGCGCCCGCTGCGCGGACGGCGCCGCACCGCCGCTGGCCGTACTCGTCGGCTGGGTCGAGACTTACCTGATGAGCAGCCATGCCGATCTCGGCCGGACAGGCGCGGTCTGCCCCTTCACCCGCCAGGCTGCGAAGCTCGACATGGTGCGCCTCGGCGTCTCCACCGCGACGGCAACCGATGAGAATGCAGCCTTCGCGGCCGTGAACCGCAGCTTCGCCGATCTCGACGCGATTCCCGCGCAAGCGACCCTCCAGCATTTCCGCACCGTGATCCTCGGCTTCCCCGGCTGCGCCGATGCAGCCGGCACGGCGATGCTGCAACGGGTCCAGAAGCGGCTGAAATTCGCATCCCTGCGCCGCTTCCGCATGATCGGCCTGATGCACCCGGACTCGGAGGCGCCGGGCCTGTGGAACCCGCAGTTCCGCCCCTTGCGCGCGCCCTTCCCCGTCGTCGCCGTCCGCCATATGGTCGAGCAGGACGCGCCCTTCGCGGCGCGCCATCCGCTCCTGATGCTGCCCTATCTCACCCGCTTCCGCTTGGCGGGCGCGAAACGCCTCATCGCGCATCTGCGCACGGGGCCATGAACGCGGCGTTGCCCTTGGCCACCCGGCCGGACGACGCCGTGACGCTCGATCTGGTCGAGGATGTCGCGGGCTTCCTGGCGCTGCGCCGCGATTGGGAAGCACTGTTCGAACGCTCGGCTGCGCCATCGCAGCTCTTCCAGAGCCATGTCTTCCTGCGCCATTGGGCGACGCATTACCTCAGCCCCGATACCCGGCTCAGCATCGTCATAGCCCGCCGGGCCGGTGAACTGGTGATGGTCTGGCCGCTGATCCGCCAGAGGCGCTACGGTCTCGACACCTTGCGCGTCATGGGCGTGCCGGTCGCCCAGTTCGGCGACGTGCTCGTCGGCGATGGCGAGGACGCCCTGCTGAAAGCCGGCTGGGCCTTCATCCAAACCCTGCGCGCCGATCTCTTCGAAGCCCGCAAGCTGCGCGCCGATTCGCACCTTGCGCTGAGCCGCCTGCTCGATGGCGCGGCCCATGGCGACCGGCAGGAGGCGCCCTTCGCGGACCTCACCCGCCGCGTCGGCGAATCCGGCCCAAGTCTCGCCTATACCGCACGGGAACGCTCGAACCACCGCCGGCGCCTGCGCCGCCTGGAGGAACGCGGCCCGCTCGCCTACGCCATGCCGCCACCGGGCCCCCACGCGGCCCGGCTCGCGGCTACGGCGATCGCGATGAAGCGGGCGACCCTGGCACGGCGCGGCATCGTCGCGCCGGTCATCAACGATTCCCGCTTCGGCGCATTCTTCACCGACCTGGCCGAGGACGCCTCCGGCGAGGCCACGCTGCAGATCATGTGCATCCTCAGCGATGGCGCGCCGATCGGCATCGACCTCTCCTTCGACTGCAAGGGCCACAGCTTCGCCCATGTCCTCGCGACCGATCCGGATCATGAGCACGACGGCATCGGCAAGATCCTGATCCACCACAGCTTCGCCGGCGCCCGCGCCCGTGGCAGCACGGTCTTCGACCTCCTGGCTCCGGCCGAGCCCTACAAGCGCGAACACGCCGATGGCTGCGTCGCGATCAGCGACCGGCTCCGGCCGCTATCATTGAAGGGGCGGCTGGCCTGCCATTTCGGCATCCAGCACTGGCGACCGATGTTGAAGAGCGTGGTGAAGCGCCTGCCGGCAGGCCTCTCGCGCCATGTCATGCCCGCACCGCGGCAAGGCAGCTAGGCAGCGACCTAATCCGAGATCGCGTCGATGGCGCGGGCCAGCTTGACGTCGAGCTCGGTCAGGCCGCCGGCATCATGGGTTGCGAGCGTGATATCCACGGTCCGGTAGACATTCGCCCATTCCGGATGATGGTTCATCGCCTCGGCCAGCAGCGCGACGCGCGTCATCCAGCCGAAAGCCTCGCTGAAATCGCGGAAGACGAAGCGCTTGGCAATGGCCTCGCGCCCCTGCACCAGCTTCCAGCCGGTCAAGGTCGCCAGCGCTTCGGCCTGCGCCTCGGGGCTCAATCGTTTCGGCCGCGTCATCGGCGCATCTCCCGCGGCAGGCGATTCGGGTAGGACGGACCGAGCGGATAGGCCGCCTCCAGCACATAGGGCCCGCCGCCGATCGAATCGCGCGATGACATCAGCGCCACCCGGCGCGCGGTGAAGACGAAGGGCCTGACGATCGGGTGCTGGCCGAGATGATGCGCGACCTCGCCGGGCGAGGTGTCGCGCAGCCGTGCCAGCGTGACATGGGGCACGAACTTGCGCGCCTCCGCCGGCAGGCCGAGGCGGCGCATCTGCCGCTCGAGATCGCCCTGGAGGTCGCTCAGCGCCTTGCTCGGCTGCACCCGCGCGAACAGCGCGCGCGGCTTGTCGCCGCCGAAGCTGCCGAGCGCATCGAGCGTGACCTCGAAGGGATAGGCCGTGAGATCGGAGAGCATGTAGTCGACATCATTCGCCATGCGCCGGTCGACATCGCCCAGGAAGCGCAGGGTGATGTGATAATCGGCCGGCTCGATCCAGCGCGCACCCGACAATCCGCCGCGATGCAATGTCAGGCCGGTCGCGACTTCGGCGGGGATTTCCAGAGCGATGAACAGCCTCGGCATGAGCGAATCCCTGCCAAGTGATTGTGACTCTGGCGAGACGGTAGAGCAGGAAGCCGGCTTAGGGGAATTGTTTTTGCGCCCTCATCCCCACTCCCGCGCGGTCATCCCGGACAAGCCGCGATAGCGGCGCCGATCCGGGATCCATGCCGGAACCGTTCCGGAATGGATCCCGGGCCTCCCTTCGGTCGCTCGGGATGACCGTGTGTGGACTGGAAACGAAACCTACGGGCAGGGATTGCCGACGAGCTGATGGATCGCGTCGATCTTTGCCTCAACCTCCGGCGAGAGCGTCACGTCGATCGAGGCGATGTCGGTCCTGAGCTGCTCCATCGAGGTCGCGCCGATGATGTTGGCGGTCACGAAGGAACGGCTGTTGACGAAGGCGAGCGCCATCTGCGCCGGGTCGAGCCCGGCTTCGCGGGCGAGCGCGATATAGCGCTTGATCGCCTCCTCCGCTCCGGCCGTCTGGTAGCGCTGGCCGCGGTCGAACAGCGTCGTGCGGGTTCCCGCCGGACGGGCGCCGTCGAGATATTTGCCGGTGAGAAAGCCCTGCGCCAGCGGCGAATAGGCGAGCAGGCCGACATCCTCGCGCAGCGCCACTTCGGCGAGCGCCGTCTCGAAGGTGCGGTTGAGCAGGCTGTAGGCGTTCTGGATGGACTGCACCCGCGGCGTGCCCCGGATTTCCGAATCGCCAACGAAGCGCATCGTGCCCCAGGCGCTCTCGTTGGAGAGGCCGAGATGGCGGATCTTGCCGGCCTTGATCACCTCCGCGAAGGCATCGAGCTGCTCGGCGATCGGCGTTTCGTCGGCCGGCTGCTCGAAGGCTGCCTTGGAGAATCGCGTCGGATTCGAGCCCCAGGGCATCGGCCGCTCCGGGAAATGGATCTGGTAGAGGTCGATATAATCCGTCTGCAGCCGCTGCAGGCTCTTGTCGACCGCTTCGAAGATCTGCTTGCGCGTCACCCGCGTCGGGCTCTTGTCGTCGCGGAACCAGGTATTGCCGCCGCGTCCGCAGATCTTCGACGCCAGGATGATCTTGTCGCGCTTGCCGCGCGCCTTGAACCAGCTGCCGACGATCCGCTCGGTCGAGCCTTGCGTCTCCGGCTTCGGCGGGATCGAGTACAGCTCGGCGGTGTCGAAGAAATTGACGCCCTGCTCGACGGCATAGTCCATCTGGGCATGGCCTTCGGCCTCGGTGTTCTGCTCTCCCCAGGTCATGGTTCCCAGGCAGATCACCGAGACCTTGAGATCGGTGCGTCCAAGGCGGCGGTATTCCATGGCGAAGCAACTCCGGGAGCGGGGCCGGCGGGCGGCGATGCGGAAACGGAAATACGCCGCGCGGAGAACCCGCGGGCGGATCAGGACCTGGGCGGCAGGCTGGCGATGAAACGCTCGACCGTCGGCAGGATGGTCCGGACGATGACGGCGACGCCCTCGGCCGTGGGATGCAGCCCATCCGCCTGGTTCAAAGCGCGGTCTCCCGCGATGCCTTCCAGGAAGAACGGGTAAAGCACCAGCCCGTGCGTCTTCGCAAGCTCGGGATAGATCGCATCGAAGCGTTTCGCATAATCTTCGCCGAGATTGCGCGGCGCATACATGCCGGCGAGCAGCACCGGGATCTTCCGCTCGGTCAGGCGCACGATCATCGCCTCGAGGTTTTTCCGGGTGAGCGCAGGGTCGATGCCGCGCAAGGCATCGTTGGCGCCGAGTTCGAGGATGACGCCGTCGGTGCCGTCGGGCACCGACCAGTCGAGCCGTTCGAGCCCGCCCTGCGTCGTGTCGCCGGAGACGCCGGCGTTCACGATTTCGACAGCGAGACCCTTCTGGCGCAACGCCTGCTCCAGAACGGTGGGGAAGGCTGCGCTGCCCGGCAGGTTGTACCCCGCCGACAGCGAATCGCCGAAGGCGACGAGCTTCAGCGATCGCGCCGCGCTCGCGTTGGAGGGAGGAGTCTGCGCGCCGGCCATGTCAGGAGACCCGATGAAAAGCAGCAGGAACGCGACCAAAAACGTCGCAGCCGATTGGACAAGCGCGAAGCTGAGCCCATATGGCCGCAGACCGTACCGTGCCGAGAACCTGCCCCGTTCGGGGCGCGATTCCGTGCGAACGGGGATGGCGATGGGTCGTGAAATCAGGATCATGGCGTGATGAGCGAGAAGGCCGCTTCGGCAATCGAGTTGCAGGATGTCCACCTGAGTTTGGGGCGCGGCGCCGCCCGCGTCCATATCCTCAAGGGCGTCTCGGTGTCACTGGCGGATGGTGAGGCGACCGGCCTCGTCGGCCCCTCCGGCTCCGGCAAGTCGACGCTGCTGATGACCATGGCCGGTCTGGAGCGCCCCGATTCCGGCCTCGTCAAGGTCGCCGGCCAGGATCTCGGCGCCCTCGACGAGGACGGGCTCGCGATCTTCCGCGGCCGGCATATCGGCATCGTCTTCCAGTCGTTCCATCTCGTCCCGACGATGACGGCGCGCGAAAATGTCGCCCTGCCGCTGGAGCTCGCCGGCCATACGGACGCCTTCTCCCGCGCCGAAGCGGAACTGCGCAATGTGGGTCTGGGCCATCGCATGGACCATTATCCAGCCCAATTGTCCGGCGGCGAGCAGCAGCGCGTCGCGATCGCACGTGCCGTCGCGCCTGACCCGGCGATCCTCGTCGCCGATGAGCCCACCGGCAATCTCGACGAATCGACCGGCCGTGCGATCGTCGACCTGATCTTTGCCCTGAAGCGCGAGCGCGGCGCGACGCTGGTGCTCGTCACCCACGATCTCTCACTCGCCGCGCTTTGCGAGCGCACGGTCCGTCTGCGTTCCGGCGTGATCGAGGCCGAGCCCGAGACGGTGGTCGCCTGACGATGCACGCTCCCGTCAAGCCGCCGCAAAGCCCGGCCTATCGAACCCCAGGCATCGGCCTCGTCCTGCGCCTCGCTATCCGCGACCTGCGCGCTGGCCTGCGCGGCTTCGGCATCTTCATCGCCTGCCTTGCGCTCGGCGTCATGACCATCGCTGCCGTCGCATCCGCCTCGCGCGGCCTGACTGAGGGCCTCGCCCGCGAAGGCCGTCGCATCCTCGGCGGCGATGCCGCCTTCAGCCTGATCCACCGCGAGGCGACGCCGCCCGAACTCGCTTTCCTGACTGCGCGCGGCACCGTTTCCAGCATCGCCACCATGCGCGGCATGGCCAATGCAGGCGAGAAGGGCGCGGCTCTCGTCGAGATCAAGGCGGTCGACGCCGCCTATCCCAGCATCGGTACGGTCGAGACCGACCCACAGACGCCGCTGTCCGGCCTGCTCGACCAGCGCGACGGCGTCTACGGCGCGGTCGCCGATCCCGTCCTGTTTGGACGGCTCGACCTCAAGCCTGGCGACATCGTCACGGTCGGCGGCGCGAAAATCCAGCTGCGTGCCAATCTCGTTTCCGAGCCCGACAAGATCGCGGCCGGCGTCGGCTTCGGCCCACGCCTCCTGATGTCGCAGGAGGCGCTGAAGGCGACCGGCCTGATCCAGCCCGGCAGCCTGATCCGCTGGACCTATCGCCTCCAGCTCCCGCAAGCCGCGACAAGCGACGCCGACCTTGAGAAGCTGATCGCCGATACCGGCGCGCAGCAGCGCGACGCCGGCTGGGAAATCCGCTCCCGCGCCAATGCCGCGCCGAGCTTCCAGCGCAATCTCGAGCGCTTCACCCAGTTCCTGACGCTGGTCGGCCTCACGGCCCTGCTGGTCGGCGGCGTCGGTGTCGCCAATGCGGTGCGCCGCTTCGTCGAGGCCAAGAAGCTCGATTTCGCCACGATGAAGGCCGTCGGAGCCACCGGCGGACGCGTCGTCGCGATCCACCTCACCGAGGTCATGCTCGTCGCCGCGATCGGCACAGCGATCGGCCTTGTGCTCGGCGCCGCCGCGCCCTTCGGCCTCGGCGCCGTCGTCCAGAGCATCCTGCCGGTGCCGTTCGAGCCGACGCTGGCGCCGGGCGAGCTCGCCATCGCCGCGCTGTACGGCCTGCTGACCGCCTTCGTCTTCGCGATCATCCCGCTCGGCCGCGCCCATGACATTTCCGTCTCGGCCCTGTTCCGCGACAAGGTCGAGCCCGATCCGCGCCGCCCCCGCGCGATCTACCTCCTGCTTTGCGGGCTCGCGCTCGCAGGCCTCGCCGGCGTCGCCATCGGCTTCGCCTATGATCGCCGGATCGCGCTGATCTATATCGGTGTGATGTTCGGCGTCTTCCTGCTGCTGCGCGCCGTCTCGTTCGGCCTGATGGCAATCGCCCGCCGCATCCCGCGGCCGCGCCGCCCGGCGCTCCGCATGGCCCTCGCCAACAGCCACCGGCCGGGCGCTCTGACGCCCGCGCTCGTGCTCTCGCTCGGCCTCGGCGTCGCGCTGCTCTCGGCGCTGTCCTTCATCGATGTCAGCCTGACCCGGCAGCTCACCGGTGCCCTGCCCGACAAGGCGCCGAGCTTCTTCTTCCTCGACGTGCCCAGCCGCGATTCCGAGCGCTTCGACGCCTTCCTCGCGGCGGAACGGCCGGGAGCGAAGACCGAGCGCGTGCCGATGATGCGCGGCCGCATCGTCTCCGTGAACGAGACCCGCGCCGAGGATATCAAGGCGAGCGAGCAATCCGCCTGGGTGCTCGATGGCGACCGCGGCATCACCTATGCCGCCACCCTTCCGGAAGGCTCGCGCGTCTCCGCCGGCGAATGGTGGCCGGCCGATTATCGCGGGGAGCCATTGGTCTCCTTCGACGCCCAGAACGCTGCCGGCATCGGCCTGAAGATCGGCGACAAGCTCACCGTCAACGTGCTCGGCCGCAACATCACCGCCCGCGTCGCCAATTTCCGCACGGTCGACTGGCGCTCCTTCGGCATCAATTTCGTCATGGTGTTCTCGCCCAACACCTTCGCGGGCGCACCGCACACCAATCTCGCCACCGTCGCGTCGAGCCCCGACGGCAAGGGCGCGACCGATGCCGTGCTGATGCGCCGCCTCGCGCTCGACTTCCCGGCGGTGACGGCGGTGCGGGTCAAGGACGCGCTCGAAGCGGTCAACACCATCGTCGCTCAGCTCGCCATGGCGATCCGCGGCGCCTCCGGCCTCGCCATTGCCGCCAGCCTGCTGGTTCTGGGTGGCGCACTCGCCGCCGGACAGCGGGCGCGGCTCTATGACGCGATGATCCTGAAAACGCTGGGCGCTACCCGCCGCTTCATACTTTCGTCGTACGCCCTTGAATACGCCGCCATCGGCCTCGTCGCGGCCGTCTTCGGCGTTGTCGCGGGTACTGCGGCGGGCTGGGGCATCGTCACGCAAGTGATGCGAATCGAATTCGTCAGTGACCCGACCGGTGCAATACTCTCTGCGACTGCCGCTGTCGGGGTTACCGTCCTGTTCGGTCTGGTCGGTACGATAAAAATACTGACGAAAGCGCCGGCTTCTCATCTCAGAAATTTATGATGACTATCTGAGGCCGGGCCTCGATAGACATTAAAATCCTGTAATTCTGCATGAGTGCGGCACCGAACTTCTATTACCCGCCGGGCCTTAACCATGGCGGGGTCTTGTAAGGAAAGCGAAAGCCCCTCATATTCCCGTCATCGCGACGATCGATCGCGAGGACGGCTGGCGCCTGCGCGCTTGCCGTCGTCCGAAACACCGTCAGGGGAAACTCGCTTAATGAGCAACTTCGACCGCAATGCTCCAGTCTGGGGTGCCGGCCGCGCACAGCAGACCAGCGCCGTCGAGATGGATCAGGGCCTGCGCTCGTTCATGCTCGGCGTCTACAACAACATGGTGATCGGCCTTGCGATCTCGGCGCTGTTCGCGCTGGGCATCAACAAGATGGCCGTGACCGATCAGGCCAACGCCGTCGCCAAGATCGGCAACACCTACCTCACCTCCTTCGGCCAGCTGCTTTATGGCACGCCGTTGATGTGGGTGGTCGCGCTGGCGCCGCTGGCCTTCATCTTCTTCTTCTCGTTCCGCGCCGACAAGATGTCGGCCTCGTCCGCCCGGACGATGTTCTTCGCCTTCGCAGCGGTGATGGGCGTCTCGCTCTCGACGATCCTGATCCGCTACACCGGCGCGTCGGTGGTGCAGGTCTTCTTCATCACCGCGGCGGCCTTCGGTGGCCTCAGCCTCTACGGCTACACCACCTCGAAGTCGCTCTCCGGCATGGGCTCGTTCCTGGTCATGGGCCTGATCGGCCTGATCCTGGCCTCGATCGTGAACATCTTCCTGGCCTCGGGCGCTCTGGGCTTCGTCATCTCGCTGGTCGGCGTCGGCATCTTCGCCGGCCTGACCGCCTGGGACACCCAGCGCCTGAAGGAGATGTATCTCTACTCCGAGCTCGGCCCGGAGGAAGCTGCGAAGCTCTCGGTGAACGGCGCGCTGTCGCTCTACCTGAACTTCATCAACATGTTCCAGTTCCTGCTCGCGCTGATCGGCAACCGCGAGTGAGAATGACAGGCTCCTGAACGGGAGTGCACGAGCCCCGGCCCCACGGCCGGGGCTTTTTCTTTGGGCGGGCCTTCCCTTCTGGCACGCAGATTGCTCATGCTTTGGGCATGACGCCGCCTTCGATCCGCCCGGCCGCAACGGCCGACATCCCCGCCATCGCCGCGATCTACACCCACGCGGTGCTGCACGGCACCGCCTCCTGGGAGCTGGAGCCGCCGGGCGAGGCCGAGATGCAGCGGCGCTACGAGGCGATCCTGGCCGGCGGCTACCCCTATCTCGTCGCGGAGCGGGAGGGTGCCATCCTCGGCTATGCCTATGCCGGCGCCTACCGGCCGCGACCGGCCTATCGCGCCACCGTCGAGAACTCGATCTATGTTGCACCGACGGCGCAGGGGCTTGGCATCGGCAGCCTGCTGCTCGACGCCCTGATGCAGGCCTGCGCCGCGCGCGGCTTCCGCCAGATGATCGCGGTGATCGGGGACGGCACCGGCGCCTCGATCGGCTCGCGCCGCCTGCATGAGCGCGCCGGCTTTCGCCTGATCGGCGTTGCCGAGAAGGTCGGCTTCAAGCACGGCCGCTGGCTCGACCAGATGCTGATGCAGAAGGAACTGGGCGAGGGCGGCCGCACGCCGCCGGGCATCTGAACCCGGCGCGGGCAGGCCTGTCAGCTCACCACGCTGAGCTTGTTGTCGAGCACCTTGAGCACGCGCGAGAGTTCCGAGCCGCGCTTCAGGATCAGCCCGGTCGCCGCGACAACCGAATAGGCGCCCTGCCGCCGCGCCAGCGCCGGATCCTTGACGATCCGGTAGAGCGGCATCTCCGACGAGCGCCGGAACACCGAGAACTGTGCCTTGTCCTTCAGGAAATCGATGGCGTAGTCGCGCCATTCGCCGGCCGCGACCATGCGGCCATAGAGGTTGAGCAATTCGCTGAGTTCGCGCCGGTCGAAGGTCACGGGCGCCGGGCGCGCCGGCACCGGGAAATTGACGACCGCACCGGCGGCTTGCGATTGCGGCGTTTCGCTTTCGCTCATGGCGCCTCCCTGTCCGGGGCCTCACCAAATCATTCCGGGATGATGCGCCCACAGTCCTGCGCTGGCAAGGGATGCCGGCGCAGCAATCACATTCGCGCGCGAGTCGAGCCCTCACGGCGATTGCCCCATTTTCGCCGCGAACGCGTCAAGCGAGCGCCAAGTTGCGCCGTTCAACTCTCCTCGTTGCCTCGACGGCCCGGTTTCGCTGATCACCGGTTTGTCAGCCCCCCAGCCCCCCGGAGTTCGGGCGGAGCCGGGCCACCGAGTCGGGGCCAACTAGCGGCTGGCATTGCGCCGGCCGTTTTTCTTTTGTGGCAATGCTCGCGGCCGGCGCGCCGGAACCCGGCTCACCGCACCTGCCGGTGATACTCGGCGTTGGGCCGCATATCGACCGCCGAGGCCATCCGGTTCGACATGTTGTAGAAGGACGCGACGGCGCCGATATCCCAGATATCGCGCGCGTTGAAACCCGCCTTGCGCAGGCCTTCGCGATCCTCTTCCCCGACGAGATGCGGGGTTTCCGTCAGCTTGACCGAGAAATCGAGCATGGCGCGGTGCCGCACCGAGAGATCCGCTGCCCGGTAGTTCATCACCAGCAATTCGCCCAGCACGGGATCGCCCGAGAGCTGGCGCACCGCCGCACCGTGGGCGGTGAGGCAATAATAGCAACGGTTCACGCTGGAGACCGCCACCGCGATCATCTCCCGCTCCAGCTTCGACAGGCCGGAAGGCGCCAGCATCAGGTCGTTGTAGAAGGCGGCGAAGGCCGTGAGCTTGGCATCGTCATGCGCATAGGAGGTCAGCACGTTCGGCACGAAACCGAGCTTCTCCTGGCATTTCGCGAAATAGGCCTGGTTCTCGGCCGAGAGCGCACCGGGCTTCAGATCCAGAGCCATCACGCTCGGGGGCGAATCCTGGCGCGCCGGCTCTTCTCCCACCTTGGGTTTGTCATGCTTTGTTGCCATGGTGTGTCCTGTCGAGTCGGGGGAGCGTCAGTTTGCCGCTTTTTCAGGCACGGCAAGTTGAAAGGCTCCGCAGCCTATGTCATCGCTGCGGCAAAACAACTGGGGTTGGGATATGGGCAAACGGGTGACGAACGCGACTGCGAGTGCAATCGCAGCGATCGAGGCCGCAACCACCGGACTGAAGAGTTCGATGCCCGCCGAGTTCCCCCGCCTGCTCTTTGGCCGTTCCGTCGCCGAGGATCTCGAGGCCCTGCCGGCCGAAATGCTGGCTCACACTGCGGCCGCGGCCTTCGAGCACCTCGCCCAGCCGCGCAAGCCCGAGACGATCAACCTGCGTTTCCGTGACGAAGAATTCGGCGAGGGCGAGCGCAGGAACCAGCTCACCGTTCTCGAAGTCGTCAACGACAACAAGCCGTTCCTGCTCGATTCGACGCTGGCCGAACTGCAGGAGCAGGGCCACGAGCCGCGCCTCGTTGCTCATCCGATCCTCGCGGTCGCCCGCGACGCCAAGGGCAAGTTCGCCTCGCTCGCCGGCGAAGCCGCCGGCCGCGCGCCCGAAGGCACGCGCCGGGAGAGCCTGCTCCATATCCACGTCCCGCGCATCGACACGCCGGAGGCGCGCGAAAAGCTGCGCATCGGGCTCGAGCGCGTCTATGCCGATGTCGCGCTGGCGGTCGACGATTGGGCCGCGATGCGCGGCCGCATCACCGAGGTGATCCAGGCCTACCGCGCCAATCCGCCGCCGCTGCCGGAGGACGAGATCAACGAGGCGCTGCAATTCCTCGAATGGATCGCCGGCGACAATTTCACCCTGCTTGGCATCCGCGCCTATCGCTTCCCCGGCGGCGACGTCGCCGCCGACCCGATCGAGGGCTCGGGGCTCGGCATTCTCCGCGACCCGACGGTCAAGGTCCTGCGCAAGGGCCGCGAACTGGTCACGGTGACACCCGAGCTGCGCTCTTTCCTGGCCAAGCCGCAGGCGCTGATCATCACCAAGGCCAACGTCAAGAGCCTGGTCCATCGCCGCGTTCATCTCGACTATGTCGGCGTCAAGCTGTTCACACCGGATGGAAGGCTCGACGGCGAGCTGCGCATCGTCGGCCTGCTGACCTCGAACGCCTATACCGGCTCGGCCCGGGCTATTCCTTATCTGCGGCTGAAGGTCGCGCGCGTCGCCAAGAATATCGGCTTCGACCCGGCGAGCTATTCCGGCCGGGCGCTGATGAACGTGCTCGACGCCTATCCGCGCGACGAGCTCTTCCAGATCGACGTGGCGACGCTGGAGCAGTTCGCCCTCGACATCCTTCAGCTCACCGAGCGGCCGCGCATCCGCGCGCTCGCCCGCGTCGACGAGTTCGACCGCTTCGTCTCGATCCTCGTCTTCATCCCGAAGGACCGCTACGACACCACGGTGCGCCAGCGTGTCGGTGATTTCCTGGCGCGGGTCTATGGCGGGCGCCTCTCCGCCGCCTATCCCGCCTATCCCGAGGGGCCGCTCTCGCGCACCCACTACATCATCGGCCGGGACGAGGGCAAAACCCCGCGCGTCGAACGCGCCACGCTGGAATCCGGCATCAGCGCCATCGTCCGCACCTGGAGCGATGGGCTGAAGGACGTGCTCGACCAGGAGAAAGCCGGCCCGGCCGCCCGTGCGCTGGCCGAGCGCTATGCCGCGGCCTTCGGCGCCGCCTATCGCGAGCGCTTCTCGGCGGCTGACGCGCTCGTCGATATCGAGATGCTCCAGCAGCTCACGCCGGAGCGGAGCCGCGCCGTCAATCTCTACCGGCGCGAGGGCGACGACGCCAAGCGCGCCAATCTCAAGGTGTTCTCGCGCGGCGCGCCGATTTCGCTCTCCGCCCGCGTGCCGGTGCTGGAAAACATGGGCTTCCGCGTCGTCAACGAGCGGACCTACAACGTCATGCCGCAAGGCAATGGCGACACTGTCCGCATCTGGCTGCACGACATGACGCTGGAGCGCGCCGACGACGGCGAGATCGATATCGAGCATCTCGATCCGACCATCGAGGCGGCGCTGATGGCGCAGTTCCGCGGTCTCGCCGAATCCGATCGCTTCGACCAGCTCGTGCTCGCCGCCGGCCTCGCCTGGCGGGAAGCGGCCCTGCTGCGCGCCTTCGGCCGCTATCTGCGCCAGGCCGGCGCGCCCTATGCCCAGGGCTATATCGCCGACGCCCTGACCAGCCATCCCGACATCGCCTCGGGGCTCGTCGCCTATTTCGCCGCGAAGTTCGACCCGCGCATCGCGGCAAGCGAGCGCGAGCAGCGCATGGCCCAGAAGCATGCCGAGATCGAAGAGGCACTCGACGCCGTCACCAGCCTCGACGACGACCGCATCCTGCGTCGCCTCGTCAATCTGGTCGATGCTGCGCTACGCACCAACTTCTTCCAGATCGGCCCCGACGGCCAGCCGCGCCAGACCATCACCTTCAAGTTCGACTGTGCCAGGGTCGACGGCCTGCCGCTGCCACGCCCGCTCTACGAGATCTTCGTCTATTCGCCACGCGTCGAGGGCATCCATATGCGCTTCGGCAAGGTCGCCCGCGGCGGCCTGCGCTGGTCCGACCGGCCGCAGGATTTCCGCACCGAGGTGCTCGGCCTGGTCAAGGCGCAGCAGGTCAAGAACGCGGTGATCGTGCCGGTCGGCGCCAAGGGCGGCTTCTTCCCGAAGCAGCTTCCGCCGGCCTCCGACCGCGCCGCCTGGCTCGCCGAGGGCACCGAGAGCTACCGCATCTTCATCCGCAACCTGCTGGAACTCACCGACAATCTCGACGGCGAGACCATCGTGCCGCCGCCGGATACGGTGCGTCATGACGGCGACGATCCTTACCTCGTCGTCGCCGCCGACAAGGGCACGGCGACCTTCTCCGACACCGCCAACGCGATCTCGCTGGAGAAGCATCACTGGCTCGGCGACGCCTTCGCCTCCGGCGGCTCGCAGGGCTATGACCACAAGGGCATGGGCATCACGGCCCGCGGCGGCTGGGAAGCGGTGAAGCGCCATTTCCGCGAGGTCGATGTCGACATCCAGACCACGCCCTTCACCGTCGCCGGCGTCGGCGACATGTCGGGCGACGTCTTCGGCAACGGCATGCTGCTCTCACCGGCGATCAAGCTGGTCGCGGCCTTCGACCACCGCGACATCTTCCTCGATCCCGACCCGGACACGGCGAAGTCCCTGGCTGAGCGCCAGCGCCTGTTCAAGCTGCCGCGCTCGTCCTGGGCCGATTACGACAAGAGCCTGATCTCGAAGGGCGGCGGCGTGTTCTCGCGCCAGGCCAAGAGCATCCCGCTTTCCCCGGAAGTGCGGGCGCTGCTCGATCTTGACAAGAAGGAGGTTTCGCCGCCCGAGCTGATGACGGCGATCCTTAAAAGCCGCGTCGACCTGCTCTGGTTCGGTGGCATCGGCACCTATATCCGCGCCTCCGACGAGACCGACGCCCAGGTCGGCGACCGCGCCAATGATCCGATCCGCATCACCGGCAACGATCTCAGGACGCGGGTCGTCGGCGAGGGCGCCAATCTCGGCGTCACCCAGCGTGGCCGCATCGAGGCGGCCCGCAAGGGCATCAGGATCAACACCGACGCGATCGACAACTCCGCCGGCGTCAACACCTCCGACGTCGAGGTCAACATCAAGATCGCGCTCGCCGGCCCGGTGAAGGACGGTCGCCTGAAGGAAGACAAGCGCAACGAATTGCTGGCCGCGATGACCGACGAGGTCGGCGACCTCGTCCTGCGCAACAACTACCTGCAGACGCTGGCGCTTTCGCTGACGGAGGCGCAAGGATCGGCCGCAACGCCGGGCCTGCGCTTCCTGATGCAGACGCTGGAGAAGGATGGCCGGCTCGACCGCGCGGTCGAGTACCTGCCGAGCGATGCCCAGCTCGCCGAGCGCGAGAAGCGCAGCGAAGGCCTGACCCGGCCGGAACTCGCGGTGCTGCTCGCCTATGCCAAGCTTTCAGTGCACGACGCGCTGCTCGAATCCTCGGTGCCGGACGATCCCTATCTCGCGACCGAACTCGTGCGCTATTTCCCGAAGGCGCTGCGCGAGGCCTATCCGGATGCGATCGCCAGCCACAAGCTGCGCCGCGAGATCGTGGCGACGCAGCTCGCCAACGCCATCGTCAACCGTGGCGGCCCGGCGCTCGTGCCGGTGCTGGCAGCACTGACCCGCTCGGACGCGCCGGCCATCGCCGCGGCCTACGCGATCGCGCGCGATTCCTTCGATCTCATCGCGCTCAACGGCGAGATCGATGCGCTCGACGCGAAGATCCCCGGCAAGACCCAGCTCGGCCTCTACGGCGCCGCGCAGGAACTCGTCACCAACCGGATGGGCTGGTTCCTGCGGCGCGGCGTCGCCAAACCCGGCACGATCGAGCAGACCATCGCGCGTTACGCCAAGGGCGTGAGGGAACTGTCGGAGGAACTCGGCAGCCTGCTGCCGGAGGCCGCTTCGCAGGCAAGGCTCGCGCGCATCGCGGTGCTCTCCTCGGAAGGGGTGCCGGAAACGTTGGCCGCTCGCGTTGCCAGCCTGCCGGCGCTGGCCGAGGCGACCGACATCGTCGATATCGCCGAGCGCAGCAAGCGCAGGATCGGCGAGGTCGCCCGCATCCATTTCGGCATCGATGCGCAATTCGGCCTGTCGAGTCTCAAGGCGGCGGCGGCCGCCGTGCCGGCGACGGACGACTATGAGCGCCTTGCTCGCGAACGGGCGATCGAGACGCTGGACGACGCCCATTCCAGCCTGACGCAGGAGGTTTCGGCCTCGGCCAAGGGCCAGGGCACGCTGGAAAGCTGGCTGGCGGAGCGCGGCGAGGATGCGGAACGCACCCGCACCACGATCAACGCGATCACCAGCTCCGGTCTCACCTTGCCGAAACTGATGGTGGCAGCCGGCATGCTGGCCGACCTGCCGCGCAAGCATTAGATTGCCGAGTGCGCTACGCGCGAAGCGATCTAGGCTGAGTGTCATGACATCGGACCGGAAGGCGGCATCCGCTTTTCGGTCCGATGCACTTTTTTGAACGGAAAGACCGATGACCGGCGAAGCCGACACGACCACCCGCATCGACCCGAAGCTGCTTGAAATCCTGGTCTGCCCGCTGACCAAGGCGACGCTGGAATACGATGCTGCGAAGCAGGAGCTGATCAGCCGCCCTGCCAAGCTGGCCTATCCGATCCGCGACGGCATCCCGATCATGCTGCCGGAAGAAGCACGCCAGCTGGAAGATTGAGGCTCACGCCGTTCCCCGGCAGCGCATGACGGTCAAAGCGCCTCGCCCCGCAGCAGCCGCGGCGTCGCTCCGGCGACGCCCGCAGCCTCGCGGATGAAGAAGCGCTTCAGCCCCGGCATCCGGTCGACCAGACCAAGCCCGAGATCGCGTGCCAGCCTGACCGGCGTCGCATCGTTCGAGAACAGACGATTCAACCCGTCGGTCACCGCGCCCATCGCCACGGTGTCGAAGCGGCGCGCCTTCTCGTAATCTTCGAGCACGTCGGCCGAGCCGGGGTCGAGACCCAGCCGGGCCGCGTCGACGATGGCCTCGGCCAAAGCCGCGACGTCCTTCAGGCCCAGATTGAGCCCCTGTCCGGCGATCGGGTGGATCAGATGCGCGGCATCGCCCAGCAGGGCCAGCCGCTCGCCGACGAAACGCCGGGCCACGCCGAAGCCGAGTGGATGCGCGCTCACCGCGCTTTCAAGGGCGATCTCGCCGAGTTCAAGCCCGAAACGCCGCTCGATCTCGGCCAGCATGTCCTGGGCGTCGAGCGAAAGCAGCGGTCCGACATTCTCCTTCCGCTCGGTCCAGACGATCGAGGAGCGATGCCCGAGCCTGCCGCCATCGGCCAGCGGCAGGATCGCGAAAGGCCCCGACGGCAGGAAATGCTCGACGGCCCGTGCCTGATGAGGCCGCTCGTGGCCGATCGTCGCGACAATGCCGGACTGGCCGTAATCCCAGCCGACCCAGCCGATGCCAGCCTGTTCGCGCAGCTTGGAGCGAGCGCCATCGGCCGCGACGAGCAAGGCTGCCTCGCAGCGGGTTTTGTCTCCGAAAGCGATCTCGACCGCCGTATCATCAGCGGTGAACCGGCGCACGCCAACACTGCGGAGCTCGACACCGGCCCCCTCGCAAGCTGCCTTCAAGGCCGCGACCAGCGCTGCATTCTCGACCATATGGGCAAAGGGCTGGCCGGGCTCGACCTCGCCATCGAAGGTCAGGAAGACCGGTCGGACGGCGTCCTCGGTCCGGCTGTCCGAGACGATCATCTCCAGCATTGGCTGGGCGGTATGGGCGATCGTCTCCCAGATGCCGAGCGTCTCCAGCATCGCCCGCCCGCCGGCCGCGACCGCATAGGCGCGGTTATCGGCGCGCGGTGCAGCCGCCAGAGCCGGATCGGCCAGGATCACCGCGAAATCCTCGCCCAACCCCTGCTTCAGCGCCAGAGCCAGCGCCAGCCCGGCGATGCCGCCGCCCGCGATGACGATGCGCATGGCGCTGTTGCCCTGTTCGATAGCCATGCCGTCCTTCTCTCCGCGTCGACTTGACGCCACGGGATGCCTCGGTGCTGATGCCAGGCGAAACCGGCTGTCCCTGTGCGGGCCGCCGGCCGCTCCGTCAACCTGACCGCGATGCCGCCGACCATGTCCCAGATCAGCGCCTCCCTGACGGCGATTCTCGACCTCGAACCGCTCGAGCGCAACCTGTTCCGCGGTCGCAGCCCGAAATCGACCTGGCCGCGCGTCTTCGGCGGGCAGGTGATCGCACAATCGCTCTATGCCGCCTGCAAGACGGTCGAGGGTCGGCAGCCGCATTCGCTGCATGCCTATTTCCTGCTGGCGGGCGACCCCGAAGTGCCGATCGTCTACGAGGTCGATCGCCTGCGCGACGGCCGTTCCTTCACCACGCGGCGCGTGCTCGCCATCCAGAAGGGCGAGGCGATCTTTGCGATGTCGGCCTCCTTCCATGTCGATGAGCCCGGCTACGAGCACCAGATGCCGATGCCGAAGGTGCCGATGCCGGAAGAGCTGCCGGATCGCGAGGAGATGGCGAAACTGTTCAATTCGCCACAGCCCAATCCGCTCCAGACCTTCTACCAGCGCAAGCGGCCGATCGAGATCCGCCCGGTCGAGCTCGAACGCTATCGCGGCAGCGTCAACCTGGAGCCGAAGTTCAACGTCTGGATCCGGGCGATCGAGCCACTGCCCGACGAGCCGGCCTTCCACCAGAGCGTGCTCGCCTACGCCTCCGACCTGCTCCTGCTCGATTCCAGCCTGATCGCCCATGGCGCGACGGTGTTCGATCAGAAGATCCAGGCCGCGAGTCTCGACCACGCCCTGTGGTTCCATCGCCCGTTCCGGGCCGACGACTGGCTGCTCTATTCGCAGGACAGCCCCTCGACGTCCGGCGCGCGTGGCTTCTCGCGCGGTCTCATCTTCGATCGGCAGGGCCGCCTGGTGGCGTCAGTGGCGCAGGAAGGCCTCGTCCGACCCCGGCCTGATCTCGGCTGACCCGATTTCAGGCAGCTGCGCAGAAACCAGACGATTGCCTTATTATTAGGCAGACCCGACGGTTCTTCCCGCTTCTCCTGCATGATTTCGCCTCTGGATGCGGCTTTGCCGCTCCGGGAGCACGTTGGCACGTCCCTTGAATTGCATGTTGCGACGCAACTGCGGTCCCGCAGGCGCGAGAGGTGCAACGAGATCGCCGGGGCTGACGACCGGGCGGCGCAAACGGGAAGCCCAGCACATGAAAATCGTGATGGCGATCATCAAGCCGTTCAAGCTGGAGGAGGTGCGCGACGGGCTCACCGCCGTCGGCGTTCACGGCCTGACCGTGACCGAGGTGAAAGGCTACGGCCGCCAGAAGGGTCACACCGAAATCTACCGCGGCGCCGAATACGCGGTGAGCTTCCTGCCGAAGATCAAGATCGAGGTCGCCGTCTCCGACGATCTCGTCGACCGGGTGATCGAGACGATCACCACCGCGGCCCGCACCGGCCAGATCGGTGACGGCAAGATCTTCGTCTCCTCGATCGAGAAGGCCGTGCGCATCCGCACCGGAGAGACCGATGCCGACGCGCTCTGAGCCCCGCCCCCTCAAGGAGTTTTCGACGATGATTCTCAGGACCTCGCTGCGGGCCGGATCGGCTGGTCTCGCTCTCGCCGCACTCTCGGTCAGCACCGCGCTGGCACAGGCGCCGGCTGCCGCTGCCGTTCCCAACAAGGGCGACACCGCCTGGATGCTGGTCTCGACGCTGCTCGTGCTGTTCATGACGCTGCCTGGCCTCGCGCTGTTCTACGGCGGCCTCGCCCGCTCGAAGAACATGCTCTCGGTGATGAGCCAGGTCACGGCCACCGCCGCCGTGATGTGCATCGTCTGGGTCGTCTATGGCTACAGCCTCGCCTTCACCGGCGGCGGCTCGCTAACCAGCTTCATCGGCTCCTTCTCCAAGGCCTTCCTGGCCGGCGTCACCAACGAGACGACCTCGGACACCTTCACCAAGGGCGTGGTGATCCCCGAATATGTCTTCATCTGCTTCCAGATGACCTTCGCCATGATCACGCCCGCGCTGATCGTCGGCGGCTTCGTCGAGCGCATGAAGTTCTCGGCGCTGCTGCTCTTCGTCGTGCTGTGGGCGACCTTCGTCTATTTCCCGATGGCGCACATGGTCTGGTTCTCGGAAGGGTATCTCTTCACCCTCGGCGCGCTCGACTTCGCCGGCGGCACGGTCGTCCACATCAATGCCGGCATCGCCGCCCTCGTCGGCGCGCTGGTGATCGGCAAGCGCATCGGCTACGGCAAGGAACTGATGTCGCCGCACTCGCTGACGATGACCTTCATCGGCACCGCCGTGCTCTGGGTCGGCTGGTTCGGCTTCAATGCCGGCTCGAACCTCGAGGCCACCGCCGGCGCGGCGCTCGCC
This sequence comes from Allobosea sp. Root670, assembly GCF_001429415.1. Taxonomy (NCBI): domain Bacteria; kingdom Pseudomonadati; phylum Pseudomonadota; class Alphaproteobacteria; order Hyphomicrobiales; family Alloboseaceae; genus Allobosea; species Allobosea sp. Root670. Next base: position 3,606 of record NZ_LMJU01000006.1, on the reverse strand, counting down.
ATGATCAACACCTTCACGGCGACCGCCGCAGCGGCGCTGGGCTGGCTCTTCATCGAATGGATCGTCAAGGGCAAGCCCTCGCTGCTTGGCATGCTCTCCGGGATCGTTGCCGGCCTGGTCGCGGTCACCCCGGCTGCCGGCCTCGTCGGCCCGATGGGCGCGATCGTGCTCGGCGCGATCGCAGGCGTGGTCTGCTTCTTCTTCTGCACCACGGTGAAGAACGCGCTCGGCTACGATGATTCGCTCGATGTCTTCGGCGTTCACGGCGTCGGCGGCATCATCGGCTCGATCGGCACCGGCATCTTCGTCGCCCCGGCGCTGGGTGGCGTCGGCGTCGCCGATTACGCGATGGGCGCCCAGGTCTGGAAGCAGTTCGTCGCCGTCGCCGTCGCCGTCATCTGGTGCGGCGTCGGCTCCTTCGTCCTGTTCAAGATCATCGATGCGGTGGTCGGACTGCGCGTCACCTCGGACCAGGAACGCGAGGGCCTCGACATCGCCGAGCATGGCGAGCGCGCCTACAACATGTGATCCTCCCACCGCTTCGGCGGTACCTCGACCCCGGCGGGCAACCGCCGGGGTTTTTCTTGGCGTCAACCCGGCTCGTTCACGACGATCTCCAGGACCTGTACGCCGTCGGGCAGTTCGATCAGGAATTCGGCGTCACGCGCCAGGTGATGAATGCGGCGTGGATCGGGGCCGGCGAAGGGCGACATCGCCTCGATGCTCTCCCAATAGGAAATCGTGACGAATTCGCTCTCGGTCTCGCGATCCTCCCGGAACATCTGCGCGCCTAGTGCCTTTTCCAGCAAGGGCGCCACGCCCTCGCTCCTCAGATAGACCGCGTAGGCATCGGCCTTGGCGCGCGTCGTGCGGCCGCGCCAGATCCGGGCGATCCGGGCTTGAATGGTCTTCGATACGGTCATGGAACACCTCCTTTCCGTCTCGAACTCAAGGCAGCGCACCGCGATCCGTTCCATCCGCTCCCGACAATCGGCGGCAGGAACCGGCGAGCGCGGTTCAAGGTTAAGCGGGTCTTAACCTCGGCTTCCTAACCTTCCGCTGATGGCCGAATGGTGCGGCCCGACAGTCCGGACAAGACCCGAAACCGCATGCGCACGATCCGCCGCTCCCAATCGCTCATGGACCGCCTGCCTGACCCGGTGCGCGAGTTCCTGTCGCGCCGCGCCTCGGAGCTGACCGGAATGGGCGTTCTCGCCCTGATGATCGCCATCTCCACGGCGCTGGCGAGCTGGTCGGTCGACGACCCCAGTCTCAACAACGCCACCAGCGGCGCCATCCGTAACTGGCTCGGCCGCCCCGGCGCCATGGTCGCCGATCTCCTGATGCAGCTCATCGGCCTCGGCGTCATCGCCCTGCTGTTTCCGCCGGTGATCTGGGCGCTCCGGCTCGTCCGCTTCCACATCTTCGATCGTGGCGCGCTGAAGCTCGGCCTCTGGGTCATCGGCGTCGCTGCGACTGCCGCCGTCGCCAGCGCCCTGCCCGCGACCCCGCGCTGGCCGCTGCCCACCGGCATGGGCGGCGTGATCGGCGACGGCCTGCTCTTCGGCACGCGCAATATCGCGGGCATCGCCGGCGGAGCCGTCGGCAGCCTCGTCGGCTTCCTCTATGCCGGCATCGCCATTCTCGCCGTCACCGCCGCCGCCGGCTTCGGCTTCGTCACGGACGAGGACCCGGTTCTCGACAGCGACGAGGCCGAGGACAACTGGTCCGACAGCGACGAGCGCCGCGACGACGAGCCGGGCATCGCCGTCATCCTGATCGGCTGGCTCGCCCATGGCGCGATGGCGCTGCGGGCCGCGATCCTGCGCCGCCTGCCGCAGCCGCCCGAGCCGGCCGTCGATACCGGCCTGGTTCCGACCCGTGACAACGGCCGCGTTCGCCGCGAGCCACAATTCGGCGAGGCGCCGGCCGGGCGCCGCGGCCTGCCCGATTTCGATCCCGAGCCCCTGCCCGGTGCCCGCCCCACCACGCCCGGCCGGGCGACCGACGATTACGACGCGCCTTTCGATCTCGACGACGAGCCGCAGGATCTGCGCGATCTCAACGCTCCGCGCGTGGCCATGCCGCGCGCCGCGCCGAAGCCCGGCAAGCGCATGCAGCGCGAGGCCCAGCCCTCCCTGCTCGACCGCGACTCATTCGAATTGCCGCCGCTGACCTATCTGGCCGAGCCGAAGAAGGTCGCGGCGAACGCGGTCTCGACCGATGCGCTGGAGCAGAACGCCACGCTGCTCGAAGGTGTGCTCGAGGATTTCGGCGTGCGCGGCGAAATCTCGCAGGTGCGCCCCGGTCCGGTGGTGACGCTCTACGAGCTTGAGCCGGCTCCGGGCACGAAATCCTCCCGCGTGATCTCTCTCGCTGACGACATCGCGCGTTCGATGAGCGCGGTATCGGCGCGTGTGGCGGTGGTTCAGGGCAAGAACGCGATCGGCATCGAACTGCCCAATACCCGTCGCGAGACCGTCTTCCTGCGTGAGCTCCTCGCCAGCCAGGATTTCGAGGCGACCAAGCACAAGCTCGCGCTCTGCCTCGGCAAGACCATCGGCGGCGAGCCGGTGATCGCCGATCTCGCCCGCATGCCGCATCTGCTCGTCGCCGGCACCACANAAGCACAAGCTCGCGCTCTGCCTCGGCAAGACCATCGGCGGCGAGCCGGTGATCGCCGATCTCGCCCGCATGCCGCATCTGCTCGTCGCCGGCACCACAGGCTCGGGCAAGTCGGTCGCGATCAACACCATGATCCTGTCGATCCTCTACCGGCTGAAGCCGGAGGAGTGCCGCCTGATCATGGTCGACCCCAAGATGCTCGAACTCTCCGTCTATGACGGCATCCCGCATCTGCTCACCCCCGTCGTCACCGACCCGAAGAAGGCGGTCGTCGCCCTCAAATGGGCGGTGCGCGAGATGGAGGAGCGCTACAAGAAGATGTCGAAGCTCTCGGTGCGCAACATCGACGGCTTCAATGCCCGGGTCGGCGAGGCCAAGGCGGCCGGCGAGGTCATCACNGGAGGAGCGCTACAAGAAGATGTCGAAGCTCTCGGTGCGCAACATCGACGGCTTCAATGCCCGGGTCGGCGAGGCCAAGGCGGCCGGCGAGGTCATCACGCGGACCGTCCAGACCGGCTTCGACAAGCACAGTGGCGAGGCGATCTACGAGGAGGAGGTCATGGACCTCGAGCCTCTGCCCTATATCGTCGTCATCGTCGACGAGATGGCCGACCTGATGATGGTCGCCGGCAAGGAGATCGAGGGCACGATCCAGCGCCTCGCCCAGATGGCGNGCCCTATATCGTCGTCATCGTCGACGAGATGGCCGACCTGATGATGGTCGCCGGCAAGGAGATCGAGGGCACGATCCAGCGCCTCGCCCAGATGGCGCGTGCCGCCGGCATCCATGTCGTGCTGGCGACACAGCGCCCCTCGGTCGACGTCATCACCGGCACGATCAAGGCGAACTTCCCGACCCGCATCTCCTTCCAGGTCACGAGCAAGATCGACTCGCGCACGATCCTCGGCGAAATGGGCGCCGAGCAGCTGCTCGGCCAGGGCGACATGCTCTACATGGCCGGCGGCGGGCGCATCACCCGC
>NZ_LMJU01000005.1:0-103013 GCF_001429415.1 Allobosea sp. Root670 | reverse complement strand
ATAATCTGCTCTTCCGTGAATCGTGAGCGCCGCATCGTCCGTCTCCGTGAGTGACGGACTCTACTCAAATCTGGAGGAAGATCAGGGGCTCAGGTCACAGCCGCCTCACGAACCCGAACGTTCATCCATTACCCTCCACGGCCGCGACGCTCGCGGCAACTAGGGGCATTATGCTGATCTCGGGCCTCCGAATTTACCTTAGTAATTCGGCATTAATCCGGGTGACGCGCTTTTCGATAGAAGGCGACTGCTGTTTCGACGTGTTCGGGAGATTGTCCGATCTTCTCCGCTGTCGCCAAAATCGCCGCCTCGTACTTCATCCCGCCGGCGGTTAAGCTCTCAAAAGTCTCGCCCGCCGCCAAGTATTTCATCGGCTTGTGCGAGGGGCGTCCGCGGGAGCGCTTCTTTCCGCGCAATAGGTAGGCCGCTATTCCCTGCACATCGGCATCTGCGCAGCCGGCCTCGAGATCTGCAATTGCCATCTGCCGCGCTTCATTCTCGCGCCCATCTTCGACACGTTCCCAAATCTCGAGTGGCGCGGCGCACCGGGTCAGCATCCAAATGCGCATACCGTTGGGTCGTGGCGGGATCCGCGTGCCCGAGGAGCTTCCCGATGATCGGCAGTCCCATGCCACCCCCCGCCCCGACAGAAGCGAAGCTGTGCCGCAAATCATGGCGCCGCACATTGGCTAGTTCGGCGCGTCGGCAGACCAACGTCCAAGGACGTTTCAGATCGGAGCGCGGCTTTTCGTTTTCCTGGCCTGCGGTTTCGCCGGCGATCACGTAAGTTCCAACGCGCGGAAGGCCGGCAATTATCGAAGCCGCTGCCGTTGAGAGAACTATGGTCTTTCGGCCAGTTTTTGAGTCAGGGAGGAACAGCAAGCCCCTCTCTAAATCCACATCCTTCCAGCGCAACTTCAGTATCTCGGAAACCCGACAGCCAGTGAATATAAGCAACCGCAAGGCGGCAGCGGCATAAGCGTCAATCTTGGAACGTGAGTTTTTTGGGGCGGTTCTCTTGTCCGATGATCGGTACGGGATTCCGATGGTCTCGGCCTCTAGAATTGCGTTTCCAAGACGAGAGAGTTCGTCTGAACTCAGATAGCGCTCATTCTCGTTGTCAGGAAATTTGGCCACCCCTGCAACCGGATTGGTGTCGCGCAGTCCTTGCGATACGGCCCATGTGAAAATGCCGCCCAGCAAACGCACAGTGCGGGTTGCAGCACCTTTCCCACCCGTAACTATTGAGCGGCCTTGCTTGCCGGTCTTCACATCGCGCGCTGTCTTCCCCGACGCGACATCACGTAAGAATTTATCGACATCAACGCTTTGAACATCGCGCACTCGCCGGTGGCCGAGCAGCGGCTTAACATGCCTCTCGATACGGCTCTTGTCAGTTTTGACCGTGCTCTCCTTCTTCATGGCGCACCCCTCGGCAAGGTAACGGTCACAAAGGGCCGTGACCGTGATATCGGCGCGCTCGGTCGCGCGGTTGACTGCAGGATCAGCGCCGAGCTTTGCCTGCGCCAATGTAGTAGCGGCCATCTCCCTCGCTTGTTCGGGAGATAGTACTGAAGCTGGCCCGAGTACGAGCCGCTTCTTTGAAACTCCGCGCCCGCCCGCGCCTGGTCGATACTCCACGATCCAGCTACGCGCGCCGGTGGGTGTGATCTTCAGACCGAAACCCGGCAAAGTCTCATCGTAGTAGATGAGCTGCCTCTCTGGAGAGGGCAGTGCGGCGATGGAGCGGCGGGTGATCTTGATCGTTGGCATGTCGTCTCCTAGCACACGAGTCGCCACCGAGTCGCCACCGCTCAGCGCATTTTACAGAAATGAGAGGCAACAGAACGCTGAACCTCACCGTGGATTGCGGCATAAGACGAGCATTTTCATTAACTTATGGAACCCCGCGGAAACGCCTTGAAAAATGCAGCCATGCCCTCCGAAGGCAAAGGTCACACGTTCGAATCGTGTCGGGCGCGCCACTTAACTTCCTGCAAATCCAGCAGGTTGAGATAGCTAACGTCCCTTGGAAAGCCGCGTCGGAACGGCCGGTCACAAACCGGTCACACCGAACGAAGGGCCGAGACATGGCTTCTCTCGGCAAACGCAAGGGCAAGTGGCAGGCGCAGGTCCGCCGGACGGGGCATCCCCCGCGAGCGCGATCATTTATCTATCGCTCTGATGCGATTCTCGGGATCAGACAGACAGAAGGCGAACTGGATCGAGTGAATTCACTGTGATCCTGGCCATCTGGATCGGATCACGACAGCGGGCATTATCGAGCGCTATAAGCGCGATGTCACACCCTCGAAGCGTGTGTCCTCTCGGAGAACAGGAGGCTAGAGGTCTTCCTCCAGCAGCGATGGATCAAGCCCCCGTGGTCCAAGCTTTCTCCTGTCACTTTCAAAGAGTATCGAAAACGACGGCTGAAGGATGTCGCTGGCGCTGCTGTCTGACGCGAGCTTGGACTCCTTGCGGTCGAAACAGAGAGCGCTTCGGGTCTCGTCATCCCTGCTTCACCGTGCTTTTGACGCTTGAGCCAGTCTCTGCCGGCGGTGTGATCAAGGCGCCGCCGGTTAGCCGCCAAGCCCGCTCACCTATTGCTCTCTGATGGTAGAGTGTGAAGGGCACAGAGAAGAAGCGCCCGCCCGTCGACCTGCTCCAGCAGTGTTATGCGAATCTTAGCCTGGAGGGGACGTTGCCCTGTGGTTAGCACCCCCGGTATGGACAAGACCTTCTGCTCGTTCTCCCTGAAAACAGCCAAAATGCGTCCAACTTCAGCGGAAAGCTCAAGGCGGATTTGAGAATGTGCCCCTGAATCGACGACGAGCGCACGCATTGCGCCGTTGAAGAGCAAGATTCGCTTGCTCTGATCAATGATGAAGGCTGGCTCGCTCATCAAATCGATGACGCGTTGCCACAGTCCCTTCTGCTTCTGCACCCGGCTCGCTTGAGATTGTTGAGCATACCACTCGACAGCGGCAACGCGCAGTCGCGCGGTCGCGTTGCCTGCCCCGTCGCCAACGAGTTGAGCGACCAATGTCGGAAGCCGCTCCTCTCGCTGGCGCGCCATTTGCTCGAGCGCCCGCCAGAATGCAGGTTCTAGCTTGAAGGCACGGCGACGGCCGGCGATTGTCAGCAGGCGAAAACGTTGTTCGAGAACACTGTTCGGACCCGTCTTCTCCTCGGCATTATCCATCAGCGTTCGGTCAATGCCTCATGCCTGGCCCGATTGATAGGCTTGAGCAAGTAGGTGAGGACAGTCTTTTCGCCTGTGATGATATCGACATCCGCAGTCATGCCTGGGATGACAGAATGATTAGACCGTCCAAATTTTAATTTAGTCTCGTCACTGCGAATAAGAACGACGTAGAATGTTTCCTTTGAGTTCGCATCATAAATGCTGTCGGCAGAGACCTGCTCAACGATGCCGTTCAAGCCACCATATTGGTAGAAATCGTAGGCCGATATTTTGATCAAAGCCTTTTGTCCGGCTACAATGAAGGCGATATCGGACGGTTTGACCCGTGCCTCGATCAGCAGCTTCCCATCGGATGGCACGATGTCGAGCAATCGCTCGCCTGGATTGACATAGGCACCCACGGTATTCACTGCCAGAGAGTTCACGACGCCATCGACGGATGAGCGGATATCCGTACGGCGGACGCGCTCTTCCGCACCCCGAAGGGTTTCCTGCACCACGGACCATTCCGCTTTACGAGCCGTCAACTCAGCCAGGGCTTCACGCTGGAATTGCGAGGTTTGCTCGGCGACCTGCAAGCCGGCCTCTCGTAACGCCGCCTCCAGCTTTGCCGATGTTTCCTTGGCTCCGCTCAACTGCCCCTTCAGCTCAACCACCTGCCGCTGCGTGCGGATGAGCTCGAGTTGGGAGACCATGTTCCTGCTCGCCATTGGCGCGATGATGGCGAGTTCCTTTTCGGCAAGCACGAGCGATTCTGTGAAACGCTGAATCTGCGCCGTGACTTCTCCCACTTCTCGCTTGCGTTGCTCCAGTCGTTCCTTGAAGCTCTCAATACGTGCGCGGGTATTCTCCTGCCGAGCGGTTAGCAGCTTACGCTCGTTCTGACAGATGGCAGGCACTGCCTCTTCGATATCCTTCGGGCATTCAAATGGCGATTCCGGACCAGCAGTCTCTGTCTCAAGACGCGCAATCTGTGCCCGCAGCGCTCGTCCTTGCGCCTCCGCCTCACCTGCCTTCGCCGCATTTGGCGTATCATCGAGCCGGATCAGGAGCTCGCCTTGGGCAACCCGTTGCCCCTGACGCACGAAGATATCGCGAACCACTCCTGCCTCTGAACTTTGAATGACCTGCGTGCGTGCCGACGGAATGACCTTTCCGGACCCGCGGGTGATTTCTTCGACATGGGAGAAATTCGCCCACACGAGCCCCGCCACGAGGAACGCGCCGATCAGCCGGATCGCCTGTGAGGCCAGCCGCGGCGGCCGATCGCGCATACGAAAACTCCGCTTCTCCTTTCCGATGCGAAACCAGGGAACGGAGCGCAGCCTTTCGCGGCCAAGGATCGACGTCACGTGGATAGCGCTCCCGCGCATGATGACAGGCCCAGCTACGCCGGCCCCAATTCAGGTACCACAAAGGCGGCAACAAGACGAGAAAACTCACTGCGGACATCAAGATTTAACGTAAACGACTTCTCGTTACTGAAATTTACCGAAATTTGCAGGACATTAGCTACGGATCTTGTGGCCTATAGACGTTACGAGAACCACCCAAGAGCGACCTATGACATCCTCCCCTTCCGAGCACGCTGCACGCGACGAACACAACGGAATGCCCGGCCTCAAGATCTGGGGTGGCATCCTGGCGACCAGCATCGCGGCTAGCGTCGTCGCATCCGGTTCGGCTCTGGCTCTTGGAACACCCCTGCCGCCATGGCTGCCCCTCGGCCTCGGATCGGCCTCCGCGATCGCGCTGGCCGGAACCATGCGCTCCCTGGCCCGGCTGCTTCGGCAGATGAAGGCTGCGAGCCGGGTCCTTGCAGGCGACGGCTCCGCCGCGACCAGTCGTGCAGGCATCGCCGATGATCTGGTAGCGGAAGCGCAGAAGGCAAATGACGAAATCGGCAAATATCGCCTGGAGGTCGAGCGCCTGCAGGATATCGATCCCGTCACCGGACTTGGCAACCGGAGATGGCTGCAGATCCGGGCCATGCAGGAATTCAGCCGCGCCCAGCGCGAGGACAATGCACTTTCCCTTATCCTGTTGAAGATCGACGGCTACGACATGCTCAAAGCGCAAGGGGTCGGAAGCGCCGTTGAAACTATCGAGCTCCATGTCGCCGACACCCTGAAGAGCTTCGTTCGGCCCTATGATATCGTAGCGCGGGTTTCGGCCTCGGAGTTCTGCGTTCTGCTGCTCGGTGCCACCACGCCCACCGCGATCAGCATCGCACATCGGCTGAAGAATGCCGTTGCCGCTCAGCCGCCGTTGCTGCTTGGCCAGGCCATGCCCGAAATTGCGGTCGCCGCCGTCGAACGATTGCCCAGTGAAACAAATTTCGACGAATTGCTGGATCGGGCCCGCGCCTTTGAGTCCCCGGTTCGCCAGAAGAGTTAAACTCGACACGCCGTTCCGCCCGGCCCCAAGATGCGCCGCTATATTTTGCCGGCCAGTCAACGAGCTCGAAAACCAGCGGATGCGCATACGGAAATCGGTGCTCCACCGTGGGCTACGGACGCGAACGCGTTTCTCGAAAGGGATATGTTCAACGAGCAGATCCAACGCTCGAGCTGTCGCCATACATGATCCTGGTTGAGGCCATCACAGGTTCAGGCGGTGCAGCTATCCGGGTCGGCTTAGTTCTTTGCTCGGTCCTGCCGCCGGCTAAAGCTTGAAGGCAGGAAGCCTGGCGTATTTGCCCTGCCATCCAGTTTTGCGGATCTGCCGCTTTCCACTTCATGCACGGCCTTGAACGCAGCCCCGCGCCGCCAAGATTCCAAACGGCCACCGAAGGAATGAGGAATCGATGGCGCCAAAAGCCTGGACAGCAATCGGGAAACTGCATCGCGGGCTGAAGAAATTACCGACCCCTTTTGAGTAGCTCCATTTATGATGAATTTTTGATATAAAAGCCTCTGCAAATTGCACTTCATTTCTTGCCATTGAATTTATAGAATAGAATACGAGTATAAATTCCGGCGCCTGCATAAATTTTTATCTGATTATTTCAGCTGATTCAGCTGAATAGCCCGCATCATCCCTCCCTGTTCGGGAGTTGCGATGATGGCCTGGGTAGAACGGCACCTGAAAAACTTGATCAAGGGCGGCTTCGCGGCTCTGTCGATCGCCGCGATCATGGCCTCGAACGCGGCCTTGGCCAGCACCGCCGCCGAGCAGCGTGTCGACCTGACATCGCCAAAGCTCTCGCTGCCATTTTTCGCTGCGGCGTTCCCTGTCGATGGCATGCCGCCCGGGTTGCCTGTGCCACCGTCGGGGGATGCAGGCGCGGCCGGTCTGAGCGCTGGATTTGGCGTTTCCAGTCTTCTGTCCGTCTCCCTTCCTCTCGCCGAGACCGCAGCCGAGGCATCGTCCTCGGCCGCAACTTATTGGAAGCGCCTCGGTACAACCTCGTTCCCTTCGGGCAAACGCGATCGCAGTAAGCTCGCGGTACCCCGCGACGTTTTGGGATCGGTCACGCTTCTGATCGCCAACGCGCCATTGACGCAGCGTTGGCGCGCGGTCCTGCAGGAACGGGCGGATTCCTATTTTGAAGGCGAGTGCCAAGCCGAATGGGCCACTTGCGGATCCAGGCTGCGGCAGCAGTTGATCGAGACCGTCGCCGTGGCCCGGCAACAAGACGATCAGGCCGCGATCCGATCGATCAACGCAGCCGTCAACGCTCGACTGAAATACCGCAGTGACTTGGACAACTATGGCGTACCAGACTATTGGGCCACGGCTGGGGAACTGCTTCAGCGCGGTGCGGGCGACTGCAAAGGATACGCCATCCTCAAGATGTGGATGCTGCGCGCCGCCGGTTTCGACCGTTCACAGCTTCGGCTGCAGCTCGTCAAAATCCCGGCGACAGGCCAGGATCATGCCATCTTGGTGGTAAACACCGCAGCAGGGCAGATCGTGCTCGACAACATCGCTCCGGGAGCGCGGACCGACACCGACGTGAAAGAGTACAAGCCGCTACTCTCTTTCATCGAGGGGGAGACTTACATTCACGGCATGAGCCGAAAAGCGTCCTCCTCCTCCTGATCTATCGATCGTATCATCGCTGACCTGGCGAGAATCCGATCTGCCTTCTTTGCGTCGATTTCGCAGCTCCATCTGTCCGCCCGGCATACGGCTGCGGCGAGCTGGCGTTTCCGCAGCGCGCTCGACGGCCGACGCAAAGCCATAACATCGGCCGATGCTTTTAGAAGCCATGCTCACCCAAGGGTGCCTGCCTTAGTTGTTAAGCATCCGTAAATTTTCCGCCCCACTGTTATATCATATTATACGGAAACTATTGCCTCGCGATAGAAAACCGGCAAAGCCTATGACCAAGCGTAAGGGCGAGTGGGTGGCATCATGACCGAAGGTCTTGGCGATAGCGGCTTTGAAGGGCTTGTCGAGGCTGCGCAGGGGGCAGCCGTTGGCGTTTCCGATCTTGGTGGCCGCGTCCAGCTGGCACAGGCTACGACGCAAGCGGAGCCAAGGCCGGCTGACCAGCCGGTATCGCCTCCCACTCAGGTCTCCCCGCCCCCCGTCGCACCGCCTCCCGCGGTGCATTTCGATGCTGCAACTTCAAAGGTCGTCCGCCTTCCCCAGGGAACATCGCTGGAGAACATCGAGATCGCCGGCAAGGACATCGTCCTGAAGCAGGCGGATGGTCGTTCGATTGTGATCGACAATGGCGTTTCGAACGTCCCGACCTTGATGGTAGGCGATGTTGAAGTGCCCGTTGAGACGCTGGCAGCTGTTTTCAGCAGTCAAGGGATCGTCGCCGCCGCAGGCCCCTCGGGCGCACAGGCCTCCAATGTTGGCAGCTCCGGCGGCAACTTTTCCGTCCCAAATGGCAATGTTGGTAGCTTCTTCGGTCTTACGGACCTGCTCCCCCCGACGGACCTGCAGTTTCCCACCCTTGAGCAACGCGAAATCGGCAGCGTGCGCAGGCTTAGTGTTGGTCCGAGCGCACTATCGTCGACCGCTAGCGTAACGCTTTCGGAAGCGGCGCTCTCAAGTGGATCCGACAGCGCCCGTCCGGACGAAATCGGGCGTGCCGCTCTCTCCTTCAACACCGGCTCGCTACCGGTATCCGGTATCCATTTTGCTCCCGATCTTGGTTCGTTGCAGACGGAGATAAACGGCCTTCCGGGCGCGGATATCGTTTGGGTTCGACTGTCGGATACCGCCATCGTCGGTCGGGTCGGAGGCGTCGATACCGTCCTGCTCCAGATCGAGCCTGTTTCCGGGCAGGCAACTGGAACGGCGGAGATTGTTATTACAGCCACTTTGCTGGGACCGCTGCCGCATGCACCGGGCGGTGGGCTTCAGACGGTTGATCTTGGCTCGATTGACGTCGTCGTCCAGACGGGGGCTGGGACTGCTCAGGGCAGCGTGCAGATCGCTGTGACGGACGACGGCCCGACGACGGCCCGTCGATCGCGGCGGTGGCCGGCAACGCGCCGGCGCTGACGGTCGACGAGACCACGCTGGGGAGCGATGCGACGGCGAGCTTCGCCGGCGCCTTCACGCCAAGCTTCGGCGCCGACGGCCAGGGCACGGTGACCTATGCGCTGGGCGTCAATGCCGGCGCGAGCGGCCTCGTCGACACCGCGACCGGCCAGGCCGTGGTGCTGGTGATGAACGGCACGACGGTCGAGGGCCGCGCCGGGGCCGGCGGTCCGGTGGTGTTCACCGTGACGGTCGCCGCCAATGGCGACGTGACGCTCGACCAGCAGCGCGCCGTGGTCCAYCCGACCGCGAACCCGAACGAGCCGGCGACCCTGTCGGCCGCCAGCCTGGTGACGCTGACGTGACGCTGACCGCGACCATCACCGACAAGGACGGCGACAGCAACGCCGCCACGCTCGATATCGGCGGCAATCTCAGCTTCCTCGACGACGGCCCGTCTGCGCCGACGCCTACGTATGCGCTCCTACAAAATGGTATCAATCATTCGGGCACATTCGACCTCGACCAGGATCACACCTTGGCCAACAATTACGGCGCCGATGGCGGCACAGTGACATTTGCCGTGGCAGAAGGCGCCGACAGCGGGCTGAAATCAAGTGGAGCAGCGATCTACTACCATCTGTCGAATGGTGGCCATACGCTGATCGGTTACACGAACAGTGACGGGACGCTCTCCTACTCCGCAGGCGATACAGCCGTCTTCACCATTACGCTTGATCCAGCAACGGCGCACTATTCAGTGGCCATGAACGGAACGGTCGACAGTCTCACTTCGGTCAATTTCAGCGGTAATGGCTACGCATTCGTCGGCGGCAATAAGGCTTGGACGGGCTTCGTCCCGACGGGAGACTCGGTCTCCGGTCCCAAAGACAACAACAGCTCCGATCTTCTGCTGACGGGAATAGGCGGCACCGTCAACACCAGCGCAAATAGCGGCGGCATTGGCGATGGAGCTTCCGTTGGATCAGGAGAAACCTTCCGCGTTGATTTCGTTCAAGATTTGCGCAACGGAGTGGGCGGAGGGTACCTCTTCGATCAGCACTATACGACGAATAACACGACGGCGACGTTTACCGCGACAAATGGATCAAAGATTCTGATCTCCGCATATGATGATCACGACACAAACACTAACCTTGTTGGCGAAACAAACCCCGCCGACAGATCGATAGATACAATTTCGCAGGTCATCGTCGCATATGGCAACGATTCTTGGATTTTCACATCAAGCGGAAGTCATGTTATTGGAGGGCATTCTTACACCGTTACATTTAACGCGGATGGAAACGGAAGCGTTTCAGTCGACGGCATTTACGGCACGAGCGGCAACCAAGCCGTAGGAACAAATGTCGCCATCTCAACTGCGAGTGGGTTCAACAGTGTTGAGTACCAATATCTGAGCGGAGGCACATTTAAGATTGGCGAGTTCGGGTCCGCCGTTCCGTCATCGGCCCCAGTCAGCTTCAACGTCCCCATCCAAGTCGTTGACGGAGACGGTGACGCCGCCAGCGCCGCCCTTGGAATAACCCTGACCTCTAGTGGAATACAGGACCATTCTCTAGACGGTTCTGGCGCTTCTCACATTTATACAGCTAGCGCCGCGCTGGGCGAGAGTATCGTCGGCTCCGATTACAACGACACCCTGAACGGCGACGCAGCAGCAAACGTCCTCTTCGGCGGACTCGGCAACGACACGCTGATCGGCAATGACGGTAACGACGTGTTGATTGGCGGGGTCGGCACCAATACGCTGACTGGCGGAGCTGGCGCAGACACTTTCGTGATTGACCCATCTCACCTGATGGTTGCAGCCTCAGACTTGATTACCGACTATAGCGGAAAGGGCGGCCAAAGCGACGTGATCGATTTAAGCACATTGCTGGCGTCGCTGGGCGCCAATGCCCCCGCAACTGCAGCGCAAGTCGATGCGGTGGTCAATGTCGTCGCAGTCGCGGGCGGCGGCGCCTCTCTTCAGGTTAATGATCACGGAACTTCCGCAGGCGGAACCTTCGTCGAGGTTGCTCACTTCTCGACAGCACCCGCTTCTGGTTCCGTTCAAATTCTCTATGATGACTCAAACACTCATGCCAAGCTGACAACAACCGTCGTCTAATCTTATCGACGAACTCGAGCCGCATGGCACGCGGCTCGAATTTACTCTCAAATTCTTGTCGACGCAGAGGCGACAGCAGAGTCGCCTCTGCCGGAACTCCTCTTTTGTCATCGGTTGCCATTTTACAACACCTACCCTTAAGCTGCAGCTACCCCGCAAAACGTTACGGCAACGTCTTCTCATCCTCCGTCGGTCGATGTTATTTAGAACGGAACAAAACAATGAGCGCGCGGAGTATGCCAATGCGCCTTCCCTTTTTAGTCTGCGCGCTGCCCATGCTACTCCTTCCGCCCCTTGGGGCCCACGCAGCTGACCTGATCAAAGCTCCTCCAACCCGAGGCTTGCCAGCCATCTGCCAGGCCCAAGGCCATTCTGCATTGGCGCGAGAGCAGGACTTCTCTGTGATTCAGAGAGAGATTGACGCACGCTATGCTGAAGCGCGAGCGGTTTCCGTAGCGATATCGACCGAGGCCAGCCGTTCAGAACGGATCACCTGGGCTTACGCCTCCCGCACGGCCTGCGGCATTGCATCAGGGATGCTGTCGTATCGCGAGCTAGATCCCGATCGGCTTTGGAATTGTGAATGTTACCATGCGCGGATGCGCGCAACCATGAGTCGGTAGCGCAAAGTCAGCATCCATTCAGGATAACGTGCTAAATATCCGTTTCACGTATGATGTTAGACATTGCATGAACGATTCTCGTATTCTCTCTCACCCATAGTCAAGGGCCGTGGGTTATAGATCTCGAATAGATCACCGGGGGGCGTTGAAGTGAGTTTGAACAGGCGAGGCCCTGCATCGCGAGCGATGCTGCTGAGCGTAGTTATCGGCGCGTTTCCGATTTCAGCTGCGACGCGTGCTTCTGCGCTCACATTGCGCGAAGCCATCGCAACCACGATTGATTCAAATCCGCAGATCGGGGCCGCGATCGAGAATCGCGAGGCAATCGAGTTCGAGCTGCGTCAGGCTCGCGGGCTTTATATGCCGCGCGTCGATGCCGAAACCTCGATCGGAGCCCGCGATCTCGATCGCCGAGGCAGCGCCATCGATAACCTGACGGGCGCGCGCGCCAAGACGGGCTATTCTCCGGTCGAGATCGGCATCGTTGGAACGTGGCGACTTTTTGACGGCTTCACCACCGATGCTGAGGTCGAACGGCAGGCGTCGCGCGTAGATGGTGCCTCGCATCGGGTACTGGAACGTTCAGAGTTTTTGGCGCTTGAGGTTGCGCGCGAGTATTTCGATATCCTGCTACAAGAGCGTCTCGTCGGACTTGCTTCACAGAACGTGGGCTACCTGCAGGATACGGCACAACGTATCCGCGGCAATGTCAGCAACGGCTCTCTCACCGATGCGGATTTGAGACAAGGCGAAGAGCGAGTGATCGCAGCTCGCGCGCGGGTAATCGAAGCCAAACAAGCTCTTAACGAAGCCAAGGTGCGCCTACAACGGCTTGTGGGCAAGCCGTTTGTCAGGGGTGCGCTACCGCCTTCGATGGCCGCCAGACTGCCCAAATCGGTCGAAAGCGGGCTTGTTCTCGCAGTGCGGAACAACCCTCGCATTCACATCGCTACCGCCGATATCGATGCGGCCCACGCTCTTGTGAAGAAGGCACGCGGCAAGATGCTGCCGGAGATCTTCCTCGAGGGCAGAGCGCGCGCCGGTCGGGATATCGACGGCGTACAAGGGCGCACGAACGACCTGCAGGCACGCGCCGTCATGCGCATGAATCTCTACAATGGCGGCATTGACCAAGCCGCAATCCAGGAGCAGACGCGGCGTGTTGCGGAAGCTCAGCACAATCGGGACCAGATTCTGCGCGAAGTGCGCGAAGCCGTGAAACTCTCGTTTGAACGGCGACAGCGGCAGAGTGAGCTGTCAGGCGTCCTCGGTCAGCAGGCCGGCGTTGGCGATCGGCTTGTGACAGCCTATTCTGAACAGTTCCAGGTCGGGCGCCGTTCGCTTCTCGATCTGCTGGACGCACAGAACACGCGCTACAATGCAAAAGTCCTGCACGAGACCGCCCAGATGGCTGCGCGTTTCTCCGAGTATCGTATCCTGGCTTCGACTGGCCAGTTAGTATCGGCTTTCGGGTTACGCGCACCGAAACAGGCTGAGACCTATGCTCGCACCGAGGCTGGTGTCCCGCCGACCGCCGATGCAGAGACATTGCCACGCTATTCGCCGAACAAGGGACGGCTGACCGTTCCTCCTCCGGCGCTTTAAGTCTTGGCCGAGAGGCAGATTGCCATGCACGGCACATCAGTGCCACTTGAGGGAGGTGCGCAAGCGCCTCCCTTGTCGATTTCAGATCTCAGTGAAAATAGCGACCCTCTGCTGCTCTGCCTTGTGCAGTTGGCGACGCTTTTCGAGCGCCCAACTGCAGTCTCGATTTTGACCGCTGGGCTGCCCGTCAGCGAGGATGGGCTTTCTCTAGAGCATTTTATCCGTGCAGCCGAGAGAGTTGGGCTACGCGCTGACTGGGTGCGGTTTGACGCTGGCGCACCGGTGGAAACCGATTTTCCGGCTGTGGCCTGGGTGCAGGAAGGAGCACCAGTTCTCCTGCGCTCTTTGACCCCGGATCGTAGGCATGCCGAGATCTACGCGCCGAGACAGCACATCACCTCAAAGGTCCCCGTCGAGGCGCTGAAAGGTATCGATGGAGGCGACATTCTACGATTTTCGCCGAACCTGACGGCGACCGACCCCGCCGGTGAAGAAACTCTCGATGTCGACAAGAATTGGCTTTGGGCCGCCATCCGCCCCCATTGGCGCAGCTATTTCGAGGCTTTCTTCGCATCTGCTTTCGTGAATTTGCTGGCTCTCGTCGGCCCGCTCTTCACCATGAACGTTTATGATCGCGTCTTGCCCAACAAGGCGATCTCGACCTTGTGGGTTCTGGCCATTGGAGCAGCGACGGCACTGATCTTCGACGTGCTCCTGCGCTCTGCGCGAGCGTTCCTCGTCGATCACATGGCACGGCAGCTCGACATCCGCATTTCGAGCCTGCTGATCGAGAGGATCATGAACACGACCCTCCAGGCCAACACGCCGACCACCGGCATCACGGTCCAACGAATCTCGGAATATGAATTCCTGCGCGAGTTCATTGGGTCCAATACCGTCATCTATTTCGTCGATTTCGTTTTTGCCTTTATTTTTTTAGGCGTCATCTTAGCAATCAGCCCATATCTGGCGCTGTTTCCCGTCTTCGCGATCGCCTCTCTCGTCCTGCTCGGCTTCGTGGTGCAGCGCCTGATCGCGGCGGAAATCGGCAAGGCTGATCAATCAAGCTCGCATCGGCAATCTTTAATGGTCGAAATCGTCGCCGGCTTGGAGACTATCAAGGCTGTTCGGGCAGAAGGCATTTTCCTGCGGCGCTGGCGCGATATCACCACCGTTGCAACGAACACGACGCACCGGATCAAGAACTATGCGGCATTCGCCGCGAACCTGTCCTACCTTCTTCAGAACATCGTGACGGTCGTCACCATCGTGGTGGGCGCCTACCTTTTTGATCTTGGGATGATTACGACTGGCGGCATCATCGCCTCTGCCATGCTTGGCAGCCGCGCTATTGCGCCCCTCGCTCAGATCGCGCTGATGCTGTCACGCGTGCGCCAGGCAGTCAGTGCCTATCACAGCCTCGATGCCATTATGAAGCTGCCTGATGAACGTAGCGACAAACGTATGCTGGTGTCGCGCGTCATCGAGCGTGGTGATATCGAATTTCGAGCTGCCAATTTTACGTATGCCGGGCAAGTTCGTCCGGTTTTGAACGGAATCAATATTAAGATTCACCCTGGCGAACGGGTCGCCATTCTTGGGCGCATTGGCGCGGGTAAGACTACAGTAGGCCGGCTCCTAGGACGTCTCTACGAAGTCGATTCTGGAGAGCTGCTGATCGATGGTGTCGACATTCGTCAGTACCACCCGCAGGAAATTCGATCTGCGATCAGCGTCGTGACGCACGATACGCACGTTTTCAACGGCAGCGTCCGGCAGAATTTACGCCTGTCCAATCCTAATGCCTCCGACGCGGAGCTTTTGGAGGTCGCGAGACTGTCTGGCCTGGCGGATTTCGTTCAAGCGCATCCAGCAGGTTTCGAACGGCAAGTCGGCGAGCGCGGACAGCAACTCTCCAGCGGGCAAAGGCAAATCCTCGGACTGGCTCGGGCGCTGCTCTCGCCGGGTCGGATCATCTTTCTCGATGATCCGACAAGCTCCATGGATACCGCTACAGAGCGACAGTTCGTGACGCGTTTCAAAGAAGGATTGCGTCCCGATCAAACACTGATCGTGACGACGCATCGCAACGCGGTTCTCGCCTTGGTCTCACGCGTGATTGTCGTTGACGGTGGACGCGTGGTTGCGGATGGTCCTGTGGAGAAGATTTTGCGATTACTCAACGAGAAGGCTGGTGGAGTCTGATCGCTCACCTGAAACTGTGCCATGCAGCGGATTGCGTGCCGCTAGAGGCAGGGATGTGGGCGGTGATGTGATGTCACGACTCGCCAAGGCCAAACCTGGGTCAGCTTGGTCCGGCCGCTGGCGGCGTGCTGCGTTATTCGCGGTACTGTGGATAGCATTTGGTCAGGCAGGGTCAGCCTTCGCCCAAGGTCGAGCTGACGTAGGTAAAAGCACGACGGTCTCTCCTCCCCCCTGTCACGTTCTTAATATGATAGAATGGGACCTCTCGGAGGCCTTGAAGAAATGTGGCGATGCCGCGAGTTTATTCAGATCAGAATTGTTTCATTCCCGGCAAATGGGCAATCTCTTCACGGCTGGCACACGGTCCGATGGACTTTTAACTCTCTTCGGACAAGGGCGCTTTGGGACTAAATTTTCACTGAACGTAGACGAACCTTATCTCACGCAGGACAAGAATGTAGATCGCGCCTTTGCAAGGACCAAGCAACCCGTTCTAGGCGGAACCGTTCGCGGCGGGTTGATTGAAGACAACACCGACGACCTCGGTCAGCCCACCGTCAAGGGCGGCAAGGTGGCCTGGTCGGCCACTCCCTCCACATCTGGCATTGACGACCGGGCTTCTGGCGTGATCGGGATACTTACAATCAATGAGAGCGAGGTCTCTCTGAGCCTTTCCCTAGCGTCCACGGAGGCCGGTAAGGGCTTGGCGATCACAGTCAAACTTGCCGGCGAAAGCGGGGCTGACTTCGGAATTCCACGCACGCGCCGGACCGGTGAACGCTCGGGAGAGCCGCTTGACATGGTCGGTCGCAACCCAACCGACGGCGAGTTCCTGTTTGTTCCTTCCGCGGATACGCAGGCTGTGAAGAATATTGTATCCGCTCTGCTCCGGAGCCAATGGATTGATGTGCCCGTGAGGCCTCAGGGGGGAACTTCATATACCTTAACGATGGAGTTGGCGCGCCCCGGACATGAGTTGATCTCGCGCGCATTTGAAAACTGGAACTTACTGAAGGAAACGCGTTAGACAGCGAGGCTTGCCTTTCTGCCGATTACAAAGCGGTTTTATCCTGAATGGCGCGCCATTAGGCTGGAGGTCCACCCCTTCCGGCCCGTCATCGCCGACCCCGCGCCGGCGGATTCAGCTGCACGCTGAACGTCGATGACGGCCGCCCTGTTCTCGCCGCACGGCGCGGCCCAGATTTCCGTACCGTTCCTGGTGAAAGTCGGCGGGACCTGCGGACCAGGCCCCCCGTGACCATTCACACCTATGGTGCAAGGGCTGCAGCGAAGACCGACGCGATCGCCTCGAGCCTGCGTGCATAGTCCTCGGCGCCCGGTGCGGTGCCGAGCTTCGCTCCTGCAGCGGCAAAGAGCAGGCTGGCAACCCAATCCTCGGCGCTGGCCGAGAGACGCGACAAGGCAATCTCTCCGCGTTGTTCGGCCTGCAAGAGCAGGTCGCGGGCGAATGTCGTGAAGATCCGTTCGAAAGCCTGCAATTGGCGCGTCGCGATGGTGTTCATCACCGCCTTCAGCTCGACGAGATGCTCGCCGGTGCCGAAACTGGCATAGGCCTGCCCGTGATGGGCCTGGAGCAGTGCAGCAAGCCGCTCCGGAAACGGCCCCTGCGCTGCGACCACCTCACGGCAACGTGCTTCGACGCGGCGACCGAGCAGGTCCAGCATGGCCCGGAAGACGTCGTCCTTGCCCTTGAAATGCAGGTAGAGCGTCGCCTTGGCGAGCCCGGCCTCCTTGGCGATATCGTCCATCGAGCTGCGCTTGTAGCCATAGCGGGCAAACAGCCGCAGCGCCGCATCGGCGATCTGGTCGACGCGGGCATGGGCATCGTCGACGGGGAGCGGGCTGGAACTTTCGCTTTTGTTCGGCATTGCGGCGTCAGTAGTCTTGACAAAATCCAAACTGCGCGCAACCATCCTCATTAGACTCAAATCGTCTAAATAGTCCAGTCGCGCGACCCAGGGCTACGGATCCATCGCCCGCCATCTGGTATGTCAGATCGGGCCATCGAGGGCGAGCCCTCGATCCGCACCATGGTGCCGCGCTGCGTCTTGCCAGCATCGGAGGCAACCATGGTCTCTCTCAAGGTCAACGGGACGGCGCATACCGTCGATGTCGACGACGACACGCCCCTGCTCTGGGTCATCCGCGACAATCTCGGCCTGACCGGCACCAAGTTCGGCTGCGGCGTCGCCCAATGCGGCGCCTGCACCGTCTTCGTCGACGGCCAGCCCCTGCGCTCCTGCGTGACGCCGGCCTCTGCTGTCGGCACCAGCGAGATCACCACGATCGAGGGCCTCGCCGGCAAGGAGGCGGATGCCGTCCAGGCCGCCTGGACCGCGCGCGACGTGCCGCAATGCGGCTATTGCCAGTCCGGCCAGGTGATGAGCGCCATCGCCCTGCTCAAGGAAAACAGGAAGCCGACGGATCGCGATATCGACCTCGCGATGAACGGCAATATCTGCCGCTGCGCCACTTATGTCCGCATCCGCGCCGCGATCCATGACGCGGCCCGTGCGCTGGAGATCTGAGCCATGACCGCGCATGATCCCAAGCTTTCCCGCCGCTCGCTGCTGGCCGGCGCCGGTGCCCTCGTCATCGGTTTCCATCTGCCGCGCGGCGCCAAGGCCCAGTCCGGCGCCGGCGCGGCCTATCGACCGGGCGGCAACGCCACCTTCGCGCCGAACGCCTTCATCCGCGTCGCGCCCGATTCCACCGTGACCGTGCTGATCAAGCATATCGAAATGGGGCAAGGCCCGTTCACCGGGCTCGCCACGCTCGCGGCCGAGGAGATGGACGCGGCCTGGAGCCAGATGCGCGCCGAGCATGCGCCTGCCGACGTCAAGCTCTATGCCAATCTCGCCTTCGGCGTGCAGGGCACCGGCGGCTCGACCGCCATCGCCAATAGCTGGGAGCAGATGCGCAAGGCGGGCGCCGCGGCGCGCATGATGCTGGTGCAGGCCGCGGCCGATAGCTGGAAGGTCCCGGCCGGCGAGATCAAGGTCGAGGAGGGCGTGATCAGCCACGCCTCCGGCCGCAAGGGATCGTTCGGCGAGTTCGCTGAAGCCGCCGCCAAGCTGTCGGTCCCCGAGAACCCGCCCCTGAAGCCGGCCTCGGCCTATAAGTTCATCGGCAAGGAAGGCGCGGTGAAGCGCCTCGACAGCGCCGACAAGTCGCGCGGCAAGGCGCAGTTCACCATCGACATCCACGCGCCCGGCATGCTGACGGTCGTCGTCGCCCGCTCGCCGCGCTTCGGCGGCAAGGTCGCGAGCTTCGATGCGGCGGAAGCGCTGAAGGTCAAGGGCGTCGTCGATGTGAAGTCGATCGGCTACGGCGTCGCGGTCTATGCCAACGGCATGTGGCCGGCGCTGAAGGGGCGCGAGGCGCTGAAGGTGACCTGGGACGACAGCCAGGCGGAAAAGCGCGGCAGCTCCGAGCTCATCGCCGAATATCGCAGGCTCACCCGCCAGCCTGGCACCGTCGCCGGCAGCCATGGCGATGCCGAGGCGGCACTCGCCAAAGCCGAGCGCGTCATCGAGGCGGAGTTCGTCTTCCCCTATCTGGCGCATGCGCCGATGGAGCCGCTCGACGGCTATCTGGAATGGGACGGCGAGAGGGCTCACGCCCGCTTCGGCAGCCAGTTCCAGACCACCGAACACCAGACCATCGCCGGCGTCCTCGGCCTGCCGCCCGAGAAGGTGACGCTCGAGACCATGCTCGCCGGCGGCAGCTTCGGCCGGCGCGCGCAGGTCAGCCAGCATCTGGCGGCCGAGCTCGCCACGGTCGCCAAGACGATCGGCCCGAACCGCCCGGTCAAGGTGGTCTGGACCCGCGAGGATGATCTCACCGGCGGCTATTACCGCCCGCTCTTCGTCCATCGCTTCCGGGGCGCGGTGAAGGACGGCAAGATCGCGGCATGGTCGAGCACGCTCGTCGGCCAATCCTTCTTCCTCGGCACGCCGATGGAGCCGATGGTCGTGAAGAACGGCATCGATGCGACCTCGGTCGAGGGCGCCAACGAGATCTTCTACGAAGTCCCGGATTTCCGCTGCGACGTGCACAACCCCAAGGTTGGCGTGCCGACCCTGTGGTGGCGTTCGGTCGGCCACACCCATACCGGCTATGCCGTCGAGTGCTTCGTCGACGAATTGCTCCAGGCGGCCGGGCAGGATGCGGTCCAGGGCCGGCTTGCCTTGATGGGCGACAGGCATCCACGCGCAGCCAGCGTGCTCAAGGCCGTCGCCGAACTCGCGGGCTGGAAGGGGCCGGGGCCGGTCGACGGCCGCGCCCGCGGTGTCGCCGTGGTCGAAAGCTTCGGTTCCTTCGTCGCCCAGATCGCGGAAGTCTCGATGGGGCCGGAGGGCGAGCCGAAGGTACACAAGGTCTGGTGCGCGGTCGATTGCGGCGTCGCCGTCAATCCCGACATCATCCGGGCGCAGGTCGAGGGCGGCATCGGCTTTGGCCTCGGCCACGCCCTCTACGGCCAGATCACGCTCGACGGCGGCCGGCCGGTCCAGACCAATTTCCACGAATACCGCTCGTTGCGCATCCACGAGATGCCGGAGGTCGAGGTGGCGATCATCGCCTCGACCGAAAAGCCGAGCGGCATCGGCGAACCCGGCGTGCCGCCGATCGGCCCCGCCGTCGCCAATGCGCTCGCCGCGCTCGGCCATGGCCGGCCGCGACAGCTGCCGATGCAGGGAGGCTCGGTCTGATGAGCCGCAACCTGATTCTCGCCGCAGGCGCGGCGCTCGCGGTCTGCCTCGGTGGCAGCGCCCTGACCCTGGCGCAGAATGCCGGGCAGGCCCAATCCGGCGGCGCGGCCTTGCGCCCGGCGTCGAGCTTCGCCTCGATCGCCAATCAGCACGACCGCTCGGTCGCACTGTTCAACGAGATGGGCAAGGTGCTCACCCATCCGCGCTGCATGAACTGCCACCCCGCGACGGAGCGGCCGCGCCAGGGCGATCTGCGCAAGCTGCACGAGCCCGTCGTCGTGCGTGGCAAGGACGGCCACGGCGCGGCCGGCCTGCCTTGTGCAACCTGTCACGGCAAACAGAACTTCGACCCGGCAGGCGTTCCGGGCGATGGGCACTGGGCGCTCGCACCGGCCTCGATGGCCTGGGAGGGCAAGACGATCGGCCAGATCTGCGAGCAGTTGAAGGACCAGAACCGCAACGGCAGCCGCGACGCCGCGGCGCTGATCAAGCACGTCACCACCGACACCCTCGTGCTCTGGGGCTGGAAACCCGGCAAGGGTCGCACGCCCGCTCCCGGCACGGCGGCCGAATTCGGCGCGTTGATGCAGGCCTGGGCCGATAGCGGCGCAGCCTGTCCGGCACCGTAGCGGACACAACGCAGCCCGCCCCCTGCAGACGCAACCTGGCCGGCGTCGCCCGGCCAGGGGGCGCGTTCGACCCTTCAACGCGACCGTCCACGCGACGGCCGTTTCGTCATGCGGACAGGCAAACTGGGATGGCACGATTCCTGATTGAGTGATCCCTGATCATTCAACCGGGAACATCGGCAAGGCATGGTGCCCAATCTGCGTATCCTTATCGTCGGCGCGAGCCAGGTCAGGGCTGCGATCATGACGGAAGGCCTGCGTGGAGCTGGCTACCAGCAACTTGTCCACCTCACCGCAACCACGGGGCTCGTTGCTGCCATCGAGGCCCACGATCCCGACGTCGTGGTGGTCGACCTCGAGAACCCCGGCCGCGACGCCTTGGCCGACATGCTCCTGGTCAGCCGCCATGTCCGCCGCCCGATCACCCTGTTCGTGGACCAATCCGACGCGGCCTCGATCGAAGCGGCGGTCGAGGCCGGTATTTCCGCCTATATCGTCGACGGGCTGAAGAAGGAGCGGATGCAGCCGATCCTGCAGATCTGCATCAGCCGCTTCAATGCTGTCCGAAAGCTGCGCGAGGAGCTCGACGAAGCCCGCTCGCAGCTCGAGGATCGCAAGACGGTCGACCGGGCCAAGAGCATCGTCATGCGGCTGAAGAGCCTCTCCGAGGACGACGCCTATGCCTTGATGCGCCGCACTGCGATGAACGAGAAGCGCAAGCTCGTCGACATCGCCCGCTCCCTGATCACCGCCGCGGAGATGTTGAAATGACGGTGCTGCACCTGCGGGTCGGCTCCACGCCGCCGATCGACGCCGCGAAGCTCCCTCCTCCCGCTCAATTTGAAGGCATTTTCGTCTCTGGCGAATTGTTGCCCATGAATTAGGCAACCGCGTCGGAATTGTGCACCGCAACAATGCGCGCCCGCCCCGGCGCGTGGGCGTCCCGAACGCGCAATCTCCCGCAACTCAAGCCCGGCTCCGCCGGCGAAGCGGTTGGCACGATCCTTGTAGAATATGTTGCGACGCGGCCAAAGCTGCCCGCGCCATCCCGATCCGGAAGACACAGCAACGTCGCTGTCGAATGCGCCTGCCAGGCGTTTTCGCGTTCGGGGTGGCTTCAGGCGGGCAGCCATTCAGCAATCGGGAGGCGATCCATGACGCACAGCTACACGACCGACATCCGGACGGTCGCTGCCCGGCAGACGAGCGCAAGCCGCCGCGACTTCCTGCACCTGTCCGGCACGGCCGCGCTGCTTGCCGCGGCGAAAGCGGCCCTGCCCTCCGGCGCCTTCGCGCAGGCGACAGGCCCCGAGGTCAAGGGCACGCGGCTCGGCTACATCGCCCTGACCGACGCCGCGCCGCTGATCATCGCGAAGGAGAAAGGCTTCTTTGCCAAGCACGGCCTGCCCGACATGGAGATCGCCAAGCAGGCCTCCTGGGGCGCGACGCGCGACAACATGGCGCTCGGCTTCAAGGCGAACGGCATCGATGGCGGCCACATCCTGCGCCCGAAGACGCATCTCTATGCGACCGGCAAGGTCATGCAGAACGGCCAACCTCTGCCGATGTACACGCTGCTCAACCTCAACGAGGACGGGCAGGCGATCTCGGTCTCCAACGAATACAAGGACCTGAACGTCCAGAAGGACGCCTCGCCGCTGAAGCAGGCCTTCGAACGCAAGAAGGCGGCCGGCAAGGAACTAACCGCCGCGATGACCTTCCCGGGCGGCACCCACGATCTCTGGATCCGTTACTGGCTCGCTGCCGGGGGCATCGACCCCGATACCGAGATCAAGGTCATCGTCGTGCCGCCG
Source organism: Allobosea sp. Root670 (assembly GCF_001429415.1). Lineage (NCBI taxonomy): Bacteria > Pseudomonadati > Pseudomonadota > Alphaproteobacteria > Hyphomicrobiales > Alloboseaceae > Allobosea > Allobosea sp. Root670. The sequence continues at coordinate 80,620 of NZ_LMJU01000005.1, read as the reverse complement.
CCGCAGATGGTGGCGAACATGAAGGTCGGCACCATGGACTGCTTCTGCGTCGGCGAGCCGTGGAACGAACAGCTCGTCAACCAGAACATCGGCTACACCGCGCTGACCACCGGCGAGCTCTGGTTCAAACATCCCGAGAAGATTCTCGGCATGCGCGCCGATTTCGTCGACGCCAACCCAAAGGCGACGCAGGCCATCCTGATGGCAGTGATGGAAGCCCAGCAATGGGCCGACAAGATGGAGAACCGCCAGGAACTCGCCGAGATCGTCGGCAAGCGGCAATGGTTCAACGTCCCCACCGGCGACATCAACAAGCGCCTGCTCGGCGATATCAACTACGGCAATGGCCGCGAGGCGAAGGGCACCAATCTCTACATGAAGTTCTGGGGCGAAGGCGGCGCGACCTCCTATCCCTGGAAGAGCCTCGACACCTGGTTCGTCACCGAGAACATCCGCTGGGGCAAGTTCGACCCGACGATCGACATCAAGGCGCTGGTCGACAAGACCAATCGCGCCGATCTCTGGCGCGAGGCCGCGAAGACGCTCGGCGTCACCGATGCCCCGACCGCCGATTCCCGCGGCGTCGAGACCTTCTTCGACGGCATGAAGTTCGATCCCGCGGCGCCGCTGGACTATCTCAAGGCACTGAAGATCAAGCGGGTGGCCTGACGCCATGGCCGAGCCGCTGATCATCGTCGGCAATGGCATGGCCGCGACACGGCTGGCCGATGAGCTCAGCCAGCGCGCGCTCGGGCGCTATTCCATCGCCGTGATCGGGGACGAGCCGCGCCTCGCCTATAACCGCGTCCTGCTCTCGCCCCTGCTGGCGGGCGAGATCGGCGGCAGCGAGATCGAGCTCAAGCCGGCGGAGTGGTGGCGGGCACGAGGCGTCTCGACATTCTACGGCCGCGCCGTCACCGTGATCGACCGCGCCGCCAAGACGGTGACGCTGAGCGACGGGCTCAGCCTGCCCTATGGCAAGCTCGTCCTCGCCACCGGCTCGCGGCCGCTGATGCCGCCAGTGCCGGGCTTCGAATTGCCCGGAGTCGCCACGTTCCGCGACGTCGCCGATGCCGCACGGTTTCGCGCCGTGGCCGCGGGCGCGCATGTCGTGGTGATCGGTGGCGGGCTGCTCGGTCTGGAGGCGGCTTACGGACTCGCCAGGATCGGCGGCAAGGTCACGCTCCTGCATCTGGCCGACCGGCTGATGGAGCGCCAGCTCGACCGCGAGGGCGCGAGCCTGCTCGCCGCTGCGATGGCCGCGCGCGGCATCGACATCCGGCTGAATTGCACCGCCGAGCGCTTCGTCGGCGAGGGTCGGGTCGAGGCGGTGGAGTTGCCCGACGGCAGCGCGATCCCGGCCGATCTCGTCGTCGTCGCCATCGGCGTGCGCCCGCGCGTCGAGCTCGCAGTGGCGGCGGGGCTCGACGTCAATCGCGGCATCGACGTCGATGACGGGCTTGCCAGCAGCGATCCTGCGATCTTCGCCATCGGCGAATGCGCCGAGCACCGCGGCCAGACCTACGGCCTGGTCGAGCCGGCCTATGAGCAGGCGCGGGTGCTGGCGGCACGGCTCGCCGACCGGAGGGAGCGCTATACCGGCTCGCTGCTCTCCACCAATCTCAAGGTCTCCGGCGTCGGTGTCTTCTCGGCCGGCGAGTTCGATGCCGGCGAGGGCACCGAGACGGTCGTGCTGCGCGATCCCGCCGCCGGCATCTACCGCAAGTTCGTGCTGCGCGACGGCCGGCTCGCCGGCTGCGTGCTGGTCGGCGATACGCAGGGCGCGCTGTTCTATCTCGGGCTGATCCGCTCGGGACAGGACATCAGCGCGATCCGCACCGACCTGCCTTTCGGCGAAAGCTATTGCGTCAGGGAAGCCGCCTGATGCGCCATGACGCTCCCCTCGCCCCGGCCGCGACGCGCACCACCTGCCCCTATTGCGGGGTCGGCTGCGGCGTTCTGGCGACCCCGGACGGGCTGGGAGGCGCGGCCATCGCAGGCGATGGAGAGCATCCGACCAATCGGGGACGGCTCTGTTCCAAGGGCTCCGCGCTCGGCGAGACGCTGGGGCTGGGCCACCGCGTGCTGCACCCGCTGAAGCGCAACGCAGCGGGCGGCTACGACCGCGTGAGCTGGGATGCGGCACTCGATGCGGTGGCGGACGGCTTTCGCGCGATCATCGACCGCGACGGGCCGGAGGCAGCCGCCTTCTATCTCTCGGGCCAGCTCCTGACCGAGGATTACTACATCGCCAACAAGCTGATGAAGGGCTTCATCGGCTCGCCCCATGTCGACACCAATTCGCGGCTTTGCATGTCCTCGACGGTCGCGGCGCAGCGCCGGGTCTTCGGCTCGGACACGGTGCCCGGCGCCTATGAGGATTTCGACAGCGCCGACCTGATCGTCCTCGTCGGTTCGAACACGGCCTGGTGCCATCCGATCCTGTTCCGGCGGATGCAGGACAACCGGCGCGAGCGCGGCGCGCGCCTCGTCGTCCTCGATCCCCGCATCACCGCGACGGCGGACGATGCCGACATGGTGCTGGCGTTGAAGCCGGGCTCCGACGCGGCGCTCCTCGCCGGGCTGCTCGTCCATCTCGCCGATCGCTGCCTCATCGACCGCAGCTATGTCGCGCGCCATGTCGCGGGTTTCGACGAAGCGCTCGCCAGTGCGCGGGAGATTGCGCCGGACATCACCTCGGTTTCCGCCTCGACCGGCCTGCCGGAGGAGCGGATCGCGGCCTTCTACGAACTCTGGGCCAGCACGCCACATGTGGTCACGGCCTGGAGCCAGGGCGTCAACCAGTCGGCGCAAGGCACCGACAAGGTCGCGGCGATCCTGAACTGCCACCTGGCCACCGGCCGGATCGGGCGGCCCGGCTGCGGGCCCTTCTCCCTCACCGGCCAGCCCAATGCCATGGGCGGGCGCGAGGTCGGCGGGCTCGCCAACATGCTCGCCGCCCATATGGGCTACGCGCCGGACGAGATCGACCGCGTCCGCCGCTTCTGGCAGGCGCCCAACATCGCCCGCCGCGAGGGGCTGAAAGCCGTCCAGATGCTGGACGCGGTCGCGGATGGTCGCATTCGCGCCCTATGGGTGATGGCGACCAACCCGGCCGTCTCTCTCCCGAATGCCGACAAGGTCAGCGCCGCGCTCGCCGGGCTGGACCTCTTCATCGTCTCAGAGAACGTACTCTCGAACGACACCCTGGAGGCCAGACCCCATTACATCCTGCCGGCGGCGGCCTGGGGCGAGAAGGATGGCACCGTCACCAATTCCGAGCGGCGGATCTCACGCCAGCGCGCCTTCCTGCCGCTGCCGGGCGAAGCGAAGCCGGACTGGTGGATCATCGGCGAGGTCGCGAAGCGTCTCGGTTTCGGCGAGGCCTTCGCCTATGCCGGCCCGCACGAGATCTATGCCGAACACGCGGCGCTCTCCGCCTTCGAGAACGACGGCGCGCGCGATTTCGACATCGGCGCCCATGCCGGCCTCGACCGGGCCGGCTATGACGGGCTTCGGCCCGTGCAATGGCCTGCGCCGTCACGGCAGCCCGGCGGCACCGACCGCCTCTTCGGAGACGGTGGCTTTTTCGGCCCCGAACGACGCGCGCAGATGCGCCCGCTCGCCGCACCGAAGCTCGCCGCGCAGACGAGCGAAGACTTCCCTCTGCTGCTCAACACCGGCCGTGTCCGTGACCACTGGCACAGCATGACCCGGACCGGCTTCAGTCCACGGCTCAGCGCCCATATCGCCGAACCTTCGGTCTCCGTGAATCCCGCCGACATCGCGCGCTCAGGGTTGGCGGAAGGCGGCTTCGCCCGCCTCGCCAGCATCCACGGCACCGCGATCCTGAGGGTCGTGGCCGATGGCGGCGTGGCCGAGGGAGCGGCGTTCGCGCCGATCCACTGGTCGGGGGAGACGGCGTCCGACGCGCGCATCGGCGCCCTGACGCAGCCGCTTTGCGACCCCTTCTCGGGCCAGCCCGAAATGAAGGCGACGCCGGTTTCGATTGCGCCTGTCGCCTATCGCTTCGAAGGCTTCGTCCTGGCGCGCGATCCCTTCGCCCTGCCGGCGGAGAGCTGGTGGGCACGGCTTGCCGTGCAGGGCGGCGAGGGCAGGCTTTTCGCCACCAACCTGTCCATCGATGCAATCGCGACCCTGATGCGCGAGCGTTTCGGCACGGACGAACTGACCGAGCTGATAGACCGCGACGGCGGCAGCTATCGCTGTGCCGTGCTCCGGGATGGCCGGCTCCTGGCCGCTTTCTTTCTCGCTCCTGCCGGCCGCGCCCCGCTCTGGGACACGGTCAAGGCCATCTTCGCCGATCCAACGGCAGCCGTGGAGAGCCGGCTTGCGCTGCTTGCCGGACGCGATCCCGGCGGCACCGATCCCGGCCCGACCGTCTGTGCCTGCTTCGGCGTCGGCCTGAACGCGATCCGCGCCGCCTTCGAAGCCGGTGCCGCGACGGCCGAAGAGATCGGCCTTCAGCTCAAGGCGGGGACCAATTGCGGCTCCTGCCTTCCCGAAATCCGTCGCATCCGCTCGCAGGCCGGCGCAAGCGAGGCCGCATGACGCATGCGACGGAAAAGCGCGATCAGAGGCAAGAGCGCGATCAGAGGAGAGACTGGAACATGGGTCTGCCTGTCTTGAAAGGCGCGGCTGCCGGCGCGACGGTCGTCACGCTCCCGGGAAAACCCTCCGAGGTTCTGCCCCTGCCGGCCGGACCCGCGAAGTCCTTCCCGGCCCGGCTGGCTCCCCTTGCGAAAGGCGCGCTTGCCAACCTGCTGCCGCCATTGATCACGGTCGCGCTGATCCTGCTGTTCTGGCAGCTCGCCGCCTCCGGCCCGCAATCCTCACTTCCGACGCCGAGCAAGATCTGGGAGGAGGCGAAGGACCTGATCGTCGAACCGTTCTACTGGGCGGGCTCGCAGGATATCGGGCTGGGCTGGCGCATCCTCGTCTCGCTGCAGCGCGTCGCCATCGGCTTCAGCCTGGCCGCCGTCGTCGGCGTGCTGCTCGGAGCGCTCGTCGGCCAGTCGGTCTGGGCGACGCGCGGACTCGACCCGGTCTTCCAGGTGCTGCGCACCGTGCCGCCGCTCGCCTGGCTGCCGCTCTCGCTCGCGGCCTTCCGCGACAGCCAACCCTCGGCGATCTTTGTGATCTTCATCACCGCGATCTGGCCGGTGATCATCAACACGGCGGTGGGCATCCGCAACATCCCGCAGGATTACCGCAACGTCGCGCAGGTGCTGCGGCTGAACCAGATCGAGTTCTTCTTCAAGATCATGGTGCCATCGGCCGCGCCCTACATCTTCACGGGCTTGAGGATCGGCGTCGGCCTGTCATGGCTTGCCATCGTCGCAGCAGAGATGCTGACCGGCGGTGTCGGCATCGGCTTCTTCATCTGGGACGCGTGGAACTCGTCCCGCCTCTCCGACATCATCGTGGCGCTGGTCTATATCGGCGTGGTCGGCTTCCTGCTCGACCGCCTCGTTGCCCTCGTCGGCCATGTCGTCACCCGCGGCACCGCGACCAACTGAGGAGCGAAGTGATGAGCTATCTCAAGATCGACCATGTCGATAAACGCTTCCAGCGCGGCGCCGCCACCACGGAAGTGCTCAAGGACATCAGCCTCGTCATCGACAAGGGCGAGTTCGTCTCGATCATCGGCCATTCCGGCTGCGGCAAGTCGACCCTGCTCAACATCGTCGCGGGTCTCACGCCTGCGACGACCGGTGGCATCCTGCTCGAGGGCAAGGAGGTCAACGCGCCGGGGCCGGACCGCGCCGTGGTCTTCCAGAACCACTCGCTGCTGCCCTGGCTCACCGTCTACGACAATGTCGCGCTCGCCGTGAACAAGGTCTTCGGCGGCTCGAAGAGCAGGGCCGAGCGGCATGACTGGATCATGCACAATCTCGACCTCGTCCAGATGGGGCATGCCAGGGACAAGCGCCCGGGCGAGATTTCCGGCGGCATGAAGCAGCGCGTCGGCATCGCGCGTGGTCTCGCCATGGAGCCCAAGATCCTGCTGCTCGACGAGCCTTTCGGGGCGCTCGACGCACTGACCCGCGCGCATCTGCAGGACTCGGTGATGCAGATCCATGCCGCGCTCGGCAACACCATGATCATGATCACCCATGACGTCGACGAGGCCGTGCTGCTCTCCGACCGGATCGTGATGATGACCAACGGCCCTTCCGCCCGCATCGGCGAGGTTCTGGACGTACGTCTCGCCCGCCCGCGCCAGCGGCTCGAGCTGGTCTCGGACCGGACCTACATCGCCGCGCGCGAGGCAGTGCTGAAATTCCTCTACGAGCGCCATCGCTTCGTCGAGGCAGCGTGACAGCGACGGCCATGAGCGACGATTTCACACCCGACCAGAAGCGCTATCTCGAAGGCTTCGTCAGCGGCATGCAGTCGGCCCGCACGGCGCGCGGCCTCGGCCCGCTCGGCGGCGCGCCGGGCAGCGCCCCGGCCAAGCCTGATGGCCCCGACAGGGAGCATGCCGAGGCGCAGGCCAGGACGGTCGCGGCTGGTGGCAAGCTCGTCGATCAGGAGAAGTGGAAGGCGGCCGAGCATCCATTCGACGCCTATGCCCGTTTCAAGGATCAGGCCGCGTCGGGCACCTATCCCAAGCCCGAGGACAATTTCCGCTGGCGCTATCACGGCCTGTTCTACGTGGCGCCGGCACAGAACAGCTATATGTGCCGGCTGCGCATCCCCAACGGCATCCTCACGGCCTGGCAGTTCGCCGGCGTCGCCGATCTCGCGGAGCACTTCGGCGGCGGCTACAGCCATGTCACCACCCGCGCCAATCTCCAGATCCGCGAGATCGCCGCCGAGAACGCACCGCTTCTGCTGGAAGGGCTCACCGATCTCGGCCTGACCGCGAAGGGCTCGGGCGCCGACAACATCCGCAACATCACGGGATCGGCGACCGCCGGCATCGACCCGCTCGAACTGCTCGACACCCGCCCGCATGCCCGCGCCTGGCACCATCACATCCTGAACGACCGCTCGCTCTACGGGCTGCCGCGCAAGTTCAACGTCGCCTTCGACGGCGCCGGCTCGGTCGCGACGCTGGAGGACACCAACGATATCGGCTTCCAGGCCATCGAGGTCATGGACGGGGCGGCGTTCGAGGAGCAGCCGGTCGCGCCCGGCATCTGGTATCGCCTCGCGCTCGGCGGCATCACCGGCCACAGGGACCTTGCGCGCGACACCGGCGTCATCGTCGCCCCATCCGATGCGATTGCGATCGCCGATGCGATCATCCGCGTCTTCATCGCCAACGGAAACCGCACGGACCGCAACAAGTCCCGCCTCAAATACGTGCTCGATGCCTGGGGCTTCGACGCATTTCTCGCCGCTGTCGAGGAGAAGCTCGGCCGCCGCCTGATCCGGCTCGACGGCGCCTTCGTCAAGCCACGCCCTTCTTATGACCGGCTTGCCCATATCGGCGTCCACGCGCAGACCCAGGCCGGCCTGAACTGGATCGGCGTGGCGCTGCCCGTCGGCAAGCTCACGGTCCAGCAGATGCGCGTCATCGCGTCGATTGCGCAAGGATGTGGTGATGGCGATATCCGCCTCACCGTCTGGCAGAACCTGCTGATCTCGGGCGTGCCCGATGCGAAGGTCGAGGACGTGCTCGCCCATCTGCAGGCCATCGGCCTCTCCGCCGAAACCTCGGTGCTGCGCGCCGGGCTGATCGCCTGCACCGGCGCGACCGGCTGCAAGTTCGCCGGCGCCCATACCAAGGAGGATGCGCTCGCCATCGCCGCCCATTGCGAGCCGCGCATCACGCTCGACACGGCCGTCAATATCCACCTGACCGGCTGCCACAACTCCTGCGCCCAGCACTATATCGGCGATCTCGGGCTGATCGGCGTCAAGATTCCGGTCAATGACGAGGGCGACACCGTGCCCGGCTACCATGTCTTCGTCGGCGGCGGCTTCGGCGTCGAGGGCGGCATGGGCCGCGAATTCCGGACCAACGTGAAGGCGGAGGATGCGCCGACCCTGGTCGAGGCGATCCTGCGGAGCTGGCAGGCACATCGCGCCGCACCCGACGAAAGCTTCGTCGCCTTCGCCCGCCGCCACGAGATCACGGCGCTGCAGGCCATGGTCGAGCAGATCGGGGATGCGGCATGACCGTCCAGAGCGCGAGCCCGATCGTCCAGGTCCTGCCGGAAACCGCGCCCTTCAGCGACGAGCAGCGCTCCTGGCTGAACGGCTTCTTCGCCGGGCTGCTGTCGCTCGACAATGCCGGCGTGACCGCTCTGTCACCGGCCGAGAATGCAGCCGTCCTGGCCGAGGCCGAGGATGGCGCGCCCTGGCACGACCCGTCGCTGGAGATGACCGAGCGCATCAAGCTGGCCGAAGGCAGGCCGCTGCCACGCAAGCTCTACGCCGCCATGGCCCAGCAGGATTGCGGGCAATGCGGCTATGTCTGTGAAAGCTACTCCGCCGCCATCGCGTCAGGCGCCGAAAGCCGGCTCAATCTCTGTGCACCGGGCGGCAAGGAGACGCTTCGCCAGGTCAAGGCGCTGATGGAGGAGCCCGCCGCTGCCGCCGCGAGCGCTCCCATCGAGACCGCGCCGGCGGCAGAGCCCGGGCCGAAAGGGCGCTGCCGCGAGAACCCGGCACTCGCGACCTTCCTCTCGCGCCGCAAACTCAACGGCGAAGGCTCCGAGAAGGAGACCTGGCATGTCGAATTCGACCTCTCGGAATGCGGCCTCGATTACGTCGTCGGCGATGCCTTCGGCATCCTCGCGCAGAACGATGCCCGCCTGGCCGATGCCGTGATCGCCCTCCTGGGCGCGCGGCCGGATGCAGAGATCGGCGGCAAGCCCCTGCGCGAGAAGCTCATGGAGGATTGCGCGCTCGGTCCCGCGCCCGACGCCCTGTTCCAGCTCATCTCCTATGTCACCGGCGGGGAGACCCGGGCCAAGGCCAGGCGCCTCGCTGCCGGTGAGGATCCGGATGGCGATCTCGACCGGCTCGACGTGCTCGGGGCGTTGCACAAGTTCTCCCAGGCACGGCTTTCGGCCGAGGCCTTCGTCGAGGCGCTCGATCCGCTCCAGCCGCGGCTCTATTCGATCTCCTCCTCGCACAACGCGACCCCCGGCCGGATCTCGCTAACGGTCGATGCCGTGCGTTACAAGGTCGGCTCGCGCCCGCGCTGGGGCGTGGCCTCGACCTTCCTCGCCGAGCGCGTGCGCCCCGGTGACAAGGTGCCGATCTATGTCCAGCGCGCCCACGGCTTCGGCCTGCCGGCCGATCCGGCGACGCCGGTGATCATGTGCGGCCCGGGCACGGGCGTCGCGCCGTTCCGCGCCTTCCTGCACGAACGGCAGGCGACCAGGGCGCCCGGCCGCAACTGGCTGTTCTTCGGCCATCAGCGGCGTGCCTGCGACTTCTTCTACGAAGACGAATTGCAGGCGATGAAGGATGCCGGCTTCCTCACCAACCTGACGCTCGCCTGGTCGCGCGATGGCGAGAAAATCTATGTTCAGGATCGCATGCGCGAGCGCGGCAGCGAACTCTGGTCATGGCTCGAGCAAGGCGCGCATTTCTACGTCTGTGGCGATGCCAAGCGGATGGCCCGGGATGTCGAGCGGGCCCTGGTCGACGTCGTCGTGACGCATGGCGGGCGCTCCGCCGAGGACGCGATCGCCTATGTCGCCGCGCTGCGGAAGGCCGGCCGCTATCAGGCTGATGTCTATTAGAGGTTCATGCTCTCAACGCCATCAAAGGGCTAGGCTGGCGCCGCAGCGCCCCGCGATCCTGACCGTCGTCCGGTCGGAGGCGGTGGAAGATCGGCGGGAACGCTGGTAGAGTGCATCGATGCGGGAGAACCGGCACGGCACGATGCGCAATCTTATCGCTGCGATGGCGGCTCTGCTGGCCATGCTGCTCTCGCTGCCCGCCCATGCCCAGTTCGACGCGACGCCCGGCAATGCCCCCTTGTATCCGGGCGGGCCGCGGCAAGGCCTGGGGCCGCCGTCGATCACCGACCATGTCCCGGATATCCGATTGCATTCGAGCCAGGGCGGCATTCCCGGCGCCGGGCCAGCCATTGGCTCCGGCGCCAATGCTCTGCGCCCGTACGAACCATCCCCGGCCAGGCTCTATCGCAGGGCCGACCGGACGAGCGGACTCGGGCGTCATTGCCAAACGGCATCGCGCCAATGCACGCTCCGACGACCGGCCGCTCTGGGCGACGATTGCTCATGCCGCACGCCCCGGAATGGGCGCAGGCACGGCCACGTCGTCCGTTAGCTGCTTCCTGCAAAGCCGCGCCTCCGCTCCGTGGCGCGATGAATACAAGGTCATGCAAGCTTTATCAGCCAAACAGGAACTGCGTCGTGCCTTCCGGCATATCGAGCAGGAATTGCCGACCCGGATGGCGGCGGCCCTGAGATGGCTGCGCCATCCCCGCTCGCGGCTGGTCCGCATCCCCGCCGGCATCGCCCTCATCGCCGGAGGCGTATTCTCGTTCCTGCCGTTGCTGGGGCTGTGGATGCTGCCGCTCGGCCTGCTCCTGCTCGCAGCCGACGTGCCGTTCCTGCAGCGGCCGATGGCGCGCTTCGCGCTCTGGTGCGTCCGTGCGCTCAACCGCTTCCGGGCCTGGCGCAAGCGGGATTGAGTCCGCCGCGGTCAGACAATCAGCTCGGTGATGGGCAATCGCGCGCGATGCAAAGCGGCGTCCGGCGGCACCCGACCCAGCCGGAAGACGTTGACGAGCCTGCGCCCGGCCGGCAACGGATGGCGCGCGACGAGGGCGGCATTGCTGACCGGCCAGTCGGCAAGCACCGAGATCGGGCAGGCGCCGAGCCCCTGCGCCGCCATCGCGAGCCAGGCCCGGTATAAGGCACGGCCCGTCTCCAGCGGGTCCTCGCCCAGCGGCCGGTGAAACAGCGCGATCGCGCCCGATGCCGTCTTCGCGCGCTCCCGCGTCAGCGGCTCGGCGAGGCCGAGGCGCTTCAGCAGCGGGAACAAGGGCCCGAGCACGAGGGATGCTCCCATCGCCTCGACGCTGCCCAGCGCCATCGCCTCCGCATTGAGGCCGTCGCGGCCATAGCGCGGATCGTGGCGCGACAACCGCATCCAGGCGAGCAGCTCACGCCGATGCGCATCTTCGCACAGGAAATGGAAGCCGGCGCGGTCCGCCAGCTCCGCGATCTCCGCGACGGCGAGGCCTGGTGGGACAACCAGGAGATCGGGTCCAAACGCCAGCTTTTGAAGAGCTTCCTGTAGATCGGCATCGGCCGGCAGAAAGCGACCGCGCCAGGAGCGTCGGCCTGCGACAGCCGAGGCGAGCGGGTCCGCCGCCCCGCCGGGGCCAAGCGTCAGACGGGCGATCACGCGCAGCCCCGAGACCTCATCCGAGCCATCGCCCAGCTCCATACGCGCGATCCGGAGGCTATGTCCGCCACAGGCCAGCGACAATCCTTCGATCGCCGCGCCATGCGAAAGCCGGACATCGTGGCCGGTCGGGTCCCCTGCCGGCAGGCGCCTCTCGCCATCCTCCAGGACGAGCACCGTGTCGGCCGCGAGCAGGCGCCAGCGCGTCGGCTGGATGTTGTGGACGCTTGGCGCCAGGCTGGCTTCGGCGATCAGCGTCTCGAACAGGTCGCTATCGAGCATCGCTCAATCTCGCAAGGACTTCGCGAAGAGATGCAGCCGATGCAGCGGTTTGGCACCGGCCTTCTCGGCCTGGCGCAAGCTCGGTCCGTTGACGTCGGCGATCCAGGTGCCGCCGAGCTCCGTATAGCCGGCCTCCTTGAGCGCGCTCGCTACCTTGAACAGCATCGCCCCATTGAGGCCGCGATTGTGGAAGGCGCGGCTGACCGACTGGTAGACGATGACCGCGCGCCGATTCGTCCAGCGATGCTGCAGGAATCGGAAGGGAAAGCTCAGGCCCATTCGCCCGCCGGTCGCCTTCACAGCGGGTTGAGATCGGGGATGGCGATGATTGCGCCGACCGGCTCGCCCTTGTGGTGGACGACGGTCGAGATGCGCTTGTCGATCACCCACATCATGTCGCCGGCCTGGAAGCGATATTCCTCCGCAGTCGGTGGCACGAACATCGGGTTGTCGTCGAAGCCGTCATTGAGGATGAGGCGGGAATCCTCCAGGCGCTCCGCGAAATGGCGGCGGTCGATCGGCATCCAGCGATAATCGGGATCGGCGAGGATCTCCTGCTGCTTCGGCCCGAGCAGACCGCGCGGATCGATATCGGCGAGATCGATCCGGAAGGTCGTCATCGGGAAGGTCGGGGCATAACCGTTCGCTTCGAGCAGGCGCGCGATATACGGCGGGCTCCAGAGCATGTCGGTGAAGGGCGCGTTGTCGAAGCCGCCGGTGACGACACCGGCTTGCTGCATCGCGGTCAGATTGAAGTTGCCGACGAGTTCGGCCATGCCGCGCTCGCGCGCCCAATTCTCCGCCGAGCCGAGTAGGGCCGCAGCAATCTCGGGATCATCAGCGCAGTCGAAATAGCCGAACTGCGCGCGCAGAGTGCCGTGCCTGGTGTTGGAGGCGTCATGGATCGCCGCGACGATGCGGCCGAGGGGTCGGCCATCGCGCAGCGCGGTGAACAGCTCGAAACGGCCATGGCCCTGCGTCACCAGCGGATTCCGGGCAGGATCGAGCATGCGATCGAAATCGGACCACATCGGCGGGACATAAGAACTATCGGGCGGATAGGCGTTGGCGGTGACGACGAAGGCCGCCTTGCGGTCGTTGCTGCAGATCTCGATCATGCGGCTGCCTCGCTCGGTGCGGTTGCCAGCAAGCGGCGCACCAAGGCCAGTGCCGTCTCGGTCGCCGGATCGGCAGAGACCACCGGCACGGTCACTAGCAGCAGGTCGAGCGGCGCTTCGCCGAGCACGAGCAGATGGCTCGCGGCATGGGAGGCCATCAGCGCCGCCAATCGCTCGGCAGCCGGATCGGTCGCCGGCCAGGGCCAGCCGCGCCCGGAGGCGTGCAGCACACCGATGCCATGCAAGGCCGGCCGCAGGATCGCCGGGTCATAATCGGCGAGTCCGGCTTCATCGAGCCGGCGCGCACTGCCGAACAAGGGATGCGTGGCGAGCTGGGCGATCAAGGCTTCCCGCGTCTGCGCTCGCGACCGAGCAAGGGAATCGAGGATTCCGGGCGCTTCCGCATCGAAAGCGCTCGACAAGGCATCGACAGCCAAGGCGATGGCGAGCACGCCGGCGAGCGCGACGGCACAGAGCCGCGCGGCATGGGCGAAGCCGGCATCGGGCGTCACGAGCGCCGCCGCCAAGCCCAGGAGCAGCGCAGCGACGACGCGCAAGCTGAGCATCGCAAATCGCTGCCGCCGCGCCGGAGCGGCCCCGCCGGTCACCAGCAGGATCGAGACCAGCAGCAGGGCACCGACGCCGCCGAGCCTCACCGGCAGACCCGGCAGCAACTCGCGAAAATCGCTGAGCGCGAAGGGCAGGATCAGGAAAGCGCAAAGCCCAAGTCGCCAGACACTGGTGTTCTCGGACACGGTCAGCGAGGCCTGATCCCGCCGGAACAGCAGGAGCCCGCAGAAGGCGATGGTCAGGAGCTGGAAGCCGGCCAGCGCCAGATCATAGGTCCGGCCCGGCTCGTCGAAGCCGAGGAGACCGGCGAGAACCAGCAGGAGCGAGCCGGCAAGCACTGCGATCTTGACCGGGCGCGGCGCATGCCGCCGCAGCATACCCTCAGTGACGGTCAGCGCACCGAGCGGGAACAGTGCGGCGCAAGCGAGCGCCAGCCGCCCGAGCAGCACGCTGCCGCTCCACCAGCCCAGCGCCCGCAGCAGGAAGAGCGCCGCGACCAGCCCCATCGCGACAAGGAAGCGCCGGGCCAGCGCGCCACGCGGATCGCGTCGGCGCAGGGTCGCCATGGCCACCGCGAGCCCGAGCGCGCCACAGAGATCGACGATCGAATCCGCCACCAAGCCTGGGTTGGCGAAGCCGCCGGTCATGGCCCAGAGACCATCTTGGCCAGCGCGCGCGCCACGAAGGGCTTCAGCAGCGCCGCGACCGGGGCCGGCCAGGGCCGCTCCACCGCCGGCCGGTAGGGATTGAAGAACCAGCCTCGGCAATCGGTACCGGTGCGCCGGTCCAGCGTGAGCGCGATCGCCTCATAGGCCATCATCATGCCGGTGGTGATGACCATCGGCGCGAAGGACATGCGGCTGCGCCGCCCGGCAGCGACCTCGCCGGCGATCGCGAGATCGACATGATGGCGCGAGCGCGAATGCAGCATGACATGCGTGACCTCGCAGAGCATGGCCGCGCGCTTGTCATCATCCGATAGCGTCCGCCAGTCCTTACTGAGCGTCGGGAAGCCCAGGCGCTCTTCGGGACGCAGATCGCCGGGGCGCACCACGATCACGGAGGGCAAAGGCGCCATATAGGCGTCGATGACGGTCGCGCCCGCGATCTTGGCCGTGCGGTAGAGATGCAAGCCGGCCGCAATGTCGTCCATACCATTGACGATCACCGGACAGCGACGGGCGATCTCCGGCAGGCGCTCGACCCATTCGGCGCCAAGCACCTCGATCTCGATTTCCGGGTTGATCGCGCGCGCAGCCTCGGCCGCCGCTTCGGCCTTCGGCCGGCCGATGGTGCCGGCATTGGCGAAGACCTGCCGGTTTAGGTTCGATATCTCGAAGACGTCGATATCGGCGATGACGAAGCGGCCGACCCCAGCTCGGACCAGAGCCATGAAGGCCGCCCCGCCCATGCCGCCGACCCCGCAGACGAAGATCGTCGCCTGCCTGAGTTTCGCCTGCTCGGCCTCCGAGACGAAGCCGATATTGCGGGTGGCGAAAAGCTCGTAGCTGAAGCCGGGGATCATGGTTTCGTCCTTGCCGTGCGCGGACGCAGCGTACCGAAACGGCGGCTATCGTCGAGCCAATGCACCAGCGGCAGCAGGAGGCGCTGTACCAGCAGGAAGGCCGAAGCGCCGAGCAGTCCCGGCAGCGATGAACGTGGCACCTGGCCGAGCAGGTAGCTCCGCGCCGCGGCTAAATCCATGCGGCCGAGCTGGAGCACGTCGTCGCCGCGGCCGTAATCGAGCTTCTCGCGGCAGAATGCGTTGTAGCGCTCCTCGCGGTGATGTGTCGCCTGTTCGAAGCTCTTCTTCAGGTCGTCCGAGCCGCCGGTATAGGCATCGGTGATGATCGAGTGGCTCTCGTCGAAGCCGGCTTCGGGGCCAACGCCGAAGACATGGCGGTGATCGCGCATGATCTGCCGCGCGAGCGAGAGATGCGCAAAGCTCTGGCGGCTGCCCGGATCGGGCGAGGGATAGACCTCCGAAAAGGTCTCGCAGACCATGCCGACGACGCTCGGCACCTGCGTGACGTTGGAGATCCAGCGCGGTCGCAAACCTCCGCGCACGAACAGCACCAGCACGGTCAGGCCGTAGAGCACCCAGGACAGACCGCGCCCGCGTACCTCGGGATCGACCATGACGAGGCCGAGATGGGTGACCTGCTCGGGCTCGCCCGCGAGCGTGAGCGGCATCTGCGCCAGCGCATTGAAGGCGATCGGCCGGCCGGTCGCCGTCTCGCTGATCAGGGTGACGATGCTCTGGCTCAGGCGCTCGCGCTCGCCGGAGAAGACGCCATAGGTCAACGCGCCCTGCGCCAGCGTCCGGCCCGCGACCGTGCGCAACTGCTCGACCAGCGCGGCGAGTTCCGCATCGTCGAGCACGGCGCCGGGCCGCTCGATGATGCGGGTCTGCTGGCCCGGCGCGGTGGTCAGCCTCAGGTCCAGCGTCGGCCGGGTCAGCGCCTTCAGCCAGAAGCCGAGCATCAGGCCTCCACCGGGGCGGGCGCCGCAACCCGTTCCTTGACCAGCCTGGTGATGCCCGCGAAGTCGAGCTTGCCGGAACCGAGCACCGGCACGGCCGGCACCACCACGACCTCGGCCGGGATCATCAGGTCCGCCGCGCCCCTGGCCTTGGCGAAGGCCTGGAAGGCCGCGCGCGTCGCGTCCTTTTGCTGCGTCACCAGCACCAGCCGCTCGCCCTTGCGGGCATCGGGGAGGCTCGCGACGCCGGAGAGCACGCCCGGCCAGCATTCGGCGGCGAGCGCCTCGACCGCGGCGAGCGAGACCATCTCACCCGCAATCTTGGCGAAGCGCTTGGCCCGGCCCTTGATGGTGACGAAGCCGTCCTTGTCGATCACGACGATGTCGCCGGTATCGTGCCAGCCTTCGGGCGGCGGCTCCAGCACACCGGGGTTCTCCGATTTGAGATAGCCCAGCATGATGTTGGGGCCGCGGACATGCAGGCGACCGCCCTCCTCGACGCCCGGCATCGGCTCGAGCCTGGCTTCCATGCCCGGCATGATCCGGCCGACCGTGCCGAAGCGGTTGAACATCGGCGTGTTCAGCGCCAGCACCGGCGCGGTCTCGGTGACGCCATAGCCTTCGAGAATGCGCAGGCCGAATTTCTCGGCATAGGTCCGCCGCGTCGTGTCCTTCACCGGCTCGGCGCCGGCCACGATGTAGCGCAGCGAGCGCAGATCGTAGGGGTGCGCGGCGCGGGCATAGCCGGTGAGGAAGGTGTCGGTGCCGAACAGGATCGTCGCATTCGAACCGTAGACCAGTTCCGGTACCATCCGGTAATGCAGCGGCGAGGGATAGAGATAGACCGGCACGCCCGAGACCAGCGGCAGGATCAGCCCCGCCGTCAGGCCGAAGGAGTGGAAGACCGGCAGCACGTTGAAGACCTTGTCGCGCCGGCCGAAATCGATGCGGGCCGCCGCCTGCGCCGCATTGGCCAGCATATTGCTGTTGCTGAGCACGACGCCCTTGGGGGCGCCTTCCGAGCCCGAGGTGAACAGGATTGCGGCGCGGTCCGAGCCCTTCGCCTGCTCGATCGCATGGCCATGGCGCCAGAGCGCTTTGAGCTTGTCGCCGGTCGAGACGGTGGCGCGGACGTCTTCGAGATAGACAATCTTCACGTCGGCGGAGAGCGCCTCAATCAGGGGCCCCATCCGGCCCTTCTCGACGAAGGCGCGGGAGGTCACGATGGTCCTCACCTGCGCGGCCTTGCAAGCGGCGGCGATATTGCCGGCGCCGGCCGTGAAGTTGATCATCGCCGGCACGCGCGCCGCCGACATCAGGCCGAGCAGCGTCACCGCCGCGCCATTGGCATTGGGCAACATCACGCCGATCGCGTCGCCCTTTGCCGCCAGCGGCATCAGCTTGCGGCCGAGCACCTCGGCGCCGATCAGGAGGCGCTTGTAGGTCAGCGTGCCCGTGATCGGGTCCTCGACCGCGACACGGCCCTTGCCGTTGAGCTTCGCGGCCTCGGCGACAGCCTCGAAGACGCTGCGGTCGATAACGGTGGTCTTGAAGATCAGGTCCGACATGATCTGGTAGAGCGCGGCGCCCGCAGCCTGGCGGCGCGGCTTGCCCTTGAGCTCGTCGGGCACGGTCAGCGAGACCGGATCGAGCACGGTGACGCGCACCTTGGGGAACCAGCGGCGGCGGACCTGCTCGCGGGTCAGGCGCGAGAAGATCGTCGCTTCCAGCCCCTCGATGCGGACCGGCACGATCGGCACGCCGGATTTCTCGGCGATCATGCCGACGCCGTCATAGACCTTCATCAGGCTGCCGGTGACGGTGAGGCGCCCTTCCGGGAAGATCACCAGGCTCTCGCCGTTCTTGACCGCGTTGATCAGCGAGCGCGTCGCCAGTGGGCGTGACGGATCGAGCGGCATCGCCCGTGTCAGCTTCAGGAAGGGTTTTACCCACCAACGCTGGGCGATGCCATGGTCGATGGCGAAGACCGGCTCCTTGTCGAGGATCGAGAGCGCCAGCGCGGCATCGAGGAAGGAGACATGGTTCAGCGCGATGATGGCGTTGTCGCCGGCCTTGGCAATGTTCTCGCGGCCGGTGACCTCGACGCGGTAGAAGGCGCGGAACAGGATCGAGAGGAAATCGCTGAGCGGATTGGTCGGCAGCGTCCGGAAAATCCAGACGGAAGCCGCGATGGTCAGGACGCCGATCAGCATGAAGAGATGGCTGAGCGTCAGGCCCGCAGCCTGCAGCAGGGCGACGACCGCCGCGCCAGCGACCATGAAGGCAGCCGAGAGCACGTTGACGGCGGCGACGATGCGGGCGCGTTTCTCGGCCGGCGCCCAGGCCTGGGTCGCGGCGAAGGACGGCACGATGAAGATGCCGCCGGCGATGGCGAGGCCGGCGAGGTCGATGCCGACGCGCCAGGCGGGAGAACCGCCGAAGAAGACGCCTATATCCTGCGCCGGCTGATGCGCGATGACGCCGGACACGGCCCAGCCGAGATCGAGCGCGAACAGGCCCATGACGATGCCGGCGACCGGCACGGGCAGGAGCACGATGCGCCCGCTCGCCAGGAAGGAGCCGATGCCGGAACCGACGGCGATCGCGATCGCGAAGGTGGCGAGATAGGCGGAGACGACCATCTCGGTGCCGCCCATGCCGTTCTTCACCAGCGCCGGCAGCAGCGCCATCACGACGGCGCCGATCAACCAGAAGAGCGAGACCATCACGCCGGTGCGCCAGAGCCGCGCATCGGCCCAGAGGTCTTTCAGGAGGTCGCGGGTCGAGCGCAGGATGTTGCGGTCGATCGCGAGATCGGGCGCGGCCGCGCCGGTCTTGGGGATGAACAGGGTCGAGACCCAGCAGGCGAGTGCGAAGACCATGATCAGCAGGCTGAGTTGCGCCGCATCGCCACCCTCGCGTGCCGTCAGGCCGCCGGCGATGGTGCCGAGCAGGATCGCGATGAAGGTCGCGCCTTCGATCAGCGCGTTGCCGGCCGGCAGTTCCTCACGCTTCAGGTGATCCGGCAGGATGCCGTATTTGATCGGCCCGAACAAAGCCGCGATGACGCCGAACAGGAAGAGCGCAGCGAACAGCATCGGCACGGAATGCAGCGTGAAGCCGAGCGCCGCGACGCCGGCCGCGCCGATCTCGGCGAGCTTCAGGCGCTGCGCCATCATTGCCTTGTCGAAGCGGTCGGCCATCTGGCCGCCGATGCCGGAGAGCAGGAAGAAGGGCAGAATGAAGAGCCCGCCGGCCAGCGTCACCAGCGCTTCCCCATGCGAACCGGCGAGCCGGTAGAGGATGATGAAGACCAGCGCGTTCTTGAGGAAATTGTCGTTGAAGGCGGAGAAGAACTGCGCCCAGAACAGCGGCGCGAAGCGCCGTTTCAGCATCAAGGTGTCGAACATCATGCACTCGCGCGGTTCGAGGAAGGTTCGCATCGCCCCCGCAAAGCAATCCTTGCCGGCGGCGGGCGATGCGATCTTGCGGTTAAGCGGAGCTTACCGGCGAGGTTCACGGCGCCGGCTTGCCGGCATCCATCAGCAGGCGTTCGGTGCGGGCGTCCTCGATGCGGTTCACCAGCCTGGACGCCTCGTGCATGTCGCGCACTGTCTTGGTCATGGTGATGCAGGACTGGACCAGCATGACGCAACCCATGGCGAGATAACCCCTGGCCCACCAGTCGAGCGGCAGGAACAGGATACCAGCCGCGACCATCGCGCCGGCCGCGAAGAAGGAGGCGTAGGTGAAGCTGACCCAGGCGCCGCTATGCGGCTGAACGTTCTGGTTCATGATGACGATCTCCCTGTTTGAAATGCGATTGCCGCTCGATCAGTTCGCAGGGGCGGGCGCACGCTGGCGCAGGCGCTCCAGCACATCCTCGGCGGTCGTCCGCAGCCGGGGGCCGAAGCCCTTGGCCGCCAGCTTTTCCGTGACGGAAACTGCGGCTGCGCCATCGAGCTCGTCGAGCGCAGTCTCCGCCGCCTCAGCCTCGACCTGGCGTTCGCGCAATCGCTTCAGCGTCTGCTCGGCTTCGGCCAGCGTCGCCTCATGGGCGGGACCGGGCTCGATCCGGCCCTGCCGCATCTGGCGCACGGCTTCCGAGGCACGGGCGAGGCGCCGGCCGCGATCGAGCTCGGCGATCCGCGCCTGAGCCTGAGCGACATGGCGGCGCAGGCGGAGGATTTCCGCAGCGAAAAGCGCCTGCGCGCTTGAAGCCGCCTCGCGATCAGCCTCCAGCGCCGCAATTGCCTCGGCGCCCTCCCGGGCGAGGCTTTCGTCGCCAGCGACCAATGCCGCTGCGACGCGGTTTTCCAGATCGGCGATGCGCGTGCTGCTTGAGGCGAGGCGTTCGGTCTCCTGCCGGTCCTGCGCGATTGCGATCGCCAGCGCTTTCTTGGCGCGCTCGAAGGCGCCGGCTGCGTCCCGCAATTGCTGGTCGAGGATCAGAAGGGCGTTGCGATCGGCGAAGCGCTCCTCGGCGACGGCGGCGCCGCCACGAACGAAGGTGAGAAACATCTTGAGCATTGGCTTTCCCCTGCTATGAACGTTGTTCATTAATGAATCGATAGCGCGTCTATGAACGTCGTTCAAGAATTATTTTGAACGACGTTCACAGTCAGGTGACAGACGACCAGGCGAGAACGCAGAGATGACCACCACGGCAGCGCGGCGCGACCGGCAGCGCGACCTTCTGATCGATGCGGCGGAGCGGGCCATCGCCGGGAAAGGCCTTGCGGGCCTGAAGGCGCGCGAGCTCGCGCAGGAGATCGGCTGCTCGCTCGGCGCGATCTACAATCTCGTCGCGGATATGGACGAGCTCGTGCTGCGGGTCGGCTCGCGCACCCTCGCCCGGCTTGACGCGGCGCTCAACGCCGCATCCCCACCCGTTTCGTCACAGGAACAGGCCACGGAAGCCCTCGTCGCGGTCGCCCTCGCCTACTCGGCTTTCGCCCGCGACAACCTGCAGCTATGGCGCGTGCTGTTCGAACACCGCATGGCTGAGGGCGCCGTGGTGCCCGACTGGGCCGTCTCGGAGCAGATGATGATGTTCCGGCACATTCTCCAGCCGCTGGGCACGCTGGTGCCGGATCGCAGCGCGGAGAACCGCAACCTCCTGGGCCGGACGCTGTTCTCGGCCGTCCACGGCGTCGTCGCGATCGGATTGGAGGAGAAGCTGATCGCCGTTCCCCGCCCCGAACTCGACCGCCAGATCGAGGGGCTGGTGCGACTGGCCTGCCGTGGCCTATCTGCCGCGAATTGAGGCCAAAGCCGTTAACCTGCGTTAACTTTCACGGAGCCCGGTGCAGCGCCCATCCTTGAAAGCACCAATGAAGTGCTTTATATAAACCACATGGTCAAGAAGCCTCAAACCACGATGGCGCTTCTGCTGGCGCCCAGCGACGAAGATCGCGAGGCGCTGAACGCCACCCTCGCCGCCTACCGGCAGGCCATGGCGATCCTCGACGGCACGACAGGCGCCAATCTCGTGGCGTTGCACGAGGAAGCCTATGAGGAGATCCGGGCGCGGACCGGCCTGCCCTCGCGCATGGCGACCTTGGCGCTGCGCGACCACAGCCGGCAACAGCCAAACGAGCCCACCGTCGAAATCCCGCTCGATTCCAAGCTTTTCGCCATCAAGGGCCCGGACAGCATCAGCATCGCCACCATCAACGGGCGGATTGTCGTCCCCTATTCGGTGGATGGCTATCGCGGCGGCTGGAACGACTTTGCCGAGGCGCGTCTGTCCTTCCAGGGATCGACGATCAGCGTCCTCGTCGCTGTCCAGGCCGGAATTCACACACACAGGGAGAGCACGATGTCCAACGAAGGAATCCTTGCCCGCCTCGGTCGCGTGATCGCCGGCGTCGTCAACAATGCGGTCGACGCCGCCGAAGGCGCCAACACCACCGCCGTCGCACAGCAGGCCGTGCGCGAGATCGAGAAGATCGCCGAGGAGGCCCGAGCCGCGCTCGGCGTCGCGGTTGCCGCCGGCCATCGTCTCAAGGCCAAGGCTGCCGATCTCGATGAGGAGATCCGCGACCTCGACCAGAAGATCAAGACGGGGCTGGAGAAGGGCCGCGAGGACCTTGCCCGTGCGGCGACCGGCGTCCAGATCGACCTCGAAGCACAGCGCACCGCGCTCGCCAAGGCCGTCACCGAGAATGCCGGCGAGATCGCGGAAGCCGAGGCCACATTGCGCAGCATCGCCTCGGCCCGCGCCGATGCGATGAAGCGGCTCGACGATGCCAGGCGCGCCGAACGTGCCGTCGCTGCGAGCGATCCCTCCACCCCCTCGCAGCGCAACGATCAGCGCCTCGCCGCGGCCCTTTCCGCCGTCGAGCGCGTCACCGGAGTTCCGGCCAAGCCGATGACGGGCGCGGCGGAGGTGGATGAGCTCGGCCGTATCCAGCGCGAGGATGCGATCGAAGCCAGGCTCAGGGCGTTCCGGGAAGGCCAGCGCTGATGAGCGACATCATCCAGCCGGGCACCGCGCCCTTCTGGGTGGCGCTGATGGTCGTGGCCGGGCTCGGCCTGATCGAGCTGGTCTCGGTCCTGATCGGCGCCTCGGCCTCTGGCCTGCTCGATGACGGGCTCGGCCATCACGGGCCGGGCGACCACGAAGCCGGCCTGCTCGGCGGCTGGATGTCCTGGCTCAATGCCGGCGGCGTGCCGATCCTGGTCCTGGCGGTGATCCTGCTCACCGCCTTCGCCGTCTTCGGCTTCGCGCTGCAGAGCCTGGCCGCGCATATCTTGCGGCCGCTGCCGCTCCTGATCGCCGTGCCAGCCGCCACGCTGGCGGCCGTGCCGGCGACGCGCTGGGCGAGCCGCGGCATCGCCAAGGTCATCCCGCGCGACGAGACCAATGCGTTGAGCCAGGCCGAGTTCATCGGCCTGATCGGCACCGTCACGATTGGCCCGCTCGACCAGGGCCATCCCGGCGCGGTTCGCGTGAAGGACCGGTACGACAATGTTCACATCCTGCGCGCCAGGGCGGCGCCGGGACATCTGATGGCAACGGGCACGCTGGTGCTGATCGTCGATGGAGCGGATGGCCTGTTCGAGGCCATTCCCGCTCCGGACAGCGTCGCAAACAGCGCCTCAACGGGGGTCTGAGACATGGATTTCTTCTCGCTCGGCATCATCGCCGCCAGCATTCTCGTCGCCATCGTGGTGATCGGCATCATCATGACGTCGCTCTACACGCGGGCGACGCGCGACAAGGCCTATGTCCGCACCGGCCTCGGCGGCAAGAAGGTCGTGCTCGACGGCGGCTCGGTCATCCTGCCGATCTTCCACTCCTATTCCTGGGTCTCGCTCAGCACGCTGCGCCTTGAAGTGAAGCGCGCCGAGAACGAGTCCCTGATCACCAAGGACCGGATGCGGGCGGATATCACCGCCGAGTTCTATGTCCGGGTGAAGCCGGATGCGGAGAACATCGCTCTCGCCGCACAGACGCTGGGCGACCGCACCAACGACGCCGATGCGCTGAAGGCGTTGGTCGAGGCCAAGTTCGTCGACGGCCTGCGCTCGGTCGCCGCCACCATGTCGCTGCGCGACCTGCAAGAACAGCGCGCCGAGTTCGTGAAATCGGTGCAGGCGGCGGTCGCGCATGACCTGCAGTCCAACGGCCTCGAGCTCGAATCGGTCTCGCTGACGCGGCTCGACCAGACCGACATCAAGCATTTCAACCCGAACAACACCTTCGACGCCGAAGGCCTGACGGCGCTCACCAAGATCACCGAGGAGCGCAAGCGCGAGCGCAACCAGATCGTCCGCGACAACGAGGTCGAGATCGCGACCAAGGACCGCGAGGCCTCGCTGCGCCGCCTGACGATCGAGCGCGAGCAGCGCGACGCCGAGCTCAGCCAGGAACGCGACATCGCCAACAAGACGGCCGAAACCCGCGCCGAGGCGGCCAAGGCCGAGCAGCTCGCCCGCCTCAACGAGGAGACGGCGCGGCTCGAAGCCGAGCGCGGCATCGCCGAACGCGATTCCGAGACGCGCCAGGCCCGTGAATCCGCCCGCATCGCCGCCGAGCGCGGCATTGCCGAGCGTGAGGCGGAAGCCCGCAAGATCACCGAGACCGCGCGTATCGAGGCGGCGATCGCCGTTGCCCAGAAGACCGAGGAGGAGCAGGCCGCCCGCGCCCGCGCCGACGAGGCCAAGGCTTCCGCCATCACCGCCGAAGAGCAGGTGACGACGGCCCGCGAAGTCGAGATCGCCGAGCGCGCCAAGCGCATCGCCGTGCTCGATGCGCGCCGCATCGCCGAGCAGGAAGCCACGGCGGTCACCGTCAAGGCCGAGGCCGAGCGCCAGGCGGCCGAGAACCTCGCGGCCGCGACCAAGATCGAAGCGGAGGCAGAGGCGGCAGCCGCCAAGATCCGTGCCGCCGGCGTGATCGAGCTCGGCGAGGCGCAGGCGCGCGCCGAGCGGGCCAAGAACGAGGCCCGCAACGCCCTGTCGCCGGCGATCATCGAGTTCGAGCTCAACAAGGCCCGCGTCGACATCGTGCCGGCGGCCTTGGCACAGGCGATGAAGCCGATCGAGAAGATCTCCGATATCCGCATCTTCAGTGCCGGCAATCTCGTCGGCGCGATGAATGGCGGTGCGGGCGGCGAGCAGGCGGGCGCGGTCCGCGATCTGTCGAGCCAGTTGCTCAGCTTCACCGCGCAGAAGCCGATCCTCGACGAGATTCTGAAGCAGGCCGGGTTCGAGGGCGCCGATCCGACGCAGGCGCTATTGGCCGCGTCCGTGGGCGGGGCGAGCAAGGCGCCCGCGCAGCCGGCGCCTGCGGCCGAGCCGAAGACGTAGAGCCAGGCTTCCATCAGAATATTCACGACGCCGGCCGCTCCCACGGCCGGCGTCTTGTTGATGGCCTGCGACCCCTCAGGTCTCGCTTTTGCCGAAGAGCTGCGACACCGCCAGCAGCAGCGACGTCATCACGATCATGATCGTCGAGATCGCGGCGATGGTCGGGTCGATCTGGTCGCGCAGCGCCAGGAACATCATCCGCGTCAGGGTCGCATTGTCGCCGCCGGAGACGAAAAGCGCGATCACGACCTCGTCGAAGGAGGTCAGGAAGGACAGCACCGCCGAGGTGACGAGGGCAAAGCCGATCTGCGGCGCCGTCACTTGCAGGAAGGCCTGCGTCCGTGTCGCGCCGAGGCTGCGCGCCACGCGCTCCTGATCGAGATCGAAGCTCTTCAGGGCCGAGCCGACGATCATCATCACGATCGGCACAGCGAGCATCGTATGCGCCAGAACGATGCCGAGGAAGGAATTGACCATCTTGAGCTGCACATAAGCGTAGAACAGCGCGATGCCGACGAGGATGACCGGCACGATCGTCGGCGTCAGCAGGGCGAGGATCGCAAGCCCTGCGAAGCGCAGGCGCGCGCTGTGCAGGCCATAGGCTGCGAGCGTTCCCATCGGCGTCGCCAGCAATGCCGTGCAGAAGCCCGCCTTGAACGAGGTCGCGGTCGCCGCCATCCAGCTCGACGAGGCAAAATAGGCCTCGTACCAGCGCAGCGACCATTCCCGCGGCGGGAATTCCAGATATTGCGATTGGGAGAAGGACATCGGAATGACGATCAGCGTGGGTATGGCTAGGAAGGCCAGCACCAGCGCGCCGACCGCATAGAGCCAGAGCCGCGCGCCGTGGCTGATCTGCGTGTCGCTGGCGGGACGGTCGAGCCAGCTCATCTCAGTGCCCCGCCCCGAACAGGCCGGCGCCGCGCGACAGCCGCGCCGCCAGCACGAGCACGACGAGCGTGATCACCAGCAGCACGACGCCGAGCGCACTCGCCGCGCCCCAGTTGAAGAACAATTCGATATCGTTGGCGATGCGGTTCGAGACCATCGTCACCTTGCCGCCGCCGAGCATGGCCGGCGTCACGTAGAAGCCCAGGCAGAGCACGAAGACGAGCGCGGCGCCGGCCGCGAGCCCCGGCAGCGAGAGCGGGAAGAACACGGACCAGAAACCGTGGACCGGCGTCGAGCCGAGGCTGGCGGCGGCGCGCAGCAGGTTGCGGTCGATCGCGCGCATCGTGCCGTAGAGCGGCAGCACCATGAAGGGCAGCATGATATGGACCATGCCGATCAGTGTGCCGCCCATGTTGTGGACGAGCTGCAAGGGCTCGCTCCAGAGGCCGAGCTTCATGCCCCATGTGTTGATGAGGCCACTGCGCTGCAGCAGCACGAGCCAGGCATAGGTGCGCACCAGCAGCGAGGTCCAGAACGGCAAGAGCACCGCGATCATGCAGAGATTGGCGGCCCGCCTTGGCAGTTGCGACAGGAAATAGGCCAGGGGATAGCCGAGCAGGATGCAGATCAGCGTGGTGACGAAGCTGATCTCGAAGGTGGTGCGGAAGGTCCGGCCATAGGAGGGCTCGGCCAGCATGCGCCGATAGTGTTCGAGGCTCAGCGCGCCATTGTCGTCGAGGAAGGACAGGCCGAAGAGCCAGCCGACCGGCACGAGCATGGTGACGGTGACGAGCAGGAGCGCCGGCGCCGCGAGGCTGGCCAGCCCCATGCGCTCGCGCCACTGGTCGCGCCGCAGGCCGGCGGCGTGATCGTCGCCGGCCGGACCGGCTGCATCGAGGGCGCTGACGGTCGTCACGGCGCGCCCCGCGCCTCGTCGGGCAGCAGCACGGTATCGGACACGGCAATGCCGATGCGGACAGGCGTACCCGGTGCGGGCGGCGGGCCCTCGCCACCGCGCGTCGTCAGGCGCAGCGCAACCGGGCTGCCGCCGTTCAAGACCGTCTGCAGCAGCAGCGTGTCGCCTTGGTAGACCGCGCCCGTCACGCGACCTTCGAAGCAGTTCATTCCCTCCCCTTCATCCGGCCCGAGCAGATGCAGGCGCTCCGGCCGCAGCACCATCGTGCAGCGCCCCTGCTGCGCTGGCAGATGGCTGGCGCGGATGGTCGAGCCCGCGGCGCGAGCGATGCCATTCGCGATCGCTACGTCGAGGAAGGAGGATTCGCCGATGAACTCGGCGACGAAACGGCTGCCGGGATCGTCATAGATCGCGCGCGGCGTATCGATGCGGGCGATGCGGCCGCGATCGAGGATGGCGACGCGGTCCGACATGGTCAGCGCCTCACGCTGGTCATGCGTGACATAGACGGTGGTGGTGCCCAGGCGCTCGTGGAGTTGGCGCAACTCGATCTGCATGCGCTCGCGCAATTGCTTGTCCAGCGCCGAGAGCGGCTCGTCCATCAGGATGATGCGCGGCTCGAAGACGATGGCGCGGGCGAGCGCGACGCGCTGGCGCTGGCCGCCGGAGAGCTGATCGATGCGGCGGCTGCCGAAGCCACCGAGCTGGAACATCTCCAGCGCGGCCTCCACCCGCTGGGCGGTCTCGGCCGCCGGTACGCGCCGCAACCGCAGGGGAAAGCCGACATTGCGGGCGACATCCATATGCGGAAACAGCGCGTAGTTCTGGAAGACCATGCCGATCTCGCGCTTGTGCGGCGCGAGGCGGACGACCTCGCGCTCGCCGAAGCGGATCGAGCCTTTGTCGGGCCTGAGAAAACCGGCGATCGCCATCAAGAGCGTCGTCTTGCCCGAGCCGGAAGGGCCGAGCAGGGTCAGGAACTCGCCCGGCCGGACATCGAGATCGATCTCGTCCAGCACGGGCACCGCGCCATAGGCCTTGCTCAGCCGCCGGACTGCGATGGCTAAGGCCGTCGCGGAATCCGAGGCCGAAGCAGCCGCATCGCGCGGCCGCTCGTGATCGCCGGCCTGCCTCATTCGGTCAGCATGTTCTGGTAGGCGGAGGAGGCCAGGGCCTCGTACTTGATGTACCAGTCGAGGTCGATCGTCAGCTGCTTGCCGGCATTGTCGGGATGGGACGGCAAGGTCTTGGCATAGGCCGCATCGATTGCGCCGCCCTCATAGGCCTTCTTGTTGGTCGGGCCGTAGGTGATGTATTTCGTGAACTCGGCCTGGTATTGCGGCTTGCTGATCTCGGCGAGGAACTTCATCGCCAGATCCTTGTTCGGCGCGCCCTTGGCGATCGCGAAGCAGTCATAGTCGAGCAGGCCCTGGTTGAAGGTATAGGCGACCTTGGCACCGTCCTTGGCGGCGACGTCGAACCGGCCGTTCCAGCCGGTGATCATGTCGACCTCGCCATCCTTCATGAGCTGGGCGTGCTGCGCGCCCGAGCTCCACCAGACCGCGATATGCGGCTTCAATTCACGGATCTTCTTGATCGCGCGCTCGATGCCGCCGGGCTGCGAGAGCACCTCGTAGACCTTGTTGGCGGGAACGCCGTCGGCCATCAGGGCCGGCTCCAGCGCGCCGGCCACGCCCTTGCGATAGGAGCGCTTGCCGGGAAACTTCTTCACGTCCCAGAAATCGGCCCAGCTCTGCGGACCGTTCTGGCCATAGGTCTTGGTGTTCCAGGCGAGCACGGTCGAGAAAACGTCGCCGCCGACGCAATAATCCTGCGCCGTGCCGGGCAGGAAGTTCGAGGTGTCGATCACCTTGTAGTCGAGCTTCTCCAGGATGCCTTCGGCACCGGCGCGGGCCGCGCTGCCCGAGCCGCTGGCGACCACGTCCCAGGTCACCGCGCCGGCCTTCACCTTGAGGCGCAGGTCCGCGATGCTGGTATAGGTCTCCTCCTTGATCTTGATGCCCAGGGCCTTGGCGGCGGGCTGGAAGAGTGCCTTGCTCTGGCCCTCCTGATAGGAGCCGCCGAAGGAGACGACGGTCAATTCCTGCGCTAGGGCGGGCGCAGCGCTCGACAGGCCAAGGCCCAGGACGAGGGCAAGGGCCGTTCTCGTCGGCGTGATCGGCTGGTGCGACATGTCTCTGTTCTCCCCGTTTGAACGATGCGTTCCCCAAAGATGAGCGCGCGGTTCGCCGATCAACGGCATCCGCACGTCTCGCCTCATGCAGGGTCCGGCGAAATTGGTCTGGCCATAAGGTCCACTCTGAGAATTCGGGACGACCACTTAGCGCGCGAGACGATCGCGCCAGCTGTAGTAGAGGACCGACGGCGCGAGGAACCAGGGATTGCCGCTGTAGAAGGGCCGGGTCTGGAAGGGCAGCCCGTCGAAAGCCGTCTTGCCCTCGGCGAGGCCGAGCACCTGCTGACCGAGGCGCATGCCGAGATAGCTCGCCATGCCGACGCCGGAGCCGCAATAGCCCATGGCGTAGTGCATGCCCTCATGGCGGCCGATATGCATCAGTTCATCGAAGCTGTAGGCTACGAAGCCGCACCAGGAATGGCTGATCTTGCGGCCTGCGAGTTCCGGGAAGATCCGGCTCATCGCGCCATGCAGCAGCGGGCCGCTGCGGCGCGGATCGATCTCGCTGAGGGATACGCGGCCACCGAACAGGATGTGCCGCCGGTCGGGCGAAGCGCGGTAGTAGTAGACCACCTTGCGGGTGTCGCTGACGATGCGGTTTTTCGGGATCAGTTTGTCGACCAGTTCCGGCTCCAGCGCCTCGGTCGCGATGACATAGCTGCCGATCGGGATGACACGGCGCCGCAGCCAGCCGGTCAGCGGCCCCGTATAGCCGTTGGTGGCGATGACGACCTCGCGGGTGCGGATCGTGCCGCGCGGCGTCTGGACGAGGAAATCCTGCCCGATGCGCTCGATCCCCGTCGCCGGGCAATGCGGGACGAGTTCGGCGCCGGCCGCGACGACGCGCTGTAACAGGCCCTGATGGTAGCGGGCCGGATTGATCGAGGCATGGCTCTCGTAGACGACGCCGCCATGGTAGAGATCGGAGCCGATCTCGCTGCGCTGCTCGGCGCGCGGCACGACATGGCAGGCGACCTCCAGCCCCTTCGGCTGCGTGCCGACGCTGCGGGCCAGTTCTTCGTATCGGCCGGGCGCATGGGCCGCATGGAAGCGGCCGACGACGCCGAAATCGCAATCGATCTGCTCGTCGCGGACGAAATCGCCGATATAGCGCAGCGAGTTCCGGCCCTCCTGCATGATCGCGAAGGCGCGCTCTCGGCCATGGCGGCGGGCGAGTTCGTCGAAGCCCGGCTTCACGCTGGTCGAGATCTGGCCGCCATTGCGGGTGCTGCAGCCGAAGCCCGCCGCCTCGGCATCGAGGACGACGGTGTGGCGCCCGCCGCGCGCCGTCTGGAGCGCCGCCTGCAGGCCGGTATAGCCGGAGCCGACAATGACGACCTCGGCCTGCGCAGGCGGGTCAACGCGCGGCAGGTCCGGCCGGGGCACCTCGTCCCACCAATAGGGCGCGGCCTTGAAATCACTGGCGAACAGATCGCTCGGCATCGTCTTCGTCATCCCCCCGGATCAGATTCGCGCCACCACACTCTTGAGCTTGCAGTAGGAGCGCAAGCCCGCCATGCCCTTGGCGCGGCCGAAACCGGATTTGCGGTTGCCGCCGAAGGGCATCGCGATGCCGCCGGCAAAGAACTCGTTGATATAGACCTGCCCCGCATCGACGGCCCGCGCAAAGCGCCAGGCCTTGGCGTGATCGCGCGTGTAGATGCCAGCGACGAGCGCGTAGGCGGTGGCATTCGCCGCCGCGACCGCCGCCTCGAAATCGGCGACGACCTGCACCGTCAGCACCGGGCCGAAGATTTCCTCCTGCACCAACGGGTCGTCCGGACCATCAGCCAGCACGATGGTCGGCTGGTAGAACCAGCCGCCGCCGCAATCCTCTGGCGGGACGATCGCGCCACCGGTCAGGATGCGATTGCCGGCGGCGCGGGCGCGGTCGACATGGGCCGCAACGCGCGCGAGCTGTGTCGGCGAATTGATCGGCCCGATGCCGGTATCGCTGAGGCCATGGCCGGGCTGTAGCCCGTGTGCGCTGGCGACGAGACGCTTCAGCAGCGGCTCGGCAATCGCCTCCTCAACGATCAGGCGCGAGCCGGCCGAGCAGATCTGCCCGGCATTCTCGAAGATCGCTTCCATAATACCAGCTACGGCCGCGTCGAGATCGCAATCGGCGAGCACGACGAGGGGGGACTTGCCGCCGAGCTCCAGCACGAGCCGGGTGACGTGCTCGGCCGCCGCGCGCATCACGCGCTGTCCGGTCGCGAGCGAGCCGGTGAAGGTGATGTGGTCGATGCCGGGATGGGCGACCAGCGCCGCGCCAGCCTCGGCACCGGTGCCGGCGACGACATTGAGCACGCCTGCGGGCAGGCCGGCTTCATGCAGCAGTTCCGCCAGCATGAGTGTCGTGAAGGGCGTCTGCTCGGCCGGCTTGATGACCAGCGTGCAGCCGGCGGCGAGGGCCGGCGCGATGCCGCGCGCCGCCGTCGAGAGCGGGTAGTTCCACGGCACGATCTGGGCCGCGACGCCGACCGGCTCCTCGATCGTCAAGCCGATGTGGTCGGGGCCGAGCGGCATGCTGTCGCCATGCAGCTTGTCGGCCGCGCCGGCATAATAGGCGAAGGCCTTCACGACGCCACCGACATCGCCCTCCGCTTCCGCGAGGCGCTTGCCGGAATCGAGGGTCTCGACCACGGCGAAACGAGCCGCGCGCTCGGCGATCAGGCGGCTCGCCCGCATCAGGATCTCGCCGCGCGCGGCCGGGCTCAGGCGCGACCATGGGCCGGACAAGGCGGCACGGGCGGCTGCGACCGCGCGATCGATATCCGCGCCGTCACCGGCCGCGACCGTGGCGAAGGCCTTGCCCCGGCCGGGATCGAAGCTCTCCATGCACCGTCCGGACGCGGACTCGACGAAGCGCCCGTCGATGAAATGCCCGCCCGGCAGGCCGGCGAGCGTTCCCGTCCGCAAGGCTTCGGCGACAAGCTCGGCGCGGTCCACGATCACGCGCCGATCTCCGTGACCTGATAGGCGGCCTTGGCGAGCCAGGACGGCTCGATCTCGACACCCCAGCCCGGCCCGTCGGGGATCGCGACCATACCGTCGCGCGCCTGCGGCGGGTTGCGCAGCAGGCCCTGCTCCCATGGATAATAATCAGGCCCCTCGATCGAGAATTCGACATAGGGGCCGGCATTGGCGAGCGCGCCCATGATGTGCAGCGTGAACACGGTCACCAGCGACTGGTTGGCCGAATGCGGCGTCACCGGCAGGCCGGCGGCCTCTGCCCAGCGCGCGACTTTCAGCAGGCGCCCGACGCCACCGATATAGCAGACATCCGGCTGCACGACGTCAACCACGCGGCCATCGATCATGGCGCGCCAGACGGCGAGGTCGCAGTCCTGTTCACCGCCGGTCACGTCGAGATCGAGCGCCTCGCGGACCTCGCGCGTCCAGGCATGCTCCCAATAAGGACAGGGCTCCTCGAAATGGACGATGCCGTGATCCTGCAACATCCTGCCGACCGCGATGGCCTTGGCCGGCGAATAGGCGCTGTTGCCATCGACGAGCAGCGTCGCCTCAGGGCCGAGCGCCCGCCTGATCTGCGGCACGATCGCCTCCGTTCGGCCCGGCCATTCGTCGATGTCACGGCCGCATTCGCGCCCGACGCGGAACTTGAAGGCGCTATAGCCGTGAGCGTCACGCAGGCGCAGGAAACGCTCGGCTTCCGCCTCTGGCGTGATCTCGCCGCGCTTCATGCTGGAGGCATAGACCGGGAAGGGCCGCGGCGAGCCGCCGAGCAATTCGCAGACGCTTTTCTTTTCGATCCGCCCGCGCAGGTCCCACAGCGCCGTGTCGAGCCCGGTCATGGCGCGGCAGAGATAGGAGCCGGGGAATTTGTGCTCGCGCTCGCCGATCGTCGCGATCAGTTCGTCGATGGCTAAGGCGTTCTCACTGAGCGCCCAGCGCGCGACCTGCCGGTGAAAAACGGTCGCGGTGATGTCGGCGTTATAGGGCGAGAACTGGCCCCAGCCCTGGCTGCCATCCTCGCACGTGGCGCGGACGAAGCCGACGTCCTGCGTCGAGAAGCTTTCGAGCCGGGTGATCTTCATCGCTGCCGCTATCCGTTTCGGGAGCGCCACCCGACAGAACCGCGGGCAGCTTCGGCGCAAGAAGGGGCTTGAATTGGCCTGATCCCAAGGTCCATTCTCACCAAATCGACAGTCCACTCTCCCTCAAGGCATCATGGTCAAACGCGAGGAAGGCGCCCTGCTCCAGTCGATCGTGCTGGATCGCGAGGGCGAGCATGGGCTCAGCGTCCAGATCTGCGCGGGCCTGCGCGAGTTGATCCTCGGGGGCACGCTCAAGGTCGGCGAGCGCCTGCCGGCGACGCGGACATTGGCGCAGGAATTCAAGGTCGCCCGCACCACCATCGTCGAGAGCTTCGAGCGGCTTGCGGCGGAAGGGCTGATCGAGACACGGGTCGGCTCCGGCACCTATATCAGCCAGGCGCTGGCGAATGAGCGGCCGGCGCCGGCTGCCGCGGCCACCGCCGCACCAACGGCGCGGGTCAAGCTGGCGCAGGCGATGAACACGGCGTCAAAGCTGTTCGGCACGCGCCTGCCGCACCAACCCCGCGCCTTCACCACGGCGATGCCGGCCTTCGATGCCTTCCCGATGGCACAGTGGGCCAGGCTCTCGGGCAAGCACTGGCGCAAGCCGCGCCATCAGGTGCTCGGCTATCCCGACCCGCATGGCGAGCGGGCGCTGCGCCAGGCCATTGCCGCGCATCTCAGGCTCAATCGCGGCATCGCCTGCGAATGGCAGCAGGTCTTCGTGGTGGCCGGCGCGCAGCAGGCCTTCCAGCTCATCGCCGCGACGTTGCTCGACCCCGGCGACAAGGTCTGGTTCGAGGATCCCGGCGCGATCGGCGCGCGCAACAGCATGATCCAGTCGGGCGTCGACATCGTGCCGGTCCCGGTGGACGAGGCCGGGCTCGTGGTCGAAGAAGGCCTGCGCCGCGCGCCCGAATTCCGGCTCGCTTTCGTGACGCCGGCGCACCAGCAGCCGCTCGGCGCCAAGATGAGCCTGGAGCGCCGGCTCGCTTTGCTGGAGGCGGCCGAGGCCAGCGGCGCCTGGATCATCGAGGACGATTGGGACGGCGAATTCTGCTTCCAGGGCGCACCGATGGCGACGCTGACCAGCATCGATCGCAGCGGTCGGGTCATCTATGTCGGGACCTTCTCGAAGACGCTGTTCCCGTCGCTGCGGTTGGGCTTTCTCGTCGCGCCGCCGCATCTGGTCGAGCAGATCGGCATCTGCCTCGAAGCCTTTTCGCCGGGTGTGCCGACGGCGTTGCAGGGGATCGTCGCCGATTTCATCGTCGAGGGGCATTTCGCGACGCATGTCCGCCGCATGCGCAAGCTCTACCAGGAGCGTTATCAGGCACTGGAGGATGCGGCGCGGGAGCATCTGGCGCCTGATCTGGAGGTGGTTCCGACCCAGACCGGCATGCACACCATCGCCTATCTCCGCGACGGGCTCGATGCCGTCGCGCTGACGCAGGCGGCAGCAAGGCGCGGCGTCACAGTCGCGCCGATCAGCCGCTTCTGCCTCGAACCCATCGCGCGGGACGGGCTCGTGCTTGGCTTCAGCGGCTTCACGCCGGCTGAGATCAAGACCGGCGTGCTCGATCTGCGCCGCGCCGTCGACGACCTCATGGCGAGCGGCGAATGGACTGGCGCTTCGGCGGGAATGGCCCTTAGCGGGAAGCCCAATTCTCCCTAGAACTCGTGGTGGGCTGGCTGGGTGAGAGCATCTTGAGCGAATGGGACGTGATCATCGTCGGCGCTGGTTCGGCCGGCTGCGTGCTGGCCGGGCGGCTTGCCGAAGCGGGCCAAGGCTCGATCCTTGTGATCGAGGCCGGGCCGCGCGATCTCAGCCCCTGGGTGCATCTGCCGATCGGTTACGGCAAGACCTTCTACCATCGCCGCATGAACTGGATGTACCGGACCACGCCGCAAGCCGAGCTGGACGGGCGGGAAATCTACCAGCCGCGCGGCAAGGTCGTCGGCGGCTCCAGTGCGATCAACGCGATGGTCTATGCCCGTGGCCAGGCCGAGGATTTCGACGAGTGGCAGCGGCTCGGCAATCCCGGTTGGGGCTGGGCCGAGGTGCTAGCCGCCTACAGGCGCATGGAGGACCACGCACTGGGCGCGTCCCTCTGGCATGGCGCTGGGGGGCCTCTCCATGTCGAGAACGTCGCCGCTGAAGTCCATCCGCTGACGCCGCTTTTCGTCCGGGCGGCCGGCGAAGCAGGCCTGCGCTTCAATCCGGACCTGAACGGCGCGACCAGCGAGGGCGCCGGCTTCTACCAGATCACCACGCGCGGCGGGCGACGCGAGTCAGCGGCCCGAGCCTTCCTGCATCCGGCCCGGCGGCGCGGGCGCGTGAAGCTCGAAACCGACATGCAGGTCACGCGCATTCTGTTCGACGGGCGGCGCGCGATCGGCGTCGAGGCGAAGCGCGGTGGCGAGACCTTACGTTTTCGCGCCCGGAGGGAGGTCGTCCTGTCCGGCGGGGCCTTCAACACACCGCAATTGCTCCAGCTCTCCGGCATCGGCCCGGCGGGGCTCCTGTCGAAGCACGGCATCGCGCCGCTGCTCAACCTCCCCGCCGTCGGGCAGAACCTGCAGGACCATCTCTGCTACGATCATGTCTACCGTTCGAAGCGACCGAGCCTGAACGATGCGCTGCTGTCCTGGCCCGCCCGTATCGGCATGGCCGCGAATTATCTGATGCGCCGCCGCGGGCCGCTTGCGCTCAGCGTCAACCAGGGCGGCGGTTTCTACCGCACAAGGCCCGAACTGACGCGGCCGGATATGCAGCTCTATTTCTCGCCCTTGAGCTATGAACGCGCCGTGCCCGGCGTACGCGCCCTGATGAAGCCCGATCCGTTCCCCGGCTTCAGCCTGAGCGTCTCGCCCTGCCGCCCGCTCAGCCGTGGCCATGTCGCGATCCGCTCGCCCGATCCGCTTGTCGCGCCGGGGATCGCGCCGAACTACCTCTCCGAGCCCGAGGACCTCCGCATCCTGCTGGAGGGCGCGCGCTTCCTGCACCGCTTGGCCGCAACGCCGACGCTCTCCGCCGTGATCGATGCCGCAATCCGGCCGGGGCCGGAAGCCGTCAACGATGCGGCCAATGTCGCCGCGATCCGGGCAAATGCCTATTCCGTCTTCCACCCTTGCGGGACCTGCCGGATGGGGCCTGACGCCAGCGACGCCGTCGTCGACGCCACATTGCGGGTGCACGGGATCGAGCACTTGCGCGTCGTCGATGCCTCGATTTTCCCGACGATACCCTCTGGCAACATCAACGCCCCGGCCATGATGGTCGGAGAGCGCGCCGCGGAATTGATGGCCGGCGGGTGAAGCCAAATCTCTTTGAATATTCAGGCGGCAGGATGCGAGCCGGCTATTCCGCCGGGCGCATTCCCGTGTGAAGATCGCGCATCGGAGATGGATGATCGGCATGACGCAAGCCTACACGCTCGACGCCCTGAGAGAGGACGTCACCGCCGGTCGCATCGATACCGTGCTCGCCTGTCTCGTCGACATGCAGGGGCGCCTGATGGGCAAGCGCTTCCATGCCGCTTTCTTCCTGGAGAGCGGGCATCACGAGACCCATAGCTGCAACTACCTGCTCGCCACCGACATGGAGATGGAAACCGTAGCCGGCTATGCGGCGACGAGCTGGGCCGCCGGCTATGGCGACTATACGATGAAGCCGGACCTTTCGACCTTGTGCCGCGTGCCCTGGCTCGAAGGAACGGCGCTCGTGCTCTGCGACGTGATGGACCATCACGGCCATGACATCCCGCATTCGCCGCGCGCCGTGCTGAAGAAGCAGGTCAAGCGGCTCGAGGCGATGGGGCTCAAGGCCTATATGGCGACCGAGCTCGAATTCTTCCTGTTCGACCAGAGCTACGAGAACGCCTGCGCCAGCGGCTATCGCGACCTCAAGACCGCGAGCAGCTACAACGAGGACTACCACATCTTCCAGACCACCAAGGAAGAGGCGGTGATGCGCGCGATCCGCAACGGATTGCAGGGCGCCGGCATCCCGGTCGAGAACTCCAAGGGCGAGGCTTCGGCCGGGCAGGAAGAGATCAATGTCCGCTATGCCGACGCGCTGACCATGGCGGACCGGCACGCGATCATCAAGAACGCCTGCAAGGAGATCGCCTGGGCGCAGGGCAAGTCGATCACCTTCCTCGCGAAATGGAGCAATGCGCATGCCGGCTCCTCCTCGCATATCCACCAGTCGCTCTGGAGCGCCGACGGCAAGACCCCGCATTTCCTCGAAGCGCAGGCAAAACACGGCATGTCGCCGCTGATGCGGAACTATGTGGCGGGGCTTCTCGCCCATGCCTCCGACATCACCGGCTTCCTCGCGCCCTATATCAATTCCTACAAGCGCTTCGTCGCCGGCACTTTCGCACCGACCAAGGCGATCTGGAGCGCCGACAACCGCACCGCCGGCTACCGGCTCTGCGGCGCTGGCACCAAGGGCATCCGCATCGAATGCCGGGTCGGCGGCTCGGACCTCAATCCCTATCTCGCCATGGCGGCTCTGCTCGCCGCCGGCATCGACGGCATCGAGAAGAAGATGGAGCTGGAGGAGGCCTTCGTCGGCGATGCCTATGGCGGCCGGGATATCCGCGAGATCCCGAAGACCCTGCGTGACGCGACCGTGGCGCTGAAGGGCTCGGCCATGCTGCGCAAGGCCTTCGGCGACGACGTCATCGACCACTACGTCCGCGCCGCCGAATGGGAGCAGGAGGAGTACGATCGCCGGATCACCGATTGGGAAGTGAAGCGCGGTTTTGAACGCGCCTGACCCGGCTCCCTCCCATCAACTTGTTTCAGCCAGACGGACAGTGACAATGACGATGATCCGATGCGTGTCGCCGGTGGACGGCTCGGTCTATGCCGAGCGGCCGGCTCTCAGCCTCGACGAGGCCAAGGCCGTGGTCGCCCGCGCCCGCAAGGCGCAGAAGACCTGGGCGAAGCGCCCGCTCGACGAGCGCATCGCGCTGGTGCTCAAGGGTGTCGCGCGGCTCAACGAGATGGGCCAGGAGGTGGTGAGCGAACTCGCCTGGCAGATGGGCCGGCCGATCAAGTATGGTGGCGAGTTCAAGGGCTTCAACGAGCGTTCGAACTACATGGCCTCGATCGCGAACGAGGCGTTGGCGCCTCTCGTGATCGAGGACAACGCCGCCTTCAAGCGCTTCATCGCGCGCGAGCCGCATGGCGTCGTCTTCGTGATCGCGCCATGGAACTATCCCTACATGACCGCGATCAATTCGGTCGCGCCGGCGCTGATCGCCGGCAATGCGGTCATCCTCAAGCATGCGAGCCAGACGCTGCTCACCGGCGAGCGATTGGCGCGCGCCTTCCACGAGGCGGGCGTGCCGGAGGATGTCTTCGCCAATGTCTTCCTCGACCATGAGATCTCGTCGCGCCTGATCGCCGACGGGCAGTTCGACTTCATCAACTTCACCGGCTCGGTCGCGGGCGGGCAGGCGATCGAGCGCGCCGCCGCCGGCACCTTCACCGGGATCGGGCTGGAGCTCGGCGGCAAGGATCCCGGCTATGTCATGGAGGACGCCGATCTCGACAAGGCGGTCGATACGCTGATGGACGG
Organism: Allobosea sp. Root670; assembly: GCF_001429415.1. Lineage (NCBI taxonomy): Bacteria > Pseudomonadati > Pseudomonadota > Alphaproteobacteria > Hyphomicrobiales > Alloboseaceae > Allobosea > Allobosea sp. Root670. The sequence continues at coordinate 42,327 of NZ_LMJU01000005.1, read as the reverse complement.
CGCGACCTTCAACTCCGGGCAGTGCTGCTGCGGCATCGAGCGCATCTATGTGCATGAGAGCCTCTACGACGCCTTCATCGAGAAATCGGTCGGCTGGGTCTCGAACTACCGGCTCGGCAATCCGCTCGATCCCGAGACCTCGCTCGGCCCGATGGCGCACAAGCGCTTCGCGCAGGTGGTACGCGAGCAGATCGCCGAAGCGACCGCGAAGGGCGCGCGGGCACTGGTCGATCCGAAACTCTTCCCGCAGGACGATGGCGGCGCCTATCTCGCGCCGCAGGTCCTGGTCGATGTCGACCATTCCATGACGATCATGCGCGAGGAAACCTTCGGCCCGGCCGTCGGCATCATGAAGGTGCGCAGCGACGCCGAAGCGGTCGCGCTGATGAACGATTCCAAATACGGCCTCACCGTCTCGCTCTGGACCGGCGATGCCGAGCGCGCCGCCCGTTTGGGTGCGGAACTCGAAACCGGCACCGTCTTCATGAACCGCGCCGATTATCTCGATCCGGCCCTGTGCTGGACCGGCGTCAAGGAGACCGGGCGCGGCGGCTCGCTCTCGGTCATCGGCTTCCACAACCTCACCCGCCCGAAATCCTACCATCTGAAGAGAGCTGGCTGATGCCGATCACCGCGAACTGGAGCTATCCGACCGCCGTCAAGCTGGGCGCGGGGCGGATCAGGGAACTGGCCGATCACTGCAAGGCGCTCGGCATGAAGCGGCCGCTGCTGGTCACCGATCGCGGACTGGCGAGCATGTCGATCACCGCCAACGCGCTCGACATCCTCGAGGCCGGCGGGCTCGGCCGGGCGATCTTCGCCGGTGTCGATCCCAACCCGAACGAGCGCAATCTCGACGACGGCGTCCGCGCCTTCAAGGCCGGCGGGCATGACGGCGTCGTCGCCTTCGGCGGCGGCTCCGGCCTCGACCTCGGCAAATGCGTGGCCTTCATGGCCGGCCAGACGCGTCCGGTCTGGGATTTCGAGGATGTCGGCGACTGGTGGACACGCGCCTCGATCGAGGGCATCGCGCCGATCGTCGCGGTGCCGACCACGGCGGGCACCGGCTCAGAGGTCGGCCGCGCCTCGGTCATCACCAATTCGCAGACCCATACCAAGAAGATCATCTTCCACCCGAAATTCCTGCCGGGCGTGACGATCTGCGATCCCGAACTCACCGTCGGCATGCCCAAGGCGATCACCGCCGGCACTGGCATGGACGCCTTCGCGCATTGCCTGGAAGCCTATTCCTCGCCGTTCTTCCACCCGATGAGCCAGGGCATCGCGCTCGAAGGGATGCGATTGGTGAAGACCTATCTGCCCCGCGCTTACGCGGATGGCGCGGATATCGAGGCCCGCACGCAGATGATGGCGGCGGCTGCGATGGGCGCCGTCGCCTTCCAGAAGGGGCTGGGCGCGATCCACTCGCTCTCCCACCCGGTCGGCGCGGTCTACCACACCCATCACGGCACCACGAACGCGGTGGTGATGCCGCCAGTGCTGCGCTTCAACCGCCCGGCGATCGAGGAGAGGATCGCGGCCGCCGCCGCCTATCTCGGCATTCCCGGCGGCTTCGACGACTTCTATGATTTCGTGCTGAAGCTGCGGGCCGATCTCGGCATCCCCGACAAGCTCGGCGCGCTCGGCGTCGGCACCGACCGGATCGACGAACTGGCCGAGGCGGCCGTGGCGGACCCCTCGACCGGCGGCAACCCGGTGGAGCTCACGGTCGATGCGGCGCGCAAGCTGCTGATCGAGTCGATCTGAGATCGGCGGGATACGTCAGCCGGCGCGCAATTTGCGGACGATGTTCGCGGCGCGCCGGATCGCGGTGATGGCAGCACCGATCGCGATCAGCCAGAGCGCTCCGCCGAGGATCTGGTTGTGGCCGCTCCAGAGCGGCTCGGCCAGCGACAGCACGGCCGCCGCCGTGATCACCGCCATGCGATGCTGCTTGGCCATCGGCCCAGAGAAATCGGCCGGCAGGCCGCAATTGCGGCCGAGCTCGCGGGTATAGGCGGTCAGCACTGCAAAGGCTGCCGCCGCCCAGCCCAGCGTCGGAACGCCTGCGCCGTAACCGACGCCGACGAAGATCAGGATATCGGCGACGCGATCCGGGAACTCGTTCCAGAATGGCCCGTCAGGCTCCTGCTTGCCGCCCTCGATCGCCACCATCCCGTCGAAGAGGTTGCAGAGCAATCGGAACTGGCAGAACAGCGCGGCTGCCAGCAACAGAGCGACGCGGGAACCGCCGCTAGCTGCGCCCGCCTGCCAGAAGGCGATGCCTGCGCCGGCCGCCATGACCATGCTCGCCATCGAGATCTGGTTCGGCGTCACCGAAGCCGTGCTCAAGCGACGGGCGATCGTGCGGGCCCAGCCGGAATCGCGGCTGGCGAGCGGGCGGCGGTTCTCGTCCTGCGCCATGGTTCAGGCCTTCCGGATGCGCCAGAGCGAATAATTGTAGAGCGCCGCATAGCTCGTCGCGACGGTCAGCGGCACGGCGATCGTCTTCGCGATCTCAGGCGTGCCGCCCAGCGTGTGGAGGATCGTCAGCAGGCTCGCGGAGACGAGGCCGGCGATCACCGGCGGCGCCAGCAAGGCGGTGAGGCCAGCGAAGCGGCTGGCGAGATATTCGATCGCGCGTTTCAGGACCAGCGTGATCGTGGCCGAGATCGCGCCCTGCAGCAGGCCGGCATAAAGCGGCGCCGGCATCGGATGGGCGCGGTTGGCGAAGGCGGCCCAGCCGCCCATGGCGAGGAAGGCGAAGCCGACATGGACGATGCTGCTCCGCATCAGGCGCGCGAGCGGCGCACTCATACGGCGGACCAGCCGTAGCGGACGAGATGGAAGAAGATCGGCGCCGAGAAGACGACCGAGTCGAGCCGGTCGATGAAGCCGCCATGGCCGGCGATCAGATGGCCCCAGTCCTTGACGCCGCGGTCGCGCTTGATCGCCGACATGACGAGTCCGCCGAAGAAGCCCAGCAGGACGATGACCAGCGAGAGGAAGGCGGCCTGCAGGGCTGTGAACGGCGTCATCCAGGACAGGCCGGCGCCGACCGCGGTCGCGCTGAGCGCCCCACCGACGAAGCCTTCGACCGTCTTCGAGGGCGAGAGCTTCGGCGCGATCTTGGTGCGGCCGATGAGCTTGCCCCAGACATATTGCAGGACGTCGCTGATCTGCACGACGATGACGAGGAAGGCGATCAGAAGGACATTGCGCCCCTCATATCCAGCGATATCGAGGCTGAGCAGCGCCGGCACATGCGAGGTGGCGAAGACGCAGATCATCAGCGCCCATTGCACCTCGGCGATGCGCACGAGGAAATGGTCGGTGTCGCCGCGCGCCGCGGCGATGATCGGCATCAGCAGGAAGGCGTAGACGGGGATGAAGATCGAGTAGAGCCCGTACCACTCGATCCAGATCAGGTAGTACTGCACCGGCAGCACGACGAAGAAAGCCGCGGCCAGCGCCCAGTGGTCGGCCCGGCGCGTATCAGTCAATGTGATGAATTCGCGCAAGGCCGCGAAGGAACAGAAGCCGAAGAGCAGGGTCACGCCGGTCTTGCCGCCGATGAGGGCGAGCCCCATCAGCACGACCATGATCCACCAGGCCCGGATGCGGTCGTTCAGGTTCTCGACGACGGCATTGGAACCGTCTGGCGAGAGCTTGCGCTGCAGCACGAAGCCGATGGTCGAGGCGAGGACGAGGACGCCGAGGATGCCGGCGAGCACGGCCACGAGATCGGAATGCGGCATCGTCATGGCGCGTTCGCCTTCGGGGACAGGGCGAGCAAAGCGGCTTCGGCCCGCGCCAGGAAATCCTGCTTGGTCTCGCCCTCAGCGAGGCGCAGCGGCGCGCCGAAGGTGACGGTGCAGATCAGCGGGATCGGCACGAATTCGCCCTTGGGCATGACGCGGTTGAGATTGTCGATCCAGGCCGGCACGAGCGCCACGCCCGGCCGCGCCCGCGCCAGATGGAACAGGCCGCTCTTGAACGGCAGCAGGCGGGCATCGGTGGTGTTGCGCGTGCCTTCCGGGAAGACGATCAGCGAGGAGCCGGCGTCGAGCGCCTCGGTCATCTGCGCGACCGGGTCGCTCGTGCGGCTGCCGCGATCGCGATCGATCAGCACGGCATTGAAGACGTCGCACCCGATGAAGCGTCGCAACCTGCCTTTCAGCCAGTAGTCGCTCCCGGCGACCGGCCGGGTCGTGAAGCGCATGCGCCGCGGCAGCACGGTCCAGATCAGGACGAAATCGCCATGGCTGGCATGGTTGGCGAAGTAGATCCGCTGCTCGTCGGTGGGTTCGACGCCCGCCCAACGGCCGCGCACGGCCGTGATGAAGCGGGCGAAGAAGAGAATGAGCGCGCCAGCCAGTCCTGCCCCTGCCCCACGCATTCCCCGGTCCCGCCCCCGTTAGCCGTGCAGTGGAGGTAGCGCCTGTTTGGAGTCCTGTCGATATCGGCACCCTTCAGGGCGCATTTTCATTGTTGAGCGTCCGCCAGGGCAGCAGGAAGGACTCGCCGGCCTGGGAGCTGCGCAAGGCGTGAATGCCGAAGACCTGTGCGAGCCGATCATCGTCGAGGACGTCCGCCGGCGCTCCGTCGGCGACCCGGCGACCGTGATCGAGCAGCAGGAGCCGGTCGCAGAAGCGGCCCGCGAGCGTCAGATCGTGCAGCACGACGACCACTCCGGTGCCCTCACGGCTGATCCGGCGCAGCAGTTGCAAGGTGTCGAGCTGGTGCTGAGGGTCGAGCCCTGCCAGAGGCTCGTCCGCGAGGAGATAAGGCGCCTCCACCGCGAGCGCCGCGCCAGCAGGACGCGACGACGCTCCCCGCCCGAGAGCGTGCCGACAGCGCGACCGGCAAAGCCGGTGACGTCGCAAAGCGCCAATGCCCGCGCGATCGCCTGTCGATCCGCATCCCCCGAGTCGGCGAAGGGGCGGCGATGCGGCAAGCGGCCGAGCCCGACCAAAGCCTCGACGGAGAGCGCCCCCGGCGCCTCACCGCCTTGGGCCAGAAAAGCGATGCGGCGCGCCAGTGCCGCTCGCCCCAGCGCGCGCGCCGAGGCGCCGTCGTAATCGACGCTGCCACAGTCCGGCGTGAGCAGTGTGGCCAGCACCCGCAGCAAGGTCGTCTTGCCGGCACCGTTGGGACCGATCAGGCCGAGCACCTCGCCCGGCCGGACTTGGGCATCGACCTCGTGCAGGATCGGCTTGCCGCCGAGCGAAACCGTGATGCCGGAAGCCGTGATCGCCATCACAAGGCCTCCCGGCGCAGGCGCTGCACCAAAGCGAAGAGGAAGGGCGCACCGATCAACGCGGTGACCACGCCGAGCTTGAGTTCCGGTCGGACCGGCATGAGCCGGACGCCGATATCGGCCGCCAGCACGAGAATGGCGCCACCGAAACCGCTGGCGATGAGCAATCGGCCCGGCCGGTGCCCGACCAGCGGGCGCAATAGATGCGGCACGACGAGGCCGACGAAGCCGATCGCGCCCGTCACGGCGACAGCGCTGCCGACGGCGAGAGCCGCGCCCCCGATCAAGCGCGCGCGCAGCCAGGCAAGGTCGAAGCCGAGGCTCGCGGCCGTATCCTCGCCGAGGCTGAGCGCATCGAGGGCGGGCGCCGTCGAGACGATCAGGGCCCAGCCGAGCAACATCAGGGGCAGGACGAGGGCGACATGGTTCATGCTCCGGTCGGCCAGCGAGCCCATCAGCCAGAACACGATCTCCAGCGCTGCATAAGGGTTCGGTGCGAGATTGAGCGCGAGCGCCGTCGCCGCGCCAGCGAAGCTGTTGAGCGCCACGCCGGCGAGGATCAGCGTGGTCGTGCTGGCGCCACGGCCGAGCAGGATGAAGAGGATCACGGTTGCCAGCAGCGCGCCCGCGATCCCTCCGAGCGGCAGAGCGAGCGCAAGGCTGGCGGAGAGCCCGCTATAGAAGACGAGGACGGCACCGAAGGCCGCCGCACTGGAGATGCCGATCACGCCCGGCTCGGCCAGCGGATTGCGCAACAATCCCTGCATCGCCGCGCCGGCCATGCCGAGGCTGAAACCGACGAGGGCGCCGAGCAGGGCGCGCGGCAGACGCAGTTCATAGAGCACGAGCGCCGGCAGGCTCTTTTGCCCCGCGAGAAGGTCCGTCACCGCCGGGCCGAGCGCCAATGGTGCATAGCCGACGGCCATGGAGATCGCGGTCATCGCCAGAGTGGCGAGGGCAAGCAATCCCAGCAGCGGCGCCGGCCTGATGCCGGGTGAAGCGTCCGGCGTCATGGCTTCTCCTCCACGGCACGCACCAGCAATTCGATCGCGTCGAGCACGCTCGGGCCGGCGCAGGTCCAGAGCCGCGACGGCAGGGCGACGAGCTTCAGCCGGTCGCCAAGCCGGTCGATCACCGGATGGTGCAGGATCTCGTGCGCCAGAGACGGCGGGCCGTCCGGCGTCTCGTTCAGGATCAGGATTTCGGCACCGCCCAGCGCCACGGTTTCGAGCGCGATCTGGCCATAGCTCTCGACGCCCAGCTCGGCCGCGATGTTGACGAGGCCGGCGCGGGTCAGAATCTCGTCGACGAGCGAGCCGCGGCCGACCGTGAAGCCGCTGGGACGGAGCACGATCGCCCGCAACGGCCTGTCGACGCGACGGGCGGCCAGAGCTTCGAGGCGCCGCTCGATCTCGGCGAGCAAGGCTTGCCCGCGGGCGGGCTCGCCGAGAACATCGGCCATCTCGGTGATCTGCGCCTTCATCTCCGCGAGATTGCGGGGAACGCCGAATTCCCGCGCGGCGATGCCGACCCGCCCGAGCAGCGAAACCGTAGCGCGCGACGTATAGGCGCCGGCGACGACGAGATCAGGGCGGAAACCCAGGACTTCCTCGGCAAGCCCGTGATTGGCCGGTATCAGGCGGGCGGCGTCCGCCATGTTGGCGTTGCGCGGGTCCTGCGACAGCCATGTCACCGAGGCGATGCGCTCGGGATCGGCAAGGCGCAGGACGAGCTCGTCCGTGCACATATTGAGCGAGACGATGCGGGCCGGGCGCTCGACCGCAGATGCGGCCGATACCACCGCGCCCGAGAGCGCGATGGAGAGGCACACGCCGCATAGACGACGCAGGACGAGAGGCCGGTTCATCCGCCGATGGCCACCTTGATACCGCCGAAGACGCCGAGGCCCGGCACGAGGAAGCCGACCGGATTCTCCCAACGCTTGTCGAAGAGGTTATCGACCCGCCCGAACACCGTCACCTTGTCGGTCGCCTTGTACTCAGCGGCGAGGTTGACCAGCGTCGCCCCCTTCGCGCGCATGCGCGGGACCGAGAAGTCGCGGTTGCCGTCGACCCAGGAGCCGATATGGATCAGCGTCGCCGAGAGGCTGAGCCTGTCGGTCGGCGTCCAGGTCGCGGTCGCGCTCGCCTTGTGGCGCGGCCGGCGCAGCAGTTCCTGCCGGGCGATCTCATCCTTGGCGAGGGTGAAGGTGTAGTCGGCGCGGATGCGGAACTGGGGCGAGATTTCCAGCGCGGCGAAGGCCTCGACGCCCTTCGTCTTCGCCTTGCCAATATTGGCGTAGGAATCGCGCCTGACATTGGTGACGATCAGGTTCTCGATATCGTTCTGGAACCAGGTAGCGCCGAATTGCAGGCGCTTGTCGAAGAGCGGCTGCTCGAAGCCGATATCCCAGCCGCGGCTTTCCTCCGGCTTCAGGTTCGGATTGCCGAAGAAGTTGTAGCCGGGGCGGTAATCGATGAAGAGCTCGCTCAGCGTCGGCGCCTTGAAGCCGGTGCCGTAGCTCGCCTTCAGCTTGGTTTCCGTGCCGGGAATGATGACGGCCGGCGCGATGCGGTACGTCGTATGGCCGCCATAGCTGTCGTCATGGTCGCGGCGGATATTGGCCGCCAGGAAATAGCGATCCTCGATATTGCCCTGGTATTCGAGCCAGGCGGCCTTGTTGCCGTTCGAGGCGATGAGGCTCGTCGTGTCCAGACGCTCGCGCTCATATTGCAGACCCATGATCAGGTTGTGGCCCTTGATGATCTGGAGATTGCCGCGCCAGTCGAGCTTGGTGCGCTCGCCGAGGCTCTGATTGGGCAGGCCGAGCAGCCCCGTCATCGCGGAAGCCGTGCGCGTCCCCCTGTCCTGCCGCGAATAGGACACGCCGAAGGTGTTGACGAATCGCCCGCCAAACGGGTCCCAGACCACCTCGCCACGGGTAAAGGCCTGCGCGTAGTTCTGCAGGGAACGATAGGGCGAGGGCTTGCTCGGGAAGCCGGTGTCGCCGGTATAGCGCAACTGGCCGTCCTGATAGCGGCCAACCCAGTTCAGCGTCAGCGTGTCGGTGAGCGCAAAGCCGAGGCGTCCTGAATAGCTGTAATTGTCGAAGATGTTCGGGTTGATCCGGCGGCCGGGCGGCACGAGGTTCGGCGGCGTCACCTCGGTTCCGTCGGCGCGGAAATGGCTGGCATTGAAGGCATAGTTGAAGCGCGCATCACCGCCGCCGAAGCCGAGGGACTGGTTGAAGCTGCCGTGCGAGCCGCCTTCGACGCGCGCCGTCATCTTCGGTGGTCCCTCGCCGCGCTTCGTGGTGACGGAGATCACGCCGCCCAGCGCATTCGCGCCATAGAGGCCGCTCTGGGGACCGCGCAAAACCTCGATGCGCTCGATATCCTCGGTCAGCATCGAGCCGAAATCGAAAGAGCGGTTCGGGGCTGAAGGGTCGTTGGCCTCGATGCCGTCGATCAGCACCTTGACGTGGTTCGAGTTGGTGCCGCGCATGAAAACCGAGGTCAGGCCGCCCGGCCCGCCGGTCTGCACGATGTTGAGGCCGGGCACGGCGGCGAGCGCCTGCGGCAAGGTGCGGCGCTGCTGCTGTTCGATATCCCTGGCGGTGATGACGGTGACGGCGCTCGCGACTTCGCGGGCAGGCGTCGGCGTTCCCGTGGCGCTTACGACGATCTCGTCGAGCGCCATCGTGGCGGGAGCGTTCTGGGCGAAAGCCGGGGCTGCAGCGCCGGCAATGGTCAGACAGGACACGGAGAGCAGCAGGCGGCCGCGTCCGGCGGCCGGAAGGAAGACGTTCACGATGGAGACCTCGGGCGTTGACGTCAGTGGCACGTCACCGCGAACGCGATCTCCCATCTGCCGTGCGAAAGACGGCGAACGGTCGAATCAGCGATCGGCGCACCCCGGCCGAACGTGTCCGCGTGTGACCACGGCTGACGGCAGGTCTCCTGGCTCGCGGGTCGTTGCCTTTCGCCGCCTTCCCAGGTCCGAGGCCCCAGTGGCGTATGGCGAAAGGCTCGCCGCTTACAGTTGCGGGGGCAGCCGCGGCATGGGGTGGCTCGCCACCCGCACCGCGTTCCCTTTTGATCCCGTGAGGGAACCGTCGCGCTCAGGCTTATGGGGAGATCGGGCCGGCGTCAAACGGAGGCTCTCGATCCCGCTTTCCGCCGTGGGACCTGATGCCGTTTTCCGTCACGATATGGTGCATCGGGATGTCGAAACCATGCGGGCGGATCGTCGGCATCTCCGCCATCTCGTAGCCGATCCCGACCGCGATCGTGGAGGACGGCAGGGCGGCGAGCGTGCGGTCGAAGAAGCCGCCGCCATAGCCCAGCCGGTAGCCCTGCGCGTCGAAGCCGACCAGGGGCGCGATGACGATCCGCGGAAAGACCGGATCGCCCGCTGCCGGCACGGGGATGTTCCAGACGCCGCGCTCCAGCTTCTCGCCCTTGCGCCAGAGCCGGAACAGCAGGGGCTTGCCGCGCTCGACCACGACCGGCAAGGCGGCCAGACCGCGGCGCTCGCGCAGATCGCGGAACCAGTCGCGCAGATCCGGCTCGCCGCGGAACGGCCAGTAGCCGCTGACGAGGACGCCGGCGGGATCGCCGATCAGCGCGTCGAGATGGCCGGCGATCCGACGCGCAAGCGCGTTTCGCGTGCGCGCCGACATCGCCAGGCGGGCTGCAATCATGCGCGCTCGCTCGGACCGCCGCCATTCCATCAGGCTCGGCTCGGGCAGGTTCTGCCCGACATTTCGCGACGGCGGCGTCAGCCCGGAATAGGCCGGATCGACCTCATGCAGCAGGCAGGCCGGCGAGGCATAGTCATTCAGATCGTCGTCGCCCTTGCCCATCGGTTTCCGGCCTCCGTCGCCACGACGCGCCAGCCACCCTCGGCGCGAGCGAGGCGACGCGCGAAGGTCCGGACATCGGAGCCGCGGCGCATGAGCATTCTGCGCAGACAGGTCATGCAATCAACCGAATTCAGGGTTGATGGAATACGGCAACCTTCGATGAAGGCCGCGCATGACCACCGAATTCGCCGGCACCTCCGGTACCCATCGGAAACGGAAATGCTCTATGCTGCCGTGATCAGAAGCAGATAGGCACCCGCTCGATGCTGGCCGAGACACCGCCCCCCGCGAGCGTGGGCGTCACCGTAAAACTCTACGACGATCTCTCCTCGGCCATCATTTCCGGGGAGATCGCGCCCGGCGAGAAACTGAGCGAACCGGCCATCGCCCGCCGCTTCGGAGTCAGCCGCGCACCGGTCCGCGAAGCCATCCGGCGGCTGCAGGAACGCGGGCTCGTCACCTATGTCGCCAACCAGGGCGCGCGCGTCGCCGAGCCGAGCGCCGCCGAGTTCCTCGCCCTGCTCGACGTGCGCGAGGCGACAGAGGGCATGGCCGCCCGCCTCGCGGCCGAGAGCATGAGCGAGGCCGAGATCGCGGCGCTGGACGCGCTGGTGAGGGGCCATCGCGGCGATATCGAGCGCAATCCGATGGGCGCCTATCTCCAGGACGAGCCCGAGGCGGATTTTCACCGCCGGATCGCCAAGGGCAGCGGCAACCCGATCCTCGCCGAACTGCTCTGCGAGCAGTTCTATCCGCGGCTGCGCCTGTGCCGGCGCCTGCACTCCACCGTGCCGGGACGCGGTCGCGAGGCCTGGGGCGAGCATATGCGGATCACCGAAGCGATCAGTCATCGCGACGGCGAACTCGCGGAAATCCTGATGCGGCGCCATATCCGTGCCGCCCGCATGGCGCTGCAAGCCGCGCTGGCCGCGAATGTCGGCACCAAACCGGGCAAGCGCCGGACCGGAGCGAGGCGCTAACCTGCTCCGCCCGCAGAGGTCGCCGGCTCTTCTTCTGCACTGGCGCGTCGGCGCAGGCGCGCGAGCACGGGCGGTAGGATCAGCACCAGCGCTGCGACCGCAAGCAATGTCGCCGCGATCGGCGTGCCGACCAGCACGCTCCAGTCGTTCTGGCTGACGGCGAGCGCACGCCGGAGCTGGATTTCCGCCTGTGGGCCGAGGATCAGCCCGATCAGGGCCGGCGCGATCGGGAAATCATGCACGCGCGCGACATAGCCGACGAGGCCGAGGCCGCACATCAACGCCAGGTCCATCCAGGAGGTCGACAGGCCCCAGACGCCGACCATCGCGAAGACGACGATGCCGCCATAGATGTATTGCCGGGGGATCAGCAGCAGCCGGACCCAGATGCCGACCAGCGGCAGGTTCAGGATCAGCAGGATGACGTTGCCGATATAGAGCGAGGCGATCAGGCCCCAGAGCAGGTCCGGGTTGGTGGCGAACAGCAGCGGGCCGGGCTGAAGCCCGTAATTCTGGAAGGCAGCGAGCAGCACGGCAGCCGTCGCGGTGGAGGGTAGGCCGAGCGTCAGGAGCGGCACGAGGATGCCGGCCGCGGCCGCATTATTGGCGGCCTCCGGCCCGGCGACGCCTTCGATCGCGCCCTGACCGAACTCCTCCGGATGCGGGGTCAGGCGGCGCTCCAGCGCATAGGAGAGGAAGGTCGGGATTTCCGTGCCGCCCGCCGGCAGCGCACCGATCGGAAAGCCGATGACGCTGCCGCGCAGCCAGGGCTTCCAGGAGCGCTTCCAGTCCTGCTTCGTCATCCAGCTGCCGCCGGAGAGCGGGTTGATCGCGGCCGGCGCAGCGCCGCTGCGGCTCGCGACATAGAGCGTCTCGCCGATCGCGAAGAGCGAGACCAGCACGACGGTGAAGGGGATGCCGTCGAGCAGCTCGAGCGTGCCGAAGACCATACGGGTCTGGCCGGTCTGGGTGTCGATGCCGATCGTCCCGAGCGCGAGCCCGAAGAACAGCGCAGCGAAACCCCGCACCATCGAACGCCCCATCACCACGGCGACCGAGGTGAAGGACAGTATCATCAGGGCGAAGTAATCCTCCGGCCCGAAGACGAAGGCGAGCTCGGCGATGGCCGGCGCGAGGAAGGTCAGCGCCAGCGTGCCGATCGTGCCGGCGACGAAGGAGCCGATCGCCGCCGTCGCCAGCGCCGCCGCGCCACGGCCGCGCCTTGCCATGCGGTTGCCTTCGAGCGCCGTCATCACCGAGCCGCTCTCGCCCGGCGTGTTCAGCAGGATCGAGGTGGTCGAGCCGCCATAGAGCGCGCCGTAGAGAATGCCGGCGAACATGATGAAGGCGGAGGCCGGATTGACCTGCGCGGTGACCGGCAGGAGCAGCGCGATCGTCAGTGCCGGGCCGATGCCCGGCAGGACACCGACCGCCGTGCCGAGCCCGCAGCCGACGAAAGCCCAGAACAGGTTCATCGGCTGCAAGGCAACCGCGAACCCGCCGAGCAACTGGTTCAGGATATCCATGGCTCAGCCCAAGAGCGGAAAGAACGGGCCAAGGCTGATGCCGAGGCGGGAGAAGCCGAGCCAGGCGAGACTGGCGATCAGCGCGCCGATGCCGAGATCGAGCAAGGTGCGGCGCGAGCCGAAGGCATGGGTCACGAGCGTGAAGGCCAGCATCGCGCTGAACGGAAAGCCGAACCAGCGGATCGTCAGCAGCGGCACGCCGACGCCGGCCAGCGCCATCAGGAAGGCGGGGCGCGAGAACGGCGCCTCCTCCTCGTCCTCACTGGGCGGCGCCAACTGTCCTTTCAGCGCCTGCACGATCAGCAGGAAGCCGAGCAGGACGAGGCCGAGCCCGACCGCGAGCACGATCGCGGACGGCCCGAGGCCGACATAGTTGGTCGTCGAGGCGATGCTGCGCGCACCGTTGAGCCAAACCGCGCCCATCACGAGGATGGCGAGCCCCAGCCACCAGGGCCGCCCGCCGCCAGCCGCAGCCGAACCGTTCTTCATCGACGACATCTGCCTTGCCCTTCGCATCTGTTCAGCAACTCCCTGAGCCCTCATCCTGAGGAGCCATTCCTTTGGGAATGGCGTCTCGAAGGATGCTTCAGGAGGTTCGGAAGCCCGCTGGAACATCCTTCGAGACGCCGCTATCGCGGCTCCTCAGGATGAGGGCTGTGTTTCCAAACGGGCTCCGAGCGATCGAAGCCAGGCGGCGCGCTCATGCACGCCGCCTGGCTTCGTCGAAGGCTATTTCAGGATGCCGACTTCCTTGAGCGCGCTCGTCCAGTTGGCGTCCTCGCTCTTGAGGAAGGCGTCGAAGGCGTCACCCGGCAGATAGGCGTCCTCCCAGCCCTGGGTCTTGAGCGTCTCCTTCCACTCCTTGGTGGCATGGAGCTTGGCGAAACGGTCGAGCCAGGTCTTCTTGGCGGCGTCGCTCATGCCTGGCGCGCCGACGAAGCCGCGCCAGTTGCCGACCTCAACCGGGATACCGGCTTCCTTCAGTGTCGGGGCGTTGAGGCCTTCGACCCGCGTCGGGCCGGAGGTCGCGATGATGCGGATACGACCGGATTCGGCGAAGGCGCGGAATTCCGAGGCACCGGAGATCGCCGCCTTGATCTTGCCGCCGCCGAGCGCAGCCAGGATCTCGCCCCCGGAGAAGGCGACGAAGTTGATCTTCCCGACCGGCGCACCGGCATGCTTGGCCAGCAGCGCCAGCATGACGTGATCGGCACCGCCGGCCGAGCCGCCGCCGACGGAGAGCGCGCCGGGATCGGCCTTGAGCGCGGCGATGAAGTCCGCCGGCGTCTTGATCGGCGAGTTCGCGGGCACGGCGATGGCGTTGTACTCGTTGGTCAAGCGCAAGAGCGGCGTCGTGTCCTTGAGCGAGACCGGCGTCTGGTTGGTGATGACACCGCCGACCATGATGACGCCGGTGACCAGCAGGGCGTTGTCATCGCCCTTGGCGGTGCGGACGAATTCGGCGAGGCCGATCGTGCCGGCAGCACCGCCCTTGTTGGTGAAGGACGCCCCGTCCGTGAAAACCTTGGACTGGGCAAAGGCCGCCATGGTGTGGCGCCCGGCCCCGTCCCAGCCGCCGCCCGGATTGGCGGGGATCATCACTTTCGCCGGTTCGGCCAGGGCCGTACCAGCGCCGAGCCCCAAAGCCAGAACGCCGGCCATCGTCAAACGCTTCAGCATTTCCATTTCCTCCCGTGGTCGTTACGCCGCCGTTTTCGGCTGGTCGTTCTCTTGCCGCGTCATCCGCGGTTCGGATGCCGGATCATTCCGGCGCCCTGGTATCCTCATGCGCTGCGCTCGCGCTGCGGCATGCCTTCCGGCGCGATGGTCGCGACGATCGAGGCGTCGAGCGCTTCGTAATCGGCGAGGCCGATCGTCTTGTAGAGCTCGACCCGCGTCTGCATCTGCTCGACCATGGCATGAGTGCTGCCGTCGCGGGCAAGCGCGGCGTAGAGTTTCTCCTGCGCCTTGTTGGCGACGCGCAGCGAGGAAACCGGCCAGATCACCATGCGATAGCCCATCGCCTCGAACTCCGAAGCGGTGAAGAAGGGCGTGCGGCCGAACTCGGTCATGTTGGCGAGTAGCGGCACACCGGGCACGCGGCTGGCGAACTCGCGGAACATCTCGGCCGTTGTCAGCGCCTCCGGGAAGATCGCGTCCGCACCGGCCTCGAGATAGAGCTTCGCACGGGCGACCGCGCCGTCGATGCCCTCGCTCGCGGCGGCATCGGTGCGGGCGATCACGTAGAGATGCCGGCGCGCCTTGGCGGCGGCAGCGACCTTTGCCGCCATGTCATGGGCGTCGGCGAGCTTCTTGTCGTTGAGATGGCCGCATTTCTTCGGCAGGAGCTGGTCCTCGATATGGACCGCGCCGGCGCCCGCATCCTCGAAGACACGCACCATGTGCATCACGTTGAGCGCCTCGCCATAGCCGGTATCGCCATCGACCAGCAGCGGCAGGCCGGAGGCCCGCGCGATCTGGCGGATGAAGAAGGCGACCTCGTCGACGGTGATCATGCCGAGATCGGGGATGCCCATCGAGGCAGTCATCGCCGCACCCGACAGATACAAGCCCTCGAAGCCGGCGTTCCTGGCCTGAATCGCGGCCATGCCGTTATGGGCGCCGGGGAGGCGCGCGATGCCGCCGCGCTCGACCAGTGCCCGGAAGCGCTGGCCGGCCGGCTCGGACGGAAGATCGGAGGCGACGAGATAGGGCATGGGCACTCAGCTGCAGTAGAGATCGACGTAATCGTTGACCGAGATCGCTTCGAGCCTGGCCTGATCCAGGGAGACGTCGAGGATCTGGCGCTGGCGCTTCTCGACGAAACGACGAGCGAGATTGGTGCGGAACTTGGCTTCCAGCAGCGGGATGCCGTCGGCGCGGCGGCGCTTGTGGCCGATCGGGTATTCGACCACGAGCTCGGGCAATACCGTGCCGTCCTTCAGCGTCACCGTCATGCCGTTGGCGATCGAGCGCTTCTCGGGGTCGTGATAGTCCCTGGTGAAGGCGGGGTCCTCGACGCATTCGATCTTGTCGCGCAGCGCATCGATGCGCGGATCGGCGGCGATATCGTCCTCGTAATCGGCGGCGGTGAGGCGCCCGAAGATGAAGGGCACGGCGACCATGTACTGGATGGTGTGGTCGCGATCGGCCGGGTTATGCAGGGGCCCACGCTTGTCGATGATGCGGATGCAGGCTTCGTGCGTGCGGATTTTGATCGAGGCGATGTCGTCGCTGCTGCGACCCATCGCCTTGAGCTGATCGTGCAGCGTCATCGCGGCCTCGACCGCGGTCTGCGAGTGGAACTCGGCCGGGTAGGAAATCTTGAACAGCACGTGCTCCATCACATAGGAGCCGTAAGGGCGCTGGAACTTGAAGCTCTGGCCGCGGAACGAGGCATCGTAGAAGCCCCAGGTCTTGGCGGTGAGAACCGAGGGATAGCCCATCTCGCCGGTGCGGGCGATCAGGGCGAGCCTGACGGCGCGGCTGGTGGCATCGCCCGCCGCCCAGCTCTTGCGCGAGCCGGCATTGGGAGCGTGGCGATAGGTGCGCAGCGCCTGGCCGTCGACGAAAGCGAGCGAGAGCGCGTTGACGATCTCGTCGCGGCTAAGCCCGAGCATGCCGGCGACCACCGCGGTCGAGGCGACCTTGACCAGGATGACATGGTCGATGCCGACCTTGTTGAAGGCGTTCTCCAGCGCCAGGCAGCCCTGGATCTCGTGCGCCTTGATCATCGCGGTGAGCACGTCGCGCATCGTCAACGGCGCCTTGCCGGCCGCGACCGCGCTGCGCGAGAGCCAGTCGGCGACCGCGAGGATGCCGCCGAGATTGTCGGACGGATGGCCCCATTCGGCGGCGAGCCAGCAATCGTTGAAGTCGAGCCAGCGGATCATCGTGCCGAAATTGAAGGCCGCCTGGATCGGATCGAGCTGGTAGGGCGTGCCGGGCACGCGGGCGCCGTTCGGCACGACCGTGCCCGGCACGACGGGGCCGAGCAGCTTGGTGCAGGCGGGATATTCGAGCGCCTCCATGCCACAGCCCATCGTGTCGATCAGGCAGTTGCGGGCGGTCTCGTAGGCGAGGCTGCTGTCGACGCGATAGTTCAGCACGTAGTCGGCGATATCGACCAGCACGCCGTCCGGAGCCGGACGCTCATTGTTGTTGAATGTCGCCATTTTCGGCCGTTCCTCGCATCGATCGCCCGCCTTTTCGTTCTGGCCAGCGTCTATTGTCGACACAAATTACATCGACCCGCCCGTTTGACAAGCGGTTCCGGTTCGCTAATCTAAAAATTGTCGACAATCGAACAGGGCTGGCAAGAGCCCGGATAGCGACGCCAACCCGCCACCGCAGGCGGAAACGACAAGAATTTGGGAGGAACGCCATGAGAACAACGATCGCCACCTGCTGCGCGCTGCTGCTCTCGGCAACCGTCCACGCGCAGGACTTCCAGCCGCAGAACCCGGAATGCATCGCCCCTGCCGCGCCCGGCGGCGGCTTCGACCTGACCTGCCGTTTGACCAGCCGCGTGCTCAACGAGACCGGGCTGGTCGGCCCGTCGATCCGCACCACCAACATGCCGGGCGGCATCGGCGCCGTCGCCTACAACAACATCCAGGCGCAGCGCGCCGCCGATCCCAATGTCATCGTCGCGGTCTCGACCGGCTCATGGGTCAACCTCGCCCAGGGCAAGTTCGGCCGCTTCAGCGAATCCGATGTGCGCTGGCTCGGCGCAATCGGCGCCGACTATGGCGTGCTCGCCGTGCGCAAGGATAGCCGCTTCAAGACGCTGGCCGACGTGGTCGAGGCCCTGAAAAAGGACCCGACTTCGGTCAAGGTCGGTGCCGGCGGCACCGTCGGCAGCCAGGACTGGATGAAGCCGGCGCTCGTCCTGAAGGCGGCCGGCGTCGATCCGCGCAAGATGCGCTATCTCGCCTATGAGGGCGGCGGCGAAGCGATCGGCGCCCTGATCGGCGGCCATATCGACCTCTTCCCCGGCGACGCCTCCGAGGTGCGCGGCCAGCTCGAGGCCGGCGAGATTCGGCTGCTCGCGACCTTCTCGGAGAAGCGACTGCCCGGCGCCTTCGCGCAGGTGCCGACGGCCAAGGAGCAGGGCTACGACGTGCAATGGCCGATCGTGCGCGGCTTCTATGCGCCGCCGAAGGCACCGGAAGCGTCCTATGCCTACTGGACCGGCATTCTGACCAAGCTCAACGCCGATCCGCGCTGGCAGAAGGCGCGCGGCGAGCAGGGGCTGTTCGAGTTCAGCATGGTCGGCGCCGAGTTCGACGCCTTCGCCAAGAAGCGGACCGCCGATTTCCGGACGCTGGCGGCCGAGGTCGGCCTCGCCAAGTAAGGCAGAAGCCTTTCGCCAAGCCAAGGGAACAGGACGGGAGGAGATCATGATCGATCGCCTGGTCGGGTTGATCTGTGCGTTGCTCGGCGCGGGCGCGATCTGGCACGCGCAGACCCTGCATGTGCCCTTCGCGGCCGATCCCGTCGGGCCGCGCATGTTCCCGACGATCACCGGCGCCGTCCTGATCCTGGGCGGAGCCATCCTGTTGCTGCGCCCCGGAACGGTCGCGCTGGAGTTCGGGACATGGCCGCGCGCGCTCGCCGTGCTCGTCGCCAGCCTGATCTACCCGCTGCTCCTGCCGCCAATCGGCTTCATCGCGGCTACGGCTCTGCTCTGCTTCGTGGCCGCGCTGGCCTTCCACGCGCGGCCACTGCCGGCCGCCGCATCCGCCGTCGCCACCGCGATCGTCTTCTTCGTGCTGCTCGACAAGGTGCTCGACCTGCCATTGCCGCGCGGGCCGCTGGGGATCTGAGATGGACGCATTCGCCGCCCTCATCACCGGCTTCGAGGTCGCGCTCACCCCGCTCAACCTTGCCGTCGCCTTTGCCGGCGTGGCGCTCGGCACCGCAATCGGCGCACTGCCCGGCATCGGTCCGATCAATGCCGTCGCCCTGCTGCTGCCGCTCTGCTTCGCGCTGAAATTGCCGCCGGAGACGGCATTGATCCTGCTCGCCGGGCTCTATTACGGCAGCGGCTATGGCGGCCGCATCTCCTCGATCCTGCTCAACATACCCGGCGATCCCGGCCTGGTGATGACGACGCTCGACGGCTATCCGCTGGCCAAATCCGGGCGCGGTGCGGCGGCGCTCGCCATCAGTGGCATCGGCAGCTTCGTCGGCGGCACCAGCGCCGTCGTCCTGATGACCTTCCTGGCCGTGCCGCTGGCGCGGCTCGCGTTGTCCTTCGGCCCGGCCGACTATGTCGCGCTGATGGTCCTGTCCTTCGCGCTGCTCGGCACGATGAGCGAGGGCAAGGCGGTGAAGACCTGGATCGCCGTCGCGCTCGGGCTCCTGCTCGCCATGGTCGGAATCGATGGCGGCACCGGCGTCGAACGTTTCACCTTCGGCTCGCTCGAGCTCCTGGGCGGCATCGACTTCACCAGCCTGACCATCGGCCTCTTCGCGGTCGCCGAAATCCTGATGCTGGCGGAGGGGATGATCAGCGGCACCGTCTCGCGCACCGGAGACGGGGCACGCCTGACGTTCCGGGAAATCCTGTTCTGCACGCCGGCGATGCTGCGCGCGACGGGCATCGGCTTCTTCCTCGGCGTGCTGCCCGGCACCGGCGCCTCGGTCGCCTCCGCCATGGCCTATACCGCCGAGAAGCGCGTCTCCGACAAGGGCAGCTTCGGCAAGGGCGACATGCGCGGCCTGGCAGCGCCCGAAACTGCGGATAACGCCGCGCAGACCGCTTCGATGGTGCCGATGCTGGCGCTCGGTATTCCAGGCTCGGGCACGACTGCGGTGATGCTCGGCGCCTTCATGATGTATTCGATCACGCCCGGCCCACTGCTCTTCACCCAGCGGCCTGAGGTCGCCTGGGGCCTGATCGCCTCGATGTATATCGGCAATCTGATGCTGCTGGTGCTCAACCTACCGCTGGTCGGGCTGTTCGCACGCCTGCTGCTGGTGCCGGCCTGGATCCTCTATCCCGGCATCCTCGCCCTGTCCTATGCCGGGGTCTACGCCGTCTCGAATTCCGCTTTCGAGCTGCTCATTACCACCGGGATCGGCATCCTCGCCTATGCCTTGCGCAAGGTCGGCATTCCGCTGATCCCGCTGATGCTGGCCTTCGTGCTGGCGCGATTGCTGGAGGACAATTTCCGCCGGGCGCTGTCCTTGTCAGATGGCGGCTACGAGATCCTGTTCTCGACACCGACCAGCGTCATTCTCTGGCTCCTGGCGATCGTCGCCATCGGCCTGCCATTGATCCGCAAGCCGAAGCTTCATCCGGCCGTGCCGGTGGCCGAGGCCGGAAAGCCGGGCGCCTGAACGGCGCCCGGAAATAAGGTTTAGATCGAGCGGGTGACGCCGCCGTCGACGCGGAGGTTCTGGCCGGTGATGTAGGCGGCGTCCTTCGAGGCCAGGAAGGCAATGGTGCCGGCGATCTCGGCGCTGGTGCCGTAACGCTGCATCGGCACGCCCTGCCGCCGCTCCTCGGTCGCCGGCAGGCTGTCGATCCAGCCGGGCAGCACGTTGTTCATGCGGATATTGTCGGCCGCATAGGCATCGACGAAGATCTTGGTGAAGGAGGCCAACCCCGCCCGGAACACCGCCGAGGTCGGGAACATCGCGCTCGGCTCGAAGGCCCAGGCTGTCGAGATGTTGACGATCGAGCCGGCCTTCTGACGCTGCATGATCGGCGTCACCAGCCGGACCGGCCGGATGACGTTGAGCAGATAGGTATCCATGCCGCGGTGCCAGTCCTCGTCGGTGATGTCGAGGATCGGCGCGCGCGGGCCGTGGCCGGCGCTGTTGACCAGGACGTCGACGCGCCCCCAGCGCTCCATGGCGAGATCGACGAGGCGCTTCAGGTCGTCGTTCGACTGGTTGGAGCCGGTGACGCCGATGCCGCCGAGCTCTGCCGCCAATGCCTCGCCCTTGCCGGAGGAGGAGAGGATGGCGACGGCGAAACCGTCCTCCGCCAGGCGCCTCGCCGCCGCAGCGCCCATGCCGCTGCCGCCCGCCGTGATCAGGGCTACCTTTTCCGCTGCCATTCCATCCTCCTGCATCCACCGACTCGAAATCCTGCGACGTTCCTAGCATTCCGGCCAGGTCGTGACGAACGCGTCTCCTGCCACTCGGTGAAAGAAATTTGCATCCGGCCGACAGGATTGCAGCGCTTCTTTCGGCGCATCTGCATTATCCCTTCGCATCCCTGTGAAGCGAGGCTGCTCCGATGCCCAAGCTCGATCTCGACGATCTCCAGTCGCAGATGACAGCGTGGCGCCGCCACCTGCATAACCATCCCGAATTCGGCTTCGAGGAGAAGCGGACAGCCGCCTTCGTCGCCGCGAAGCTGCGTGAATTCGGCCTGGACGAGGTCGTCGAGGGCGTCGGCGGCACCGGCGTCGTCGGCACGCTCAAGCGCGGGAGCGGCAACCGCGCCATCGCGCTCCGCGCCGACATGGATGCATTGCGGATCACCGAACAGGGCGGACAGCCCTATCGCTCGCAGACACTCGGCGTGATGCATGCCTGCGGCCATGACGGCCATACAGCGATGCTGCTCGGCGCGGCCAGGCTGCTGGCGGAGGAAGGCGGCTTCGACGGCACCGTGCGCTTCCTGTTCCAGCCGGCCGAGGAATGGGGGCGCGGCGCGCTCGCCATGCTCGACGACGGGCTGATGGAGCGTTTCCCGTTCGAGGAAATCTACGGCCTGCACAACATGCCCGGCCTCGCCGTCGGGCAGTTCCAGACGCGCGCCGGCTCCTTCATGTCGGCCGAGGATAATTTCGAGATCGTGCTGAAGGGCGTCGGCGGCCATGCGGCAAAGCCCCATGCCGGCAGCGAGGTTCTGGTCGCCGCCTGCGCGCTCGTGATGCAGCTCCAGACCATCGTCTCGCGCCGCCTGAGCCCTGCCGATATCGCCGTGGTCTCGGTGACCGAGCTGCTGACCGACGGCACCCGCAACGTGCTGCCGGGGACCGCGCGCATCCTCGGCGACGCCCGCAGCTTCCGGCCTGAGGTCAGCGCCGCGATCGAGCGCCAGATGGGCATCATCGCGCGCGGCACGGCTGATAGCTACAACCTCAGCCACGAGCTGACCTATACGCGCGAATTCGTGCCGCTGGTGAATGACGAAGCGCTCTCGCAGGAAGCGCTGGCCGCCGCCCGGATCGTGCTCGGCGACGACAATGTCGCGATCGCATCCGAGCCGATGACGGGCTCGGAGGATTTCGCCCGCTTCCTCGACCATGTGCCCGGCTGTTTCGCCTATGTCGGCAACGGCGAGGCTTCGGCGCCGCTGCACAACCCGTCCTATGATTTCGATGATCGCGGCCTGATCCACGGCGCGCGGTTCCATGCCGGGATCATCAGGCACAGGCTGCCTGAGGGCTGAGCTTCGGCTGCACAAGGAGAAATCTTTTCCGCGGCAGCACTCCCGGGGAAGAGCCTTGCAAACATCCCCTGATCTATGGAGCCAAACCCTATTCCGGCCGGCGTAGACATGAGCCTGTGTCAAACAGGCTCATGTCCCAATACTCAGGCGCGCTTCGGCCGCCGTACGGCCCGCAGCGTGCTCTTGTCGCCGTCGCCGCAATAGAACAGCCCGGCGCCATCCGATTCCAGCCCGGAGAGGCCGCCCCCGGGCGGCATGGCGAGCGCGTCAAGGACCTTGCCGGTCGCGGGGTCGATCCGGCGCAATTCGCTTTCGCCCTCTTCCCAGGTGCCGTGCCACAACTCCCCGTCGACCCAGGTCACGCCAGTGACGAAGCGGTTGGTCTCGATGCTGCGCAGCACCTTGCCCGTGGCCGGGTCGATCTGGTGGATCTTCCGCTCGCGGTAATGGCCGACCCAGAGCGAGCCCTCGGCCCAGGCGAGCCCGGAATCGCCGCCCTTGCCGGGTGCGGGGATCGTGCCGAGCACGGAGCCCGTCTGCGGATCGATCTTCTGGATACGGTCCTCGGCGATCTGGAAGAGATGCGTGCCGTCGAAGGCCGTGCCGGCATGGGCGGGCACGTCGATGGTGCGAATGATCTCACCCTTGACGGTATCGAGCTGGTTCAGCCTGTCGCCGGAGGCGAACCAGACATTGGCGCCGTCGAAACTGACGCCATGAACCTTCTCGACACCTGGAAACGGGCCGTAGGTACGGGTGATATCGGCGTTTGTGATCGTCATAGCCTGGCTCCTGCGTCTGTTGCGATGCTGGACCCTAGCCAGCCGGCCAGGACGCTGTGAGTAACAAACTCGTCGCGAAACCCGGCATCGGCGGCATCACCCAGCGGCGCGCCCGTGCCTGCCCGAAAGACTGGATCTTGCCAGCTTCGGCGAGGGCATCGAGCGCGCGCTGGACGCTGCGCTGGCTCGATCCAAGCGCCAGCGCCAAGGCGGAGCTCGACCATGCCTCGCCGTCAGTCATGAGGGCGAGCAGCGTGGCATGCTTCTCCTCGACCGGGCGCGCCAGCACCACGATCCCGCCCGCGCGACGCGGCGCTATGATGAAGCCGGCTTCCGTCGCGCTGATCCGCGCCAGCGGCCGCAACGCCGCGCGCAGGCGGCCGATCTCGACGCGTAGCCTTGCCCGGTGCGATTCATCGGTGAAGCGCGAGCCGAAGGCGCCGGCAATCAGCACGTCGCGCGGCGCATCCTTGGGCCAGGCCTCGGCCAGCGTCCGCAACAGGGCGAAGAGCACGGGGCGCGTCGCCAGCGACACGAAGCTGGCCCGGTCGCGCGCGCCATGGCGGCAGGCATCGACGATCAGCGCCTGCGATGCCTGCAAATCTTCGACCTCGTCGAGCAACAAGGAGCGCTCGACACCATCCGCGATCAGGCGCGCGGCCGGCTCTTCGAGCAGGCGGCTTGCAGTTTCGACTTCGGCGATCAGCGCCGGGATTCCGGCGCGACCGGCGGCCTCGCGCGCTTCCACCAGCGCGGCCCGTGCGTTTCGCGCTTCCATCTGGCGCAAAGCGATGCCGGCGCTTGCCAATCCGTGGACAGCCCGCAACGGTGCCGGCAACTGCGCGGGATCGATACCGGCGAGCCGTTCGCCCGCATGGCCAAGCCGGCCGATCAGCAGCAGGCGGCGGATGTCGAGCAGGCGTGCATGGTCGGCGTTCGCGCGATCGCCATGGGCTTCGAGCACCGCGCCGGCTTCATCGAGCCTGCCGGGAGCCCAGCCGAGATCGCGCGCCGCGAGGGCGACCTCCGCCTCGGCGACCGTGCAACGAGCGCGGGCGACCGCTTCCCTCACCCCAAAGGCGCGGCCGGCACGGCGCAGCAAAAGCTTGGCGCGGGCGAAATCGCCAAGCTGCGCCATCGCGATGCCGCGCAGCGCCAAGGCGGGCGCGTCATCCCGCAAGGCGACGCGGTTCAGCGCCCCCAGCGGGTCGCCCTTCGCCAAGGCCTGCGCCGCCGCCGTGATCAGCGAGTCCATCGGAATCCCGCCAAACTTGTCACTCCCACCGCCTGTCGTCTCCGCCTTACCACCGATCGTGACGCCGCATCGAGTGTCGAGGCGGCGCGAACATCTGGCGACAGGAGTGAGACATCATGACCAGTCATGCGATCGGAACGCGCGAAGAATGGCTTGCCGCAAGGCTCGAACTGCTCGAGGCCGAGAAGGCGTATACGCGGCAGGGCGATGCGCTCGCCGAGCGGCGGCAGGCGCTGCCCTGGGTCAAGGTCGAGAAAGACTACGTCTTCCAGACCGAGCAGGGCGACGCCTCGCTGGCCGAGCTCTTCCAGGGGCGCTCGCAGCTCCTCGTCTATCATTTCATGTTCGGACCGGACTACAAGGCCGGCTGCCCGTCCTGCTCGGCGATCGCCGACGGGTTCAACGGCTCGGCGACGCATCTCGCCCATCACGACGTGATGCTCTGGGCGGTCTCGCGGGCGCCGATCGACAAGCTCCTCGCCTTCCGCGAGCGCATGGGCTGGAGCTTCCCCTGGGCCTCGTCCGGCGAGAGCGACTTCAATTTCGACTACAACGTCTCCTTCACCGAGATGCAGGAGCGGACGCAGGGCATCGACTACAATTTCCGCCACCAGCCGAAATTCGAGTGGCGGACCGACGGCAACGCGATCGAGCGCTCGCTCGCCGGGATGTCCGGGGTCGACGTCCCCACCTATCACCGCGACCGGCCGGGCCTGAGCGCCTTCATCCGCGAGGACGGCGCGATCTACCACACCTATTCCAGCTATTCGCGCGGCGTGGACGGCGTCTGGGGCATGTATGCCTGGCTCGATCGGGCGCCGAAGGGCCGCAACGAGGCGCAGGGGCCGTGGTGGCTCCATCGCGACCGCTACGCGGCCCGCCAAGCCGTGTCGTGAGCGCGACCCGGACAGGTTGCGAGACGAGCCCCGCGTCCGGTCGAGAGGCCGGGCGCGGGGCTCCGCTCGTCTTCGTTGGAAGCGCAGCCCTGCTCTTCGCCGCCGCGCTCGTCGCCACAGCCCTGTCCTGCGCGGCGATGGAAACGATGGGCGCGGTGCCGATGGCCGGCGGCTGGCTGCTCTCGGGGATCTGGCTGCCGCTCTGCGGCCAGTCGTGGTTCGAAACCGCGGCCTGCTTCCTCGGCATGTGGCTCGTGATGACGATCGCGATGATGCTGCCGTCGCTGACACCAGTGCTGTGGCGCTATCGGAAGGCGATGCTCGCGGCTGGAGCCACCCGGCCCGGCGGGCTCGCCGCGCTGATCGGCGCCAGCTATTTCGCCGTCTGGATCGGCTTCGGCCTGCTCTCCTTCCTGCTCGGCGCGAGCCTGGCCCAGGCAGCGCTCCAGTCTCCCTCGCTCGGGCGCCTCGGCCCGCCAGCGGGTGCCCTGATGATCCTGATCGCCGGGCTTGCGCAAGCCTCGCGCTGGAAGGCCCGGCTTCTGGCTGATTGCCATGGGGCTCATCCCGCATCGTGGACCCATTCCAACGCGATGGCGGCGGTAGAGGCCGGCGCCATTCTCGGCCTGCGCTGCTGCCTGTCCTGTCTCGGCCCGATGGCGGCGCTGACTGCGGGCGGCCTGATGGATCTGCGCCTGATGGCCGGCGTGACGATCGCCATCACGGCCGAGCGCCTCTTGCCGGCGGAAACACGCATCGCGGACGCCATCGGCGTCATCATGAGCGCCGCCGGACTGCTTCTGCTCGTGCAGGTGCTCGGATGAACGGCTCCCCGCAAACCGGGCCAGTTTAGCATGACGCCGGCAAAGCTCATTGACGGGGCGCAAATTCGCTGCTTCATTCGCAGAAAGCATCAAGCAGCGAAGTTGATGCATGAAAGGGATTGCCATGGCTCAACCCGCCAACCCTGAGGCCTCTCCCTGGATCGGCGCCGCCGCATCGGCCGCCGCGCAATCCCGCAGTGCCATTTTCGAAATGAGCCGGCAGGCCGAAAGCGCCGTCATCGATCCGCGTGATGCCGGCGGCTTTCCCTCCGGCTGGCGCCGCGCCGTTGCCGCCCGGATCGCGACCCTGAACGCGCTGCCGGAGCTGGCCGCGCATTATCTCGGCAGCGTGACCGATCCGGCCTTGCGTGGTCTCGCCGACCCCGCTGAGACCGGGCGCGAGCCCCGTGAGCGCAGCGTCATCAGCTTCATGGACCGGGTCGCGACGCAGCCGCGCGCCGTGCAGGCCGAAGAGATCGAGGGGCTCAAGGCGGCCGGCGTGGCCGAGGCCGATATCGTGCGGCTCTGCGAACTCAACGCCTTCATGAGCTATCAGTGTCGCGTTCTCGCCGGGCTCGCCGTTCTCAAGGGAGCCTCCGCATGAGTCGGGTCGTGCATCGCTTCACCCGCAATGTGCCGGACTGGCAGCCGCGGGTGACACCCGTCGACCTCGCCAAGGCGAGCCCCGAACAGCTCGACGCGCTGAAGGTCACGCCGTCCAACACCAAGGTCTCGGATTACGTGCTGGTGCTGGCGCATGATCCGGAGACGCTCAACGTGCGCTCGCCGCTGTTCAACGGCATCATGTACGATCCGGGCGGCCTGAGCCGGGCCGAGCGCGAGCTCGGGGCGATCGGCGCCTCGGTGGTCAACCGTTGCATCTACTGCGCCGCCGTGCATGCCGCCCGCCATGCGCAGCTCAGCAAGGACACCGCCGTCACCGATGAACTCTTCGCCAATGGCGAGAAGGCCAAGCTCGGCCCGCGCGACCAGGCGATCTTCGACTATTCGGTGAAGCTCTCGCAATCGCCGCCGGCCGTGACCGAGGCCGACACCGCCCGCCTGCGCGAGGCCGGGCTGGACGAGGCCGAGATCGTCGACCTCATCCTGTCCACGGCGCTGTTCGGCTGGGCCAACCGGCTGATGCACATCCTCGGCGACCCCGTCCGCAAAGACGGGTGAGATGAGCCGTCTCAAGATCCTCGAGGCCTATCTGCAGGTCGCCTCGCTCGGCAGCGTAACGGCGGCGGCGAAGCATCTGGGCGTGTCCCAGCCTTCGGTCAGCCGCATGATCCAGGAGCTGGAGCGCGATCTCGGCCAGCCTCTGTTCGAGCGTGTCGGCCAGCGGCTGGTGCTGACGCAGAAGGGCATGGTGCTGCGCGACGATGTCGAGCGGGCGCTGGCCGGCTTCGTCAATCTGTGGGAGCGTGCCCGCGAGGTGATCGGCGAGGCCGAGCCACCGATCCGGATATCGGCGGTCTCATCGCTCGCCTTCGGCCTGCTCACCGATGCCTGGAACGGGGCGGATGCGCCAAGGCTTGCGATCGAGGTCGAGAATCCCGACCGCGTCCAGAACGCGGTGATCTCCGGCAATGCGCAGCTCGGCGCCACCAGCGCGCCGCTGCTGCATCGCGACCTCTCGCTGGAATGGCTGGGCACGGCGCCTTGCGTGCTCGCCGTGCCCGAGACCGACCCGCTCGCCCAGATCGAAGGGCCGATCGATCTTCATGCCCTCGCCGGACGCGACCTTGTCGGGATGTCGCTGCGCCGCGGCTTTCCGGCGCGCATCCGCGCGGCGCTCCACGCGGCCGGCGTTGATGTCCGGGTGAGAATCCGCACGACCTCGACCATGAACGTGCTGTCCTTCATCCGGGCCGGTGCCGGCATCGCCATCGTCGAGCCGCTGACGCTGACCGGCAATCCGACGCCCGGCATCCGCGTCCTGCCGCTGGCGACTTCGATCCCCTATTGCTTCGGCGTCGTCACCGCGCGCGGCGTCACCCTCTCCGACAAGGCCCGCGACCTGATCGCCGCGCTCAAGACGAGCGCGCAGAAGCGGATTGCCGATTTCGCCCTGATCCCCCCCGAAGAGCATCAGGCGCTGCTCGCCTCGCTGACCAAACAGGAGACGCGGCTGTGACGACAAACCAGGCCGCTGCACCTGAAGGGCTGGAAGCGCTGAACCGCCGCGTCGCCCGCGAGCTCGAACTGCTGACCCTGCCGGCTGCCCCTTGGGTGCCGGAACGCAGCGTCGATGGCGAGCCTGTGCTCGATGTCGCGATCATCGGCGCCGGCATGGCCGGGCTCGCCGCGGCTGCGGCGTTCCGGAATATCGGCCTGCGTGCCGTCAATTTCGACCGCCGGCCGCAGGGCTTCGAAGGCCCCTGGGCGACGACGGCGCGGATGGAGACGCTGCGCTCGCCGAAAACCCTGACGGGACCGGCGCTCGGCATCCCCTCGCTGACCTTCCGCGCCTGGTTCGAGGCGCAGTTCGAAGCTGCCGACTGGGAGGCGCTCGACAAGATCCCGCGGCTGATGTGGATGGACTATCTGCGCTGGTTCCGCGAGGTTCTCGCTCTCGATGTCCGCAACGGCCATGAGATCGCGATGATCCATCCCGGCCCCGAGCATGCGACGCTGGAGATCGACGCCGCTGGCACCCGCCGGCGCGTGCTCGCCCGCCATGTCGTGCTCGCGACCGGCCGCGACGGGCTCGGCGGCCCGGCCGTGCCGGAGATCGCCGAGAGCCTGCCGCGCGCACGCTGGGCGCATTCCTCGGATGAGAACGACTATGCGCAACTCCGCGGCAAGCGCGTCGCCGTCATCGGCGCCGGCGCGTCGGCGATGGACAGCGCCGGCACGGCGCTCGAAGCCGGCGCGGCCAGCGTCGACCTGCTGATCCGCCGCCGCGACATCCCCCGCATCAACCGCGGCAAGGGCATGGGCCATCCCGGCTCGATCGCCGGCTATCGCCATCTGCCCGATGCCTGGAAATGGCGGATCAACAGCTATATCGCCCGCGAGCAGGTGCCGCCGCCGCGCGCCAGCGTGCTGCGCGTCTCGCGCCATCCCCACGCTTCCTTCCGGCAGGGCACCGCGCTGATCTCGGCGCGGATGGAGGGCGACGAGATCGTCGTCGAGACCAGCGCCGGCACGATGCGCTTCGACTTCATGATCTTCTCGACAGGCTTCAAGGTCGATTGGGGCAGCAGGCCCTTCCTCAGGGAGATCGCGGCCAGCGCCCGCAACTGGGTCGACCGCGGCATGCCCGATGATGCCGAGCCAAGCCTCGGCGCCATGCCCGACCTCGGCCCTGCTTTCGAATTCCAGCCGAAAGTACCCGGCACCTGCCCCGGACTCGAGCGCATCCACTGCTTCTGCTACCCGGCGATGATGTCTCACGGCACGGTCTCCGGCGACATCCCGGCGATCAGCGACGGTGCCGAGCGATTGTCGCAGGCGATCGCGTCGAGCCTGTTCCGCGAGGATATCGAGGTGCATTTCCAGCGCGGCCAGGCGTATTCGGAGCCGGAGATCTTCGGCGACGAATGGGTACCGATCCTGCCCGAACCGACGAAGGTGTCGGCCTGATGCTCGGGTGGCTGCTCCAGCGCGTCGCGCAGGCGCTTCTCGTGATCTTCGCGATGTCGCTCGTGGTCTTCCTCGGGCTGCACGCCGTCGGCAACCCCGCCGACCTCCTGCTGGCACCTGACGCGACCCAGATCGACCGGGCGGAGCTCGTGGCCCGGCTCGGCCTCGACCGCCCGCTCTGGCAGCAGTACCTCAACTTTGCGGGCAGCGCCCTGCAGGGCGATCTCGGCCGCAGCTTCGTCTACAACGTGCCGGCGGTGACGCTGATCCTGCAGCGCCTGCCGGCGACGCTGGAGCTCGCCTTCGCCGCGATGGTCTTCGCGGTCATCATCGGCGTACCGCTCGGTCTCTATGCCGGGCTCTATCCCGAGCGCCTGCTGTCGAAGCTGATCCAGACCGGCAGCATCCTCGGCTTCTCGCTGCCGACCTTCTGGGTCGGGCTCCTGCTGATCATGACCTTCAGCGTCTCGCTCGGCTGGCTGCCGGCGAGCGGGCGCGGCGAAACCGTGCGCGTCTTCGGCGTCGAATGGTCGTTCCTGACGCTCAACGGCTGGCGCCACCTGCTGTTGCCGGCGATCAACCTGTCGCTGTTCAAGGTCTCGCTGGTGATCCGCCTGACGCGGGCCGGCGTGCGCGAGGTGCTGCCGCTCGACTATGTCCGCTTCGCACGGGCCAAGGGCCTGCGCCGCGGCCGGATCGTAATAATGCATATCCTGCGCAACATCATGATCCCGCTGGTCACCGTGCTTGGCCTCGAGCTCGGCTCGACCATCGCCTTTGCCGTGGTGACCGAGAGCATCTTCGCCTGGCCGGGCTCGGGCAAGCTCATCCTCGACAGCATCAACGCGCTCGATCGGCCGGTGGTGATGGCCTATCTGCTGGTCGTGGTGACGCTCTTCGTCATCATCAACCTCGTCGTCGACATCCTCTATCGCTTCCTCGATCCGCGCGTCCGCGAGGAGGCCTCGGCATGACCACGGTTCCAGCCGCCGCTTCCGCCCGCCGCCCGTCGAGCAGCGCGCTCCGCCGCTTCCTGCGCGCGCCCTCCGCCTGGATCGGGCTCGGCCTGATGACGTTGCTCGTCATCGGTGCCGTGTTCGCGCCGCAGATCGCACCGCAGAACCCGTTCGACCTCGCGGCGATCGACGTGCTCGACGCCCGGATGACGCCGGGCTCCGTGTCGTCGACCGGCGACATCACCTATCTGCTCGGCACCGACGGCCAGGGCCGCGACCTGTTCTCCGCGATCCTCTACGGGCTCAGGACAAGCCTGACCGTCGGCGTCGGCTCGGCCGTGCTCGCCGGCATCATCGGCATCCTGCTCGGATTGATCGCGGCCTGGAGCGGCGGCTTCATCGATGCGCTGATCATGCGGCTCGTCGACCTCCTGATGTCGCTGCCCTCGATCCTGATCGCGCTCCTGATGCTGGCGCTGCTCGGCAAGGGCATCGGCAATGTCGTGCTGACCCTGGTGCTGCTGGAATGGGCCTATTATGCCCGCACCGCCCGCGCCCAGGCGCTGGTCGAGCGCAAGCGCGATTATTTCGAGGCCGCGCGCGGCCTCGGCCTGCCGACCTCGCGCATCCTGCTGCGCCATGTCCTGCCGAATTGTTTACCGCCACTGCTCGTCATCGGCGCGCTTCAGGTCGCGCGCGCCATCACGCTGGAGGCGACGCTGTCCTTCCTCGGCCTGGGCGCGCCGGTGACGCAGCCCTCGCTCGGCCTGCTCATCGCCAACGGCTTCCAGTTCATGCTCTCGGGCGAATACTGGATCAGCTTCTTCCCCGGCCTGACGCTGCTGACGGCCATCGTCGCGATCAACCTCGTCGGCGACCGCCTGCGCGAAGTGCTCGATCCGAGGGCGCTGAAATGACCGCGCCGCTGCTCGAACTCCGCAACCTGCGCACCCGCTTCCGCACCGATCGCGGCGACCTCGACGCCGTGCGCGACGTCTCCTTCACCCTACGGGCCGGCGAGACGCTCGGCCTCGTCGGCGAGAGCGGCTCGGGCAAGTCGGTCACCGGCTTCTCGATCATGGGGCTGATCGACCCGCCCGGCCAGGTCGTCGGCGGCGAGATCCTGTTTCGCGGACAGGATCTGACCAGGCTCGACGAGGAGGCTATGCGTTGCCTGCGCGGCAACCGCATCGCCATGGTCTTCCAGGACCCGATGATGACACTGAACCCGGTGCTCCGGATCAGCACGCAGATGATCGAGACGATCCGGGCGCATGAGACGATCGACGACGCTTCGGCGCGCATCCGTGCCCGCGACCTGCTCGGCACCATGGGCATCCCGAGCCCGGAGGCACGGCTCGACGCCTATCCGCACCAGCTCTCCGGCGGCATGCGGCAGCGCGTCGCCATCGCCATCGCGCTGATCAACAAGCCTGACCTGATCATCGCGGACGAACCGACCACCGCGCTCGACGTCTCCATCCAGGCGCAGATCCTGGCCGAGGTCCAGCAGCTCACCCGCGAAAGCGGCACCGCCCTGCTCTGGATCACCCATGACCTCTCGGTGATCGCCGGCATCGCCGACGAGATCGCGGTGATGTATGCCGGGCGCATCGTGGAGCATGGCGGAATCGATGCCGTGCTAGACCGGCCGAGCCATCCCTATACGGCCGGGCTGATCGGCAGCCTGCCGGGGGCGAGTGCGCCGGGCTCGATGCTGGTGCAGATTCCCGGCACGACGCCCGACATGGTCGACCCGCCCCAGGGCTGCGCCTTCGGTCCGCGCTGCTCGCGCCGCGACGACGCCTGCGAGCGTCAGCCAGCCTTCACCGAGGGCGCGCATCGCCTGCGCTGCTTCCATCCCCTGTCCGGCCCCGCTTCATCGGCCGAGGTGGCGGCATGACGACGAAACCCGCCTCCGTTCCGGCGCTGGAGACGCACGATCTGAGCCGCCGCTTCGGCCGTGCGGACGGGCTCGCGGTCAAGCTGCATCTCGCCAGGCGGCAGCCCGTTATCCACGCGCTCGACGGCATCGACCTGACAATTCCGACCGGCGAATTCGTCGGGCTCGTCGGCGAATCCGGCTCAGGCAAGTCGACGCTTGGGCGCATTGCCGCAGGCCTCCTGCCGCCGAGCAGCGGCACGGTCGAGGTCTTCGGCCGCGCCCCGCAGGGCGACCGCTCGGTCCATCGCGACGTGCAACTGATCTTCCAGGACCCGCAGGCGAGCCTCAACCCGCGCATGCGCGTCGCGGAGGCGATCGGCGAGGCGCCGCTGGTCCATGGCATCGCCTCGCGGTCCGAGATCGACGAGTATGTCTGCGCGCAGATGCGTCGGGCCGGGCTCGACCCGGCCTATCGCCAACGCTTCCCGCACCAGTTCTCCGGCGGCCAGCGCCAGCGCATCTCGATCGCGCGGGCTCTCGCCCTGCAGCCGCGTTTCCTGGTCTGCGACGAATCCGTCGCCTCGCTCGACGTCTCGATCCAGGCGCAGATCCTCAACCTGTTCATGGAGCTGCGCCGCGATCTCGACCTGACCTATCTGTTCATCAGCCACGACCTGCGCGTCGTGCAGCACATCGCCGACCGCGTCGTGATCATGTATCTCGGCCGCATCGTCGAGGATGCGCCGGCCGCCCGGTTCTTCGCCCATCCGAACCATCCCTATACGCAGGGCCTGCTGGCGGAGATCCCCGACCTGAAGCAGCGGCGGCGCGTCTATGCGCCGGTGAAGGGCGAGATCCCGAGCCCGGCCGCCCCGCCGCCCGGCTGCCATTTCCACCCGCGCTGCCCGGCCGCCTTCGACCGCTGCCGCGTCGAAAGACCCGC
Organism: Allobosea sp. Root670; assembly: GCF_001429415.1. Classification (NCBI taxonomy): domain Bacteria; kingdom Pseudomonadati; phylum Pseudomonadota; class Alphaproteobacteria; order Hyphomicrobiales; family Alloboseaceae; genus Allobosea; species Allobosea sp. Root670. Next base: position 9,147 of record NZ_LMJU01000005.1, on the reverse strand, counting down.
CCTGCGCGAGATCGTGCCGGGCCACCGTTCTGCCTGCCACCTCAACGACGTCGCAGCGGCCCCGGCCCGCGCGCAAACAGGAGAGATCGCATGACGACCAGACTGAGCACCTTCGCCCTTTCGGCGGCACTGATCGCCGCCGCAGGCGCCGCCAACGCGGAAGACCTGCGCATCGCCTTCGGCGACCCGGTCTCGGCGATCGACCCGCAGCTCAACAACCATGCCGGCGATCATTCGGTCTCGCAGCATTTCTGGTCGCGCCTCGTCGCGCAGAAGACCGAGGGCGGCGTGGTCCCCGACCTCGCGGCCTCCTGGAAGAACCTCGCGCCCAATACCTGGGAGTTCAAGCTGCGCGAGAACGCGGTCTGGACCGACGGCAAGCCGGTCACGGCCGAGGACGTCGCCTTCTCCTATGAGCGCGCCCAGGCCGTGCCGGGCAGCGTGGCGAGCTACAAGGGCTTCCTGCGCAATGTCGCCAAGGTCGAGATCAAGGACCCGCACACGCTGGTGATCACCAGCCGCGCGCCCGATCCGCTGCTGCCGATCAACATCTCCAGCATCTATGTCGTCAGCAAGCATGTCGGCCAGACCGCGACGACGGACGACTACAACAGCGGCAAGGCGATGGTGATCGACGGCCCCTATGCCTTCGTCAGCTACACGCCGGGCGACCGCATCGAGATGAAGCGCAATGACAGCTTCTGGGGGCCTAAGCCCGAGTGGGAGAAGGTCAACTACCGCTATATCGCCAATCCGGCGGCGCGCACGGCCGCCCTGCTCTCGGGCGATGTCGACGTCATCGACAAGGTCTCGTTCTCCGACATCGAGAAGCTCGAGAAGAACCCCAAGGTCAAGGTCTGGTCCTATCCGGGCCTGCGCGCCCTGATCATGCAGCCGAGCTTCAACCCGAACCCGTCGAAATTCATCACCGACAAGGCCGGCAAGCCGCTCGACAAGAACCCGCTGCTCGATGTCCGTGTCCGCAAGGCGCTCACCATCGCGATCAACCGCGACGCGATCGCGGATCGCGTCGCCCGCGGCGGCGTGACCGTGGCATCGCAGTGGATGCCGGCCGGGAGCTTCGGCTACGATCCGGACCGCGCCAAGATCGATCTCGACCCCAACAAGGCCAAGGCCCTGCTCACCGAGGCCGGCTATCCCGATGGCTTCAAGCTGACCATGCATGTGCCGGGCGAGCGCTATCCGCTGGCGCCCGAGACCGCGCAGGCGATCGCGCAGTTCTGGACCCGCATCGGCGTCGAGACGCAGGTCGAGGTCGTGCCCTTCTCGGTCTATTCCGGCGCAGCCAACAAGAACGAATATGCGATGAGCATGATCGGCTGGGGCAACGGCACCGGCGAAGGCACCTATGCGATGACCGCGATCCTCGCGACCGCCAACGCCTCGAAAGGCCTCGGTGCCTCGAACTGGGGTCGTTACAGCAACCCGAAGCTGGACGAGGCCCTCGCCAAGGCCAGCGCGGAATTCGACGACGCCAAGCGCGAGGCGATCATCAAGGACGCGGTCAAGGTCGTGATGGACGATGTCGGGATCATGCCGCTCTACCATTACAAGAACATCTGGGCGAGCCGGCCGGATCTGAAGGTCGTGCCCTGGCACAGCGACCGCACCGTCGCCATGCAGGTCAGCAAGGCCAAGTAAGGACGTCGCCATGCCCGCCGCCTTCGCGATCAGCCCCGCCATCGACCTGATCGACGTATCCCGCCGGATTGTCCTGACGGGACTGCCGGCGGGCGCGGAGGTGACCATCGCCGCGGAGACCCCGCGCGATGGCCATGTCTGGCGGGCTGAGGCGGTGTTCGTTGCCGGGGCCGATGGCAGCATCCACCTCGGACGCGACGCGCCGGTGCGCGGCGATTACGAAGGCGTCGCGGCGATGGGGCTGGTCTGGGCGCAGACCGGCACCGGCGAGCTGTTCCCGGCCGACCTGTCTCGCCCGCTCGAAACCACGCTCACCGCCCGTATCGGCGGCGAGACGATGGCTTCGGGACAGTTCAATCAAGTTCTCATGGCCGAGGGCGTGACGCGGCATCCGCTCGCCGAAGACGGACTCGTCGGCACGCTGTTCCTGCCGGCCGACGAAGGCCCGCATCCGGCGATCATGATCCTCAACGGCTCGGGCGGCGGCATCAACGAGCCGCGCGCCGCGCTCTGGGCCTCGCGCGGCGTCGCGGCGCTGGCGCTCGGCTATTTCGGCGCACCCGGCCTGCCGAAATATATCTCGAACACGCCGCTGGAGTATTTCGCGCGGGGGCTCGACTGGCTGCGCGCCCGCGTTCGCCCGAAAAACGATTTCGTCGCCGTCGCCGGACAATCGCGCGGTGGCGAACTGGCGCTCCTGCTCGGCGCAACCTTCCCCGACAAGGTCTCGGCCGTGCTGGGCTATGTGCCGAGCGCCTTCGTTCATGGCGGGCAGGCGGCCGCCGACCCGGCTCCAGGCCTCGGTCGTGATGGTCCCTGCTGGACGCTCGACGGCAAGCCGCTCGTCCATCAATGGCAGGACAACGCCACGGCAAGCTGGAAGCCCTATGACGAGGCGACCGAAATGCGCCGCAATGCCGATGCGATGCGGACCGCGCTCAGTGATCCCGCCGCAATGGCCCGCGCCCGCATCCCGGTGGAGCGGATCGCCGGGCCGGTGCTGCTCATCTCTGGCGGCGATGACGGGGCGTGGCCTTCCGATCTCTATTCGCTGATCGTGCAGTCGAGCCTGCTCGCGGCCGGGCATCCGCATGAGGTTCTCTGGAAGAATTGGCCGGCGGCCGGCCATTCCATCCTGTTTCCCCATGTGCCCGCGACGCGCATCGCCCATCGCCACCCGGTCAGCGGCATCGCGACCACGATGGGCGGCACGCCGGCGGCGAATGCCGCGGCTAATGCCGGTGCCTGGGAGGCAGCGCTTGCCTTCCTCAGGCGCCATCGCGAGCAAGCCGGCTGACAGTCCCCGCACGGCACGAGCGAACCTGTGCACCACCCCATCGGCGGGCCACGACCTCTTGTGCGGGGAAGCATTTTCACGTCATCTCCGCTGACGCCATGCCGGCGCAGCGCTGCTGTGCCGGCTCAACATGACCTCGGCTCACCGGATCACGAATGGTTTCTGTAGCGCTGAAGACGGTTTCGAAGAGCTGGGGTGGTGCTGCCGCCGTCGATGCCATCAGCTTCACCGTCGAGGGCGGCAATCTCGTCGCATTGCTCGGCCCGTCCGGCTGCGGAAAGTCGACCACGCTCAGGCTGATCGCCGGGCTCGAGGAGACCAGCAGCGGCACGATCGCGATCGGCGGGCGCGACGTCACCCATGCCTCGCCCTCGCAGCGCGGCATCGCCATGGTCTTCCAGAACTACGCGCTGTTCCCGCATCTGAGCGTCGCGGAGAACATCATGTTCGGCCTCAAGGTCCGCAAGGTCGGGCGCGCCGAGCGCGATGAACGCCTCGCCCGCGCCGCCTCGATCCTAGGGCTCTCCGCCCTGCTGGAGCGCAAGCCCTCGCAGCTCTCCGGCGGCCAGCAGCAGCGCGTCGCGCTCGGCCGCGCCATAGTCGCCGAGGCGCCGGTCTGTCTGATGGACGAGCCGCTCTCCAATCTCGACGCCCAGTTGCGCGTCGAGATGCGCCGCGAGATCCGCGAATTGCAGCAGCGGCTCGGCATGACCATGGTCTATGTCACTCACGATCAGGTCGAGGCGATGACCATGGCCGACCAGGTCGTGCTGATGCGCAACGGCCGGATCGAGCAGGATGCCCCGCCGGACGTGCTCTACGAGAACCCGGCGACGATCTTCGCGGCCCGCTTCGTCGGCACGCCGCCGATGAACGTGCTGCCGCTTGCGACGGTGCAGGCGCGCGGCGGCGCGATCACCGCTCCCGATGGTCTCGATCCCGCCAGCCTCGCCGTCGGCATCCGCCCCGAGATGGTGGAGATCACCGCAAGCGGCGTCGCCGCCGATGTCGTCGCGGTCGAATATCTCGGCTCCGATACGCTGCTGGAAACCCGCATCGACGGCCATTCCTTCATCGTTAAGCGGCCCGGCAAGGTCCGGATCACAGCCGGCGAACAGATCTACATCACGTTGTCACAATCGGCGCTGCACTGGTTCGACCTGGCGTCGGAACGGAAGGTGGTTCGCAACTGAACCGGCCGGAGCGTCGGACGAGCGGACCATCCCAACAAGGGAGAGAGGACATCATGGACAGGCGTGAATTTCTTGGCGGCACCGCCGCACTTACGGGCGCGACTGCGCTACCCGGCATCGCCCGGGCGCAGAGCACCGAGCTCTCGTTCTTCTATCCGGTCGCCGTCGGCGGCCCGATCACCAAGCTGATCGACACCTACGCCGCCGACTTCGAGAAGGACAACCCGTCCATCAAGCTGAAGCCGATCTATGCCGGCACCTATCAGGAAACCATCGTCAAGGCGCTGACCGCGCATAAGAGCGGCACGCCGCCGGTGCTCTCGGTCCTGCTCTCGACCGACATGTTCACGCTGATCGACGAAGAGGCGATCGTGCCCTTCGACGATTTCATCAAGACCGACGAGGACAAGAAGTGGCTTGCCGGCTTCTACCCCGGCTTCATGGAGAACAGCCAGACCGGCGGCAAGACCTGGGGCATCCCGTTCCAGCGCTCCACGGTGGTGCTGTACTGGAACAAGGAACTGTTCAAGGAAGCGGGCCTCGATCCCGAGAAGCCGCCGAAGACCTGGGCCGAACAGCTCGAATTCGCGCAGAAACTGACCAAGCGCGACGCCTCCGGCAACACCACGCAATGGGGCATCCAGATCCCCTCCTCCGGCTTCCCCTACTGGCTGTTCCAGGGCCTCACGACCCAGGCCGGCGCGATCCTCGCCAACAGCGCGGGCGACAAGACCGATTACGCCAATCCGGGTGTGGTCGAGGCCCTGCAGTACTGGGTCGACCTCGCGCAGAAGCACAAGGTCCATCCGCCCGGCATCGTCGAATGGGGCACCACGCCGCGCGACTTCTTCGAGAAGAAGGTCGCGATGATGTGGACCACCACCGGCAACCTCACCAATGTCCGCGCCAACGCCAAGTTCCCCTTCGGCGTCGCGGTTCTCCCGGCCGGCAAGAAGCCGGGCAGCCCCACCGGCGGCGGCAATTTCTATCTCTCGAAGAAGGCGACCAAGGCCGAGCAAGAAGCCGCCTTCAAGTTCGTGCGCTGGATCACCACGCCCGAACGCGCGGCGCAGTGGAGCATCAATACCGGCTATGTCGGCGTCACGCCGGCCGCCTACGAGACCGAGGCGATGAAGAAATACGTCGCCGATTTCCCGCCGGCGCTGGTCGCACGCGATCAGCTGTCGAGCGCGGTGGCCGAACTCTCAACCCATGAGAACCAGCGCGTCACCAAGGCGCTGAACGACGGGTTGCAGGCGGCACTGACCGGCACCAAGGCGCCGCAGAAGGCAATGGAGGAGGCGCAGGCCGAGGCCGAGCGCATTCTCAAAGCCTATCGCTGATCCCGCCCAGATGACGAACCGCGCGACCGCGACGCTCCATGGCTGGCTGCTCCTGCTGCCGGCCATGGCGTGCCTGGCCCTGTTCACGCATTGGCCCGCGGTCGCGAGCTTCATCGAGAGCTTCCATTCGACACCGAAGGCGCGCCGCCCGGCGCGCTTCATCGGGCTCGATAACTACCAGCAGATGCTCGCCGACCCGATCTTCTGGAAGGCGATGAGCAACAATCTCTGGTTCGCGCTCGGCACGATCCCGACATCGATCGCGCTGGCGCTCTTGATGGCGGTCTGGGTCAACGACAGGATCGCGGGGCGCACGCTCGTCCGCATGGCCTTCTTCACACCGACGATCCTGCCGATGATCGCGGTCGCCAATATCTGGCTGTTCTTCTACACGCCGCAATACGGGCTGCTGGAGCAGATCACCGGCCTGTTCGGCGCGCGTTCGACCAACTGGCTGGGCTCGCAGGACACCGCGCTCTACGCCATCACCATCGTCGCGATCTGGAAGGAAGCCGGCTTCTTCATGATCTTCTATCTCGCGGCGCTGCAGGCGATTCCGCCCAGCCTCGGCGAGGCGGCGGCGATCGAGGGCGCCTCGCGCTGGACCTTCTTCCGGCGCATCCAGTTCCCGCTCCTGATGCCGACGACGCTGTTCGTGCTGATCAATGCCGTGATCAACGCCTTCCGCATGGTCGACCATATCTTCGTGATGACGCGCGGCGGCCCGGACAACGCGACGACACTGCTGCTGTTCTACATCTACCAGGTTGGCTTCGGCTTCTGGGACACGGCCTATGCGGCGACGCTGACCTGCGTGCTGCTGGCTCTGCTCGCGCTCGTCGCCTTCGTCCAGTACGGCTGGCTCGAACGCAGGACGCATTACCAATGAGCGCCGCGCCCCACCCCGCTCCGACGGCTGCGCGCGCTGACCCTTACGCGCCCAAGGGCCTCGCGCTCACGCTGGAATCGACCGGCGCGATCCTGCTCGCCCTGCTCTGGGTGCTGCCGCTCGCCTATGCCGTCTGGGCGGCGTTCCACCCGGCCGAATACACCACCCGCTTCGTGCTGACCGCGCCGCTGACGCTGGACAATTTCACCCGCGCCTGGGCAGCCGCGCCCTTCGCCCGCTATTTCCTCAACACCTTCATCCTGGTCACCCTGATCCTCGTTTTCCAGATCGTGCTGGGCACGCTCGCCGCCTATGCGCTGGCACGGCAGGATTTCTGGGGCCGCGACATCGCCTTCGTGCTGATCCTGGCGCAGCTCATGATCATGCCGGACGCGCTGATCGTCGAGAACTACCGCACGCTCGCCAAGCTCAACCTGATCGACACAATCCCGGCGATCGCCCTGCCCTATATCGCCTCGGCCTTCGGCATCTTCCTGCTGCGGCAGACCTTCAAGACCGTGCCGAAGGAACTCGACGACGCCGCCCGCGTCGAGGGCGCGAGCCCGCTGCAAGTGCTGATGCGGGTCTATGTCCCGCTGGCGAAGCCGACCTACATCGCCTACGGCCTCGTCTCGGTCAGCTATCACTGGAACAACTTCCTCTGGCCGCTGCTCGTCACGAACTCGGTCGAGTCGCGCCCGCTGACCGTCGGCCTCCAGGTGTTCTCCTCGGCCGACCAGGGCATCGATTGGGCTGTGATCTGCGCAGCGACATTGATGACCTCGGCGCCGCTGCTCGTCGGCTTCCTGCTGTTCCAGCGCCAGTTCGTGCAGAGTTTTATGCGCGCGGGTATCAAGTAACGACCGATACGCCGATGAAACTGATCACCTGGAACATCCAATGGGCCCGCGGCGTCGACGAGAAGGTCGACCCGCACCGCATCATCGATCACGCCAGGCAGATGGCGGATTTCGACGTGCTCTGCCTGCAGGAGGTCGCAGCCAATTTCCCCGATCTCGACGGCAATGACCGCACCGACCAGTTCGCCCTGTTCAGCGAGTTGCTGCCGGGCTTCACCGCGATCGAGGCGATCGGCGTCGACGTTCCGGATGGCGCCGGCGGCCGCAAGCGCTTCGGCAATCTCGTCCTGTCGCGGCTACCCGTGGCGCAGGCGCTGCGCCATGTCCTTCCCTGGGAAGCGGCAGCGACGCGCAACATGCCACGCGTGCTGGTCGAGGCGATGGTCGAGACGCCCTTCGGCCCGATCCGGGTGATGACGACCCATCTGGAATACTCTTCGCCCATATTGCGGGCCGCCCAGGTCGAAGGCATCCGGCAGATCCACCGCATGGCCGCCGCGCGGCAGGTAACGCCGCGTGCAGCCGGCCCGCATACCTATGCGCCGACGCCGAACGCGGCGAGCGCAATCCTGACCGGCGATTTCAACATGCGCCCGGACGATGCCGGATTGGCGCAGTTGCTCGCTCCGTTCGAGGGCGACGTGCCGCCGCTGATCGATCTCTGGCCGGTGCTGAAGGGCTCGGAACCGCATCCGCCCTCCGCCTTCATCTGCGACCAGACCTACGGCCCGCCGGGCTGTCTCGACTTCGTGCTTGCGACGCCGGACCTCGCCCAGCGGGCTCGTTCGATCACCTACGACATCGAGACGCGAGCCTCGGATCACCAGCCGATCCTGGTCGAGTTCGATCTCGGATGATCTTCACCCGGCAGGATCACGAGCGGCTCGACGCGATCCTGCGCGAGGCGGCGCGGCGCGAGGTGATGCCGCGTTTCCGCCGGTTGGCGGATGGCGATATCCGCGCCAAGCAGAATCCGGTCGATGTCGTCACGGAAGCCGACGAGGCAGCCGAACGCTTCATCTGCGCCGAGCTGGCGAAGGCCTTTCCGGGCGCGGCGCTGATCGGCGAAGAGGCGGTGACGAAAGACCCGTCCCTGCTCTCGAAGCTTTCCGAAGCCGAGCTCGCCTTCGTCATCGACCCGATCGACGGCACGCTGAACTATGCCAGCGACCTCTCGCTCTTCGCCGTGATGGCTGCGGTCGTCGTCCGGGGCGAGATCGCCGCCGCCGTGATCCATGACCCCACCGCCGAGGACAGCGCCATGGCACTGCGCGGCGGCGGCGCATGGCTCAGCCGCGCGGATGGCGCGAGCCGTGACCTGCGCGTCGCAGCGCCCGTCGCGATACGGCAGATGAACGGCATGGCGAGCTGGCAATATTTCCCCGAGCCGCTGCGCAGCACGCTTCCCGGCCGCTTCCCCGCCTTCCTCGAAGTCGGTTCGCTGCGCTGCTGCGGGCAGGAATATCGTTTGGCTGCGGCGGGGCGCCTGCAATTCCTGCTCTATGGCATCCTCAATCCCTGGGACCATGCGCCGGGCGTGCTGCTCTACAGCGAATCCGGCGGCCATGCGCGCCTGCTCGACGGCCGGCTCTATACACCGACCGAGCGCTCGGCCGGGCTGCTCTGCGCGCCCGACGAGGCGAGCTGGCAGGAAATTCGATCGACCCTATTGGACTGAGTGGCAGCCGCCGCCGCTCAGTCGTCGTCTTCGTCGCGCGGGCGAGCGCTTTCCCCGAGGATTTCGCGCTTTCCGGCGTGGTTAGCGGGTCCGACGATGCCCTCGTTCTCCATGCGCTCCATGATCGAGGCGGCGCGGTTGTAGCCGATCTGGAGGCGGCGCTGGATATAGGAGGTCGAGGCCTTCTTGTCCCGCAGCACGACCGCCACAGCCTGCTCGTAGGGG
>NZ_LMJU01000004.1:0-109899 GCF_001429415.1 Allobosea sp. Root670 | reverse complement strand
TGGCCTGCTGCCGGTTTCGTGGACACCGAGATTGGGTGTTTCATGAAACCGGAGGTGGCGTATGAGGCGACGACAGTTTGGGCGTGAGTTCAAGATCGAGGCGGTTCGCCTGATCAAGGATCGCGGAGTGAGTGTGGCGCAGGCGTCTCGGGACCTGGATGTCCATGAGAACCAGTTGCGCAAATGGGTGAAGCTCTTTTCGGCCGATCCAGGGCAAGCCTTTCCCGGGCACGGCCAGATGAAGCCGGAGCAGCTTGAGATCGAGAAGCTGCGGCGCGAGGTGGCCAAGCTCAAGGCGGAGCGCGATATCCTAAAAAAGGCCGCAGCCTACTTCGCGAAGGACGTGACATGAGGTTCACGTTCATTGCGAAGCACCGGGGGATCTGGCCGGTGGCATGGCTTTGCGAAGCGCTGGATGTGTCGCGCTCGGGCTTCCATGCCTGGCTCAACCGGTCACCGAGCCGTCGAGCACGCGACGACGAGGAGATCGGCAACAGGGTCCGGGCAAGCTTCCTTGGATCGGATCGGACCTATGGTGCCAGGCGTGTCTGGCGGGACGTGCTGGCGGAAGGCATCGATTGCGGCCTGCATCGCATCGAGAGGCTGATGCGTGCCCAGGCTTTGCGTGCCAGGCCGCGTCGACGCAGCCTGCCCAAGGACGGTGGCCAGCGATCGGCCATCGCGCCGAATACGCTCGGCCGGGAGTTCCATGCCGAGCGTCCGAACCAGCGCTGGATCGCCGACTTCACCTATATCTGGACCGCAGAGGGTTGGCTGTACGTTGCCACCGTCATCGACCTCTTCTCCCGCCGTGTGGTGGGCTGGTCGATGAAGCCCGAAATGACCGCCGGGCTCGTGACCGATGCGCTGATGATGGCGATCTGGCGCAGAGGAAAGCCGGATGCCCTGCTGCACCATTCGGACCAGGGCAGTCAGTATGCCAGCGAGCAGTTCCAGAAGCTCATGACCGACAACGGCGTCACCTGCTCGATGAGCCGCTCTGGCAATGTCTGGGACAATGCCGCGATGGAGAGCTTCTTCTCGTCGTTGAAGACCGAGCGGATCAGAGGCAGGATTTACCGGACACGCGACGATGCTCGTGCCGACGTGTTCGATTATATCGAGCGCTTCTACAATGCCGTTCGCAGGCACTCGACCATCGGCTACATCAGCCCGGTCGAGTTCGAAAAGAAGGTCGGGTTAGCTTAACTGAGCGTCCACGAAACCGGCAGCAGGCCANGTTCGCAGGCACTCGACCATCGGCTACATCAGCCCGGTCGAGTTCGAAAAGAAGGTCGGGTTAGCTTAACTGAGCGTCCACGAAACCGGCAGCAGGCCAGAGCTGAAAGGTCTTGTTGATCGTGCCCGACGCCCTTGGCCGAAACTTGCTCAAATCCTCCTGAAGCAATGCCGGCAGCGTCAGTTTTGATAGCTTTGTCGGAAGGTGGGCAGGGATAGCGGCCATAGCAGCGGCGAATTCCTGAACCCGCTTCTTGGTGATCTCGCCGACACGGATATCTCCATGCAGTTCCGTGAACCTTTGGACGAAGCTCGCTGCCTCCTTAGCTGTCCCATCGGATGGCTTGCGACTGCCCCTGACGCTGCTGCCTTCCTTCCATGCGGCCAACGCGTCCGATAGCACCGGCCCCAGCTTGTCGCTCGCTTCGCCTAGATTGAATCCGGTTGCAAAAAGTGGATCGGCTGTCGTGAATACTTTGCCATGCAATTCAGCCAAGGCGAGCCGGCTACCCTCGATACTGGCCCGACGCACAAGGTCCATAAGCGCCCCGTATTGCTCCACCGTCCGGTCAACATCGACCGTGGGGATATGCCGAGTGATGGCGCCCACCTTTGTTCGGATGCTGGGCCAACCTGCCTTGAGCAGGACGTAATCGGCGGTGTTCTGGACCCGCTCTTTGGCGTCCCGCCTATCGCACATCTGGTTGAACGTGTCGGTCCATTCCTCAACAAGCACGTCCCGATCTTCGCCGTCGATTGGCGGACTGACGGCGACGGGCTTCAACACGTCACGATAAAAGTCGACGACAAGCTTCTCCAACTCGGGGCGGCTCAGTTTGGACAGATCGCCGCGGCCAACCTTGTTGGCAAGGATATGTTCAGCGTCACCCGAGCGGCGCAACTCGTCAAACTGGGCTGAGTAGAAGCTTAGCTTCTCACCCATCTCGCGAAGCGCCCGTTTCCGGTCCTTCGTTTTGAGACTTTCCCGGATGGCCCCGGTCTTTCGCTTGAACTTGTGCTTGAAGGCTCCGACCACGTCCTCCGGCACGCGCATATCGAAATAGAACCGACCGTTGCGGACGATCAAATAGGGCGTTTTAGGCACGATCTCGCTGCTCATGTATGCCAAAATGTATGACAGCCCGAGCCGAGTAAACCGTTGATTTTTCCGAAGTTTAAGCCCTTCAAGGGCTTAGGCGGCGAATGGCGCTCCCTAGGGGATACGCACCTATAACAACAATAAGTAAACAAAATCAAATACTTACAAGTTATCTTGATTTCAATTCATACCATCATTCCTACCATAATTCATACCATAAGGTAGCTACTCATTTTTGGGGCGTTGAACGTCCTCCGATCAAAGGCCACTGCTCGTACAGCCGCAGCGAACGGGTATTGATCGAGCTTATGATCATTACCGCAGCAATAGGGTCGCGGATGCGAGCGGCGCGCTCATGGTAGAGCCCGAGGTTGCGCTGATCTTCTTGCAGGGCGTGGAAGCCCTGCTCGTATTCCAGCAAGATAGCTGGGCATGGGCCTTGATCAGCCGGATCGGACGAGGGCCGGATCCCGAGAAAAGCTTACCAATCTCGTCCGCCGCGAGATCGAGATAGCTTGCCGGATCGATGGCGAGGTCCGCCGCCACCCAGGACGTTGAAGGCCCGCTTTCGGACGGTGCGATGACATCGGCGTCCGCCGCTGAGCTTGGCCTTAACCCGACTCGGATACCGTCGCGTTCCTGGCAATCCAATTCGCAGAGGCATAACAAGCGAAGGCTTGGATGCAAATAAGCCGTTGATCGGCTCGACACGGGAACTTTCGCTTGAGACGAACGGTTTTTCATCCGCAATCCCTGCTCTGATGCGAGGCTGACGACATGGCGCCGCGCGCAATCTGGAAAGGCGTCTTCAAGGTCGCCGAAGTCACCTGCCCGGTGGCACTCTACACTGCCGCCTCAACCGGCGAGCGCATCTCCTTCCACACTCTGAATCGCAAGACCGGCAACCGAGTGCATCGCCAGTTCATCGATGAGGTCACCAGGAAGCCGGTCGAGAAGGATGATCAGGTCAAGGGCTACGATCGCGGCGATGGCGACTACATCGTGCTCGAGCCGGAGGAGATCGCCGAGGCCACGCCAGAAAGCGACAAGGTCCTCGACGTCGCGACCTTCCTGCCCTGCGACGAGATCGACGACCTGTTCTTCGACCGACCCTATTACGTGACGCCGAGCACGCCGATCGCGACCGAGGCCTTCATCCTGATCCGCGACGTCATGGCGAGCCGCAAGACAGCAGCCCTGGCGCGGACCGTGATCTTCCGGCGGATGCGCTCGATCCTGATACGGCCGCATGAAACCGGCTTGATCGCGACGACGCTCAATTTTGACTACGAGGTCCGCCCGGCGGAAAGCGCCTTCGACGACATCCCGAAGCTAAAGATCGAAGGCGAGATGTTGGAACTCGCCGAGCACATCATCCGCACCAAAGCTGGCCGCTTCGACCCCAAGGCTTTCGACGACCGCTACGAGACTGCGCTGGCAGAACTGGTCAAGGCGAAGATCGAAGGACGCAAGATCAAGCCGGTGAAGCGGCCGGAGCCGGCGAAGGTGGTCAATCTTCTCGATGCTCTCAGACAGAGCGCCAAGAGCGGTCAAGGCGATGGCAAATCGGCTGACAAACCCGCCAAGAAGCGAAAATCCGCCCGCAAGACGGCCGCGAAGACCGAACCACAGCGCAAGGCGAGCTGATCACTTCCGCGGTTCGAGGCTGCGCTTGAGCGCATCCATGATGCTGATGACATTGCCCTCGCTGGCGGCAGGCTTGGTTTTCCGGGCCGGCTTGCGGCCTTTCTGCTTGGCCTTGATGAGATCGAGCAGTTCGTCCTGGACAGGGTCCTGCGCAAGCTCCGGCGACCAGTCCTTCGTGCGCGAGGTGATCAGCTTCTCCATGAGCGCGCGCATGTTGGGCTCGCACTTCGCCTTCCTGATATCAGCGAAATAATCCTTCTCGTCGCGGACCTCGTCGCCATAGCGCAAGGTCCATAACACAATGCCCCTGTCGCGCGGCTCCAACAGGACGGCCCGCTCGCGCCGGTAAAGCACGACGCGGGAGATGCCAACCGTCTTCGTCGCCTTCATCGCCTCGCGGATGACCGAAAACGCCTCGTCGCCGATCTTGCCGTCCGGCACGAGGTAATGCGGCGTGTCGTACCAGATCCAGCCGACGGAGGAGCGCGGCGCGAACAGCTCGATATCGATCGTGCGCGTGCTCTCCAGCGCGACGGCGTCGAGCTCGTCATCCTCGAGCATGACGTAGTCGTCATCCCCCTTGGGGTAGCCCTTGACCTCGTCGGCATCGGCGACCGGCTTGCCGGTGACGGCGTCGACGAAGCGGCTCTGGATGCGGTGCCCTGTCTTGCGGTTGAGCGTGTGAAAGCGGACCTTCTCGCTTTCGGAGCGCGCTGGCGTCATCGCGACGGGGCAAGTCACGAGCGAGAGTTTGAGATAGCCTTTCCAGAATGTTCGCTGCGCCATGGAAGCCTCTCCCATCGGACGCGAAACGCATCGACGGCCGATCCGTTCCGATGCTGCGAAGCGCCAGTGCCAGTCAGGAGCGGCCGAGCTTTTTGATCGCCTCCGCCAAGGGCCGCTCGGCTTCGTCATAATCCGCCCAGGCCTTGCTTGCCGCCAGCAGCTTCGGAACGGTGCGGATGGTATAGCGGGCGGGATCTAGACCCGTTTTCACCTGCGGCCAGGTCAACGGCATCGAGGCATGCGCTCCCGGTCGGGCGCGGGGCGACAAGGGTGCGACCGCCGTCGCCATACGGTCGTTGCGGAGATAATCGAGGAAGATGCGCCCCTGGCGCAGGCGCTTGGCCATGTTGACGACATAAAGCTCGGGCTCGGCGGCAGCGATCTCCGCGCAGACGCGGCGCGCGAAATCCTTGGCTGCCGGCCAGTCCGGGCCGCCCCGGCGGGGCTTTTCCAGCGGCGTCACGACATGCACCCCCTTGCCGCCGGTGGTCTTGCAAAAACTGACGAGGTCGAGAGCATCAAGCCGCTCCTTCATCGTCTTGGCCGCCGCGATCACGGCGTCGAAAGGAACGCCCGGTCCAGGATCGAGATCGAAGACCAGCCGCCCGGGAATTTCCGGCTCCCCCGGCCGGCAGTTCCATGGATGCAGCTCGATCCCGCCGATCTGGGCGGTTGCGATCAAAGCCTCGATCCGGTCGATCTGGAGATAGGATTTCTTGTCGCCGGATATCTTCGCGAGTTCGAACAGGCTCGACGTGCCGAGGCCGGCATGGCGCTGGAAGAAGACCTCGCCCTCGATCCCGTCGGGTGCCCGCAATAGCGAACAGGGCCGGCCCTGGATATGCGGCAGCAGCCAGGGCCCGACGGCTTCGAGATAGTGTGCGAGGTCGAGCTTCGTGACGGGCTTGCCATCCTCGGCATCGGGCCAGAGCGGCTTGTCGGGCTTGGACAGGGGCACGCCCAGGATATCGATCCGTCCGCCACGTCGCGGCGCGGGCTTGGGCGGTTCTGTTTTCTCTGGTGGCGCCGGCAAATCGGTCTCGACCTCCGCCGCCGGCTTGTCCTCTCGCAAGTCTTTGAAGGCGGCCTGCCGAACCATGCCGTCCCCGGTCCAGCCGGCAAATTCGATCTCGGCGACGAGGACGGGCTCGACCCAATGCACCCCCGGAGCTCGCCGGGGCGCGCCCTTACCGGTGAAGGGGGAGGTCTTGGCCTCGCGTTCTTTCAGGTGCGGCAGCAGCTTCTCGACCGTGGCCGCGCCATAGCCCGTGCCGACCCGGCCGATATAGATGAAATGCGGACCGCGATGGACGCCGACGAGCAGCGAGCGGAATTTACCGGCCGTGGTCGCCCAGCCGCCGATGACGACCTCATGGCCCGCACGGCATTTCGCCTTGGTCCAGCTATCGCTGCGCCCGGAAACATAAGGCACGTCGCCGCGCTTCGAGACGATGCCTTCGAGCGAGAGGCGGCAGGCGGATTTCAGAACGGCGTCGCCGCCGGTTTCGAAATGCTCGACATAGCGCAAGGTGACGCCATCGGCCGCGTCGTCCAGCAGCGCCTCCAGCCTTTGCTTGCGGGCGAGAAGAGGTTGCTCGCGCCAATCCTCACCGTCGAGGAACAGCAAATCGAAGGCGAAGAAGACGAGGTTTTCGTTTTGCTCCTCGGATAGCGCCGCCTGCAAAGCGGCGAAATCCGGCGCGCCATGGTCGTCGAGCGCGACGATCTCGCCGTCGATGACGCAGTCCGGCAGGCCCTTGAACGCCTTGGCCACGGCCCCGAACCTCTTCGTCCAGTCGAGCCCCTTGCGCGTCTTCAATGTGACCTTGCCGGCAGCAACACGCGCCTGGATGCGATAGCCGTCGAATTTGATCTCATGGACCCAGCCGCTGCCCGCCGGCGGCCGCTCAACGCTCCGGCAGAGCTGAGGTGCGATGAAATCCGGCAGGTCGGCCGCTGCAGCGCGGCGCGCTTTCGGGGTTCGGCTTGCAGCACTGGCTTGTGCCGGCTTGCCGTCGCGCGCCTGCGCCGCCAGGCCCTGTTTGTTGTCCCAGACGGCATCGGCCTCGACGGCCTGCTCGCCCATCAGGAAAGGCTTGGGCGACCGGCCGCGCCCGGCCGCGATCGCCTTCATCGTCCGACCTGAGGCCACCGAGGCATCGGCTTTCAGGACCGCATCACCATCGGAATCGACCGCGTGGTCGTCGCGATGCTTGATCAGGAGCCAGTTGGTGCGCTTGCCGCCGTCGCGGTCATGCTTCATGCGCACCAGTACGAAGCTACCCTGCAGCCGCTTGCCATCTAGCGTGAACTTGAGGTCGCCCTTTTCGAGCTGACGCTGGGCGCTGAGCTTGCCCTCCGGCTTCCAGTAGCCACGATCCCAAAGCTGGACGGTGCCGCCGCCATATTGGCCCTTCGGGATCGTCCCTTCGAAATCGCCATAGGCGAGCGGGTGGTCTTCGACCTCGACGGCGAGGCGCTTGTCGCCGGGGTCAAGCGACGGCCCCCTGGTCACGGCCCAGGACTTGAAGACCCCGTCCAGCTCCAGGCGCAGGTCGTAATGCAGCCGCGTCGCATCATGCTTCTGGATGACGAAGCGCAGCCGGTTTGAAGGAGCCACCGCGATCGCGTCGCTCGGCTCCTTCGTCTTCTCGAAATCGCGCTTGGCGCGATAGGCTTGCAGCTTGCCGGCCAAGGGCCTGCCCTCGTCTTGGGGTTGGCTCAGATGATCGGCCGGCCGCCGGTGACCGCGATGGTCGCGCCCGAGACATAGCTGGAGAGCGGATCGGCCAGCATGACATAGGCCGTCGCCAGTTCGGCTGGCTGGCCGGGGCGCTGCATCGGGACCTGCTTGCCGAATTGGCTGACGCTCTCAGGCGGCAGGGTCGACGGAATCAAAGGCGTCCAGATCGGCCCCGGCGCGACCGCATTGGCGCGGATATCCTTGTCGGCGAGCAGTTGTGCGAGCCCGCCGGTGAAATTCTGGATGGCGCCCTTGGTCGCCGCATAGGCGAGCAGGCTTGGATTCGGCTTGTCCGCGTTCACCGAGGCCGTGTTGATGATGCAGGAGCCCGGCTTCATATGGGGAACGGCGGCCTTCGTCAGGTAGAACATCGCGTGGATGTTTACCGCGAAGGTAAGCTGCCATTCTTCGTCCGAAATCTCGTCGATGGTGTCGAAGCTCGCCTGATGCGCGGCGTTGTTGACGAGGATGTCGATGCAGCCGAACTCATCGAGGGCCCGCCTGACGATGGCACGGCAATGGGCGGGGTGCTGGATATCGCCGGGCATCAGCACAGCCTTCTGCCCGGCCTTCGTAATCCAGTCGGCCGTCTCGGCCGCATCCTCGTCCTCGTTGAGATAGGAGACCAGAACATCCGCCCCCTCGCGCGCGAAGGCGATGGCGACGGCCCTGCCGATGCCGCTGTCGCCGCCGGTGATGACGGCGCGCTTGCCCCTGAGCCTCCCCGAGCCGACATAGCTCGTCTCGCCATGATCGGGCCGCGGCGTCATCGCGGCGGTCTTGCCCGGCATGGGCTGTCGCTGTTCCGGGAAGGGTGGCTCGAAACGCGCGGTCATGGCGACTCTCCTGCTTGCGGAAGCCGGTCGAGCCTCCGTCCGGTGGTGTCAGTGCTTGGAGGCGTGCTCCGGTTTGCCCTCGCGCTTGGTCGAAGCCATCTTCTCCAGCTCGGTCTCGCTCATAGATTTCTCCATCGATTTCGAGGCGCCCTTGAGCTCGCTCTTCTTCATGTCGCCGCGCTTGGCCGCCAATGCGGCGCCCGCGGCCTTCTGCTGTGCGGCTGATTTTGCAGGCATGGTCTCCTCCTTCACTGGGATGAACGGGTGACGGCCTCGATCTTGTTGCCGTCTGGATCGAACACGAACGCCCCGAAATAATGGGCGTCGTATTCGGAACGCAGGCCAGGCGGCCCGGCATCATGGCCGCCATGGGCGAGTGCGGTGCGGTGGAAGGTCTCGACGAGCTCGCGCCGGCCGACCGCGAACGCGACATGCATGCCGTTGCCGCGCGTCGCCGGGCGGCCATCGAGCGGAGTCTCGATGCTGAACAGGATGCTCGCCACGCCGTAATCGGCCGAGTGCTCGTCGTTGTGCAGCAGCCGCAAGCCGATGCAGCCGAGGACATTGTCGTAGAAGGCTCGGGCACGCGCGATATCGTTGGTACCGACGGAGACGTGGTCGATCATCGCCCCGCTCCATCGCGAGCGGCCAGCACGTCATGGAACTCCGGGTGCCGATGCGCCCAGTCGGCGACGAAGCTGCAGGCGGGCACGAGGCGCTGCCCGCGCTCACGCGCCAGGCGGAAGACTCCCTCGACAAGGCGCTCACCGATGCCGCGTCCGCGAAAGGCCGCGGGCACCTCGGTATGGGAGACGACCAGGTAGTCGTCGAGCCTGCGATAAACGGCAAAGGCCTCGCCGCCCGGAAAACTCATGACGAAGCGATTTTCGGCCGGATGATCGGCGATCGCCCATTTCGGTTGGTCGAGCACCTGCATGGCCTTTCCTATCTCGATGGGGCTGATAGCGAGTCGAACACGCCGGCCGGCAGCAGGTTCCCGCTCGCCGGCTCGAACTGCGCGAGGTCGAGCAGCTCGCGCAGGCGAAGAATCTCGAAACGACGGTGGCGCACCGCCGCTGTCTGTTCCAAAAGTTTCGGCTCTCATTCGCCGACACCCGCCGCAGGCTTGTCGTCCGGCTTTACCCGCGGCTTGTCGGCGTCTCCGGTTTCCTTCTCGGGATCGGGATCAATTGAGACCTTCGTGGTGGCGTCCTTGCCCTGATCGCCTTGGATCGATTTGACGCGTTGCTGCTCTTCAGGGCTGAGCTTGTTGCCATCGCCGTCACGCATGGGTGCCTCGCATCTGGAATGCCCCCCGAGGTGAACGGGCTTCCGTCCCAGCGGTTCCGGTCTCACTCGCTGCTCGGCGCGATTTTCTCCGTTTGCTGCGGTTAGGAACCAATCCGCTCCGACGACTGTTTGCCTGTCACTTTCGCTCATCAGCAGGAGGGGCTCATGGACAGCATCATTTACCTCGTCGGTCTCGTGGTGGTCATCATGGCCATCCTGTCGTTCCTCGGTCTTCGATAGGAATTCGCCATGTCCATGTCTGGAACGGACGTCGTCGTCGCCCCCGTCACCGTCAACAAGGAGAATCGCTCCTATGTGCAATGGGGACCGATCATCGGCGGCGCGGTGATCGCGACCGCCATCTCCACCATCATGACGGTTTTCGGCTCGGCGATCGGCCTGTCGATGGTCTCCGCCGATTTCGAGAAGAGTTCGAGCGCGACCGCCCTGGCGATTGCCGGTGCCCTCTGGGCGCTCTGGGTCATGGTATCCGCGACGGTGGCGGGAGGCTATCTCGCCGGGCGCATGCGCCAGCCGAGCTTCGATGCCAATGGCGAAGAGCGAAAGGTGCGCGACGCAACGCATGGCCTGCTCGTCTGGGCGACCGGAGCGCTTCTGATCACCATCGTCGCGACATCCTCGCTCTTCAGTGCGGCAAAGACGGCGGCCAGCGGCGTGGCCAGCGCAAGCTCCGGGGTAGCCACCCTGGTTTCCCAGAACGTCGATCCAATGGCGATGGCGCTGGACAACATCATGCGCGCCAACGGCCAGCAGCCGCCGACCGCCCAGGAACGCGATGAAGCCTCCCGGATCTTCGTCAGCGCCCTCGCGAATGGCAGGATCGAACAGGGTGATCGGGACTATCTCGCCTCGCGACTGGCCGCCCGCTCCGGGATCAGCGAGCAGGATGCGCAGAAGCGGATCGACGACGCCTATGCGCGGATTTCGCAGGCCAAGGAGACCGCCAAGCAAGCGGCCGAGCGTGCCCGCAAGACCGCGGTACTGACGGCGTTCCTGACGGCCGCAGCACTGCTCGTTGGCGCCGCGGCGGCCTCGTGGGCCGCCACATTGGGCGGGGAACATCGGGACGAGAACCTCCGGGTCGAACCGACCCTCTGAACGGCTCCTCGATCAGGCAAGCCACCCTCGGCCCGCCGCGGCGGGCCGAGTCTTTTCATCTCACCCGAACGGATCGCAGCGCGTCGGCGTTTCTCCAGCATCACGATCGGAAAGGACATGCGATGAATGAGGAGCAACCCAAGAGAAAGGGCAGCACGAACGGCCCGACGGAACCCAATCAGCGGCCGCCCGAGCGACGCGAAGGCCCTGCGAAAGAGGCTGTGAAAGGACCGGCTGTGATTTCGGAGGGGAATGCCACACAGCGGGAGCGCGACGATCGCCGGAAACGAGAAAGGTAAGATCGAGGCCGGTCGGTAAGGCCGGCTTCGTAGCGGAGAGGGCCTCGACCTCCAGCGACATGATGATGGCGAGCGCGTTATTCCGCGGCTTCGGACCTGTGCTGCTTCGCTTCTGCCGCGGGAACCAGCAGCTTCGCCCGATTGCCCTCGATCGCGACGATCAGCCCGATATCGAGATAGTAGTGCGTGCCTCCGGATGACGGGTCTGACTTCTTGAGCTTGAGGAGCGTTCCGGACACCGCGTCGACCGTGCCGACATGCACGCCGTCCGAACCCACGATCTCACGACCTTCTCGAACCTGTTCGATGAATCATGGCGATCTCCTTTGCTGGAATCGCAGCCCCTCCATCGCGGCTCTCCGAGCAATGACGGTCCGCTCCCTTCGAAACCGGCCCTTTGCCGCGTAGATCAGGAGAGCTGTGGCCGTGAAAAGGCCGCGAGCCCCTTGCCGTCGATGACTTCGATCCGCGCCCGCGACGAGCGGATCAGACGCTCACCTTCGAGAACATGGAGCGCGACCGTCACGCCGGAGCGGCGCACGCCCAGCGTATGGGCGAGATCGTGATGAGTGATCGGAATGATGTCGCTCGCCAGGGTCTCGCCGCAGCGGGTGATCCAATGCGCAACGCGCCGCTCCAGCGACAGCGCCACCGTGCGAGCCGCTTCATCGAGATATCGGCCAGCAGCCCGCAGGGCATGGAACATCAGCCGCTCGCGCAATCCGCCATCCTCGCGCAGGAGACGCCGCAAGGTTTGAGGAGCGACGCAGATGAAACTGCCGGATTTCAGAACCTTCGCGGACATGTCTGCGAACTCCGGAGCGAAGAGCTTCTGGATGCCGATCGCATCGCCACGACTACCGAAGCCGATCTGGAACCTCGCCTGCCCGCGCTGGAGCACCAGGGTCGCAATACCGTCGATCGGGAAATAGATTGCGTCGGCGAGCGGAAGCTCCGCGCCGGCCTCGAAGCGGATACGCCGGGCAACCGGCCCCAGCAACTCATCCAGGCTTCGTTGCCGCGTATCGTCAATCTCGGCGTTTCGGGGGCTTTCCCGATAGCGAGCATTCATGGGCGCCTCCGTTGGGAAGCGGCAGCGTCACCTGAACCAGACCCGATGGCACTAACATGGGTTAGATGACGAGAACCGCGCGGCTGCTCATCCCGGCCGCCCTCGCGATGGCTGATCAACGCAGCGCGAAACGAATAGGTTCAGTCGTCCCGGTCGAAGCTTTCGGAAAGATCGAGACGCAACGCATAGACGGTCTTTCCGTCGCGGTTGCGGACCGAGACGCTGATCGGCCGGCTGCCGCCATCATCGGTATAGTCCCGGATCATGTCGCGGACCGCCCGCCGGGCTTCGGCACAGGCGCGGTCATAGGAGGCGAACTCAGTCCCGATGCCATCCCGGACGTCGAGCATCCCGTCAAAGGTATCGATGAAATAGCGTGTCATGGTGCAGCTCCTGCACCTGTCTGCGCCTCAGCGCGGTTCCTGGGTCAGGTTCAGATAAGTCTTGTCGAAGTCGCCCAGAGCGACCAACCGATCGAAGTCAATGATTTCGACCTGTTCGCCATTCCAGTCAACCACGCCGAGCCCGCGCAGCTCCTGGAGCGTCCGGTTCACGTGTACGGCCGACAGCCCGACGACATCCGCCAACTCGGCTTGCGTGAGGCGGAAGGGAAAGCTGTGGCCCGATACCAGGCCGACGATCTCCATCCGGGTCC
The DNA here is from genome assembly GCF_001429415.1 of Allobosea sp. Root670. Lineage (NCBI taxonomy): Bacteria > Pseudomonadati > Pseudomonadota > Alphaproteobacteria > Hyphomicrobiales > Alloboseaceae > Allobosea > Allobosea sp. Root670. The sequence continues at coordinate 97,114 of NZ_LMJU01000004.1, read as the reverse complement.
AGAGCTCGCAAAAAAGATGAGCCATATGCTGCATGGCCGTGCTGCGGCCGAGACAGGCGATCCAGGCGCGCTGGATGGCGCCGTCGATTGTTGTCATCAGCCAGAACAGGCGCCCAAGATGCGGAGAGGCATCGATGATGCGCCGGATTTCGGCATGGGGCACGAAAACGGCGGTAACCTCGGTCAGGGCGACGACAGCGTGGTCCATCCGCTTGAGCACGAAGCTATGCAGATCCACGAAATCGCCGGCGACGTGCAGGGCGCTGATCTGCCGCTTGCCCTCGGCCGTGACCATCTCGCGACCGGAAATGCCCTGGACCATCAGGCAGCTTTCGCCGGGCTGCGTCTTGGCCCGCACGATCTCCTGCCCGCGCCGGAAGCCCTGGACGCGCAGTTGCGCAGATGACAGCAACGCCAGCTCGTCGGGCGACAACCGGTCGCGCCGCTCCAAGGTTCGAATAAACGGTCGCAGCCTGTTCATCGCACTTCCAATTCGGCGAAGTCCGGCGGCGTGAACGACGCTGCCGTGAATCTCCGTATGGACGCAAAAAGCCGGCTGGGGATTTACCTATGTTAGTGGATGGCGCCGTCTTCACAGGTGTCGGAAGGCGCACCGGAGCGGCTGCGAACGAAACCGGCGCGGGCGCGTTGCCGGGGAACGAGCACCTGTGGGAGCGCCGTTTCATGCGAAAGGAAGATCGGCAGGACAAGAAGGTCCGGATCGGGCTGTCCGGCTGGACCTATGCGCCCTGGCGCGGGCATTTCTACCCGAAAGGGCTGGTGCAGAAGCGCGAGCTTTCCTACGCAGCCGATCAGTTCCCGGCGCTGGAGGTCAACGGTACCTTCTATGGCCTGCAGAAGCCCGAGGTTTTCGGGCGCTGGAAAGAGGCTGTGCCCGACGACTTCGTCTTTGCGATCAAGGGCTCGCGCTACATCACCCATGTGCTGCGGCTCCGGGATGTCGAGACGCCGCTGAGCAATTTTCTGGCATCCGGCCTGCTCCGCCTCGGCTCCAAGCTCGGGCCGCTGCTCTGGCAGTTTCCGCCGAGCTTTCGTTTCGATGCCGCGCTCATGGAAAAGTTTCTGAAGCTGCTTCCCAAAGATACGCAGGAAGCCGCTACACGCGCCAAGCGGCACGACGAGCATCTTGATGGCCGGGCCTGGGTCGAAACCGATAAGAAGCGCCCGCTACGGCATGCGGTCGAGATTCGACATGACAGCTTTCGCGATCCCGCTTTCATCGATCTGCTGCGCCGCTATGGAATCGCGCTCGTCTGCGCCGACACAGCCGACTGGCCGTTGCTGATGGATCTGACCGCCGACTTTGTCTATTGCCGGCTACACGGCTCCAAGGAGCTCTATCGGTCTCGTTATGACGAAGCTGACCTGGAGCGCTGGGCTGCGCGCATTCGTGCCTGGCGTTCAGGGCAACCGATGCGGGACGGCGATTTCGCCGCAGATCAGAAGAGCGCCACCGATCAGCCACGCGACATCTACCTGTTCTTCGACAACACCGACAAGCGACATGCACCGCAGGACGCGGCTGTCTTGATGCGCATGCTCGGCATCGCCTGGCCCGAAGCGGCAAAGCCCAAGGCAGCATAACGGGTTTCAGTCGCCGGCTCCGTGCAGAAGCCGGTGCGCCGCCGGGTCACTAAGCTGCGCCAGGGCGAATGTCAGCGCGGCCTGCACGGCAAGATGCGCCAACGCCGCCGGCGCAAGTTGCCCGAATTCACAATGGAGGCTCGAAGCATTCCCGGCCGCGGCGAGGCCGACGAACACCCGCCCGATGGGATTGCCGTCCTCGTCGGGCTCGGCACCGGTAACCCCGGTGATCGCCAGCGCCAGATCGGCACCGCCGCGCTCAAGCGCGCCCCTGGCCATCGCCTCGGCGACATCGGCATGAACGGCCGTGCATGCGGCGAGCAGCTCCGGCGATACGCCGACCAACTGGGTTTTCGTAGACTTGGTGTAGGTGACGAAGCCGCCTGCCAGGACGGCGGCCGCTCCAACCGCTCGCGACAGGCGATGCGCGAGCATCCCGGCTGTGCAGGATTCGGCTGTGACCAGGCGAAGTCCACGGTTTGCCGCCAGCCCGATGAGCCGATCGGCCAGTGTTTCGATCTCCTCGAACCGAGCGGTCACTACCTGTTCAAGATTGATGCTCTCTGACATAGCGATGGTCCGTATGGCGGCCGGCATAGTCGCGGTCGATCTCGTCGATCAGCCGATCGCCGCCATCCCGGTCGACCTTGCGCAGGATCGCATCGAGCTTGGCCTCCATGCGGTCGTCGCCCTCCTTCGATTGTGGCGAGCCGACATGCAGGAGCATCGCGAGCCCGGCGACCTGCCAGATCAACTGCAGAAATTCGGACTGCCAGTTCTCCAGTGTGTCCCGCATCATCTCGATAAAATAGCCGTTGAACTCGGCGTTTTGGCCAAGAGCACCCTGTTCCTGCGCGTAGGCGAACCAGCCGAAAATCCAGTGGCCGACAAGGCTGATCAGGAAAAAGCCGCCCGTGACCCAGACAAAGCCGTAGCGCGACCAGATCGTGCGTCCCATCTCGCATTCCTTGCCTGCGGCAAACCGCCGGCCGCTTGCCGTACCCTCCCTGCCGACAACGTGCCGCATCGCCGGCAGGGTGGCACCCAGCCTTAAGGTCAGATGCCGGCAATGGTTACGCCGCCTGCTTGTTGACGGAGGTCATGCCGAGCTTCGTGAGAAGCTGATCGGTCTTCTCCTCCTCAGTGAGCGTCTGATCGAGGAGCTTGACGGCATCCTTCAGCCCAAGTTGCTGCGCCCAGGCCTTGAGCGTGCCGTAGCGTGCGATCTCGTAATGCTCGACGGCCTGGGCCGCGGCGACCAGGCCGGCATCAAGGGCCGGGCTGCCTTCGAATTCCTCGATGATGCCCTTGCCTTCCTCGATGATTCCGAGAATGGCGTCGCAAGTCTTGCCACGCGGCGCCTTGCCGATGGCCTCGAAGATTTCGGTCAGGCGCTCGACATGGCCCTCGGTCTGCTCGCGATGAGTCTCGAAGGCCTGCTTGAGCTCCGGCGCGTTCGCTGCCTTCGCCATCTTCGGCAGCGCCTTCAGGATCTGCTTTTCAGCGTAATAGATGTCCTTCAGCGTATCGAGGAAGAGATCGTCGAGGGTTTTCGGTTCGCTCGGCATGATGGTCTCCTGATCCATGAATTGCGGACGAAGCCCCGCCTTGCGGCGGGGCCCGAAGCGAGGCTGCTAGACGACCGGCGGCCGATAAGGCGCCGCGGTCTCGTCGAAGCGCGACCAGCCGCCAGCGCGGTATTCGGCGAGCCTCTCGTCGCGATTGATGGGTGTCGCGCCATCGAGAATGGCCTGGACGGCGGGGACATCTTCGTCGGCGGTCCGCACCGAGACGACCGTTCCACCACGCCGCACCGTCTCCGCATAGTAATTGGCATCTTCCTCGCTATGTCCGGCACTGGTGAAGGCACCGATCAGGCCACCGGCTGCCCCGCCGGCAACGGCGCCGGCCGCTGTCGCAGCGAGCCAGCCGGCTGCGACCACGGGGCCGATACCGGGAATGGCGATCATGCCGATGCCGGCGAGCAGGCCGGCTGCGCCGCCGAGAGCCGCACCGATGCCGGCGCCCTCCCCGGCATTGCTGTCGTCGACCGACGCATGGCGGCCGACCACGCTGATATCGGCGGAACTCACGCCTTCGGCTTCCAGCGCTTCCACGACGGAGCGGGCGGTTTCGTAGCTGTCATAGGAACGGGTGAGTGTCTGGGTCATCTCGCTCTTCCTTTCGATTACTGGCGGGTGATGTTGCCGCGATAGTCGACGCTGACATTGACCTGGGCGCCGCCATGCGTGGCCATCCCCCGCCAGACGCCGTTGTCATCCTTCTTCAGGCCGGTGACCTGCGAATAGCCGTTGGCTTCGAGGCGGCTTTTCGCCTGGCCTTCGGTGAAGCTGTTCGCGCCAGGCAGCGGTGCATTCTTGTCCGCTTCCGCACCGGGCGCCGGCTTCGGCGAGGTCGTGGAGGTCTGCGCGAACGCGCCGAACGAGGTCATCGCCGCCAGAAGCGACGTGAGCACGAGCTTTCTCATCATGATGTCCCTGACTGGAGAGCGGCTGGCGCCGCGGGATGCTCAATCGAACATCATCGCGAGCAATTCTGTTCCGGCCTGGCGCAGCAGGTCAGCATGGCCACGCTCCTAATGCATTGATTTGCAACGAGAACCCAGCGCTCATCCGAGCCGGCGCGCTAGATATGTTCACTGATGGTTTTGTACGCTCGCGTACATCATCCAAATCCCAGGAACGGGGGCGGAACACAATGGTTGTGGCCCTCGCCCTATGGAGGGCCATGGCAGGGTCGATCTCCGGCCCATCATATCCTTCGAAACCGGGGAGCGACGGGTTCTCTCCAATCACGCGCGCTAGCTGCGGCGCCACTAACATATGATAACGAAACTTGACTGGCGCGGACCTACAAAAATCCATGCCGTTCAGTTTCGCATCACCTGAGGATCTGGTTCGTCTTGAGCGCGCGCTTGAACGAGCCTGGGCGATCGTCGAGGCAAGACACGGCCACGATCCGCTGAAAGCCCCGGGCGAGAGGGAGCGGCTCGCCTACATCGTCGCAACGCTGTGGCGCCAGGGTGAGCAGGAAGATGTTCCAGCCAAGGCGGCGGAACAGTTCCAGACGACCGCTCCGCTTCTGCCGCCGCTCAGAACACCAAATGACGAGCCGTCTCCATAAGGAGGTCGCCTACGCCAATGTATTCCAATCCAATCGCATGGTGACCGCTGGCCCGCAGGGAACCGCATCATGCTGTCTTCTGTTGTGATGGGAGACTGGGGGTTAATCGGGAGATTGACCTATGAAGAAGACCGTACTTGCTGCTGCTGTCGTGCTAACCTCGACGATGGCATTCGCCCAGAATCCTGAAGGCGCACGTGGGGGCGCTGCGGCGGGCGCCGCGACTGGCGCGGTTGGCGGAGCGATTGTGGGTGGTCCGGTCGGAGCCGTAGTGGGCGGCGTTGGAGGCGCCGTCGTCGGGGGCATCGCCGGCGACGCCACACCTCGTTTCAAGACCTATGTCCAAGCCCACGAAGTGCCGTCGTACACGTATCGCGAGGACGTGCGCGTCGGTGCGGTGCTCCCTGAGAGCGGGGTGACGTATCGCGAAGTCCCGACCGAGTTCGGTTCGCACGGCTATCGCTATACCGTGGTGAACGATCGGACTGTCATCGTCGAGCCGAAGACGCGCAAGATCATTCAGGTCATCGAATAAAGACGCCGGATTCACGGCTCAAGCTCATCGTGTGAACCCCGTCGGAGATCCCGGCGGGGTTCTTCTGTGCTGGATGCGATGGAAGTCAGCGGGCAGGACGTGGAGGACGAAGCGGCGGAGGGGGCTAGTGCGCCGTCAGCGTCATGATCTTGTGCCAGATCTTTCCGGGTGAGCGAGCCTGATAATCCTTCCAGCGATCGTGATCCCCGACCGCCCATATCGACGAGGCGGCTGTTGGCGATGGCGACGCGGTGGGGATAGCGGGTGAGGGTGAGATAAACCCGAAAGGCCTCGGCGCCATCGAAAGGGGCGGTGGCGTAGAGGACCTAGTTTGCCCGCCAAGACGGCACCAGCATGGCTGGGAAGGCGTCGGCTTCGGCGAGTAGAGCGAGGTCGCTATGGGAGGCAAGCCGCTCAGACACATGCAAAGCGGCAAGACCTGTGAGGGGAAGGCTGCTTAACAGGCGCGAGAGCGCGCACGGGCAAGACGAAGCCGGGTCGGAGGAAATTCAGCGCGCGCCGTCCGGTTACAGGCCGCTACCGGCACGATCGTCTGGAGATGGTGAGTTATCGCCGATCACCGTGCGCACAATATGTCGGTGAAGCCGATGTCCTTGCCGTCGTCAGAGGACGCCAGATGCACTATTAATACGGATCGCCATATAGCATTGAACCATACGAACTCGATCCCTGTTCGACGACGGGGAAACCGTTCGTTCAACGGGTGGATAACGACCGACATAAAAACAGGCTCCAGCTCGTATTGCGCATGAAGGAACACTCTGGCCAAGAAGGACGTTACTTAGTCTAAACCGGAGGGTGCGATGCGAACTCGACTGATTATCCTGGCCACATCTATCGCCCTGATTGGCGGGGCGGCAGGTCAGTCGATCCATCCACCGACAAGAGAGGGCTTCGGCGCCAAGCCGGATTCCGCTGAATCACAACGGGAGCGCATCCCGGAGCCTCCCGGCGCAAATCGGCCTGAAGCTCAGGGCGGGGCCAATTCCCAGCAGAACCGCGAATACGGGAAAGAAACCCAGCCGCGGAAGAAGGGGCTCGAAGAAGGGCTACCTCGCGGCGCTGCTCCATAGTCCCGGCCAGGTTCCCCGGCTAGAACTGGATCTTGTTCGCGTCCATCTCGATCACGACAACCAAGCCTGGCGGTAGCCAGGCGAAATGGGTTTGCGCGCCCAGCTGAGACCTCAGTGCTCGATCGACAAGTTCGCTGCCAAAACCTCGCTTCAGCGGCTCGCCGACCACCAGCGGCCCACCAGTTTCCGCCCCGCGCAGAATGACGGTCTCGCCCGATATGCGTGCATCGATTTCGACCGACCCTGCTGGACTCGACAGGGCACCGTGCTTGACTGCATTCGTCGCCAGCTCGTGAAGAACCAGAGCGATTGCCGTTGAGGCGGAACGGCCGACCTCGATGTGATCTCCAGCGACCGTCATGCGTGGGTTTAAACCGGAGTTATATGGCGCCACCAGCCTGCCGATGAGGTCCAGCAGATTGTCCGCTGGCCTTTTGCCGCTCTGATCCAGAACGATGCCGTGGGCTCGGTTCAAGGCTCGAATTCGTCCAACGATCTCCTCCGCAAATTTTGCGGATGCGGGCTCCGCGCGCGCCGCCATCGAGATCAGGCTGCCGATCACCGCGAAAATGTTTCCGATACGGTGCTGCAATTCGCGGGCGATCAGCTCTCGCTGTTCTTCGGCAGTACGCCGTGCTGTTATGTCGATATGCGCACCGATGAGCTTGATAGGCTTGCCCAGTTCGTCGCGCTGGATTTCAGCCTTGGCAAGGATCCAACGAATTTCGCCGTCGGAAGGTCGGATGATCCGGTATTCCGCCTCGTACTCCGTGTCGGCGCCAAAGACGCTTCGATGAAACTGACTGACGACGCGATCCCGGTCTTCCGGATGGATGCGCGCAACCCAAGCCTCATGAGTTTCGTTTGCGGCTTCCGGCGGTAGCCCATGAACAGCAAGATACTCAGGCGATCGGCTGTTCCGAAATGCCCCTTCCCGCAGGTCGACTTCAAGGCCGCCGATCTGTCCAATGCGCTGGACGCGAGCGAGTTCTTCCTCGCGCGAGCGTAGCTGCTTTAGTGCCTCGTTGAGCGGCAAGTTTCGGCCCCCAGCCTGACCGCGGAACTATCAGAACAACGATACGTGCATAGGGGCATCTGGTTCCTCGCCGTCGTCATCTTTTTCACGCCCGGTGCAGCGATGTTGAGCGATCCGGCGAGAAGTGGCCATTGTCGCTCCATTGTCGGCTCCGACGATGCCGTTATCCAGATTTCACCAGCGAGCGAGAGGGCTGCCAAACGCCCTAATGCGAGCTTCAAAAAGCCCCCTTTGTGTCGATCGTGAATTGGAAAAGGGAGATGCCGGTTCAGCCGTGGCCTCTATCGCCGGGTCGTCTCCAAGGTACCCATACGTGTTCAAGGCCTCGACCGGGAGCTGCCGGTACATCCGCGGCTCGCTCTCCGGTCGAAGGCGAAAGAAGCGAGCCGGCAGGCTGGGGGAATGATGCGCCGGCTCGCTTCTGGTGGTCATCTTGGCAGAGGGTCCACCGCTATCGTCGATGGGTGCAACGACGTAGCAGCCCTTAAACAGGCTCGTGCATCTTGAGTTCCGGCAGATCAAAAATAGTTCGCCGCCGCGCGTCACCGCTGCCAGTAGCGTTCCCATACTCGCTCAGCCAACTCCTCCTCATCGTAGGAAGCATGAGCAAGCGATGCGATGATGAACACAAGGCGGGCCTGCTCGCGTTCGCGTTCCTCCTCGATGACCAGCCGCTTGATACGACTCCAGGCGATTTCGAGTGCGCCCTGAGCGCGGGCGATATCGGCGGGGTCGCTGAAGGACGAGAAAGGCATATCGAACTCGGTTAGGCACAGCATGCAACCTAGCCGAGTATCAGGGGCGCTCAATATCAAATGTTAAAGCCTGGCGTCGCGGAATTGCAGGTCGCATGGAAGTTCGAGCAGCTCACAACAGGAGCTTTGGCAAGAAGTATCCGAGGAATGCGAATGCCAAGATTGCTGCAGCCAGGATGAGAACGGCTGCAAGACGATTGAGCTTAGAGCGGGATGCATCCGCCTGCACGAGCAGTTTCAGCAACCCGCGCACGGGACCGATCCGGCGACGAGCCGAAGAGGCGCCTTCGGCGTCATCGGCGGTCGCGGTTCGCTTCATCTCGTCGACGGCAGCCATGCGGACCTCGTAGCGGTTCTCGGGCCGCCGCGGAGACCGATCCCTCCATTCAATGGAGTCGCGAACGGTTCGTAGGCGGATTCGTTCCTGCGACCGTTGTCGTCATTCATGCGATCGCCGGAACGAACCCCGGGCTGTCCGGTTCAAAAGCCATGTCCCGCCTGACAATCCGAAACGAACAGGACCTCCAAGCGGCTCTCCGGCGCGCGCAGGACCTCATCAGCTGTATGGGCAGCGACAAGGAGCACGAGCTTGCCCAGCTGGAGGAAGCTCTTGACCTCTATGCCTGCTTGCTATGGGCGCAGGCTCATATCGCAAATGACAATACGCCGCGCGATTGATGCCCGCTAAGCGACGGCTTGAATTCTGCCTATGTCTTTTCAAGAGCAGCTTCGGCGCGGGCCAGATCGATGTGGTCGATTGCAAAGGGCATGACTTCCCTCGCCGCAGCGGCGCCCTCGATCCTCAGTAGTTTATGCCGCCAGCAGGCATCGCCTTTCTGATTTCCGATCCCCCGCGATCCGGCGGTCGGCAAAAATGGCTGATGCGCAGACTTTCGGCCGATACCGACATCTCCGGTCGCTCGCCGCCGCCCGACGGAACAGACATCCAAAAGGAACTTCGGGCGACGCTACCGGTTCTGCTTGGAATCGTGCCGCTGGGGGATCCATACGGCGCTACCTCCCGACGAGATCGATGTCTCGCGTGCGCTGTCCAATACTCTGGAGCGCCGATGTCTGACACCGTCTCCGATTTCGTTTGGACCCGTCTCCACCAATGGGGTGTCAGGCGCGTCTACGGTTATCCCGGCGATGGCATCGGTGGATTGATCGCCGCCCTGCAGAGGCGCGAAAAGGATATCGAGTTCATCCAGGCTCGGCATGAGGAAATGGCGAGCCTGATGGCGTCGGGCGAGACGCGCTTCACGGGAAAGGTCGCGGTCTGCATCGCGACCTCGGGCCCCGGCGCGGTACACCTTCTCAACGGTCTTTATGATGCGCGGCTCGATCACCGGCCGGTTGTCGCCCTGGTCGGACAACAGGCTCGCTCGGCGATCGGCTCGCATTATCAGCAGGACCTCGATTTGCAATCGCTCTTCAAGGATGTTGCTGGCGCCTATGTCGAGACGGCATCCGTGCCGGCGCAGATACCGCATCTGATCGATCGCGCGTTCCGGATCGCGCAGGCAGAGCGGCGCGTAACCTGCGTCATTCTGCCAAACGACCTGCAGCTCGAAACCATGGAAGAGCCGGCTCGGGAGCACGGCATGACGCATTCAGGTGTCGGCATCGACATCTCGCCGGTGGTTCCTGCCGAGCCGGCGCTGCAGCGTGCGGCCGATGTGCTCAATGCAGGCGAAAAGGTCGCAATCCTGGTCGGTGCTGGGGCACTGGGCGCGACCGATGCCGTGATCGCCACTGCCGAGAAGCTGAAAGCGGGAGTTGCTAAGGCGCTGCTGGGGAAAGCTGCAGTGCCGGACGATGTCTCGTTCTGCACGGGGTCGATCGGGCTGCTCGGCACAAAGGCCAGTTGGGACTTGATGCAGGACTGCGACACGCTGCTGATGGTCGGTTCGGGCTTTCCATACACCGAGTTCCTGCCGAAGCCGGGACAAGCCCGCGGTGTCCAGATCGACATCGACGCAGGCATGCTGGGCCTCCGGTATCCGATGGAGGTCAATCTCATCGGCGACGCGGCGGCAACGCTGGAGACTCTCCTCCCTCTGCTGAAGCCCAAGGCGGACGGCGAATGGCGAACGACGATCGAGGCGAATGTCAGCGAAGCCTGGCAGGAAGCCAGGGACAGCGCGCTCGTCGAAGCCTCGCCGATCAATCCGCAGCGTGTTGCATCGGAATTATCGGATCGCCTGCCGGACCACTGCATCGTCACCGCCGACAGTGGGACGACGACCGTCTGGTATGCTCGGCATCTCAGTTTCCGGCGCGGGATGATGGGGTCGGTTTCCGGCACTCTCGCCACGATGGGCTGCGCCGTTCCCTATGCCATCGCCGCGAAGTTCGCGCACCCTGACCGGCCTGCCATCGCGCTGGCGGGCGATGGCGCCATGCAGATGAACGGCATGTCCGAGCTGGTGACCATCGCCAAATATTGGAAGCGGTGGTCCGATCCGCGATTGATTGTCATGGTGCTGAACAACCGCGAATTGGCCTATGTGACCTGGGAAGAGCGCATTCAGGCCGGCGATCCGAAATGGCCGACAAGCCAGGATCTCCCGGACATCCCCTACGCCGATATCGCGAAGCTCATGGGACTGGGCGGTCGCCGCGTTGACGATCCCGAGCAGGTCGGTCCGGCCTGGGACGAGGCGCTCTCGGCCGATCGACCCTTCGTTCTGGACATCGTGACCGACCCGAACGTCCCGCCGCTGCCGCCCCATATCACCTTCGCTCAGGCACGAGGCTTCGCCGGCGCACTGGCTAGCGGGGACCCCGAGGCCGGCAATGTGGTGACGAGCACCGCTCGCTCCCTCCTTGCAACGCTCCTGCCATCACGGAAAGGCCGCTGAAACATGGCTGCGAGCCGTTGTAATCACCAGCCTCAAACAAAGATTGGATCTGCAGATGTCGCTCACGGTCCTGGCTCTCAATTGCACCCTGAAGCCCGATGGCGCGTCCTCGACCCATCGCATCCTGGAACTGGCTTTGGGGGAGTTTTCGGACGACTGCGAGCGCGAGATCGTTCGTGTCGCTGCACTCGACATCAAGCCAGGCGTCTCTTCGGATGAAGGCGATGGCGACGACTGGCCCGCGCTCAGACGCAAGATCGACGCTTGCGACATCCTGCTGATCGGCACCCCTATCTGGCTGGGGCAGCCGTCGAGCGTGGCCAAACGCGTACTGGAACGCATGGATGCCTTTCTCGACGAGGCGGATGATCAGAACCGAACGCCTGCCTATGGCAAGGTCGCAGCCATCGCCGTCGTCGGTAACGAGGACGGAGCCCATCACGTCTCCGCCGAAATCGGCCAGGCATTGTTCGATGTCGGGTTCACGATCGCCGCGGGAGGCCCGACCTACTGGGTCGGCGAAGCGATGGGCAGCGTGAATTTCATCGACCTCGATCAGGTTCCCGAAACGACAGCGAAGACCAACCGCATGCTCGCCCGCAATGCGGCCCATCTTGCCGGGTTGCTCAAGCGGCATGCCTATCCCGGCTATTGAGCGCGACCTCGCGACCTTCACTCCACGAGCCGGGCTCGCCGCTCGCGCCATGTCGCGGAGGTCTGCGGCTTCACGAAGACCGAGACGATGTCCGAGCGGCGTTTTCGGAGCTTTGTTTCGATGCGCTCGACGCAATCCTCGATATCGGCGGTGGAGCGATCGTCCTTGAATTCAAGGCTCAGCGCCACGACGATCTGGTCCGGGCCGAGATGAACCGTGATCATGCCGTTGACCCGCTCGACATCGGGATCACCATCGACCGCCGCTCTGATCTCCTCCTGCACCTGCGGCAGCGCAGCTTCTCCGATGAGCAGGGCCTTGCTCTCCCGCGCGAGGAGTATCGCCGTGGCGGCGAGGATGATGCCGATCAGGATCGAGGCGACGCCGTCGAGCTCAGGGCGCTCGAAATAGGCTGCTGCGGTGATGCCGATGAAGGCGATGAGCAGGCCCAATAGAGCTGCCGTATCCTCGAACAGCACCGTGAAGACGCTGGGATCCTTGCTTTGCCGCACGGCCGCGAAATAGCTCAGGGTACCCTTGGCGGCCTTGAACTCTTTCAACGCGACCCGCCAGGAATAGCCCTCGAACAGAGCCGAGAGGCCGAGCACCACATAGTTCGCGGTTAGGCTCGTCGCAGGATGTGGCGAGATGACATGGGCGATGCCTTCATAGAGCGAGACGCCTGCGCCGACAGCGAATACCAGCAGCGCAACGATGAAGCTCCAGAAATAGAGTTCGCGGCCGTGCCCGAACGGATGCGTGAGATCGGGCGGTCGGGCCGCCCGGTGCAGCCCGTAAAGCAGAAGTGCGCCATTGCCGGTGTCGACGAGGGAATGGATTCCTTCCGACAGCATGGCCGAGCTACCCGTCCAGGCTGCAGCGATGAACTTCGTCGCTGCGATCAGGAGATTTCCAACCAGCGCCGCATAGATGACCGTTCGTGATCCCGCATGCGCCGCCATTGGTTCTCTCCGCCTGGGCGCAACGAGCAATGCCCACGCGAGTTCCGGTACGGCTATGGCGTGCTTAGTCGGTGGACTTTCCGTTGGTGCTGTCGCGAGCGGATGAGGCCCTCTTACAGAAATCCTCGCGGATGAGGGCGAGGTCCTTCTCGTCGAGCTCCTCGAGGTCGAGCAATTCTTCGCGGGCACCTTCCAATCGCAGAATAAGCTCGTCGAGCTTGATCTGCATCGCAGCCGTGTCGCGGTTCTGGCTGTTCTGGATGATGAAGACCATCAGGAAGGTGATGATCGTCGTGGAGGTGTTGATGACGAGCTGCCAGGTGTCGTTGAAGCCGAAGATCGGTCCTGATGCAGCCCAGACCACGATCAGAGTCACGGCACCGAAGAAGGTGATCGGCTTGCCGGTCCAGGATGCGACCGACTGGGCCATGCGCGTGAACAAGGAAGCCTTGTTGCCCTTGTGAATGATATGATCGTAGCTCGACATGACGCACCTCGGTCCCGCATTGCCTTCGCCCCGGCAAAGCCCTGAACCTCCCGGCCATTCGCGAGTTCCACGAGAGATAAGATCGAGGAGCCTTGCAGCGATCGAACTGGTTCGGCGCGCTGGCTGCTGGCAGCGATCTCATGATCTGGATTAACGGATGGGCGGCGAACTCAGTGACGTTCGGATCATGGAGGGGGACGATGGTCGGGGTGCAATCGTATCGTTTCCCTTTGATGCCGCATTCGTCGAGCGCTTCCGCATGGCATTTCCGCGCGCTCGCTGGAGCGACCGGCATCAGGCCTGGCGACTGCCGGGCACGACGGCCGCTCGACGCGTCACGCGTTGGCTTGACCGTGAACTCCCGGCAACGTTCACCAATGCCGATGAGCGCGGGCGGGATTCCTTCTCTTTCGAGCCCATCGTCAGCCCCTATCTCAGTACCGATAGCGAAATCATCGTTAGGACGCCCTATTCGCGCACCGTGGTCGCGGGATTGCGGGCCGTGCCCTGGGCTTGGTGGCATGGTGAGGACAAGGCCTGGCACATCCCCTTCCGATCCGTCGACGCGCTGCGTGAGCGATGGGCTGTTATCGAAGCGGCAGCTCAGCGCAACGAGCCAGAGGCGCGGAAGATGCGAAGCGCCGCTGCGAAATCCGCTCCCGAATATGAAGGCGCCAAAGCCAGGACGAACGAGCGGCGGCGGCAGCGTTATCCCGTTCCCGCAACCGCTTTGCCTCCGTTGGACAGGGTCCTGATGTCCCATGAGGGACCGCTCGTGGTTATGGACGTCACCGGTGAGATCGTGCCAGCCGAGATCGCCCGACAGCACTATCCTTGGAGCGAGCTCCGGCGCGACGACCTGATCTGGGCACTATGGCGCCGCCCCACGCATGATGAGCTGATCAAGGCTTGGCCAGCTCGTCACCAGCCCGCCGCCGATGATTTCGCACAAGGTTGGTGGCAGCCGACTCTTTCCGAACTGCGCGATGCCAGAAGGGCCGCCCGCTCTCTCGAACGCGCTCTGGAGACGCGCAAGCAAGGGCGTTCTACCCCGGGCAAGGGAGCTAGAGATCGGAGCCCATGAGAATAGCGACCTTCAACATCAATGGCATCAATGGTCGCCTTCCCGTCCTCCTCCGGTGGTTGAGCGAGACCCAGCCGGACATCGTCTGCCTGCAGGAGCTGAAGGCTACGCAGGACAGGTTTCCGGAATCAGCGATCCGAGACGCCGGCTACGGCTGCATCTGGGCGGGCCAGAAGAGTTGGAACGGCGTCGCCATCCTGGCACGCGGCAGCGATCCCATCGAGACCCGCCGCAGCCTGCCCGGCCATGCGGGCGACCAACAGAGCCGTTATATCGAAGCCGCCGTGCAAGGCGTGCTGATCGGTTGTCTCTACCTTCCGAACGGAAATCCGGCGCCAGGCCCGAAACTCGCGTACAAGCTGGACTGGCTCGCACGCCTCGCAGACCACGCCGCAGAGCTACTGGCGCATCGCGTTCCGGTCGCGCTCATTGGTGACTTCAATGTCATTCCGACCGAGCGAGACGTCTACAAGCCCGAGCGCTGGCTGGGCGATGCTCTATTTCGTCCCGAGGTCCGGCGCGCCTTCGAGGCGCTTCTCGCGCAAGGCTGGACGGACGCGTTGCGCAAGCTTCACCCCGAAGACCGCATCTACACATTCTGGGATTATTTCAGAAACGCATGGGGACGCGATGCCGGCCTGCGCCTCGACCATCTGCTTCTGAGCCCGGATCTGGCCGCGCGTCTGGAAGCGGCGGGTGTCGATCGCCACGTGCGTGGCTGGGACAAGGCCAGCGACCATGCCCCCGCCTGGATTCGACTCGCGGCCATAGCGCTGCAGTAGACGAGGGGTATCCTACCGACGTCGGAATTTCGCCTCGTTGTCTTTTTCGCAGCCTCCATCCGGCCTCTCCCATCCGAAGACGCTTCGGCCGCCGTACTCCGGCGAGCGTCGGCGCTCCTCGGCGACATACTCGACGAGCGTCGGACCTGTCGCACTCTGTTCCAGCCGGCGACTCTCGCCGTCCAGCCGCGCGATCGCGGCAAGGCGATCCTCCTGACCGAGCTTCGCCCGGTCGACGGCCGAACGAAGGACACCGATCGTCTGATCATAGACCTTGGTCGGTACGGCGAAGGGCTGGCGATCCTTGCCGCCATGCGCGAGCGAAAAGCGCGCGGGATCACTGAAACGGCATGGCGCACCATGCAGCACTTCCGCGACCATCGCGAGAGAGCGTACGGTACGAGCACCAATGCCGGGCACGAGCAGAAGCTCGGAAAAATCGCTCGGGCCCCGGTCGGCCGCGGCGGCGAGCGCACCATGAAGGCGGCGCGCCATGACGTCTTTGGGCCTCACATCATGATGCGAAGGCATCACGAGATGCGGCAGGGTTAGTTGCGGAGCCACTTGATCGGCGCAAGCGCGCTTCGGTTGGAGCGCAGCTAGCTCTCTGACGATCGCATCAGGCCCTTCGTCGCGAAGCATCGCGACCTGCGCCATACGGGCACGGTCCGCGCGTGCATCCGTCAGGTTGACGATATTACCGGTGCTACGGCCCTCGATCGCCGCATGAGGCGCCTCGACGAAGCTGCCGAGCCCTTCGGAATGCCAGTGATAGCGCCGCGCCATCCCGCCATCGCCATTCATGCCCTGCTGCACGACCGTCCAGTGCCCGTCATCCGTCACGAAGAAGCCGTGCAGGTAGAGGTCGAAGTCGTCCTGCACCGCGGCGCTGTCGACCTTCGCAACGAGCCGGCTCGCCTGAGCCAGCGCCGCTCCGTCGAACCCGACCTTCCCACCGATCTGCTCCAGCTCCGCCGGGGTGCGGCGGGACTGGTTGCCGCGTCCGCCGCAGACATGAAGCCCGAGCTCGCCGGCGAGCGGCGTCAGGCCGCGCTTCAAAGCCCCGATCACGCTGGTCGTGATGCCCGAGGAGTGCCAGTCCATTCCCATGATCGCGCCGAAGGACTGGAACCAGAAGGGATGCGCGAGCCGCCGGAGTAACTCGTCGCGACCGTAGTGCTGGATGATCGCCTCGCAGATCACGCTGCCCAGCCTGGCCATGCGCTCGCCCAGCCAGGGCGGAACGCGGCCGTAATGCAGGGGAAGATCAGCGCTGCCTGATCGGCGTGTCATGAAGTTCCGGAACAAATAAAGAACGATCAGTCGGTATAGGCTCTCGCAGGCTCTCGCGCCAGCCTGAATTCAGCCCGACGGCTTCGATGGGGCAAGCAACCGGTGCCCTTGAACAATCTGCAGGTGGTGGAACAGCGAGGCCGCTCGGGCGTCCTGTCTCTGGAGCGCTGAGGGGGGCGATGACGATTCATTTGAGTGGAGACCACCAGCATGGCCAATGGCAATAGCGAGGCACTCAACGACCAGATCGCTCTCCTGCGCCGGCAGGTTTCGGATTTGACCCAACTCGCGGCGGCCGCCTCCGGAGCGGCGCAGGAAGAAAACCTGCAGGAGCAGATCAACGCCAAGCAGGATCATCTCAACGAGCTCCTGAAGCTGCGTGGCGATGCGGGCTAGCGATACGATCGCGATCGACGACGGTTCCACTCCCTGCTGGCCATGCTGGCGTGCAGGGACCGATGAGCGACTGCTGATGCGAAACCCGCCGGGTTCAGGTAGGATGGCTCATCCGCAGCGGAGACATCGTCCGCATGGATAAGCCGATCGCACATCGCCAAGGTTTCCCCGACAGCTTCACGGCAAGCTTGGTCGCGCTCATGCCTGCGGCGGTCTATATTTGCGATGCTGCCGGCCGCCTCACCTTTTTCAACCGGAAAGCCGTCGAGATCTGGGGACGCGAGCCGCCGCTTGGGGACGATCAGGAACGATATTGCGGTTCGTTTCGCATGTGGACGCCGGACGGCCACCTGCTGAGGCATGAGGACTGCCCCATGGCGGATGCGCTGCGGGATGGCCTAGCGGGGCGCGATCTGGAGGTGGTGATCGAGCAGCCGGACGGCACGCGCCTGATCGCCAACGTGAATATTGACCCGATCTTTGACGATGCCGGCAACATAACGGGCGCAATCAACGTCTTCGTGGACGTTACGGATCGCAAGCGCAACGAGGCGCTGCTGGCGAGCCAGCGAGAGGCTCTCGAATGCGCCTTGAACGGAGAGCCTCTCACGGCATCATTAGGCATTTTGGGAGGTGCGGTAACAGCTCAGTACGGTTGCGGCACCCGCTTCGCGATTTATCTCGCTAATGACGAGAGAACGTCGCTCCGGCACGTCGTCGGCATGTCGGAGGACTATGCCGCGGCCGTGGATGGCTTCCTGATCGGGCAGGATTCGCTCGCCTGCGGCCTTGCAACCGCCACAGGCGAAGCGGTTCTGACGTCCGATGTCGAGGAGGAAATGCGCTGGAAGCCATGGCGCGAGATGGCCCGTCGCTTCCAGTATCGCGGCTGCTGGAGCTTTCCGATCCATTCCCGCAAAGGGGAATTTGTCGGCACGTTCGCTCTTTACTGGCCGCAGCCGGCAAAAGCGGGCTCCTCGGATATCGAGGTTGCAAACCTCGTCACCAACACGGCCGGCATCATCATCGGCCGCGACCTCGAAGCGAGGCATCGCAGGGCTGCCGAAGCGTCGCTTCGCGAAAGCGAGGAGCGCTTCCAGCAGCTAGGCGCCTCCTCTTCGGATGCCATCTGGGTCAGAAATGCCCATAGCTGGGACTTTGAATATGTCAGCCCGGCAGTGCAGACGATCTATGGCGTCACCCCGCAGGCTGTGCTCGCCGACGCCAGGCTGCTCAACGCCCTGATTATCCCTGAAGAACGTGATGAAGCTTCGAGGAATGTCGAGCGCGTCAGCGCTGGCGAGGTCGTCGTCCAGGAATACCGTATTCAGCGGGCGGGCGACCTCGCGTTTCGCTGGATCCGAAGCACCGGATTTCCGCTTTACGGTGGCGACGGTGACATCCAGCGCATCGGCTCGATTGCGCAGGACATTACCGAAGCGAAACTTGCGGCCGGACACCAGGCCACTCTGCTCCCCGAGCTCCAGCACCGCGTGCGCAATGTCCTGGCCATCGTGCGTTCGGTCACTGTGCGAACCGGCGAACGAGCCTCAAGCGTGCAGGATTACACCGACATCCTCTCTGGCCGGCTCCTGGCCCTGGCGCGGGTCCAGGCCCTCCTCACACGCGGCGCCAATCTCAGCGTGAATATCAGAGATGTCGTTCATGACGAGGTCAGCGTGCAGGCACAGCACGAGGGGCAGTATCGGATCGAAGGGCCGGACATTTCCCTCTCTCCCAAAGCGGCGGAGATCCTGACGCTGGCGGTTCATGAGCTGGGCACCAACGCCATGAAGTACGGCGCCCTGTCCGTAGCCGACGGGAGGGTCAAGGTGGAATGGGCCACCTTCGTCAAACGCGGCATCCCCTGGCTCCGCTTCGTATGGACGGAAAGCGGATCAACCGCAGCGCCAGTCGCCGCGGCAACAGTGCCGCGACGACGAGGATTTGGCCGCGAGCTGATCGAAGCTCGCGTACCCTACGAACTAGGCGGGCAGGGGAGCGTTGTCATCGAAGTAGGCAAAGTGCAGTGCCATCTGGAGTTTCCGCTGGCTGACGGCGCGAGCGTCTTCGAGACGGGAGCGCCGCAGAGATTGACCGTATTTGGAGGAGCACTCGACATGACGGGGGCACCAGATCTCCACGGTTACCGTATTCTGATCGTGGAGGACGAGTACTACATCGCCACCGATACTGCGCGCGCACTTCAGGGGGCCGGCGCGACGGTTATCGGTCCTTGCGGAAACGAAATGGCGGCTCAGGCGGAATTGGCCATGCAAACGCCGGATGCCGTGGTCCTTGATATCAATCTCGGTCATGGTGCGTCGTTCAAGCTCGCCGAGCATCTGCAGGAAAACGGCATTCCTTCGTTTTTGTCACCGGCTACGACGCCGATATCATTCCTCCCGACTTCGCAGGCGTCGAGAGGCTGGTGAAACCGCTGCAACTTCGGCAAGTCGTGGGAGCGATTTCGCGCTTGCTGCAGGCAACAGTCTGACGCACCAAAACGACGATCGCCGTTGCAGGCTTCGCCCTCGGCGCAGAGAGACAGGATGCTTGGAATTTCCACGGGGCTGTCGACGCTGAATGCGCTCGAACTCGCCCCTCGCCTCATCGGTATGGAGCTTCTCGTCGAAGGCGTGGGTGGGACGATCGTCGAAACCGAGGCCTATCTCGCCGACGACCCCGCCTCGCATAGCTTCCGCGGGCCGACGAGGACCAACGCGGCAATGTTTGGCCCTGCCTGGCATGCTTACGTCTACCGGTCCTATGGCCTTCACTGGTGCTTCAACATCGTGGCGACCGGGAATGGCGCAGTGCTGATCCGGTCGCTGGAGCCGCGACACGGCATCGAGATCATGCGGACCCGCCGCGGCGCGATGATCCAGCTTTGCAACGGCCCGGGCCGGCTGACGCAGGCGCTCGGCTTGTCCGGCATTCATGACGGGAAGAGCCTCGACCTGCCTCCGTTCGCCCTCATCGAGCGTCCTTGCGAGCCCGGCATCATCTGTGGTCCGCGGATCGGGATCTCGAAGGCGGCCGATTATCCCTGGCGCTTCGGGCTTGCCGGCTCACGCTTCCTGAGCCGACCCTTCGCTCCCATGAGCGGATAATTCTATCGCTTCGGCCTGACCAGGCGTTTCAGCCGCGCGATGTTCACCTTAACCCACTCTCTCCGTGGCGCCTTGAGACGCCCGGCGGGGATTCGCTCGACGATATAGCGCCGTTCGATACTGATCTTTGCCGGCGCGATCATCCGGGACGCGTCGTCTATCGCCGCATCGAAAGCGCGGTGAGCATCTTCCAGATCGCGGAAATCGCCGATCAAGGTCGAAGCAGGGAGCTGCGCCGGTTGACCGGCGATCAGGAGCATATTCGACCAGCCGCGCGCAAAGGCAGCTTCAACGAAGCGCGCGCGAGGCTCCCCGGGCGTCGTCTCGATGTCGAAGGTCGCAATAAAATGCTTCATATCGCAGGTTTGCCTGACCGGGATACGTCTAGCGCTTTTCGCAATGTTCAAGCGTCAAGGCATTCCGCGCGGCTCTCGCAGCTTTGCTCATCTCCCGCAATTGCTGCATCAGAACGGGACCTTCGATCTGGCTAGAGTTGTATCCCTCTTCCTGAAGTCTTCGCCGAAGTTCCCGGATTTTCTGGAAGCCACCTGTTCTCGCCAGCTCGAAAGCACGCTCGAGTACCGTTTTCATCATCATTCCTGCGCCTTGATACGCAAGCTAGGCTATGCTCCAGCTCCTCCAACGCATTAACGTATGTTACCGGCTTCGGAGCCGCTCGCTTGAGGTCATATGTTCCGCGACTGGAACCGATCTCATCGATGGAACGTTGAGCAGGCGGAATTCACGGTAGCGCTCGTCGCATCGGCGAGCAAAGGGCTGGAAGCCCACAAAACCCCGCCGGCAACCCGGCGGGGTTTTGTATGTGGCGCGTGTCCCTTGCCTAATCCCCGCACCGCGACAGTATCCTCCCGTCTGGCAAGGCGAAACGGCACTGATCTTCATAGTGAACCGGAGTTCCGTCCTCGAGGGTATATGAAGTCAATGGGGAGCCCGGCCAATCGCGCCAGACGACGACATGGTACAGCATGCCGTCTTCGTCCCGGCACCGCTCGGTGTAGAGCACGCGCTTGACGGGACTCGGACGTCGCGTCGGACCAGGCTCCCTCCAGATTGCGACCATGGCGGCACCTCACGCAACGCATCGATTACGCCGTCAACCCGCCGCGACGAAGCCGAGTTCCACTTCGTTCGAGTACTCTCCTCACGCAGCGGTCGGCAAAACGCGTCCGGTCACAGCCAGATATCGGTCGCTGGAATGCATGACCGCAACCACGAGGTCGCTACCGTCCTCGCATTCGAGATTCAGCAAACCAAGCAAGGCTGCCGGGTCGAGGTCGCCGGTGTTGCAGAGCAAATAGCCCCCACGTGTGTCGCCGAAATCGTTGCTGAACTGAAAACTGATGGGAAGCCTGCGACCATCGCGCAGGATCAAAGAGCCTTTTCCGCTATGCATGACAGGTCTCCGACTGGGCAGCGTCAATGCGCACCGCCAGCGGTCATTTCCAAGGATCGGCATGGAGACAACTGCCTGACCATTGACGCGCATTCTCAGGCGGAGCGCACTAACATACGCTAGCCGCGCCAACACTCCGGCCACAGCGCTACGCCGGAGGTTTTCCGAGGCCGCTTTCCTGCGGCAATTCCGATGCCGACTTAGCCGCGATGCGCCCCACGATCAGATCGACGAGTTGCCGGACGCTGCGGCAGGCTTTCATCTCGTCATCCGGAACCATGTCGCAATCGAACTCCCGTTCGACCGCATTCCCGATCAAGGTGAGGTCGTCCAGCGACAGCCCGAGATCGGCTTCCAGCGATGCGCCAGGATCGAGCCGCTCGGGATGAACGAGACCTTCGGTCGCAATGATCTCGACGAGGCGTTTGACGAGAGCCGCTTCGTCCGCGCTGAGATCGCCCATCTCAGCCTCGGCTAGTGCAACGCGTCGGCATTGGATCGCTCCCACGACAGGATGGCTTTGACCAAAGCGGCAAGCTCCATGGCTTCGGCGGTCCCTTCCGGGTAATCGGACAACTGGCGCGCCCGCGCCGCCGCCGCCGCGTATTGCTCACGATCTTCGATTGCGACCGGGCGCCCGCGCCGGGCGCTCCGCTTGCCCCCTGCGATAATCGGCTCGATCGTCATGACGGGACCTCCTCTGTGCACCCCGGCGCAACCGGCTTCGAGGCGGCATGGTTCCGTCATCCTCGCGGCAAGCGTCGACTTCGCAATATTCAGCCCGCTGGCGGCTTCCCGCCATTCCAGGCCGCGCGCTCGGCCTCAGGCGTGAGTTGAACTCCGGTGCCCTCGCGCCGGGCGAACCGCTGGGCCGCCTCCATCGTCTCTCCGATGTCACTCATGGGTCGCACCGGTCACGTCCGGAACGGCCCAATTCGTTCCCATCCGAAGACGGGCAGCGTTTGAGCAATTTCAGAGGTTTCCGGATCCCGACAGGTGGGAACGCCGGACTATTCCGCTTGTTCCTTGGTCCCCGTGCATCCCGGGCGTGTCAGGCCAAGCCTTGATGTGGCCACCGCATTACGAGATCGTGCCCATGCGGATTCCAGCCTGGGACTTTCCTTTGTCAGCTCTTTCTCGCGAGACCTCTGTTCATTACGAGCCCGACGAGCAGGTCGAGCGCATCAAGGCGGAGGTGGTGCGCAAGCTCACCTACTCGCTCGGTAAAAGCCCAGCGGTCGCGCAGCCCCATGACTGGCTGACAGCAGCGATCCTCGCGGCTCGCGATCACGTCATCGACGTCTGGCAGAAATCGACCAGGGAAAGCTACACCACTGGCAGGAAGCGCGTCTATTACCTCTCCCTGGAGTTTTTGATCGGGCGCTCACTCGCCGACGCGCTGAACAATCTCGGCCTGACCGTTTCCATGGCGCAGGCACTGCGCGAACTCGGTGTCGACCTGGCCGGGATCGAGAATCTCGAACCTGACGCCGCCCTCGGCAATGGCGGCCTGGGCCGCCTCGCCGCCTGCTACATGGAAGCCATGGCCTCGACCGGCGTGCCGGCGCTCGGCTACGGCATCCGCTACGATCACGGTCTGTTCAAGCAGCGCATCGATGGCGGACGGCAGATCGAGGTTCCCGAGGACTGGCTGTCCTTCCGCAATCCATGGGAGTTCGAACGACGCGAGAGCGCCTACAAGATCGGCTTTGGCGGTACCGTGGCTGCGGGCGGGAAGCCCGGGCAGGTGTTCTGGGCGCCGGAGGAGACCATCTTCGCCGTCGCCTATGATACGCCTGTCGTCGGCTGGCAGGGGCGCGACGCCAACACCTTGCGGCTTTGGCGCGCAAGGGCGATGCATCCCCTGTCGCTGGATGCCTTCAATCAAGGCGATCTGGTCGGGGCTGTCGCCGAGCGCAACCGCGCCGAAGCGATCTCGAAGGTGCTCTATCCCAACGACTCGACCCCGGTCGGGCAGGAATTGCGCCTGCGACAGGAGTTCTTCTTCACCTCCGCCTCGCTTCAGGATCTGGTCCGACGCCACCATCGTCAGTTCGGAACGCTAAACAACCTCGCAGAAAAGGCCGCAATCCAACTCAACGACACCCATCCCTCGCTTGCGGTCGCAGAGCTCATGCGGTTGCTGATCGATGAGCATGAGGTCGAATGGGAGCGAGCCTGGGAGATCACGACGGCGACGATCTCCTACACCAACCACACGCTGCTGCCGGAAGCGCTGGAGACCTGGCCGGTCGCCCTGATGGAGCGGCTCCTGCCGCGCCATATGCAGATCATCTTCGGCATCAATGCCCGCTTCCTTGACGGCGTCCGCCGCGACGCGCCCGATGCCGACCTCTCCGCGCTTTCACTGATCGACGAATATCACGGGCGACGGGTCCGGATGGCGCATCTCGCCTTTGTCGGCTCGCACAAGGTCAATGGCGTCTCCGCGCTACATTCCAACCTGATGAAGGAAACGGTGTTCGCACCACTGCATCATGTCTTCCCGGACCGGATCACGAATGTCACCAACGGCATCACGCCGCGCCGCTGGCTTCTCAACGCGAATCCGGGTCTGACGAACCTCCTCAAGGAAACTTGCGGGGAGAGGGTCACGGATGATGTCGGGTTGATCCGCCAGTTCGGCACACACGCCGACGACACGATAGTCCACGACCGGCTGGCAGCAATCCGGCGCGAGAACAAGCTCAGGCTCGCGACAATCATCCGTCAGGACTGCGGCGTCATCGTTGATCCAGCCGCTCTCTTCGACGTGCAGATCAAGCGCATCCACGAATACAAGCGCCAATTGCTCAACATCCTCGAGACGATCGCGCTCTACGACGCCATTCGATCCGAGCCCTATCGCGACTGGGCTCCGCGCGTGAAGATATTCGCCGGTAAGGCCGCGTCGAACTACGTGACCGCAAAATCGATCATCAACCTCATCAATGATGTCGCCGCCGTGGTGAACAACGACATCACGACGCGAGACCGGCTCAAAGTGGTGTTCCTGCCGAACTATAATGTCAGCCTCGCCGAGACGATCATCCCGTCCGCCGATCTGTCCGAACAGATATCGACGGCCGGCATGGAGGCGTCCGGCACCGGCAATATGAAATTCGCGCTGAACGGAGCCATCACCATCGGCACGCTCGACGGCGCCAACATCGAGATCGGCGAGCGTGTCGGGGCCGACAATATCGCAATCTTCGGCATGACGGCGGAAGAGGTCGAGGCGGCGCGACGCGATCCCCGCCCGAGCGCCGACATCATCCATGCCTCGGCTCATCTCGAAGGCGTGCTCGATGCGGTCGCCGGCGGCGCCTACTCCCCCCGCGATCGCGACCGCTATGCCGGGCTCGTGGAAGGCCTCCTCGCCAACGACTGGTTCATGGTGCTCAACGATTTCGAGAGCTACCGCCTCACCCAGCGGCGAATCGACAGCCTGTGGGCGGATCAGGCGCGGTGGTGGCACATGTCCGTGAACAATACGGCCCATTGCGCCTGGTTCAGCGCCGACCGCGCCATCCGCGAATATGCGCAGCGTATCTGGAATCTGCCCGCCGCGGCACCGGGAGAAGGCTGAGGCGTTGGCTCCGATGCAGCGGATCATTCCCTGCGCGCGCCCGCTAAGCATCGGTGCGTCCCTTGTGGACGACGGAGTCTGCTTCGCAGTCTTCTCGCGCCACGGCACCCGCGTCTTCGTCTGCCTTTTCGACGAGGCCGGCGAGACGGAACTGGCATCGCTGCCGCTGCCTTGCCGTGATGGCGACATCCATTATGGCTTGCTGGAGGGTGCCGGCGCGGGGATGCGCTACGGCCTGCGCGTCGAGGGGCCATGGCAGCCCGAGCGGGGCCATCGGTTCGACCCGACGAAGCTGCTCGTCGACCCCTATGCGACGCTGATCGATCGCCCCTTCCGCTGGGATCCGGCGCTCGCCCGCCATGGCGCGGAAACAGCGGCGCTCGTGCCGCGCTGCATCGTGCAGCCCCTCCCCGTCCCCGGCGAGGTCCGGGCTTCCGAAGCGACGCCGCCGACCTTCCTCTACGAGCTCGGCGTCCGATCCTTCAGCATGCGCCACCCGGCCGTCCCGCCGCCCTTGCGGGGAACACTTGTCGCCCTGCGTGAACCATCCGTCATCGCGCATCTGCAGAGGCTCGGCGTCAGCCATGTCGAGCTGATGCCGGTCGCAGCCTGGATGGACGAGCGCCACTTGCCGCCGCTCGGGCTCGCCAATGCTTGGGGCTACAATCCCGTTAACTTCTTCGCGCTCGACCCGCGGCTCGCGCCTGGCGGGCCGGTCGATCTTGCAGCACTCTGCGCCGCCTATGCCGAGGCAGGCATCGGCGTGATCCTCGACATCGTGCTGAACCACACAGCCGAAAGCGATGAATTCGGCGGCACGGTCAGCCTGCGCGGCCTCGACAATGCCGTCTATTACCGCCATGCCGCCGACGATCCCGCCCGCCTCGTCAACGATACCGGCTGCGGCCATACGCTGGCGCTCAATCGCGCTCCGGTGCTGCGTCTGGCGATGGACGCAATGCGGCACTGGCTGCGCCTCGGCATCGCCGGCTTCCGCTTCGATCTCGGCACGGTGATGGGACGCACAGAGACCGGATTTACGCCCGATGCACCGCTTTTCGGCGCCATCCTGCAGGATCCGGAACTCGCGCACGCCATCCTGATCGCCGAGCCCTGGGATATCGGCCCTGGCGGCTATCGCCTCGGCGATTTCCCCGCTCCTTTCGCCGAATGGAACGGGCGCTATCGCGACGACATTCGCCGTTACTGGCGCGGCGATGCCGGGATGGCCGGCGCGCTGGCGACGCGGTTGGCCGGCTCGTCGGACCTCTTCGCCAACAAACATCGCGGCCCGCAAGCCAGCATCAATTTCATCGCCGCCCATGACGGCTTCACGCTGCGCGACCTCGTCTCTTACGAGCGCAAGCACAACGAGGCCAATGGCGAGGAGAACCGCGATGGCGACAATGACAGCCATAGCTGGAACGGCGGCATCGAAGGCCCAACGCGCGACGCATCGATCGAAGCCGCGCGCGGTCGCGACGTCCGCGCGCTGCTCGCGACACTCTTCCTGTCGCGCGGTATTCCGATGTTGACGGCGGGCGACGAGTTCGGGCGGACCCAGCACGGCAACAACAATGCCTACGCACAGGACAATCCGACCTCCTGGCTGGACTGGGAGCGGGCCGACGATGAACTGACCGCCCTGGTCGCGGCGCTCGCCGCACTGCGTCGTCGGCACCCGCTTCTAGCCGCCGATACCTTTCTGACCGGCACGGGAGAGCCGCCGGATGCGCGCTGGCTGAAAGCCGACGCGACAGCGATCGCCGATCAGGACTGGGCCGGTCTCGATGCCTTCTGCTTGCTGCTGCACGGCGCCACAGAGAGCCTGCTGATCGCGCTCAACCGTAGTATGCATGCGGCCGCGATGACGCTTCCCGCCGGCCGATGGGAGCAGATATTCACCTCCGACGGCCGAATGGAGGGCATGCTGCCCGCCCGCAGCGTCACACTGTGGCGGAAAGTCTGATCACATCAGCATGATCAAGGACCGCGGCGAAAGTGAGATTTCCTGGTCCGCCTTCAGTCCCTTGCGGCCCTCGTCCGAATTCGGGCCGGTCTCCGTATCCAGCACGACCGACCACGAACCGGACTTCACCCGCGGCGGTATCTTGAACACGACCTCGCCGTCAAAGGCGTTGAACAGGATCAGGGCCTCGTCGCCGCCGGCCTCGACATCCGGCATATGCATCAGCAGGCCAATCGCGAGCACGCCGGGATCGTCCCAGTGCTCTTCCTGTTGATCGCCTCCAGCCGGGTTGACCCAGCGCAGCAGGCAGCCGTCGCGGAAGGACGCCCGCCTAAAGATCGGGTGCTCGTTGCGCAAGGCGATGACGCGCTGGACGAAGCCGGCGAGCGCCTCGTCGCGCCGCGTGATCTCGTCCCAGCGCATCCAGGCAGTCTCGTTGTCCTGGGCGTAGACATTGTTGTTGCCGCGGTTGGAATGACCGTGCTCGTCGCCGGCAAGCAGCATCGGCGTGCCATGGGACAAGAGCAGCGTCGCCAGCAGATTGCGCTTCTGCCGCTGACGCACCGCAAGGATGCCTTCGTCCTCAGTCGATCCCTCGGCGCCGTGGTTGAAGGACAGGTTATGGCCGTGGCCGTCCTTGTTATCCTCGCCGTTCGCCTCGTTGTGCTTGTCGTTGTAGGAGACGAGGTCCGCCAGGGTGAAGCCGTCATGAGCGGTGATGAAGTTCACGCTGGCCCAGGGCCGGCGGCCGCGCTGGTCATAGACATCGCCCGATCCGGTGATGCGGGCAGCGAGGTCGCGGATGATGCCCACTTCGCCCTTCCAATAGGCACGGATCGTGTCGCGGTACTTGTCGTTCCACTCAGCCCAGCCTGGCGGGAAGCCGCCGACCTGATAGCCGCCTGGCCCGATATCCCAGGGCTCGCCAACAAGCTTGACCTTGCGCAGGACGGGGTCTTGCCCAATCGCGTCGAAGAAGCCGCCGCGTGGATCGAAGCCGTGCGGCTCACGGCCAAGAATGGTGCCGAGGTCAAAGCGGAAGCCATCGACCTCCATCACCTCGACCCAGTAGCGCAGCGAGTCCATCACCATCTGGAGCACGCGCGGATGGGACGTGTTGACCGTATTCCCGGTACCGGTGTCGTTGACATAGTAGCGCGGCTCGCCCGGCATCGTCCGGTAATAGGAGAAGTTGTCGATCCCCTTGAACGACAGCGTCGGGCCGAGCTCGTTCCCCTCGGCCGTGTGGTTGTAGACGACGTCCAGGACGACCTCGAGCCCCGCATCGTGGAAGCGGCGGACCATGTCGCGGAACGAGGAAAGGCCGGCCCGCCCGAGATAGCGCTGCATCGGCGCGAAAAAGCCGATCGTGTTGTAGCCCCAGTAGTTGGACAGGCCCTTGGCGACGAGGTGATGGTCGTCGAGATAGGCATGCACGGGCAGGAGCTCGACGGTGCTGACTCCAAGGCTCTTGATGTAGTCGATCACGGCCGGCTCGGCGAGGCCGTCGAAGGTGCCGCGGCGGGCTTCGGGCACAGCTGGGTGCAGTTGCGTGAAGCCGCGCACATGCGTCTCGTAGAAGATGGTCCGGTCCCAGCCGAGACCGGGCGCGCCGGGACGCTGCGGATCGGCTTGCCAGTCCACAACAACGCATTTCGGCATGTAGGACGCGCTGTCGAGTTCGCTGAAGCTGAGATCGCGGTCTTCCCCGGCACCAATCTCGTAGCCGTAATGCGCATCGTTCCAGTCGACCGCTCCTGAAAACTCCCGCGCATACGGATCCAGCAGAAGCTTGTTCGGGTTGAAGCGATGCCCCTCCTCCGGGGCGAACCGGCCATGGACGCGATAGCCGTAGCGCTGCCCTGGCCCCACGCCCGGCAGGTAGCCGTGGAAGATCTCGTCCGTGTATTCCGGCAAAGTGATGCGCGCAGTCTCGTTCTCTCCACTCTCGTCGAACAGGCACAACTCGACGCGCTCGGCATGAGCCGAGAACAGGGCGAAGTTGGTTCCCTCGCCATCGAACACAGCGCCGAGTTCGGAAGCCCGGCCGGCCTTGATCTCAAAACCCGCCATGTCTTGCTCCCGCCATGTCACAGCACCTTCGTGTCCAGCGTGCAGAAAGGACTATCGTCGCTGCGAGGCTGCCTCGCTTCCGTCGCGATGGCAGCAACGTGCTGCAGCAACAGCAGTTCCGGACCGCTGGCCCCGATCTTGCCTGAAATATTTCGCTGCGAGGCAGGAACTCGGGGATCGGCGGACCTGTTGTGCTTCGCGGGATGCCAAGGGCGTGACGATGACAAATGTTTTGAAGCTGGCTGAAATCGCAGGCGCCCCCGCTACGTCAGGCCACGCTTTGCATTATGCCCCCGCCGTCAAGGACGACATCGCCGACCAGCCATCACCGATCGCCGCGACCACAAAACTGCTGTTCGTGACGTCCGAGATGGGCGACTTCATCAAGGCCGGCGGCCTTGGCGAGGTCTCGACGGCGCTGCCCCGCCAACTTCGCAAGTTCTGCGAGGTGCGCGTCCTGCTGCCCGGCTTTCGCCAGGTCCGCAAGGCCAAACCCGCCATGGACGTCGTCCGGCAGATGCCACGCGTCGCCGGCCTGCCGCCATGGTCGCTCGGCCGTTTCACCACGAGCGACGGCCTGATCGTCTACACCGTGCTTTGCGACGAGCTCTATGATCGCGACGGCTCGCCCTATGGGCCCTTCGGTGGAGGCGATTTCGGTGACAACGATGTCCGCTTCGGGCGGCTCTCGCTCGCCGCCGCAGAGATCGCCGCCGGCGAGGCCGACCCGAACTGGAAGCCGGACGTCGTCCATGTCAACGACTGGCCGTCTGCTCTCGCGCCCGGCTACATGCGCTGGAAGGGGCTGGAGACGCCCTCGATCCTGACGATCCACAATCTCGCTTATCAGGGCCTGTATCATCCGCAGCGCATGCGGCTACTGGGCATTCCCGATCAAGCTTTCGACATCAACGGCTCAGAATTTCACGGCAAAATCTCGTTCCTGAAGAGCGGCATCTTCTATGGCTCGCATGTCACCACCGTTAGCGAGACCTATGCCAACGAGATCACCACGGCCGAGCACGGCTGCGGCCTCGATGGTCTCCTCAAGACGCGAATGGGGGAAGGCAGGTTGACCGGCATCGTCAACGGCATCGACGACAGCTGGAATGCGCTGATCGAAGGCGGCCGCTCCGGAGACCAGATCATCCGGCAGTGGAAGCGGCGGAACGCCGCAGACATTCGCCGGACATTCGACCTGCCGGAGTCGCGGGGCCCGCTCTTCTCGATCGTCTCCCGTCTGGTCCATCAGAAGGGCATAGATCTATCGTTGGAGGCTGCCGAGACGATCGTGGCGCAGGGCGGCCAGCTCGTTGTGACGGGACGCGGCGAGCCGCGCATCGAGGAAGCCGTCGAGAAGCTGGCGCGCCGATATCCCCGCGCCGTCGCTGCGCGGATCGGCTTCGACGACGGCGAAGCCCGCCGTCTGTTCGCCGCCAGCGATTTCCTGCTGATGCCCTCGCGCTTCGAGCCATGCGGTCTCAGTCAGATGTATGCGCAGCGCTCCGGCGCGCTGCCGATCGCCTATCGGACGGGCGGCCTGGTCGATACGATCGAAGACGGATTGTCGGGCTTCCTGTTCTCCAATCTGACGGGCGCCGGCTTGACTGGGGCCGTCGCCCGCGCGCTCGAAGCCTTCCGCTCCAAGCGCGCGTTCCGGCAGATGCGGGACCATGCCATGGCGAAGCGCTTCGACTGGCGCCGGCCCAGCTTCCGCTATGCAGATGTCTATGCCCGCGCGCTCGCCGCCTGATCATGGTGATCAGGCCGAACACGACGCACGCAGCATCTTCGGCAGGACAGCACTCAGCCCTTGGCCTTCGGGGCGGATTTCCGCGCGCCCGCATTCCCGGTCGCCGCCTTCTTGACCGGAACCGTCGCCTTCGGCTTGTCGTCCACGGTCGCCGAAACCCTGCCCTTGGCAGGCTTCCCTGCCTTGCCGGTTTTACCGGTGCTGGCCGTGACCCGCTCCTCGGCGAGGCGCCAGTGCTCGGCATCGCGGCCCTCGGGCTTACCTTCGGCTTCCCAGATCGCGTAGGCGGCATCGCGGACGATCTGTTCCCGGCTCATCATCTATCTCCTCGAAAGGCGGCTGAAGCACGCTGGATGAACTGCATGCCGTATAGTTGGTTCCGACAGATGATCTCGCATGTTCGCGATGGCGGCGAAGCGGAACGCGGAGCCCTTCTGTTGCGTTGCATCATGGCCGATTCCGCAGCCCGGGCGAAACGCCTCTCGTTCTCGGAATAGCCCGCTTATGCGCCAGTCTGCATCTTCTCTGCCCGCCTTGGCCCAGCATGATCTGGTGTTGCTGGAGGAAGGGCGCCATCCCGACCCCTTCGCCGTTCTCGGCCGACATGGCTTCGCCGGCGGCAGCTTCGTGCGCGCCTTCCTGCCCGGCTGCAACTATGCCGAACTCGTCACCGGAGAGGGTGAGGAGCGCAACGCGGTGCCGATGGTCACGAACGGTGACGGCGTCTTCCAGGCGCCTGCGCCGGCCGATATCCCCTACCGCCTCCGCATCTCCTGGCCGGATGGCATCGTCGAGGCGGCTGACCCCTATGCCTTCGGTCTGTCGCTGTCCGAGGACGATATCTATCTCTTCGCCGAGGGGCGGCATTTCGACCTCGCGACACGGCTCGGCGCGAATCCGCGCAGCTTCGACGGCATCGACGGCGTGCTTTTCGCCGTCTGGGCGCCCAATGCCTCCCAGGTGGCCGTTGTCGGCAATTTCAACGGCTGGGACGTCCGCCGCCACCCTATGCGCCGCCGGCTCGGACCGGGTATCTGGGAGCTGTTCATTCCCGGCATCGGCCCGGGCGCCGTTTACAAATACGCGATCACCGGGTCGAACGGCGAAAAGCTCCCCTGGAAGGCCGACCCGCTTGGCCGCCGGCACGAGGAACCGCCGCGCACCGGCTCGATCGTCTCCGCCGCCCCCGATTTCGAATGGGACGACGCCGGATGGCTGAAGAGACGCGAGCGGGCCAATCCGATGGCGGAGCCGCTCGCCATCTACGAGGTTCATGTCGGCTCATGGCTCAGGACGGAATGGGGCAGGATGGGCAGTTGGGAAGAGGCCTGCGACAGGCTGATCCCCTATCTCGAATACATGGGCTTCAGCCATGTCGAGCTCCTGCCGATCACCGAGCATCCCTTCGGCGGCTCATGGGGCTATCAGCCGCTCGGCCTCTTCGCTCCGACCGCGAGGCTCGGACCGCCCGAATCCTTCGCCCGCTTCGTCGACCGCTGCCATGCCGCCGGCATCGGCGTGATCCTGGACTGGGTGCCGGCCCATTTCCCCTCGGACGAGCATGGCCTCGCCCGCTTCGACGGCACGGCTCTCTACGAGCATGAGGACCCTCGCCAGGGCTTCCATCGCGACTGGAACACGCTGATCTACAATGTCGGCCGGCGCGAGGTCCGCGGCTTCCTGATCGCATCGGCGCTATGGTGGTTGGAGACTTTCCATCTCGATGGCCTGCGCGTCGATGCGGTCGCTTCCATGCTTTATCGAGACTACAGCCGCGAGCCTGGAGAATGGGTGCCGAACCATCTCGGCGGTCGCGAGAACCTAGAGGCGATCTCCTTCTTCCAGGAACTCAACACCCTGGTCGGCGCACGCGGGCGCGGCGCCATCACGATCGCAGAGGAATCGACGGCCTGGCCTGGCGTCACCGCGCCGGTCCATCACGGCGGACTCGGCTTCCATTTCAAATGGAACATGGGCTGGATGCACGACACCCTGCGCTATTTCGTGCGGGACCCGATCCATCGCGGCTATCACGGCGACGACGTCACCTTCGGATTGATCTACGCCTTCTCCGAGAACTTCGTCCTGCCGATCTCGCATGATGAAGTGGTCCACGGCAAAGGCTCGCTCATCTCCCGGATGCCCGGCGACGACTGGCAGCGTTTCGCCAATCTGCGGCTGTGCCTCTCCTTGATGTGGACCCATCCGGGCAAGAAGCTGCTCTTCATGGGCTGCGAGTTCGGCCAGGAGGAAGAATGGAATGTCGATGCGCCCTTCCCCTGGCCTGCCGACGACGACGTTCGCCGACGCGGCACAATGCAGCTCGTGCGCGATCTCAATGCCGTCTATCGCGGACACCCCGCGCTTCACCGCCTCGACCATCAGGCGGAAGGTTTCGGCTGGGTGATCGCGGACGATCAGGCCAACGCCGTCTTCGCCTTCACGCGCTCGGCCGGCGACGGCAGGCCCCCGCTGCTGGTGATCGCAAACATGACGCCGGTGCCGCGCCACGACTATCGCGTCGGCGTCGCAGCCGCGGGGCTTTGGGCAGAGCGGCTCAATAGCGATGCCGAAATCTACGGAGGTTCCGGGCTCGGCAATGGCGGTCAGGCTGCGACGACGCCCCTCGCTTCCCACGGGCAAGCACAATCGCTTTCGCTGACCCTTCCGCCGCTCGCGCTTCTGGTGCTGGAGCATGCCGGAGCGGGCGAATGACCGACGACATCTTGCGCCAGCTCGCTGCCCGCGCCGGCATCGCGCCCGAATGGACCGACCAGACCGGCGCCTTGCGACAAGTCTCGCCGGACAGTCTGCGCGCGATCCTGCTCGCGCTCGGCCTGCCCAGCGACACCACCGGAGCTCTGCGCAATTCGCTCGCCGCCGTCGAGGCGCTTCCGCTATCGGGCTCCGCGCGTTTCCTGACCGCCCGCGTGGGGCAGCCGATTGACCTGCCCGCGACCGGCAATGACGCCGGCGAATTCGAAGCCGAACTGGAGAACGGCACTCGCCGCATTCTCAAGGCAGAACGAGCGAGCGATCGCCTCGTTCTGCCGGCCTTCGACGCGCCCGGCTATCACACCCTCCATGTTGGCGAAGAGGCTATCACGCTCGCCGTCGCCCCGGCGCGCTGCGTCACCTTTGCCGATCTGTCGGGAGGCCGGACGGGCTGGGGTCTGGCCGCGCAGATCTATTCCCTGCGCAGCGACGGCGACGGCGGGATCGGCAATTTCGCCGGCGTGGCCGCGCTCGGCCGGGCGACGGCCCGTCTCGGCGCCGATACCCTGGCGATCAGTCCGGTCCATGCCCTCTATGGCACCCTGCCCGGTCAGTTCAGCCCCTACTCGCCCTCGACCCGGCTCTTCTACAACCCGCTCCATGCCGATCCCGCCGCGGCTCTGCCCGACGCCCTGATCCGCGACGTCATCTCGCGCGAGGGATTGGCGGCAGAGATGGAGCGGCTCTCCGGCCTCGACCGGATCGACTGGCTCGCCGCGACGCCGCTCCGGCACCGCTTCCTGCGTGCGCTCTTCGATCGGCTGGACCAAGCCGGAGAAAGCCGGGCCGCCTTCGAACGCCATGCCGCGGAAGCCTCGCCGCTGCTGCGCTCCCACGCGATCTTCGAAGTCCTGCACGCGGCCGAGCTCGCGCGCGATCCCACGTTGCGCTCCTGGCGGAACTGGCAGCCCAGCTATCGCGATCCGGACAGTCCACAGGTGGCGGCTTTCGCAGAAGCCCATGCCGACGACGTCCGCTACCAGCTCTTCCTGCAATGGCTGACGAGTCTGTCCTATGGCGACGCCCAGCGCGCCTGCCGGGAGTCCGGCATGACCGTCGGGCTCATCGCCGATCTCGCCATCGGCATGGACGGCGCCGGCAGCCACGCCTGGAGCCGTCAGGACGAGATCCTGCACGGGCTGAGCATCGGAGCGCCGCCGGACTATTACGCGGCCGATGGCCAGAACTGGGCGCTGACCACCTTCTCGCCGCGCGGTCTCGCGGCCAGCGGCTATGCGCCCTTCATCGAGACCTTGCGGGCTAGCCTGCGTCATGTCGGCGGGATCCGGATCGACCACGTCATGGGGATGAGCCGGCTCTGGCTGGTCCCGGAAGGCGCTGGTGCGCTCGACGGCGCCTATGTCAGCTTTCCCTCCGAGACGCTGTTCCGCCTGATCGCGCTCGAATCGTGGCGCCATCGCGCCATCGTCATCGGCGAAGATCTCGGAACCCTGCCCTATGGCTTCCGCGACTACCTGCGCGAGCAGGGCGTGGCGGGGCTGCGCGTCCTGCGCTTCGAACGTTCCCAGTATGGCTATATCGGGCCATCGGATTGGGATCGCGATGCGGTGGCTCTGACCAGCACCCATGACCTCGTGCCGACTGCCGGCTGGTGGGCGGGTTCCGATCTCGACGCGCCGGGTGAGACAGTCGAAGCCGAGAATGTCAGGGCCTGGGATCGCGGCGTGCTCTGGGGCGCATTCAGGGATGCCGGGCTGGCGGAAGGCGAGCGGCCGCCGCCGGAGGAAACCGCCCCTGTCGTCGATGCAGCGATCCGCTATGTCGCGGCGTCGCCCTGCACCCTGAAGATCGTGCCGATCGAGGATGCCCTCGGCCTGCGCGTACAGCCCAATGTCCCCGGCACGACTGTCGAGAAGCCGAACTGGCGCCACCGTCTGGAAGGCAACGCCGCCTGGGTGCTCGATGGCGAGGGTCTCCGCGACCGATTGGCGCCGCTGGGAGACAACCGCTCAAATTGATCATTCAGGCGTGAGACGGCCTGGCGACACCTGGCGGCCGCCGATACAGATCCAGCGTTTCCGTAACGCAGCGGTAATGCTCGATAGCATCGCGCAAGGCAGCGCTCTCGATCTCGTCTGAGGAGCCGGGCGTGCATGCGCCCAGCATCTTCAGGCGGGATTGCGCGCGCAGCATGTCGATCGGGGAACGGATCGGAGCAACTTGCATGGTTCACCTCCGGCGGCTGAACGCGCCTCGATATGCCGGGTTCCGCAGACGAGCTGCGATGTTCCGACGCATCCTTTTCTGAGCCTGGGCGTGATCGCCAGGCTGCGAAACCCAAAGCCTCGAAAGCGCGTTGGATTGGCGGCGGCTGCTCGGATCGGCCGGCGGAAACGGGGGTATCGTGACGCAGGCCTATTCGGTGCTGGCGACCTATCGGCTGCAGTTCCACAAAGACTTTCCCTTCGCGCGCGGCGCGGCGCTGGCCGGATACCTGCGCAGGCTTGGGATCAGCCATGCCTATGCTTCGCCGATCCTGGCCGCCCGCGCCGGCTCGCTGCATGGCTACGACGTCATCAGCTATGACGAGGTCAACCCGGAGCTCGGTGGGATGGACGGGTTCCTGTCTATGGCCGAGGCGCTTCGCGCCGAAGGGATCGGCATCGTCCTCGACATCGTGCCGAACCATGTCGCCGTCGGCGGCGACGACAATGCGATGTGGCTCGACCTGCTCAAGAACGGGCGCGGCAGTCGCTATGCAGACTGGTTCGACATCGACTTCGACGATGCCGATCCGCTACTCGAAGGACGGATCCACGCGCCTTTCCTCGGGGAACCCTTCGAGGAGGCACTTGCCGCTGGGAAGATCATGCTGGAGGAGGATCCCCAGCGGAGTGGTTTCGCCCTGCGCTATGGCGAGCATCTCTTTCCGATCCGGCCGGAGGATGACGCCGAGCTGCGCGGTTACTTCCCAGAGGCCCGGCGCGATCCTGACGCCCTGCGTGCTCTGATCGAACGACAGCATTTTCATCTGGACTACTGGCGCAATGCCGGCGACCGGCTCAACTGGCGTCGCTTCTTCGATATCACCCAGCTTGCCGGCATGCGGATGGAGCGACGGGACGCGTTCGAGGCGGCCCATCGCCTTGCCTTCTCGCTTTACGAAGGGGGCTGGATCGACGGCCTGCGTATCGATCATGTCGACGGCTTGGCCGATCCTGCCGGCTATTGCAGGGCTCTGCGAGCCCGTCTCTCGGCGCTGGCACCGCGACGCCCGGACTGGGCTGCACCCGGTCCAGCCTGGATCGTGGTCGAGAAAATCCTGGCATCCGGCGAGGCACTTCCCTCGGACTGGCAAACCGATGGAACGACGGGCTACGACTTCATGGATCAGGCCAGCGCGGTTCTGCATGCAGCAGATGAAGAGAACAGGCTCGGCCTGTTCTGGTCAGAGCTCAGCGGCCGGCCCGCTAACTTCGACGACGAGGAAATCGCGGCACGCCGCGAGATGCTGGACCATGCTTTCGACGGGCAGCTTGAAGCGATTACGGGCCGCCTGATGATGCTTTCCCAGGCTGCAGGCCGCGAGGCCGACATCCCTCGCGGCGCGATGAAGCGGGCCCTCGCAGCTATCACCTGCCACATGCGTTGCTATCGCACCTATCTGACCGGCGGCTGCGCCCCGGAAGATCCCGGTTCCGGCTTCAACGAGGCTGTGGCCGCCGCACGCGCGCAACCGCAGGCCGAGTTGCTCGCGATCGACTTCATCGAGGCCGTTTTGACCGGAATGGAGATGACTTTAGAACCGCGTGCCAGGCGCGCGGTGATCCGGCGCTTCAACCAGCTGACCTCGCCGCTCGCCGCCCGCAGCGTCGAGGATACGGCCTTCTATCGTTATGGACGGCTGCTCTCTCGCAACGATGTCGGCTTCGATGCTGCGCGGTTGACACTGCCCGTCGAAGAATTCCATCGGGCGATGGCCGAGCGGGCTCATCTCCAGCCTGCCGCCATGCTCGCCTTGTCGACGCACGATCACAAGCGCGGCGCCGACGTCCGCGCCCGCCTCGCGACGGTCAGCCGGGACCCGCAGTCCTGGATGGACGAGGTGCAAGGCTGGTTTGCAATCAACGCGACGATCCGGCCGGACGGCTTGGACCGGGGCGACGAATACATGCTCTACCAGATGCTCATCGGCACATGGCCGGCTAATGGGATCGCCGGTGACTACGCCGACCGCATCGGTGGGTGGTGGCGCAAGGCCTTGCGCGAGGCAAAGCTGCGCACCGGCTGGGCCGCGCCCAATCAGGCCTATGAACAGCTCGCCGAGGATTTCCTGCATGCCCTCCTCGACCCGCGCGGCAACCGGGGCTTCCACGATACGCTCAAGCGCTATCTCGCGCAGATCGGCCCGGCCGGCGCTCTCAATGGTCTCGCGCAGACCGTGCTCCAGTGCACCGCTCCAGGCGTCCCGGATATCTACCAGGGCAGCGAGTTCTGGGACCTGAGCATGGTCGACCCGGACAACCGGCGCCCCGTGGACTTCGCGGTGCGTGAGTCGGCGCTATTGCAGGGCATCGATGAAGATCGCCTCCGCGCCGCCTGGAAAGACGGCTGGATCAAGCAATATCTTCTGCACCGGCTCCTGACTGCGTGGCGGCGCCATCCCGCATTGTTCAAGCGCGGCAGCTATCACCCTCTTTCCGTGAGAGGGCCAAGGGCCGGCGACGCGATCGCATTCTGCCGCGAAACAGAGGAAGCGGTGCTCGCGGTCGTCTTGCCGATCGGCTGTGCAGCGGCGGATGTCGATGAAGCGCTTTCTCTGTGCGGGGAACGGTGGGGCGATACCGGCGTCACATTGCCGGCTTCGGCCTCGCACTGGGAGCCGCTCCTCGGGCCACCGGCTTCGGAGAGACAGGTAAAGCTCGCGGATCGGGGGCTCGGCTGCCGCGTGCTGCTGGGCCATCGCTGAGCAGGTAACCGCCCTACGACAGGAAGGCGCGGAACGACCTGGGCCCGAGGCGCAGGCCGTCCGCTCCATTTTCCACCTCGCCCAGAGCGAAGATCGCCGCGCCGTCCGCCAGGCCACCGGCCACAGCATCGTCGCCGAAATTCGCCATGAGCGTCAAAATCCCTCCACCAAGGGCCCAGGATGCGCGAACCGCGGATGGGCCGAGTGCTGCCGCGCCCGTGCTGCGACAGCCGTCGAGATGAGGGGCGACCCGGTCGCGCCTGAGCATGATGAGCTGCCGGTAGAAAGCCCTCCATCCCGCGCCATCGTCGGCGGCGACAGGCTTGCTGGCAGCGAAGGTTGCCGCGGCATTGGGATCGAAAAGCGGTCGCTCCCCTTCGGGATCGACATGGGCGAATTCGTGCCTGCGACCTTCCCTGACAGCTTGGGCGAGCTCCTCGTGATGATCGGTGAAATACAGGAAGGGAGCGCGGCTGCCCGCCTCCTCGCCCATGAAGATCAGGGGGATTTGTGGGGTCAGCAGCAGCAGCGCGACGGCGACCCTGACCGCGGCCGGATCGGCCAAAGCCAGCAAGCGTTCGCCGAACAGGCGGTTGCCGATCTGGTCATGGTTCTGCAGGCAGTTGACGAAGCGAGTGGGCGTCAAATGTGCGCTCGGCCGCCCGCGTGGCTCGCCGCTGAAGGAAGCGGTCTCGCCCTGGAACGCGAAGCCTTCCGCCAGCACACGCGCAAGATGGCGGGCCGGTTCGGTGGCGAAGCTGCCGTAATAGGTGGTGGCCTCGCCCGTCAGCAGGACATGGACGGCGTGATGGAAATCGTCGTTCCACTGCGCGTCGAAATGCGAGAGCAACCGGGAGTCGTTGGCATCGTTCTCAACAACGAGCTGGATATCGCGCTCCGCCGGGATGGCATTGCGGACCTCCCGCTCGAACTCCATGAGGAAATCGAGCGAGGGAATGGCATGGACGGCGTCTAGCCGCAGCCCATCGAACCGGTATTCGTCAAGCCATTGGATCGCGCAGGCGATAAAATAAGCGCGGACCTCCGGGCGATCGAAGTCGATCGCCGCACCCCAAGGCGTATGGCTGCCGCGGCGGAAGAATTGCGGCGCATAAGCGTGCAGATAGCAGCCATCCGGGCCGAAATGATTGAAAACGACGTCGAGATGGACAGCGAGTCCGAGTTCATGCGCCTGATCGACCAGTCGCTTCAATTCGCTGGGAGATCCGTAGGCGGCGGCCGGCGCGAAAGGTAGAACGCCGTCATAACCCCATGACCGCTCGCCCGGGAAATCGGCGATGGGCATCAGCTCGACGGCCGTGACGCCCAATTCGGCGAGACGCGGCAATTCCGCGGCTATCCCTGCGAAGCCGCCGGCAAGGCCGGGATGAATTTCGTATAGTACAGTCTCACGCCAAGGCCTGCCGCACCAGCCGCCGCAGCGCCAGGAATAAGCCGAGTCAGTAAGGACGCTCCAGCCATGAACCCCGCCCTTCTGCTGGCGCGAGGCGGGGTCCGGGAAGGTCAGCCCGTCCGGAGAGCGATAGCGGTAACGGGTTCCGAACGGCAGATCGGCGCGGTGCTCGAACCAGCCGCCGCCGGTCGCGGCCATCGGAAGGCTAACCGGTTCTCCGTCGATGTCGATCGAAACCGTCGCGAGCGCGGGCGCCCATAACCTGAACGTCGCAGCCGAGCCAGTCCTCCAGGCGCCGAAGCGAAAGATCCCCGTCATCGACAAGTATCGCGTCGGGGACGCCGGTATCTGCACGCCATGCCTATTCCCTGCCGTCGCCATCTGTTGTGCCGGGTCGCAAACCGGCAACGCACCTCCGAAGTTCCGGCTTTTTCTCGTAATTTGTACGCATTGGAACAATCGGCGCGGGACAAAGGGAACGCCTGCGGCGCCGTCCCGTTTTGTGGGAATACGCAACCCCAAAACGGGAGATGACGATGGGTTGGTTTTCAAAGGACATCGCAACGATGGACGACCTCTTCGTCCACACGCTTCAGGACATCTATTATGCGGAGAACCAGATCAGGAAGTCGCTTCCCGACATGATCGCGAAGGCGACGAACTCCGAGCTGAAAAGCGGGTTCGAAACGCACCTTCGTCAGACCGACGGGCATATCGACCGGCTCAAACAGGTCTTTCGCCTGCACGGCGCGGAGGAAAAGGGGGTCACCTGTCCCGCGATCGACGGCATTCTCGAAGAAGCCAGCGATATTGCCGGAGACGTGGCCGACAAGCAGGTGCTGGATGCCGCATTGATCGCCGCCGCACAGGCCGTCGAGCATTACGAGATCACGCGCTACGGCACCCTGGTTGCCTGGGCCAAGCAACTCGGCCGCGAGGATTGCGCCTCCCTCCTCCAGCAGACGCTCGATGAGGAGGACGCCACCGACAAGAAGCTGTCGAAGCTCGCCCTAAGCGGCGTCAATCGAAAAGCGGCCTGAGCGAGCCGACAACGACCCGCCACTGTACGGCTCCGTACAGTGGCGGAACGCTCATGCCATTCGATCGTTTTGCGCTGATGGCGGAGCATCATGACTTTTTTCTAAGAAAGCTCAGTCTCGGCACCGAGCTGTCGCCGGAAGACCGTTCCGCGCTGGTCGGGCTTTGCACGCCCGCTCGGCGGGTCGAGCCGCGGACTGATCTCGCAGACGAGGGCAGCCCACGCGGCGGCCTCATCCTGGTTCTGAGCGGCTGGGCCTGCCGCTATCGCGTTCTGGCAAATGGCAATCGCCAAATCACGGGCCTCCTGCTTCCGGGCGATTTTTCTCAGCCTTTCGGCATCACGCCGCAGAGATGGTCCTGCTCGCTGATGGCTCTGACGCCAGCCACGGTCTGCGAGCTTTCGCCGCGAGCGCTACGCTCTCTTGCCCTGGCTCACCCAACCATCGAGGATGCCCTTTGGCTTGACCTTTATCTTGAGCGTGACTTCGCCAGCGAACTTATCGTCAGTCTCGGCCGGCGTAGTGCGAGCCAACGCCTCGCCTGCATGCTGTGCGAGATTTACTCCAGATTGAAAGCCGTCGGGTTGGTCGATGAACGGAGTTTCGACCTGCCGGTCACACAAGCCGATCTGGCGGACCTGCTGGGATTATCGGCCGTCCACATCAATAGATCGCTCATGGATCTGCGTCGGCGCCGGCTCATCACCTGGCATGGCCGTCGCTTCGAAATCCTACGCCTGCACGAACTGCTCGATCTTGCCCAGGTCGAACCGGTTTATTCTGCTTCCTTGTTGTCCGGGACCCCGGAGGTAGCTCATGGATGAACGGGTCCTACAGGAAGAAATTCAGCGGTTGCGCGTCGACAACAGACGCCTCCGCCGCCTGCTGGAAGCTGCCAACGCGCCGGCCGAGCTACGCCACCGTATGCGCTCGACCATCGCACTGTTGCTGCAGGTCATAAGGCAGTCGGCCCATCGCGCAACGAGCATCGACAGCTATGTTGCGCATCTCGCCGAGCGCGTCGAAGCCATCTCCCGAGCTCAGGCTGCTGCCGACGATCAGGGCTCGATCGACCTGCATTCGCTCCTGTCGGAGGAGCTGACCCGGTTTCGTGTGCTGGAAGGCGAGCGACTGGAGCTCTCAGGGCCCGCCGTGCGCTTCAATGCCAGGCCAGGACAGAGCATCGCTCTTGCGTTTCATGAACTCGCGCTCAATGCCATCGAACACGGCCCCCTGGGCTTGGATGACGGAAGACTCCGTATCCGATGGCATTTTGAAGACAAATCGCAGCACCATGTGCTTGTGCTGGAATGGCAGGAAAGCGGCGCTGAATCATGCCCATCGTCGGAAGCAGGTTTCGGAACACAGACTTTGACAGCAATGCTGTTTCACGAACTCGGGGCGCAGACCTCGCTATTCCATCATGAGCGCGGCACATCCTGCACGATCCGAATTCCATGGAACGAGGGACTGGGCTCGGTTCTCGACGAACAGCTCGTGCCGTTGTTCCGTTGATCGCCGCGACCGGCGATCCGGCGCATCACGCGCCGCTCACGCAAAGCGTATTTCGGCCGCTTAACGGCAATTGTGCCAATGGCCTTCAAGCATCAGCTTGGCGCTGTAGATAGCCTTGCCGCTGGTGTCGCGCACGGAAACCGCGAAAGTCCTGTGATCTCCATTCGGCAGCTCGTCCCTCGCCATGTCGGGCAGGGCGTCGAGCGCGGCCCTCCGTGCTGCCTCCGCGTCGGGGAACTCCTGCCCAACGTTGTCGATGAGCGGTCGCTGCCCGTCGGATGTGTCGATGAAGTAGCGTGGCATGGTGCGGGTCCTGATCGGGCAAGCCCCCTCGAAACGGCCCCGCTTGCCAGCCGGTTCCATCACACCGCCACAGCCTGAGCAACATGGCCTTTCGCATCACAGGTTAATGATATCGCCGAAATCCCGCGAAAACTAACCTGGGTAAAGGCGGATGGCGCCCGACAAGGACAGGCTCAAGCAGGAGGTCATGCCATGCAGAGCCCGACCGATCGCCTCGACCGAACGTTTTCCCTGGATGTCATCGTCACGCCGGAGCAGTTTCGCGACGCGCTGTCACGCCTCAGGGGACTGGAAATCGAAGGAGAGGATTCTCCGCGAAGCCGCGAGCGGGCCGCGCTTGAGATCGGCATATGCCGCTATCTCGCCAATTGCGAGCGACGCGTCAGAAACTGACGACTCCTTGGTGCGCTCGCAGACAGATCGCCCACCAGCCGAACTTTCTGCTGCGATGCCTGTTTCCCGATCGCGGCGCGCATCGCTTCGCGCCCTCCGCTGCAAGCGTTTGAAAAGGGAACGATCATGAAGGGACGAGCTCTCGCAGTCGAACTCGGCAGCCGCTATCCCGGTCAGGATTGGATGGCGCAGCTCTGCCAACGTTCGAACGAGCCCCGCGACAAGGTGGAGTGGCATCTTCAGGAGGATATGGACTTGCCGGAGCAGATCGCCGAGGCAGGCCGGCAGATACTCGAAAAGAATTCGGAGTTGCCTTCCGGCAAGGCCGATATCGACGATCTTCCGATGGCTGGCGTGCCGGAATTTCTCGGCAAGCTGCACAAGGATTGAAGCAAAGGGCTTTTATCCCGACTTCGACCCCTTGGTATCGCGCTCACGCCCGTGACCTTCGCCTTGCGTCGCGTCGCCCGATCCTGAGAGCACCACCGGGTTGGCGCTGACCAGGCCGCCTGCGTTCGGCTCGGCTTCCGTCGGAGCGAACTGGCCTTTCGCATCACGTTGCGCGGCCTTTCCCGTCTTCGCCTGCTGATCCAGCTTCTCGTCCAGCTTGTTCTTCCCGCGTGTGGGCATTGCGTTTCCTCGCTTTGTGAAGTGGCTCTGGACCATCAAAGCCGCCTTCTCTTCAACCCGGCGGGCGACCGATGGTTTCCGATTCACAGCCCGGCCGGCAGGGAGCGTTCGGCACAGCACGGTCGGAAGCTGAG
Organism: Allobosea sp. Root670; assembly: GCF_001429415.1. Classification (NCBI taxonomy): domain Bacteria; kingdom Pseudomonadati; phylum Pseudomonadota; class Alphaproteobacteria; order Hyphomicrobiales; family Alloboseaceae; genus Allobosea; species Allobosea sp. Root670. Next base: position 53,377 of record NZ_LMJU01000004.1, on the reverse strand, counting down.
CGCGGGCGCCGCCATCCGATTCCACGTGGGAACTGGCCGTAGGGCTCGCGAGTTTCGGCGCCAAATCAATCGATTGATGGAATGAGAATGAGCCTGTCCCTATCCACCGGGCCCGACGATGCCTCGCCCGACCTCTTCCGCCCGCTGCAGGCTCGGGATTTCCTGAACCCGCCGATCCTGCTGGCCGGCGTCGTCGATAACCTGATGTATGCCTTCTTCCGGGATCGTCTGATGACGGCGCCGCTGGAAGGTGTCGTCGTCATCGAGCTCAGCACCTTGGGAGGCGACCCAGAGGTGGCACGGATGATGGGAGAGGATATCCGATTCCACAGCGAGCAGGAACCGAACCGGCGCTTCGTCTTCCTCGGCAAGGCTGCAATCTACTCGGCCGGCGCCACATTCATGAGCTTCTTCGCCCGCCCGAACCGTTACCTGACGCGCGGCACACGGCTCATGATCCACGAGCGCAAGCTGCAGGCCACCGTCACGCTCGACGGCCCGCTGACCATGTGCATCGCCAACCTCAAGGCGAAGCTCAACGAGATCGAGCAGTCGATCCAGATCCAGAACGAAGGGTTCCAGAATCTCATCGCCGGCTCATCGGTCACCATGGAGCAAGTGCTCAAGCTGGCGCCCGAGAACTGGTATATCGAGGCCAACGAGGCGATGAATCTTGGCCTCATCGAAGGCGTCATCTGAGAAGCGGGAGCTGCGCACGGCCGCTGGCGTGATGCTCGACCGTCTCCCCTTTAGATGCCCGCGCTCGAATAAATCCACGAGGATACGGTTCGACCTGGCGGCGTACTCGGTGCGTTAGCGCACCGAGTTCCACGGCCCTCGAACATCTGAAGGCCTCCATCGGTTCCTCTCCCGAGCCTTCGGGTTCTCCCAGCAACCGAACAATTGGAGGTTTGCCATGGCAAACAACAACGACCAGCGCGGCTTCGGCTCCATGGATGAGGACAAGCAGCGCGATATCGCGTCGAAGGGCGGCCAGAGCGTGCCGGCCGAGAAGCGCAGCTTCTCGCAGGATCACGACCTCGCCTCCGAGGCCGGCCGCAAGGGCGGCGAAAACAGTGGCGGCGGCGACCGTCAGCAGCAGGCGAGCGGCAACGACCGCAGCCAGCAAGGCGGCGATGGCAACCGCGGCGGTTCCGGCAACTTCGCCAACGATCGCGAGCGCGCCTCCGAGGCCGGCCGCAAGGGCGGCCAGAGCTGATCTGGCGGTGGCTGTCCCGCTTTCGGCGGGACAGCCAGTTCCATCTCATCGGGAGGGTACCGTGAAGGCTCTGGTTTGGCATGGAAAGAACGACATACGCTGCGAGGCGGTGCCTGATCCCGCGATCGAGCACCCGCGCGATGCCATCATCAAGGTCACGGCCTGCGCCATCTGCGGTTCCGATCTTCATATATTCGACGGCGTCATCCCGCAGATGAAAAGCGGAGACGTGATCGGCCATGAGACGATGGGCGAAGTCGTCGAAGTCGGTTCCCAGAACAGCAAACTGAAGGTCGGTGACCGTGTCGTCGTGCCCTTCACGATCTCCTGCGGCGAATGCTTCTTCTGCCAGCGCGGCTATTTCTCCGGCTGCGAACGCTCGAACCCCGACCGGGAAAAGGCCGCCAAGCTCTGGGGCAATTCGCCGGCTGGGCTGTTCGGCTACTCGCATCTGCTCGGCGGTTATTCGGGCGGCCAGGCGGAATATCTGCGTGTGCCCTATGCCGATATCGGCCCCCTTAAAGTCCCGTCAGGCCTCTCCGACGAGCAGGTCCTGTTCCTCTCCGACATCTTTCCGACCGGATACATGGCAGCCGAGTTCTGCGATATCCAAGGCGGCGAGACCATCGCGATCTGGGGCTGCGGGCCGGTCGGGCAATTCGCGATCAAAAGCGCCTTTCTGCTCGGCGCCGAGCGGGTGATCGCCATCGACACGGTGCCTGAACGCCTCGAACTGGCGCGCCGGAGCGGCGCACTCACGCTCGATTTCATGAGTGAGGATATCTACGAACGCATCATGGAATTGACCGCCGGGCGCGGCGCCGATGCCTGCATCGATGCTGTCGGCACCGAGCCGGAAACCATGGCAAGCGCCGATTCGATCCTCGATCGGATCAAGGTCGCGACTTTCATGGGCACGGACAGGCCGCATGTGCTGCGCCAGGCTATCCACTGCTGTCGCAATTTCGGCGTCGTCTCGATCGTCGGCGTCTATGGCGGCTTTCTCGACAAGATACCGATGGGATCGGCGATCAATCGCGGCCTGACCTTCCGCATGGCCCAGACACCGGTTCAGCACTACATGCCGAAGCTGCTCCAGCTGATCGAGGACGGGAAGATCGACCCCGGCTTCGTCATCACACACCGGGCTTCGCTTCAGGAAGGCCCCGAGCTCTACAAGACATTTCGCGCCAAGCAGGACGGCTGCATCAAGGCCATCATGACCCCGTGAAAGGAGGATTCCATGGGACAGGCAACGCCAACGACCAAGCTCGCCGTGGTCACCGGCGCATCCTCGGGCATCGGCTATGAACTCGCCGTGCAATGTGCCGGGCAAGGCTTCGACTTGATCATCGCCGCCGACGAGGCGGAGATCGACCAGGCCGGCGACAAGTTGCGCCGGATGGGCGTGGCCGTGGAGGCTCTCGAAGCCAATCTCGCGACGACCGAAGGCTGCGACAAGCTCTACGCCGCCCTTCGGGGTCGCCCCGTCGATGCCTTGCTCGCCAATGCCGGGCGGGGCCTCGGCCGGGCCTTCGTCGATCAGGACTGGCAGGATATCCGCTATGTCATCGACACGAACGTCACCGGCACCGTCTATCTGATCCAGAAGATCGCCCGCGACATGCGCGATCGCGGTGCCGGCCGCATTCTGATCACCGGCTCGATCGCCGGCTTCATGCCGGGTACTTTCCAGGCCGTCTATAACGGCACGAAGGCGTTCCTCGATTCCTTCTCCTTTGCGATCCGTGCCGAACTTGCCGAGACCGGCGTGACCGTCACCTGCCTGATGCCGGGCGCGACGGAAACCGAGTTCTTCGAACGCGCCGACATGCTCGACACCAAGGTCGGCACCGACGCGAAGTACGACCCTGCCGAGGTCGCGAAGACGGGGTTCGACGCGATGATGGCGGGAGAAGGCGATGTCGTCAGCGGCTGGTACAACAAGCTTCAGTCCGCGATCGCAAATGTAACTCCGGCCAGCGTCCTGGCCGAGCAGCACCGCAAGATGGCCGCTCCCGGCACCGCGAAGCGCTGAGCGGGCCAAGAGCGCGAGGAGCAAACGATGTCTGGACGCCAGAAGACAGAGACTGCTTTCGACCGAGCCCGCGAGCGGGTCGAGGGAAAGGGCGACAAGCTGACACCGCCAGCTGGCCCACACTCCAGCGAAGAGACGACGGACGAGGCGAAGACCCCGGGAAGCGGCGCGCTATCACCGCCCCGGCCGCGTCATGATCTCGAGACGGGCACGGGCTGAGGCACGCATTCTTAGACTAAACAGTTTCGTTAGCCCTGCTTGTCGAGGTCGACAATCTTGATCGTTCCGCTCGGCTTGCGTTCTTGCGCCTCCCTCTGCTGTCCTCCCCCGACTTCCGAATGATGCTTTTCGGCCGCGAAGCCTTCGGGGTCATCCGCTTCATAGGGCGCATGAGGTCCCGTCGGGTGCGTCGAGCGTGGGCTAGAACCTGCGCGATTCTCGTTTTCTTCACCCGGCTGCCCAGGCCTGCGCGCGGTATTGTAGGCGGCCGACGCATCCGTAGCTTTGTTGGGAACCTTGTTCATTGATCTATCCTCCTGTGAGGTAAATGTCCTCCACCGGGAAGCTCGAGCCGCCCACTACTGGCGAGGGGCAGGCAGCTTTTGAAGATCAGTCGGGCTTTTCGGCGCGTCCTGCGGATCGACATGCCCGGACCGCTGCTCGCGCAGTGTGTCTGCATGGTAGAGATTGAAGCCTACGAAGATCACGACGATCATCGCGGCGATGACGGCAACGATCATCAAAGCGGCTCTTCCGGCCTTGCGTGGCGGCGGCGGTACACGATTTGCGGTCATGAGGGTCCGACTTCGGCATAATCGGTGATCTTGATCGAACGCGAGCCGGCCCGGCGCGTTCCCTCGATCGAGAATCCGCCGATCTCGAAGAAGGCCGTTTTCCTCTTTGATCGTCCGGCCAAGCGCGGGAACCGGGCTCGTCTTGGTGGTGTTCTAGAAGCGCCCGCCTGTGGAGGCCGGCCGCCAATCCGGGGGATTCAACCTTGTCCGCACCGTCTCGTCGCGCGATGCTCGCCCTGTTATCCGGCGCCTGCATGTTCGGGAACAGTTCGGCGCGGGCCCAGGTGCCCGCTGGATCCAAGAAGGGCTTCGGCTACGACGACGTCGTCCAGCGGGCGACGGCGCTGGCGAAGCAACCCTTCGATGCCGAAAGCGCGAAGATCCCGGCCGAGCTCTCGAGCCTGACCTATGACAGCTATCGTGAAATCCGGTTTCGCCGCGACAAGGCCTTCTGGCGCGAGGGCGGCTCGGATTTCCGCCTGCTGCCCTTCCATCTGGGCTTTCTGCACAACAAGCCGGTCCAGGTTCACATCATCAGCCACGGCAACGCGGTCCCGATTCCCTTCACGACAGGTCTGTTCGAATACGGCAAGGTTCCCATCCCCAAGGGACTTTCACCGGCGCTCGGCTTCGCGGGCTTTGCGGTGACCACCAACCTGAACGACCCGAAGGTCCAGGACGAAGTCATCTCCTTCCTGGGCGCGAGCTATTTCCGGCTGATCGGGCGGGGGCATCGCTATGGGCTGTCGGCGCGCTCACTCGCGCTGGATGTCGGTGGCGAAGGGCCCGAGGAGTTCCCGTTCATGCGGGCGCTATGGGTCGAGGAGCCCTCGCGCGACTCGACCGAGCTGGTGATCTACGCCCTGCTCGATTCCCCGTCGGTCGCAGGCGCCTTTCGCTATGTCGTGCGCCCAGGGCGCGACACCTCCATGGACGTCACGGCAACCATCATCCCGCGCCGGGAGATTGCGCGGATCGGCATCGCGCCGCTGACCTCGATGTTCCAGGCCGGAGAAGGCGATCTCGGTCAACGAACCGATTTCCGTCCCGAAATCCACGATTCGGACGGGCTGATGATGCAAGCCGGCAGCGGCGAGTGGATCTGGCGTCCCATTCGCAACCCCAAGGCGCTGCGCATATCGAGCTTCGGCGACAAGAACCCGCGCGGCTTCGGACTGATGCAGCGCGACCGCGACTTCGGCAGCTATCAGGACCTCGAAGCGCGCTACGATGCGCGGCCGGGCTACTGGGTCCAGCCGCAGGGCGACTGGGGCGAGGGCCGGATCGACCTCATCGAGATACCGACGAATAACGAAGCCTTCGACAACATCGTCGCCTGCTGGACGCCCGGCAAGCCCCTGCCCGTCGGAGAACCCGCCGAATTCAGCTACCGCATCTCGGCACTGTCGACGACCTGGCACCTGCACCCCTATGCGCAGGTGCAGCAGAGCTTCAACGGCTCCGATATCGAGGACGGCGTCTCCCAAGGGCAAGGCACGAAACGCTTTATCGTCGATTTCGCCGGTGGCGACCTCGCCTATTACCAGCGTGAGCCCGACCGCTTGGAGCTCGTCGCGACGACGACGGCCGGCGCCATCACTACGAAGATTCTGACGTTCAATGCGCCGCTGAAAGGTGTGCGCGCCATCGTCGACGCGACGCTGCCGGACGGCCAGTCGGCCGAGCTTCGCCTGTTCCTGAAATCGCGCAATCGCACCTTGAGCGAGACCTGGACGGCGACCTGGTCGGTTCCGGCGGGCGACTCCGCCAAGCCACAGCCTTCGACGATCGAACCGGCACGCAACTGATGCCTCTGCCCTTCATTCCGATATGCTTATGACGCTCCGACGGCACCCTCTCGTCATCGCGCTCGTCTCGGCCGTTCTGGGTATCGTGGGCTGTCTCGTCGTCGGCAACCTGCTGCCGGAGCCGCAGGAGCTGAAGCAACCGCTTCCACATCACCTCGCCTCGTCGGATCGTCAGCTCAGGACGTCGATGGGCGCTCTCTTCGGCTCGAACTATGTGCCCGGCAACAAGGTCGAGACGCTGGTCAACGGGATCAGGATCTTCCCCGCGATGCTGACAGCCATTCGCGAGGCGCGGCAGACGATCAGCTTCGAGACCTATATCTACTGGCGCGGCGCCATTGCCGAGGAGTTTGCCGATGCCCTCTCGGCAAAGGCACGGGATGGATTGAGCGTGAAGGTGCTGCTCGACTGGGTCGGGAGCCTGCCGATGGACGAGCAGCTCATCCAGCGGATGCAAGACGCCGGCGTCCAGGTCGTCCGGTTTCGCCCCGTTACCTGGTATACGCTCGACCGCGTCAACAACCGCACCCATCGGAAGCTGCTGGTCGTCGATGGGCGCGTGGGTTTCACCGGCGGCGTCGGCATCGCCGATGAATGGAACGGCGATGCGCGCACGCCGAACGAATGGCGCGACACTCACTATCGCATCGAAGGGCCAGCCGTGGCGGAATTCCAGGCCGCCTTTGCCGAGCACTGGATCGAGGCGACCGGGGAGCTGCTCCTGGGCGACCGCTTCTTTCCGGAGATCGCCCCGGCAGGCGACCACGCAGCCCAGGTCGTCGTCAGCTCGACCCACCAGCGCAACACCATGCATCTCATGCTGATGACGTCGCTTGCCGCCGCGCAGAAGAGCATCCGCATCGCGACGCCCTATTTCGTTCCCGACGACCTGACGCGCCAGCAGCTCCTCGAAGCCCGCAAGCGCGGCGTCGAGATCGAGATCATCGTGCCGGGCCCCCGCACGGATGCACGCGTCGTCAGGAAGGCGTCGCGACATCTTTGGGGCGACCTGCTCCAGGCCGGCGTAAGGATCAGCGAGTATCAGCCGACCTTCTTTCACTGCAAGCTCGTCATCGTCGACGATGTCTGGGCCTCCGTCGGCTCGACGAATATCGACGACCGCGCCCTCAGGTTGAACGACGAAGCCAACATCAACCTGTTCGATCGGGACTTCGCCAGAACCCAGACGGCCCTGTTCGACAAGGATGCCGCAGCCTCCCGCCCCTATACCTTCTCGGACTGGCAAAGCCGTTCAGCCAGCGAGAAATTTTCGGACTGGCTCTCCAGCCTCGCTCGATCGCAGATTTGACGTCGCACACAAGCCCATTTGTTGAACGGTGCTCGTAAGCCACAACCAGGCAATCAAACACATCGCCGTGCCAGTGACAGGCAGCTCCACTAACCGATCATGCCGAAATCAGAATCGAGAGCTTTCATAACGCTTCGGCTCATATAGCATTTGATGCAGCGCGAGACGGCACGATCTCATATCTGCGAGACGTCATCCGACGTGGCAGGAAACGAATGGACAAGCAGCACTATCTAGAACGGCTCGTTCTCAAGCTGGAAACCCATGTCCCCCTACCCCCGGCCGAGCGGGAGAAGCTGCTGCAACTGCCGCTCACCTTGAAGCGCCTGGAAGCCAATCACGACATTGTCCGCGAAGGAGAACTTACGCAGCAGTGTTGCCTCGTCGCCGAAGGGCTGGTCTGTCGCTACAAGATTGTTGGCGACGGTGCGCGGCAGATATTGTCGCTCCACCTTCCCGGCGACATTCCGGATATCCACTCTCTCCTGATCGAGCGCATGGATCATTGCCTGGGAACGCTGACGCCGGCGGTGGTCGGTCTCATCCCGCACGAAGCGGTCAGGTCGCTTACTCGGGCTTCCTACCGCATATCGGAAGCGTTCTGGCGCGAAACGCTCATCGAAGCCTCGATTTATCGTGAGTGGATGGTCGGTATCGGGCGCCGCGCGGCGCCGAGCCGGATCGCCCATCTGCTCTGCGAGTTTATCACCAAGATGACGGCGATCGGCTTGTCCGACGGCGTGATCTGCAATTTGCCTTTGACGCAACCCGAGATCGCCGATGCGCTTGGCCTGTCAACGGTTCACATGAACAAGAAGCTCCGGGAAATCCGAGAGGCCAGACTTGTTCGGATCAGGGCCAATCGACTGACGGTTCTGGACTGGAAAGGCCTTTGCAGTTTGGCTGAGTTCGATCCGGATTATTTGCATCTCCAACCCGGCGCCGCCAAAATCAAAGACGATTGAGGAACAGGTTTGCCTTGGCTGCATTAGGCAGGCATGCCCAGCTATTTCTTTCACACGCGCGATGGACAGAAGCTCGAAATCGACGAGGAGGGTACGGATTTACCCGACGACCAAAGCGCGCGAAATGCCGCGAAGGAACTACTAGCGGCCCTGAATCGCGAAAAGCTGCCCAACGGTGATCACATGTCCCTTTCGGTCACCGTGCAGAATGACGAGGGCGTTGACATTTACGTGGTAAACTTGCGGCTTGATGGCGCCTCCGCTGACATTCCGCCCAGTCCGAAGATCAGGAAGCCGGATCGATAAAACGGGCTGGCGGCGGTTTCATGCTGATGCTTCGCTGAGGCAATCGACCGCATCGCAGACTGCGGCCATGCACAGGGAGGAGCGAGGCGCAATAGCATTTGTTATTGCTCCCAGAGCTTTGATCGTTGCAGAGAAGTGCGTCTCTCCAGCTGGTTCCGTGCATGCCTATCTCCCAGGCGTTCTTCCGACGCTCGAACGCCCTGCTTTTGGCCATCGGCATCGCGGTGCTGGTCGTTATCGTGGCGACGTCGCTATGGCTGACGAGCGCGAGCGAACGCTATTTCGGCGAGGTCACGGCTGCCCGCGCGGTCCGGAGCGCGACCGCAGACCTGTTGTCACTGGTGCAGGATGCCGAAACTGGCCAGCGCGGCTTTCTGCTGACACGAGAAGAAGCCTATCTCGAGCCTTACAACATCGCGGTCTCGAAACTGGCGGCTCAGCGGGCGAATCTGGATCGAGCCGCGGCCAAGCTGCGCGAGATCGGACCGTTGCTTCAGCGCGTCACGAGCGAGCTCGATCAGAAGATGGCGGAGCTTGCTGCAACGGTCGAGGCGAGGCGCAGAGGCGACATCGAGACCGCCATGCGGATGGTCCGCAGCGGAACCGGCAAGCGGCTTATGGACGATCTGCGGACCGACCTGAACGCCATTCTGACCAATTCTGAAGCGGAGCTGAGGGAAGCGATCGATGCGCAGCTCACCGCCTCGACGCGGCTGCGCTGGACGACGATCATCGGCGCGATCCTGATCCTCGCCATGGCTGGAGCAGCGAGCTGGACGATCGTCAGCTACACCCGCGAACTCGTCGCGGCTCGTCGCGAGGTCGAAACGCTGAATGTCGGGCTTGAGGAACGCGTGCGCGAACGAACCGATGCGCTCATCAAGGCCAATGAGGAGGTTCAGCGCTTCGCCTATATCGTGACGCATGACCTGCGCGCGCCGCTGGTGAACATCATGGGCTTCACCAGCGAGCTGGAGGCGATGTTCAAACCGATCGACACCTATGTCGCCGCGGGAAATGCAGCTTCCCCAGAGCAGAAATCGGCTGCCGAAGAGGCTCTGCGGGTCGATGTTGCCGAGGCGATCGGCTTCATCCGGTCGTCTACGCGAAAGATGGACGGGCTCATCAACGCGATCCTCAAAATCTCCCGCGAGGGGCGGCGCGAGTTGCGGGCCGAGAGCGTCGACCTTGCCGCGCTCATCGAGACGGCCGCAGCGGCGGTCCACCATCAGGCCAGTGCGGAGGAAGGCGGCGGGATCGAGATCGACTCGCAGGTTCCCCGCGTCGTCAGCGATCGCCTGTCCCTCGACCAGGTCATGGGCAATCTCCTCGACAATGCGATCAAATACCGAGCGCCGGAGCGCCCGATCAAGATCGCCGTCCGCACGCGCCGGGAGCGCCGCGGCTGGGTCAAGATCGAGATCGAGGATAATGGCCGCGGCATTGCCGCGACGGACCACGAGCGCATATTCGAACTGTTCCGGCGCTCGGGCGCGCAGAACACGGCTGGCGAAGGTATCGGCCTCGCCCATGTCCGCACGATGGTGCGCAATCTCGGCGGCGACATCGCCGTGCGCTCAGAACTTGGAAAGGGCACGACCTTTACCGTGACCCTGCCCCCCGACCTCGCGGCCTACAGACGGAGTGCCGAAGCGTGACCAATGGAAAGCCCGTCTCGATCATCATGATCGAGGATGATGAAGGCCATGCCCGCCTCATCGAGAAGAACATCCGCCGCGCCGGCGTCAGCAACGAGATCATCCCCTTCGCCAACGGCACGGATGCGCTGAATTATCTGTTCGGCTCCGATGGTTCCGGTGCCGTGAGCGCCGGCCGCCAGCTCCTGATCCTGCTCGATCTCAACCTGCCCGATATGGGCGGCGTCGACATCCTCGAGAAGGTGAAGGCGAACACGCATACCAAGCGCTCGCCGGTGGTCGTGCTCACCACGACCGACGACAGCCGCGAGATCCAGCGCTGCTACGATCTCGGCGCCAATGTCTATATCACCAAGCCCGTGGACTATGACGGCTTCGCCAACGCGATCCGCCAGCTCGGGCTGTTCTTCTCCGTGATACAGGTTCCGGAAACGCCATGATCGGCTTGCGTGGCCGCAGCTGATGCCGAACCGGCCGATCAACGTCCTCTATATCGACGACGACGCCACGCTGGGGCGGCTCGTGCAGCGCATGCTCGCGCGCCACAACTATGTCGTGGAGCATGTCGAAACCGCCGATGCGGGGCTCGCGCGCGCAGAAGCGGGCGGCATGGACGTCATCATCCTCGACCACGATCTCGGGACGGCGTCTGGGCTCGATGTCCTTTCGGTGTTGTCCAAAGACGCGGCGTCTCCCGCAGTCATCTATGTGACCGCATCATCGGAGCTGTCGATCGCGGTGACCGCGCTCAAGGCCGGCGCCATGGACTATGTCGTCAAGACGGTCGGTGAGGATTTCGAGATCCTGCTACGGGCGGCTCTGGAGCATGCCGTCGTCAAGACGCGGCTGACCCGCGCCCGTGAACAGGCCGAGCAGGAAGTCCGGGCCGCGCGCGACCGGGCCGTGACGCTGCTGGCCGAGGTCAATCACCGGGTGGCCAACAGCCTGTCGCTGGTCGGCTCACTCGTCCGGATGCAGGCCAATTCGGTCGAGGACCCCGGCGCCAAGGCGGCACTGGCCGAGACCCAGGCGCGCATCACCGCAATCGGGAACCTGCACCGCAGCCTCTATACCTCGGACGATGTCCGTTCCGTCGATCTCGCCGGCTATCTCCGCTCGCTGCTCGACGAATTCGCCCAGTCGCTCGCCGGCTCCGGCCAGATGCCGATCATTCGCTTCGAAGCGGAGCCCGTACTGGCGAAAACCGACAAGGCGATCTCGATCGGGCTGATCGCGACAGAGCTGGTCACGAATGCGCTGAAATACGCCTACCCGGACGGCAGCGGCGAGGTTCGGGTCAGTCTCTCCTGCGAGGGCGACAGGGTCATGCTCGAGGTTGTTGATGACGGTATCGGCTGGACGGGAACCGGCACGATCAGGGGAACCGGCCTCGGCAGCAAGATCGTCCGCGCGATGGCCAAGAGCCTCGCCACCGAATTGCGCTACGCGGACACGAATGGAAGTGGCACGCACGCCATCATGGAACTGTCCCTTGCCGGCTTGGCTCCTCCGGCGTCCGAAACGGCCTGAGCCGCGCCGGACGCTCATGAGTTACGCGACGCCCGGAAGCCTGCGCAGCGCTGCCTCCAGCGAAGCAAGGTTGTAGGGCTTGCGCAGTGTCATCGCCTCGGCGACGCCGAGGATGGCGAGGTCGTCGTAGCCGGTCGCGAAGAGGAAGGGCACGCCGAGTTCGCGCAGGCGGTTGCCGATCGGCTCGGAGGTTTCGGAGCCGAGATTGACGTCGAGGATCGCGAGGTCCGGCACCGTCCGGCCCAGGAACGAGAGGGCCTCGGAGACATTGGCGCAGACTTCCATTTGGCTCGCTCCGAGGGTCGCCAGCATGTCCTCGCAATCCATCGCGATGATGAACTGGTCTTCGACCAGCAGAACGCGCCCACCTTCCAGTGGCCGGCCGGGCTTGCCCTTGACCGGCACGGGAGGCTCCTCGGGAAATGCGGCATCCTCGGTCCAGCGGACGAATTTGGCGGGGATGCAGAGCTTCGCCGTGACGCCCTCCGGCTCGAATGACAAGTCGCTGCGGCCGCCGAGATCGTAGGGAATGCTGCGATCGATCAGGATGCTGCCGAAGCCTTGACGCGATGGAGGGGCGACGGGCGGCCCGCCCCGCTCCCGCCAGACGATCTCGCAATCCCCGCCGGCATTGGCCGACCAGTCGACCATGAGCTCGCCGGTCTTGACCGACAAGGCTCCGTATTTGGCGGCGTTGGTGATCAACTCATGGATCACCAGAGCGACGACCGAGAAGGCGCGGGCGTCGAGCGAGACGGACGGCCCGCGAACCGTGATCGTGCCGCCGCTTGTCCGATAGGGCGAGGCTTCCGCGTTGACGAGGTCGAGCAGCGATCCGCTCGCACGCATGGCCTGGTCATGGGCAATGGCGAGCGCCTCGATCCGCCCCTTGAGCGAGGTGACATAGGCCTCGATCGTGGCGCCCTCCGCGAGCGGATGGGCGACGATCGACTTGATCAGCGCGAGGATGTTCTTGACCCGGTGATTGAGCTCCTGATTGAGCATCTTCTGGCGGATCTCGGCCTTGTTGCGCTCGTCGGCCAAGAGTTCGCTCTGCCGCAGCACGACCTCGATCAGTGTCCGGCGCGCCGATTCCGCAAGCTCGCGCTCCACCGGCGTCCAGATCTTGGAATGGCCGGCGACCGTCTCCTTCCAGACGGCAAAGCTCTGCCGTGGCGTGAGGCGGTCGCCATGCGGGCCGGTCGCATAAGTCTTGTTGGGGTCGCCGCCCCATTCAATCGTGTGGACCAGCTCCTTGCGGAAGAAGAAGAGGTAGTCGCGCGGAAGCTGGGAGAGCGGGATGGCGAGCATGCCGGCGAACGCATCGGCATAGGCGCGCGCGGCCGGGAGCGCCTCGCCCAGTGACGTCGTAGCCCAGATCCGCCCGTCGCAGACCGATCCGGCGAAGGCGGCCAGTTCCTCCGCGAACGCGGCCGGGGGCGCGCTGCCTTCGCTCCGCCATTCGCCATTCACCCAGACGCCGACGCCGTCGCTTTCGACGAGATTGCGGAACTCGGCGAGGTGCTGGCCGAGGAAGCTCGAGGCATCCGTCACATGGGCGGCAGACGAGAGCAGGCCGTTGAGGAAATCCCGCGCCTTCTCGGCGGCGAGCAGCATCTGCTTCTGCGTCAGGGCACCGAGCTGGAGCGCGAAGAACTCGCCGAAGATCTCCGCCGCGATCCGGCGGTTCATCGAGAGCGAGCGAGGGCTGTAATGATGACAGGCGATCAGGCCCCAGAGCGCGCCGTCGACGATGATCGAAACCGACATCGAAGCCGAGACGCCCATGTTGCGCAGATACTCGCAATGGATCGGAGAGACGCTGCGCAGATGCGCATAGGACAGGTCGAGCGGCTCGCCCGCTGCATCGAGCACGGGCATGATCGGGAAGCGCTCGCCGCTCGAATCCGAGACGACGCGGATTGGGTTGAGGAGATAGAGCTGCCGCGCCTGCTGCGGAATGTCGCTGGCCGGAAAATGCTGCCCCATGAAGCTTTCGAGGTCGGGGCGCTTGGCCTCGCTCACGACCTTGCCCGAGCCGTCGGGCGCGAATTGGTAGATCATCACCCGGTCGTATTGGAGCACGGCCCGGAGCAGGCGCGCCGCATTCTTGATCAGCTGGGCCGGATTCGTCACATCCGAGAGCCGGCCGACCAGCGTCCGGGCGAATTCGAGCGGCGAACTCGGGCCAGCCGGGACGCTCTCCTCGAATTCGATGATCGCGTTGCCCTTGAAGGCATGGATCGAGATGTCGAACTCGCGATCCAGCGCGGGAAGACGATAGCGGGGCATCAAGCCGGCCCGGGAAGGCACGCCGGAACGCGCGAGCGCGTTGCGCATCTCATGGACGACCGGCCCGCCGAGAACCTCTTCGAGACGGCGACCGACGAGCTCGAACTCGCCGAGGCCGAGGAAGGCGCTGGCATTGCTGGAATGGCGCCTGATCGTCACCGCCTCGGCATCGCACACGATCATGCAGCCATGCGGCTGGACGCTGCCGGGGATATGGATCGGCTCGCGATCGCAGTTCGTCAGATCAACAGTCGTCATGCGGGAGAGAGTTCTTCCGAGGTGAAGGCCTGGATGGCATGCACGAAGACCGCCCTGCCCGCTTGAGCTGCGGCACCCCATGCCTGCCGGTCGAGCCCTTCGAGCGCGACCAGCAGCGTTCGCCAGCTGTCGAGGGAGCCGGCTTGCGCCGAAAGGTAGCGCGCTCCGTAGTCAGGCCCGAATCCCAGAGCACCCACTCCCTTCACCAGCACGCGCGCCCCCAGGGCGGAGCCTTCGAGAACATAGGCAGCCCCCAGGAACGCAGCCATGTCATTTGACAGATGGAACGGCTCGGCCGCGGGAAGCGGGAGCGCCATATCGGCGAGATCGGCCTCCAGCTCCGGCAGAAGTTGGCGCGGCTGCCAGGAGGAGAGGCGTGCGGCATCGGCGTTCAGCAACGCGGCCTCGACCGGCGCGCGATGGCGGAAAGTGCCCTGCAGAAACCGGGCATACGCGGCACGGTTCGAAAAAACGCCGACGATGGCATCCAGTTCGCGATGAAGCTCGCTCGTCTCGTCGCGCAGGAAACTTCTGATCTCAATCATTGCGTCGGCATCCAGAATTGTTCCGCATCAGCATTGCTATAACCCGATATCGACGGAATCGGCGCTGTTTTCATTGCGGATTTCCCTGTCGCCTCGATCCGCCCAGCATTCTTATCCAACGGATCGGCTTGAAACCGGGCCAAAATCGCCTTAAGAACATAGAGTGAACAAAAGGAACGGCGATGGCACAGCTCACGGCCCTGGAGAAGCTCGAAATCCTCAGCGACGCCGCGAAATACGACGCTTCCTGCGCGTCGAGCAGCACCACGAAGCGGGATTCGCGCGACGGGAAAGGCCTGGGTTCGACCACCGGTTCCGGGATCTGCCATTCCTATGCGCCGGACGGCCGCTGCATCTCGCTGCTCAAGATCCTGCTCACGAATTTCTGCAGCTTCGACTGCGTCTTCTGCATCAACCGCTCGTCGAGCAATGTCCGCCGCGCCCGCTTCTCGGTCGAGGAAGTCGTCGCGCTGACCCTGAATTTCTACCGCCGCAATTATATCGAAGGCCTCTTCCTGTCCTCGGGCATCATCCGCTCGGCCGATTACACGATGGCGGAACTGGTTCGAGTGGCCGAAACGCTGCGCCGGCAGCACCGGTTCCGCGGCTATATCCATCTCAAGCTCATCCCGGGCGCGAGCCGCGACCTGATCGAGCGCGCGGGGCTTTTCGCAGACCGGGTGTCGATCAATGTCGAATTGCCGAGCGAGGCGGCGCTCGCACGCTTCGCTCCCGAGAAACAGGCGGGCGAGATCAAGAGCGCGATGGGTGGCCTCAAGCTGAAGATCGATGAGGCGCGCGAGGAACGCGACAAGAGCACCAAGGCTCCGGCCTTCTCCCCGGCGGGGCAGAGCACGCAGATGATCGTCGGCGCCGATGGCGCGAGCGATTCCGCGATCCTGAAGCGCAGCGCCTGGCTCTATGGCAGCTTCGGCCTGAAACGCGTCTATTACTCGGCCTTCAGCCCGATCCCCGATGCTTCCAGCCAGTTGCCGCTCCAGCCGCCGCCGCTGATGCGCGAGCACCGGCTTTATCAGGCCGACTGGCTGACGCGCTTCTATGGTTTCGAGACCGAGGAAATCCTCGGGCATGGCGAGATGCTCGATCTCGATATCGATCCCAAGCTCGCCTGGGCATTGCGCGAGCGCGGCCGCTTCCCCGTCGACGTGAACCGGGCCGATCGCGAAACCCTGCTGCGGGTTCCGGGTCTGGGTACGCGCAGTGTCGATCGCATCCTGGCCTCGCGACGGTTCCGCCGGCTCAGGCTGGAAGATGTCGGTCGGCTGACTCGATCGCTGGCGACGATCCGGCATTTCATCCTGGCGGAGGGCTGGCGGCCGGGCAGCGGCCTCGATGCCCAGAACCTGCGATCCCGGCTGATGCCGCGACCGCGACAATTGACGCTGTTCCCGTGATCGCCGCCCGGCTGAACGGGCCTGCCGATTTTGCCGGTTGGCGCCGCGAAGCGCGTCGGCTGGCGCTGGCCGGCATCCCGCCGGAGGCCGTCGCCTGGCTGACGGCCGAGGACGATGCCGGATTGTTCGCGATTGAAAGCGTTGCGCCGGCTGATGCCGGCGCCGCACTGACCGTACCTCGTCGTTTCATCGAGCTTGCCGAAAGCGTCATCTGCCATCGGGACGCGGGCCGTTTTGTCCTGCTGCACCGCCTGCTGCTGCGTTTGCAGGAGGAGCCGCGCTTGCTCGACAATGCAGCCGACGCGGACGTCGCACGCGCCGAGGCGATGGCCCGCTCGGTACGCCGCGACCTGCACAAGATGACGGCCTTTGTCCGGTTCCGCGCCGTGTCGGGCGCGGACGAGGACGGCCCCTTCATCGCCTGGTTCGAACCGGAGCATTTCATCCTCGAACGAGCCGCGAGCTTCTTCACGGCACGCTTCGGCGCGATGATCTGGTCGATCCTGACACCGCAGGGGTCGCTGCACTGGGACGGGGTAGCTTTGCAATACGGTCCAGCCGCCAGCAAGGCCGATGCGCCGGACGGCGATGCCATGGAAGACTATTGGCTCACCTACTACGCCAACATCTTCAATCCGGCCCGCCTGAAGCCGAAGGCGATGAAAAGTGAAATGCCGGTGAAATACTGGCGAAACCTGCCTGAGGCCGAATTGATTGTACCTCTGATCGCGAGCGCCGCCCGGCGAGCAGAGGATATGGTGATGCGCGCGCCGACGCAGCCGCCCGAGCGGCATGTCAGGCAGCTTCGGCATCGCCCCGAGTTGCCGACCGAAGATTCCGTGATCACGTCCTGGCAGGATGCGGCCGCTGCGGCGCAACGCTGCAAGCGCTGCGAGCTTCATTGTCACGCCACGCAGACGGTCTTTGGAGAAGGTCCGCTGGATGCACCCGTTGTCTTCGTCGGCGAACAGCCCGGAGATCAGGAGGATCTTGCCGGCCGGCCTTTCGTCGGGCCCGCAGGGCAGGTTTTCGACCGGGCGATGCAGGAAGCCGGTCTCGATCGTGCGCGCGCCTATGTCACCAACGCGGTGAAGCACTTCAAGTTTCAGCAGCGCGGCAAGCGCCGCATCCACGAGAAGCCCAATGTCGGGGAGATCAAGGCCTGCCGCTTCTGGCTCGATCTCGAATTGCAGTTCGTGAAACCACGCCTCGTCATCGCGCTCGGCGCCAGCGCCCTGCGATCGCTGACGGGGCATGCCGGTTCGCTGGCCAGCGCGCGGGATCGCGAGCTCGCGCTCGAAGACGGCACGCCGCTGCTGGCCACCGTCCATCCTTCATTCCTGCTGCGTCTTCCGGATGAAGAGGTGCGATCGCGCGAACATGCCCGGTTCGTCGCAGACCTCACTCGCGTTCAGCAACGTATATTCCGGCATTGAGCAATATCGGGGAGGCCTATACGGCCAACCGGACGGCTTTCTTTTTTGCCTTCGATTGGAGGCGAGCAGCGGTTGTTGTGGCTGCTCCCGATTGGCGGCAGCCGGGCTTCAGCATTGGTTGTCGTTGCAGCGAAGCTACCGCTTGCGCCATTTCGCCAGGCGGCCGGCCAGTGCCCGGAAGCCGGCTGGTTTCGCTGGCTTGACCATATTGCGGGGTGCTCCCTGTCCTGCTTCCTCCATCACATCGCGGTAGGCTCTTTCAGCTTCCGGCGTGAACTGGACTTGCGCACCCACACGTTGCGCCATGCGCCGAGCGATTTCGAAAGAGTGCTTGATGTCGTCGGATCGGCCATACTCGGCACCCGTCACGTCGCGAAAGCCCCACTCCGTATCGATGCGGCACAGCGTCAAGATTTGAACCATTGTCGTTCCTGAGCGAGACGGCATTGAACGCCGCGAAGAAGCCGAGGTTCCCGCCGCTACTATCAGTGCAGGAAACTGGCCGCCGGGTTCATGGTCTTCACAAATCCAGTCTGTCTTATCGGTGGCATCGGAGCAGCCACGAAGAACGGAACCTCCGGTCGAAGCCGGCGTTCACCTGTCTCTCGTTTCACCTCGGCACCAAACTCGCCCCGGCAGCTCGACTGGCGGGGCTTTCTTGTTCAGGCTTTGCCGCGGATCCAGTCTATCGCGCCCGACCAAGCGCGGCTGTTTCCGGGTCCTGGGTCGCAACGACGAGTTTCCGCCCTGCATAACGCAACATGGCGGAACCATGGCGAGGTTGAAGCTGTTGCTTGCCCAGCATCGGGAGGAGCACATCATGGGCTTGCTTGAGATCAGCGTCGTTCTGGCCTGCGCTTCGGCCTTTGGCTTCTACATAGCAGACCCGCTGGAATAAGATTACAGTCCGGACTGCATTGCGCCCCTCGCCGATACCGGCTCAATCAGTTCGACGATGTCGAAACTATCGGTCTTCTCGGTCGGAGCACGCCAAGAGCTTACCTTTTTGCGAGGATCAGGCGCAGCAGGTCGGGTATTGGGATGTCTGATCAAACTGAGTTGACGCATCCCATAGTCGCATCCGGGAAACCAGTTCCGCGAAATCGGCGTAGCCAACCTTCCCGCGGCAGCTTTTTGCCCTCGCTGCTGGCCTCGGTTGCACCGTCGCGGAACTCAGGAACAAGCCATCGCGTTGCCGCTGCACGAATCGAGCGATGGTGAGGGCCGTGCCGCGACCCAATTTGAAGCTGCTAAAGTTCTTCTCGGCAGCGATGTTGTATGGATGCGTGTCGCTGGTACCATCCGCCGCGCAAGCCTTGACTGCTGACGATGAGAACCAAGCCGGTCGCCCGGCCGCCATAAAAAGCAAGGTAAAGCGCCCCAACCCGTCGATCATCAAGGCTCAGGTCCTGCTGGCGCGTCAGGGCGTTTCTCCCGGAGAGATCGACGGGCTGGACGGCGCGAACTATCGGAAGGCCATCGACCAGTTCCGCCGCCGCGAAAATCTCGGAAATGGCGAGATTATTGACGCTGCAACCTGGCGGGCGCTCAAGGGGGATAGCAGTACAGACCTTATCTCGAGTTACGAGGTGACCAAAGAGGATATCAAAACCCAGTTCGTCAGGCGCATTCCTCACGACTACGCTCGACAAGCGCGGATGAAACAGCTCGGCTACCGGAACGCACAGGAGATGTTTGCCGAACGATTTCACATGAGCGAAGGCCTTCTCAGGGCATTGAACTCGCGGGCGCATTACGGAGGCGCCACGAGGCTCTCCACGTTGTCTCGATTGGACGAACTCGGCCTGGGGATGGAGCAGCGTCGATCGAGGCCGATAAAGCGAACGGGGTGGTTCGGGCTCTGGATGCGACCGGAAAGGTGATCGCCATATACCCGGCCACCATCGGCAGCGAGGAAACTCCGTCGCCGGAGGGCGATTACCAGGTGATGAGGATCGTAAAGAACCCGGCTTATCACTACGATCCGGTCAAGAACTTCCAGCAGGGAAAGAACAAGCGCCGGCTGGTGCTTCCAAGGGGACCCAACAACCCAGTAGGGACAATCTGGATCGAACTATCGAAACCGACCTTCGGCATTCATGGTACGCTGGAACCCTCGCGGATAAGCAAGGCCTCGTCGCATGGCTGTGTCCGGCTCACCAATTGGGACGCCGAGGAATTGGCACTCTTGACCCGGCCCGGCACGACCGTTCGATTCCTGCAATAGGCGGAGCTATCGCGGCTGCGGACCTCCCCTATGCGTGGCGACACAAGTGCTCGCAGATCCTGCGATCGATGAGACGATTCGATTTCGCCCGAGGCTCCAGGCTCCATAAAGGGCCTTGGTTGCACGAACAGATTGCGCGACGTCATCGACTTCGATCTGCGCCCCGTCTAGCGCGGTACAGTTATAATCGAGCTCCATCGGAGCGCCATTTTCTCGATTACGCAGCGCAAGCCGTCAAATCTCAACCTCTCCTTCCTCCTCGCCATCCCAATAATGGACCCGGGACGCATGCACTCTCAGCAATACGATACCAGGAGTCTCGATTCCTTGGGGAACCAACGTTCCATATCATCGACCCAGTGCTCCTCGAAAGCGAGGCGGTCTTTGGTCAGACTGGCCTTGCCTTCGACCGCGATGAAGATTCCGGGTTTGCCAAGCAGGCTCTTGTTGCCGGCGAAAGTCAGCCCGACCGGATCGTTAGCTTGGACATCCTGAATGAACCGGGCGCTGTCATAGGCAAAGAACCAGGAATCACCGTCGTATTCGACGTCCCGGTTATTGCTCATGGGGCGACTCGACAGCCTTCCACCGTCGGTCACGGTCGTAAGCATACAGAAGTCGATATCCTTCATCTTCTCCGCGATGTCGCTGAGGGTAAGCTCGCCCATCTTTTTCTCCGAGGTGAGTATCAGTCTTCGTGGAGATCGAACGGGCCGGCGCGAGGCATGTTCCGCCAGGCCGAAAGAACGCTTCTAGGGCAGATTAGCTGGGAGGGGGCAGTTGCTAGGCAGGGTGTCCAATAGCGTGCCATTCGCAAACCTCCTCGCGGCAATCCGGGCAGCAACTTGGTCCTCAAACGACCTGAGGCTTTTGGAAATCTCGCGGAGCTCGCTTGCTTCGACCGAGCCCTCGGCCGCACCGAAGAGTTCTTCAAAGCGCTTTAGCGCTCGGGCGAGGTCGTCGAATGTTCTGATCCTGTACATCGAGACACCGCGGGCTAAAGCGTCCCTCCGTCGCGATCGACTTCGGCTTTCGCAAGAAGTAGCCCCGCTGCCGTGAGCATCGCTTGGGGCGGAACCATTTCCTCCTGGTGATGCCATTCGACATAGTCGAGAGAACAGCCGGAGCAATCCATCAGCGTCGCGATCCACTCGCGACCGGGGAAAGCCGCATTCATGCGAAGCGCGCGCTCGCAACCATTCGTGATCGGCTCGGAGGGATCCATACTGTGCTCCTTGCGTCGCCATTCGAAAGCCCAAGTCACGGAGGAACTTCACGGGTGTCGCTACCGTTCCGAAGATGCGTGGCCCCTTCAGTGTCGCGCCTGAAACCGCGCAGGAGGGGACTGGCAGCTGCCGGTCCCCTCTTCCGTTGATGAGTTCAGTGAATCTGCTGATGCTCCATCTGCTCCAGATTTGCGCGGTCCAGCAGACCTTCGAGCTGAGCGAGCTGTTGTGGAGCCAAAACGAGCTCTAAACGCTGTCCACCGGCGCAATGCATGGCGATGACAGCGCCATCGGCTCCGTCCGGGCTGACCACGAGCTTCGTGATTTCGAGAACCTCGTAGCTATGCGTTCGCGCTGTCACGACGCTCCCTCCCGGCGCGGCGGCCGTTGGGGCGACACCGGCCGCGCGTCGGGACGCGAGCGGTTTTTATGCTCCCACTGATCGACGAAGTGCTCTATGATGCCGACCCTCGGCTTGGTTATACGAATGCGAGTCGATCCATCGTCGATGATCCACTCGTCGCCGTCGCGGCGAATCTCGATTGTCGCACTCACTGCTTCGGTCCACTGGCAAGCATCGACTGGCGAAGCTCGGTTTCAACCGCATCTGCAGAAGCACCAACCTCGCGCAACGCGAATTCAAGCTGAGCCTTCGACGGCTCCAACTTGTCGGTACAATACTGAACCTCGTAGTCCTCGCTCAGATTGATCTGAGAGCGGTTCTGGGGGCTTCGATGTGTCATGTCGTCCGCCATCGTCTCTCCCATCTCGAAATTTAATCGACAGGAGCGCCTCAAGTTCCAACGCACTTTTCCGCGTAACAACCTCCAGTTTCGGAACCTTTTTTAGCCTCGTGCGTAAATGCCTGCGGGTTTCGGAGCGGGCCATGGATGAGCCGGTTTTCGTCGCAGTTGGGATGATGGCGGTGGCAATACTGGCTTGGTACGCCTCTCAGGTTTGGGACTTATAACCTCATGCTCCGATCTACTGAGCCGAACCCCTTCGCCATTCTGGAGGATGCCGATGCGATCGCACGGGCGACGTCAGCATGGGAAACAGCGTGGAGCTATGTTGAGCAAGGTGTGCCGCCGGATGATCGCGAGCGGCAAAGCCAGCGCATGAAGTTTGTCATCGCCTCTGTAGCGTTGGGCACGCAGGACACCAGAGAGATGGCCAACAAGGCGATTCAGCGGTTTCTTGCAGAAGCCCGCACACGACATCCCTAGATCATCGGGCCGCCGGCTGGAGCTGGCGGCGCTGGTTGGCCCAGCATGCCAGCTGTGAGGAGGACGGATCGATTTGATCCGCTACGGCGTCCTTCTGTTTACGGGGTAGGAGCGTCATCATGAGGATGAAAGCGGAAATAGCGAAGCAGATGCTATTCGTTAGAATGAGAGGCCATTCACCCAGGCCCAGGCCGTAAGCGGTCCATAGAGCAAAACCCGTGACGGTGAAGCCGTATGTCACCGGAGATATTGCCCGGGTATCGCGCGTCCTGACGATCCGCCAAGCCTGAGGCACGAAACTGATTGTCGAACACAGCGCCGCAAATGTGCCAACGACCGCGATCCAGTTCATCGCAGCCGCTTATCCGACAAGCGACGAGCGTTTGCCCGCACCTTGCGCCGAAACCCACGAACAATAGCTATCGGTGCCGTGCCCGTTGCGGCCTTCAAAACGGCCTGCTGACCTACCGTGGCTTTTTCGTCGACCATCCTCACGGCCTCTCGTTGCGCGGCCGAACCACCCTTCGTTAATTCAATCCCGCGCAGCCACATGACCTGCTGCGCCTCGAATGCAAGCATCGACATCTCGAAAAACAGCTTAAACATCCGCAAACTCTTTTTCGGCAGGTTTGCGTGACGTTCTGCGATTTCGACGCGGCCGAGAGGTCGAGCTGCGCGCAGTCCCTTCTGAGCCAGCCTTCGGCGAAATATCCCTTGCGCGCGAAGCCCGCGCTTCCAGATTGAGCCGATACAAGCTGTATCCGACCGCCCCAGCAAGGATCACCGGCGTGGGCAGTCTGATTGCCAGTAGCGTCAATGGAACAGCAAATCTCTCGGGGATTTCGCCTCGCTCGACGTTTCGAGCGATCCAGGCCCCCGCCAAACTGGAGAATGCAGCCCGGATCATTTCGTTTCCTCTGTCGCACCCGGCGTGATCGGAACCTGCTCGGCAACAGGGTCGCTCGCCGGAAAGGTATCCTTCAGTGCCCTCTCCAGCTTCTGATCAGGGGTCAGTTCTCGCTCCTCCCTGCGCTGAGTTTTCTGTTCCTGGCGCAGGCTCTCAACTGCAGGGTTGTGCTCTTTATTCTCCATGGATGCCTCCTCGGCCGTTTGACGGAGTGGAGACTGAACGCTGCGCCCCCACCCTCGTTCCGTGGCAGCTCGCCGATCGCCAAATCAACGCCTGGTCTTTCCGAAGCCGATGCCCACAACCTCACCTCCCGATCGACAGGCAGCTAGGTGTCGTCATGGCACCCGCTGCTTTCCGCGATCGGCCCCTAGCTAGGGCCAGCTGACGCGGGAACGCCCGTTGGCACATCGGAGTTCAGGAGGCTTCTTGCTTCTCTGGAGATGCTGCCATGACCCGGGTTACGGTGACCGCCTTGCATTTCGAACCGCGGGGCTTCGTTCCGAATAATCTCAGGTTGCCGGTCCTCATCTACGAAAAGGCGTTCGATCCTGCGGCGATCGGTGACCTCGCCACGTTCATGGAAAAGCGCTTTCAAGACAACGGATGGCCGCCACAGTGGCGAGATGGGATTTACGATTTCGAGCACTATCACGCGGAAGGGCATGAGGTTCTCGGTATAGCAACCGGAGCGGCCGAACTGGTTCTTGGCGGAGATGGCGGCCGTGAGATCAGGGTGGAAGATGGCGACATCCTGGTGCTGCCCGCGGGGACTGGGCATCGGCGGCTCAAGCAGAGTGAAGATTTCCTCGTGGTCGGCGCATACCCGCCCGGCCAGGCTGGAGATATCGTTCGTGAGGAGGCGTCGCCTGCGATGAAACAGAGGATTGCCCTCTTGAGCTATCCACCCAAGGACCCGGTTCTGGGGGATGAGGGTCCGATGCTCCGCCTCTGGGCGAAGACCAGCATCACTTGATGTTCGCGAATGGCGGTCTTGCCTCTCGGCTGACATGTGACGAAGCGCGCGAAATCGACCCGCTGTGCCGTCGCTAGCTCTCCTTCTATGTGTCTTCGCCACGTCGGCACAGTGGAACTTCGGTGCCAGACGGTCCGTTGCCGTTCCATGACGTTCGGAAGGAGAGCAACGCATGATGTTCGTAGAGCAAATCAAGGAAGGCCAGCGTGTCATCGGCTCCGACGAAGGACATGTCGGAACCGTCGATTCTTTGAGTGGCCAGCTTATCAAGCTGAAGAAGAATGATCCCGAGTCGGGAGGAGCCCATCATTACCTCGACCTGGCGCTCGTCGTTGCGCTCGATGACGATACGATCAAGCTGATCGTCCCGGCCGCTGAAGCCAAGGAGAGATGGTCGGAGGCGGCCGAGTAATGGACCGACGCCATTTCGTTGCTGGAGCCGGCGCGACCATCGTCGCTGGCCCCGCTCAGGCGAGCGTCGCAGTCGACCGCTTCGGTCCGAGCGTTTCCGGAGGCAGCGTCATCCTCCTCTATGGTTCGGACGGTCTGACGAATAGTGGCCGATATCAGTTTGCCGCGAACATGATCGCGGGAGCTGGCTACAATGTCCTGCACCCGCGGTACTTCGAGGCCACCGGCGATCAGCGGGCCCGCTACGGCGAAATCAAAAGCAAGTTTCCGGTCTGGCTGGAAGCGATCGAGACGATCACGGGCGATCAGCAGGCCCGTTTCGCCGTTGTCGGCTTTTCGCTTGGCGGCGCATTGGCCTTGGCTCTGGCGGCGCGCGATCGCAGGATCAAAGCCGTTGTCGACTTCTTCGGATTTCTGCCGCCGGGCCTGGAGCGAGCTTCGCTGCCCCCTACGCTTATTCTGCATGGGGATGCTGACCGAGTGGTGCCAGTGTCCAACGCCGAAGCCATCGAGAGACTGGTCAAGAGCAATGGGGGCTCTGTCCAGAGCCATATCTATCCCGGCGAAGGACATGGCCTGTCTCTGGCGAGCTGGCCCGACGCGATCGCGAGGACGCAAGCATTCCTGCGCGAGCACCTCTGACAAGCGTGTTGGAGGAGCCTTCGTTGAAGATCGCGACCTATAATGTGAATGGCATCAATGGCCGGTTGCCTGTTCTGCTCCGGTGGCTGAAGCAGGACCATCCTGATGTCGTGTGCCTGCAAGAGCTTAAATGCTCAGACGACCGCTTTCCCGAGCGCGAGCTGCAGGAAGCCGGCTACGCGGCGGTTTGGCACGGTCAGAAGAGCTGGAATGGCGTCGCGATCCTCGCAAGGGGCGGACCGCCGGTCCTGGCGCGCCGAGGATTACCGGGGGATCCTGACGACAGCCATAGCCGCTATATCGAGGCGGCGGTCAACGGCGTACTAATTGGCTGCCTCTATCTTCCCAATGGGAATCCCGCCCCCGGCCCCAAATTCGAATACAAGCTCCGCTGGTTCGACCGGCTACTAAGCCATGCAGACGAGCTTCTCTCGTACGGTGTGCCGATCGCGCTCGTAGGCGATTTTAATGTCATGCCAACGGAGCTCGACGTTTACGCCCCCGAACGGTGGCGAGATGACGCCCTCTTTCGTCCAGAAGTCAGAAACGCCTTTGCCGACTTGATCAATTAGGGTTGGACGGACGCCGTCAGGCACCTTCACCCGAGAGAGCGCATCTACACGTTCTGGAAGTACTGGCGGAACTCGTTCGAACGTGACGCCGGCCTTCGCCTCGACCACCTCCTGCTTAGCCCTACCCTGGCGCCGCGGTTGAAATCCGCGGAGGTCCGACGGTCGCCGCGAGGCTGGGAGCACACGAGCGACCACGCGCCGGTGATGGTCGATCTTCTGCCGGCATAGGCTTGGGTGCGCCAGAGCTTTCACCGTTTCACAGGCTCTCAACACAATGCCCGGCCCTTAACGCGCGAAAGCCCGGCCCACTGGAAAGGGCCGGGCTTCCTCACGCGGCGAGCATACGCTGGGCAGCGAGGGGCTCAGCCGTCGGTGATCACCATGTCTGGCGATTGTACCAGGTGTCGACGTCAGTCTTCACCTTGTCCTTCTCGATGCCGTAACGCTCCTGGATCTTGCCTTCGAGCTGATCGCGCTTGCCGGCGATGACGTCGAGATCGTCATCGGTCAGCTTGCCCCACTGCTCCTTGACCTTGCCCTTGAGCTGCTTCCAGTTTCCTTCGACGCGATTCCAGTCCATCGGGACCTCCATCAGTCTTGAGTTGCGGATAAAGGCGAACGGCGCGTTAGCGCTTCCAGCGGCCTTCGTACTTGAACTCCGGCGCGGCCTTCAGGGCATCCTTGGTCGTGTCCATGGTCGCGGACCACTTCTTGTCGTTCTCGGAGTAGACGACCTTCACCGCGGGCGGCGCGACGACGACGTAGCGCTCGCCGATACCGAGGAAGCCACCCACCGAAAGGATCAGCCCGGACAGGCTGCCATTGGAAACGACGAGATCCTTGATCTCACCGACGTTGTCCTTGGCGTTATTCTGAACGTTCAGGCCAATGAGATTGCTGCTGAGAACGTCCGTCGGCTGCGCCTTGATATAGACTTCACGCGCAGTAGTCGTCGCAGTCTGAGCATAGGCCATGCTACCTCCGAAGATCGTCGAGGTAACAGCGAGGGCGACGAGCATTTTACGCATATTAGAATTCTCCAGACATATATCCCAGCCGTCTCCACAACTGATCTAGAGCTCCAATGTTCCTACCGGAACATTGAGGATCAAAAACGGCCACGCTAGCGCGTGAGCTCGATCGGTCGGGGTGAAACAGGAAAAGGGCACCCAACAGTGATCCTGACTGCTTCCTCCTCATATCGAGCGCCCGTGCTCGAGCTGCCGCCACTCGCGCCACTCCCAGCAATGAGCCCTGCTTGCTACGCTGGACCCAGGAGGATGTGCGTTTCGGATTTCGAGATGCCTTCCATAATCCTGATGCCGCTCACCAGCCGGTTGAACGCGGGCATGTCCGCGACCTCGATTTCCGCTACGAGGTCCCACAGACCGTTCGTAGTATGAAGCCCTGAAAATCCCGGGTTCTTCCGCAAGGCCGCTACAACGCTCTTCACGTTGCGCCCCTCCAACTCGATCATCATGACACCGCGTATTCGATCGGTGGATTCCATCTCCTTCAGCCGCACCGTGAACCCGGCAATGATCCCGCTCGCGAGCAAGCGATCCATCCGGGTTTGAACGGTGCCGCGGGCGACGCCGAGAAGCTTGGCCAATGTCGGAACCGTGGATCGGGCATTGACCCGAAGTTCAGCGATCAGGCGGTGGTCGAGGTCGTCCATCGAGTTGCCGATTCAGGCAGTTGATCTGTCGATTTCGACAGTATCAGCTTCATATCGAACGAACACGTCGTTCTTCCAGAATGAGAGATCGCGTAACGTCGCGCCGAGCTCTGCCGTGGAGGAAACATCGCCGTGGAACACGATCTGAAGCCGGAGTTCGGACCCCGCGTTCGAGAACTTTCGTGTCGACTGGTCGGCTGGGGGAGCGAAACCGGAACTCCCGGCGAAGCAGTGTTTGGAGAGAGGCTGGCTGGCCTCCTGCGCGAACTGCCCTATTTCCGCGATCATCCGGATCAGGTCCGCCTTGTCGACAGCCATGGCGATCCGATGACCCGGAGCGTGGTTGCCCTCGTTCGAGGGAAAGGAGCGCGGACGCTGGCGCTGGCCGGGCACTATGACGTCGTTTCGATCGAGAACTATCGCGAGCTCGGGCCGCTGGCCTTCAAGCCGGATGAACTCCTGGCGGCTTTGATCGCGGACCTCAAGAGCAGGCCGTTGAACCTCGTCGAGCAACGAGCCTTGGAGGACTTCGACAGCGGCGCGTTTCTGCCGGGGCGGGGCATGCTCGACATGAAGAGCGGGATTGCCGCCGGCATCGCCGTCCTGGAGTCCTTCGCCGCGGAACTGGATCGGTCAGGGAATCTACTTCTCATCGCGACGCCCGATGAGGAGAGAGGCTCCAGGGGCATGAGAAGCCTTCGGGACGCGCTTCCCGGCATCGCCCGCGAGTTCGGCCTCGATATCCAGGCGGGCATCAACCTGGATGCGACGAGCGACCAAGGAGACGGCGATGAAGGTCGCGCGATCTATCGAGGGACCATCGGCAAGGCGCTGCCGTTTGCTCTTATCATCGGGCATTCCTCGCATGCGGCCTATCCGTTCGAGGGCGTGAGCGCGCAGTTGATTGCGTCGGAGATCGTCAGGGCCGTGGAAGCTAACCCCGCGCTGTGCGACACGGGCGAGGGCGAAGTATCTCCACCACCGATCTGTCTCGAGGCCAAGGATTTGCGGGGCGGCTACGAGGTGACCACGCCTGAGCGGGTCTGGCTCGGCTTCAACTGGCTTTCGCACAAGTGGACGGCACCGGAGCTGCTCGACCTCTTTGAACAGAAGGTCCGCGCCGCAGCAATCGAGGCCATTGAGAATTTCAACCGTCAAGCGCAAAGCTACGCGACGATGCTCCGGACCCGGGAGCCAGCCGCCCCCAGTGCCGCAGTCATTTCGGCGGCGGATCTACTGGAACGTATCGAGCGTGTCAGCGGTCTCGACGCCTTGGCCAGGGTTCGCGCTATCGAGACTGCCTGGCTGGATTCAGACGATCCCTTGGCGCAGACGCGCGCGGTCGTCAGTGCGATGGTCACGGAAGCCGGCTTGGTTGGCCCTGCCATCGTCTACGGGCTCAGCAGCCTCGTGTATCCCGCCACCCATCTGGCGAGAGTGGACGACCATGCTGGTTTTGCCGCCGCGATCGAAGCGGCGCGCCGGGCTCAGGAGGAAACGGGGCGTCCGCGTCCGCCAATCAAGTACCGCGAGTATTTCACCGGCATCTCGGATATGAGCTTCCTCGGTCACCGGCCGCCGGAAGCCGAACGAGACCTGATCGCGGCCAACACCCCGATCGCTTCGCTCGTCGACCGGGCGGGTGCGGATGCGCTTGTGTTTCCTGTCGTCAACATCGGGCCATGGGGACGCGAATTCCATCAAAGGCTGGAGCGCGTTTATGCGCCCTACGCCTTCGAGGAGCTGCCGAGATTCCTGAGGGAGATCGTCCGGCAATTTCTGCGGTAGTCACACCCGACCTGCAAACTGCTCAGGGGCGCGGAAAAACGCATCGAGAGCGTGCGCGAGCGCCTCGGGGGCTTCCTCCGCCATATGATGTCCGCTCGGGATCGATGCGCCGCGAATGTCGTCGGCCCATCGCTTCCAGACCCCTACGACATCATCATAAAGGTCCGGCAGATCATCTCGTTCCGACCAGAGAACCAGGAGCGGACACTGAAGTTTGCGTCCATCGGCGAGGTCCTCGCGATCGTGCTCGACGTCGACGGTTAGGCCCGCCCGGTAATCCTCGAGCATCGTGTGAATGGTGCTCGGGTCCGAAACGGCGCGGGCAAAGTCCGTAAAGTTCTCTTGCGCCATCGTTTCGGCGCAGCCGCCATACCAAGCCAGTGGGTCGGCTCCGATCGCGCGCTCGGGCTTCTCCGGCTGGGCGTAGAAGAACCAGTGCCACCAGCGGCGGGCAAACTCCTCGCGACAACGCTCCAACGCCTCCAGGATTGGGACGCCATCCAGAACGGCCAGCTTGCTAACGCGACCGGGGTGGTCCATCGCCATGCGAAATGCGACGTACGAGCCTCTGTCATGGCCGGCGACGCTGAAGGTTTCGTAGCCGAGTCCGTTCATCAACTCGACGAGGGCGAGCGCCTTTGCGCGCTTCGACGAGTTTGCATGGTCCGGCTGGTCCGCAGGCTTGAACGAACTGCCGAAGCCCGGCAGATCGGGGCAAACCAGCGTAAAGCGCTCCCCCAAGTGCTCGGCGACCTTATGCCATGTCGTATGGGTGCGCGGATGGCCGTGCAGCAGCAAGAGCGGCGGGCCGCTGCCGCCCAGGCGAAACCGGATCGATCCCCCGGTGACCCGAGCCGCACCCAGCTTGAACCCCTCGAACATCCGAACGCCTCCATCGCTTGCGGCCGCGTCCATCGTGAAGCGGCACTCCCGGGAACCGATCCTTCGACCGATCCTTCGACCGATCGTTCCGGAATCCGATCGCGGCGGTTGCCGCCGGGCTGGCGAAAACCGGGAACTGTAAGATGCGTCAGGAAGGATTCGAGTGCGAAGCGTGCGGGTCGGCAAGCGTGTGCATTCCCCGTGACCTCATGCCCAACAGTGAGGTGCGCTGTAGCGGGTGCATGCGGCCGCTGGCGACCTGGGCGGATTACCGGGCCACGATCGCGGCGTTGCCATGCGTGATTTCGCGGCGATCAGGACTTGTTGTCGGCGCTCGATTCAAAGGGGTCTGCGACGAGCCTGTCTTTTGCTCGAGTCGGCGTGGAAGCCGTCCGCGGCAGTTCGGCGGAAAGCCGCGGACTGACCATGGGAATTTACACGGTCTTTCTTGATATTGCGATGGCAGCCGGAAGTCCGGCGTTGGGTTGGATTGCGGGCAAAGCCGGAATACAGGCAGCATTCCTGGTCAGCGCCATCGTGACTTTCTCGGCGGCCGGAATAGCTCTTCGCTTGAACCGGCTCCCTGCTGCTTGATCGGAGCATATCGCTGCGGCTGGCGAATTCGCGCGAGCGGTATTTTAGAACCGGAATGAACTAGGCGCCGCTTCGCCGGTTCTTCTCGCCATGCATCGCAGCGCGGCGGATCGGCCGGGTGCATCTGCAACCAGCGGAGGCGGATATGCCAACTCCAGGAGGATTCCCATTGAACAGGCGCGACCTCATGGCCGGCGCAGGAGCGTGTGCGGCCTTGCCCTCCCTTCCCGGATCGCCGCGCGCCCAGCCTGCGCCGATCGGCCAACCGGCGATGGCCAGGGTGGCGTTCGAGGTGAACGGCGACGTCCGGACGCTCGAGCTCGACACCCGGACCACGCTGCTCGACGCCTTACGGGAGCATCTTCACCTCACTGGAACCAAGAAGGGGTGCGATCACGGCCAGTGTGGAGCCTGCACGGTGATCGTCGACGGCCACCGGATAAACGCGTGCCTGACGCTGGCGGTGATGCATCCAGAAGCCAGGATCACGACCATCGAAGGCCTGGGGAGCATCGATCGGCTTCATCCGATGCAGGCCGCATTCGTGAAGCATGACGGCTTCCAGTGCGGCTATTGCACGCCCGGCCAAATCTGCTCGGGCGTGGCCATGCTCGAAGAGATCGAGTCGGGGATCCCGAGCCACGTGACCTCGGATCTGAACGCGCCGGCACAGGTGTCGGAGGCGGAAATCCGCGAGCGCATGAGCGGCAATATCTGCCGCTGTGGAGCATATTCGAACATTGTCGAGGCTATGCTCGAGGTTTCGGGGAGGCGCGCATGAGAGCCTTCACCTATGAACGGGCTGAAACGCCAAAGGCGGCGGCCGCCGCTGCGGCGGGCAGGCCGGAAGCGAAATTCATCGCGGGCGGGACCAACCTGCTCGACCTGATGAAGCTGCAGATCGAGACCCCGACCCATCTCATCGACGTCAACCCGCTGAAGCTCGATAGGATCGAGCCGACGGCCGAGGGTGGATTGCGCATCGGCGCCCTCGTTCGCAATACCGCTCTTGCTGCAGACGAGCGGGTCCGTCGCGACTATGGCGTTCTGTCGCGGGCCCTGCTGGCCGGTGCCTCCGGGCAACTACGGAACCGTGCCACGACCGCCGGAAACCTCCTCCAGCGGACACGCTGCCCCTATTTCTACGACCCTGCCCAGCCCTGCAACAAGCGACGGCCCGGAAGCGGTTGCTCCGCCCTGGGCGGCTTCAGCCGCCAGCTCGGCGTGATCGGCGTCAGCGACGCCTGCATTGCCACCCATCCTTCCGACATGGCGGTCGCGATGCGCGTCCTCGATGCCCGGGTCGAGACGGTCAAACCGGACGGGTCGACAGGAACGATGGCGATCGCAGATCTCCATCGGCTGCCCGGCGACACTCCGCATATCGAAACGGCGCTGGAGAAGGGCGAGCTGATCACAGCGGTCACTTTGCCGAAGCCGGTCGGCGGCACCCAAATCTATCGCAAGGTTCGCGACCGGGCCTCCTATGCATTTGCCTTGGTCTCCGTGGCGGCGATCGTGCAGCGCGACGGGTCCGGCCGCGTAGCGCTCGGTGGCGTCGCACCCAAGCCGTGGCGAGTGGAAGAGGCGGAGGCGGAGCTGTCGCGCGGCGCCAAACCCGCGGCGGCGGCGCTGCTCGATGGCGCCAGGGCCACCAGGGAGAATGCATTCAAGCTGCCGCTGGTCGAGCGCACGCTCGGCGCGGTGCTGGCGCAAGCGAGGGCCTGAGCCATGAAATTCGACAAACCCGCCACGACCAATCCGATCGACGAGCTGAAGGTCGTCGGTCAGCCGCGCGACCGTATCGACGGCCCCCTGAAGGTTACGGGCGGTGCACGTTACGCCTACGAGCAGCACGATGTCGTCGCGAACCAGGCTTATGGCTATGTCCTGGGCTCGGGCATCGCGAAGGGGCGGATTGCGCTTCTCGATGCCGAGCCGGCCCGCAAGGCGTCCGGCGTCCTTGCCGTGGTCACTGCCGGGGAAGCGGGCAAGCTCGGAAAAGGGAAGAGGAATACCGCTCGTTTGCTCGCCGGCCCGGACATCGAGCATTACCATCAAGCTGTCGCGGTCGTGGTTGCCGAGACCTTCGAGCAGGCCCGCGCCGCCGCGAGCCTGATCCGGGTCGAGTACACCGAGATCGAAGGACGCTACGATCTGGAAGCTGCCCGAAGCGCTGCCTCCGAGCCCGAAGGCGACGATCCCAGCCTGGCCGATACGCGGGTCGGCGACTTTCCCGGCGCCTTCGGCGAGGCTCCGGTCAAGCTCGACGAGACCTACAGCACCCCGGACGAAAGCCATGCGATGATGGAGCCTCATGCCACGCTCGCGGCATGGGATGGCGACAAGCTTACATTGTGGACGTCGAACCAGATGGTCGCCTGGGCTGTCGCGGACATGGCAGCGACGCTCGCCATTCCCAAGGACAATATCCGCGTCGTCTCGCCGTTTATCGGCGGCGGGTTCGGCGGAAAGCTCTTCCTGCGCTCCGACGTGCTCCTGGCGGCGCTGGGAGCGCGAGCGGCGAGGCGCCCCGTCAAGCTCGCCCTTCAGCGGCCGTTGATGATGAACAACACGACCCACCGGCCGGCAACAATCCAGCGCATCCGGATCGGCGCGACCAAGGACGGAAAGATCACGGCGATCGGCCATGAGAGCTGGTCGGGCGATCTGGAGGGCGGCGGGCCCGAGCTTGCCGTCCAGCAGACGAGACTGCTCTATGCCGGCCCGAACCGCATGACCGCGATGCGTCTGGCCGTGCTGGATCTGGCCGAGGGCAACGCCATGCGCGCTCCGGGTGAGGCGCCGGGTCTCATGGCGCTCGAAATGGCCATGGACGAGATGGCCGAGAAGCTCGGCATGGACCCGATCGCCTTCCGCCTGCTCAACGACACGCAGGTCGACCCGGAGAAGCCGGAGCGGCCCTTCTCGATGCGCCGTCTCGGCGAATGCTTCAAGGTCGGCGCGGAGCGCTTCGGCTGGGACCGGCGTTCGGCGCGGCCCGGCCGGGTGCGCGACGGGCGCTGGCTGGTCGGGTGTGGCGTCGCCGCCGCCTTCCGCAACAACCTGGTGATGAAGTCGGCCGCGCGCGTGCGGCTCGAAACCGACGGCACGCTCACCGTCGAGACCGACATGACCGATATCGGCACCGGCAGCTACACCATCATCGGCCAGACCGCGGCCGAGATGCTCGGCGTCGAGCTCGGCAAGGTCGTGGTCAAGCTCGGCGATTCCCGTTTCCCGGTCTCCGCCGGCTCGGGCGGGCAATGGGGCGCCAACAGCGCGACGGCCGGCGTCTATGCGGCCTGCGTGAAGCTGCGCGAGGCGATCGCGCAGAAGCTCGGCATCAATTCCACCGAGGCGGTCTTCGCCGGCGGCGAGGTGCGTTCGGGCAATCGCAGCGTGCCCCTGGCGCGCGCCGCGCAGGACGCGCCGCTGCTGGGCGAGGACAAGATGGAATATGGCGACCTCGACAAGACGCACCAGCAATCGACCTTCGGCGCGCATTTCGTCGAGGTAGCGGTCGACGCGGCGACGGCCGAGACGCGGATCAGGCGGATGCTCGCGGTCTGCGCCGCCGGGCGCATCCTGAATCCAAAGACAGCGCGCAGCCAGGTGATCGGCGCGATGACAATGGGCGCCGGCGCCGCCTTGATGGAAGAGCTCGCCGTCGACACCCGCCGCGGCTTCTTCGTCAATCACGACCTCGCCGGCTACGAGGTGCCGGTCCATGCGGACATTCCGCATCAGGAGGTCGTCTTCCTCGACGAGACGGACCCGATGTCATCGCCGATGAAAGCAAAGGGCGTGGGCGAGCTCGGCATCTGCGGCGTCGGCGCCGCCGTCGCCAATGCGATCTACAATGCCACCGGCGTTCGTGTTCGCGATTATCCCATCACGCTGGACAAGCTCGTGAGCCGGATGCCGGACGCAGCATAGTCTCTGCCCTCGCAGGATAACCGGCTCGGAGCTTTCCCAAATGGGCGCCTGATCGATTGGTCTCGTTGACGATAACGTCGCGAAGCACGTCCTGCATCGGGCCAGAGCATTTCATGGCTGAGGGGGCAGCCTTGGATCGTCCAAGCGCCTGTTCTCGACGACTTCGTTATGTTTCTTCGAAACAGCACGACATAGTTGTCTGCCAGATTGAGCCACGCTCTGGCTTTGAGACGCTAGCTTAGCCCTCCCCTATCGCCGAAGCTTCGCGTCACCAGCCGGTTGAGCCTTTCAGCGAATGCGTTCGCGTTTGTCGGGCGATCGCCGTCCAGGACGCGCGCGGTATCCAGGAGCAGATGGGCGACGTCGCTACGCAACGCATCATCTTCGACAGACGCGAGGGCTGAGACCATCGCATGGCGCGGGTTGACCTCGAGGATCGGCTTGGCCTCGCTGTCGACCCGGCCGGCGGCGCTGAGCAAGCGTTCGAACTGGCGATCCGGCCCCTTGTCCGATGCAACAAGGCAGACCGCGCTCTCGGTCAATCGATCGGAGGTTCGGACGTCAGCGACCTCGTCCGCCAAGATCTCCTTCATCGACGCGAGCAGGGCGCCGATTGTCTCATCCGTTTCAGCGGAAGCAGGCGTTGCGCCGTCGAGCAGCGGGATGAGACCGAGATCGGCCGCACCTTGGGTCACGGATTTGAACGGCTTGCCTTCGAAATCCGGTGCTGCCGAGGCCCAGAAGCTGTCGATCGGATCCGACAGCAGCAGCACCTCGATGCCCCGCGCCCGGAAACCTTCGAGCTGCGGGGAGTTGGCGATCCGGGAGGCGTCGTCGCCGGCGATGTAGTAGATCGCGGTCTGGTTGTCCTTGAGCGCGCCGATATAGTCCTTGAGGCTGCGCGACTCTTCGCTGGAGGTTGTCGTCCGGAAGCGAGCGAGGCCGAGCAGCTGCTCGCGGCGCGCAAAATCCTCGTACAGTCCTTCCTTGATGACGACGCCGAAGTTTTCCCAGATCAGTCGGAAGGTGTCCGGTTCCTGTTCGGCCAGTTTCGCGAGATCGGCGAGGACACGGCTGGTGACGCCCTTCTTGATCGCACCGAGCAGTGGGCTGTCCTGGATCATCTCGCGGGAGACGTTGAGCGGCAAGTCGGCTGTGTCGACGATACCGCGAACGAAGCGCAGGTAGCGCGGCAGGAGTTCGGCTTCGTCCGTGATGAAGATGCGCTTCACATAAAGCTTGATCCGCCCTTTGCGGTCGGCGTCGAAGAGATCGAACGGACGCGCGCCCGGGACGAAGGCCAGCGCGGTATATTCGTGCAGGCCTTCCGCGCGAAAATGGATCGTGGCGGCGGGCTCGTCATATTGTCCCGCAACGCTGCGGTAGAAATCGGCGTATTCACTCTTCGTGATCTCGCTTTTCGGCCTGGTCCAGAGCGCGGCTCCGTCGGAGAGGGCGACCGCATCGGCACCCGGCTCCGTGATCAGCGAGATCGGAACCGGTACATGACCGGACTGTTCCTTGACGATGCGCTCCAGGGTCCAGCGCTCGGCATAGGACTTGGCCTCCTCCATCAGGTGAAGCGTCACGCGCGTCCCGCGGGACGGAGCCTCGTCCAGCGCCGCAGGCGCCACGGTGAATTCGCCCTTGCCGTCGGAAGACCAGGTCCAGGCTTCGGCGCTGCCGGCACGGCGGCTGACAACCTCGACCTTCTCGGCCACCATGAAGGCGGAATAAAAGCCGACGCCGAACTGGCCGATGAGCTGCGCGCCGTCCTTGCCATCAGCGGTTGCTACCCGCTCCATGAAGCTGCGCGTGCCGGAGCGGGCGATCGTGCCGAGAGCTTCGATCATCTCGTCATGGCTCATACCGATGCCGTTGTCGGCAATGGTCAGCCTGCCAGCCTCCGGATCGGCCGAGATGGTGATCGCGAACTTCGGGTCATCCCCCAGAAGCTCGGGGTTGCCGATCGCTTCGTAGCGCAGCTTCTCGCAGGCATCAGCTGCGTTCGAGATCAGCTCGCGCAGAAAGACGTCCCGGTCGGAATAGACCGAATGCACCATCATGTGCAGAAGGCGGGAGACGTCGGCTTCGAAGCTGCGATGCTCGGCTGTGGCGATCGTTGTCATTCGGATTTCTCGAATAGATTGGCAGCGGGGAGACTCTGGCAGAGAGCGATATCGCGCGGGACCGTGGCGAGCCAGCCTGTTTGCTGACGGCCGGGGGCTATAGAGGGCGAAGCTCACCCGCTCCCGGACGTTTGTCGGTTGGATAGCGTCCTGATCAGAGCAAGTATGGCGTTCAGGCGCGCCGTCGCGAACTCGCCGGCGCCAGGCAACTGAGCTTCGATGTGAGCGGCGACGGTCTGCCACGTTACTGATCCATCCCGCGTCATGACGGCTAGGAGATTATCCTTGAGCCCATACGTTGCGCTCTCAGCATTGGTGATGAGGGCCTTGAAGCGGTCGGAAGGCGAGAGGTCCTTAGGTTCTTGTGGGGCATCGGTCATGTCGGATATCTGATGCGATTGAGGAAATGTCGGGGATTTCATGCGGCCTCTCGCCTAGGCCTTCTCGCGAAACCGGTCGATCGCGCGCTGTGCGAGATCGTCCTCGTCGAGCGCCAGCGGAACCAGCGAAGCAACGATATAGGCGAGGTTGTTTCGCTCTAACTCGTCCGAACCTTCCGGAAGCGCCGGCTTGAGTTTCGACCACGCCTTTTCCAAAGCAGCTTCGGCGCGGGCCAAGTCGATGGGATCGGTCAGTGATGAAAAGGGCATGGCTCCCCTCAGCATGCCTAGAAATTTGGACGTCAGGAGTGGGCGCCGCGGAAACCGCGGCGCCCACGATGCTCAATAGTCCATTCCGCCGGCGGGCATGGCCGGCGCCGGGTCCTTCTTCGGCGCCTCGGCGATCATCGCCTCGGTGGTGATCAGCAGACCCGCGACCGATGCCGCGTCCTGGATCGCCGTGCGGACGACCTTGGTCGGGTCGATGATGCCGGCCTTGACCAGATCGCCATACTCGCCAGTTTGGGCGTCGTAGCCCCAGGCGTAGTCCTGCGACTCCAGCAGCTTGCCGACCACGACCGCCCCGTCGCCGCCGGCATTCTCGACGATCTGGCGGGCAGGCGCGGTGATCGCCTTGCGGACGATCTCGACGCCGGTCTTCTGGTCGTCATTGCCGGGCACGAGCCCTTCGAGCGCCTTGACCGCGCGCAGCAGGGCGACGCCGCCGCCCGGCAGGATGCCCTCCTCGACCGCTGCGCGGGTGGCGTTCAGGGCATCGTCGACGCGGTCCTTCTTCTCCTTGACCTCGACCTCCGTCGCCCCACCGACGCGGATCACCGCGACGCCGCCGGCGAGCTTGGCCAGACGCTCCTGCAACTTCTCGCGGTCGTAATCCGAGGTGGTTTCCTCGATCTGCGCCTTGATCTGCGCAACCCGGGCGTCGATCTCGGCCTTCGCGCCAGCGCCATCGACGATGGTGGTGTTCTCCTTCTCGATCCGGACCTTCTTGGCGCGGCCGAGCATGTCGAGCGTGACGGTTTCCAGCTTGATGCCGAGATCCTCGCTGATCGCGGTGCCGCCGGTCAGGATCGCGATGTCCTCCAGCATGGCCTTGCGGCGATCACCGAAGCCCGGAGCCTTGACGGCCGCGATCTTCAGGCCGCCACGGAGCTTGTTGACGACGAGCGTGGCGAGAGCCTCGCCCTCGACATCTTCCGCCACGATCAGCAGCGGCTTGCCCGTCTGGACAACCGCTTCCAGCAGCGGCAGCATCGCCTGGAGGCCCGAGAGCTTCTTCTCGTGGATCAGGATGTACGGGTCTTCCAGCTCTGCGACCATCTTTTCGGAATTGGTCACGAAGTAAGGCGAGAGATAGCCACGATCGAACTGCATGCCCTCGACGACGTCGAGCTCGGTCTCGGCGGTCTTGGCTTCCTCGACGGTGATGACGCCCTCGTTGCCGACCTTCTTCATCGCCTCGGCGATCATCTCGCCGATGGTGCGGTCGCCATTGGCCGAGATGGTGCCGACCTGCGCGACCTCCTCCGAGCCGGTGATAGTCTTGGAATGCTCGCCGAGCGACTTGGTCACCGCCTCGACGGCGAGATCGATCCCGCGCTTCAGGTCCATCGGGTTGATGCCGGCCGCGACCGCCTTGGCGCCTTCGCGGACGACCGCCTGCGCGAGTACAGTCGCGGTCGTGGTGCCGTCGCCAGCGGCGTCGTTCTGCTTCGATGCCACCTCGCGGACCATCTGGGCGCCCATGTTCTCGAACTTGTCGGAAAGCTCGATCTCCTTGGCGACGGTGACGCCGTCCTTGGTGATGCGTGGCGCACCGAACGACTTCTCGATCACGACATTGCGGCCCTTCGGACCCAGTGTGACCTTCACGGCGTTGGCAAGCGTGTCGACGCCGCGCAGCATCCGCTCGCGCGCGTCCTGCGAAAACTTCACGTCCTTCGCAGCCATGATTCCTCACTCCTTCAGACTTGAGGTTTCAGGTTGATGATGTCGGATAAAGGCCCCGTCAGGCGGCCTTCTTGAGCGCGGCCGTCGTCTCGACGACGCCCATGATGTCGGACTCCTTCATGATCAGGAGATGCTGGCCATCGATCTTGACCTCAGTGCTGCTCCATTTGCCGAAGAGCACGCGGTCGCCGACCTTAACGTCGGGCGGCACGAGCTTGCCGGTCTCGTCACGCGCGCCGGCGCCGACGGCGACGACCTCGCCCTCCTGCGGCTTTTCCTTGGCGGTGTCGGGAATGATGATCCCGCCCTTGGTCTTCTCCTCGGCGTCGATGCGCTTCACGACGACGCGGTCATGCAGTGGCCGAAACTTCATGAGTTCCTCCAGTTTCCATGTCGGTCACATGTCAAAGCGGGCCGGCCCTGTGCAGGTCTTGCGGCGAGTTCCGCGCGCCCTGAGGCGCCGTGCCCGCGCGATGATTTGGGTTGCCCGATTTTTGCCTTCAAGAGGTCGGCAGCACTTTTTTTGATAGAGTGCTAAGGGGCTGAAAAGGCAGCACAAACGCAACCTTTTCATCTTGCCAGGGCGTTGAGAATCCGCTGCCATCGGCGCAGTGAAACTAGGGAGCTAAAAGGAATGGCTTCGACAGACTTCGCCCTCCAGATCGCCGGCTACGGACTGACCACCGCCGGCATCCTCTACCGCCTGCCCGACCACCCATCGATCCTGCAGGAATATATATGGCAGGACTACGATCTCGCCCCCCGCTTTCCCGAGCTCAACAAGTTCCTCGCCTTCTGGCAGGCCAAGCTCGACGGCAAGCTGTTCCGCATCACGGTCGCTCATAAGGACCTGATCGGCCCCGCCGACCTCAGCGCGGTCAGTGGTGAATTTCGGCTCCAATGACGTCGATGTTTCGGCAGGCTTGATCCGGAGAGAATACATCCCAAAATTATAGCCGCCGCCGATAGCGATAGCGCGCTCGACGCGGCGATCAACCAAACCGGATCCATGTTGCTTCCAGGAGGATATGGCTATGGCAACGTTGGCAATCGCTCCCCGCCGAGGGAGGACTGCATGATGACATCAGACGATTTCGAGCGGCCGGTCGTAATCCTGACCGGGCTGGGGCATCCCGCGGCGATCGCGTCTGCCATGGAGGCCTATATGTTCCTGGCCGACTGGCCGGCGAGCAGGCGCGATCCGGTCCACGGCTTCGCGTTGAAGGCCTGCCTAGCAGCCATCCGCGGCGAGATCGAGCCGGAGACGGCGCGCGGCCTGTTTGCGTCATGGGCGGAAAAGCATGATCTCCTTGCGCCCGACGTGGCCGCGTTCGCCAGCAGCCGCAAGGAAGGCTCGCGCGGCCACGCCTAACGAGGAGCCCGGCGCCGCACCAGGGGGTCCGGGCTACCTCAATTGTTGCAGCCGAGGCGCGCCAATAGCTGACCTTGGATCAATGCCGGGTAGCGGACATCCTGTGCGCCGGCCAGGGCGACTGACGTCGGTCCGCAACCGTCAAGTCTGCGTTACAGGGCGGTGGAGCCATCGAACCTCTGCGACGTGAACTGCGACTGGCTGGCTCCACTCAGGATGGATAGCGGGCGCGATCTCGGTACGTTCGTGAGGTTCAGCCGAGATCTTCCACGCTCTGGCGCTGCCAGCTTTCAACCTGGCAGCGTCCGATCAGCCGCTTAGTAGTCCCACCAGGCGGGCACCCAGCGAAAGAGCTTGCCCTCCGCCGCCACGCGCCCGACGGACGGGAAGGGCATATGCGTAGAAACCAGCCAGGAGCCAGTCGTCGCCAGCTCCTGCATCAGGCGCAGCCGAACGCGGGTCGCCTCCTCGGGATCGTGTTCGAAGCCGTTATGCCATTCGGGATGGTCGAACGAGACCGGGAAGATGGCGTCGCCACCGAACATCAGCCTGTCGCTGCCGGACGCGATGCGGACCACGCTGTGCCCAGGGGTATGGCCTCCAGTGCGCGTGACGACCACGCCCGGCGCAACCTGCTGCTCCTGCTCGAATGTGCGCAACTCGGCATGGTACATATCCAGGAAGCGCCTCGACGCATTTCTGGCGATCTCCGCAAGCGCCGGCGGCATGCCGGTGCGGGAGAAATCGGGCGCTTTCCAGAACGCGGCTTCCGCGGCGGAGACATGGATCCGCAGGTCCGGACGCAATTGCTCCTTCACCCCTTCGACGAGCAGCCCGCCGACATGGTCGAAATGCATATGCGTCAGCACTACATCGGTCACGGAAGCCAGATCGACGCCTGCGGCGGCCAGCCGGTCGCCGAACAACCCGGCGCGCGTGAAGTCCGGAACTTCACCACCAATCCCGCTATCGATGAGAATGGTCTGAGCCCCGCTGTGCACCACGACCGCATTCAGCGCCCAATCGAATGTGTCATGCGCCAGGAATGAACGGTCGAGCCACAGCCGGGTCGGCATTGGTCGCCATCGACTCGGCCGGCGGCTCCAGGACGCCGTCGCTGATCACGAGGACGTCGATCTCGCCGACCCGCACCGCGTAGCGCGAGGGAACGAGATCGTCGGGTCCCGGCCCGTCGTCGGTCTTAAAGGTCTTCATCGTTTGTGGCTGTCCCACGGGAGCCTCCTGGCAATCCTGCAACTGAGCCGTATCGGCCACGTCCTTGGTGGCAACGGCGTCGGCACATAGGCTCGGAACGGGTGCCCGGCGGAATCAGGCAACGGTCTAGTCGATGCACACCAATGGATAGGAGCGCCCGCTTCTGCGCCCAGTATTGGAAGGGCGCGTTCTCGCGCCGCCCGCGTTCTTGCTTTCAACGGCGGTCCATCTCGATGTGTTTGAGCGGCGCGCCCTGGGCCAAGGCAGCCAGCCTGACGATGCGAACCTATGATTTGGTATGGCTCGCCCTATTCCTTGACCTAATCGACCGGAAAACGGGGTCCCAATAGCGTCTCCGGTGCCGTGAGCAGAGCGGCGTCATTAGGAGATAGTCATGAGCCTGGACACC
The DNA here is from genome assembly GCF_001429415.1 of Allobosea sp. Root670. Lineage (NCBI taxonomy): Bacteria > Pseudomonadati > Pseudomonadota > Alphaproteobacteria > Hyphomicrobiales > Alloboseaceae > Allobosea > Allobosea sp. Root670. Next base: position 11,263 of record NZ_LMJU01000004.1, on the reverse strand, counting down.
GCCTCACGCCCAAGCAGGACAGGACCCGAGGAACTCGTTCCATCGCGCTATGCGGTGCAGATCGGCGATATCGAGGTGCTGATCATCAGCGATGGCGTATTGCCGCTTCCGACCAAGATGCTGGGTCACAACGTCGCCGCGACCGAGCGGGCGACGTGGCTGAACGAGATGTTCCTGCCGCAGGATGCGTTCGACTGGTCGCTGAACGTGGTCGTGGTCCGCCGCGGTGACCAGACCATTCTGGTCGATGCGGGACTGGGGCTGGACCCGAACCTGAACCTGCCCAAGGCAGGCCAGCTGATCAAGCGATTGGCGGCTGCCGGTATCGACCTCGCATCGGTCACCGATGTCGTGCTGACGCATATGCACATGGACCATGTCGGCGGGCTTCTGGTCGAAGGCGTGAAGGAGCAGTTGCGCCCGGACCTGCGGATCCATGTCGCTGCCGCCGAGGTCACGTTCTGGGAAGCGCCGGACTTCAGCCATGTCAACATGCCCGAAGGCTTCCCGGATGCGCTGCGCGCCACCGCCAAGCGGTTCGCACAGGAATACCGGAGCTATCTGCGGCCGTTCGACGAGCAGCATGAGGTCGCGCCGGGGGTGATCGTCCGCCGCACAGGCGGCCACACGCCTGGGCACAGTGTGGTCCGCCTGGCATCCGGAGGCGATCGGCTGACCTTCGCCGGCGACGCCGTCTTCTCTGTCGGTTTCGACCACCCCGATTGGCACAATGGCTTCGAGCACGATCCCGAGGAGGCCGCCCGCGTCCGGGTTCGCCTTTTGACCGAACTCGCGGCGACCGGCGAGCAGCTGGTGGCGACCCACCTGCCGTTCCCGTCCGTCGGCCGGGTGGCTGTCGATGGCGACGCCTTCCGCTGGGTTCCGGCCTTCTGGGACTACTGACAGCTGGTCTTTCGCGCCGGCAGTGCCGTTCGCCCGCGAGTTGGTGAACGGCGCGCCGCACGAATGCTGCGAGAACGGAGATATCAAATGAAAATCGTGATTATCGGCGGAACCGGCCTAATCGGTTCCAAGACCGCGGAACGCCTGCGCCGGAAAGGGCATGACGTCGTTGCCGCCTCGCCGAATACCGGTGTGAACACCATCACGGGCGAAGGCCTGGCGGAGGCGCTGAAGGACGCCGAGGTCGTGATCGACCTCGCGAACTCGCCGTCCTTCGAGGACAAGGCCGTGCTCGAATTCTTCCAGACCTCGGGCCGAAACCTGATGGCGGCGGAGAAGAAGGCCGGCGTGAAGCACCACGTCGCGCTCTCCATCGTCGGCACCGATCGGCTGCCGGAAAGCGGCTATCTTCGTGCCAAGGTGGCGCAGGAAACGATCATCCGCGCGGCCGGCATTCCCTATACGATCCTGCGGTCGACGCAGTTCATGGAGTTCCTCGGCGGTATCGCCCAGTCAGGAACGGTCGACGGGACAGCCCATCTGTCGACGGGCAACCTACAGCCGATCGCCTCCGACGATGTCGCCGATTTCGTGGCGGAGGCGGCGCTGGCGGAGCCGGCCAATGGCATCATCGAAATCGCCGGCCCCGAACGCGCACGCCTCTGCGATTTCGTCGCGCGCTATCTCCAGGCGATCGGGGATTCGCGCACCGTCGTCCCCGATCCGGATGCCCGATACTTCGGGACCAGGCTGGAGGCCGGTTCGCTCGTCTCCGACAACAATCCCCGCATCGGCCGCATCGATTTCGATCGCTGGTTCGCGACCGCTCCCCGGAAATAGCGGTTCATCCATCTCAAACACGAAAGGACGATCGACATGGCCAAATCATTGGCATGTGCCGTTGCGTTGACGGCTCTCCTGTCGGCCCCAGCTCTGGCGCATGACACGCCCGGTGGCGGCGAAGGCGCGAAGGTCACATTGGTCTACGACCACGAGCTCCCGAACGTGCCGGGCAAGAGCATGAGGGGCGTTCTCGTCGAATACGCTCCGGGCGGCTTCTCGGAGGGACACACGCACCCCGTCTCAGCCTTCATCTATGCGACCGTGCTCGAAGGGGCGATCCGCAGCCAGGTCAATGACGGGCCTGCCACGGTCTACAAGGCCGGCGAAAGCTTCTCGGAGCTGCCGGGCGACCGCCACGGCGTCAGCGAGAATGCCAGCAAGACGCAGCCGGCAAAGCTGCTGGCCGTCTTCGTCGTCGATACCGCCCAGCAGGAACTGACGTTCCCGCTCAAGAAGTAGATGGGCTAGCCGGGCTTTGGCCCGGCACAGCTCCTTTCAGTCATTGGCGATCGTGATCGAGGCCCCCCTTCCATGTTCGGCGATGACCATTTCCTCCCACTTCTTCTGATCAACGTTCTGGGCATTGCCGGTATCGTCATCTGGCACATTCAGGGCTGCGACCGCCCGACCGGTCGCCTGATCGTCCAGATCCTGTTCTTTGCCGGCATGAGCCTCGTGCTCTACCTGGGCGGCATCGCTCCGCATCAACCCGATGATGCCTATGCCGAGGGGCTGACCGCGCTGCTTTCCAAATCCGCCAGAGTTCTCTGGTGGACGCATCTCGCCTGGACGATCATCGGCTTCATCCACATCTATGTCAGGCTGAACCGGAAGCCGCAGGAAGCGCATCTGATCCTCGATATGGCCGTTGCCGCCATCTATCTCGGCGTGGCGTTGTCGGTCATGGGCTTCGTCTTCGGCCTGCCGATCGCCACCCTGGTGACGACCTCGGGTGTCGTCGCGCTCATCCTGGGCCTGGCATTGCAGAACACGCTCGGCGACGTGTTCTCCGGCATCGCGCTGACGCTCGGCAAGGCCTATTCCATCGGTGACTGGGTGCAGTTGAACGACGGCACTGCGGGGCGCGTCACCGAAACCAACTGGCGCTCCACCAACCTGCTGACCGGCTTGAACAATATCGTGGTGCTGCCGAACAGCCTGCTGGCCAAGCAGAGCCTGACCAGCTTGAGCCGACCCGACGAGTCCCATCTCATCACCTTGGGCGTCCGCTTTACCGCAGGGCAAAGGCCGCGCGTCGTCGAGGACGCCATGCGATCCGTGCTGGAAGCCAGCACCCGGATCGTCAAGGAGCCGCCGCCCGCCGTCGCCTTGAAGGGCATCGACGCGACGGCCATCGAGGTGGAGCTGCAGTTCCGCGTCGCCAGCCTCGTCACGGGCACCTCCGCCAGGAACGAGATCATCGACCTCATCCACGATCGCTGCGAAGCAAGCGGCCTTTCGCTGGCCGAGCCCGCCTAGGCACCTCCCTTCGCGACTCGATTTCCCGGCAAGTCATGGATTTCCATAAGTGCGGCTGCGGCTTCCCGGCGCTAGTTTCCGGTGAGTTAGCCAGTCACGCCTCAGAGAACTGGTGCTAGACGAAGCTGTGACGGTTTCCAGGCATTCCGTCTCCGAAAGGGCAGCCGATCATGGTAGCAGCGCTTCGCCGAACGCCGTCGGCGTTGATGGTCGTCACGCTGGCTGTCGGCGTCGCGGCGTGCTGGTCGACCGGAACACTCTTCGGCGTCCTGGCCCCGCTTGGCGCATTGTTTCTCTACGCGCGGGGCTATTGGCTCCTGACGCTCTGGATCGGGCTGCTGATCGCCTTCTCCGCGTCGGTCATCGCTGCTCTGCTTTATCCGGGCAGCATAAGGGAGGCCGCGCTTTCGCTCGGGGCGCTTGCGGCGGTTGCCGCTTGTATCGGCTTGCTTCTCGTCGCCGGCCCGCTCCGTCGCAGCAACCGCCTCACAGCCCCGCAGCGACAAGAACCTGGGCAGCCGGAGGGGCTCGGGCCCGCTCCGGCGCCCGGCGCGATCCATCCCGATGATCGGGCCGCGATCGCGCATGCCGCAGCCTATGCATTCTGGACGGGCGTGCCGCAGGTGACGGGCTATCGGCTGCGCCAGCTGGACGGCAGCTACCACTGGACGGAGTTGCGCGCCGAGCCCGGCTATGGCGTGAGCGTCGACGTCGATGCCATGATCTCCCGACCGGATGATCGCTGGACCGTTGCGGAATCCCTTGGAACGACTGTCGAGGCGGTCAAGGCGGCCAAGGTGATCGAGAGCCTGCACGGCAAGGCCTGGGCCTTCGATGCGATGGGCAAGTTCACCTATGTCACGCCGGCCGCCCAGGTCGTCATCGACATGGCCCTGGAGGACCTCAATCGCCGCCTCGGCGAGCGCGAGTTCATCGACGGGGGCGAAGCCGGCTGGATGCGTGGTGTCCATCCGGATGATGTCGACAGGGCTGCCTCGACCCTGCGCCATTGCCTCAGGACGGGCGAGCCGTGGAACATCGAATACCGGATGCTGCGCACGACCGGGCAATATGTCTGGCACCGCATTTCGGCGCGGCCGACGCGCGATGACGATGGCCACATCACGGGCTGGTTCGGCACCTCGATCGATATCGACGTCTACAAGAAGACCGAAGCTGCCCTGCGGGCCCGAGAGCAGCATCTGGAGCAGCTGATCGACACGGTCCCGGCCATGATCTGGAGCATGACGGAGGAAGGCCATCCCGCCTATCTCAACAAGCGGATGATGGAAGTGACCGGCGCGACGCTCGAAACCGTCATGGCGCCAGACGGATCGCTCACCTTGAAGCGGATGATCCACCCCGATTTTCTGGAGATGGCGGAGCGGACATTCGCCAGATCCGTCGCGACGGGAACGCCGTACACGATCAAGTATCTTCAGCACCGCGCCGACGGCACCTATCGCTGGACTGAAACGCGAGCGGAGGCCCTGCGCGACGAGGCGGGCCGGATCATCCGGTGGTACGGGGTATCCGTCGATATCCACGACCTGATCACCACGCAGACGGAACTGCATCTGCGCAAGCAGGAACTGACGCGGCTCGTCGATCTCGTGCCGAGCTTCCTCTGGCGGCTGACTCCGGACGGGGCGCCGAACTTCTTCAACCGCCGCTTCATCGATTTCCTGGGCCTTGACGATGGCAGCTCCGAGCAACCCCAGACGGAGCAATACGCGGCGGCGCTGAAGGCCGCGGTCCATCCGGACGACGCCGCTCGCGTGTGGGCCGGTCTCAAGGCTTGTCTGAGCAGCGGCCGGCCTTTCGCCATGCGCTATCGCCTGCGCCGCCACGATGGCGTCTATCGCTGGATGGATGGGCGCGCGGAGCCGCTCCTGGACGAGGATGGCAGCATCATCCAGTGGCACGGCCTGTCACACGACGTCGACGATCAGTTGCGGGTGGAGGAGGCTCTTCGGGAAAGCGAGCGTTCGCTGCGCCAACTGGTCGAGACGCTGCCCGCCCTCATCTACTGCGCCGCACCTAACGGGGAGCCGATCTATCGTAGCGAGAAGCTGCGGGAATTTCTCGGCTTCGGGCTCGGCGACAAGGATGAGAAGGGCAAGACACGCCTGACCGGCACCCTCGACGCGATCATCCACCCCGACGATCTCCCCGACGTCAAAGAGCGATATGCGTATTCATTGGCGATGGGCACCCCCTATGCGATGAAGCACCGCCTCAGGCGAGCCGACGGCGCATACCGCTGGGTCGAGACACGAACCGCCGCGATGCGGAATGCCGAGGGCGAGATCGTCCAATGGAACGGCATCTGCTTCGAGATCGAAGATCAGGTGCGGGCGCAGGAGGCGCTGACACTGACGCAGGAACGGCTCGCGCGCGCGGCACAGGCCGCTAGCTTGGCAGAGCTCTCCGCCTCGATCGCCCATGAGGTCAACCAGCCGCTCGCCGCGGTCGTCGCCAACTCGCATGCATGCCAACGCTGGCTCACCTCCGACCCACCCAATCTGGAGCGGGCGCAGAAGACCGTCGAGCGCATCATCCGGGACGCGAATTCCGCTGCCGATGTCGTCGGCAGAGTCCGCGCCCTGTTCAAGCAGACTGTCGAGGCGCGGAGCCTCTGGCAGCTCGACACCATCCTCCACGAGGCCAGGGACCTGATGCTGGAAGAGGCGACCCGGCGGCGGATCCGCATCGAGATCGATGTCGAGCCGGGGCTACCGCCGCTGGCCCTGGACCGCATCCAGATCCAGCAGGTTCTGGTCAATCTGATCCGCAACGGGATCGAGGCGATGGAGCCGACACAGCGCAGGGCGCTTCATATCCGGTCGTTGCGCGACGGCGATCTCATCCGGACCGAAGTCCGCGATACGGGCGCGGGCATCAGCGCCCCAGAGAAGGTCTTCGAGCCGTTCTTCTCGACCAAATCCAATGGCATGGGCATGGGGCTCGCGATATCGCGCACCATCATCGAATCCCATGGCGGGCGTCTCTGGGCCGAGGACAATCAGCCCAGCGGAGCGATCTTCATCTTCACCCTGCCTGTCGAAGCGAAAGCGGATCATGAGCGTTGACGACACCATCGTGTTCATCGTCGACGATGACGAGGCTCTGCGCGAGGCGCTGGGCGAATTGCTCGAGGCCAACGGAGTCCGGTCGGCGCTGTTCCGATCCGCCGGCGACTATATCGGCGCCGACAAGCCCGATCTCCCGGCCTGCCTCATCCTCGATGTCGAGCTTCCCGATATCAACGGGCTCGAATTGCAACGGCAGATCGCGCGGGACGACCATCCGCCCATCGTGTTCATCACCGGCCATGGCGACATTCCCTCATCGGTGCGCGCCATCAAGCATGGCGCCGTCGACTTCTTGACCAAGCCGTTCAGCGATACCGCACTCATGGGGGCGATCGGTTCGGCGATCGCGCAGGACCGGGAAACCAGGGCGAAACGTGCCGAGGTCGCGCTGCTGCGCCAGCGCTATCAGGAGCTGTCTCCGCGCGAGCGTGAAGTCCTGCCTCTGGTGGTGAGCGGGCTGCTCAACAAGCAGGCTGCAGCCGAGCTCGGCATCAGCGAAGTGACCCTGCAGATCCACAGAAGAAACGTCATGCAAAAAATGGCGGCATCATCGCTCGCCGACCTGGTGCGAATTGCGGAGCGGTTGGCAATCCCGATCCAGCATTCGCGCCGGATGGGAGGAATCTAGGCTTGGGCACGCACAAACATATCGTGGCTGTCGTCGATGATGATCCGCGGTTGCTGGAATCGCTTGAAGATCTGCTCGAATCCGCCGGCTATGCGGTTCGCAGCTTCCCGTCGGCGACAGCCTTGATTCAGGCCGGCCTCTCCGGGCTGGACCTCCTCATCACCGATATCGGCATGCCGGGCCTGGACGGCTTCGAGCTGCGCGACCTCGTGAACAGGGAGCGCCCGGAACTGCCGGTCTTTCTGATCACCGGGCGCCATGAGATCGCCGACCAGATCAGGGCGCGTGCCGTGGAGAGCTTCTTCTGCAAGCCCTTCGACGGTCAGGCGCTGCTCGCGGCGATCGCGCGTGCCCTGCGTCGGTAGTGCGTCTTCCAGCGAAATGAGCGCCGGTTCGCGTTAACAAGAGCGACAGGGCGCAGACAATGCTTCTGAGAGATGTGGAAGGTGAACATGATTATTGATCGCTCACTCTCGCCAAGGTCGAGGGCGCTGCCGGCACAACGCCAGGACGGGACGAAGCATCCCCTCGTCATCATCGTCGATGACGACGCTTCGGTTCGCGAGGCGCTCTGCGAATTGATGCTGTCGGCCGGCTTCGAGGCGATTTCGCTCAGCTCGACCAAGGCACTGCTTGAGACCAGCGCCCTCGATCAGCCAGGGTGCCTGATCCTCGACGTCCGCATGCCCGGTTCGAGCGGGCTCGACTTGCAGCGGCATCTGACGTCGAGCGGAAATCCCAAGCCGATCATCTTCCTGACGGGGCATGGCGATATCCCGATGACCGTTCAGGCCATGAAGGCCGGCGCCGTCGACTTTCTGACGAAACCGGTCCGCGATCAGACTTTGCTGGACGCGGTCAACGCTGCGATCGCACTGGATGCGGCACGACGCGCGGAAGCGGCCAGGATCAAGGGCTATGTCGAGCGCGTGCAGACGCTGACGCCGCGCGAGCGCGAGATCATGCATGAGGTGACGCGGGGGCGTCTCAACAAGCAGATCGCCTTCGACCTCGGCATCAGCGAGGTCACGGTCAAGCTGCACAGAGGCAATCTGATGCGGAAGATGGAGGTCGCCTCGATCGGCGAACTCATCCGGGCCTGGGAGGCGCTGCCGGTCAGGATGCGCGCGACCAACGCCGCATAGGACCTTCGAGCGAAACCGGAAGCGGTCGCGGCGGCGTGATGGGATGAGCAACGGGATGGAGCAGACTCCAGGCGCGGCAGTCCGATCACCGCGCCCGATGCGCAAGAGCGCGCTATGCCTGCGGTCAGGTCAGCGCCATGCCGCCATCGACAGTGAGATTGACGCCCGTCACGAAGTCGCTCTGCGCCGAGCACAGGAAAAGCGCGGCTTGAGCGAGTTCGTCGGCCTCGCCCATCCGGCCAAACGGGATCGCCTGTGCGGCCATGTCCTCGACCTGTGACAGCGCTTCGGCCGGGATGCCGAGCTTTCCGATGATCGGCGTTGCGGTCGGACCGGGGCTGAGCACGTTGACGCGGATACGCCGATCCTTGAACTCCAAAGCCCAGTTGCGGGCGAATGCCTCGATCGCAGCCTTGCTGCCGGCATAGACGGCGTGGCCGTCCAGCACCTTGCGGCTGGCGATCGAGCTGGTCAGCAGGATGACGGCGCCATCACGCAGCATCGGGGCGATCTTCTGCACGCCGAAGAAGGTGCCGCGCGCATTGGCGAGGAACTGCGCGTCGTAATCCTGCGGCGTCACCGCCAGGCTCGGCTGGACCCGGATACCCCCGGCATTCGCCATGTAGATATCGGCCTTGCCGAACCGTTCCGCGACGAAGGCGGCGACGCGTTCATGCGTGGTGAGATCGGCAACGTCGCCGGCGAGACCGATCGCCCTTTGCCCGAGCGCCTCCACGGCTTGATCGACCGGTTCCCGGCGGCGCCCGACGATCAGGACATTCGCGCCTTCCGCCACGAAGACGCGCGCCGTCGCGAAGCCGATGCCACTATTGCCGCCGGTGATCACAGCGACCTTGTTCGACAGTTTGCTCATGCGGACCTCCATCTGGAAAGATCCGAGATTGAGGAGATGCCGTATTAAAACAAATATTCAAAAGTCGATATGACCTATACGTCAGCATAGAACGAACCGACGCCGAGTTTATTGATTGAAAATATGCTTGGTCCAAGCTCGGAGAGCTTCGATAAGCCGCAAGAATCTCAAAATATTTGTAGCGGCCTCAAAGCCGGCTCTTCAGGGGATGCTCAGCCAGGCATCGCCCGGAGGCGTCGATCGCAGCCCAAAGCCGCGCCTCGGAGGCGCCAATGCCGAACGATCCATCGTCCAGCCCAACTGATTGCAGCCGGCGCGGCCTCTTGTGCGGCGGCGCCTGCGTGGCGGCGGCTGGCACGCTTCCGCTCTCGTCTTTCGCACAACCCGCCACCGTTTCCCCTCGGAACAGCAGAAGGAGCCAACGCATGAACTATGTGACGACCCGTGATGGCGTCGAGATCTTCTACAAGGATTGGGGCCCGAAATCGGCGCAGCCGCTCGTCTTCCACCATGGCTGGCCGCTCAGCGCCGATGACTGGGACGCGCAGATGCTGTTCTTCCTGGCGCAGGGCTTCCGGGTCGTCGCGCATGACCGGCGTGGGCATGGCCGTTCCAGCCAAGTCTCCGACGGTCATGACATGGACCATTACGCTGCCGACGTCGCGGCCGTGGTCGAGCATCTCGACCTGCGCAGCGCCGTCCATATCGGCCATTCGACCGGCGGCGGCGAGGCCACGCGCTATGTCGCCCGTCACGGCAAAAGGCGCACGGCAAAGCTCGTCCTGATCGGCGCGGTGCCGCCGATCATGGTCAAGACCGACCGAAACCCCGGCGGCCTGCCGATCGAGGTCTTCGACGGGTTTCGCAAGAGCCTCGCCGCCAATCGCAGCAGGTTCTACACCGATCTCGCGGCGGGACCGTTCTATGGTTTCAACCGGCCGGGGGTTGAGGCGGATCCGAGCCTCGTCCAGAACTGGTGGCGCCAGGGCATGATGGGTTCGGCCAAGGCCCACCACGATGGCATCAAGGCCTTTTCGGAGACCGATTTCACCGAAGACCTCAAGGTGATCGAGGCCCCGGTGCTGGTGATGCATGGTGATGACGATCAGGTCGTCCCGATCGGCGACAGCGCTCCGCTCACCGCCAAGCTGCTCAAGCGCGCGACTCTGAACATCTACAACAAGCTGCCCCACGGCATGGCGACGACCCATGCGGATGTCGTGAACAGGGATATCCTGACATTCGTCCGGGGCTGACATGCATGGGCGAGGCGGCAATCAAAGCCGCCTCGCCCATGTTCACCGCAGGGCCACCATTGGAATTCCGCAAGCGGCACGGCTTCTTTTGCTAGACCGGAAAGCTCATAGATCCGTCTGCTCGGACAGGAGCAGAGCATCATCGACTTCAATGCCGAGGTATCGGACCGTGCTTTCGAGCTTGGAATGGCCCAGTAGCAGCTGACAGGCACGAAGGTTGCCGGTTCGCTTGTAGATCAGCGCAACTTTTGTCCGCCGGAGGCTGTGTGTCCCATAGAGTGCGGGATCGAGGCCGATCAAGGCGACCCAGCCATCGAGAAGCCGGCCGTATTGCCTCGTCGTCAAGTGATCGCCGGGTCGGCTGCGGCTCGGGAAGAGCCATTCACCGGTTGCCGCTGGTCGTCTCCTAAGCCAGGCTGTCAGCGCCTCTCGGGTCGGATCCGTCAGCTCGAAAGGCACTGGCCGGCCGGTCTTCTGCTGAATGATCGATGTTCGCAGCCGCACGGTTCCGCCGAGCATGACATCGCCCACACGAAGCCGGACGAGATCACAACCACGTAGCTTGCTGTCGATGGCGAGATTAAACATCGCCAAATCTCGCACGCGTCGGTCGTGCTGAAGCCGTGTCCTGATCGCCCAGATATGACGCGGCTTCAGGGGCGGCTTCGGACCTATGATGCGGCCGGTATTCCAAGCCGGACGCTGATGGGTCTGCTGAGCTTCGACAAGCATGACGCATCCTCCATCGGGATGCCGCATCCGAAGCGCATTATACTGCATCTGTCGCTCGTCTGATGCGCCACAAGCGGACGCTGGGTACTTGCCCTGGAGCGGACATTACATATCAGCGGCTGAACGGCCTATTTCGCCCCAAGGCGGACTCATCAAAGTCTTGCAGTCAGGCAGTTAAGCAGTTGCCGCTCGATCGGCGGTTGTGCCGCTCGATCTGGTGGTTATAACGCTCCCACTAACTCGGACCCGGTGAAATCCCGGGTGGCTCTTCCGGCCGCCGATCCGCCGGACCACGCAACAGGCCTCTC
>NZ_LMJU01000003.1:0-146170 GCF_001429415.1 Allobosea sp. Root670 | reverse complement strand
CTGCAGCAGCATCCACAGGCCGAAGCCGTCGGCGCCGGCATTGTTCGAGATCACGGTGATGTTCTTCACGCCGGAATCGCGGATCTGCGGGATCAGGCTCTCGGGGTTGCCCGACAGGCCGAAGCCCCCGGACATGATCGTCATGCCATCGAAAAGCAGCCCTTCGAGCGCCGCGCCCGGGCCATCATAGATCTTACCTGTCATCGCTTCTCCCCGGCGCGGCCTGATGCCGCGTCACGCAATCCCGGCCGGGACGGAGCAGGCCGTCCCGGTGGTTCCGCTTCGATCAAAATACGATCGCCGGCGAATGTCCATGGCTGCCGTGGCATAGGCTGCCGGCACGCAGAGGGGAAACCGGAGACTTTCGCCGGTCAGAGCGGCAAAGAGGCTCAGGCTGCGGCCATTTGCGGCACCGTGGGGATCGGGAAGACCCGGTCATAGGCCAGATTGAAGAGGAAGGCGTAGACCACGTAGAAAACCACGATGGCGAGATCCATCACGAAGGTCTGCCACAGGCCCATGCCGAGATACCAGGCCATCGGCGGCAGCAGCAGGACAAGCAGGCCGCCTTCGAACAGCAGCGCATGCAGCACGCGCAACGCCAGGCTCTTGCGGGTGTGTCCGATGAAGCGAAGCATCGCGTGGTCGAAGCCGAGATTGTAGACGAAGTTCCAGAGCGTCGCGACGGTGGCCGAGCCGACGCCGATCACGCCCATATGCGTCGCGGGCAGGTTGAAGAGCATGGCGCCGCCGGGGATCACCAGCGCAAGCCCGAGCACCTCGAACAGCACCGTATGGCGAACCCGGTCGGGGAAAGAACGCATGGACATCCGAAATACCTGTTGTTCTCGTTGACGCGCTGCCTTCTATCGTCAAATCTGGCTTTCTCAAGTTAGGTTATATCTGATTGTCAGATAGATGAATGTCTCCTTCGAGCAGCTCGAAGCCTTCGTTGCGGCTGCCGAGCAGGGTTCCTTCTCGGCAGCGGGACGGGCTTTGCGCAAGGCGCAGTCGGCAGTGAGCACGCAGGTCGCCAATCTGGAAGAGGATCTGGGCGTCGCATTGTTCAGTCGCGCCGGTCGCAATCCCGTGCTCACGGCGGCAGGCGAGCGCCTGTTGCGCGAGGCCAGGGTCATCCTGGACCGCCGCGAACACCTGATCGGCGTCGCCAGCAGCTTCGAGAACCATGTCGAGACGCGGCTCGTCGTCGCCATCGACGAGCTTTATCCGGAGCATCTGCTGGGCGCGCTCTTCGCCGATTTCGCGCGGCATTTCCCGCATGTCGAGCTGGAGCTGCTGTTCCCGCTGATGGAGGATGTCAGCCAGCTCGTCCTGGCCGGCCAGGCCGATATCGGCGTGATGTGGCGCCAGGAGTTGCTGCCGCCCGAGCTCGGCTTCCAGACGGTCGGCTGGGTGCCGATCAAGCTCGTCTGCGGCAAGGGCCATCCGCTCGCCGGCACCCGCGTCGACTGGGAAGAACTGAAGCGGCATCGCCAGATCCTCGTCGCGGCGCGTGGCGACGGACCGGAAAAGCAGCGCCTGCGCGTCGCGGCCGAGGTCTGGTGGGTCGAAAGCCATTGGGTGATCCTGCAACTGGTCAAGCAGGGCATCGGCTGGGCCTTCGTCTCCAGCTACGTCATCGAGAATTCGCCGGTGACGGCCGATCTCGTCACGCCTGATCTTCAGTTCGACAATTTCGACCTGCCGGTCGCCTTGGAAATGGTCTGGCACAAGCAGCGCCCCTGCGGCCCGGCAGCGCGCTGGCTGCGCGAGCGCTTCGCGGCAGCGCGCATCGGAGCCGCCTGAGCCTCCTGTCCGCTACTGGTGGAACGTCCAGAGCAGATTTTCGCTCAGCTCCTTCAGGGCTTCGACCGCGTCCGGGCGCTCCCGCGCGATGGCGGCGATGAGCGCATCCACCAATGCGAAGACCGCGGTCGGCGAATTCGGCAGCAGCCTGCTGCGGGCCGGTGCGAACAGGGTGACGTCCGCGACGGGAGCGAGCGGCGAGGTCGGGCTGTCGGTCAGGGCCAGCAGCGCGGCGCCGCGCTTCTTGGCGAAGGTCGCGAGATCGAGCGTGGCGCGTGAATAGCGCGGCACCGCGATCGCGACGACGAGGTCGTCCGGGCGTGCCGACATCATGTGTCGGATGGCGCGCTCCGGCCCGGTGCGCGAGGAGGCGAAGGTCACGTCGGCATCGAGATAGAGCGCCAGCCCGTCCTCCAGGAAGGAGGCGACATGGTGGCTCGCGCCCGAGGCGGCGATGAAGACGCGCGGCGCCTTCAGCAGCAATTCGACGGCCTTGGTCACGGACGCCTCGTCGAGCCCGTCGCGGGCGGCCTGGAGATTGGCGTTCTGGTCGGCGAGCGCGGCGGTGAAGGTTGCGAAGATCGAGCCGGCGGCGGAGCGGGCGCCGGCGAAATTGTCGACCGGGTCATGGGCGAATTTCAGAGCAGCCGAGAGCGCGCCGCGGAACTCGCCATAGCCGCCATAGCCGAGCGCCCGGACGAAGCGCGTCACGGTCGCATTGGAGGTGCCGCTGCCCTCGGCCAGCCCCTCGATCGTCATGGTCGCGACGTCGAGCGGATGCTGCAGGACGAAGTCCGCGGCACGGCGGTGGCCGTTGCTCAGCGAGGGGTAGATCCGGGCGATCCGGTTCGAGAGATCCGTCGTCGGCTTCAGGCCCTGTGACATGCGCGGCTACCCGATTGACGTTCGAAAATTTTCATGTTTGCTACTGGACGAAAATAAAGCTGTCAAAAGCGGTTCTCAATCGGGAGCGGACCACACCATGCGTAAACCCCTTTTCCTCGCGGCTTTCGCGGCCGCCTGTCTCGCCGGTACGGCGGTTTCGGCGCAGACGCTGCGCATCGCGTTGTCGTCGGAGCCGACGGCGGTCGATCCGCACTACCATGACCTCTCTCCCAACAATGCGCTGGCCCAGCACATCTTCGATTCGCTGGTGCGCCAGGACGAACAGCAGAAGCTGCATCCGAACCTCGCGACCTCCTGGCAGAACGACGGCAAGAACCGCTGGACCTTCAAGCTGCGCGACGGCGTGAAGTTCACCAACGGCAAGCCCTTCACCGCCGAGGACGTGGTTTTCACCTTCTGCCGCACGCTGAAGAACGAGACCAAGGTCTCGGATTCATTCGCCGATATCACCGGCAATTTCGCCTCGGTCGAAATGCCCGACGCGCAGACGCTGGTGATCAACACGAAGGAGCCCGAGCCGCTGCTGCCCAACCTGCTTTCGGGCCTCAGCATCCTCTCGGCCTCGAGCGTCGAGCACGGCCCGATCAGCTACGACATCGCCAAGAATTGCGGCGTCACCGGTGCCTGGCCGACGGTGACCGGCTTCAACGACGGCACGCTCGCCATCGGCACCGGCCCCTACAAGCTCAAGTCCTATGTGCGGGGATCCGCGATCGAGCTCGAACGCAACCCGACCTATTGGGGCAAGGCCGAGCCTTGGGCGACCGTGCGCCTGCTCCCGGTGACCAATGCCGGCCCGCGTCTCGCGGGTCTCCTTGCCGGCGACTATGACGTGATCGAGAACCCGGCGGCGCGCGATCTCGGCCGCATCAAGGGCGACAAGCGCTTCGGCCACGTCATCACGCCCTCGACCCGCGTGGTCTATTTCCAGCTCGACGTCGCCCGCGACCAGAGCCCCTTCGTCAAGTCCGAGGACGGCAAGAATCCGCTGAAGGACCTGCGCGTCCGCAAGGCGATGTCGCTCGCCATCGACCGCGATGCCATCGTCAAGCGCATCATGGACGGTGCGGCGGAGCCGGCCTACCAGTACCTGCCGACCGGCATGTCCGGCACGCGGCCGAACCCGCCGAAGCTGGCCTATGACCCGGCGCAGGCGAAGAAGCTGCTCGCCGAGGCCGGCTATGCCAAGGGCTTCCAGCTCACGCTCTCGACCACCAACGACCGCTACATCAACGACAGCCAGATCACCCAGGCCGTCGCGCAGTACCTGACCCAGATCGGCATCAAGACCGAGGTCGACGCGATGACCCGCGCGATCTATTTCCCGCGCCGCGCCAAGAAGGAATTCTCCGTCGCGATCGGCGGCTGGGGCTCCGGCACCGGCGAGGCGGCCTCCTTCCTGCGCCAGTGGCCGCCGACCCCGAACGAGGCCAAGACGATCGGCGGATCGAACTATGGCGGCTACAAGAACGACCAGTTCGACAAGCTGATCCGCGAGGCGATCTCGACGCTCGACGACAACAAGCGCTCGCAGCTCCTGCAGGAGGCCGGCAAGATCGTCGTCGAGGACTACGCCTTCATCCCGCTGCACTTCGAGAGCGGCATCTGGGCCTTCAAGTCCGAGCTCGACGTCAAGGGCCGCGCCGACCAGTACATGCTGGCGATGTCGGTCAAGCCGAAAGCCAAGTAAGCCGCCGGCCGACAACCCATCGACAAGCCGGGCCGCCTGCCAAGGGCGGCCCGTGAACCATTCAGTGGAGCCGGTCGAGCGTCATGACCGCCTATGTCCTGCAGCGATTGATCCAGAGCGTGCTCGTGCTGCTCGCGGTTTCGGTCGTGGTGTTCTTCGCCGTCTACGGCATCGGCGATCCCGTCGAATTGCTCGTCTCGCCCTCGGCCAGTGCGGCCGAACGCGAGGCGCTGGTCCGGCGGCTGGGTCTCGACCTGCCGGTCTGGCAGCAATATTTCGTCTTCATGGGCAATGCGCTGAAAGGCGATCTCGGCCGCTCCTTCGTGCATGGCGTGCCGGCGATCGAGCTGATCCTCGGCCGTCTGCCGGCGACCTTCGAACTCGTGCTGCTGTCGATGACGCTCGCCATCGTCACCGGCGTTCCGGTCGGCCTCTATGCCGGGCTCGACCCGGACAGCCGGCCTTCGCGCATCATCATGGGCGGTACGGTGCTGGGCTTCTCGCTGCCGAGCTTCTGGAAGGGCATGATGCTGATCCTGCTCTTCGCGGTGGTGCTGGGCTGGCTGCCGACGGCTGGGCGCGGCGAGACGGTCTCCGTCCTGGGCATCCAGACCAGCCTTCTGACCCGGGACGGGCTCACCCATCTCGCGCTGCCGGCAATCAACCTCGCCATACCCCAGATCGCGCTGATGATCCGCCTTGTCGCCGCCGGCACGACCGAGGCGATGACGCAGGATTACGTCAAATATGCCCGCGCCAAGGGCGTCAGGCCGCGCCGCGTCGTCGGCCGCCATGTACTGCGCAACATCCTGATCCCGGTCGTCACCGTAATCGGCATCGAGTTCGGCAGCCTCGTCGCCTTCTCGACGATTACCGAAACGGTCTTCGCCTGGCCGGGCATGGGCAAGCTTTTGATCGACTCGGTCTACCAGCTCGATCGGCCGGTGGTCGTCGCCTATGTCCTGCTGGCGACGCTGCTCTTCGTCACCGTGAACTTCCTCGTCGACATCCTCTATGCCGCGCTCGACCCGCGCGTGAAGCTGACGGGAGAGATGGCATGAGCGCCGAGGCCAAGGCTCCGGCCGTCCCTGATTATGCCGACACGCCGCTCCGCGAAAAGGTGCTGCGGCGCATCCGCAACCGGCCGACGACGCGCGGCGCCGCGATTCTGCTCGGCATCATGGTCGCGCTGGCCCTGCTCGCGCCGGTCATCGCGCCGCAGAATCCGCATGATCTCGCTTCGCTCAGCGTGATGGATAACCGCCTGCCGCCGGGCGAGGCCGGCATGAACGGCATGACCTATTGGCTCGGCACGGATTCGCAAGGGCGCGACATGCTGAGCGCCATCCTCTACGGCCTGCGCACCAGCCTGATGGTCGGGCTCACCGCGACGCTGGGCGCGCTCTTCATCGGCATCTCGGCCGGGCTTGTCGCCGCGCAGTTCGGCGGGGTGGTCGACGCTGTGATCATGCGCGTCGTCGACTTCATGCTCGGCTTCCCCTCGATCCTGATCGCGCTCGTGCTGCTCGCCTCGATCGGGCGCGGGGTCGACAAGGTCATCCTCGCCATCATCCTCGTGCAATGGGCGCAGTACGCCCGGTTGATGCGCGCTTCCGCGCTGGTCGAACGGCGCAAGGAATATATCGAGGCGGCGCTGAATTTCGGCCTGCCGACCCGGCACATCATGATCGCGCATCTCTTGCCGAACTCGGTCGGCTCGGTGCTGGTCGTCGCCTCGATCAGCATTGCCGGCGCGATCACGCTGGAGGCGACGCTGTCCTTCCTCGGTGTCGGCGTGCCGGTGACGCAGCCCTCGCTCGGCCTGCTGATCGCCAATGGCTTCGAGTTCCTGCTCTCCGGCGAATACTGGATCGCGGTCTTCCCCGGCATTGCGCTGGTGCTGCTGATCGGCTCGCTCAACCTCGTCGGCGACCGGCTGCGCCGCAGCTTCAACGTGCGCTCATGACCGATCTCACGACCGATCCCTTGCTCGAGGTCCGCGGCCTCCGAACCGTTTTCCACGCCGTCGATGGCGCCTGGCCTGCCGTCGACGGCGTCGATCTCAGCGTCTCGCGCGGCGAGGTTTTGGGGCTCGTCGGCGAATCCGGCTCCGGCAAGTCGGTGACCGGCTTCTCGCTGGTGCGCCTGATCGATCCGCCAGGTGAGATCGTCGCCGGCACGATCAGCTTCGGCGGCGAGGATCTGCGTGCTGCCAGCGAGGAGCGCCTGCGCGATCTGCGCGGCGACCGCATCGCCATGATCTTCCAGGACCCGTTGATGACGCTGAACCCGGTGCTCAGCATCGGCGAGCAGATGAGCGAGGCGATCCTGGAGCATCGCGATTGCAGCCGCGATGAGGCGCTCAGTGAAGCGGCCAAGGCGCTGGCTCGCGTCGGCATCTCCTCGCCGGAAGCGCGGTTGAAGCAGTTCCCGCACGAGTTCTCCGGCGGCATGCGCCAGCGCGTCGCAATCGCGACGGCGCTGCTCAACGCGCCCGACCTGATCATCGCCGACGAGCCGACGACGGCGCTCGACGTCACCATCCAGAGCCAGATCCTGTTCGAGGTGCAGAAGCTCGCCCGCGAGACCGGGACGGCCGTGCTCTGGATCACGCATGATCTCGCCGTGGTGGCCGAACTCGCCGACCGGGTGGCGGTGATGTATGCCGGCCGCGTCGTCGAGATCGGGCCTGTCGACGCGGTGCTCGACGCTCCGCGCCATCCCTATACGCTCGGCCTGCTCAACTCCTCGGCCGCCAATGTCGCGCCCGGCGCACGCCTGAACCAGATCGACGGCGTGGCGCCGCGCATCGATGCGCGCCCAAGCGGCTGCCCGTTCCGCCCGCGCTGCCCGCGCGTCCAGCCGGTCTGCGCGGAGCGCGATCCCGAAGCGACAGGCGAGGGCGCGCATCGCTTCCGCTGCCACAATCCGGTGCCGGTGGGAGAAGCGGCATGAATGCCCAGACCGGCGCCCCGATCATCGAGCTCAAGGGCATCACCAAGCATTTCCGCCGCAAGCCGACGCTGGCTGAACGCATCCTGATGGCGACCGGACGTGGCAAGGCGCCGCCGGTGTTGCGCGCCGTCGACGGCATCGATCTCAGCGTCAAGCGCGGCGAGGTGCTCGGCCTCGTCGGCGAATCCGGCTGCGGCAAGTCCACGCTGGCGCGCGTCGTTACCGGCATCCTGAAGCCGACGACCGGCGAGGTGGTCTACGAACAGCAGCCTGTGGCGGGCCTGAAGGGCAAGGAGCGTCTCGATTTCCTGCTCAAGGTCCAGATGATTTTCCAGGACCCCTATGCCTCGCTCGATCCGCGCATGAAGGTCAGCCGCATCGTCGGCGAGGCCTTGAGCGTCCACAAGCTGTTGCCGAAGGCGGAGATCGATGGGGCGGTCGACCAGGCGCTGAGCGAGGTCGGGCTCGATCTCGCCTATCGCGAGCGCTATCCGCACCAGTTCTCGGGCGGGCAGCGCCAGCGCATCGGCATCGCGCGGGCGCTTGCGGTGAAGCCGGATTTTCTGGTCTGCGACGAGCCGGTCTCGGCGCTCGACGTCTCGATCCAGGCACAGGTCATCAACCTGTTCATGGATGTGCGGGAGCGCCACGGCCTGACCTATCTCTTCGTCAGCCATGATCTCGGCCTCGTCCGGCATATCAGCGACCGCGTCGCAATCATGTATCTCGGCCGTATCGTCGAGGTCGGCACGGCTGCGGAGATCTTTGCCGAGCCGGCGCATCCCTATAGCGCGGCACTGATCGCCGCCATTCCCTCGGCGGCGCGGCGCAAGCGCGCCTTCCAGCCGCTCAAGGGCGAGTTGCCCTCCCCATTGGCGCCGCCGCCCGGCTGCCCGTTCCATCCGCGCTGCGAGCAGGCGATGCCGGTCTGCCGCGAGGTCCGGCCGGTCCTCACCGAGGTCGCGCCCGGCCGCAGCGCCGCCTGCCATCTGCACAAGGCTCCGGAGGCCGCATGACACCCAAGACCCTCAACCCGCCGGTCGGGCGCAGCGCGCTGCCCTTCATCGATGCGAGCCATCCGGACAAGCCTCTGGAGGTCAATTTCTACCGCCCGGCACGGCATCAGCCGAATGATCCGGTCATCGTCGTGCAGCATGGCATGTTGCGCAATGGCGACGATTATCGCGATTTCTGGATCGACGCGGCCGAGAAGCACAACCTGCTGATCGTCGCGCCGACCTTCCCGAACGAGCCTTTCCCGAAGGCCGAGGGCTATAATAATGGCTTGGTGATCACGACGGATGGCGCCGTGGCGCCGCGCGCCGAATGGCTCTACGCCGTGCCCGGCCGCGTGCTCGACGCGCTGCGCGCTGCCGGCGTCATCGACAAGCCGGTCATCCGCATCTTCGGCCATTCGGCTGGTGGCCAGTTCGTGCATCGCATGCTGGCGACGGAGGGCGGCGCGCTGTTCGAAGCGGCGATGGCGTCCAATCCCGGCTGGTACACCCTGCCGACGCCGGAGCGGAATTTCCCGGAAGGGCTCGGCGGGCTCGGGCTCGACAAGGCAGCGCTCGTGCGCTGGCTCGCCTATCCGATGATCCTGTTCGCGGGGGACCGCGACATCGTCACCGACGACCCGAACCTGCCGTCGCAGCCGGAAGCCCTGGCGCAGGGGCCGCATCGCTACGGCCGCGCCCATAACATGCTGGAATTCGGCCGGGCCGAGGCGGCGCGCCTCGGCGTGCCCTGCAACTGGCAATTGATCACGGTCGGCGGCATCGGCCATGACGGGGCGGCGATGTCGCGCGCGGCCGCGTCCTATTGGTTCGAGGGCGGCCGGATTCCGCCGGCCGAAGAGCTCGGCAAGCAGGCGGCACCGGTTCTCTGACAGCCTGCTATACAGCCTCGCCCGTCGCGGGCAGAGGATTCGGCCACGCCAATGCGGCAGCGGCCGATTCGACGGGGGCTTCATGACGATTGCCGCGTTGTTGCAGCCGTTCAGCACGGGGCAGGTTTGCGCCTGCATCCTCGTCGTCTTCCTGACGGCGATCATGCGCGGCTATACTGGCTTCGGTTTCGCGCTGGTGGCCGTGCCGCTGCTCGCCGTGATCGCCGACCCCGTCACGGCCGTGCCGATGGTGCTGTTGCTCGAAGTCGTCGGCAGCCTGCAATTGCTGCCGGGCTTGTGGCGCTCGGCGCATCTGCGCTCGGTCCTGCTGCTCGTCGCCGGCGCGCTGCTGGCGACGCCGATCGGGCTCTATGGCCTCGCGGCGCTCCCGGCCGATGTGATGCGCCTCGTCATCGCGCTCGTGGTGCTCGCGACGACCTGCGCCCTCGCCGCCGGGTTGAAAGCAAGCCGCGAGCCGGGCGCGCCTGCGACCTTCGGCGTCGGCATTCTCTCCGGCCTGCTCAATGGCGCCGCCGCGATGAGCGGTCCGCCTGTCGTGCTGTTCTATCTCAACGCCCAGACGGCGATGCATGTCGGGCGCGCCTCGATCGTGCTGTATTTCCTGCTCTCCGACACCGTCGCGATCGGTTTCGCGGGGGCATCCGGACTGATGGGAGCCTCGACGGCTCTGCTGGCGGCCGTGACCATCCCCGCGCTCTTCGTCGGGCAGGTGATCGGGACGCGCTTGTTCCGCTCTGCCCTGCAGCGCCATTATCGCATCGTCGCGATCGTGATCCTGCTCGCGGTCAGCGGCTTCGCCATCGTGCAATCGGTTCATGCGCTGTGGATGAGCGGCGGCTGAACGCTTCGCTCCGCCGCTTGCATTTCGCAGCGGGCCGCTATCATACGCGCGTGGCCGGGCGGGCTTCCCGCCCCCGGCACGTCTGGCACGGACATGCGATGAGCCCTTCCGCTCCCGATACCGAGACCCTGACGCCGCGCCAGCGGCAGATTCTCGACCTCGTGCAGGAGCTCGGCTTCACCACGATCGAGACCCTGGCCGAGCGCTTTGGCGTATCGGCGCAGACGGTCAGGCGCGAGATCATCCGGTTGCAGGCGGGCAATTTCTTGCAGCGCTTCCATGGCGGGGCCGGGCTTGCCTCCGGCGGCATCCGCTCGGCCTATGCCCAGAAGCTCACCGTCTCGCCGCGCGGCAAGGAGCGGATCGGCGCCGCGGTGGCGCGGATCGTGCCGCCCGGCGCCTCGATCTTCCTCGATGTCGGAACCACGGTCGAGGCTGCGGCGCGGGCGCTGATCAACAAGCCCGGCCTGCGGGTGGTGACTGCGAGCGTCTCCGTCGCCCAGATCTTCTGCAATCACGGCGTCTTCGACGTGGTCGTGACCGGCGGCACGACGCGCGGGGCCAACGGTTCGCTCGTGGGGCAGGCCGCGATCGCCAGCATCATGGGCTTCCGCTTCGACTATGCGATCATCGGCCTCGGCGGCTTCGACGATGACGGCGCGCCGATGGATTTCGACCTCGAGAAGATCGCGGTGCGGCAAGCTGCGATGGGCCGCGCCCGGCAGAGCCTGGCGCTGGCCGACCACAGCAAGTTCGAGCAGATCGGCACGGCCCGCGTCGCGCCGGCAGAGGCGCTGAGCCTCATCGTCGTCGATGCCGAGCCTGGCTCGCGCCTGCGCGCGAGCTGGGAGCGCAGCGGCGCGCGCTGGCTCGTGGCCTGAAGCGGCTTTTCGCCTTCAATTCTTAGCCGGCACTCTTGCGTCCGTGATCGCTTTTGATCAGGATGGAAGAAATCTTACACGAGCGCTGTCAGGGCGCCGCCGCTTCCAGGGAGGTTGCCATGCTCAGCGCCAAGATCGCGTCCCTTTGCCTGCTCGCTTTCGGGATCGGGCTCGCCGGCCCGGCGAAGGCGCAGGATTGCGCCAATCGCGGGACGCTCGATGCCCGCTATTGCGACGCCAATCGCGACCTGCTGGCCGATACCCCGACCGATCCAGCGAAGCAGAAGGACCCGGACACGCTGATCTTCTCCTATACGCCGGTGGAGGACCCGTCGGTCTACGAGAACGTCTTCGCCGATTTCCTCGCCCATCTCAGCAAGGTCACCGGCAAGAAGATCAAGTGGTTCGGCGCCGAGTCTTACGCCGCTCAGGTCGAGGCGATGCGCTCCGGCCGCCTTCATATCGCCGGCGTCGCCAGCGGCCCGACGCCCTTCGCGGTTAACCTCGCCGGCTTCGTGCCGATCGTCGCGATGGCCAAGAAGGACGATTCGATCGGCTATACGCTCCAGCTGATCGTGCCGAAGGACTCGCCGATCAAGAGCATCGCCGATCTCAAGGGCAAGCGCGTCGCCCATGTCGCGCCCTCCTCGAACTCGGGCGATACCGCGCCGCGCATCCTGTTCAAGGAGAAGGGCGTCGTGCCGGGCAAGGACTACGAGGTCCTCTATTCCGGCAAGCACGACAACTCGATCATGGGCGTGGTCAACAAGGACTATGATGCCGCGCCCGTCGCCTCCAGCGTGGTCGAGCGCATGGCCGATCGCGGCATGTTCAAGCGCGACGACATCCGCATCGTCTATGAATCGAGCCCGTTCCCGCGCACGGCCTTCGGTCTCGCGCATGACCTCAAGCCCGAGCTGCAGGCCAAGATCAAGCAGGCCTTCCTCAGCTTCGACTTCCTGAATTCGGCGCTCGCCAAGGAGTTCAAGGACACCAAGGGCTTCAAGGAGCTGAGCTACAAGGATGCCTGGGGCGACATCATCCTGATCCAGGGCAATAGCGGCATCACCTATACCCAGGACGGCCTCTCGAAGCTGAAGGGCGATTGATGTCGGCTGTTTCCGGAGCTGCGGCCGGCGGCGCTCCGCTGCTGGCCGTTGCGGGGCTGGCCAAGGTCTATCCGACCGGCAAGAAGGCATTGGGCGGTGTCGAGGTCGTGATCGACCGACCGCAGCTCGTCGCGGTGATCGGCTCGTCCGGCGCCGGCAAGAGCACCTTCATCCGCTGCATCAACCGGCTGGTCGAGCCGACGGCCGGCAGCGTCAGGCTCAACGGCGAGGACATCGTCGCGCTCGACCGCAAGGGCCTGCGCGCGGCGCGGCGCCGGATCGGCATGATCTTCCAGGAATACAACCTGGTCGAGCGGCTCAGCGTGATGCAGAACGTGCTTTCGGGGCGGCTCGGCTATACCGGCCTTCTCGCCTCGCTGCGCTACCGCTTCCCGCCCGAGGATATTCAGGCGGCCTTCGCGCTGCTCGATCGCGTCGGGCTCGACGGCTACCACAACCAGCGGGCGGATGCGCTTTCCGGCGGCCAGCGCCAGCGCGTCGGCATCGCGCGCGCCTTGATGCAACGGCCCGAGCTTCTCCTGCTCGACGAGCCGACCGCGAGCCTGGACCCCAAGACCTCGCGCCAGATCATGCGGCTCGTGCGCGAGCTGGTGGCCGAGCGTCAGACCCCCGCGATCATCAATATCCACGACGTCGCGCTCGCCCGCGCCCATGCCGACCGCATCATCGGCATGAAGGACGGGCTGATCGTGTTCGACGCGGAGGCCTCGGCCCTGACCGATGCGGCGCTGACCCGGATCTATGGCGAGGAAGACTGGTCGACCCCGCAGGACGAGGACGACGAGGCTCCCGCCACAGTCGCAACGATGGCGCCGGCCGGCGCGCTGTCATGACGACGGCCGCCGCCTCCTATCCCAGCCGCTGGCGCGCGCCGAGCATCTTCGGCAGCCCCGGCCGGCGGCTCGCCTTCTGGGCCCTGGTTGCCGCCTATCTGGTCTGGTCGCTCTCGACGCTCAATGTCGATACGGCCCGCATCCTCGCCGGGCTGCCGCGGGCCTGGACCATTCTCGAGCGGATGGTGCCGCCCGATTTCAGCCGCTGGGAGCTGCTGCTGACAGGGATGGTCGAGAGCGTGCAGATCGCCATCGCCGCGACGATCATCGGCGCGGTTCTGTCGATCCCGATCGGCATCGCGGCCGCGGCCAATCTCTCGCCGCGGCCGCTTTATCTGCTGGCGCGCGCCTTCATCGTCACCGGCCGAACCTTCCACGAGGTCATCATCGCGATCTTCTTCGTGAAGCTGTTCGGCTTCGGCCCGGTGGCCGGCTTGCTGACGCTCGCCTTCTCCTCGGCGATCTTCCTCGGCAAGATGCTGGCCGAGGATATCGAGAACATGAAGCCCGGCCCGGTCGAGGCGATCCGCGCTACCGGCGCGAGCTTCGGCCAGACCTTCTTCTACGCGGTGGTGCCGCAGGTCCTGGTCAAGACGCTGGGCGTGCTGATCTACCGGCTCGATTCCAATCTCCGGCACTCGACCGTGATCGGCATCGTCGGTGCCGGCGGCATCGGCCAGACGCTCTCGGCCTCGTTCTCACGCTATGATTTCGACTTCGCCAGCGCGATCCTGCTGACGATCGCGGCGATGGTCGCCTTCGGCGAATGGTTCAGCGACTGGGCCCGGCGGAGGCTGAGATGACCGCGCATCAGCTCCCGCAGGAGCGCGCGCCGATGCGCAGCTATCCCGATCATTGGGAACGCTATTCGCTGCGCGAGCGCGTCGTGCATTGGATCTGGCTCGGCGGCATCGCACTTGCCGCGGCCTGGTCGGTCTCGGCGCTCGACATCGAATGGGCCTTCTTCGCCGATGCCCACGAACAGGCGGCCGACCTGATCGAGCGGATGTGGCCGCCGCGCTGGTCCTATCTGCCGCGCATCGTCCAGCCGCTGATCGAGACACTGCATATCGCGACGCTCGGCACGATGATCGCCATCGTCTTCGCGCTGCCGGTCGCCTTCCTCGCGGCGCGCAACACCACCTACAACCAGGCGACCTGGCTTCTCGGCCGGGCCATGCTGGTGATGTCGCGCTCGATCAACACGGTGATCTGGGGGCTGCTCTTCGTCGCGATCTTCGGGCCGGGGCCCGTCGCCGGCATCTGCGCGGTCGCGGCCCGCTCGATCGGCTTCATCGCCAAGCTCGTCGCCGAGGCGATCGAGGAGGTTGATGGCGGCCAGATCGAGGCGGTGGAATCGACCGGGGCCAGCACCTTGCAGGTCTATGGAGTCGCCATCCTCCCGCAGATCCTGCCCGTGCTGATCGGCACCTCGATCTATCGCTGGGACATCAATGTGCGGGAGTCGAGCGTGCTCGGCTTCGTCGGCGCCGGCGGCATCGGGCTCCTGCTCTACGCCTCGATCAACCAGTTCGCCTGGTCGCAGGCGATCGTGATCCTGATCGCCATCCTCGGCATCGTCATCATCAGCGAGGCGCTTTCGGCTTATGTCCGCTCCCGCATTGTCTGAACCGCAGGCCGAGATCGGCTTCCCCGGTGGCCTCTCGGCGCTGGTCGACCGCTATGACGGCTTCCTGCTCGACCAGTGGGGCGTGTTGCATGACGGCACGCGGCCCTATCCCGAGGCGGTCGCCTGCCTCGAACGCCTGCGGGCGGCGGGCAAGGCCGTGATCATCCTCTCAAATTCGGGCCGGAGCGGGCGCGATAACGAGGCCGTGCTTGCCAGCATGGGGTTCCCCCGCGATCTCTACGACCGCGTGGCCTCGGCCGGGGACGATGCGCGCGAAGCGCTGCTGGAACGCTCCGAGCCGGCCTATCGGGATCTTGGCACGCGCTGCCTGCTGCTGGCGCGGCCGGGCGAGGATCGCCTGGCGAGCGGACTCGGCCTGACGCTGGTGGAAACGCCGGAGGCGGCCGATTTCCTGTTCGTGATGAGCATGGACCCCGACAGCCAGTCGGTCGCGGGCTGGAAGCCGGTGCTGGAGCAGGCGCTGCGACGCGGCCTGCCGATGGTCTGCGGCAATCCCGATCGCTACCGGGTCCATGCCGACGGCACCTTGCACGAGGCGCCGGGGCTCGCGGCGCTGATCTATGAGGAGATGGGCGGCACCGTCCATTATCACGGCAAGCCGCATCCGCGGATTTATCGGAGCTGCCTGCGTTATCTGGATCGTCCGGCCGAGCGCCTGCTCGCCATCGGGGATTCGCTGGAGCACGACGTCGCGGGCGCGGCGCAGGCCGGGATCGACGCGGCCTTCATCGCGGGCGGCATCCATCGCGGCGATCTGGACTGGAGCGAGGACGGCAAGGTCGATCCCGAGAGCTGCCGGCGGCTATTTGCTCGCGAAGGCCTTCAGCCGCGCTACGGGCTGTCCTGGTTCACCTGGGGCTGATTGGAGCGGGACCCTTTCGAGGGGCTGCCCTTTGTGATGAGATCATCCGATCGGTCGAACCGATCCGTTTCGACTTGATGTGCAGTTTCGGCGGGAGCGATGCGGGCGCGGTCGCGCAAGCCGGCAAATGCTCTCTCGGGCAAATCATTCTCTTGTAAAATTTCACAACATGTTTAGGCTCCTCCTCAACGGGCGCCGACCAAGAGCGCCCTCGCGGAGGAAACCCGGGAATGGCGCGCAGCGCGACCCAACCCCGACAGGCAGAAGATGCGCCTGCGCCCAAGCGGCGCAACCGCGTCAACCTGTTCGAGCTCGCCTATGAGCGCCTCGAGGCGATGCTGATCACCTGCGAGCTTCCGCCGGGCCGCTTCCTATCGCTCCAGGATCTGCAGGATATGACCGGCTATGGCCGCACGCCGGTCCATCATGCCGTCAACCGGCTGGCGGCGGATACGCTGATCGTCATCCGCCCGCGTCACGGCCTCCAGATCGCGCCGGTCGATCTGGCGCGGGAGCGGGTGCTGCTGCGCCTGCGCCGCGATCTCGAACGCTTCGTCATCGGGCTGGCGGCCGAGAGAGCCGGCCCGTCCCATCGCAACCAGCTCCTGCATATCGAGCGCCTTCTGCGCGAGCGCCGGGACCGGTTCAGCCTGGCGGAGTTCAACGCGCTGGATCGCCGTATCGACGAGACGGTGCTGTCGGCCGCCGCAGAGCCGTTCCTCGAACATACCCTGCGCCCGCTGCACACGATCTTCCGGCGCATCGGCTTCATCTATCACAGCGCAATGCCGCAGAGGGTCGGCCTCGCGGTCTCGGTCGACCACCATATCGCGGTTTTGAACGCCATCGCAGCGCGCCGGGCGGATGAGGCCGTCGCCGCCTCCGATGCGCTGATCGGCTTCGTGGACGGGATGTTCGACGAGATGGAAGCGGCGATCGACCCGTCCCTGCTGGACTGCAGGGTCGAGCCGCTGCTGAAGACCTGACGGAAGGAATTACCGGACCATGCGCGTTGTCTTCCACGGCGAGAATGCCGCTTCATTCAGCCACGGCTTTGCCGAGCTGGTCGGCGACAAGGCCGAGATCCGGCTCTTGCCCGACCATCTCGAAGCGGGTGCCGACCAGAAAGCCTATGCCGAGGCCGAGGTCATCGTCGGCGTGAAGTTCGATGCCGGCCTGCCGCAGCCTGCCGGGCTCAAGCTGTTCCATGTGCCGGGCGCCGGCTACGACATGGTCGATCTCGGCGCGCTGCCGGCATCGGCTGCCGTCTGCAACTGCTTCGGCCATGAGCAGGCCATCGCCGAATACGTGATGGCGGCGCTGCTGGCGCGGAATATCCCGCTCGCCGATGCCGACCGGCGCTTGCGCCAGGGCGACTGGGCCTACTGGGCTGGCGCGCCGGAGCGCGTCCATGGCGAGATGGCCGGCCAGACCATCGGTCTCCTCGGCTTCGGCCATATCGGCAAGGCGATCGCGGCGCGGGCCAAGGCCTTCGAGATGAAGGTCCATGTCGCCAACCGCAGCGCGGTGCCGGCCTCGGCCCTGGTCGATCGCTCCTTCACGCTCGATGCGCTCGCCGAATTCTGTGGCTCGGTCGATGTCGTCGTCGTCTCGGTGCCGTTCACCGAAGAGACCAGGGGCATCCTCAGTGCCGCCGCCTTTGCCGCGATGCGGCCGGGCGCGGTCGTCGTCAATGTCGGGCGCGGCCCGACCATCGACGAGCAGGCGCTGTTCGACGCCCTGAAAGGCGGCCGGATCGGCGGGGCGATCATCGATACCTGGTACCGCTATCCCAGCGCTGGGGACAGCCATCCGTTGCCTGCGAATCTGCCTTTCCATGAGCTTTCAAACGTTTTAATGACGCCGCACATGTCCGGATGGACGAGCGGCACCATCAGCCGCAGGCAGGGGATCATCGCCGACAACATCAGGCGTCGCTTCGCCGGCGAGCCGCTCGTCAACGTCGTGCGCGCCAGCGCCTGACGCTCCGGCATCGGACCGAGAGGTGGCAGCACTTTTCGAGGAATTCGATGCGCCGAACCAAGTTCTTCCACAGCCGGCCACCAGAAGCCGGGCCAAGACAGGCGGCGCCGCCGCAGCAGAGGAGACACCACGTGAAAATGCTCAAGCATCTCAAGATTGCCGGCCTGGCCATCGCGCTCGGCGCCGGCATGCTCGCCGCCAGCCAAGCCTCGGCCCAGACGATCACCGACATCATCAAGCGCGGTTCGGTGAAGGTCGGCGTGCTGATCGGCGCCCCGCCCTATGGCTCGGTCGATTCCCAGGGCAACGCCATCGGCTACGATGCGGATGTCATCGCGCTGATCGGCAAATATCTCGGCGTGAAGGTCGAGCTGGTGCAGTTGACGCCGCCCGCCCGCATCCCGGCGCTGGAGGCCAACAAGGTCGACTTCCTCGTCGCCACGCTGGCGCCGACGCCGGAGCGCGCCAAGGCCGTGATGTTCTCGATCCCCTACAGCGCCTTCCAGACCGGCATCTATGCCAAGAAGGGCGTCGCCATCAAAACCTGGGCCGACCTCAAGGGGAAGAAGGTCGGGGTCAATCGCGGCTCCAGCGTCGAGCGTGAATTCACCAGCCGCGAGAAGGAGCTGAACCTCACGATCCTGCGCTTCGAGGACGACGCCACCACCATGCAGGCGCTGTTCTCCGGCCAGGTCGAGGCCATTGCCGGGCCGGACGCCCAGGCCAACGCCGCCATGAAGGCGCGCGGCGAGACCGATACCGAGCTCAAGTTCGTCTTCGGCGTGCAGCCGAACTCGATGACCATGCGCAAGGACGCCTGGGAGCTGCGCCAGTGGCTCAACAACTTCATCTACTACGTCAAGCAGAACGGCGAGCTCGACGCGATCGCGCAGAAGTGGGTCGGCAGCCCGCTGCCGCCGCTGCCGACCTTCTGATCCGACGTCCTGATCGGATTTCCGATCGGATACACCAATGTCCCGGCGCGTCCAGAACGCGCCGGCAACCACCATCGACCTTCCCGGACGAAGGAGCGGGCCGTTGCTCTTCCAAGACGTCTTTTCCAAATGGCCCATGATCCTCCACGGGGTCTGGCTCACGATCGCGCTGTCCTTCGTCGCGATCACGCTGGGCCTCGTGCTGGCGACGGCGATGACCGCGCTGCGCAGCCTCGCGGGGAGCTGGGCCGGCTATATCGTTGACGCCTATGTCGAGCTGATGCGCAACACGCCGTTCCTGGTGCAGCTCTTCATGATCTTCTTCGGGCTCCCGCAGATCGGCATCCGCCTCGACGGCCTGGAAGCCTCCGTCCTGGCGATGACGCTCAACCTGGCCGCCTACGCCACCGAGATCATCCGCGCCGGCGTCGACTCGATCCACAAGTCGCAGATCGAGGCGGGCCTGGCCCTGGCGATGAGCAAATGGCAGGTGCTGAAGCATGTCGTGCTGCAGCCCGCCTTCGCCCGCGTCTGGCCGGCGCTGTCGAGCCAGTTCGTGCTGATGATGCTGGCGTCCAGCATCTGCTCCTTCGTCTCGGTGCAGGAACTGTCGGGTACGGCGGCGATCATCGAGCAGGACACGTTCCGCTCGTTCGAGACCTATATCGTCGTCACCGTGATCTATCTCGTGCTGGCGCTCTCGCTGAAGCTCTTCCTCAACTGGCTCGGCCGGAGGCTCTTCCCGCAGGTGTCGGGCCTTGCCCGCCTCGCCGAAGCGCATGGGGAGGCCGCCTGATGCAGACCTTCGGTTGGCCGGAAATCCTCTTCATCCTGCGCTCCGCCGGCTGGACGCTGGCGCTCACCGTCATCGCTTTCTTCATCGGGAGCATCATCGGCGGCGCCTTCGCGCTCATGCGCCTGTCGCGCATCCGCTGGCTGCGACGCTTCGCGGGCGGCTACATCCTGGTGATCCAGTCGATCCCGGTGCTCATGGTGCTGTTCATGAGCTATTACGGGCTCTCGGCTCTCGGCATCGAATTGCCGCCCTTCCTTGCGGCCTCGGCCTCGCTGTCGATCTATGTCTCGGCCTATCTCGCCGAGATCTGGCGCGGCTCGATCGAATCCGTGCCGCGCCAGCAATGGGAAGCCTCGATGTCGCTGGCGCATTCGCCGGCGCAGACCTACCGCCACGTGATCCTGCCGCAGGCGGTCCGCATCTCGCTGCCGCCGACGGTCGGCTTCCTCGTGCAGCTCGTGAAAAACACCTCGATCGTGCAGGTCGTCGGCTTCGTCGACCTGATGCGCGCCGGCATGCTGGTCAACAACGCGACCTATCAGGCCTTTCAGATCTTCACCGTGGTCGCAGCGATCTATTTCGCGATCTGCTTCCCGCTCTCCCGGCTCAGCCGCCATCTCGAAAAGGTGATGAATGCCAGCCGTTCTCATTGAAGACATCCATAAGCGCTTCGGTTCGCTGGAGGTGCTGAAAGGCGTTTCGCTCAGCGTCGATACGGGCCAGGTGGTCGCGATCATCGGCCGGTCGGGCTCGGGCAAGTCGACGCTCCTGCGCTGCATCAACGGGCTCGAGACCTTCCACGCCGGCAAGATCGAGGTCGCCGGCCATGTGATGACGCAAGACCCGACGAAGCTGCGCGAATTGCGCAAGGATGTCGGCATCGTCTTCCAGAGCTACAACCTGTTCCCGCACCTGACGGTGGGGCAGAACATCATGCTCTCGCCGCGCATCACCAAGAACGTGCCGCAGGCGCAGGCCCTGGCGCTCGCCAAGGACGTGCTGGCGCAGGTCGGGCTCTCCGAGAAATTCGACAGCTATCCGGATAATCTCTCGGGCGGCCAGCAGCAGCGCGTCGCGATCGCCCGTTCGCTGGCGATGCAGCCCAAGGTGATGCTGTTCGACGAGGTC
This sequence comes from Allobosea sp. Root670, assembly GCF_001429415.1. NCBI lineage: Bacteria > Pseudomonadati > Pseudomonadota > Alphaproteobacteria > Hyphomicrobiales > Alloboseaceae > Allobosea > Allobosea sp. Root670. The sequence goes on along the minus strand of NZ_LMJU01000003.1, from coordinate 125,864 downwards.
ACCTCGGCGCTCGATCCCGAACTCACCGGCGAGGTGCTGATCGTCATGGAGAAGCTCGCCAAGGGCGGCATGACCATGCTGCTGGTGACGCACGAGATGAATTTTGCGCGCACGGTGGCCGACACCACCGTGTTCATGCACCAGGGGCTGATCTGGGAGAGCGGGCCGTCGAAGGAACTCTTCGCCAATCCGCAGACGCCGGAACTCGCCAATTTCGTCAAGGCGGGCGCTCATTGAGCGTCCGAGGATAGAGACTCCGCCGGCTCAGTAGACGGCTGTTGCCTCGACCTCGACCACGAATTCCGGCCGGCTGAAGCCTGAGACGACCACCAGTGTCGAGGCCGGCTTCACCGGGCAATCCGCCAGGGCCTCGTCGCGCGCCTTCATATAGGCCGGCATATGCTTGCGGTCGGTGACGAAGGCGTTGAGGCGCACGACATTCGCCATCGAGAGCCCGCCTTCGCGCAGGATCGCCGCGATGCTCTCGAAGCAGATGCGGGCCTGCTCGCCGGCGTCGCCCGGGACGCTGCCGTCGCTGTTGATGCCGAGCTGGCCGGAGGTCAGGAGGACGCCGCGGGCGTCGGCCTTCATGCCATGTGAATACTGGCCGAAGGGCGGGGCGAGCGAAGCGGGCGTGAGCGGCTGTTTCATGAGCTGATGATCCGGAGGCGCAGGGGCGTATCTGGTCTAGAGCAAGCTGCGCATCGACGGAACAGGGCCCGGTGCCCGGTCGCGGCTCAAAGCGTCTGCGTGACCTTTCGCAGATGCGGCGGGCGATCAGGATCGAGCCCGCGTGCGGCTGCGAGCGCCGCGATGCCGCCATAGAAGGCGCGCGCCTGCAGGAGCGGCATGAGCACGGCCGGCGGCTCCGGCGGCACGGGCAGGGCGAGGCCCGGGCCCCCCTCGGAGCCGGCATAGGCGATCTTGGCACCCAGGGCGGCCAAGCTGCGGGCAACCGAGAGCGTGCTGTCGCTGCCTTTGTCGGCGGGGTCGAGCACCAGCGCCGGAAAGCCCGGCCCCACCAGCGCCAGCGGCCCGTGCAGCACTTCTGCCGCGCTGAACGCCTCGGCATGGATGCGGCAGGTTTCCTTGAATTTCAGCGCCATTTCCTGGGCGATTCCGAGCCCGAGTCCGCGGCCGATGACATAGAGGCTGGTTGCGTGCTCAAGACGCCTAAAGAAGGGCGACCAGTCGCAGAGACCGGCCTGCCTGAGCAGTTCCGGCGACCTGACGAGCGCGTCGGCCAGGCTCCGCTCGCAGCTCCAGGCCGCGGCGAGATGCAGGAGGGCGATGCCGGTGGCGAGGAAGCTCTTGGTCGCGGCGACGCTGGTCTCGGGACCGGCGCCGAGGGGCAAGGCGACGTCGACCAGCCCGGCGAGCGGCGAGGCCATGTCGTTGATCAGCCCGATCGTCAGCGCGCCGCCGCGCCTGGCGGTCTCGGTCAACTGGAGCGTGTCCGGGCTGCGACCGGATTGCGAGGCGGCGATGAACACGGCCCCGGACAAATCGAGCTCTTCGCGATAGACCGAGGCGAGGCTGGGGCCCAGCGAGGCGACGGGCAGGCCCAGCGTCCGCTCCAGCAGGTACTTGCCATAGGTCATGGCATGGTCGGAGGAGCCGCGGGCACAGGTCGCGATGAAGGCGGGCTTGCGCCGGCGCAAACGCTCGCCGAGCCGCTCCATGGCGCTGGCATTGGCCGAAATCTGGCGGGCGGCGACCTCGGCGGCTTCCGCCGCCTCGCGGGTCAGGAGCGCTTCAGGCATCGATCCGGTCATGGCTGTGCAGCAGGTCCCGGCTCATGGCATCGACATCGGCGGGGTCCAGCCGCATTCCGGCGCCCCCGACGGAGCGCACGGAGAGCGTGCCGCAAGCGATGCCTTCCGACAAAGCCTGCTCCGGGGTACGCCCGGCAAGCCAGGCGGCGAGGAAGCCGGCATTGAAGGCGTCGCCCGCTCCCGTCGTGTCGAGAACCAGTCCGCCCTCGGGCGCGGGTAGTGCGATAGCGTTATCGCGCTGGAACAATCGCGCGCCGTTGCCGCCGTCCTTGATGACGACGATCGGGAAATGCCGGGCGAGGCGGCTGCCGGCTTCATCGAGATCGCCGCAACCCGCGATGGCGATCGCCTCGGCCGCGTTGGGCAGGAAGATGTCGGCGCCGGCGGCCCGTGCGATCAGGTCGGGCCGGCGGATCCAGTCATCGTCCCAGCTCGGATCGAGCGAGACAGTGAGGCCGGCGCGCTTCGCGGTGCCGATCAGGTCGGGGATTTCGGCGAGCGTCGCGAATTCGGCGATGTGGAGATGCCGGGCGGCAGGGTCGGCAAGAGCTGCATTCAGCGTCGCCGGACGGGCGCTGCCGGCGCGCCGGGACAGGAAGGCGCGCTCACCATCCTGCACCATGACGACGGTCGGCTGCGGGCCGGCCTCGGGCGTGCGTTCGAGCCAGCGGAGGTCGACACCGCTATCGGCCAGCGCGGGCGCCAGCGTGCCGGAGAGCGGGTCCGTACCGATGCGGGCGAGCAGGCCGGTTCTCGTTCCCAGCGCGGCGAGATGGGCGGCCGTGATGAAGCCGCCGCCTCCCGGCACGATCGCGACGGTCTCGGCGAAACGTTCTTCGCCGAGGCGTGGCATCGCGTCGAGCCCGCGGAAGACGATGTCGCAGTAGAGCCGGCCGATGCTGAGGACGAGGTTGCGCCCGGCGCTCATAGGGCGCGCTCGGTCGCCGCGTCGAACAGGCGCAAGGAATCGATGCCGGCGCCGAGGCGAACCTCGTGGCCGACAACCGGCGGCGCCTTGGCCGAGGCGGAGGCGAGGATCAGCCCATCGCCATGCTCGACATGGACGAAGGTTTCCGAGCCCAGCGGCTCGACGACCGCGACCTTGCCGGTGAGCACGAGATCGGCATTGTCACCGGAGGCGAGCACGCGCAGCTCCTGCGGGCGGACGCCGACCAGGACCTCGGAGGGGAGTGCTGTCGGGCGCAGGGGCAGGGCGATGGTGTTGCCGGCGAGTTCCAGCGCCGGCTTGCCGTCGGCGGCGGTGGTCCTGCCAGGTAGGATGTTCATCGTCGGGGAGCCGATGAAGCGGGCGGTGAAGACGTCGGCCGGCTTCTCGTAGAGCTCCATCGGTGCGCCGACCTGGAGGATGCGGCCGTCGCGCATCACCACGATGCGGTCGGCCAGCGTCATCGCCTCGACCTGATCGTGGGTGACGAAGACGATGGTGCGGCCGAGCCGCTGGTGCAGGCGCTTGATCTCCAGGCGCATCTGGGCGCGCAATTGCGCGTCGAGATTGGAGAGCGGTTCGTCGAAGAGGAAGGCGGCGGGGTCGCGCACCATGGCGCGGCCGATGGCGACGCGCTGACGCTGGCCGCCGGACAGTGCCGAGGGCTTGCGTTCGAGCAGCGGTTCGAGGCCGAGGATGCGGGCGGTCTCCTCGATGCGGCGGCGCTTCTCGGCCTTGTCGAGCTTGGCCGTATAGAGACCGAAGCCGATATTCTCGGCGACGCTCATATGCGGATAGATCGCGTAGTTCTGGAACACCATGGCGATGTTCCGCTCCTTCGGCTCCAGCCGGTTCACGGGCCGCTCGCCGATGGTGATGGTGCCGCCATCGATCTCTTCGAGACCGGCGATCATGCGCAAGGTCGTCGACTTTCCGCAGCCGGAAGGGCCGACGAAGACGACGAATTCGCCGTCCTCGATCGCGAGGTCGATGCCGTGGACGACCTGCGTCTTGCCGTAGCGCTTGACCAGCCCCTGAAGCTCGATACCCGCCATCAGGCTGCTCCCATCAGATCCGCGAAGGCGGCGTCGAGTTCATGGCGCGCGGAAGCCTCGCGCGCAGCGGTGGCGGTCGCGGCGAGGCCGGCGGCCACCAGCACGCCGCGATAGCCGGCGAAGGCGGCGGCGAGGGCCTGCGGCCCCGGGCCGCCGAAGCGCTCGCGCACCGCCACGAAATGTTCGGGCGAGACGGCCTCGGCGAAGGCGGCTTCGTTCAATTGGGGCTTGTGGCCGGCATGCTCGTGGAAGGCCTTGCGGAAGGGTGCATAGCCGTCGCGCGGCAGGTCGCCATCGGCCGCCACCACGGCGCGCGCGACATCGGCCGCGATCTCATGGGCGGTGCGGAACGAGAGGCCCTCCGAACGGACCAGCGTGTCGGCCAGCTCGGTGATTGTGATGCAGGAGCGGCGGATATTCTCGGCGACGCGACGCCCATCGACCTGCAATGCCGGCAGCAGCGCGGCGAGGAGGCTGAGGACGCGCTCGCCCGTCGCGAAGGCCTGATAGCCGGCTTCGTTGGTTTCGCCCTCGGCGTCGTTCATGTCGGTGAAGGGCGTGTTGTGGACGATGTCCCTGACCATCCGGGCGCGCGCCACGGTCTGCGATGACAGGTGGCGCAGGTGCTCGATCGGCACCGGATTGCGCTTCTGCGGCATGATCGAGGAGATCTGCACGAAGGCATTGGGCACATAGAGCTGGCCGACTTCGAAGGCGGTCCAGACCTGCAAATCCTGGATCAGGCGGCCGAGATGCAGGAAGACGAGCTCGACCGCGCTGTAGGTCGCAGTGAGGTAGTCGATCGCGGCGATGCAGCCATAGGAGTTCTGCAGCGGAGCGGCGAAGCCGAGCAGATGCGCGACGCGGGCGCGGTCCAGCGGGAAGCCCGAGGTGGTGATCGCGGCGGCACCCATCGGCGAGAGATCGAGCAAGGCGCGCGCCTGCACCAGGCGCTCATGGTCGCGCAGCATCACCTCGATCGCGGCCGAGAGGTAATGGCCGAAGGTCGTCGGCTGGGCCGGCTGGCCATGGGTATAGGCGACGATCAGCGTGGCCTTCTCGCGCTCGGCGAGATCGAGGGTCGCAGTGATCAGAGCGCGCAGCAGGCCGGCCATATGGTCGAGCCGCGGCTTGAGGGCGAGCTTGAACAAGGTGTGGTCGATATCGTTGCGCGAGCGGCCGGTATGGAGGCGCCCGGCATCGTCGGCCGGTAGGCGCTTCTTCAGCTCGGCCTCGATCAGGAAGAAGTAATCCTCGACCGAGCCGTCATAGCTCAGCGCGGCCGGGTCGATCTCGTTGTCGATTTCGGCGAGCGCGCGGGCGATGCGGCCGGCGGTGGCGCGAGGCAGGATATCGGTCTCGGCGAGCATGACCAGATGGGCGCGGTCGATGGCGCGGAAGCTTTGGACATGATGCGTCTTCGCGCCGTCGAAGAGCGGGCGCAGCACGGTCTCCTTGTAGATGGGATCGGGGAAGACGGACGTGTCGTTCGCGCGGGGATCGGTTTTCGTCATGGCAATCAGCCCTTGAGGCCGGCGAGGACCACGCCGCGCACGATATAGCGCTGGAGCAGCAGGAAGACGGTCAGCGTCGGCAGGGTCGCGAGCGCGGCGCCCGTCATGATCAATTCCCACTGGACCTGCGATTCCACCGCAAAGCTCGTGAGGCCGACCGGCAAGGTGTAGAGTTCCTTTGACGTCGTCACGATCAGCGGCCAGATGAAGGCGGTCCAGTTGCTGAGGAAGGTGAAGATCGCCAGCGCCGAGAGCGCCGGCGTCACCAGCGGCAGGGCGATGCGCCAGAAGATCGCGAACTCGTTGAGGCCGTCGATGCGGGCGGCTTCGAGGAAGTCGTTCGGCACGGTCTCGAAGAACTGCTTCATCAGAAAGGTGCCGAAGGCCGTCATCATCCCCGGGAACATGATGCCCCAGTAGCTGTCGAGCCAGCCGAAGTTCTTGGCCATGACGTACCAGGGAATGACCAGCATCTCGGTCGGGATCATCAGCGTCGAGAGGATGGCGATGAAGACGAGATAACGGCCGCGGAACTGGAATTTCGCGAGGGTGTAGCCGACGAGGCTGTCGAAGAAGACGTTCGAGAGCGTGACCGCCGTGGCGATGCCGAAGGAATTGGCGAACCAGCGCAGGAAGCGGCCGTCCGAGAGCACGGTCACGTAGTTGCCGAGCGTCGGATGGGCAGGGAAGAAGGCGAGATCGTAGATCTCGGAGGAATCCTTCAGCGAGGTCGCGAACATGAAGACGAGCGGCGTCACCATCAAGAGGCCGCCACCGAAGAGCAGCAGCCAGGTGATGATGCGGCCGGGCTCGATGCGCAGGGCCATTGGGGGAGCGACGGCGCTCATCAGCGGTCCTTCAGCAGCCTAAGCTGCAGCAGCGAGACCACGAGCAGCACGAGGAAGAGCACGACGGTCTGGGCCGCGGCATAGCCCATGTCGAAGGACGAGAAGGCCGTCTGGTAGATCATCAGCACGAGCGGCTTGGTGGCGTTCAGGGGGCCGCCGGGGTCGCTGCTCGTCTGGCTGGTCATGTTGTAGACCTGATCGAAGATCCGCAGGAACCCGATCGAGGAGAAGACAACGAGGAAGACGATCGTCGGCTTGAGCAGCGGCAAGGTGATGCGCCGCAGGATCGTTCCGTTCGAGACGCCGTCGATGCGGGCGGCCTCGTAATAGGTCGTCGGGATGGCGCGCAGGCCCGCCATGAAGATCACGACCTGGAAGCCGAGACCGGCCCAGATCGCGGGCGCCAGCACGGCCGGCAGTGATTGCGTTGTCGAGCGCAGGAAGGGCTGCTGGGCGATGCCGAGCCCGGCGAGCAGATTGTTGAACAGGCCGATCGGGACCGGCTGGTAGAACCAGCGCCAGACCCAGGCCATCGCTGCGGCGGTCGTCAGGAAGGGCAGGAAATACAAAGCCCGGATGAAGCCGTGCAGGAAGCGCACGCGGTCGAGATGATAGGCGATGGTGAAGGCGAGGAGCAGGCTGATCGGTGTGCCCAGCAGCAGGTAGAGCGCGGTGTTGCGGAAGACCTGCCAGAACACCGGATCGGCTATCAGCCGCTTGAAATTGGCCAGCCCGATGAAGGAGGGCTTGGTCAGCAGGTTCCAGTTGGTGGTGGCGATCCAGAAGGCTTCAAGCGTCGGATAGAAGCGTACCACCGCATAGAACAGCACCGGCACGGCCAGGAAAGACCAGGCCCAGAGGACCTGTTTCTGGCGCATGCCGAGGCCCGAAAAGAGGCGGGCGCCGGACCGCGCATCGACGCGAGACGAAGAGGTGTTCATCGCGACAATCCGATCCGGCGCCCGGCCCGCATCACTTCTTGTAGAAGCGGTCGAGAATGGCCTGCTCGGCCTTGGCGGCATCAGTGAGCGCAGCCTTGGCGTCCTGGTTCTGCAGCAGCACGCGGTTGATCATGTCGAGCGCGACCTGGCGCTGGGCCATCTCGTCGACGAAGACCGTTGCGTGCGAATAGCTGAGCGCCTTGAGGAACGGCCCGTAGACCGGGTGGTTCAGGTTCTTCTCGGTCTCGGCCGCTTCCTTGCGCGCCGGCAGCTCGCCGACGGTCTCGAGCCAGAGCTGCATCGCCTCGGGCGTGGTGACGAAGGCGAGGAACTTCTTGGCCGCTTCCAGCTTCGGGCCGGTTGGCTTGGTGGTGATGGCGTTGACCCAGTAGCTGGCGAAATTCGCCTTCTTGCCATCGGCCGATGCTGGCAGCTCGGCGACGCCCCATTCGAAGGCCTTGATGCCGCCGAAGGCGCCCAAGCGGAACGAGCCGTCGATGGTCATCGCGGCGCGGCCGGCACGGAAAGCGGCCTGGCCCTCGTCCATGAAGCCGACCTGGCCGACCTTGTGGGTGCGCTGGAGATCGGCATACCAGTTCAGTGACTTGGCGCCGGCCTCGCTGTTGTAGGTCACGGTCTTGTTGTCGTCGCTATAGGGCGCGCCGCCATTCTGGCGCAGCAGCGTCTCGCGCCACCAATGGTAATCCTGGCCGGGGAAGTCGAGCGTGATGCCGGCGGAGAGCATGTTGCCGGCGCCGTCGCGCTTGGTCGTCTTCTTGGCGAAGTCGAGCAGTTCGTCGACGGTCTTGGGCGGTGTGTTCGGGTCGAGCCCGGCCTCCTGGAAGAGCTTCTTGTTATAGAACAGCGCGAGCGAGCGCACCGCCGTCGGCAGCGCGTAATACTCGCCGTCGCGCTTCATCGCCGAGACGATCGGATAGAACTCCTTCTCGATCGCGGCGGGCGGTAAGGCGTCGCGCGGCAGCGGCTGGATGAACTTGGCGCCGACGAAATTGTCGAGCCAGCCATAGAAGAGCTGCACGACATCCGGGCCCTGGCCGGCCGGCATCGCCGCCGCGATCTTGGTCTGGTAGTCGGCATAGGGGAAGGTCGTCTGCTTGACCTTGATATTCGGGTTGGCGGCCTCGAAGCGCTTGATCAGCTCGGTCATCGCCTTGACGCGCGCGTCGAAGACATACTGCCAGTACTCGATCTCGACGGTCTGCGCCTTCGCGCCGGCGACCGCGCCGACCGAGACCATCAGACCCAACAGCATCCCGCGTAAGCCGCGCATGACCCTCTCCCCTGATTTCGTTGTCCTCCATCCCTGCCGGCGGGCGGCATTCGGGAGGCTTGCACGCATCGTCATCTCGCCGGCCCGCAGCTGTCAATCCATTAATTCACTTGAGTTGGATTAATTGCCGACGCAGGTTGTCCGCCCGTTCCCTTGCGACCGCCTATGCCGAACCGTCCCGTTCCACCTTCCCGCAGCGTCGCCGTCGGCACCAATCCCGAGCGGACGCGCAGCCATAACCGCCGGGTCGTGCTGGAAACCGTGCGCCAGCACGGGCAGCTCGGCCGTTCTGACATCGCGGTCTTGACTAGGCTCACGGCCCAGGCGGTCTCCAACATCGTCGCCGAGCTGGTCGAGGAGGGATTCCTGATCGAGCTCGGCCGGCGCCGGACGGCGCGAGGCCAGCCGCCTGTGGAATTCGCCGTCAATCCCGAAGGCGGAATGACGGCGGGGATGGAGATCGCGGCGGATCACGTGACCACGGTCCTCGTCGACCTCGCCGGGCGGATCAGAGCGCAGCGCATCACGCCTCTCGCGGATACGACCGTCGCGGGCGTACAGAAGACGGCCGCGGCGGAGCTGGCGGCCGTGCGGCGCGAGGCCGGCCTGCCCGAGCGCCTGCTCGGCTGCGGGGTGGTGATGCCCGGCCCCTTCGAGATCGAGGGCATGAACTCGGTCGGGACCTCGCCCCTGCCGGGCTGGGCCGGGCAGGATGCAGCGCAGCTTCTGCAGGATGCCCTGAACACGCCCGTGGTGATCGAGAACGATGCCAATGCGGCGGCGGTGGGCGAGCACCTCCACGGGCTCGGCCGGAATCTACGCCATTTCTGCCAGATCTATTTCGGCGCCGGCCTCGGGCTCGGCGTCATCGTCGCCGGTCAGCCCTATCGCGGGGCCTTCGGCAATGCCGGCGAGATCGGCCATATTCCTGTGGTGCGCTACGGGCGCGCCTGTGCCTGCGGCGGATATGGCTGCCTCGAACGCTATGCCTCCTTCCATGCGCTGGCGGAGACATTGCGGGAGGCCGGCATCTCGGGCGTCGGGCCGGAGGAGATCGCGCGCCTGCACCGTGACGGAAATCCGGCGCTGTCCGGCTGGATCGTGGAGGCGGCCGGACTGCTGGCGCCGGTCGTGACCATGCTGGAGAATCTTTTCGATCCGGAGACCGTGATCCTCGGCGGCGAGATGCCGGATACGGTGATCGATGCGCTGATCGTGGCGATGTCGCCCTTGGCCGTTTCGGTGGCGAACCGTTCGGGGCGGACGATCCCACGCGTCCAGCGCGGCGCGACCGGGCGATTGACGGCAGCGCTCGGAGCCGCCGCGCTGCCGCTGCTCGACACGATGACGCCGAAGCTCGACCGCGTCAGCCTGGCGCCCGACGTGCCAGCCTCGGCCTGAACCCCTCAGGCCTTCGGTCAGTACGAGCGCGGCATGCCCAGCACATGCTCGGCGAGATAGGAGAGGATCAGGTTCGTCGAGATCGGCGCGACCTGATAGAGCCGCGTCTCCCTGAACTTGCGCTCGACATCGTATTCTTCGGCAAAGCCGAAGCCGCCATGCGTCTGGACGCAGGCGTTGGCGGCCTCGAAGGAGGCATCGGCCGCCAGCATCTTGGCCATGTTCGCCTCGGCGCCCGGATTGGCGCCGGCCTCGTAGAGCCGGATCGCCTCGCGCACCATCAGCTCGGCGGCGCGCATGTTGGCGTAGGCCTTGGCGATCGGGAACTGGATGCCCTGGTTCTGGCCGATCGGCCGGCCGAAGACATGGCGCTCCCTGGCATAGGTCGAGGCCTTGTCGATGAACCATTTGGCATCGCCGACGCATTCGGCGGCGATCAGGATACGCTCGGCATTCATGCCGGAGAGGATGTAGCGGAAGCCCTTGCCCTCCTCGCCGACGAGGTTTTCGGCGGGAACCTTCACATTGTCGAAGAAGACCTCGGTGGTGGCGTGGTTCATCATCGTGCGGATCGGGCGGATGGTCAGTCCGTCCTTCAGCGCCTCGCGCATGTCGAGGATGAAGACCGAGAGCCCGTCGGTGCGCTTGGCGACCTGATCGCGCGGCGTGGTGCGGGCGAGCAGCAGCATCAGGTCGGATTGCGCGGCGCGGCTCGTCCAGATCTTCTGGCCGTTGACGATGTAGTGGTCGCCCTCGCGGCGGGCGGTCGTCCTGAGCGCGGTCGTATCGGTGCCGCTGGTCGGCTCGGTGACGCCGAAGGCCTGGAGGCGCAGTTCGCCCGAGGCGATTTTGGGCAGGTAGCGCTGCTTCTGGTCCTCGCTGCCGTGGCGCAGCACCGTGCCCATCACATACATCTGGGCGTGGCAGGCGGCACCGTTGCAGCCCTGGCGCTGGATTTCCTCCATGATGACAGCCGCGGCCGAGAGCGTGAGGCCGGCACCACCATATTCCTCGGGGATCAAGGCCGAGAGGAAGCCGCTTTCGGTGAGTGCTGCGACGAATCCGGCCGGATAGGCCATCTCGCGATCAAGCTTGCGCCAGTATTCGCCTGGGAAATCGACGCAGAGCCTGGCGACGGCATCGCGGATGTCGGAATGGTCGGAAGCGTGCTGCATGCTGGTCTCGAGGCTGTCGTCAGGTGACGAACCTATGCCAGCGTTGGGAGGTTGGGCACCCCTGTTCGCGCTTTCCGCCGATGGGCTGCGGGCGCGATCATGCGCCTGCAGCCTTGTCATTCTCTGAAACGGATCAGCGCGAGGCGGTGACCACGATCTCGATCAGCGGGCCGCCGAGATCGGCGACACCGACGGTGGCGCGGGTCGGCATGTCCTCGCCGAAGAAGCTGGTCCAGACCGCGTCCATCTCCTTCTTCAGCTTGAGATCGGTGACGAAGATCTGGGCGGCGACGATCGCCTTGCGGTCGAGCCCGACCTCGCCGAGATAGCCCTCGATCTTGCCGAGGATGTTCTGCGTCTGCGGACCCATGCCCTGCTTGGTGTCGTCGGCGACGACGCCGCCGACAAAGGCGAGGTTGCCGGTCTCGACGACGCGGTTCTGGATGGGCGTGCGGATCGAGCGCTTGATGGCCATGGGTCTTCTCCTGGGTTGAAACTCAGTGGATGGTGCTGAAACGGGCGATGTCGAGGCCGTCGATCGGCACGTTCGAGCGGCCGGTCGCGATGATCTCCGCCATCACGGCGCCAGCGCCGGGGCCGAGCTGGAAGCCATGGGCCGAGAAGCCGAACTGGTGGTAGACGCCGTCATGCCTGGCGCTCTTGCCGAAGACCGGCAGGTCGTCCGGCATGCGGGCCTCGATCCCGGCCCAGGCGCGCACGATCGGTGCGCCGCGCATGACCGGGAAGAGGTCCCAGACCGTGCCGGCGCTGATCGCGAGCTTGCGCCAGTCGAGCAGAGTGACGTTCTGGTCGCGCAAGGGCGTCCCGAGATGGCCGCCGCCGATCAGCACCGTGCCGTTGTCGAACTGCTTGAAGGAGAGCTTTCGCCCGCGCAGGATCACCACGGGCTTGATGAAGGCCGGCAAAGGCGCGGTGATCATCAGCATCGGCGCGATGACCGAGAGCGGCACGGGCTCGCCGAGATCGGCGGCGATGCGGTCGGCCCAGGCACCGGCGGCGTTGACGATGCGAGGGGCGAGGAAATCGCCGGCATCGGTGACGACGCGCCAGTTCGGCCCATCCTGTCCGACCTTGGTCACGCGCACGCCTTCGCGGATGGCGACGCCGAGGCTTTCGGCCTTGCGCTTGAAGGCTTGTGTCGCGCGCAGGGGAATCGCGGCGCCGTCGCGCCGCGAGATCACGCCGCCTGGGCAGGTCTCGGAGACGGCGGGGACAATGGCGCGCAGTTCCTTCGCGTCGATCATTTCCTCATGATGGAAGCCGCGCAGCGTCAGGTCGGCGACGCGGGCGCGGCAGCCTTCGAGATCGGCCTCATCCTCAGCAACCAGAACCTGCCCGTCGCTGGTGAAGCCGCAATCATCGTCGACCAGCTCGGCGATATTGTGCCAGAGCGCCATCGAGGCGTTGGAGAGCGGGATTTCCGCGACATGGCGGGCGAGTTGGCGCACGCCGCCGGCATTGACGCCGGAGGCGTGGCGCCCGGCATGGTCCTTCTCGATCAGGATGACGGAGAGCCCACGCATCGCGCAGTGCAGCGCGGTCGAGCAGCCATGGATGCCGCCGCCGATGACGATCACATCGGCGCTGTTGCCGGATGTGCTCACCGCACGACCGCCTTCACCGAGGCGTCGGTCTGCGGCAGGGCGGCCAGTTCGGCCAGCGTCACCGGCTTGATCGGCGGGCGCAGGCGGTAATAGCCGGTCTCGGCCGGGGTCGTACCGCGCGCCTCGGCGATCAACTCAACCACGGTCGGGCCGCAGAGGCGGCCCTGGCAGGGCCCCATGCCGCAGCGCAGGAAGGCCTTCATCTGGTTGGGGCCGGTGACGCCGAGTCGTCCGGCGGCATCGCGGACCTGACCGGCGGTGACCTCCTCGCAGCGGCAGACGATAGTTTCGTCCTTCGGTGGCGCCAGGAATTGCGGCGCCGGCTTGTAGAGCAGGTCGAGGAAGCGCCGGCCGCGCAGCTTCCTGTCCAGTTCGGCGCGAACAGGCTCGGCTTGCCGGTCGCGTTCGGCCTCGTTCAGCTTGCCGAGCCGCGATGCGGCACTGAGGCCCGCGATCTCGCCGCGGAGGGCCGCGCTTTCCGCGCCGCCGATGCCGGCGCCGTCGCCGGCGATGGCGATGCCGGGCACGCTGGAAGCAAACCAGGCATCGACGCGCGGCACCCAGGCATGCTGCTCCACGTCGAAATCATGGGCGCAGCCGGCAGCGTTGGAGAAGTTGACGCTCGGGATCACGCCCTGATGCAGCAGAAGGGTGTCGCAGGCGATGGTGCCGGTGCGACCGCCTTGCTCGAACTGTACCGTCGCCAGCTTTCCGCTGCCGGTCGCCGTCAGGCTGGTCACGCCGGAGACGAAACGCAGCTTGCGTCTGGCCGACAGCATCAGCTTGAGCCCCTTGGCGAGATAGGGCGAGCGCAGGAAATCCGGGACGGCGGCGAGCGCCTTCGACCAGTTCACTGCCGGCGTCGTGTCGAGCACGGCGGCGATCTGGCAGCCAGCGGCGGCGAGCTGGCCTGCCAGCAGGTAAAGCAGCGGGCCGCAGCCGGCGATGACCGTGCGCCCCGACGGAATGGCGCCGGCGGATTTGAGCGCGATCTGGGCAGCGCCCGCCGTCATCACGCCGGGTAGCGTCCAGCCGGGAATCGGGAAGGGGCGTTCCTGCGCGCCGGTCGCGAGGATGACCTGCTTCGCGCCGATGATGCGGGCCTTGCCGTCGAGCGAGAGGCCGAGCTCGAAGGTTCCGGGCGCGGTCTCGTCCGGGCCGATCGACCAGACGGTGCAGCGCGGGGCGTAGGCCGCCTGCGAGCGCTCGAAGCGCGCGACGATATCGGCGCCGCGCCAGTAGTCGTCGCCGAGGATGGCGCGGTTCTTCACCGGCGTCGTAGTCACCGCGCGATAGATCTGGCCGCCCGGCGCCGGGTTTTCGTCGGCGAGCAGGACGGAGAGGCCGAGCTCGGCCGCACGCGCGGCGGCGGAGAGGCCGGCCGGGCCTGCGCCGACGACGAGGAGGTCATAGGTCTCGGCGAGCTGTTCGATGCTGGCGATCGGCGTCATTCCGCGGCCTCCGTCAGATGGCGGCGGCCATGCTGGGTCTCGATGCGCATACCCTCGACGAGCGGGACGAGGCAGCCTTGTCGGTTGCCGATGCCGTTGATCACGACGAGGCAGTCGAAGCAAACGCCCATCAGGCAATAGGGCGCGCGCGCGGTGTCGGAGACCGGCGTCTCGCGGCAGGCGGTGATGCCGTTGGTGAGCAGAGCTGCGGCGACGGTGTCGCCCGCGCGGGCCGTCAGCGGCCTACCGTCGAAGGTGAAGCTCAGCTCCCCGCCCGCGGCAAGGTCAGCTATGGGCCGGAACATGGAACCTCCGTGCGGTGAAGCTCGCGACGCTCTCCGGCAAGGTGCCGGCGAGGATCGCGGGAGCGAGCGTCAGGACATGATTGGCGGCGAGCGTCACGCCGGAATGGCAGGTGACGACGAAGGCGCCGGGATGGGTTTGCGACTGGTCGTAGATAGGGAAGCCGTCGGGGCTCATCACGCGCAAAGCCGACCAGGTCCGGACGACGTTGAGCCCGGCGAGGCGCGGGAACATCTTCACGGCCCGCTCCGCCATGGTCGAGAGGATCGGCTGGCCGACGACGGTGTCGAAGCCGCGATCCTCTTGGCTGTCGCCGATCATGACGCCGCCCTCGTCGGTCTGGCGGACCGTGACCATCGGGTTATGCAGGAAGGGCTCGGTCTTCTCGGTGACGATGATCTGGCCCTTGCTCGGCTTCACCGGCGCGTCGAGCCCGACCATGGGCGCCAGCCGGGCATTACCGAGACCGGCGCAAAGCACGACCTTCCCGGCGCGCATCTCGCCCCAGGGGCCGGTGATGGCGAAGCCGCCATCCCTGGGCACGATTGTCTCGACCGGGCTGTTCGGGCGGTAGTCGACGCCGCGCCTGACCGTCGCCTCGCGCAAAGCCCGGAACAGCTTCAGCGAATTCACATGGCCGTCGAGCGGGGAATAGAGCGAGCCGACCACGTCCTTGCCGATGGCGGGCAGGCGCCGCTTGGTCTCGGCATGGTCGAGCACTTCATAGGGAAAATCGGTCAGCGGCCGGCTGTTATGGAGGCGGCGCATGGCGTCGACGCGCTTGTCGAGTTCCTCCTCCGACAGGCAGAGCATGAAGCCGCCGGGCTGGTTATGGGCGACGTCGATCCCGGTCTCGCCGGCAAGCGAGGCGGCAAGCTCGTGCCAGCTATCGGCGGAGCGGCGCGACCAGAGCGCGTAATCGGGCATGCCAAAACCCTTGGACTGCACCCAGACCAGCGCGAAATTGCCGCGCGAGGCTCGGAAGGCGGTGTCGCCTTCGTCGAGGATCGCGACCTTGGCACCGCTGCGGGCGAGGCCGAGCGCGATGGCGCCGCCGACCACGCCGCCGCCGATCACGGCGACATCGGGTTCTCTGATGGTGGTGGGCACGAGCGTCAGCCTTTTCCGGTTCCGACGAACAGCCGGTCGAGCCCGAAGAGCCTGTCTAGCGCCAGCAGCAGAATGGCGGTCAGGGCGATCAGGCAGGCGGAGACGGCTGCGATGAGCGGGTCGATATTGTCCTGGATGTAGAGGAACATCCGGACGGGGAGCGTGGTGGTGGCGGGCGAGGCGATGAAGACCGTCATCGTCACCTCGTCGAAGGAGTTGATCGCGGCGAGCAGCCAGCCCGAGACGACGCCCGGCAGGATCAGCGGCAGCGTCACCCGGCGGAAGACCACGGCCGGGCTCGCGCCGAGCGAGATCGCCGCGTGCTCGATGCGCCGGTCGATGCCGTAGGAGGCGGCGAGCACGAGCCTGAGCGCAAAAGGAATGATCACGATGATATGGCTCAGCACCAGCCCGAGGAAGGTCCCGGAGAGGCCGATCTGCGTGAAGAAGCGCAGGAAGGCGATGCCCAGCACGACATGGGGGACCATCAGCGGCGACATGAACAGGGCCGTCATCGCCTCGCGGCCGGGGAAGCGATAGCGGGCGATGGCGAGTGCAGCCGGGACGGCCAATCCGATCGCGACGGTCGAGGAGAGCGCCGCGAGCCAGAGCGAATCCCGGAAGGCGCGCAGGAATTCAGGATAATCGAGGATCGCCCTGAACCAGCGCAGGCTCCAGACCCGGCCGGGCAGCGAGAGATAGCCCTCCGGCGTGAAGGCGACGAGGCAGACCACGACCAGCGGCGCCAGCATGAAGACGACGAAGAGCGTGTGGAACAGGATCGCGAAGGGACCATTGCGGCTCATTCGAACACCTGCGAGTAGCGGCGCTCGACCAGCCGGTTGGCACCGACGGTGAGGATGACCAGGGCGGCGAGCAGGAGCACGGCGACGGCGGCGCCGAGCGGCCAGTTCAGCGTGTTCAGGAACTCGTCATAGGCCAGCGTCGCCGCGACCTTGAGGCGCCTGCCGCCGATGATCGCCGGCGAGGCGAAGGCGCTCGCCGCCAGCGCGAAGACGATGATCGAGCCCGAGAGGATGCCCGGTACGATCTGCGGCAGGATCACGCGGCGCCAGATCGTCAGGCGGGAGGCGCCGAGCGAGAGCGCGGCGTTCTCGATCTGCGGATCGAGCCGCTGCAGCGAGGCCCAGACCGCAAGGATCATGAAGGGTATCAGCACATGCACGAGCGCGATCACCACGCCGGTCTCGGTGAACATGAATTCGAGCGGCTGGCCGATCAGGCCGAGCGCCATCAGCCCACGGTTGACGAGGCCGGTCGAGCCCAGCAGCAGCGCCCAGCCGAGCGTGCGCGCCACCACCGAGACCAGCAGCGGGCCGATGATCGCGAGCAGGCAGATGCCGCGCCAGGCCGGCGACATGCGATTGAGGATATAGGCCTCGGGCACGCCGATCAGGACGGCGAAGAGCGTGACCAGCACGGCGATGCGGAGCGTGCGCAGGAAGACTTCGAGGAAATAGCTGTCGCTGAAGATCTCGCGAAAATTCTTCAGCGTGAACTCGGCGACGATGCCCTTGTACTGGCCCCAGTCGTAGAAGGCGAGCAGCACGGTCATGCCGAGCGGGATGATGACGAGGGCGAGGAAGACGGCCAATGCCGGGCCGGTCATCCAATAGGGCGTTGCGCGAGCGGAAACGTCCGGGCTCATGAGCTTGGGCCCTCCGCCAGCAGCGCGGCGTCGCCGGGGCCAAAACGGAGTTTCACCGTCTCGCCTTCGCGGGGAACGGGCGAGCCGTCATTGTGCCGGATCAGGGTGACCGTGCCGGCGGCGCTCTCGGCGCTCAGCAGCCAATGCGCGCCCTGAAAGATGCGCGAGGTGATGCGGGCGGCGAAACCGGGGGCGCCATCGAGCGCGAAGCCGAGCCGCTCGGGGCGAACCGCGATACATAGTGCGCCCGAGCCTGCGCCCGCGAGCGGCACGGAGAGGCTGTCGATGACCACATGGCCGCTTCCGTCGCCGGTTGCCTTCAGGACGTTGGTCTTGCCGAGGAAGTTTGCGACGAAGGCGGTATCGGGCGCGCCATAGACGGCGTCGGGCGCGCCGATCTGCTCGACGCGGCCCTTGTTCATCACGACGATGCGGTCCGAGAGCGCCATGGCCTCGTGCTGGTCATGGGTGACGAGGATCGTGGTCGTGCCGATCGAGCGTTGGATCTGGCGCAGCTCGCCTTGCATTTCCTCACGCAGTTTGGCGTCGAGATTTGAGAGAGGCTCGTCGAGCAGGAGCAGCGAGGGCTTGATCACCAGTGCGCGGGCGAGCGCGACGCGCTGCTGCTGGCCGCCTGACATCCGGCGGGGATAGCGATCCTCGAAGCCCTTCAGCCCGACCAGCGCCATCGCCTCCAGCGTGCGCTTCTCGCGCTCCGCCTTCTCGATTCCGCGCATTTCCAAGCCGAAGGCGATGTTCTGCGCCACGGTCATATGGGGAAAGAGCGCATAGCTCTGGAAGACGATACCGAGGCCGCGCTTGTTGGGCGCGACCGCGCCGAGATCCTGGCCGTCCAGCAGGATGCGGCCGCGGTCGACCGAGGCGAAGCCAGCGATCATCTGCAGCGTCGTGGTCTTGCCGCAACCGGATGGGCCGAGCAGCGAGATGAACTCGCCGCGCGCGACCGTAAGGTCGAGCCCCTCGACCGCAACCGCCGTGCCGTAGGACTTGCCGAGGCCTTCGAGAACGAGATGGGACATGGGTGAATTGCTGGCCTCGTTTGAGGGCGCGGAAACTCCTTCGTCATCCCGGGCTTGACCCGGGATCCATCGAAGGGCGTCGCGCTCTACGATGGATCCCGGATCTTCGCTTCGCTACGTCCGGGATGACGGAGGGGCTGGGATCGAAGGCGCCTTACCGCTCGACCTCGCGGTTCCAGCGCTTGGTCCATTCCTCGCGCTTGGCGTTGGCGACGTCCCAGTCGACCGCCTTGAGCGTCTTGACCTC
Organism: Allobosea sp. Root670; assembly: GCF_001429415.1. NCBI lineage: Bacteria > Pseudomonadati > Pseudomonadota > Alphaproteobacteria > Hyphomicrobiales > Alloboseaceae > Allobosea > Allobosea sp. Root670. Next base: position 107,473 of record NZ_LMJU01000003.1, on the reverse strand, counting down.
ATCGCCATAGGGCAAGCCCTTCCGCTCCTCCGGCGTCAGCGTCACTGTCATGTTGGCGGGGCCGAAGCCGGCGCCGGTCGCCATGATCTTCTGGATCGCGGGCGAGAGCATGAACTGGATGAAGGCGTTGGCCTCGGCCGCGTTCTTGGAGCCCTCGATCGGGCAGGCGGCGGAGCCCAGCGCGTAGCCGCCCTCTTTGGGATACACAAATTCGACCGGGAAGCCGGTATCGGCGAAGGCCTTGACGCGGCCCGAACCCCAGACGCCGAGCACGGCCTGGCCGTTCTGGAACAGCTCGGTCATCTTCGCCGGCGAGGGCTCGTAGGCGACGATGTTCGGGTTGATGTCCTTCTTGAAGGCCTCGAAGCCCGGCTCGATATTGTTCTCGCCGCCGCCAGCCATCTGGGCGAAGGCGATCAGGGCGTGCAGGCCATAGGTGTTGTTGATCGGCGGTACGACGATCTTCTTGCCGTAGGTCTTTGATTTCAGGTCGTTCCACGAGGTCGGGGCCGGCCACTTGTTCTCGTCGAAGACCTTCTTGTTGTAGAACAGGCCGGTGCCGACCAAGCCGAGGCCGATGCCCTTGTTCGACTTGAACTTCATCACCGGCGCCACGTCCTTGTAGACCGCGCCGTCGGTCAGCGTGCCGCAGAAGCCGAGCGCCACGGCCTGATAGGCCGGGCCATCGTCGACGATCGCGACATCGATCTGCTGGTTGCCTTTTTGCGCCTGCAATTTGGCGAGCGTGTCGGTCGAATTGCCGGCGACGTACTCGACCTTGACGTTGGCCTGCTTCTCGAAGGCCGGGATGACCTCCTTGCGCATGGTCTGCTCGTAGGAGCCGCCATAGCCGGCGACATAGATGGTCTTCTGCTGGGCGAAAGCGGTGGAGCCGGCGAGTGCGGTGCCGGCAGCAAGCGCGAATGTGATGGCGAGTTTCACGGTATCCCCTCCTCGTTTTCGAGTGATGCCGTCAGGTTCGGGGCTGATCTCAAACTGGTCAAATCGAATGTTTCGTGCAAGCCATGCCGAAATGTTATGTCTGGTTTTGGGGCCTGAGCATGCTGAATCCGCGCCAGATCGAGGCTTTCCGCACGGTGATCGTGACCGGCGGCATCACCGCGGCGGCGCAGGCGCTCAACATCACGCAGCCGGCGGTGACGCGCCTGATCCAGGACCTGCAATATGCGCTCGGGTTGCCGCTCTTCGTGAAGCGAGGCGCGCGGCTGGTGCCGACCAACGAAGCCTTGTCGCTCTATCGCGAGGTCGAGCGTCAGTTCGTCGGGCTGGAGCGCATCGAGAATGCGGCCCGCAACCTGCGCGACGGGCGGGCCGGCTCGCTGCGTGTTGCGGCGCTGCCGGCCTTCAATGTCGGTTTCCTGCCGCGGGTCGTCGGCAGCTATCTCAAGCAGAAGCCGGACCTGGAGATCGCGCTCTATGGCAGCATCTCCTCGCAGGTCGTGGATTGGGTCACCTCGGGCTTCTGCGAACTGGGCTTTGCGCAGCTCCCGCTGGATTTCCCCGGGATCGATATCGAGATCCTGCCGGCGATGGCGCCGGTCGCCGTGCTGCCGACCGGGCACAGGCTCGCGGCCAAGGCCGAACTGACGCCGGAGGATTTCGTCGACGAGCCCTTCATCTCGCTCGAACAGTCGACGCAGCTGCGTTATCGCATCGATGCCCTGTTCTCGGCCCATCGCGTCGCGCGCCAGACCCGTGTCGAGACGCCGCTGTCGATGATCGCCTGCGGGCTGGTCGCGGCCGGCGCGGGCTTGTCGGTGGTCGATCCGTTCACGGCGGCGGAATATCGCGGCCGGGGCGTCGAAGTGCGGCCGCTCAGGCCGGCTGTGACCTACGACATCGCCATCATCTGGGGGGCCGGCCGCTTCCGCTCCGCCATCGCGCTGGATTTCGCGGAAACGGTCCGGGCGGCGGCCCTGGCGTTCGCGGGGTCGGTTGCCGGTTGAAAGGCATTTGATCCAGCATCGGCTTTTCCCGAGGACCGCGCGCCGCTTTCCGGGCCGATGCCCTAATCGCCGAACTGATGGACCCAGCCGGTCTGGCGCGCGAGACAGCGCTCGCGTTCGTAAGCGGCGATCACGGTTTCGCGCGCGGCGCGGCGCAAAGGTCGCATCAGCGCCGGGCTCGACAGTGCTTCCTCGATGCGCTCCGCCAGCGCTTGCGCATCATGGAAGGGTGAGAGCAGGCCGTTGACGCCGTCGCGGATCACTTCCCTCACGGGCTCGGTATCGGAACCGACGACGAGGCAGCCGCAGGCCATCGCTTCGAGCAACGACCAGGACAGGACGAAGGGGACGGTGAGATAGACATGGACGGCCGAGACCTGGAACAGCCGGATCAGGTTCTCATAGGGCAGCCAGGGGATATGGACGACCCGGTCTCCGAGCTCGGTCTCGGCGCACATCGCCTCGCGCCAGCTATTGCCGTCGGAGCGCGGGCGGCCATAGCCCGAGCCGTCGCCGCCGACCACGACGAAGAGCGCGTCGGGATGACGGGCCGCCAGGGTCGCTGCCGCGCGCATGAATTCGGGATAGCCGCGATAGGGATCGAGATCGCGGGCGACGAACGTCACGACCGGCATGGCGGGCGTCAGCACGCGGCCGTCGGGCAGGACGAAGGAGGCCTTCGAATCGGGCCGGCAGGTTTGCGTGTCGATGCCGTCATGGCAGACGGCGATGCCCTGGCGATAGGCAGCCGGATATTGTCGGCGCTGCCATTGCGTCGGGGCATAGGCGGCATCGAGCGTGTCGAGCGCGAGAAGCTGGGCTGCGTTGCGCATGCGTACGCGCTGGCGGTCGGCCGCGGGAACCGGCTCGTCGATACCGAAATCGAGGTCCGAGCCGGTGCTGCGGTAATAATATTCGCAATAGCCGATCAATGCCGCATCGGGCAGCGCGTCGCGGGCGAAGAGCATGCCACCCCAGCCGATATGGCCGAGCACGACATCGGGCGGGTCGCTGCGGTTCAGGCGCTCCATCAGCCGCGCCACCGCCTCGCCCGTGCGCAGGTGATATTCGGTGGCGGCGAGCGCCGGATGCTGGGTCGCGGTCTCGTCGACGGAATAGACGAGCTGGCGAACGCCCGGCGCCTCCTGCGCCGGACGTTCGGTGATCAGCGTAACCTCGGCGCCCTCGGCGACGAGGCTGCCGATCAAAGCAGCGAATTGACCAGATCCTGTGCGATGAACGAATAGGACATGCATGATGCGAGCAGCACTCCGCTGTAGCGGAGCGCATCGTTCCACCACTGTTCGAGTTGGCGCAGGGTCTCGTGGGTCGTGTTGACGTCGGTCTCGCGATTGCTTTCGAGCCGCTGGCCGACCTGGCTGGCCTCGTCGAGCAAGCGCAGCCGCTCGCACAGCATCTGCCCCTTCAGCGAGAGGGAGATGCGAGCCTGGCGGCGGTCGCGCGGCGAGGCGCCGCGGTCGAGATACCCGTTCTCGACCAATTGCTTGAGATTATAGGAGGCGTTCGAGCCGCCATAATGGCCGCGATCCAAGAGATCGCGAACCGCGATCTCGCCTTGTCCGATCGTCATCAGGACCATCACTTGCGATGGCGAGATGTCGTCGACGCCGAGCTTGGACAGTTCGAGCCTGAGGTAGTCGAGAAAGCGCCGGCTGACGCGTTCGATCACCCGGGCCAGGTCAAAAGGAGAAATTCGGCGATCAGGGACCTCTTCGAGGACCCCGGAACCATTCGCTGGATGGTGGCCGTTCAAGGAACCGCCTGTGAATTGCTCGCCGCCGTGCAATTTGAAGTGCATCCCTTACCCCACCTGATCAAAAACTAAATAGACCATCCGTTTTGCCTCCACGCGTCTCTACAAGCCTATTAGCAAAGCACATGCCATCTAGGTGAGCCAATAAATAAGATTGTAATCACCTTCAGATGTGCCGAAACTGTTTCGAAATTCAAAATTTCTCACGTTTCAGCCTTATTTGCTTCGCTCTGAGTCGGTGAGCTACGCTTCTAATCTGTCATAATCTTGACACTCCCTCCATGTCTCGTTGCTCGGACCGATGACGGGTTTTTCCCGCAGCTTTCTCGGATCCACACACCCTCACTCTCGGAGCCATGCATGAAGGCGATGAAGCCTGCGCCGGACGCACTGATCCGGAATCTCCAGCGCTCGTTCGTCGGTGGCCTGAGCTACGCGGCTTTCCTCAGCCTCTGCGTGAATCTGCTGCTGCTGACCGTCCCGCTGTTCATGATGCAGGTCCAGGACCGGGTGACCGTCAGCCGCAGCTACGACACGCTGACCATGCTCCTCGTCATCGCGGTCGGGGCGCTGGCGCTCTACGGCACGATCGAGTTCATCCGCTCGCTGACCTTCCAGGCGATGGCGAGCATCTTCGCGCGCAAGCTCAATCTGCCGGCCCTGCAGGCTGCCGTGAGTTCCTCGCTCGAACAGGGTTCGGGGCAGGCGACGCAGGCGATTCGCGATCTCAACGACATCCGCTTCTTCATCGCGAGCTCGGCGATCGCCACGCCTCTGGAGGCCATCTGGTCGCCGATCTTCCTCGCCGTGCTCTTCGCGCTGCACCCGGTCTACGGGCTCGTCGGCCTGGCGTCGCTGATCATCCTGCTCTTGCTCGGCGTGCTCTCGGACATGCTGACCCGCCGCATCCTCAAGGAGGCGAACGAGGCCGGCGTCGCCAGCATCAACGAGGTCGGGGCCAGCCTGCGCCATGCCGAGACGATCGAGGCGATGGGCATGCTGCCGGCGCTCGCCCGGCGCTGGCGCGGTCAGCAGCTCGCGATGATCGAGCAGCTCGACATGGGCACAAGGCGCGGCAAGTTCATCGCGGCCGTGACACGCTCCAGCCGGATGACGATGCAGCTCGCGGTCTATGCGACCGGCGCCATCCTGATCATCCGCAACGAGGTCACCGCAGGCACGCTGATGGCCGCCAGCATCTTGCTCGGCCGCTTGCTGGCGCCGTTCGATTCGATGATCACAGACTGGCGGCAATGGGTTCTCGCTGCCGCGGCCTGGAAGCGCGTACGCGAGCTCGTGCTGAGCCGCAGCTCGCAGCGCCAGACCGTGCCGACGCCGCCCTGCCAGGGCGATCTCGTGATCGACCGGGTCATCTACGCGCCGCCCGGCCAGGAGCAGACGGTGATCAAGAGCGTCTCCTTCACCCTGGAGCCGGGCGAGGTTCTCGGCGTGGTCGGCCCTTCCGGCGCCGGCAAGTCGACGCTGGCGCGGCTGCTCGTCGGTGTGCTCCGGCCCAATGTCGGCGGCGTCTATCTCGACGGGCACAGCACCTATCTATGGGAGCGTGGCTCCTTCGGCGCGATGGTCGGTTACCTCCCGCAATCGGTCTCGCTCCTGAACGGCACGATCGCCGAAAACATCGCCCGCATGCGCGACCCCGATCCGCATGCGATCCTGGAGGCGGCGCGCGTCGCCGGTGTGCACGAGCTCATCGGCCGCCTGCCGCTCGGCTACGACACCAATGTCGCTGACAGCGACTTCAATCTCTCCGGCGGCCAGCGCCAGCGCATCGGCCTGGCCCGGGCGCTCTACGGTTCGCCGCGCCTGATCGTGCTCGACGAGCCCAACGCCAATCTCGACGCGGAAGGCGAGCAGAGCCTGATCCGTGCCATCGCGGCGGCCCGCGAGAGCGGCGCCATCGTCGTGCTGATCGCGCATCGGCCCTCGGTGATGCAGGTCGTCGACAAGCTGCTCGTCCTGCGCGAGGGCCGCGTCCAGCAATTCGGCCCGCGTGGCGAGATTGCCGGCATGATCACGCCCGGCGGCCGGGTCGAGGTCGATCCTGCCGTCAAGGCTCCGGCTGCTCCCCCACAGGTTCGCGAGGTGAAGGCATGACCGGACGGTCCCTGATCAAGCGCCCCGAGCATTCGCTCACCCTCCAGATCGAGGCGGAGGTCCATGAGGAGCGCACGCCGAGCCTGCGCAATCTCGTGCTGGCCGGCGTCGCCGCGATCGGCGTTGGCTTCGGCGGTTTCGGCGCCTGGGCGGTGACGGCGCGGCTCGACAATGCCGCCGTCGCCACCGGCATCGTCGCGGTCGACAGCAAGCGCAAGACCGTCAGCCATCTCGAAGGCGGCATCCTCAAGACCTTGCTCAAGGCGGAGGGCGAGCGCGTCACGCGGGGCGAGCCGTTGCTGCGGCTGGAGGACGCGCGCCAGCGCGCCGAGTTGCAGCAATTGCAGGCCAAGCGCATCGGGCTGGAGGCCAAGCTCGCGCGCTTGCGGGCCGAGCAGACCGGCGCGGCGGCCATCGCCTTTCCCGAGGATCTCACGCAGATGGATTCGCCGATCGCGCGCGAGGTCCTGCGGGCCGAGCAGGGCTTGTTCAAATCCCGCGCCCAGGTCCAGGGCGGCAAGATCCATATCCAGCAGCGTGTCATCGAGCAGCATCAGGCCGAGGCCGATGCGCTGAAGGCCCAGATCGACGCCACCACGCAGCAACGCTCGCTGATCGACGAGGAGGTCAGGATCATGGCCGAGCTCTACGAGAAGCGTTACGCCAAGCGCAGCCAGCTCGTCGAATTGCAGACCAAGCAGAGCGAATTGTCCGGCAAGGCCGGCGAATATGCCGCCCGCAAGGCCAAGGCCGAGCAGGCGGTCGCCGGCGCCAATCTCGAAATCCTTTCGATCAGCCTCGAACAGCAGAACGATATCGGCGGCGAGATCCAGGAATCCCAGCTGATGCTCTCCGAGGTGACCGAGCGCATCATCCAGGCCGAGGACGTGCTGCGCCGGCTGGTGGTGACCTCGCCGCAGGAGGGCATCGTCGCCAATATCCGGATGCGGACCGCCGGCAGCGCGATCGCGGCAGGCGAGGCGATCCTCGACATCGTGCCGGAGAACGAACCGCTGATCGTCGAGGCGAAGGTCGATCCGCGCGATATCGATTCGGTGCGCATCGGGTCCAACACCCGCGTGCGCCTGACCGCCTTCAACTCGCGCCTGCTGCCGCCCTTGGAGGCCAAGGTCAGCTATGTCGCGCCCGACCAGCTCGTCGACGAGAAGACGGGCATTCCCTATTTCGTCGTCAGGGCCGAGATCGATCCCGAGAGCCTGCGGGACCACAAGATCGCGCTGCATGCCGGCATGACCGCGGAGGTGATGATCGTCAACGGTGCCCGCCGGGCGATCGACTATCTGCTCTCGCCGGTCACCGACAGCTTCAACCGGGCCTTCCGCGAGGATTGAGGGGCGCCATCGACGTGGCAGCCGGCGGCTTTTGTCGGTTTCTCCTATATTTCGATTTTGAAAGTATATCTCTTGGAATATCGATAGAATATCGGTTGTAAAATAAAGCCCAAATTATGTTGCGTCGCAAAATGATCATAATAAAACTCTTGCTGCGTCGCAGCTATTGAGCAATCTTCCCCCGGTCGAATGATGGCCTGATCTATCGGAAGGCTGTCGTACCCATTCCTGGTCTTTTCGTTCCGCGGTGCGGCCGTCGAACGTTCCAGGTTCATCAGATCGCTGAGGAGGTGCCGTATGGCAACGATCGAAGGAAGTGCATTCGACGACTTTTTGATTGGAAGTCGTTTCAGCGACGTGATCCTCGCCGGCGCCGGCGATGACATCGTCAAGGGTGGGGATCAGGTCGATTCCCTGTTCGGCGAAGAGGGTGATGACACGCTGTTCGGCGACGGTGGCAACGATGCCCTGTTTGGCGGCGAGGGCAATGACACCCTCTTCGGCGGACTCGGCGACGATGTCCTGTCCGGCGACGAGGGCAATGACGCCCTGTTCGGCGGCGAGGGCGACGATACGCTCATCGGAGGCGCCGGTGACGACATCATGCGCGGCAATGCCGGCGACGATGTCCTGATCGGCGGCGAGGGCAATGACGTCCTGCAAGGCGGCCCGGGCAACGACATCCTGCAGGGTGGCGCTGGCAACGACGTCCTCCAGGGTGGCGCGGGAGCCGATATCCTCAATGGCGGCGCCGGCGACGACATCCTGCAGGGCGGCGCGGGCGACGACATGCTGTTCGGCGGTGCCGGCAACGATATCCTGCATGGCGGCGGCGGCAGCGACACCTTCGTGTTCGCCGGCGGCGGCGGTAACGACGTCGTCCTCGACTTCCATGCCGGCACGGACATGCTGCAGATCGCGTCCGACATCAACGGCACGGGTGTCCACTCCGCGGAAGACGTGGCTGCGCGTGCCACGACCGTCGGCGGCAACACCATCATCGATCTTGGCAATGGCGACAGCCTGACCCTGGTCGGTGTCTCCGCCGACGACGTCCAGGCCGATCCGAACTCCTACTTCACGGTCGCCTGACCCTGATGCGACCCCTTGCCCGGCCGATGGCTGGGCAAGGGTTTGCTGCCCCGGAGCGCGCATGCCCCCGGAAAGTGTCCCCCCGCTTTCCGCAAGCGCTCCGGGATTCTCCGTGCCGCAGGAACGCCCCAATGCTTTCACTTGCGCCTGTCGCGATGGCGACGACACCGCCGGCCCAGCTCGAACTCCACCGCCTCGGCGGTTCGGTCTTCCTGCTCTGCTGGACGCTCGAGGCCTCGCCGTTCGGCAAGCCCGCGATCGCGCTCACGGGCGGTGGCCGGCGCCTGCCTGCGGCCTCGATTTCGCTCGGCCTGCGCGATGGACGCGAGCGGCTCGTCGTCGCCTTCCGCTCGTCGGGCCATGACAATGTCGTCGCGACCCTCACCGATCACGGGCCGCAGGGCGATGTGACGGCCGGCTTCGACCCGACGCTGGTTCATGGCCTCGCCGACCCGGCCGAGCTTCTGAAGGAGCTTGCCCCGCAGGCGCGCCTGACGCTCGCCAATGCGCTGGTCCGGTCCTGGCCGCCGCTGTTCGGTCTCGCTGCGATCCCGAACTACCTGTCCTTTCTGCGTCAGCTTCTGCTGACCCTGTTTCCCAAGCCGGCGGCAATGCAGCCGACCGCGGCCCTGGTCGAAGGCCAGTGGCTGTTCGAGACGGCCGTGCCGGCCGATTTCGGTGCCTTGCAGGGCGTCGCGCGCCTTGATGGCGCCGGGCTTTCGCGCCTCGATCTCAAGGCTCGGCTGGGCGCTACCGATCGCAGCGGCAAGCGCGAACTTCATCTCGTGCTGGACGCGCCGCCCAGCCGTGGCGGCGGGCTCCTCATTCTGCAGGGCGAGCGCTCGCTCGTGCTGCGCGCCTTGCCCGGCCGCCAGGCGGCGGCTTCGCTCGGCCGCTGGTGGGCGGGCAAGGCCGCCAGCCGGGACGGATTGCGCAACTGGGTCGTCGAGCAGCTTGCGGGGTTGTCCGAGCAGGGCCGCCTGCTCGCCATCGAGATGCAGCGGCGCGTGCCGCTCGCCGTCCAGCATGTTCGCCGCAGCGACGATCTGCCCGCTGCCGAGCTCGATCTCGCTGTCTGCAACCGGGCGGGGCTCCTGATCGGCGGCTGGCTGCGCGATCCCGACGATCTCCTGGAGGAGGTGCTGCTGCATCGCGGCAATGGCGAGCCGATCGCGATGCTCGCGCATTTGCAACGCTTCCCCGTCCGCCTGCCGGCCGGAGCGGATGGCGAGACGCGCGCCGCCACGGGCTTTGCCGGTTTCGCCTCGGATTATGCCACCGGGGCGCCGGTGCTGCAGCCGCGCTGCGAGATCAAGCTGAAATCCGGCACGACGCTGACGCTGCGACCACCGGTGCAGCCGGCCGATGCCGTGACGATCCGGGCGCGGGCGCTCGCGGCGATCCCGCCGCAATATCTGACTGCCGATATGCTGGAGACGACGCTCGCGCCGGTGCTCGCCGCCTGCCAGGAGGACTTGCGCGACAGCCGGCCCGAACCGACCGTCAGGGTGTTCGGCCAGCCGCTGGCGCGGCCGAAGGCCTCGGTCGTGATCCCGCTCTACCGCGTCTACGATTTCCTGCGCGTACAGGTCGCGGCCTTCGCCGGCGACCGCTGGTTCGCCGAGAATGCCGAACTGATCTATGTGCTCGATTCACCCGAGCACGAGGCGGAGGTCGCTCACCTCCTCGGCGGACTGCATCTTGCCTACGGCCTGCCGATGCAGCTCGTGGCGATGCGACGCAATGGCGGGTTCTCGGCCGCCTGCAATGCGGGCGCGAACCAGGCGCGCGGCGAGGTTCTCGCTCTCGTCAACTCCGACGTGATCCCCACCGCCAATGACTGGCTGCCGGCATTGATCGCCAGGCTCGACCGCGGGGCGCGGGTCGGCGCCGTCGGCCCGAAGCTGCTCTACGATGACGGCTCGCTGCAACATGCAGGGCTGTTCTTCAAGCGCGACAGCAAAGGCACCTGGCTCAACCATCATTACTTCAAGGGCATGCCCGGAAGCTATGCGCCGGCCAATGTCGAGCGGCCGGTGCCCGGCGTCACCGGGGCCTGCATCGTCATGGCGCGCGATCTCTACGAGGAGCTCGGCGGCTTCGACGAGAGCTATGTGATCGGCGATTACGAGGACAGCGACCTCTGCCTCAAAATCCGCCGCGCCGGCTTCGGCATCCTCTACGTGCCGGATGTCGCGCTCTACCATCTCGAACGGCAGTCGATCGCGCGCAGCGTCGACTACACGCGCGGCGCCGCCTCCCAGCACAATGCCTGGCTGCAAAGCCAGCGCTGGGGCGCGCAGATCGATGCGCTGATGCAGGCCTTCGAGACATCCGCGCCGGAGCTCGCCTTGCCGGCGCCCGTCGCTCCCAGCGAACCCGACCTTGTTCCCCGCTTCGGCTTCAGGAGAGCGACCGCAGCATGACCGCCCTGAGACAGATCGCACCAGAGCCCGTTCCCGCGGAGGTTTCCGCCGGGCCGGAGCTCGACTGGCTGATGGCGTCGCTGCAGAGCAATCGCTTCATGCCGCATCCGCCCCCGGACTCGATCTTCGTCGGCGACGGCGACTATCGCGCGATCGGCGCGGAGTTCCTTGGCCATTTCATCCGGATCGGTCGGCTGAAACCGCATGAGCGCGTCTTCGACATTGGCTGCGGCATCGGCCGCATGGCGGTGCCATTGACGCAGTATCTCGATCTTGAGCGCGGCAGCTATGACGGCGTCGATCCGGTGATGGAGGGCATCCTCTGGTGCGCCCAGACGATCACGCCGGCCTATCCGCGCTTCCGCTTCCAGCGGCTCGACATCGCCCATCCGCTCTACAATCCGCAAGGATCCCTGCCGGGCCTGGAGGTCCGCTTCGGCTTTGCCAATGGCAGCTTCGATTTCGTGACGATGACCTCGGTCGCGACGCATCTGCCGCCGGAGGAACTGGTGGTCTACCTGCAGGAGGCGGCGCGCCTGCTGGCTCCGGGCGGGCGCCTCTTCCTGACTGCCTTCGCGATCGACGGCACCTCGACGGGGCAGGAGCGCCTCTCGTTCAAGCGCTGGCAGGACGGGCCGGGTTGGTACGCCATCGACGAGGCGCCGCTTGCCGCTGCCGGCATCGACAGCCGTTTCCTGCTGGAGCAAGCGACGCAGGCCGGGCTCACTGTGGAGGCGCTGCGGCCCGGGCATTGGCGCGGCATCAGCGCGGCGCATTACCAGGACCTTCTGATCGCGACGAAACCGGGGGGCAAGGCACCGGGAGGCACGGCATGAGCCGTCGCATCCTCGTCGTCGCGCATAACCACCCCTCGCTGCATCCGGGCGGCACCGAGATCTTCGCGCATGACCTGACGCAGGCCTATCGCGAGCAGGGCTGCGAGGTGCTGTTCCTCGGAGCGACCAATGCGATGCATCGCGAGCCTCACCCCGGCACGGCGCTGCAGGCGATCGGCGAGGACGTGGTGCTGTGGAGTGCGCATTACGACCGCTTCCACATGAGCCAGATCGACCATTACGGCACGTTGCAGGACCTTGCGACGCTGCTGGAGGAGTTCCGGCCGGACGTGATCCACGTCCATCATCTCGTGCTGATCGGCGCGGAGTTCCTGACGCTGGCCCGCCGGCTGCTGCCGCAGGCGTCGATCGTAATGACGCTGCACGACTATTATCCGATCTGCCACCATGACGGATTGATGGTGCGGCCGGGCGACCGCCAGCGCTGCAACGGCTCCTCGCCCTCGGCCTGCCATGGCTGCTTCCCCGAGATCGGCTCCGATCGCTTCCTGTTGCGCGAGCGCTTCATCAAGACGCATCTGGCGGCGGTCGACCGTTTCGTCGCGCCCAGCCGCTTCCTGCGCCAGCGCTATGTCGACTGGGGCCTGCCCGGCGAGCGGATCGAGGTGATCGCCAATGCCCGCCCGGCGCAGGAGGCCGCGCCGCATCGGCAGGCGAAAGGTCGGCGCACCAGCTTCGGCTATTTCGGCAACCTCAACCCCTGGAAGGGCGTGCTGCCGCTGCTGCAGGCGGCGCAATTGCTGCACGCTTCCGGCGATACCGAGTTCTCGCTGCGCATCCATGGCGGCGCGCCTTTCCAGAGCGAGGCTTTCACGACCGCGCTCGATACCGCGCTCGCTGGCGCGGAGGGCGTCGTCACGCATTGCGGAGCCTATTCCCGTGACGAAGTGCCGGGGCTGATGGCCGAGGTCGACTGGGTGGTGATGCCCTCGATCTGGTGGGAGAACGCGCCCCTCGTCATCCAGGAAACGTTCCAGCACCGCCGGCCGCCGATCGTCAGCGCCATCGGCGGCATGGCCGAGATGGTGCGTGACGAGATCGACGGGCTGCATGTCCGGCCGGGCGATCCGGCCGCACTGGCCCGCACCTTTCGCCGGGCGATGGATGAGGCCGGCCTCTGGCAGCGCCTCGTCCACGGCATCGCCGAGCAGCCAACGCTAGCCGGCTGCGCCGGCCGCTACCTCGCCCTCTTCGATGACCTCAAGCTCGCGGAGGCCGCATGACAACGGCTCAGTACCAGGACAACGAAGTCCGCCTTCCCGAACAGGACCAGGAGGTCCGCCTTCCCAATATCAACCCCTCGCGCCTGAACGGACGGGTCGATGCCCTCGACGGCAGCCGCCTGCATGGCTGGATCTGGGACGAGGCTCGTCCCGACGAGGCGATCACGGTCAGGGTTTCCCTGGACGGCAAGGTCGTCGCGGAAGCAAAGGCCGACCAGAGCCGCATCGACCTGCGCCGCAACGGCATCGGCGACGGCAAGCATGCCTTCTCGATCGATCTCGACGAGACGCTGGTTGCGGCGCGTCCGCGCCTGACGGTCGTCGGTGTTTCCGCGGCGACGGGCGTGGAGCTGGAACTGCGCCTGCCGGCGGCGGACGAGCTCGCGGCGGAAGCGGCGATCGCCGTGCCGCTGGCACGCTTCTTCGACAAAGTCGAAATGCTGATCGTGCTCAACCGGCGTGCCCAGCTCGCGCAGAAGGAGCTCAACGAGAAGCTCGACCGCATCGCGGCGCGGCTCGAAGAAAACCATGCGCTGGCCGAGGCGACCAAGGCCGAGACCGAGAGCCAGACCGAGATCGTGCGGAGGCTCGGCGAGCTCGACGTCTTCCAGCTGCGTTTCGACGGCACGCTGCGCGGCTTCGACGAGCGTCTCGATGCGATCCGCAAGGAGGCGCGGGCGCCGCTCAGGCAGGTCACCGTCATCCTCGGCTTCCTGTCGACACTCGCGGCGGTGATGTCCTTCGTCACGCTCGCCGTCACCTTGTGGGGAGGCTGAGGCGATGAGCGAGGTCATCGTTCCCGACAGGATGGCGGTTGCGCAGGCACCAACCGTGGCCTGGACGCCGCTCGGCGAGAACGCGATCCTCGTCCGCAGCATCTGCGACGCCATTCCGGCCAAGGTGCCGGTCGCGGTCGACGGCAATCCGCGCAACCGCGCGCAGACCATGGTGCTGAGCTGGCGCCGGCCCGGCGCCGAACCTTCGGCGGCCACCGGTTTCCTGTGTCTCGCGCCGGCGCCCAGCGTCGACGGCAGCGGCACCGGCGCGCTGCTGATCGGCAGGCCCGGCCGGCCGCTGCGCCTGATCCTGGCGCCAAAGCCGCAGCCCCTGCAGGCTTTCCTCTCCGAACTCGCGGATGATGCCGGGCAGGCTTTCCCGAGCGTGGTCGACGGATTGCTCGAAGTGCTGCTGACCGGCGCGCCCAATCCGCGGCGCCTCAGGGCCGTGGCGATGCTGCTGCAGACGGTCGCGCGGCCGGGCGGCTTCGTCGAGGTGATGGGCAGGCTCGACGATATCGCGGGGGCGGAACGCAGTATCTTCCTGCAGGGCTGGACCTCTCATTTCGCCGCCGGGCGGGTGAAGCTGCTGATCTCGCATGGTGGCCTGTCGCCGGCCCATCTCGAAACCGGGACCTTCGAGCGCGACGATCTCGGCGAGGGCGCGCGCGGCTTCTTCGGCCTGTTGGAGGATTGTCACGTCCAGCACCCCGGCGAGATCGAACGGCTCTATTTCCGTGGCAATGATGGCTGGCGCGCGCTCGAGGTCTATGAGCGTTACGTCCTGCTCGAACCGATCACCGTGCCCGGCCATCTGCGCGACGGCCTGCAGCGCGGCACCGCGCCCCAGGCGACAGCCGACAAGCTCAAGCGCGCCTCGCAGCGCTTCGACGGGCGCGACACGGTCTGCCTGCTGGAGGAGCCGGTGCGGGCCGGCATCGACTCGGTGACCGTGGTCGAGGGCACCGGCGTGCTCATCATCGGCTGGCTGTTCGATCCCGAGCGCCGGGTCGGTGGCGTCACGCTGCGCAGCGGCAGCCAATCCTGCGCGGTCGACCGCTTGTGGACCCGCGTGCAGCGCGCCGACGTGACGGCGGCCTTCATGGAAGACCCGCGCTTCGGCCCGGCCTTGGCATCCCGGCGCAACAATCACGGCTTCATCGTCTTTGCGCCAAAACTCCTGCCGGAGGCCGGCCAGCCGCTGCATCTCGCCTTCGAGGTGCAGGGAACCGGTCCCGCCTTCCTGCCGCTCGAACCCAATCGCGCCCCGGCGCGGCGGGCGCTCGAGCGCGTGCTCGGCCTGCTCGATGCCCGTTCCTCGACGGCCAATGCCGTGGTCGAACGGCAGATCGCGCCGGCGCTGCAGGCGGCCGAGATCGCGCCGCCGCGCGCTGCTGAGACGCTCGATGTCGGTGCTTTCGACCCGGAAGCTGCGCTTGGCCTCGTCATCGGGCTCGATCACCGCCATCGCGAATTGTCGGCGCTGTTCGCCTTGCTCGCGATGGACCCGGAAGCGCGGCCCTTGCCGATCGTGCTCGCGGCACCCTCGGAGAGCTTCGACCGCGTCGGCGCGGAAGCGCGCCGGCTCGCGCGCTTCTATGGATTGTCGGTGCGGCTCGTTGCGGTCGAGGGCGTCGAGGATGCCTGCGATGCGCTGGAGGCTGGCGTTCGCGCCTGCCGCTTCAACACTGTCGCTCTGTTGTCCGGTGCCGCCCAGATCCGAATGCCCGGCTGGCTCGGCCGGCTGGAGCGGGCCTACCGCGCGCGCGGCGGCCAATGCGTGGCGAGCCCGACGCTGCTCTTCGAGGACGATTCGATCCGCTGGGCCGGCGCCTGGCTGGAAGGCGAGGGCGCGAGCCGGCGCATCGCCAACCGTTTCGTCGGCTATCCGCTGGAGGCCGTCGGCAATCTCGGCCCGATGGAGGTCGCGGCGGGCGCCAGCGAATGCTGCGTGCTGTCGCGCGCCGCCTTCATCGAGGTCGGCGGCTTCGCGCGCAACTATTTCACCACGGCGGAGAAGGGGCTCGATCTCTGCCTCAAGCTCCGGATGGCGGGCTCGCCCTCGCTCTGGGTGCCCGATGTCGAGGTCTACGCGGTCGATGACGGCGAGACCGCCGCGCCGCATGCGGGTGTGCTCGCGCAGCTTGCCGACCGCACCAGCTTCGACCGGCGCTGGGCGCTCGCCATCTCCAACATGAAAGGCTGAGGATGCGGGTTCTCGTGATATCGCACGGCCATCCTTCGATGTCCCTGGGTGGCGCGGAGGTGGCCTCCTACAACCTGCACAAGGGGTTGCAGGCCGGCGAAGGCGTCGATTCCCATTTCCTCGCCCGCGTCGGCGCGCCGACGCCGCGCCATGCCGGCACGGCGCTGATGAGCCTGCGCCAGCGCGGCGGCGAATTGCTCTACTACGCCGAGGATTACGACCACTTCCTGATCTCGAACCGGGCAACCGAGGAGATCGAGCGCGATTTCGTCCGCGTGCTGAACGACCTGAAGCCGGATGTGGTGCATTTCCACCATTTCATCGGGCTCGGCCTCGAATGCCTGTTCGCGGTGCGTGATGCGCTGCCGGACGCGCTGATCGTGGTGACCTTCCACGAATATCTCTCGATCTGCCACCACCATGGCCAGATGGTGAAGACCGGCGCCTTCAAGCTCTGCTACCAGGCGTCGCCGACCGACTGCAACGCCTGCTTCCCCGACATCTCGCCGGCGCGATTCCTGGCGCGCGAGACCTTCATCAAGGGCATGCTGGGGCTCGCGGACCATTTCGTCTCGCCGAGCCGCTTCCTCGTCGACCGCTATGTCGACTGGGGCCTCGCCGAGGATCGTTTCTCGGTGATCGAGAACGGCATCGACGTCGCCGGCGCCGCGCCACCCCGGCCACTCCCGGAGGGCAAGGGGCGGCGTTCGCGCTTCGCCTATTTCGGCCAGCTCACGCCCTACAAGGGCGCCGACGTGCTGATCGATGCGGTGACGCGCATTCCCGAGGACGTCTGGGGCGAGGATTCGATCCTGCTGGTCTATGGCGGCAACCTGGAACGGCAGCCGCAGGCCTATCAGGACAAGTTCGCCAAGCTCGTCGAGGCGGCCGGACGGCGGGTGCGCTTCTGCGGCGCCTTCCAGAACCGTGAAATGCCCAACCTGATGCGCTCGGTCGACTGGATGGTGATGCCCTCGGTCTGGTGGGAGAACTCGCCGATCGTGATCCAGGAGGCGTTCTTCCACGGCCGCCCGATCCTGGCGAGCAATCTCGGCGGCATGGCCGAGAAGATCACCGACGAGGTCGACGGCCTGCATTTCCGGCCGGGCAGCCCGGAAGACCTCGTCGATTGCATGACGCGCGCGCTGACCGAGCCCGGCCTCTGGGACCGACTGCGCGGCGGCATCAAGCAGCCGATGAGCCATGTCGAATGCGCCGGGACGCATCTCGATCTCTACCGCCGCCTGCTGGCGGAACGCAGCAAGCCTGCGCCCGTGCGGCAGGACCCTGCCGCGATGATCGCCTGAAACCATAACGAAAGAACAGGGGGACCCGACCATGGCCCGCATCCTCGTCATCAGCCCCTCCGGGGAGGTCTATGACCACGACAATGTCCGCTGGTATCGCCATGCCGATCTGCAGAGCCATATCGAGCACTACCACAATATCGGCGACGCCTTCGTCTTCGATTCCTCGCTGAAGCTGCTCAATTTCGAGAAGCTCGACGAGTTGCCGATCGACCGCGTCGATCCCGCGATGATCGACCGGCTCAATGCCGAGTACGATTATGTCTTCCTGCGCGGCTCCAACTATGTCCATGCGCAGATGAACTGGGCGCAGGCGGCGGATGTGCTGCGCCGGCTGAAGATCCCGGTCATTGCCTTCGGCATCGGCGCGCAGGCGCCCGTCAGCGGCAAGCTGCAACTGAGCGAGGACACCAAAACGGTGCTCAAGCTCATTTCGGATTCGACGGCCTCGCTCGGCGTGCGCGGCACCTATTCGGCGGAGGTGCTGAACGATCTCGGCATCAAGAATGTCCGCATCATCGGCTGCCCGACCGCGTTCCGGAACAACGATCCCAATCTCGCCATCCGGCTGCCGCCGCTGGAGCAGGTCAAGACCGCTGGCGTGACGCTCAGGCGCGAGGTCTCCAAGACCTATGCGCAGGACATCAAGCGCTACCTCACCTTCCACCGCTCGCTGGTGAAGGCGATGGCGGATCGTTTCGAGGTCACGCTGATGTCGCAGGGCGAGGTCGAGGAGAAGAAGCTCGCGCTCGGCACTATCGACCAGCAGGCGCAGGCGATGACGGCACTGCGCGCCAATGAATGGGCCAATAGCTGGTATCTCGACGAGCAGGTCGAGCGTCTCTACCAGACCCGGATGTTCTATTCCGACGTAGTCGCTGAATACGAGCGATTGGTGCGTGGGCTCGACCTCGTGCTCGGCTACCGTCTGCACGGCAACCTGATGGCGCTCGCGAACGGCACGCCCTCGATCTACTTCACCTATGACAGCCGCACTGTCGAGTTCGCGGACACCTTCAAGATCCCGAGCATCGACGTCTTCGCCGGCCAGGATTTCAGGTTGGAGGAACACTGGGATCAGGCGCGCTTCGATCGCTTCAACGCCGCCTATGGGCAGGTCTACCGCGCGATGAGCGCATTCCTCAGCGAGAACAAGGTCGACCACAAGATGGTCAAGCCGGTTGCGGCTGCCCAACAGGCGCCCGCGCCGGAAAGGAAGGTGGCATGAGGGGCGCTCGCGCCCTGCAGGCGGCCCTGTCGGCCGCATGCCTGCTGCTGCTGGCGCTGCCCGCGGTCGCGCAGGGCTACCGGCTCGAGCTCGCGCCCGGCGCGCAGGAGGAGACGGTGGTCTCCTGGGCGCGCGAGCGCTGCGAGGAATGGGACCTGCCGGACGCGCCCCTGCGCGCCTTCCGCGACGACAAGGGCGAGGTCGTCGCCTTCGCCAGCCATTACCGCAGTCGCCCGCTGATCGGCCGTGACCTCACGTCGCTCCGCAAGAGCTGCGCGGTCTCCTTCCAGGCGAAGAACAGCGCTGATCCGAGCCAGTTCAGCGACAAGAGCTGGATTGCCGCGACCTGGACTGATGACGGCCGCCATGTCCAGGCGCTGATCCATGCCGAATACCACGCCGACAAGCATCCCGGCGCCTGTCGCTTCAAGGAGGCGATGAGCTGCTGGTACAATGTCGTCACCGCGGCCCGGTCCGATGATGGCGGGCGCAGCTTCAGGACCGACGAGCCGCGCCCCTTAGTGGCGGCACCGCCCTACAAGCAGGATGTCGGGCAGGGCCGGCATCGCGGCTTCTTCAACCCGTCGAACATCGTCCAGCAGGACGGCGCCTGGTATTCGCTGATCGCGACGACCGGCGGAGAGGGCCAGAAGAACGGCGTCTGCCTGTTCCGGTCGACGGACCTCAAGGATCCGACGACCTGGCGCGCCTTCGACGGGCAGGATTTCACGATTCCGGCGGTCGATCCCTATCGCGACGATCTCAGCCAGGCGCGGCCGTGCCAGCCGCTGAAGCACCTGCCGACCACGGTCGGCTCGGTCACCCGGCACGAGGCGAGCGGGCAATGGCTCGCGATCTTCCATCTCGGCCCCGATCCCCGTCAGGGCATTGTCGGTGGGCGCGTCGCCTATAGCTGGTCGAAGGACCTCGTGACCTGGTCGCCGCTGCAGACGCTGGTCACGCACCCGACGATGTGGAGCAAGGATTGCAGCGACCGTGAGCGCTATGGCTACGGGGCTATCGCCGATCCGGCCTCACCCTCGCGCAACTTCGAGACCACGGGCGATCAGCCCTATCTGTTCATGACCAGGATGCATGTCGCCGGCTGCAAGCTCGGCCCCGACCGCGATCTGGTCCGCCTGAAACTTCGCTTCGTCAAGGAGGGCTCATGAACGCGCCCGCGCACCCTGTTCCGGCCAGCCAGGCCGTGCTGCCCATGAAAATCCTGCGCGCGACCACGCAGGAGGTCGTGGTCCTCGTGGCGCGCGAGCCCGGCGGAGCCTGGGCGCCGCTGCGCCTGCTGCTCGATGGGCAGGAATACGCCACGATCCATCCGGGCGCGCTCGTCACCGGCGATGCGACGGTGGCGGAGATCGCCATTCCGCTGCCGGCCCTGCCTGAGACACGGCTGCGCTCCATCGCGATCGCGGATGCCCGCACCGGCGTGTTGGCGCCCGGCTCGGAACTGCGCCCGGTGTCGAAGACCAAGGCCCTGCGGGCGCTGGTGATCTATCCGGCGGGCGAGGTCTACGACCACGACAAGGTGCGCTGGTATCGCGCGCCGATGGAGAAGCTGCTCAGCGACTACTTCAACATCGGCGACATGATCGTCTACGATTCCACGCTGAAGCTCCTCGATTACGCGCATCTGGAGCCGATGAAGATCATGTCGCCCACGGATGCCGATATCGCGCGCTATGCCAGCGAGTTCGATTTCGTCTTCGTGCGCGGCTCGAATTTCATCCATGAGAGCATGGAATGGTTCCGCGCCGTCGAGGTGCTGGAGAAGGTCAAGCTGCCGGTCTACGCCATCGGCGTCGGCGCGCAGGCGAGCCAGAACCGCAAGATCGAACTGCCCGAGGCTTCGAAGCGCTTCTGGTCGATCGTGGCCGAGCGCTCGGCGGCGATCGGCGTGCGCGGTGCCTTCAGTGCCGAGACGCTCCGGCAGAACGGCATCCGCAATGTCGAGGTGGTCGGCTGTCCCTCGATCTTCCGCACCCGCAATCGCGACCTCAAGATCCGCATCCCAGACCAGCGCGATATCCGCAAGGTCGCGTTCAGCCTGCGCCGCGAGGCCGACAAGAGCTATACCGCCGATCCGGAAGCCTATCTGCGCAACCAGAAGGCTGCCCTGCTCAAGGTCGACAGCCAGAGCGAGATGGTGATGTCCTCGCATGGCGAGCAGGAGGAGAAGGCGTTCTTCCTGCGCGACCCCGTGGCCAAGGAGAAGGCTGTCGCCGAATTCACCCGCACCGGCTGGTGGAGCGGATCGGACGACGCCGCGATGCGCCGGATCTACGAGAAGCAGCTCTTCTCGTTCTTCGATGTCGAGCATTACGACGCCTTCGCCCGCTCGCAGGACCTTGCCGTGGGCTATCGCGTCCATGGCGTGCTGCCGGCCGTCGCGCATGGCGTGCCTGGCGTGCTCGTCGCCTATGACACGCGCAGCCAGGAGCTGGCCGAGACGCTGAAGATTCCGGTCGTGCCCGAGGCGGCCTTGGCGGAGGGCGGCTGGCGCGCGGTCTATCAGGAGGCGGCGCTGAACGGCCTCGCGAAGAGCTATGCCGGCTCCTACGACCGGATGCGCGGCTTTCTCGACCGGAACGGCATTCCCCACAGGATGTGAAGGCTGCTCCGGGGGCATGAATGGCTTCGCCAAGCCCGGCGGGGCGCGAAGGCCTTCCGGCTATCGGTTTCCACGAACCAGGAGACGATCATGAAGATCGAATACGATGCAGGCACGGCCCTTTCGATCATGCGCGGCAACCCGGTGCGCGGCTGGACCTCCGGCAAGCCCGAGAAGATGGCCAGGGAGCGCCTGACGACCGGTGACTATCTCGCCGTGGCGCACAAGCCGAAATTCAGGATCGACCCGTCCTGGCCGATCTTCACCATGGGCTCCTGCTTCGCGCGCGAGGTCGAGAACATCCTGATGCTGCGCGGCCTGCCGCTGCTGCTCGCAGGCCATGGCGTGCCGGCCGAGCATTTCGAGAGCTGGAGCGAGGAAACCGGCCGCGGCGGCGGGGCCGATCGCGGCCAGCTCAGCCGGGGCGCGCTCAACAAGTATTCGGTGCGCTCGATGACTCATGAGCTGAAGCGCGTGCTGCTCGGCGAGAGCTATCCCGACGAGGGGCTGATCGAGCTCGCGCCCGGGCAATGGTTCGATCCGCAGGCCAGCGGATTGCGATTGCTGGATCGCGAGAGCGCCTTCGCCAACCGCAGGCTCCTCACCGAGGCGACCGCGCAGATCAAGCAGGCGCGCATCTGCTTCTTCACGCTCGGCCTGACCGAGACCTGGCAGGACGCCGAGACAGGCATCGCCATGAACGCCCATCCCGGCCCGACCTGGCTGCAGCGGATGCCGGAGCGCTTCCGCTTCGTCGATTACGGCTACGATGCGACGCTCGCCGACATGGAGGAGATCATCGGGCTGATCCGCGAGCATTGCCACCCCGAGATGCGCTTCGTCGTCACGGTCTCGCCGGTGCCGTTCGGCGCGACCTTCAAGGATGCGGATGTCATCGTCGCCAACAGCGCCTCGAAATCGCTGCTGCGGGCGGTGGCGGAGGAATTGTTCCGGCGCCACGACTTCGTCGACTACTTCCCGAGCTACGAGATCGTGTTGAACTCGCCCCGCGCGCTCGCCTTCCAGGACGATCAGCTCCACATTGCCCGCGACATGGTCGCGCATGTGATGTCGACCTTCCAGAGCGCCTATCTGGCGCCGGCGGAGCAGCCCCAGGCCGCCTGACGGCTCGATGCGGTTTCGCGCTTGTTTCTGAAAAGCGGGGGGCGTCATCCGTATGGACGACGCCCCCCGCGCGGTATGGGAGGACAGGACATCATGAGGATCGTCGCCGCATCGGCCCTGTGCTTCCTGCTCTGGCAACCCGTTCAGGCTGAAACCCTGTTCGTCGCTTGCGACAACGGCCTGCGCTGCTTCCGGGCGCCATGCCCGGCCCGCGACGTCCTGCTCCTGCCCTCCAACCGGCGCCTGTCGCGCACGGACGCGTCGCTGACGCAACTGACGGAAGCCGAGCGCAAGCGCGTGGCGGAGGTCAGCGGCACCTATTACGGCACGATCGTCTTCGCCGGCGAGATCGATGAGGGCCGCAAGCCGCCTGTCGCCGCCACGCGCATCGTCCGCGAGGCGACGAAGGCCGAAGCCGCGCTCTGCCGGAAGCGGTCCTGAAGCGCGTGCGAATTCCCGTCGTCGAGGCGGATGACGCGGCGCCACCGCTTCCTGTACCGGCAGGGGGCCGGGACGGAGAATGCCTTAGCCGTAGCGCCCTTCCAGTCGCCGGTCGATCCACAGGGCCGCCAGCGTGCAGAGCGCGCCGGAGAGCAGGTAGAGGCCGACCCAGGCAAGGCCGAAGCTGCTCGACAGGGTCAGCGCGACCAGCGGGGCGAAACCGGCGCCGATCAGCCAGGCGAAGTCGGAGGTCAGGGCCGCGCCGGTGTAGCGGTATTGCGCCTTGAAGCTGGACGCGACCGCGCCGGCCGTCTGGCCATAGGCGAGGCCGAGCAGGCCGAAGCCGATGATCACGTAGATCGTCTGGCCGGCAAGGCTGTCGCCGAAGAGCAGCGGAGCGACGATGCTCGACAGGCTGAACAGCGCGATCATCCCGCCCGAGAGCAGCAGCGTGTTGCGGCGCCCGATCTGGTCGGCGATCAGGCCGGAGGTGACGATCGCGCCTGCGCCGACCACGCCGCCGGCGGCCTGTACCAGCAGGAACTCGGAGACGGAGCGGTCGGTGAAGAGATTGATCCAGCTCACCGGGAAGATGGTGACGAGGTGGAAGAGCGCGAAGCTCGCCAGCGGCACGAAGGCGCCGACGATGAGGGTGCGGCCGTGGATGCGGATGAGCTCGAATACCGGGACCGGCATCAGCTCACGGGTTTGCATCAGCTGGGCGAATTCCTGGGTCGCGACCATGCGCAGGCGGGCGAAGAGCGCGACGACGTTGATCGTCAGCGCGACGAAGAAGGGATAGCGCCAGCCCCAGCCGAGGAAATCCTGCTTCGAGAGCGCACCCTCGAAATAGGCGAAGAGCCCGGCCGCGAGGATGAAGCCGAAGGGCGCTCCGAGCTGCGGCAGCATCGCATACCAGCCGCGGCGGTTGGGCGGGGCATTGAGCGCAAGCAGCGAGGACAGCCCGTCCCAGGCGCCGCCGAGCGCGATGCCCTGCAGGAGTCGGAAGCCCGCGAGGATGACGATCGACCAGATGCCGAGCGTCGCATAGCCCGGCAGGAAGGCGACGCCCGCCGTTGAGCCGCCGAGCAGGAAGAGGGCGGCGGTGAGCTTGGTCGCGCGGCCGTAACGGCGGTCGATGGCGAAGAACAGCACCGAGCCGATCGGGCGGGTGACGAAAGCCAGCGCAAAGATGCCGAAGGAATAGATCGTGCCTGTCAGGCGGTCGGCGAAGGGGAAGACCAGCTCGGGGAAAACCAGCACGCAGCCGAGGCCGAAGACGAAGAAATCGAAATATTCCGAGGTCCGGCCGATGATGACGCCGAGCGCGATATCGGCCGGCGACACGTGGTCGCGGCCATGTTCGTCCGCCGGATGTCTCGTTGAATGGTTCGCCGCGTCAGCGCTCATGACCGCGAATTCCTCGTTGGGAGGCGAGCCGGCCGAACCGGACTTGCCCGCACCTCGTACAAATGGATACGGTGGATAGAAGCCACCCGTCAAACCATCGCAATGAGACAGATTGTCTTATGTGCGGTGCGAAAGAATGGGAATAGAGAACGGCAGTCCCGGATGAGGGAGGTCTCGAGTCTCTTGCGGATCTTTCGTTTTTTAGCGGTCCTGCCGCTCTTCGCGCTGCTCGGCGGCTGCCAGATGGTGCTGCTCGGTCCGTCCGGCGATGTTGCGTTGCAACAACGCAACCTGCTGCTCGCCTCGACCGGGCTGATGCTGCTGATCATCGTGCCGGTGATGGCGCTGACGATCTTCTTCGCCTGGCGCTACCGCGCCTCGGCCAAGGCCAGCTACGATCCGGAGTGGAACCATTCGCTGCCGCTGGAGGTGGTGATCTGGTCGGTGCCACTGCTGATCATCATCGTCATCGGCGCCATGACCTGGATGGGCACGCATCTGCTCGACCCTTACCGCCCGCTCGACCGCATCAGCGCCGGCAAGCCGGCAGTCGAGGCGAAGGCCGGCGGAAACGGGACCCGCAAGGAGCCGCTCGTCATCGAGGTCGTCGCGCTCGACTGGAAATGGCTGTTCCTCTACCCGGCGCAAGGCATCGCCTCGCTCAACGAGGTGGTGGCGCCGGTCGACCAGCCGATCGAGTTCCGCATCACCTCGTCCTCGGTGATGAACTCGCTCTTCATTCCCGCCCTGGCCGGCCAGATCTACGCGATGCCGGGTATGCAGACGAAGCTCAACGCCGTGATCAACCATGCCGGCGAGTTCGAGGGCTTCTCGGCCAATTATAGCGGCGCCGGCTTCTCCGACATGCGCTTCCGCTTCCGCGGTGTCGACGACAAGGCTTTCGGCGACTGGGTGCAGGGTGCGATCCGCACCGGCAGCACGCTGGGGCGCGAGGAGTATCTCGTGCTGGAGAAGCCGAGCGAGCGCGAGGCGGTTCGCTATTTCCGCGACATTCCGTCTGACCTATTCAGCGCCATCCTCAACATGTGCGTCGACCGGGCCAAGATGTGCACGCGCGACATGATGGCGCTGGACGCCAAGGGCGGTGGCGGCAAGGAGGGCATCCATATCGTCGCGCAGCTCGAATACGACAAGAGCGTGCGCCGGGGCGGGCAGCCGATGCCGCCGCGTCCGTTCGTGACGGCGATCTGCACGCCGACCGATGTCTACGGCACCGCGGGCGTCACCGCGCGCGTCGCCAACTGAGGCTGGGAACGATGACCTCCTATCCCGACTGGTGGAAGCTGATCTTCGGGCGCTTCACCTTTGAGGCGATCCCCTATCACGAGCCGATCCTGATCGGGACCTTCGCCGCGGTCGCGCTCGGCGGCCTCGCGCTCGTCACGCTGGTCACTCGGCTCAAGCTCTGGGGCTATCTCTGGCATGAGTGGTTCACCAGCGTCGACCACAAGAAGATCGGGATCATGTACATGATCCTCGGCGTGATCATGCTGCTGCGCGGCTTCGCCGACGCGCTGATGATGCGCGGCCAGCAGGCGATCGCGTTTGCCGGCAACGAGGGTTACCTGCCGCCGCATCATTACGACCAGATCTTCACGGCGCATGGCGTGATCATGATCTTCTTCGTGGCGATGCCCTTCGTCACCGGCCTGATGAACTATGTCGTGCCGCTGCAGATCGGCGCGCGCGACGTCGCCTTCCCCTTCCTCAACAATTTCTCGTTCTGGATGACGGTGAGCGGCGCCGTGCTGGTGATGATGTCGCTGTTCATCGGCGAATTCGCCAAGGTCGGCTGGCTCGCCTATCCGCCGCTTTCGGGGGCCGCCTACTCGCCCGGGGTGGGCATGGACTACTACCTATGGGCCCTGCAGATCGCAGGCGTGGGTACGACATTGTCCGGCGTCAACCTGATCGCGACCATCGTGAAGATGCGGGCGCCCGGCATGGAGATGATGCGGATGCCGGTCTTCACCTGGACCGCGCTCTGCACCAACGTCCTGATCGTCGCGACCTTCCCGATCCTGGCGGCGACGCTCGCGCTGCTGACCCTCGACCGCTATG
This sequence comes from Allobosea sp. Root670, assembly GCF_001429415.1. NCBI lineage: Bacteria > Pseudomonadati > Pseudomonadota > Alphaproteobacteria > Hyphomicrobiales > Alloboseaceae > Allobosea > Allobosea sp. Root670. Next base: position 81,466 of record NZ_LMJU01000003.1, on the reverse strand, counting down.
TCGGCACCAATTTCTTCACGAACGATCTCGGCGGCAACCCGATGATGTACGTGAACCTGATCTGGATCTGGGGCCACCCGGAGGTCTACATCCTGATCCTGCCGATCTTCGGCGTCTATTCCGAGGTGGCCTCGACCTTCTGCGGCAAGCGCCTCTTCGGTTATGCCTCGATGGTCTATGCGACGGTGGTCATCACCATCCTGTCCTATCTCGTCTGGCTGCACCATTTCTTCACGATGGGCTCGGGCGCCAGCGTGAACTCCTTCTTCGGCATCACGACGATGATCATCTCGATCCCGACGGGGGCGAAGATCTTCAACTGGCTGTTCACGATGTATCGCGGCCGCATCCGCTTCGAGCTGCCGATGATGTGGCTTCTCGCCTTCATGCTGACCTTCGTCATCGGCGGCATGACCGGCGTGATGCTGGCGGTGCCGCCGGCCGATTTCGTGCTGCATAACAGCCTGTTCCTGATCGCCCATTTCCACAACGTCATCATCGGCGGCGTGGTCTTCGGCGTCTTCGCCGGCATCGCCTACTGGTTCCCCAAGGCCTTCGGCTTCAAGCTCGACCGGTTCTGGGGCCTGCTCTCGTTCTGGTTCTGGGTGATCGGCTTCTACGTCGCCTTCATGCCGCTCTATGTGCTCGGCCTGATGGGCGTGACGCGACGGCTCAGCCGCTTCGAGGACCCGTCGCTGCAGATCTGGTTCGTCGTCGCGGCGATGGGCGCAGTGCTGATCGCACTGGGCATCCTCTGCTTCATCATCCAGATCGCCGTCAGCATCCTCCGCCGCGAGCAATTGCGCGACACGACGGGCGACCCATGGGACGGGCGCACGCTGGAATGGTCGACCTCCTCGCCGCCGCCGGCCTACAATTTCGCGTTCACGCCGATCGTGCATGATCTCGATGCCTGGGCCGACATGAAGAAGCGCGGCTATAGCCGTCCGCTCGGCGGCTTCAAGCCGATCCACATGCCACGGAACACCGGCGCCGGTGTGATCATCGCCGGGCTTGCGACAATCTGCGGATTCGCCTTGATCTGGTACATCTGGTGGCTGGCGGCGCTGACCTTTATCGGCGTGGTCGCGACCGCGATCATCCACAGCTTCAACTACGACCGCGACTTCCATATCCCCGCCGACGATGTCGTGCGGGAAGAGGACGCGCGAAGCCGACAGCTCGGACGGGCCTGAGGGGCGATGATGGCCAAGGCGAAAGCACAGGCTCAAGCCGCGAGCGTGCCGGCATTCTACGTCACCGGGGACGATCACGCCCATTCCGGCGGCTCGACCATGCTCGGCTTCTGGCTCTATCTGATGAGCGACTGCCTGATCTTCGCAGTCCTCTTCGCGACCTATGGCGTGCTGGGCCGGAACTACGCGGCCGGGCCTTCCGGCGCCGATCTGTTCGACCTCAGGCTGGTCGCGGTCAACACCGCCATGCTGCTGTTCTCATCGATCACCTATGGCTTTGCCATGCTGGCGATGGACAAGGGCAAGCAGGCGCTGATGCAGCGCTGGCTCGTCGTCACCGGGCTGTTCGGCCTCGCCTTCCTGGCGATCGAGCTCTACGAGTTCGCGCATCTCATCCGCGAGGGCGCGACGCCGATGCGCAGCGCCTTCCTCTCCTCCTTCTTCACGCTGGTGGGCACGCACGGCCTGCACGTTACCTTCGGCCTGATCTGGTTGACGGTGCTGATGGTGCAGGTCTCGAAGCGCGGGCTGATCGAGGCCAATCGCCGGCGCCTGCTGTGCCTCTCGATGTTCTGGCACTTCCTCGACGTCATCTGGATCGGCGTCTTCACCTTCGTCTACCTGATGGGCGTGCTGAAATGAGCGGTTCCCAAAGCCACGTCGAACCGCACGCCGAACCGCATGATGCCCACGGTGCCGATCACGCACCGCATGGCAGCTTGCGCGGCTATGTCACCGGCTTCCTGCTCTCGGTCGTCCTGACCGCGATCCCGTTCTGGCTCGTCATGAACGACATGCTCGGGAATGCGACGCTGACGGCGATCGTGATCATGGCTTTCGCCGCCGCGCAGATCGTCGTCCACATGGTCTATTTCCTGCACATGAACGGCCGCTCGGAGGGAGGCTGGAACATGATGGGGCTGATCTTCACCCTCGTCATCGTGGCGATCGTGCTCGCCGGCTCGCTCTGGGTGATGTTCCACCTCAACAGCAACATGATGCCGGACATGCACCGGATGTAAGGTCCGTACGATGCCGGTCGATGCAGGCGGGCGGGCACGCCGTGGCTTTGCCCGGTTCGTTTTCGCCGCGGCGCTTTGCCTGTTCACGCTCATCTTCGCAGGCCTCGGCACCTGGCAGGTCGAGCGCCGAAGCTGGAAGCTCGGCCTGATCGCCCGCGTCGAGGCGCGGATTCATGCTGCCCCGGTCGCAGCGCCGGGGCCGGCGGCGTGGAGCGAGATCGATGCGGCCTCCGACGAGTATCGTCGCGTTGTCCTGCAGGGCCGCTATCTCGATGCGCCGGAGACGCTGACCATGGCCGTGACCGAGCGCGGGCCGGGCTTCTGGGTCATGGCACCGTTCCGCAGCGATACCGGCTTCACCGTGCTGATCAATCGCGGCTTCGTGCCGGAGGATCGGCGCGGGGTGGATGAGCGCCGTGCGGCGGGGAGCGGGGACACGAAGGTCGCCGGCCTATTGCGTTTGAGCGAACCCGGCGGCGGCTTTCTGCGCAGCAACGATCCTGCGGCCGGCCGCTGGTATTCGCGCGATGTCGCCGCGATCGCCTCGGCGCGCGGCTTAAACGAGGTCGCGCCCTATTTCGTCGATGCCGATGCGGCGACCGAGCCCGGCCCGTTGCCGCAGGGCGGCATGACCCAGGTCAGTTTCCGCAACACGCATCTGATCTATGCGCTGACCTGGTTCTGCCTCGCGCTGATGAGCGGCGGGGCCGCGATCTTCCTGATCCGCCGAGGATCGGACGAGCCGTCCGCAAGCTGAAGCGGCCTCAGGTGACGACGAAGCCGTGGGCGAAGGGGTCGCGGTCGTCGATGAAGATGGTGTTGTAGCCGGTCATCCGGGCCCAGCCGGCGATGGAAGGGATGATCGCCGGGCGGTTGGCCACGGTCGTCGCCGCCTCGACGCGGCCCTTGAACAGCGAGCCGATGATCGATTCATGGATGAACTCGTCGCCGACCGCGAGCTTGCCCTTGGCGGCGAGCTGCGCCATTCGGGCCGAGGTGCCAGTGCCGCAGGGCGAGCGGTCGATCGCCTTGTCGCCGTAGAACACGGCGTTGCGGGCATGGGCCTCCGGCTTCGTCGCCTTGCCGGTCCACTGGATATGGCTGAGCCCCTGGATCTCGGGATGCTCGGGATGGACGAATTCGTATTTCTTGTTCAGCGCGGCGCGCAGCTTGGGCGACCAGCCGACCAGTTCGCCGGCGGTATGGTCGGCCATGTCCCGGAAGTTCTTCTGGGGCTCGACGATCGCGTAGAAATTACCGCCATAGGCGACGTCGACGACGATCTCGCCGAGGCCCTCGACCTCCGCCGTCAGGCCTTCCGCATAGAGGAAGCCCGGCACATTGGTCAGGCGGACCTCCTCGACGAAGCGGCCCTCCTGGCGGTAGCTGATATCGACCTTGCCGGCGGGAGCCTCGATCGAGAGCTTGCCCGGCTCGCGCGGGGTGATCAGCCCGTTCTCGATGCCCATGGTGATCGTGCCGATGGTGCCGTGGCCGCACATCGGCAGGCAGCCCGAGGTCTCGATGAAGAGCACGGCTACGTCGCAATCAGGGCGGGTCGGCGGATAGAGGATCGAGCCCGACATCATGTCGTGGCCGCGCGGCTCGAACATCAGGCCGGTGCGAATCCAGTCGAATTCGCGCAGGAAATGGGCGCGCTTCTCCAGCATGTTGGCGCCTTCGAGGCGCGGGCCACCGCCGGAGACGAGGCGCACGGGATTGCCGCAGGTGTGGCCGTCGATGCAGGAGAAGGTGTGGCTGGCCATGGTCCGACTCTCAGAAACGCTGCGGTGAGAAGGAAGCGATGTCGATGGCGGGCGGCCGATCCGTCAAGAGGTCGGCGACCAGCCGCGCGGTGCCGGCCGATTGCGTCAGGCCGAGATGGCCATGGCCGAAAGCGTAGACGACGCGTGGCGTGACGCGGGCCCGGCCGATCGCCGGCAGGCTGTCCGGCAGGGAGGGGCGGAAGCCCATCCATTGCACGCCGTCATCGGGCTTGAGGCCGGGCAGGAAGGCGCGGGCCTTGGCCAGCATCGCCTCCGAGCGGCGGAAATTCGGGGCTAAGTCGAGCCCGCCGAGCTCGACGGCGCCACCGACGCGGATGCCGATCGACAACCGGCTGACGACGAAGCCATGGCCGCCGAAGGTGACCTGTGTCCGCAGGTCGAAGGCATCGGGCGGCAGCGTGGTGTTGTAGCCGCGCTCGGTTTCAAGCGGGATGCGCTCGCCCAGGCTCTTGGCGATGCGGTGGGAGAAGGCGCCGGCCGCGAGCACGACCTGCTTCGCCTGCCGCGTCTGGCCGCCGCGGGGCACGATCGTGACGCCGCCGTCGGAAGGCGCGAGGCTCTCGACCTCCAGCCGCTCGATCGTGCCGCCGCGGGCGCGGAAGTGGTCCGCCAGCGCGACCGTATAGCCCTGCGGGTCGGCGATCGAATACCAGCCGGGGGTGAAAGTGCCGTGGGTGAAGCGCGGGGCGAGGCCGGGCTGAATCTCGGCCATGCCGGCGGCGTCGAGATGCCGGAAGGCGATGCCGTGCTCCTCGCGGGCCTGCCAGCCTGGCAGGGAAGCCTCAAGCTCGGCCTTGCTTTCATAGACCTGGAGATTGCCGTCCTTGCGCAGCATGGCGAAAGTGCCGGTCTCCTGCAGAAAAGGCTCCAGCTCCGCCTTGGACAGGTCCATCAGCGCGGTCTGCGCCGCCGTGGAATGCGCGACGCGTGCGGGCGAGCAGGCCCGCCAGAAGCGGAACATCCAGGGCGCGATCTTGAGCGCATAAGCTGGCGGCACCGAGAGAGGTCCGAGCGGATCCAGGAGCCATTTCGGCGCCTTGCGCAGGATACCCGGCGAGGCCAGCGGCAGGATGTCGGTGAAGGCGAAGGCACCGGCATTTCCGGCCGAGGCGCCCGCCGCCGGCCCGGTTTTGTCCAGCACTGTGACCGTCAGGCCGCGCCCCTGCGCTGCGATCGCAGCGGAGAGGCCGACCACGCCGGCGCCTATGACGATGACATCGAGATTGGCCATCAGCGGGTGCGTTTCGCGAATGCGGGTCCGGTTCTCGGCCCGGATGCGGCAGGCGATCCGGGAGGCCCAGCATGGATTGTGGCGATGCGCGGCGGAAGGGCTTCCGCCGCGCGGGGGCGTTGATCAGGCCGCCTGCTTGCGGGCGACGTTCGCCTTAGACCAGTCGGCATACCAGGCGTCGAACAGCTTGAGCTGGGCCTCGGCATAGCCGCGCTGGCTGTCGCTGAGCGCATCGGTCTCGTTGAAGTGCAGGGCGTATTCCGCGTCGCCCTTCAGCACCATCATGTGCTTGAAGAACAGGACGAGGTCCGGGCCCGCATCGAAGGAGGAGAGCACGGCCAGCGCCTGCTCCAGCTCCTGCGCCTGGCGGCGCGCCGTGGCATCGCCTGCGGCCGCGGCGACCGAGAGCTGGCAGAGATGCAGCACTTCCTGCGGCAGGACGTTGCCGATGCCGGTGATCGCGCCGGTCGCGCCGCAATTGACGTAGCCATGGACGACGGTGGTGTCGATGCCGATCATCAGCGAGACGCCGTCGTCGCGGCTGGTGATGTTCTCGGCCGCATAGCGCATTTCGTCGGCGCCGCCGAATTCCTTGAAGCCGACGAGGTTCGGATGCTCGGCGCGCAGCGCAAAGAACAGGTCGGCGCGGGTGGCGAAGCCGTAATAGGGGCTGTTGTAGATTACCGCGGGCAGGTCCGGAGCGGCGGTCAGGATCGCCTTGAAATGCGCCTTCTGGGCGGCGATGACCGAGCCGCGCGAGAGGACACGCGGGATCACCATCAGGCCCTTGGCGCCGACCTTCTGGGCATGGGCGGCATGGGCGACGGCAGAGGCGGTGTTGACCGCGCCGGTGCCGACGATGACCGGGATGCCGGCCTTCACCAGACGCTCGACGCCTTCCATGCGCTGGGCATCGGTCAGCAGGGGCCAGTCGCCCATCGAGCCGCAATAGACCACGGCGGACATGCCGCCGGCGACCAGCTCCTTGGCCTTGCGCACCAGCCCGTCGAAATCGGGCGTGCGGTCCGCCTTGCAGGGGGTCATCAGCGCGGGGATCACGCCGGAGAAAATCTGGGCCTTCATCTCGCTCTCCTTCTGGCTGCCGTTCTTGCGGAGAGCCCGACACCCCGGCGGCGCGCTCTTCTCGGGCTCATTATAGGATTTTGCATATTCTTTGTCGACAATGATTACGCAAGAAACTCAAAGTGCGATGTCGAGCCTGTCCTCGCCGATCATGAGCTTCTGAATCTGGCGGACGATCTGTTCCGCATGAGCCTTCCCCAGGCGCTCCGCCAGAGCCGTGTCGCGGGCCACGATCGCGGCGACGATGGTCTCGTGCTCGTCGACGAATTGCTGCGGCAGCCGGTCGTCATAGGATTGGTAGTAGAGCCGCAGGAAGCGCCGGCCCTCGTCGAGGAGGCGGCTGAACAGGCTGTTGAAATAGGGGTTGCGCCCGGCTTCCGCGATCGCGGCATGGAAGGCGGCGTTGGTCGCGATCATCGCCAGCGCATCCTGCGCCTTCACTGCGGCGGCGAATTCCGCCTGCCGCGCGCGGATTGCTTCCAGATCCTCCGGCCGGCGGTTCTGGGCGGCGAGCTGGGTCGTCACCCGGTACATCAGAGTCAGCGCGTCGAAGAAGGGCGACATGTTCAAGAAGTCGAGATTGGCCACCATGGTCGAGCGGTTCGGCAGCGTGTCGATCAGCCCTTCACCGGCCAGCCGCACCAGTGCCTCGCGGATCGGCGTGCGCGACATCTGGAAGCGCTCGGCGAGCTGGACCTCGTCGATCGGGCAGCCGGGTTGGAGGACCAGATCGAGGATTTCATCGCGCAGCAGATCGTAGACGAATTTCACGCCGGAGCCGCGTTTGCGCTCCGGGGCGGGGATTGCCTTGGTCTTGGTGGCGGTCATGGAAAACCCTCTTGTCGACAAGAGGGATACGGATTGTACGGCGATCGATCAATCGGAGCCCGGCACTTTCCCGGGGCTGCCCTCCGCTCAATTCTGGTTGAACGGGGTGGCGTCGTGAACCTCCGTCACCTCGACAAGGCCGGTGAGCTGCCGGTCTAGCTGCCGGGAGGCGGCTCCGCGACAGAGAGGCCGGTGACGCCATGCTTCGCGATCAGCCGCCCGACGACCCCGCTCTCGATGGCGGCGATGACGAAGCTCCTGAGATAGTCGAGGGCGATGCCGGAGGCCTTGGGGGTGCCCAGCGCCTGCTGGACCGCCATGAAGCGGCCGGCGAGCATGCGCGAGCCCGGCAGCGTCTTCTCGTCCTCGATCAGCTTCGGCCTCAGACCGGCGAGAGCATCGAGCTTCCGGTCGACAAAATGCTGGTATGCGCCGTCGAAACCTTCTCCGGTGATGAGCTCGGCCTCTCGGATGTTCCGTTCGAGCCAGAGGCCATAGGCCGTGCGCGCGGCGACTGCGATGCGCCGCCCCTTCCGGTCGACCTCCGCCACGGATTGCAGGGGCGAGCCTGCGGGTACCAGATAGGTCGCCTCGATCTCGGTATAAGCAGGGGTGAAGTCGATGACCGCGGCGCGCTGCGGCTCGGCCCCGACCAGCGCGACATCCCATTCGTCGCGCTCGGCCGCATCCGCGAGCGGGCCCGGCGATGGATAGGTGACGTATTGGAGTGGCAGGCCGAGGCATTCGGCGAGGATCGCTGCCATGTCCGGCGAAACGCCGGCCGGGCCGCCATCGGCCGTGCGGCTGGAAACCAGCAGGAAGTTCGACAGGTTGATGCCCGCCCGCAGCACGCCATGGCGCGAGAGCGCCTGGCGAACAGCTTCGGGTGGCGCCCCGATGACTGCGCCGATGCGTTTGGCTTCCTCGGTCATCGTCAGGCCGTCCGCAGAGTCTGCGCGCTGAAGCGCGTCGTGCCGGTCTTGTGGCCGAAATCGGAGGGGCGCGATGTGGGGCGGGTCAGCACGGTGTCGATCGCAGGAAAGCTTGCGCGAGGGCGTGCAGCTTCCGCTTTTCCGCGCGCCGCCGCAACAGCGCCCCCGCCGAATCGAAAGGGGGCAGTGCCGTCGATCGCTTCGCGTCAGCAGCCGATCACCTTGAACTCGACGCGGCGGTCGAGCGCGTCGCTGGCGTCGTCCTTGCCGGTCCCGACGAGGTTTTCCTTGAAGCCGCGGCCGGTCGCGATCATGCGTCCGCGATTGTCGGGCGCGCCGGTCAGCAGCAGGTCCATGACGAACTGTGCCCTGAGCGCCGAGAGCCGGTCGTTCACCTGCGGCAGGCCTGTATGCGAGGTATGGCCGACGATCTCCAGGCAGGCGCCCTTCTGGCGCGAGCGCGTCGCGATCTGGCTCAGCCACATCGGATAGGGCTCGGTGATCTGGCGATCATCGATGAACTGCGTCGTTCCGGGCTTGAACAGCAGCTTCACCATCAATCGGTCCGTGCCGAGGCCATAATCGATCAGGTCGCCGAAGGCATCGATCATGTCCTCGCGCCGGGCGAGCTTGCTGGCGGCGAGATAGGTCCCGATCCTGACGCGGTGCTGCTCGCCGCCCGGCAGCCTGCGCGCCGTCCGGTAGAAGGCGAGCGCCTCGCGGAAATGCTGGGTCTCATAGGCGAGGATGCCGTCATTGATCAGCGCATTGGCGGTGAGTTTCTCGACATAGCCGGGATCGATCGGGTCCCCGAGCTTCGTGCCCTGGCAGGTCTTGATATAGGCGTCCGTCGCCTGATCCTTCGCCCAGAGCGGCGAGTCCCGGTAATAGGGCGTCGGCGTTGTATCGACGCCTTCGGTGCGGGCGCGCGTGACGCCCTTGGAGACGATGCTGTTGGATTTGAGATCGGCCAGCGTCAGGCAGATCCGGTAGGCGTCGCGTGGGCCGTCCGCCACGCCCTGGTTGTTCACGGCGGTGAAGGTGCCGACCAGCACCACCGGCTTGCTTGCCAGGGCTTCGCTGTCGAAGGGCAGGACGGTGAAACGCGGGTAGTTCGTCCGCACGAGCTCCATCAGGGTCGCCTGCATCGAGCGCGTCGCGGTCGATTGCGCGCCCGAGGCCGCGTCGATCAGCGGGTCGATCACCAGCTCGATCCTGTCGCCGGAGACGGCCGCCTTCGTGAAGAGATCGTCGGCCGCCTTGCGCAGCGCCTCGGCGAAGGGCGTAGGGGTTGGCGGTGGCGGCGCGGTCTGGGCGCCGGCCGATAGGTTGCCCCCCAGTAAAGCCAGGGCGATCATGACGGTCTTGAAGCGGACAAAGCCTGCCATGCCTCACCTCTCCGGCTTTGGCCGGGCTTTCCCGCCGCGGCCACCCTGCATCAGCGGCATTGCCGCAATTGTTCGCGCCCCGCCGGCGTGAGATCGCCAAGCTGCGCGCGCATCAACAGTTCGGCGCATTCGCCGGAGGCTCGCCCGCGCGGTGCGGCGTCCGACGGGCGCAGTGCGGCACCCGGCAGGGCGATGGGCTGCGTCGATCGGTTCGGCGACAGCGAGCCGGATACACCGAGCCGGGCCGCCATGGCCTGCTCGACATTCCTGCGTTCCTCGGCGAGGCGCTGCTTTTCCGTCTCGATCGCAGCGAGCTCCGATTCCCGGCGGGCGAGTTCGTCGGCGAGGCGCGCGCGCTCCGCCTTGTCCTGCGTGCGCGACGCGGGTGGGGCAGGGGCGATGGCGACAGGCGCGGAGCCCGGAGCCGGCACGGGCGGCGGGACGTCGACCGCGTCGCCGATATCCTTGCGGGCGAGATCGTCGGCGGCCTGCCGCCGCCCCTGTTCCGCCCGTTCGAGGCGCTGGAGCAGGGCGCGCTCGCGCTCGGCGAATTCGCGTATGAGTTTCTCACGATCGCTCGAGACCAAGGAGCGGCGTTCGAGCAGGTCGAGCCGCGTACGCGCGTCGATGACGAAGAAACTCTGCGGATAGCGCTGGATGAAGGCCTGCAAGGCGGTGGTGTCGTCGCTGGCGCGGATCCGGCGCCAGACATCGGCATCGGTCTCTTCTCGGTTGAGATAGAAATCGCCGAGCAGGGAGAGCGAGAGTTCCGGCGTCTGCTTGCCGGCGGTCGTGTCGTAGACGCTCTTCTGGACGCGGCGGAACAGCGCGGCGACTTCCAGGCCGGGCTGGTCGATCTCGCGCACCAAAGCGGCGGTGAAGGGGCTGTTGCGGCCGGCCCCGTCGGCGGCGACATCGTTGGCCTGCGTGGCATAGGCGATGACCATGCCCTGTGCGCGCTGGACCGGGGCGAGGCCTGAGCCGACGGAGAAGCCGCGGGTCGCCTGCCGCTTGGCGAGCAAGCCGACGAACGGGTTGTTGCGACAGGCGTCGAGCACCATGATCTTGACGCCCTTTGCGTAATTCAGCGCAGTGACGACATCGTTGAGCCGGGTCGTCTCGTACTGGACGCCGACCTCGTCCTCGATCTTGGCCTCTACGGGCACGAGATAGTTCTCGCCGTTGAACTGGAAGCCGTGCCCGGCGAAATAGAACATCGCGGCGTCGGCATCCTGCGCCAGCCGGGCGAAGCGCGTCAGCACCGCATCCATGCCGCGCTTGTCGAGATCGATGCCGTCGACCACCTCGAAGCCGACCTTGCGCAGGGCGGTGACCATGTCGCGCGCGTCGTTCACGGTATTCGGCAGCGCCGGCGCATTGCGATAGCTGGAATTGCCGATGACGAGCGCCACGCGGCGTTCGGGCGGCGTCTCGGCCAGGGCAAGGCCGGACCAGAGCATGAGGAGCAGGCCGCAGAGTCTGGCGACGAGGGTCATGGGTGCATCCTGGAGGCTGCTCGCAGCCTCTACGTCATGCTAATGCATGATCCCGGCCATCTCCAGAACAAAGCATAGTTCTCATCGAAACCGGACGGCGTTTTGCTTGAAGGCTGCAATCGTCGCTGATAGCCTTCGGCCTATCTTCTCGCGAAAGGAAGACGCTGATGCTACGCCTCGCGCCGGCGCTTCTGCTGTTGGGGTTGGCCGTGGCGCTCCCATTCGCGGGCGCATCGGCGCAGGATCGCGCCCGGCAGCGCAGCCCGGCCCCTGCAGCCGCCCGTCTTTCCTTCGTCGGTCTCGCCGACAAGGCGCAGGTTCCCGCCAAGCTCACGGTGCGGTTCGCGATCTCAGGCATGGAGGTCGTGCCGGCCGGGCAGGCGATGCGCAATGCCGGGCATCACCACCTGCTGATCGATACCGAATTGCCGCCGCTCGACCAGCCGATCCCCAGCGACTTCAATCATATCCATTTCGGTGGCGGCCAGACCGAGGCCGAGATTGCACTCACGCCTGGCAAGCACACGCTGCAACTGCTCTTCGCCGACCACAATCATGTGCCGCATGATCCGCCGGTGGTGTCGGAGCGCATCACGGTCGAGGTCTCGGCGGCGCCTGAGAAACCACGCTCAGTCGCGGCGCCCGGCGCCCGTGTCTTCTTCATCGATCTGCAGGACGGCGCGACGATCCCCAGCCGCGCCAAGATCCGTTTCGGGGCGGAAGGCATATCGGTGACGCCGGCCGGAACCACCAGCCAGAATGGCGGGCACCATCATCTCCTCGTCGATACCGAACTGCCGGCGCTGGACCGCGAGATTCCCAGCGACTTCAACCATCTGCATTTCGGGCGCGGGCAAACCGAGGTCGAACTCTCGCTGCCGCCCGGCGAACACACGCTGCAATTGCTGATGGGCGATCACGAGCATGTGCCACATGATCCGCCGGTGGTGTCCCCGCGCATCCGGGTCCGCGTCGTCGGCGACGCGCAGGCTTCGGTCGCTGCGCCTCCACCGCCGCATGCCCATGGCCCCGGCCGCGCCCGCACGGCGTCGCCCAACGATGCCGCGGTCTATTTCGTCTATCCCAGGGATGGCGACCGGATCTATCCGACCTCGACGATCCGCTTCGGCCTGCGCAACATGGGCGTGGCGCCGGCCGGCGTCGCCAAGCCGAATACCGGCCATCACCATCTGCTGGTCGACGCCGGGCCGCCCTCGTTCGACGAGCCGATCCCGGCCGATCTCAACCATATCCATCTCGGCGGCGGCCAGACCGAATACAAGCTGACGCTGCCGAACGGGCGGCACACGCTGCAGCTCCTGCTCGCCGACGAGAACCATCTGCCGCACGACCCGCCGGTGATCTCGGAGCGCATCACGGTGATCGTGGCGCCGGGTGGTCCGCATGCGAGGAGGCGCAGGTGATGTCGGGAATCCGCATCGCAGCCGCCGGCCTTGTCGCGCTGATGGCCTGGCAGGGGCTCGTTTCAGAAGTCGCGGCGCAGACCGCCACGCGCCAGCCGGCTCCGCCGGGCGCGCAAGTCTATTTCCACTATCCGATCGATGGCTTGAGCGTTCCCGAGCGCTTCACCGTGCGGATCGGCCTGCGCGGCATGGGCGTTGCGCCGGCAGGCGTCAATCACGCCCGAACCGGGCATCATCATCTGCTGATCGACACCGATCCCGGCCCGCCGGACCAGCCGATCCCGTCCGACTACAACAACATCCATCTCGGCAACGGGCAGACGGAAGTGGTGGTGACGCTGCCCAAGGGCCGGCACACGCTACAATTGCTGCTCGGCGACTACAATCATACGCCGCATAATCCGCCCGTGATGTCGCCGAAGATCACGGTCAATGTCCGCTAGCTAAGGGATATCGTCTGCCGATGGCTTGGTTGCGCGTTCTGGCCACTGCGATCGTGCTGCAGGGATTGTCGGGTCTGCCCGGCTTTGCCCAGCAGCCGGGCGAGCCTGCGCGCGTCGCCCTCGTCATTGCTAACGAGGCCTATCCGGAGGCGCCGATCGCCGGCACCGCCCAACTGGGCCGCGCCGTCGCCGAGACCTTGAGCGCCGGCGGCTTCGATGTCGTCGCCGTCGAGAATGCCGACCGCAATGCCTTGCGGCAGGCGATCGCCGGCTTTGCCAGCAAGCTCCGGCGCGGCGCGCAGGTCGTCGTCTTCTACAGCGGCCACGCGATCCAGCAGCGGAACCGCAATTTCCTGGTCTCGACGCAGAACGGCGCTGAAGGGGCGGTCGATCTCGACGAGATCATCGATCCGCTGATCGTCGCCCGGCCGGCGAGCGCCCTGGTGTTTCTGAATGCCGGCCGCGACAATCCCTGGCAGGGCAAGGCGAAGGGGCTGCTCCCGCTCGAGCCGATGGAAGGCATCGCCGTGCTGTTCCCGACGGCGCCCAGCAAGACTCTGCCGGGCGGCCCCGACCGCGCGGTCGCCGCCTGGCTGAAGGCGATCCGGACGCCGGGGCTGGACATGACGCAGGCGCTGAAGCAGGTGCGGGACACGGTTTCGCGCGAAACCCGGCGAAGCCAGCAGATCTGGCTCTCGGCGGAGCCATCCAAAGGGCTCGTGGTCACGCCGGTCACCCGGCCGGTCGCCGTCGCGCAGGGCAGCCGCGCCGTCATTCCGCCGCCCCAGACACCGGGCGCGACCCAGGACTCGGCCTATGATCTCGCCTTCTGGGAATCGATCCGCAACAGCCGCAGCGCCGCCGAGTACCGTGCCTATCTCGATGCCTATCCGAACGGGCGGTTCGCCTCGCTCGCCCGCACGCGCGAGCAGGAATATCGGGCCGGCCCGACTGCGCCTGCTGCCCCTGCCGCCGTTGCTGCAGTGGCGACGCCGCCAGCCGCTTCCCAGCCGGTCGCCGGCGCACCGCAGCGCGATTGCGCGGGCTGTCCCGAACTGGTCGCGATCCCCGCAGGCAGCTTCCAGATGGGCTCGAACGATCTCTACGAATTCGAGAAGCCGGTGCATCCGGTGACTATCCGCGGCTTCCTGCTCGGGGTGCGGGAGGTGACGTTCGAGGAATGGGATCTCTGCATCGACCAGGGTGGCTGCAACTACCGGCCTGACGATCGCGGGCTCGGCCGCGGCAAGCGACCGGTCACCGACATCCACTGGAACGATGCCAATGCCTATCTCGCCTGGCTCTCGGCCCGGAGCGGAAAACCCTATCGCCTGCCGACCGAGAGCGAATGGGAATACGCCGCGCGCGCCGGTACCACGACGACCTATCCCTGGGGCCAGGCCCTGGTGAAGAACCGCGCGAACTGCCTCGGCTGCAACGACCAGAAGCGCGGCAGCGCCGTTGCGGCCGGCCAGTTCCCCGCCAATGCCTTCGGTCTCTACGACATGGCCGGCAATGCCGCCGAATGGGTCGCCGATTGCTGGAGCGAGAATTATCGCAGCGCGCCCCGCGACGGCAGCGCCTATACGGTCGGGGGTTGCCGCGAGCGGGTGTTGCGCGGCGGCTCGTTCAACAACGATCCGCGCTATCTGCGGTCCGCTGCGCGCTTCAAATACGAAGCCGACGTGCGCTTCTACACCAATGGTTTTCGCGTCGCGCGGGACCGATAGACCCGGTGCTCCTCCCTGAATCGCAGGGGCGGCATGCGTGCCGCCTGCCTTGAAGCGCGTGCCTTTCCGCCGGCAATACAGACCGGGAATCAATCAGGAAGGGGAGGCCCGCATGGCCAAGGAATTCACCGGCAAGCGCGTGATCGTGATGGGCGGCAGCCGCGGCATCGGCCGTTCGATCGCGCTCGGCTTCGCCGCGGGCGGGGCGGCGGTCTCGATCTGCGCACGCAGTGCCGGGCCGCTCGAAGCGACGCGCCAGGAGATCGCGGCGCTGGGCGTCGCCGCCCATGCGGCGACCGTCGATCTTGCCGATGCCGGCCAGATCGAGGCCTATGTGCCTGAGGCCGTGAAGGCGCTGGGCGGGCTCGACATCCTCGTCAACAATGCGTCGGGCTTCGGCCAGAGCGATGACGAGGACGGCTGGGCGGCCTCGCTCAGCGTCGACATGATGGCCGTGGTGCGCGGCAGCCATGCAGCCATCCCGCATCTCCAGCCGGGCTCGTCGATCGTGAACATCTCGTCGATCTCGGCCCTGCGGGCCTCGGCGCGCTCGGCGCCCTATGGCGCGATCAAGGCTGCGGTGATGCATTACACCGGCAGCCAGGCCAAGATGCTGGCGCGCAAGGGCATCCGGGTGAACTGCGTCGCGCCGGGCTCGATCGAGTTTCCCGGCGGCTCATGGGAAAACCGCAAGACCTCCAATCCCGAGCTCTACAATGCGACTCTGGCGAACATTCCCTTCGGGCGGATGGGCAGGCCTGAGGAGATCGCCGAGGTCGTGCTGTTCCTCGCCTCGGCCAAGGCGAGCTGGGTCACCGGCCAGAGCATCGTCGTCGATGGCGGGCAGCTCGTCGGGCCCTGAGCCCGGTCAGAGCCGCAAGCCGCCATCCACGGCGATTTCGGCGCCGTTGATATAGCTGCCCTCGGGTGAGCAGAGCAGCAGCGCGATGCCCGCACAATCCTCGGGGCTGCCGATCCGGCCCAAGGGGATGCGGGCGAGGACCTGCTGCTCCCGTCCGGGCTGGGCCAGCACGGCGCGGTTGCGGTCCGTCAGGATGGCGCCGGGCTTGACGATGTTGAAGGTGACGTCCGGCGCCTGCGTGGTGCGGGCGAGGTTCAGGATCATGTTGGTCTGCGCGGCCTTGGTGGCGGCGTAGTAGAGATGGGTCGGATTGGGGCGCGCTTCCTGCACGCTGCCGATCGCGATCACCCGGCCGAAGCCGCGCGTCAGCATCCCCGGCAGGAAAGCCTGCAACAGCCTGACCGTAGCGTGGAGATTGATCTGCGTCTGGGCGGCCATTGCGGTTTCCGAGACCGCGTCCCAGGTCTCCAGCATCTCGACTGAGGCGCAGAGCACGAGGATATCGGGCTCGCTCCCCTTTGCCATGAGCTGCCCTGCCATCGTCGCGGGGGCGGCCGGCTCGGCGAGGTCGGCGATCAGGGCCGTGGCCGCGTGGTTTTGCGCTCGCAGGTCGGCGACCGCCGCGTCGGCGGCGGCGGCGTCCCGGTCATGGATGATGGCATGCGCGCCGGCATCCGCGAGGCGTGTCGCGATCGCCAGCCCAATGCCGCGCGCCGCGCCGGTGACGAGCGCGACACGCCCCGAAAGCGGGCCTGTCATCAGCCGAGCAATGGTTTCACGCGCGCGGTTGCGTCGTCCATCGCCTGCTGCGCCGGCTTGCGGCCGAGCACGGCGGCCTGTGTTTCCTCGATGAAGATGTCGTGGGCGCGGGCCTGCTCGTCGAAGGCTGGCAGGTGGATGCGCGAAGCCTTGAGCGCGGCGGCCTCGTCGGCGGCATAGGGCATCGCGGCTTTCAGCTTCTCGTCGGCATAGGTCGAGATTCGGACCGGACCGTTGCCGTTCAACGCCATGGCGGTCGTGCCGACCTTCGAGGACAGGGAGCGAATGAACTCCCAGCTCAGCGGCTTCTGCCTGGCGTTCTTCGGGATCATCAGCGCCCAGAACTCGGTCGTCGGGGCGAAGGCGACCTTGCCGACGAGATCGGCGGCCATCGGCGGCAGCAGCGATTTGAACCGCCCGCCATACTTGCCCTTGGACGGGTCATTATAGGTCACCAGCCTGGCGAAGGGGTTGATCGTCATCGCCGCCCGGCCCTGCTGCATCCAGGTGGTGATCTCCTCGTTGTTCACCGTCGCGAAATTCCGCGGCAGCACGCCAGCCTTGTAGAAATCGGCGAGCAGGGCGAGCGTCTTCACCATCGGCGGCTCGGCCGCGACGATCTTGCCGTCGGTCGTCATGTAGTCGCCGCCGAGGCAGCGGGCGAGCGTCAGGAAGTTCGAGGCGAAGACGGCGGTGAAGGCGAGGCCATAGATCTGTGTGCCGTCCTCGCGCTTGAAGGTGAGCTTGCGGGCCAGCTCCGCCAGCTCCTCGAATGTCGTCGGCAATTTGGTGACGCCGCGCTCTTCCAGCAGGGCTTCGTTGTAGATCAGCGCGTTGGTCGCGTGGCGCACCGGGATGCCGTGCAGCGCATCGCCGACCTTGAGCGGGGCGAGCAGGCCCGGCGCGAAATCGTCGAAGGCCTCGATCGGCGCCTGCTTCATCAGCGCGTCGAGCGGCTCGAAGAGCTGGAGATTGCGCGGCACCGCGCGGCCATTGACGAGATAGGCGACATCGATCGAGGTCTCCGAGAGTGAGGCCTCGCGCAGCAGCCGCTCATGAACCGCGTTGACATCGCCGAACGTGACCCAGTTCACATTGGCGTCGTTCGCCTTGCGGAAGGCTTCGGTGGCGTCGCCGCCGGGACCGGTCGTCGCGGCATTCTGGTGGACGCGGTGACCGAGCGCGGTCAGCGTCTTCGCCTGGGCGAAGGCGGCGCGCGGGAGAAGCGCCGCGGCGGCTGCGGCGCCGGCGAGTGCACCGAACCGGCGGCGCGAGATGCGGGATGTCATCGATTGTCCTCCGGTGCTCGTTTTCGGGCGTGGTGCGCCGCTTTCTCGATCGTCAGGCCGGCAGCAGCGGCTGTACGCGCTTGACCAGCGAGGCCATCGCCTCTTCCGGCGTCTTCATGCCGAGCACGGCGGCTTCGGCTTCTTCCTTGAACAGATCGCCGGCACGGGCGGCCTCGTCGAAGGCCGGCATCGGGACGCGCGCGACCTTGAGCACCTTCAATTCCTCGGCGGCGTAAGGCACGGACCCGGCGAAGCCCTGATCGGCATAGGTCGAGGCGCGGACCGGGCCGTTGCCGTTGAGGGCGGCCTTCAGCGTCGCCTCCTTGGAGATCATTGCCTTGATGAAGCTCCAGGCGAGGTCCTTGCGCTTGGCGTTCTTCGGGATGACCATGCCCCAGAACTCGACCTTGGCCGGGGCTGCAGCGTATTTGCCGGCGAGCGTCTTCGAGGCGGGCACCGCGATCGTCTTGATCTTGCCGGGGAATTTCGACTTCTGCGGGTCGTTGTAGATGCGGTTGCGGCCCATGCTCTGCAGGCTCATCGCGGCGCGGCCCTGCTGCATCCAGACATTGACGTCTTCGGGCGAGAGCGTCGCGAAATTGCGCGGGAAGGCGTTGGCCTGGAAAAGCTCGCGCAAGGTGCGGATCGCGTTCAGCATCGGCGGCTGGTCGGCGACGCATTTGAAGTCCGGCGTGATGAAATCGCCGTCCCAGGCGCGGGCGAGATCGATCACGTTGGGATAGGTCGCGCCCGGCGTGCACAACCCGACGACCTGCGTGCCATCGGCGCGGCGATAGCTGCAGGCCTTGGCGATCTCGATCATCTCCTCGATCGTCGCGGGCGGCTTGGAGAAGCCCTTCTCGGCCAGAATCTCCTCGTTGTAGTGCAGGCCGGAGGAGGCGTGGCGGAACGGGATCGCGAGCTGCTTGCCACCGACCTTCATGCCCTCGATCAGGCCGGGGAAGATATCGGCGATGTCCTCGACCGGGTCCTTCTTCAGGTAGTCGTCGAGCGGCTCGAACAGTGTCGCGGCGCGGGGCACGACCTGCGTGTTGACGACGAAACCGACATCGACGGAGGTCTCGCCGAGGCTCGCCTCGCGGAACAGGCGCTCCTGCAGCGGCCCGGTGTCGAAGGTCGTCCACTGGACGGTGACGCCGTTCTTCTGCGCCCAGTCCTTGGTGATGTCGCCGCCCTGCGCGCCGGTCGCGACCGTCTGCATGACGCGATGGGTGAAGACGTTGAAAGGCCCGCTCTGCGCCTGCGCCGTGTGGCCCAGCCCGGCGAAGCTCAGTCCGAGGATACCGGCGCCGAACTGCCTACGGTCGAGTGTCGCCCCTTGACTCATGATGATCCTCCCTATGGCTCGCGAGTTCCGCGATGGCGGCTTCTGCCGCTTCGAAATGCTTGTTCATGGCGGCGGAAGCCGCGGCGGCATCGCCCGCGCGGATGGCGTCCACGACAAGGACATGGCGCTTGAACGTGCGCTGCCAGTCCTCGGGACCGCGCGCCTCGCGCGAGTTGAAAATCTCCATCACCTCGCGGATGACGGGGCGCAGGCCGCGGAGCTGGAAATCGAGCAGGCGGTTGCCAGAGGAGGCTGCGACCGCTTCGTGGAAATCGAGATCGGCCTCGATCCAGAGCGGCACATGACCCAGCGCATCCTCCATCCGGGCGAGGATGAGATCGAGCTTCTCGATATCCTCGTCCGTACGCCGTTCGGCGCTATGCGCCGCGATCGGCGGCTCCAGGATGCGGCGCAGTTCGACGGCTTCGGTCAGGCCGTTGGGACGGCCGCGCACGGCGAAACGATAGAACCGGTCGAGCGGCGCGGCATCGAGCGCCTGTACCCGCGTCGGCTTGCCCTGCTGGATATGGACGACGCCCATGGCCGCAAGCTGGCGGATGGCCTCGCGCGCGATCGGCTTGCTGACGCCGAAGGAGGCTGCGATGCGCGCTTCCGACGGCAGGAAATCGCCCGGCTTCAAACGGCCCTCATGGATCGCCTGCGTGATGCGCTGGATCACGGCATCGCCGAGGCGCATCGGCACGACATCGCCGCCCGCGAACGGGTCGTCGGCATCCAGCACGGAACGGGCGATATCGCTCATCAATTTCCTCCGGCGGGGATCATTGACAGATGCCGCGTTCCTTGGCAACTGTTCAACCTATCAGATAAGCAAGTGCCGTTCAGCCACGCGCCTCGGGAGGGCAACGCCGCATGTCGGCCAGCCGCATCGTCAAAATCGACGTCCATCCGCTGCGGGCGACGCTGCCCAAGGTCCAGCGGACCTCGCAGGGCGACTACCCGGCGATCGAGATCGTCGTCGTGGAGGTCGAGACCGAGGACGGCACGATCGGCTTCGGCGAGGGCCTGTGTCGGCGCGGCGCGGCCGGCTATGCGCGCTTCATTGAGGAGGCGCTGGTGCCCCGGCTGATCGGCCGCGATGCCGCCGACCGGCGCGCGCTCTGGAAGGCGATGCGGGCGGCGCTTTCGGGGCGGCCCGGCGGGCAGGTCGTCGAAGCCATCGCGGCCGTCGACATCGCGCTCTGGGACATCGCGGGGAAACAGGCGGGGCAGCCGATCCACAAGCTGCTCGGCGGCATGGGGCGCACGGAGGTCGCGGCTTATGCCTCCTCGATCAACTGGCTCGACGACGCGACGGTCGAGGCCGAGGTGGCGGCGGCGCTGAAGGCCGGCTTCAGGGAGATCAAGGTCAAGCTCGGCCACCCGCTGCGTGATGCCATCGCCCGCGCGAAGCTGATCCGCCGGCTCGCCGGTGACGAGATCGCGCTTTATGTCGATGCGAACTGGGCCTATGACGTCGACGACGCGATGATCGTCGGCCGCGCGCTGGCTGATCTCGGCTACGGCTTCTTCGAGGAGCCGATCGCGCCGCATGACCGTGAAGGCTATCGCCGCCTTGCGCAGCATCTGCCGATACGGCTTGCGGCCGGCGAGAGCGATTTCGTCGCGGGCGAGGCGCTGACCATGCTGCAGGACCGCTCGCTCGGGCTGATTCAGCCGGACGTGACACGCTCCGGCGGCATCACCGAGACCTGGCGCATCGCCGAGCTCGCTGCGACCTTCAACACGGCCTATGCGCCGCATGTCGGCTGGTCGGGCGCGATCTGCGTTGCCGCGAGCCTGCAGCTCGCCGCGGCGGCGGAGAGCTTCCGTACCTTCGAATGCATGGTCTACGAGAACCCGCTGCGCGACGCCTTCACGCAGCCGCTCGTCGGCGAGGGCTCGCAGCTCGTCGACGGCAAGCTCGCGATCCCACAGGGGCCGGGTCTTGGCATCGAGATCGACCGTGAGGCTCTGAAGCGCTTCAGGATCGCCTGATGAGCGCCCGTACGCCTTTCTCGGCGATCGCGCTCGTCACCCCGGTTCAGCTCATGATCGGCGGCATCATCTTCGTGCCGGCGCTCTATGTCTTCTGGCTGAGCCTCAACCAGTCCTCCTTCGGACAGGCGGCGACGTTCGTCGGCCTCGCCAATTACGCGAAGGTGCTGAGCGATCCGTATTTCTGGAAGGCGCTGCTCAACACCGTCATCGTCGTCGCCGTCGTGGTGCATGTCGAACTGCTGATCGGGCTCGGCATGGCCCTGTTCTTCGCCTCCGGCGTGCCGTTGCGCGCGCTGCTGCTCGCGATCGTGCTCGCGCCCTATGCCGTCAGCGAAGTCTCGGCGGTGGTTATGTGGCGCTACCTGTTCGAGCCCGATGTCGGGATGATGAGCCGGCTGCTGATGACGCTGGGCCTGCCGCCGATCGAATGGGCGGTGAACCCCAGCCATGGCCTCGCCATGGTCAGCCTGCTCTCGATCTGGCTGCACCTGCCGTTCTCGTTCATCATCCTCTACGCGGCGCGGCTTTCGATCCCCAGCGATCTCTATGAGGCCGCCTCGATCGACGGTGCCTCGGCCTGGACTTCGTTCCGCCGGATCACGCTGCCGCTGCTGATGCCGGCGCTGCTGATCGCCGCCCTGTTCCGCTACATCTTCGCCTTCCGGCTGTTCTCGGAGGTCTGGCTGATGACCGGCGGCGGGCCGGCGCGCTCGACCGAGGTGATGGCGGTCTATCTCTATCTCGAGGCTTTCCGCTACAACGCCTTCGGCTCTGCCGCCGCTACCGGCTGGCTGCTGGTGCTCGCCTCGCTCCTGCTCGCGCTGTTCTACCTGCGCCGGCTCTACAAGGAGATGTTCGCGCGTGCCTAAGCTGCTCCGCCATCTTCTGAAGCTCGTTGGCGTTCTCGCGGTCGTCGCCTGGTCGCTGGTGCCGATCGGGCTGATCGCGATGTCCTCGTTCAAGGCCGACCGCGACATCTTCTCGACCACCGGCACCTTCTCCTTCGCGCCGACACTGGCGAACTACCAGGCGCTGTGGAGCCGCTGGGGCGATTTCTTCTTCGGCCTGTGGAACAGCTTCCTCGTCACGGTCGGGGCGACCGTGCTGGCCGTCGGTGTCTCCCTGCTCGCCGGCTTCGCCTATTCGCGCTTCGCCTCGAAGGGCCTGCAGGCCTCGGCGTTCTTCCTGATCTTCATCCGCCTGATCCCGCCGATCGTGATCACGCTGCCGCTCTTCCCGGTGGTGAACTGGCTGGGCTTGAACGACACGCATTTCGTGCTGATCGTGCTCTACGCCACCTTCTTCGTCTCGCTGGGCACGGTGGTGATGCGCACTTTCATCGACCAGATCCCGCGCGAGCTCGACGAGGCCGCGATGATGGACGGCGCCTCGCAGTTCCAGATCATCATGCGCGTGATCCTGCCGATGGCGGCGCAGGGCATGCTCGCGGTCTCGGTCTTCGTCATCGTCTATGCCTGGAACGAGTTCCTCTTCGCCTTCATCTTCACGACGACCAAGGCCAAGACAGCGCCGCTGGTGATCTCCGAGATGATCGGCGCCGTCGAGGGCGTCGAATGGGGCGTGCTTTTTGCAGCCTCCACCGTGCAACTCGTGCCGGTGCTCGCCTTCGTCATCCTCATGCAGAAGCATCTCGTGGCGGGCCTCACCGCCGGCGCGGTGAAGGGATAAGCCATGACCCAGCTCGACGACCTCAGGCGCGCGATCCGCGAGAGCGACCCTGCCTTAAGCCGCTTCGACCCGCTGCCGCGCATCATCTGCCTCGACGATTTCGACCGCGGCATGTGCGGCTGGACCCAGCTCGTCGGCAATTATGAGGATACGCTGGACGCGATGCTGCCGGGCTATGCCCAGCACAGCCATGCCATGCTCTCGACCCTGCCGAACTGGGATTTCGGCTCGCATGGCGGCGTCGACGGCTCCTATGCGCTGAAGATCGCGACCCGGCCGAAGAAAGGCGCGCAGAATGTCGCGATCAAGCGCCTGACCTTCCGCAAGGCCGGGCCGATCCGGCTGGAGGCCTATTTCACCTTCAAGCCGGAGGCGACGGAGCTCGCGCTCTCGGAGACCGATATCCGCTCCTTCGGCTTCCTCTACGATCTCCAGATCGGCGACACCTCGGGGCCGGGCGACCGGGTGATGCCGCATCTGCGCTTCCTGAATGCGCAGGACGGCCAGCACATCCAGAAATGGCAGTTTAAGCGCAAGACGACGCCGATCAAGCCGATCGGCACCGCCGGCAAGACGATCACGCACTACCACCTCGCTCCCGATGACTGGGAGGATCTGCCGGGTGGCGAGCAGCGGCTTTGCTACAACGAGATCCCGACCAAGGTGAACTGGCATTATCTGCGCTTCGATTTCGACCTCGCCGCGATGCAGGCGACACGGTTTCAGGTCAATGACCGGGTCTTCGCCATGGATGGCTACGACTGCATCCGCATCCCCGCGATGAAGAACCTGTGGTGCATGCTGAACCTCGCCTTCTTCGCGGAGACGGATACCGACAAGCGCGCCTTCGCCTATCTCGACTCCGTCTGCCTGTCGGGGGATTTCTGATGCTGCCCGAGAACCTCACCGCCGTCGTTGCCCGCAATGAAAGCTGGACGGCTGAAAGCGCGACCGAGCCCTACGAGGCCGGCTGGGCGAAGGAGGCGATCGTCTTCGTGCGTGCGCTGAAGCCACCGACAGGCCCGTTGCCGAAAGCGCGGATCGAGATCTCGGCCGATGGCCTGCACTGGTGCGCCGAGGGCTCGGAATTCGACCTGCCGGCCGCGAGGGACGCCGTCACCTTCCAGCGGGTGAGCCATTTCGGCAATTTCCTGCGCGTCGCCGCGTCGCTGCCCGATGGCGCCGAGATCACCGTGCTGGTGACGCTTCACCTGAAGGCGTGATCCGCCGATAGGGCCATGGGCACAATCCGACCGGCGTCACGATGAGCCTGGCGCGGCGCAAGCGGCTGCGCGGCCCGTCTTCGGCCGAGCGCGGCGAGATCAACCGGCCGGTGACGATCGGGGTGCGATCGTCTCGCCCGACGATCTCCTGATCGGCGACGATGACGGGCTGGTTGCGCTGACGCCGGCAACGATCCGCGCCCGCATCGCCGATGCCGAAGCCCGGCTGGTGCTGGAGGCGAAATGGGAGGCGGCCCTGACGGCCGGAGAGACGGCGGAGGCCGTCTTCGGCCTGAAAGCGCCGTAGGGCCGGGCCGTCCGACAGGACGCGCGATGCCCCAGGCTTGCTTGATTTTCACGGAAGCGGGTCGTCATCCCGGACAAGCCCGGGATGACGGCGTGGTTCCGTATAAAATCAGCAGCCTCTAGGCGACGGCCGCGACCGCTGTTTCGTTGGCCTTGTCCTGCCCTTCGAAGCTCGCCATCGCCGCGGCGACGCCGCCGCTGCGATGCGGCACGCCGGCCGCCGACAGGCCGAGCTCGACGCCCGACAGCGCGCCGAGCAGGCTGAGTTCGTTGCATTCGCCGAGATGGCCGATGCGGAAGACCTTGCCGGCGACCTTGCCGAGACCGGAGCCGAGCGAGATGTTGTATTTCTCCAGCGCGATCTTGCGGAAGCGGTCGGCGTCATGGCTCGGCGGCATCAGCACGGCGGTCAGGACCGGCGAATATTCGTCCGGGTTCTGGCAGAGCACTTCGAGCCCCCACGCCTTGACGGCGGCGCGGCAGGCCGCGGCCAGGCGCTGGTGGCGGGTGAAGACGTTGTCGAGCCCTTCCTCCTGCAGCATCGCGAGCGCTTCCTTCAGGCCGTAGAGCAGGTTCGTCGCGGGCGTGTAGGGGAAGAATCCGCTGGCGTTGATCTTCACCATCTCCTGCCAGTCCCAGTAGGAACGCGGCAGCTTGTTGGTCTTCGACGCCGCGAGGGCCTTTTCGGAGATCGCGTTAAAGCTCAGCCCGGGCGGCAGCATCAAACCCTTCTGCGAGCCGGAGACGGTGACGTCGACCTGCCATTCGTCGTGGCGGTAGTCGACCGAGGCAAGCGACGAGATCGTATCGACCATGAACAGGGCGGGGTGGCCGGCGGCGTCGATGGCCTTGCGGATCTCGGCGACACGACTGGTCGCGCCGGTCGAGGTCTCGTTATGGACGACCATCACCGCCTTGATCGCGTGGGCCTTGTCCTCGGCGAGCCTGGCCTCGATCGCGGCCGGATCGGCGCCATGACGCCAGTCGCCCGGGATGAACTCGACGTTGATGCCGAAGCGCGTGGCGATCTGCTTCCAGAGTGTCGCGAAATGCCCGGTCTCGGCCATCAGCACGGTATCGCCGGGGGAGAGGGTGTTGGTGATCGCCGCCTCCCAGGCACCTGTGCCGGAGGAGGGGTAGATCACGACCGGTTGGCTGGTCTTGAAGACGGCCTTGGAGCCTTCGAGGACCTCCTTGCCGAGCGCGCCGAACTCGGCACTGCGATGGTCGATGATCGGCATCGCGATCGCACGCAGGATGCGGTCAGGGATCGGGCTCGGGCCGGGAATATGTAGGAAATGACGACCCTGCATGACGTTGTTATCCTCCCTTCGGCGCGCGGTGCGCCGTCACCTCACGTCATTTTGCATTCATTCTTTGGAAGATCAAGCTTGTCATGTAATTCATATGGGCAGATAGCAGGGCTCGACAGCGGGTCTGCGTCAGCTTAGCTGGAGATCATGAGCGAGACATCCATGAATGCAGATGAGGGCCGGAGTCGGGAGGCGGTGGAGGCTGCCAGGTCGTCGGGGACGCTCCATGGCGAGTTGCTGGCGGCGCTGCGCGACTTCATTGTCGAGGGGCATCTGGAGGACGGTGTGCGCATCCCCGAGCGCGCGCTGTGCGAGCGCTTCAGCATCTCGCGGACGCCATTGCGCGAGGCGCTGAAGGTTCTCGCGGCGGAGGGCTTGATCGAGCTTCTTCCCAACCGCGGCGCGCGCGTGCGCGAGCTGAGCGCCGCCGATCTGCGCGAGCTTTTCGATGTCATGGGCGGACTGGAATCGCTGGCCGGGCGCCTGGCCTGCGAGCGCATAACCGACGCTGAAATCGCGGAGATCGAGCGGGTTCACCATGAAATGTACCATTTCTACCTGCGCCGGGACGTGCACGGCTATTTCCGCTGCAACCAGGCCATCCACCAGATGATCGTGGCGGCCGCGGGCAACACGCTGCTGGCGTCGACCTATGCCGGCTTGGCCGGCCGCATCCGGCGCGTCCGCTATGCCGCCAACCTGGCGAAGGACCGCGACAGGCTGAGCGAGGCGATGCGCGAGCATGAGGCGATCCTGGACGCGCTGCGCCGGCGCGCGGGCAGCGAGTTGAGCGACATCCTGTTCCTGCACCTCAGGAACAAGCTGAAGGCGGCCCAGCCGGCGGCCTGAGCGCAGGCGACCTCGGAATTGATGGTGTCTGCGATCGCGAGGCTGACGGCAGGGCAGGGAATGTTTCGTTCTCAATTCCACGGGTTTCATCTTTTAGATTGAATGCAAAATTTTTTGGTCTAGGGTCGCTCCCATGGCGCCGTCAGAGCGCGATGAAGGGAGAGAAAGACCATGAAGCAGCATTGGCTCGCCGCTACCCTGTCGCTCGGCGCCATCGCGCCCGCCTTGGCCTGGGAGCCGACGAAACCGGTCGAGATCGTCGTGCCGTTCTCGGCAGGCGGCGCCTCCGACCAGATGGCGCGGACGATCCAGGGCATCATCCAGAAGCATCAGCTCACCAAGCAGCCGATCATCGTCGTCAACAAGCCGGCCGCCGGCGGCGCCGAAGGCATGCTCGACATCCAGAAGTCGGCCGGCGACCCGCACAAGCTGATCACCACTTCGAGCGGCATCTTCATGACGCCGATGGCGACCAAGCTGGCGCTGAACTGGACCGACTACACTCCGGTCGCGATGCTGGCGCAGGATTCCTTCCTGCTCTGGGTCAACGCCAAATCGCCCTACAAGAACGCCGGCGACCTGATGGCGGCTGCCAAAGCGGCGAGCCCACCGATGAAGATCGGCGGTACCTCCTCCAAGCGGGAGGACAACCTTCTCGTCTTCGCCATGGAGAAGCAGGGCGGCACCAAGTTCGCCTATATCCCCTACACCTCCGGCGGCCAGGCCTCGACGCAGTTGTCGGGCGGGCATGTCGAAGCCACCACCAATAATCCGGCCGAGGACCTCGCCAACTGGCGCGGCGGTGCCACCCGCCCGCTCTGCGTCTTCGCCGAGCAGAAGATGGTCTATAGCGAGAAGGTCGCGGACGGGCAGTCCTGGGCCGACATCCCGACCTGCGCCTCGCAGGGGCTGAATGTCAGCTACCAGATGCTGCGCGGCATGTTCATGCCCGGCAAGGTCACGAAGGAACAGCAGGCCTTCTATGTCGACATGTTCAAGAAGGTCTCCGAGACGCCGGAATGGAAAGAATACCTCGCCCGCAACGCGCTGGCGGCGGATTACCGCGATGGCGATGCCTTCGTCTCCTTCCTGAAGGCGGATGAGGCGAAGCACGAGAAGCTGATGACCGAAGCCGGCTTCATGGCGAAGTGAACGGGTGACCGTTGCCGGGGTGCCTCGTCATCCCGGGCGAGCAAAGGGAAGACCCGGGATCCATTCCGGAACGCTTCAGGAATGGATCCCGGATCGGCGCCGCAAGAGCCTGTCCTTGGGCCGACCGAAGGTCGGACCCGAGGGCGGCTTGTCCGGGATGACGCGCGAGGAACGGTGAATGACGCAACCAGTTGAAGCTGAAGCCCAGGAACCCGGCATCTCGCGCCGGCCGGTCGAAATCGCCACGGCGCTGCTGCTGATCGGCCTCGCCGGCATCGTGCTCTACGACTCGCATGGCCGTGGCGCCGGCTGGGATGGCGGCCCGCAGAACGGCTTCTTCCCGGCCCGCGTCGGCTGGATCTTCCTCGCCGCCTCGCTCTTCATCCTCTGGCAGTCCTTCCGCCGGCCGGATGCGGTCTTCGTCACCTATGGGCAGCTGCGCCAGGTCGTCAGGGTGCTGGGACCGCTCGTCCTGTTCGTGGCGCTGATCCAGCCGCTTGGAATCTATGTCGCCTCGGCTGTCTTCATCGTCACCTTCATGGCGGTGGTCGGGACGTCGCGCTGGTGGTCGATCGGGCTGACGGCGCTGCTCGTACCGATCGCCTGCTTCTGGATCTTCGAACTGCAGTTCCGCGTGCCCCTACCAAAGGGCCCGCTGGAAGCCATGCTCGGCTATTGAAGGGTCACCGATGGACGATCTCTCCTCGCTCATCGCCGGCTTCCAGGTCGCGCTCTCCTGGCACAATATCGGTTTCATGGCGGTCGGCGTCATCCTCGGCATCATCGTCGGGGTGCTGCCTGGCCTCGGTGGACCGAACGGCGTGGCGATCCTCTTGCCGCTGACCTTCGGCATGGACCCGACCTCGGCGATCATCCTCTTGTCGTCGATCTACTGGGGCGCTCTGTTCGGTGGGGCGATCACCTCGATCCTGTTCAACATCCCGGGCGAGGCCTGGTCGGTCGCGACCACCTTCGACGGCTACCCGATGGCGGTGCAGGGCAAGGCTGCGGAAGCGCTGACGGCAGCCTTCACCGCCTCGTTCATCGGGGCGCTTTCCGGCGTGGTGCTGATCACCTTCGTCGCGCCGCTGGTCGCCCAGTTCGCGCTCAGATTCGGCCCGGCCGAGTTCTTCGCTGTCTTCCTTCTGACCTTCTGCTCGTTCATCGGCATGGGCCGGGAGAACCGCGCCAAGATCATCGCCTCGCTCTGCATCGGCTTCCTGCTGGCGGCGGTCGGCCTCGATTCGATCTCGGGCGACCTGCGCATGACCTTCGGCTCGACCGAGCTGATGCGTGGCTTCGACTTCCTGATCGTCGTGATCGGCCTGTTCGGCGTCAGCGAGATCCTGCTGACGGTCGAGGACGGGCTGGTGTTCAAGGGCAAGCAGGCCAAGATCGACCTGATGGTGGTGCTGCGGACCTGGGCCGGCCTGCCACGCTATTGGGCGACGCTGCTGCGCTCCGCGGTCGTCGGCATGTGGATGGGCGTGACGCCGGGCGGCGCCATCGCCGCCTCCTTCATGGGCTATGGCCTGGCCAAGCGCTTCTCGAAGCGCGGCAAGAATTTCGGCAAGGGCGAGATCGAGGGCGTGCTGGCCCCCGAGACCGCCGCGCATGCCGCCGGTACCAGCGCGCTGCTGCCGATGCTGGCGCTCGGCATTCCCGGCTCGGCGACGGCTGCCGTCCTGCTCGGGGGCCTGCTGGTCTGGGGGCTGCAGCCCGGGCCGATGCTGTTCGTCGAGCAGAAGGAGTTCGTCTGGGGCCTGATCGCCTCGATGTATCTCGGCAATATCGCCGGACTCGTCATCGTGCTCGCCACGGTGCCGCTCTTCGCCGCGATCATGCGGATTCCGTTCTCCTTCGTCGCGCCGGTGATCCTGATCGTCTGTGCGATCGGCGCCTACACGATCTCGAACTCGATCTTCGACATCTGGCTGATGCTGATCTTCGGCATCGTCGGCTATCTCTTCAAGAAGCTCGACTATCCGCTCGCCCCGATGATCCTGGCACTGGTGCTGGGTGATCGCGCCGAGGACGCCTTCCGTCAGGCGCTGCTCGGCTCGGGTGGCTCGCTCGGCATCTTCTGGGCGAACGGGCTGGTCACGACGCTCGTCATCCTCGCCTTGCTGCTGCTCTGCTGGGGGCCGGCCAGCGATGCCATCGCCGCGCTGCGCGGCCGCGGCCGCGGCCGAACCGATCCCGAGACCGCCGAGGCCACACGATGACGCAGGCCGCGCTGCCGCGCCCGCATAGCCGCAATCTCGGCTTCGAACGCAAACTGTCGCAGGCGCTGGAAGGGGAGGTCCGCTTCGACGCCTTCACCCGTGGGCGCTACGCCACCGATGCCTCGATCTACCAGATCGTGCCGCAGGGCGTGGCCTTTCCGAAGAGCGAGGCCGATATCGCGGCGGCGCTGACGATCGCGGCCGAGCACGGCGTGCCGGTGATCGCGCGCGGCGGCGGCACCTCGCAAAACGGCCAGCCGATCGGCGATGCGCTGATCCTCGACATGAGCCGGCAGTTCAACGCGATCCGCGACTATGATCCGCAGCAGCGCACGATCTCGGTCGCGCCCGGCCTCGTGCTAGAGGCGCTGAATACGCGGCTGCGCAAGGACGGTCTGTTCTTCCCGGTCGAGCCCTCGACGGCGAGCCGCTGCACGATCGGCGGCATGGCCGGCAACAACTCGTCGGGCGCGCGCTCGCTGCGCTACGGCAAGATGGTCGACAACGTGATCGCGCTCAAGGCGATGTTCCATGACGGCGAGCCCTTCGCGCTCGGCGAGGGCGCTGTGCGCGACAATGCCTCGCCGCGGGCCCGCGACCTGATGACGGGGATGCTGGCGCTGGCCGGACGGCATCGCGAGGCGATCGAGGCGATTTTCCCGAAGGTGCAGCGCCGTGTCGGCGGCTATAATCTCGACGAATTGATCGTGCCGCGGCCGAACCTGTCGCATCTGCTCGTGGGCTCGGAAGGCACGCTCGCGATCACCACGGAAGCGACGCTCAAACTCTCGCCGCTGCCGCAGCATCGCGTCATGGGCGTCTGCCATTTCCCGAATTTCCGCGCGGCGATGGAGACGACGCAACATATCGTCGCGCTCGGTCCGGTCGCGGTCGAGCTCGTCGACAACAATGTGCTGGTGCTCGGCGCCGACATCCCGCTCTTCGTGCGCACGCTTGCCGACATCACCAGGGGCCGGCCGAACTGCCTGCTGCTGGTCGAGTTCGCCGGCGACGATCTCGCCGATCTCAAGCGGGACCTGAAGCGGCTCGACCAGTGCATGGCCGATTTCGGCTTCCCCGATGCGGTGGTGGAGGTGGTCGAGCCTGCCCGGCAGAAGCCGGTCTGGGACGTGCGCGAGGCCTGCCTCAACATCATGATGTCGATGAAGGGCGACGGGAAACCGGTCTCCTTCATCGAGGATTGCGCGGTGCCCCTCGAGCATCTCGCCGATTATACCGATGCGGTGACGGCCCTGTTCGAGAAGCACGGCACGCGCGGCACTTGGTATGCGCATGCCTCGGTCGGCTGCTTGCATGTGCGCCCGATCCTGAACATGAAGACGGAAACGGGCGTGAAGGCGATGCGCGGCATCGCCGAGGAGGCCTGCGAGCTCGTCCGCCGCTTCAAGGGCTCGTTCTCCGGCGAGCATGGCGATGGCATCTCGCGCTCGGATTTCGTCGAGCCGATGTTCGGCGGGCCGCTGACCCGCGCCTTCGAGGCGGTGAAGGACGGGTTCGATCCCGACAACAAGCTGAACCCCGGCAAGATCGTCCGCCCCTACCATATGGACGACCGCGACCTGATGCGCTTCGCGCCGGGCTATGCCACGCCGGTTTCCGCACAAACGGCGCTCGACTGGTCCGACTGGGGTGGGCTCGGCGGCGCGGTCGAGATGTGCAACAATAATGGCACCTGCCGGAAGATGACTGGTGGCACGATGTGCCCGTCCTGGCGCGCGACGCAGGACGA
The DNA here is from genome assembly GCF_001429415.1 of Allobosea sp. Root670. Taxonomy (NCBI): domain Bacteria; kingdom Pseudomonadati; phylum Pseudomonadota; class Alphaproteobacteria; order Hyphomicrobiales; family Alloboseaceae; genus Allobosea; species Allobosea sp. Root670. Next base: position 50,140 of record NZ_LMJU01000003.1, on the reverse strand, counting down.
GCAGCATGTCACCCGCGGCCGGGCCAACACGCTCCGGCTCGCGATTTCCGGCCAGCTCGGCCCCGATGCCTTCACCTCGCCGGAGATGAAGGAGACGCTCGATCTCTGCGTCTCCTGCAAGGGCTGCAAGCGTGATTGCCCGACCGGTGTGGACATGGCCCGGATGAAGGTCGAGTTCCTGCATCACTACCACGCGAAGCACGGCCTGCCGCTGAAGGAGCGCCTGATCGCCTTCCTGCCGCGCTATGCGCCTGTCGCTGCCGCGCTCGCGCCCTTGATGAACCTGCGTGATCGCATCCCGCTCCTGGCGAAGCTGAGCGAACGCTGGCTCGGCTTCTCGGCGCGGCGCTCGCTCCCGGTCTGGCGCAAGCCCTGGCGCGAGGCGGCTGCCGCATCGGATGCCTCGGCGGTCAAAGGCGATGGCCGCGACATCGTGCTCTTCGGCGACACCTTCAACCGCTATTTCGAGCGCGAGAACCTGGAGGCGGCCGAGCGCGTGCTCAAGGTCGGCGGCTATCGGCTGCATCGCGTCGAAGCCGCCGGCGGAGGCCGGCCGCTTTGCTGCGGGCGCACCTTCCTGTCGGCCGGGCTGGTCGAGGAGGCACGGGCCGAGGCGCGCCGGACGCTCGATGCGCTTGCACCCTTCGTGGCGAAGGGCGCGCGCATTGTCGGCCTCGAACCCTCCTGCCTGATGAGCTTCCGCGACGAATTCGCGGCGCTGCTGCCCAAGGCCGAGGTCGAGCCCCTGGCGAAGGCCGCCCTGTTGATCGAGGAATTGCTGGCGGCCGACATGGCGGCGGGCAGGACGAAGCTCCCGCTCAGCGATCAGGGCGGGCGCGTCGCGCATCTGCACGGGCACTGCCACCAGAAGGCCTTCGACGCCATGGGAGCGGTCGAGAAGACCTTGCGGGCGGTGCCGGGGCTCGATGTGCGACCGATCGAATCGAGCTGCTGCGGCATGTCCGGCGCCTTCGGCTATGGTGCGGCGACGATCGATGTCTCGCTGGCGATGGGCGAGCTTTCGCTCTTGCCGGCTGTGCGCAAGGCCAGCGCTGACGATCTCGTGGTCGCCGACGGCACGAGCTGTCGCCACCAGATCCATGACGGCGCGCAGCGCGAGGCCGTGCATGTCGTGCGGGTGCTGGCCTCGGCGCTTCAGTCGTAGAGCAGGATGTGGCCCGCCGATCAGCCTGAGCCGGCGGGCATCGCTCGTGCTGAGCTGCTTCAGGCGGCGTTCTGTTTGTGCCAGTCTTCGAGATAGGCCAGCACGGTCTTGAGATCGGAGATATCGACATAGCGGCGGCCGAGATCGCGGAGATTGTCGCGATGGGGCTGTTCCTCGATATCGCCGACGCAATCCTCGGGGACGATGGTCCGGTAGCGATAGCTGAAGCTGTCGATCGAAGTGGCGCGGATGCAGCCCGAGGTGTTGCAGCCGGTGACGATCACCGTATCGACGCGCTCCTTGTTGAAGTAGTCGCTGACGCCGGTGTTGAAGAAGATCGAGGGTGCCTTCTTGCAGACCGTGAGATCGTAGGCGGGATCGTGGATGCGGGGGTCGAAGGCGGCGCTCGGATGGTCGTGCCGGAAGGTCTCGCGCACGGCGGTGATCTTCCAGTAGGGCATCTCGCGCTCGTTCATATAGGCCGTGTTGCAGTTCGCGACCGGCACGTTGTAGCGGCGCGCCACCTCCAGCAGCCTGGCCGTGTTCTCCACGGCGCGCATGACGAGCGGGGCGCCGCCGAGCGGATATTGGGCGTCGGTGAAGCCTGTCTGGAAATCGACGACAACGATGCCCGGCTTCTTGCCGAAGCCGACCGGAATCTCGCCGTAGCTCCGGTTCTGATAGTCGTCACTCGTCATGGCTTCTTCCCTCCCTGCGAGCATTCGTGTCGCGATCCGGGCACGGTATCCCCTTGAAAAAATCAGGCAAGATTGTTTTTTATGGCGCCGACGCGCCGGCCGGGCGAGGCAGCACAGAGGGGAGCGGACAGGTGGGCGCAGAGATGAAGCAGGCTTCGCGTTCCGAGCGCCAGCAGCAGGCGCGCAGCGTCGCGACTTATGAGCGACTGATCGGGGCGACGCTCGATGTGATCCACGATGTCGGCTACCACGCGGCGACGACGCAGGAGATCGCCGAGCGGGCGCAAGTGTCCCGTGGGGCGCTGCTCTACCATTTCCCGGCGCGGGCCGACATCATCCTGGCGGCGATGGAGCGACTGCTCGACGACGGCACCGCGGAGATCCGCGCCGTTGCCCGGCGTGTCCAGAACGGCGAATTGTCGCTCGAAGGTTTCGTCGGCTTTCTCTGGGAGCTGTTTTCCGGCCGCTTCTTCTATCTCTCGCTGGAGATGATCACCGAGGCGCGCAACGATGCCGATCTGCGCGAGCGGATGATTCCCGTCGTCAAGCGCTTCCACGAGGCGCTCGATTCGACCTGGGTGGAGTTCTGCAATCCGGAGAAGCGCACGGCCCGGGAGGCTCGCATCATCCTCAACCTGACGGTCTGCCTGGTGCGCGGCATGGGCGTGCAGACCGTGCTGCGCCAGGACCCTGGCTATTTCGCCGATATGATCGAGGCCTGGAAAGCGCTGCTGCCGCAGATCGTCGAGGGCGGAGCGGGGGATGCGATGTTCGGCGGCCCGGCGTTTCGGAAGCGCTGAAATCGGCCTGCGCGGCGAACGGAAGCGCGGGCTTAGGACATCTCCGCCAGCAGCCCGTGCCCGCCGGAGGAACGCAGGAAATGCAGCAGGTCCGACAGCCCCTCGCCCAGCAGGGTCACATGCGAGCGCATCATCTGCGCAGCCTGGACGCCGTCGCCCCGCAGGATCGCATCCATCACGCGCTCGTGCTCGGGGATCGAGGAATACATCCTCCCGGGCTGATAGGTGATGGTGCGGCGATAGGGTGAGATCTTCAGCGTCAATCGCCGCAACTCGTCCTGCAGGATGCGGTTATGGCTGGCGGCGGCGATCAGCTCGTGGAAAACGAGATTGGCCGCATAGAAGGCCTCGGCATCCTCGGCCGCCGCGGCTTCGGCACAGGAGCGGTGCGCCGCCTGGAGAAGCGCCCGCTGCTCCGGCTGGATGCGGCGCGCGGCCTGGGAAGAGGCGAAGGCCTCCAGCTCGGCGACGACCCCGAACGCGTCCAGGAGGTCGGCGAGCGACATCTGCGCGACCTGCAGCCCCTGACGGCCGCGCGACACCACGAGACCGCTGGCGGCGAGGCGCTGCAACGCCTCGCGCACGGGCGTGCGCGACATGCCGAACTGCTCGGCGAGCTGGCGCTCGTCCAGTTTGTCGCCCGGCCTCCGGATGCCCTTGAGGATTTCCTCCTCGAGGCGGTTGACCACTCCGGCCGACAGCGATTCAGGCTCTTCTGGCGTCATCGATCCGTTCATTCGCGCCATCAGGTCAGCGCCTCACCGGCTGTCTGCCGAGTAAAATCTGTTCGCGACCATCTCCGCGAGCGCCACAAGCCCATAGAGGAGCAGGCCGCAGATGCAAAGCACCACGATGGCCGCCATCGACACCTCGGTATCGGCGCGGGCCGTCGCGAAGATGATGAGATAGCCGAGGCCGGCCTGTGCCGTGATGAACTCGCCGATGATCACGCCGATGATCGCCAGCGTGATCGCGATCTTCATGCCGCTGAAGATATGCGGCAGCGCGGTCGGAAAGCGCACGCTGGTGAAGATCTGCCATTCCGTGGCCGTCAGCGAGCGGCACAGCCTCAGGATCCCGCGGTCGACGCTCAGGAAGCCGGCGGTGGTCGCGATGACCATCGGGAAGAAGGCGATGAATATCGAGAACGCGATGCGCGATTGCGAGCCGACTCCGAGCCAGATGATGAAGAGCGGGGCAAGCGCGATCTTCGGGATGAGCTGGAAGAAGATCAGGTTGGGGTAAAGCGCCTCGCGCGCCATGTCCGAATAGGTGATGAGGACGGCGATCGCGACGCCGAGCAGGACCGCGAGCAGAAAGCCGACGGCGGATTCCAAAGTGGTCGGCACCGCATGCATCAGCAGGATGTCGTAGCGGTCGACGATATAGCGCGCGATCGAGATCGGTGACGGCAGGATGACCGAGGGGACCTGGAAGATCGTGACGTAGAGCTGCCAGGCCGCCAGCACGAAAAAGGCCAGGCCGAGCGGCAGGACGACACTGCTGATGCCGGCGGAACCCCGGAAGCGGCCGGTATCGGACGCCGGAAGGACGGCGCCGGTCTCGGTGCCGATGGTGAGCTTTGCCATGCTGGACCTCACTCGATGACGCTGACGGCGGCCGGGATCGAAGCGGGCCTGGGCGCATCCTGCTCATGCCCTTCCTGCCCATGTCCATGCGCGGCTTCGATGGTCAGGCGCAGCTCCCGGCAGACCTGGGCGAATTCCTGCGTTTCCTCGATCTCGAAGCGGCGCGGCCGGGGGAACGGCATCTTCTTGTCCAGGATGATCGTCGAGGGCCGCCCGCCCATCACCACCACCCGATCGGACAGGAAGGCGGCTTCGCGGATCGAATGCGTCACGAAGATCACGGTCTTGCGGTAGGTCTCGAGGATCTCCGAGAGGGCGACATTCATCTGGTCGCGGGTGATGGCGTCGAGCGCGCTGAAGGGCTCGTCCATCAGCAGGATTTCCGGATCGTGGATCAGCGCCCGGCAGATCGCGACGCGCTGGCGCATGCCGCCCGAGAGCTCGCCCGGCTTCTTGTGCTCGAAGCCGGCGAGGCCGACCATCTTGAGCAGGCCATGGGCCCTGTCGCGATAGGTCTCCATCGGCAATTTCAGGATGCGGATCGGGAAGAGCACGTTCTCGAGCGTGCTCTTCCACGGCAGCAGCGTCGCATCCTGGAAGATGATGCCGATGTCGCGGCGTGGCGATGCGACGGGCTCGCCCGCCAACGTGATCGTGCCCGATGTCGGCCGTTCCAGCCCGGCGATCATCATCAGCAGCGTCGACTTTCCGCAGCCCGACGGGCCGAGCAGCGACACGAATTCGCCCCTGGCGACGTCGAGCGACGCGGAGGCGACTGCATGGATCGGCGACTGCCGCGTGAAATAGGTCTTCTGGACATCCGTGGCCGAGACGAGAGGTGCCTCGGCCGCGGGACGCTCCACCTTGGGTGCCAAACTCAGCATCAGGTTGTCGCCTCGTGCGATGGGCCGGTCAGGAGCCGACATATTTGCGGAACGGCGCGGCGCTCTTTTCGGCTGCGGCGAGCTCTTCCGGCGTCAGCTTGAGCTTGCCGATGAAGTCATTGGTGAACAGCGTGCCGACATCCGGCTTCACCGCTCCCTCGCCGGCTGCATATTTCATCACGAGATCGGCCATCATGGCGACCTTGGCCGGATCGGCCCAGCCAAAGCCGTTCTGCTTAACCTCAGGCACGAGATTGGTGAGGTTCGTCAGCCCGAGCCCGATCCGGGCGTATTCCTTGCCGGTCGAGGAAATGGCGACCTCGCTATTGGCCTTCAGGAAGATGTCCACGGACTCGTCGAAATTCGTCATCGTGAACTTGATCGCGTCCATGGCCCCCTGGACGAAAGCCTCGCACAGCGCCTTGTCCTGTTTTAGTCGGGCCGGCTGGGTCGTCAGGGACTGGCCGTAGAACTCGATGCCGGCCGCGGAGAATAGCATGAACCGGACATCGGTGCCGAGCGGCGCCAGGGACGGTACCGTGCTGGTGGCGAAGGCCGAGACCGCATCGACCTGTTTCTCGACCAGCGTGCGCTCGCGCACCTTGCCGTCGATCTGCAGGATCTGGAGCTTCGAGAGGTCGAGGCCCACCTTCTCGGCATAGAGCGGCAGGAACGGATACTCGCCGGAGGTCACGCTGGCGCCGAGCTTCTTGCCTTCGAGGTCCTTGGGGCCCTTGATCGGCGAACCCGACAGGACGCCGATGCCCATCAGCGCATCATAGTTGATCTGGCCGATGCAGGTGATCGGCAGCTTCTTCGCCGCCTGCACGATCACCGTCGGGGTGGCCGCCATGCCGAAATCGAAGGTGCCGGCGCTGACCGCTTGCGCCGCCGCTCCCGAGCCTGAACCGCGCGCCACAGAGACGTCGAGCCCATGGCGCTTCCAGAAGCCCTTGTCGCGCGCGACATAGGCGAAAAGGTTCGGTCCTTCGGGAATCCAGGAGGTCGTGAACGAGACCTTCTTCAGCCCCTGCGCGAGCGCGGGCATGGCGATGGCACTCGTCACGGCTGCCGCTGCAGCGGCACCGAAGCCCTTGAGAGCAGTGCGACGTGAAACACGCATCCGATATCTCCCCTTTTATTGTCGCCTGCCTGCCTGTGGCGACGCTGACACCAGCATCACCGTGATCTCCGCCGCGCGCAAGTGTCATTATGCACAAAATAAATTCCTGCATAATTTTTTACCGGCAAGCTGCGTTTTTAGGTTGTTTGGTATGCGGGTTCTGTGCAAACACTCCCCAAGAAAGAGCTTTAGGTCGATTTCATTATACCAAAATGGCGATACGCTGCGGAGATGTCATGAAAACCTTCGAGGTTCGCAATGCCCATTTCGACCGGCTGGTGAACACGGCCGGCCTGCGCTGGATGGGGCAGAACACCAATCACGCGACGCCGCATTCCGCCGTGCTGGCGGCGATGGAGAAATGCATCCGCGACGAGGAGTTCCACATCTACGCGCCGCCGGCAGGGCTCGAGGAGCTGCGCCACGGCATCGTCGCCGATCTCGGCCTGGAGGGGCAGGCGGCGCTGGTTTCCGACGGGGCTGTCGCCTCGCTCTACCATGTCTGCCACAGCCTGCTCGGGCCGGGCGACGAGTTCATCACCACCGATCCGACCTGGAACTGGCCGATGGCCTTTGCGCGCGCCGTCGGCGCGAAAGTCACGCAAATTCCGATCTATGGCGAGGAATATGGCTATCGCCTTGCACCGGAGCGGCTGAAAGCGGCGATCACGCCGAAGACAAAGGTGATCTACATCGTCGATCCGAACAATCCGCTGGGCTCGGCCTGCACGGCGGCCGAGATCGACGGCATCGTGGCAGCCGCGCGCGAGGTCGGTGCCTACCTGATCCACGACTGCACCTATCGCCATTTCGCGCATGAGCACACGCTGGCGGCGCCGCGCTATCCCGAGCGGACGCTGACCATCTACAGCTTCTCGAAATGGCTCGGCCTGGCCGGCATGCGCGTCGGTGCGGTCGTCGCCCATCCCGATATCATCGAGAAGCTCTCGGCGGCGCCCCCGAACAATCTCGGCTCGAACATCCTGTCCCAGCGCGCGGCGCTCGCCGGCCTCGGCATCAAAGCCGAGTGGTTTCCCGGCGTCCTGTCGCAGCAGCGCGCCAACCAGAAACTGATCAAGGACGCTGCCGACAGGATTCCAGGCCTGTCCCTGCCGGTCTTCCCGTCGAACGGCAATTTCGTGGTGCTCGAATGCGAGCGCGCCGGGGTAAAGCCGGAGGCGCTCGTCGCAGCCTTTCAGAAGCACGACATCATGATCCGCCAGGGCGCCTATCACACACCCAATTTCGGCGACCGGTTCGTCAAGATCAGCACCACGGTCCCGACCGCCTGGGTCGAGGAGTTCGTCGACCTGCTGCCGACCATGGTCGAGCAGGTTCGTGGCCAAAACGAAGACGTCAAACTGTTCTGAGCCGGTCTGCCGCGCCGCAGCGCTCATCAAAGGGAGAAAGCGACAATGGATCTTAAGCTGAAGGGCAAGACGGTCCTGATCACCGGTGCGTCCCAGGGCATCGGCGAGGGGCTGGCGCGCTCATTTGCCGAGGAGGGCTGCCATCTCCATGTCGTGGCGCGCTCCGGCGACAGGCTCGAGGCGCTCAAGCGCGAGCTGGAGGCCGGCCATGGCGTGACGGTGACGGCGCACGCGGTCGACCTGACGATTGCGGGCGCGGTGGAACGCCTCGTCGCGGCCGTCGGCGATATCGATATTCTCGTCAATAATGCCGGCGTCATCCCCAGCGGTACATTGTGGGACGTCGACGAGGCGAAATGGCGTGCCGGCTGGGAGCTCAAGGTTTTCGGCTATATCAATCTCACGCGTGCGCTCTATCCGCTGATGAAGGCGCGCGGCGGCGGCGTCATCATCAACAATATCGGCAATGGCGGCGAGGTTTTCGACCCCGCCTATGTCGCCGGCACGACCGGCAATGCCAGCCTCATGGCGTTCACCCGCGCCATCGGCGGCCACTCGCTCGACGACAATATCCGGGTGGTGGGCGTCAACCCGGGGCCGGTCGATACGGACCGCATCTACAACATGCTGAAGAAGCGCGCGGCCGACTGGCTCGGCGATGCCGGCCGCTACGAGGAGCTGCAGCAGCGCTATCCGCTGAAGCGCCCGGCCCATATCCACGAGGTCACCGACCTGATCGTGTTCCTCGCCTCCTACCGGTCCGGCTACACGTCCGGCGCGATCTTCACCGTCGATGGCGGCATCGCCTCGCGCCGTTCCGTGATCTGAGGGGAGCCGCGACATGGCTTTTGCCACGGCCAGCGATGGCGTGAAGCTGTTCTACGAGGAGGCTGGCACCGGCACGCCGATCATCTTCGTGCACGAGTTCGGCGGCAGCCACTGGAGCTGGGAGCCGCAGCTCAATTTCTTCGCGCGCCGGCACCGCTGCATCACCTTCGCGGCGCGGGGCTACCGGCCCTCCGACGTGCCGGAGAGCCCGGAAAGCTATTCCCAGGCGCGCGCGGCCGACGACATCGTCGACGTGCTGAGCGCGGCCGGCATCGAGAAGGCCCATGTCGTCGGGCTCTCGATGGGCGGCTTTGCGGCGCTGCATGCGGGGCTGCGCCATCCCGGCCGCGTGCTGTCGATCGTTGCGGCCGGGGTCGGCTACGGCGCCGAGAAGGCCCATGAAGACTATTTCAAGGGCATTTCCGAGCAGGTGGCCCGGAATTTTCAGGAGCGCGGAGCCAAAGACTTCGCGCCGACCTATGCCGAGGGCGCCTCGCGCGTGCAGTTCCAGGACAAGGACCCGCGCGGCTGGGCGCTGTTCGCGGAGCGGCTCGGCCAGCACGATTCGCTTGGCGCGGCGAACACCATGCGCGGCGTGCAGATGCGCCGGCCCTCGCTCTATGATCTCGAGGCGGGGTTCCGCGCCATGCAGGCGCCTCTGCTGGTCATGACCGGCGACGAGGACGACCATTGCATCGAGCCGGGGCTCTATCTGAAGCGGGTGGTGCCGCGCTGCGGCTTCGCCGTCTTTCCGAAATCCGGCCATACGCTGAATCTCGAGGAGCCCGAGCTCTTCAATCGCCTGCTCGCCGAGTTCATCGCACAGGTGGAGGCCGGGCGCTGGGGCGAGCGCGACCCCCGCGCCAACCCGGCGCAGATCATGCGGGTCGATTGAGCATGGCAGCCCCGCAGCGCCTCTCCGATTTCGTCGATAGCGAGCGTCTCTGGGCCCGCCACATGGCGCTGGCCGCGTTCGGCGCCCGCGCCGATGGTGGCGTCGATCGCCCGACCCTGTCGCCGCAGGAGGCGCAGGCCCGCGCGCAGGTGATCGCCTGGGGGCGTGCGATCGGCCTGGAGCCCTTCACCGACAAGGCGGCGAACCTGTTCCTGCGCCTCGAGGGACGCGATCCTTCGCTCGCGCCGGTCGTGGCGGGATCGCATATCGACTCGCAGCCGACCGGTGGCAAGTTCGATGGGGTTTTCGGTGTGCTCGCGGCCCTGGAAACCGCAGCGGCGATCGTGGCGCGCGGCGAGCGGCCGCTTCGCCCGTTCGAGATCGTGGCCTGGACCAACGAGGAAGGCTCGCGTTTCGCGCCGGGCATGACGGGCTCCGACCTCTTCACCGGAACCAAGGCTCTCGAGGCCGTGCTGCCCATCCGCGACGCGGACGGCATCAGCATCGGCGAAGCGGTGGCATCGATCCTGGCGGCCGACGACAAGGTACCGCTGCGGGCGTTCGGCCTGCCGATCGCCGCCTATGTCGAGCCCCATATCGAACAGGCCTCCGTGCTCGAAGAGGCGGGGATCCCGATCGGCGTCGTGACAGGGATTCAGGGGACGCGGCGTTATCGGATCCGCGTGATGGGCGAGGCCGCCCATGCCGGCACCGCCTTGCGCAAGGATCGGCGCGATGCGCTGATGGCGGCTATCCGCATGATCCGCGCCATCGACGAAGCCGCCATGGAGCCGGCCGATACGCTGCTGACGGTCGGCATGTTGCAGGTGACGCCGAACGCCCCGTCCGTCGTGCCGGCGGAGGTCTTCTTCTCCATCGATCTCCGGCACCCGGACAATGCCGTGGTCGACCGGGTCGATGCCGCGATCCGCCGCATTGTCGAGGAGATGAAGGGGAATTGCAGCGTCGAGCTGAAGCAGATCCAGCATTCGCCCTCGTTGAACTTCGCGCCCGCGATTCGCAGCGCCATTGCCGAAGCGGCTGCGGCGCGGGGCATTCCTGCGATGGATGTCTATTCGGCAGCCGGCCATGACGCGCGCCAACTGCACTATGTCTGCCCCGCCGGGATGATCTTCGTGCCATGCCGGGGAGGGGTGTCCCACAACCCCGACGAATGGGCTGAACCGGAGCATCTGACAGCGGGCGCGCAGGTCCTTGCAGACGTCGTCTGGCACCTCGCCAATTCAGCCTGATCAGCGCTGCACGCTCCAGATCTCGCCGGCCTGTGCGACACGCCCCTCCGCATGCAGTTTCTCAAGATGGGCTATCACATTGCGTTCAGCCGCCCGCCGAAGCCAGGGATCGGTCTTGGAGTAGAGCCGATCCATCAGGTCCCAGGCGTTGGATGACCCGGAGCGCAACGCTTCGAAAATCGCCTCCTCCCGCTCGACCCGCCGATTGAGCAGGTCCGCGACATAGGGCGCCGGATCCGGCAGCGGAGGGCCGTGGCCCGGCAGGTAAAGACTGTCTTTGCGTGACAGCATCAGGCGAAGGCTCGCGCAGTAAGCGGCCATGTTGCCGTCGGGCGGGGAGACGATGCTGCTCGACCACGACATCACGTGATCGGCGCTGAAGACGATCCCGTCCCGGGCTGCGAAGCAGAGATGGTCGCTGGCGTGCCCCGGCGTGTGGATCGCGAGCATGCCGGCCACCATGTCGCGATCGTGGACGAGGACATCAGGCTCGAAGGATGGATCGGCCACCCGATGAAAGGCGAAGGTCGGCGCTCCCGTCCTGGCCTTGAGGGAAGAGGTGGCGCCCAGATGATCCGAATGGGTGTGGCTGAGGAGGATGGCGCAGACCTTGCCCCCCGTTGCCGCGATGATGTCGTCGAGGTGGCCGGCATCCTCCGGCCCGGGGTCGAGCACGATGAAGCCCTCATCCGAATCGATCAGGTACGTGTTCGTGCCGTGATAGGTCATCAGGCTCGGATTATTCGCGACGATGCGCCTGACGCCTGGCAGAACGGGCAGGGCGACGCCCCGCTGAGGCTCCGGTTCCTCGAGAAAAGCCAATCTTCAGTCCTTCCGGGTCATGTTCAGGGCTCCAGCCCGACGCAACGCGCTCCGAGCTGCCGGCTTCAGGACGCGCATTGAAATCTCGCGGCCGGACGATCTTGTCGATCACGCTGATGAAGTCGGGCCGACAGATCGGTCAAGAGCCGCTATCAGCATGCCGCCGGAGCGGATGCCCGGATATGGCGAGGAACATATCCTGCCTATCCATGAGCCTGGAAGCCCTGCTCGCGGATGAGAGCGAATTCCGAACCGGCGAACAGCTCCAGTTGGGCTTCCATCTCCCGGCTGAGCGCCTGGCGGAGCAGGGCGGGCGCGGCTGCGTCGATCAGCTCAGATTGCTTCCGGAGCGCTGCCGGCGGCCGGCGCGCCAATCTGGCAGCTTTCTCGAACGCAGCGTCGGCGAGCTCGGTGGTTTCGACGACCCACTCGACGAGGCGCCAATCCGCGGCCTGCCGCGCGTCCATGACATCGCCGCTTGCCAGGAGCCATTTTGCGCGGGCGGGGCCCAGGAGCCGCGTCAGTAGCGCGGATGATCCGGTGTCGGAGACGACGCCGAAGCCGACTTCGGGAAAGCTGTATTTCAGGTCGGCACCGGCGATGCGGAAGTCGCATCCCAGCGCCAGCTCCGCCCCGGCGCCGATCGCATGGCCGTGCAGCGCGCAGATCGAGGGCTTTCCCAGCTCGCACTGCAACAGCCGCAGTTCCTGTGCCGCAAGGATAAGCTCGCGATGCGAGGCATGCTTCCCGGTTTCGAGAAAGCCATTGCGGTCCCGTCCGGAACAGAAGGAACGCCCGGCGCCCTGCAGCAGCACGGCGCGCACCGCGTCGTTATCCCGCGCCCAGATCAGCGCTTCCTTCAGCGCAGCGCGTGCCGCGTCGTTGAGGGCATTGTGCACGCGGGGACGGTTCAGGGTGATGATGCCGACGCCATCCTGGAGATCATGCAGGACCGGGGGCGCTTCATCGGTGGGTATCGCGACCTTCTCTGACATGCCGGAACTCCTCCCGCCTTTCACCGCACTCGGAATTTCGGATCGAACCAATCCCGCAGGCTGTCGCCGACGAGGCTGAAGGCGAGCACGGTGACCGTGATCGAAAGCCCCGGGAAAACGATCATCCAGGGCGCCTCGCGATAGAAGTCCGAGGTATTCCCGGACAGCATCAGCCCCCATGAGGGCTGGGGTTCCGTTACGCCCAGTCCCAAAAAGGAGAGGGCCGCCTCGAGCAGGATCGACTGCGCGATATAGGCGCTGACGAGGATCAGGAAGGGTGCGGCGACGTTGGGCGCGATATGGCGAAGAATGATCCGGGCACTGCGCAGCCCGGAGGCGCGCGCAGCCTCGACATAGGGCATCGTCACGATGGTGAGCGCCGAGGAGCGGATCACGCGCGCGGCGTTCGGGATGATCGCGATGGCGATCGCGAAGATGACGTTTAGATCGATGCCTTCGCTGGTGCTGCGACCGAAAATGGCGACGATGACGATCGCCAGCACGATGATGGGCAGAGCCAGCATGAGATCGGTCAGGCGCTGGATGATCAGATCGACCAGCCCGCCGTAATAGGCGGATGCGATGCCGATCAGCGCGCCGATCGAGCAGCCGACCAACGAGGCGGAAACGCCGATCGTCAACGCCGTCCGGGCGCCGAAGATCACGCGGGAGAAGATGTCTCGCCCCAGCGAATCCGTGCCGAAGAGATGCTCCATGGACGGCGGCTGAAGCGCTGTGTCGAACCCCAGGGCGAGCGGATCGTAAGGCGCCAGCCAATCCGCGAAGGCAGCCGCGGCAGCCATCAGGACGACTACGCACAGGCCGATCGTGCCGACCGGCTGCGAGGCCAGGAAGCGCCGCACCGCGCCCCGGCGCTGCGGCGGGATCGAAAGCTCGTCGCCCCCGCTCATCGCGACCACTCGATGCGCGGGTCGAGCCAGACATAGAGAATATCGAGCACCAGATTGGTCAGCACGAAGACCAAAGCGAGCACCATCACGATGCCCTGGATCATGACGTAGTCGTAATGGGCGACGGATTGCACCAGAAGCTTGCCGATGCCGTTGAGATTGAAGACCTGTTCGGTCACGACGAGGCCGCCCACCAGGAACGCGAATTCGAGCCCGACGATGGTGATGGTCGGCAGCAATCCGTTGCGGATGGCATGACGCCAGATCAGGTCGCGCTCCGGCGTCCCCTTCGCCCGCGCGGTGCGGATATAGTCCTCCTGCAGGACTTCGAGCAGCGAGGAGCGGACCATGCGGGCCGCGACCGCCGCATAGCGGTAGCCCACTGCCAGAGCCGGCCAGATCAGCTGGTTGAGGTTGGCGAGCGGGTCCTGCCAGAACGGCGTGTAGGTGATCGGTGGCGCCCAGTTGAACAGGTAGAGCAGCATGAGGATGAGCATCATGCCGAACCAGAAGGACGGGACGGCCATGCCCGAGGCCGCGACGAGACGGATGCAGTAGTCTAGCGGCGTTCCCGGATAGATCGCGGAGAGCGTGCCGAGCGGCAGCGCGATCAGCGTGGCGATCAGCGCCGCCATCACTGCGACCTGCAACGACAGACCGATCCTCAATCCGATCTCGCTGGTCACCGGCTGCCCGGTCCACATCGAGACGCCGAGATCGCCCCTTGCGGCGCGAGAGACCCATTCGACGAACTGGATCGGGAGGGAGCGGTCGAGCCCGAGCCGTGCGCGCTCGGTGGCGATGAGTTCCGCGCTCACCGCCGCGCCGTCGCCGCGCAGCTTCGCCTCGACGATATCCCCCGGCAGGACGCGCAGCATCAGAAAGATCAGGACGGCAACGCCCAGCAAGGTGGGGATCATCAGGGCGATCCGCCGCAAAAGAAAACCCGTCATCGCGCGTCTCTCGTCCCGATCCCCATCCGGCCCCTATTTGTCGAGCCAGATGTCGGCCAGATCCAGGTTCAGGAACTGGCTTGGCGCGAGCTTCCAGTTCTTGAGCTTGGCGTTGCTGACGATGATGCGGTTCGCCCAGAAGAGCGGCGCGTAATAGGCCTGATCCAGGACGCGGCGGGAGATCTGGGCGAGGATTTCCTTGCGCTTCGCCGGGTCGAGCTCGGCGCGCTGCTTCTCGTAGAGCGCGTCGATCTCGCGATCCTCATATTTCGCCGTATTGAACGGCGTCTTGTCGCGTGACTGATACTTGGAGAAGATCACCGTCGGCTCGTCGGTCGCCTCGGCGATCGCGTCCATCAGCACGTCGAACTGGCCGTTGGCCCGCGAAGCGACCCAGACCGGGTTTTCCAGCATGTCCTGGCGCGCATTGACGCCGATGCGCCGCCACTGGTCGATCACCCAGGTGCCGATGGTCACATAGGGCTCGCCGACATTGCGGTTGCCGAAGGCGAAGGAGAGGTTGGGCACGCCGGCTTCCTTCAGGAGCCGCCGCGCCTCGGCCCGCCGCGCTTCGATGTCGCCGCCGTAGCCCGGGAGCTTCGCCAGTTCGGCGGGGGTCTCGGCCAGATCGTAGCCGGGGCGCTGCAGGGCGCCGACGCCGCCCATGAAGGTGACGCGCGAAATCACCTCGGAGCCGCCGGTCCGGTCGATCGCGAGGTTGAGCGCGCGGCGCACCCGCACATCGTCGAACGGCTTGCGCTGCGTGTTGAAGGCGATCTTGATCATGGTCGTCATCGTGCCGCTCTGCACGGAGACGGTATCCTTGCGGGCGGCCACCAGCCGATCGCGCTGCTGCGGCGTCAGGGAGCGGAACTCGGTGTCGACCTGGTCCGATTGCAGGGCGTTGAGGATCGCCGGGCCGCTCATGAAGAACAGCTTGAAGCCGTCGAGATAGGGCTGTCCCTTGCGATGGAAATCCGCGTAGCGCTCCCCTTCCCAGGTCGAGCCGGAGACGCGCTCCTTGAACTTGAAGGGGCCCGAGCCGAGAACCTGCTTCTCGGGAAAGTGCGGGTCCGTCTCCAGCTTGGCGGCGCTGTAGACGCAGTTCAGCGGGTTGGCCAGGAGCTCGAGCAGCGCCACTTCCGGCTGCGAGAGGCGCAGGACCACCGTCAGGTCGTCGACCGCATCGATCGAGGCGATGCGCTGGAAGAGCGGTCCCCGTGCCGAGACGATGCCCTTCGGCGGCTTGCGGATTCGCTCCAGCGAAACCGCGACGTCCCGTGCCGTGAGCGGCGAGCCGTCATGGAATTTCACGCCGGGGACCAGCTTGAAGGTATAGGTCAGGCCGTCTTCCGAGACGGTCCAGTTCTCGGCCAGGTCGCCGATCACCTTCGGGTAATTCTGCGGGTCGTAGCGCACCAGAGTGGAATAGTGCGGCGCGAGCGCGCTGGTCACATAGACCGTCGTCGCGGCATGGCAATCGAGCGTATAGGGCTCGGCAAGGACGGCCTGGCGCAGCGTGCCGCCCCGGACCGGTTCCTGCGCGGTGGCGGATTGGCTGAATAGCGCCAGCACAATGGCTGCCGCTGCTGTAAGTCCACGCATTGTTTCCTCCCTGTGCGTAAGACCCCGGGCATCTTTGATGCTTCTCGGGGGACGGTCCCTAAGGCTGCTGGTTCGACATGATCACCGTTCCACTGGCCGCGAACATGCCGCCGACGCCGTGGCAGACCGAGACCTTCGCACCCTCGACCTGTGCAGGGGCGATGCCGCGCATCTGCCGGACGCTCTCCTGCAGCGCGTACATGCCGTACATGCCGGAATGCATGTAGCTGAGGCCGCCGCCATTGGTGTTGACGGGCAGCTTGCCGCCGGGCGCCGTGTTCCGCTCCCAGATGAAGCGCGCTGCCTCGCCGCGGGGCACGAAGCCGAGATCTTCCAGGCCGAAGATCGGAAGATGCGCGAAGGCGTCGTAGAACATGGCATGGTCGACATCCGCATGGGTGATGCCGGCCTCGGCGAAGGCGGTGGCGCCGGCGACACGGAAGGCGCGCGACGAGGTGAAGTCGGCCATCTGGCTGATCATCGGCGTTTCCGTGCTTTCGCCGGTTCCGAGGATGTAGACGGGCTTCTGCGGGAAGTCCTTCGCGCGATCGGCCGAAGTCAGGATCAGGGCGCCGCCGCCATCGGTGACCAGGCAGCACTGCAGGATCCGGAACGGGTAGGCAATCATCTTCGAGTTCAGGACGTCGTCGACGGTGATCGGGTCCCTGAAGCTGGCGCGCGGGTTGCGGGCGGCCCATTCGCGCTGCACGACCGCGACCATCGCCAGTTGCTCATGCGTCAGGCCGTATCTCTTCATGTAGCGCAGTACGGGAATGGTGAAGAGCGTCGGCGGCCCGCTGGGGCCATAGGGCAGTTCGAACTGCCCGGCATAGCTCTCGGGCTGCGTCGTCGGCCGCACCAGTCCGATCCGGGAACGCCCGCTCTCGCCATGGGTGATCAGCACCGTCGAGCACAGCCCGGCCGTGATCGCCGCCGCGGCATGGCGCACATGCAGCATGAAGGAGCAGCCGCCGACATAGGTGCCGTCCACCCATTTGGGCGTCAGGCCGAGATAATGCGCCACATTGGTCGGGATTTCCCCGGCACAGGCATAGCCGTCGATGTCGGAGGGCTTCAGCCCGGCATCGCGTATGGCGTTGCGCGCGGCATCGGCATGGAGCTGGATCTGCGAGGCGTCGGGGATATGTCCCATCCGCGTCGTCTCGGCGGCGCCGACGATGGCGATCGATCCGGGTCTCATCCGCGCGCCCCCACCGGGCGGAAGAGCGGCAGCGTGATCTCGTCGTCCAGCTTCTGGAAAACAACCTCAACGGCCATGTCGAGCTGCAGCGCCTCGGGCGTCTGCGGGCAGTCGACGATGTTGGACATCAGCCGCGGCCCTTCCTGCGTCTCCACCACGGCGATCGCATAGGGTGGTGTGAAGCCCGGCGCCGGGCGATGGCTGATGACGTAGCTGTAGAGCGTGCCCCGCCCGGAGGCCGCATAGACCGTGACGTCATCGGCGTTGCAATGCGGACAGAACGGGCGCGGCGGAAAATAGGAGCGCTCGCAGGCGTTGCAGCGCTGCAGCCGGAGTTCTCCTTCGCGCGTCCCCTCCCAGAAGTGCCGGGTCTCGGGGGTCGGCTTCGGCCGCGGTCGTTCGGATGGTGTCGCCATGTCGGGATGCTCATTCGTGCGAATTTATGATCGATGGCATTTATTCGAATGAATGTCCAGTCGCGTAGGCCGGGTCAGGCACGCCTCTCCCATCGCGACAGAACGGTCGAGACGTCGTCCAGCACGACGGGCGGTAGCGGGGCCGTTGGGCTGGTCCGGCTGAAGCGCGGCGCCGGCGCCGGCTGCGTGATGCCGTCGACGGCGACGAAGGCACCGCGGGCCTGCATGTGAGGGTGGTGCGGGGCTTCGGCGAGCGACAGCACCGGCGCGAAGCAGGCGTCGGTGCCTTCGAGAAGCGCGCACCATTCGGCCTGGGTCTTTTCGGCGAAGCGCGCCGCCAGGATTGCGCGCCCTTCCGGCCAGCGCGCCTTGTCATGCTGGGGCGGTAGCGTCTCGGCCTCGATCTCCAGCGCATCGATCAGGAGCGCGTAGAATTTCGGTTCGAGCGCGGCGACGCTGACCCATTTGCCGTCGCTGCATTCGTAGCAATCGTAGAAGAAGGCGCCGGAATCGAGAATGTTGGCACCGCGATCGAGCTCCCAGCGCCCGGCGGCGTAAAGGCCGTGGAACACGGCCATCATCGAACTCGCGCCTTCGGTCATGGCCGCATCGACGACCTGCCCTGCGCCGGAACGCTGCGCCTCGAGAAGCGCGCAGGCCAGACCGAATGCCAGATAGAGCGCGCCACCGCCGAAATCGCCGACGAGATTGAGCGGCGGTGTCGGCGGCTGGCCCTGCCGGCCCATCGCATGGAGGGCGCCCGTGATCGCGATGTAGTTGAGGTCATGGCCTGCAGCCTGGGCGAGCGGCCCGTCCTGGCCCCAGCCCGTCATCCGGCCGTAGACCAGGCGAGGATTGGCGGCCAGGCAGGCTTCAGGCCCGAGGCCGAGGCGTTCCATGACGCCGGGGCGCGAGCCCTCGATCAGGGCGTCGGCGCGGGCGACCAGCGTCCGGGCGGCCATGAGGCCGGCTTCAGTCTTGAGGTCCAGCGTCACGCATTGCCGATTGCGGCGCAGCACGTCATGGGCCGGTGATTTCGGCACGCCGAGTTCGCTGCCCTGCCGCTCGATGCGGACGATGTCCGCCCCCAGATCGGCGAGCAGCATGGCACACATGGGCCCTGGCCCGATCCCGGCGAATTCTACGACTTTAATCCCGGACAGCGGTCCCAATCGTGCCTCCCGTCACCTGTCGACGCACGGGGCGCGGCATCGCCGCGCCGGCGACTTGTCTATTAATACGAACAAATATTGTCCATCCTAAAAATCTGTGTTTTGAAGGGGCGGAGCGCGCGGCCTCGATGCCGCCGCCGACGCATAAGACCGGAGGAAATGCGCGATGACCGCAAAGGGGCCCCTTTCGGGCATAACCGTCGTTGATCTGACCCGCGTCCTGGCCGGGCCATACTGCACGATGATGCTCGCCGACATGGGCGCTCGGGTGATCAAGGTCGAACCGCCGGGGCTCGGGGACGATTCACGTCAGTTCGGGCCCTTCATCCAGGGCCGGCCCTGCTATTTCGGCTCGGTCAACCGCGGCAAGGAATCGATCGCGCTCGATCTCAAGTCCGAGGCGGACCGGGCGGTGTTCGAGAAGTTGCTGGAGCGCGCCGATATCCTGACCGAGAATTTCCGGCCCGGCGTGCTCGAAAGGCTGGGCTATGGCTGGGAGCATCTTCACGAGCGCTATCCACGCCTGATCTATGCGTCCACATCCGGGTTCGGCCATGCCGGCCCGGCGCGCGACCGCCCATCCTACGACATGGTCATCCAGGGCATGTCCGGGATGATGAGCGTGACCGGCCCGAGCGGGGGCGAGCCCTGCCGCGTCGGTATCTCGATCGCGGATGTCGGCTCGGGCATCTTCACCGCTGCCGCCGTCAACGCCGCGCTGCTGCATCGCGAGCGCACCGGCGAGGCCTCGCGCGTCGATATCGCGATGTATGACTGCCTGCTGGCGATGCTGGAAAGCACGATCTCGCGCTACACCATGGCTGGCGAGGTCGGCGGACGCATGGGCTCCCGCCACCCGGCGATCATGCCGTTCGAGGCCTTCGCAACGGCGGATGGGCACATCGTGCTGGCCTGCGGCAATGACAAGATGTTCGGGCTGCTCGCCCGGGCGCTCGGCCTGCCGGAGCTGATCGAGGACGAACGCTTCCGCCGCAACGAGCTGCGCGTCGCGAACCGGGAAATCCTCCATGAGCTGATCGAGGAGCGCCTGCGGGGAGACAGCACGGCGAACTGGCTCGCGCATTTCGACGCTGCCGGTGTTCCCGCGGGGCCGATCAATTCCATCGACGAGGCGCTGAGCCACCCCCAAGTGGCGGCACGCAACATGCTGATCTCGGTCACCGACCCGGTGCTAGGGCCGGTTCGGATCGCGGGGACGCCGCTCAAATTCTCGACTTTCGAGGATCCCCCGACGCGCCGCGTCGCGCCGGATCTCGATCAGGATCGCAGGGCCATCCTGGCGGAGCTGGGCCTCGCCTGACGCCATCTGAACAATAGGGAGAGACGCATGTCGAAACGATCGATCTTTCAGGAAGAACACGACCAGTTCCGGCGCACCGTGCGCCGCTTCGTCGAGGCCGAGATCCTGCCCCACCGGGTCGCGTGGGAGAAGGCGGGGACGGTGCCGCCGGAGGTGTGGCGCAAGGCGGGTGAGGCCGGCCTGCTCTGCTGCGACCAGCCCATCGAGCATGGCGGTGGCGGCGGGGACTTCCTCCACAACGTCATCGTCAACGAGGAGATGACTGCTGCGGGCGGATCCGGCCCGGCCTTCAGCGGCCATTCCGATATCGTCGTGCCCTATCTCAGCGTCTACGGGACGCCTAAGCAGAAGGAGCGCTGGCTGCCTGCGATGGCGCGCGGCGAGGTGATCACCGCGATCGGCATGACAGAGCCGTCGGCCGGGAGCGACCTGCAGGCGATGCGGACGAGCGCGGTCCGCGATGGCGACGATTACGTCATCAACGGCCAGAAGGTCTTTATCAGCAACGGCCATCAGGCGCATCTGCTGCTGCTGGCCTGCAAGACCGACCCGACCGCACGCGGCAAGGGCATCAGCATGGTCCTGGTCGAGACGGACCGGCCTGGCTTCACACGCGGGCGGATGCTCGAAAAGATCGGCCGCAAGGCGCAGGATACCTCGGAATTGTTCTTCGCGGACTTGCGGGTCCCGGTCTCCAACCTGCTCGGCCAGGAGGGCGCCGGATTCGGGATGATGATGAACCTGCTCGCGCAGGAGCGGCTGAGCTCGGCCGTGCGGGCGATGGCCGCGACGGAGCGTGCCCTGCAATCGACGGTGGACTATGTCAGCGAGCGCGAGGCGTTCGGCCGCAAGATCGCCGATTTCCAGAACACCCAGTTCCTGCTGGCGGATCTCTGGTCGGAAACCATGGTGCACCGGGTCTTCGTCGACGACTGCATCGCGCGGCATCTGCGCGGCGAATTGTCAGCGGTCGATGCCGCAGCGGCCAAGCTGAGGGCCAGCGAGCTGGAAGGCCGGGTGATCGACCAGTGCCTGCAGCTCTTCGGCGGCTGGGGCTATATGTGGGAATACCCGATCGCGCGGGCCTATGCGGATGCCCGCGTCGACCGGATCTCGGCGGGGAGCAACCATATCCTGAAGCTGATCATCGGCCGCGACTTGCTGCGGCCCGCCCGGACGTGAACGCCGCTGCCGGCCGCAGGCATCGCCTGCGGCCGGCATATGGCCCGTCTCAGATCGGGTCCCAGGAGAAGACGTCCGCCGAGCGCTCGAGCGGATAGAAGGACAATTTGAAGGCCGGCAGCATGTGCTCGGCGATCGTCTGCGGCGTCCAGCCGTCGCTCCGCTGCGCCGCCCTGATCGGCCGTGGCTGGCTGAACAGGAACAGCTCGTTCTTGCGCGAGCCGAAGATCTGCCCGTTGACGTCCTTGGCGAGATCACTGGCGAGAAACACGGTGAGCGGCGCGATCTTAGCCGCGGTCATCGCCTTGATCCGCTCGACGCGCAGCTTCTCGGCCTCCGTTTCGGTCGGGATCGTGCCGACGAGCCGGCTCCAGGCGAAAGGCGAGACGCAGTTGGAGCGCACGTTGAAGCGCTGCATGTCCAGGGCGATCGCCTTTGAGAGGCCGATGACGCCGAGCTTGGCGGCCATGTAGTTCGCCTGACCGAGATTGCCGACGAGGCCCGATGTCGAGGTGAAGTGCACGAAGGCGCCGCTCTGCTGCTCCTTGAAGAAGGGGCAGGCCGCCTTCGAGACGTTGAAATAGCCGTTGAGATGCACGTTGATCACTGACGACCAATCGTCATGCGACATGCGGTGGAAGATGCGGTCGCGCAGGATGCCGGCATTGTTGATCACGGCATCGATCCTGCCGAAGCTGTCGACCGCCTGCTGGACCATGCGTTCTGCTGCTGCCGGGTCGGTGATGCTGTCCCCGTTCGCGACGGCACGACCGCCGGCCGCCTTGATCTCGGCGACGACGTCCTCTGCAGGGCCGGCGCTGCGTCCTCCGCCTTCCGCGTCCCCGCCCAGATCGTTGACCACGACCGCGGCCCCTTCCGCCGCCGCCAAAAGGGCGATCTCGCGGCCGATCCCGCGGCCGGCGCCTGTGACCAGGACGACCTTACCCTGCAAAGAATCACTCATTGTCGATCCCCGTCGCTGTCCTCTCGCGCCTCTCGCGCGGACGCACGAAGGCGCTAGCCTTCTCCCACCCGGCCGGCGCGCGCGCAAGAAAAAATTCGACTTTAATAGGAAGGGGCGTTGTCATTTCAGTCGAATGAATATTGAATGATAAGGCAGGAGCGCGCTCCCCACTCACGATAATCCGGATGACGCTGATGCCGATCGACTACGATGCCATCAAATCCTGGCGGATCGAGCCGAAGGACCACAGCTTCACCGCGCGCGACGCCATGCTTTACGCGCTCGGCCTCGGCCTGGGCGGCGACGAGAGTCGGTCCGAGGATCTGAGCTTCGTCTACGAGCGCGGGCTGCAGGCCTTGCCCAGCTTCGCGGGCGTTCTCGGTTACCCCGGCTTCTGGTTGCAGGACCCTGCGACCGGGATCGACTGGAAGCGCATCCTGAACGGCGAGCAGGGACTGCTCCTGCACCGGCCGCTTCCTGCGGAGGGACGTGTCATCGGGCGTACGCGGATCGAGGAGGTCGTCGATAAGGGCGCCGATAAGGGTGCCGTCATCTACACCGTACGCGACGTGGTAGACGCCGGGACGGGCGATCTCATCGCGACGGTCACGAACTCCATCTTCGCGCGGGGAGATGGCGGCTTCGGCGGCCCTGCCACGTCCGGCATCCGGGTTCTTCCGCCGCCGCCGGAGACGCAGCCCGACCACATCGTCGACCACCCGACGATCCCGCAGGCGGCGCTGATCTACCGGCTGTCGGGCGACTACAATCCGCTTCACGCCGATCCCGCGGTGGCTCGCGCCGCGGGCTTCCCGCGCCCGATCCTGCATGGAGCGGCAACCTGGGGCATCGCAGCCTATGCGTTGCTGCGCACCCTGTGCGGGGGATCGCCAGCGCGGTTCCAGCGTTTCGACTGCCGCTTCTCCGCCCCGGTCTATCCCGGCGAGACGATCAGGACCGAGATTTGGTCCGTGAAGCCGGGTTCGGCCGCTTTCCGCTGCCGCGCGGTCGAGCGGGACATCGTGATCCTCAATAACGGGATATTCGAATTCGCCGCCGGATGAGCCGGCAGGACGTTTCCAACAACAAGGTGGGGAGGGTGAACCTCTCCGAACAGGGGAGTGATGAACATGCGTTGGACGCTTGCTCTGATCGTCGGGCTGCTGATGGGAGCACATCTCTGCCAGCGCGCTGCAGCCCAGGCCACTATTTCCGATGATGTCGTCCGGATTGGCCTCCTCCTCGACATGTCGGGGCCGTATTCGGACTATTCCGGCGAAGGCGCCGCGACAGCGGCACGGATGGCGGTCTCTGATTTCGGCGGCACCGTCCTCGGCAAGCCGATCGAGGTGCTGGCAGCGGATCATCTGAACAAACCCGACATCGCGTCGAGCCGCGCGCGCGAATGGTTCGACAACGGGAAGGTCGATGCGATCCTTGAGACCGTCGCGACCGGCCCGGCGCTGGCGGTGCTGGAAATCGCCAAGCAGAAGAACAAGATCGTCGCCTTCAGCGGGCCGGGCGCGGTGCGGCTCACCAACGAGAGCTGCTCGCCGATCTCGATCCACTACGCGCTGGACAGCTATGCCCTGACCCGTGCGACCGTGAAGGCGCTGACGGAGCGGGGCCTCGACAGCTGGCATATCCTCGCCCTCGACAGCGTCTTCGGCGCGGACCTGATCCAGGATGCCGGGGCGGCTCTCGCGGATACCGGCGGAAAGCTCGTGGGCACGACGCGCCACCCGCTGGCGACGACCGATTTCTCGTCTTTCCTGGTCGCTGCGCAAAGCTCAGGCGCGAAGGTCATCGCGCTCGCCAATGCCGGAAATGACACGGCCAACGCGCTGAAGACGGCGCGCGAGTTCGGCATCGGTGTTGGCGGCAAGCAGCGGATGGCGTCGCTCTACACGCTGATCAACGACATCAACGCGATCGGTGTCGAGGGCGCGCAGGGGCTGATCTTCACCGAGGCGTTCTACTGGAACCGCAACGAGCAGACCCGCGCCTGGTCGCGCCGATTCTACGAGACGATGAAGCGGATGCCGAATGCCGAGCAGGCGGCGGTGTATTCGACGGTGCTGCATTATCTCGGCGCGGTCAAACAGGCTGGCACCGACGAAACAGGTGCTGTGATGAAGCAGATGCGCGAGCGGCCGATCAACGACATCTTCGCCACCAACGGCAGGATCCGCGAGGACGGCCGGATGGTCCACGACATGTATCTGGTCGAGGTCAAGAAGCCGTCCGAGGTGAAGGAGCCATGGGACCTCTACAACGTCCTGGCTACGATTCCCGGCGACGAAGCCTTCCAGCCGCTGTCCCGCTCGCGCTGCCCGCTAGTCAAGAAGTAACCGCGCGATGGCGGTGGAGCGGAAGGGCATACGCCCGGTGGCGCTGGGTGGCTGGATCGACAATCTGGCGCTGCAGCATGGCGAAGCGCCGGCGCTGTTCGACGAGGACCGTCCGGTTTCCTACGCGCAGCTCGCGCGGCGCAGCCGGCGCCTCGCCGCCGGTCTTGCCCGGCTCGGCATCGGGCAGGGAGACCGTGTCGCGGTCTGGCTGCCGAACTGCTCGGCCTGGATCGAGACCCTGCTCGGCTGTGGTCGCCTGGGGGCGATCGTGGTGTCGCTCAACACCCGCTTCCGCGCGGCGGAGGTCGGCGACATCCTCGGCCGCTCGGGCGCGCGTGCTCTCGTCATGTCTCCCGACTTCGCGCCGATCGCCTATCGCGAGATCCTGGCGAACGTCCCGCCCGCAGAATTGGCCGCGGTGACGACGATCGTGACCTTGACGGAAGAGGCCGCGCCCGTTCTGGAGGGCCGCCGCCAGGCCAGCTATGCCTCGCTGCTGGAATGCGGTGAATGGGACGGGCCGGCGATATCGCCAGCGACAGGGTGCTTGATCCTCACCACGTCAGGCACCACGAAGAAACCGAAATTCGTGCTGCACTCCCAGCAAGGCCTGGTCACGCATGCCTTCGACGTTGCCGCCGCGCCGGGCTTCTATGGTGAACCGGGCAGCGCCGGCATGTCGATCATGCCGCTATGCGGCGCATTCGGCCTCACCCAGACGATCGGCGCGCTGGCCGGCGGCGCTCCCACGGTTCTGATGCGCAGTTTCGATCCGGAGGTCGCCGCGGCCGCGATCCGCCAGCGCGGCGTCACCAATATGGCCGGCGTCGACGATGTCTTCTATCGCCTGCTCCAGACGAGCGACGACGCCGTGCCCTTTCCGGAATTACGCTTCGTCGTATTCGGCTCCTTCAACAATTCGCCCGACGACTTCGTCCGAGCGGCCGATCAGCGCGGGCTGCTTGCGGTGGGCGCCTACGGGATGTCCGAATTTCAGGGGCTGTTCTCTCTTCAGCCCAGGGAGGCGGGGCCGGAGCGCCGTGCGCGCGGCGGCGGCCATCCGGTCTCCGCTGCGGCGATCGTCCGCGTCCGCGATCCGGACACCGGCCGCCTTCTCGCCGTCGACGAGAGCGGGGAGCTCGAGGTCGCGGCTCCGAGCATGATGCTCGGCTATTTCGGTGACCCGGAGGCGACCGCGGCCGCATTCACCGACGATGGCTTCCTGCGGACGGGCGATGCCGGCTGCCTGCGCGCGGATGGGAGCTTCGAGTTTCATGCGCGCATGAACGATGCCCTGCGCCTGGGAGGGTTCCTCGTCAGTCCGGCGGAGATCGCCGAGATGGTCGCGTCCCATCCGATGGTGAGCGAGTGCCAGGTCGTCGGAGCCCATGGTCCGGACGGATACAGGGCGGTCGCCTTCGTCATTGCGGCGGAAGGCGGCTTTGCCGAAGCCGCGGTGCAGGAGCATTGCCGGGGACGACTCGCCAAGTTCAAGCAACCTGCACGCATCCTCGCCGTAGACACGTTTCCGGCGACGGACGGACCGAACGGGCCGAAGGTCCAGCGCAACGTGCTGCGCGCGATGGCGGAGATTGCCCTGAAGGGATAAAACGACGCCGGATTTATTCATCCGAATTTTATATCGAAATCTCAGCGCGAGCAGTTGCCTCGCTTGCGAGTGCGCTATATCAATCGAATGAATAAAATTGGAAAGCGGGAATGCTTGGAGCAATTCTGTCGGGGCTGAAGGTCGTCGACCTCACGCAAAATGTGGCCGGGCCGTTCTGCACCCAGGTGCTCGGCGACATGGGCGCGACGGTGATCAAGGTGGAGCGTCCCGGACGCGGCGACGACACGCGTGACTGGCCGCCGCGACATGGGGACCAGTCGGCGACATTCCTCGCCCTTAACCGGAACAAGAGCAGCATCTGCCTGGATCTGGACCACCCCGAGGGGTTGGCCGTGCTCAAGCGCCTCGCTGCCGATGCCGACGTCATCATCCACTCGATGAAGCCCGGCAGCGCCGAAAGCCGCGGATTGGGCCATGCCGATCTCGCTGCAGGCAATCCGCGCCTGATCTACTGTGCCATCAGCGCCTTCGGACAAGCCGGGCCGCTGGCTGCCCTGCCGGGTTATGATCCGCTGATGCAAGCTTTCACGGGCATCATGAGCACGACCGGAAACGAGGGCGACGCGCCGGTGCGCGTGGCCGTCTCGCTGATCGATCTCGGCACCGGGATGTGGGCCGCGCTGGGTGTTCTGGCCGGCGTCATCGAGCGCGGCCGGAGCGGGCGCGGGATGCTCGTGGAAGCGAGCCTGCTCGACACCGGCATCGGCTGGATGAGCGTATTCGTCGCGACCTATCTCGCGACCGGAACGCTGCCGCAAAAGCTCGGCTCCGGCATGGCGATGGCCGCTCCCTATCAGCTCTTCCCGGCGCGCGACGGCCATGTGTTCATCGCGGCCGGAAACGACGGGCTGTTCGAGCGCGTCTGCGGCGGGCTGGATTGCCGCGAGCTCGTGGCGGATAGGCGTTTCGCCACCAACACCGCGCGTGTCGCAAACCGCGAAGCGCTCGTCGCCGCGATCAGCGCGGTCACGCAGCAATTGCCGGCAGCCGATATCGTCTCGCGGCTGCGCGCAGCGGGGGCTCCATGCAGCGAGCTCAATTCGGTGGCGCAGATGCTCGCGCATCCGCAGGTCGAGGCGGCGGGGATCATCGCCGATCTGCCGGCGGCTGAGCGCGAGAGCCATCGCATCGTCGCCTTGCCCCTCAAGCTGGCAGGAAGCCGCTCGGCCAGGCTCGAGCCGCCGCCCGCGCTTGGCGCCGACACGGCGTCCCTGCTCTCGGGCCTTGGCTACGCATCCGACGAAATCGACCGCCTTCGCCTCGCCGGGGCGGTTGGCTGAATCAGCTACTTCCAGGACAGAGCACCATGGATTTCGACTATACGGAAACCCAGCAACAGATCCGGGCGGCGGTCCGCAAGCTCTGCGCCGAGTTCGGCGTCGATTACTGGCGCAAATGCGACGAGGCCGGCGAATACCCGGAAGACTTTGTCCAGGCGATGACCAGAGCAGGCTGGCTTTCGGCCCTGATCCCGGAGGAGTATGGCGGTTCCGGGCTCGGCCTGATGGAAGGCTGCATCATCCTCGAGGAAATCAATCGCTCGGGAGGCAACGGCGCCGCCTGCCACGCGCAGATGTACACGATGGCCTCGGTACTGAACCATGGCAGCGAGGAGCAGAAGCGCCGCTATCTCCCGCGCATCGCCGACGGTTCATTGCGGCTGCAGGCCTTCGGCGTCACCGAGCCGGATGCCGGTTCCAACACGCTCAGGATCAAGACCTTCGCGAAGCGCCGACCGGGCGGCGGCTATGTGATCAACGGCCAGAAGATCTGGACCTCGCGCTACATGCAGTCGCACATGTATCTGCTGATCGTCCGGACGACGCCGTTCGAGGAGGTGAGCCGCAAGACGGATGGCCTCTCGCTCTTCCTCATCGACATCGAGAAGGCGGGCAAGGCCCTGCACGCCCGGCCGATCCGAACCATGCTGAACCACCACACCAACGAGGTCTTCATCGACAATCTGGAGGTGGGGGAGGAGGACCGGATCGGCGAGGAAGGCCGCGGCTTCCATTATCTCGTGGACTCGCTGAACTCCGAACGCCTCCTGGTCGCGAGCGAGTCGATCGGGGACGGCCGCTGGTTCACCGCCGAGGCCTCGCGATACGCCAGCGACCGGCAGGTCTTCGATCGGCCGATCGGCCAGAACCAGGGTATCCAGTTCCCGATCTCGCGGGCACATATGAACATCGAGGCGGCCGAGCTGATGCGCAACCGGGCCGCCGCCCTGTTCGACCGCAAGCTGCCCTGCGCGAACGAGACGAGCATGGCCAAGTTCCTCGCCAGCGAAGCCGCCTGGGAGGCGGCTGAGGCGTGCATGACGACGTTCGGCGGCTATGGCGTCGCGAGCGAATATCACGTCGAGCGCAAATGGAAGGAGGCGCGGCTGTTCCGCACGGCGCCGCTCTCCAACAATCTGATCCTTGCCCAGGTCGCCCAGCACGCGCTCGGCATGCCCCGTTCCTACTGAGCCGAAACGAGGACAGGATGACAGCCTTGCAGCCTCTGAAAAGCCTTTCGCCGGTTCCGGGTCCCACGGAACGCCTGGCGGCGTTCATCGTCGAGGCCCGGGTGCCGGACGAGGTCCTGAGCCAGGCCACGCGCGTGGTCGTCGATACGCTTGCCGTGACCGTGGCAGGTGGCGCCGAGGAACCGGTGCGGCGGCTGGCCGCTTCTCTCGAGCCCTGGCCGGGCGCCGTGCCCAGCTTCTGGGGACCGGAAGCCTTCCGCAGCGACGATGCCGCGCTTCTGACCGGCATGGCGAGCCATGTGCTCGATTATGACGACGTCTCGATGCTGAGCGTCTGCCATCCGACGGCGCCCGTGCTGTCGGCCTTGCTGCCCCTCCTCGACAAGCGCAAGGTCACGGGGGCGGAACTGCTCGGCGCAGTGGCGATCGGCACCGAGGTGCTGATCCGTCTCGGGCAGAGCATGGGCTTTCGGCATTATGCGCTCGGCTTCCACGCAACGGGCACGCTGGGAGCGGTCGGTGCCGCCGCCGCGGTCGCGCGGCTCCTGCATCTCGATCTCGACACCACCCGGCGGGCGCTGGCCATCGCGGCCAGCATGGCCTGTGGCTTGCGAAAGAACTTCGGCTCGATGGTGAAGTCGCTTCATGTCGGGCTGGCGGCCTCGAATGGCCTCAAGGCCGTACGGCTCGCGCAGGGCGGCATCGATGCGGCTTCCGAGGTCTTCGAGGTCGACGGCTATCTCAAGGCCTTCTCCGGCGGCGAGACCGATCGCTGGCCGCCGGGTGTCGTGCTTGGCGCGCCGTTCGCACTGAGTGAGCCCGGCTTCGAACAGAAGCGCTATCCATGCTGCTACATGCTGCACCGGATGATCGAGGGCACGCTCGGTCTGCGTCGCGACACAGGCATCGATCTCGCGGCGGTGAAGCATGTTCGCGTCGATATGCCGGCAGGCGGCACCAAACCCCTGATCCACCCGTTCCCCCGCACCGGGCTGAATGCCCTCTTCAGCGGCCCCTATGCGGTTGCCGCCAGCCTGGCCGACGGCCGGATCGATCTGGCGAGCTTCACCGACGAGGCTGTTCTTCGGCCGGACCTGCAGGCACGGCTCGCCGATATCCAGCTGGTCGAGGCGTCGGGCGAATCGAGCCGGGGCAGCGAGGTCGGCAGCGCGCCCGTCACAGTGACCGTGACCCTGAAGGATGGCGGTTCCGTCGCGAGGACGGTGACGCGCGCGCCGGGTTCGCCGGAGGACCCGATGACGGAGCAGCAGCTCGCGGCCAAATGGACGGATTGCTTGCGGCGCGTGCAGCCGGGGCTCGGCGCCGATACGACGCTCAACTTGTTCGGGGAGGGGCTGGCTATCGGCACGTCGCCGGATGTCGGCGCCTGGATCATGCGGTTGCGCCTGGCGCTCGGCAGGAGCGCGGCATGAACGCCTCACTCGCGTCTCCAGCCTTTGAGACGCTCCGGATCTCCGCGCCGGCCGAGCATATCGCCCTGGTGACGCTTGCGCGTCCGCAGGCCATGAACGCGCTGAATACGCAGATGGGGCGCGATCTGGTGACCTTCTTCGAGGCGGTCGCGCTGGATGCCGCGGGGTTGCGCTGTATCGTGCTGACCGGCGAGGGGGAGCGCGCCTTCTGCGCCGGTGGAGACCTGAAGGAACGGCGCGGCATGAGCGATGAGGCGTGGCAGCGCCAGCATGTCGTGTTCGAGCGGATGGTGCGTGCCCTGCTCGATTGCCCGGTCCCCGTGATCGGCGCGGTCAACGGGGCGGCCTATGGCGGCGGCTGCGAGATCGCCGCCTGCTGCGACTTTCTCTACGCCGCCGAACACGCCCGTTTCGCCCAGAGCGAGGTGACGCTCGGCATCATGCCCGGTGGCGGCGGAACCCAGACGATTGCCCGCGCCGTCGGCGAGCGGCGGGCGAAGGAACTCATCCTGACAGGACTGCCCTTCTCGGCGAGCGAAGCGGCGCAATGGGGCTTGGTCAATGCAGTCCTGCCCCAGGGCGAGCTCCTTCCGGCGGCGCTCGCGACCGCGACCACCATCGCCAATAACGCGCCGATCTCCGTGCGGCAGGCGAAGCAGTCGATCCACCGCGGCCTGCAGATGGCCCTGCGCGACGGCCTCACCTTCGAGATCGAAGCCTATGCCCGGATGGTCCCGACGCAGGACCGCCACGAGGGTGTGACGGCATTCAACGAGAAGCGGCCGCCGCGCTTCATCGGGAAATAGGTGGATGATGGCGGAACGCGTGTTGTTGAGGGAGGTCGGGCTGCGCGACGGGCTGCAACTCGTCTCGACCGTTCTCGACACGGAGAAGAAGCTCGACTGGTGCGGCAGTGCAGCCGCGGCCGGTCTGGCCGAGATTGAGGCCACGTCCTTCGTGCCGGCGCATGTCATCCCGCAGTTCGCGGATGCCGATGCCGTCGCAGCGGGGATTACCGGGATCCGGGGCGCGCACGTCTCCGCCCTCGTCGTGAACCTGAAGGGAGCAAGGCGCGCCTTCGCCGCCGGGCTGACCAAGGTCAACTATGTGGTTTCCGCCAGCGAGGCCCACAGCCTTGCCAATGCGCGCCGCTCGACCGATGCGGCGCTGGATGAGTTCGATCTCATCGTCGCCGAGCGCGCGGCTCAAGGGTTGTCCGATCGGGTCGCATTGGGCTGCGGCGTGGCGACCAGTTTCGGCTGCACGCTGCAAGGCGAAGTCGCCGAGGCGCGCGTGCTCGCGATCGTCGGGCGACTGGCGCGCGCCGGAGCCGACGAGATCATGCTGGCGGATACCGTTGGCTATGGCGATCCTGCGCGCGTCCGCCGCCTGTTCGAGGGAGCCGCCGGCATTGTCGGGTCGCTGCCGCTCGCCGCGCATTTCCATGACACGCGCGGCCTCGGGCTGGCCAATGTCGGCGCCGCGCTTTCGGCCGGGGTCCGCCGCTTCGATGCCTCGCTCGGGGGGCTGGGCGGCTGCCCCTTCGCCCCCGGCGCGACCGGCAACATCAACACGGAAGACTGCGCCTTCATGCTCGAGGCGATGGGCTTCGCCACCGGCATCGACCTGGCTGCGTTGCTGCGCTTGCGGGAGCGCGTCGAAACCTGGCTTCCGGAAGAACGCTTCACCGGCGCGCTCGCCCGCGCCGGCCTGCCGAAAGGCTTTTCTCCCGCAGCCTGACATTGGCGGAGCGCAATCAGGCGCTCCACGTGGCGATGGCCCCCCGCACCACCGAAGGGGCTTGGGATGCCCCTGTCAGCCTGCGGCGCTCGCAGCCTTGTCGTTGCGGTCACGGCCCCGGATACGTTCGCGCGCCTGCTGCCATTGCGCGTCGGTCCAGGGGAGGTAGTTCGTGAAATAGGCGCCGTTCGCGAGGCCATGCGCACCGTCGACGGCAATCGTCTCGCCGCTGAGCCACTCGCAGCCCGGCGCCATCAGGAAGGTGGCCAGAGTGGTGAGCTCGGGCTTCTGTCCAAGGCGGCCCATCGGATTGATTGACCGTTCATAGTCATGCGGGTTGTCGGTTGGACGCAGGCGGGCCGAGGCGCCCTCCGTCGGAAAGATACCCGGCGAGATGGCATTGAGCCTGATGCCGTAGCGCCCCCATTCGATGGCGAGCGACCGCGTCATCGCCTCGATGCCGGCCTTCGACATGGCCGAGGGCACGACGAAGGGTGCGCCGGTCCGCGTGAACGTCGCCAGGATCGAGAGCACCGAGCCCTTTCGCTGTTCGGCTATCCAGCGCTGCCCGATCGCATTGGTGACGTAGAAGGTGCCGCGCAGGACGATATCGGAGATCGCGTTGAAGCCGTTCGCCGTCAGATCCTCCGTGCGGCTGATGAAGTTGCCGGCCGCGTTGTTGACCAGCCCGGTCAGCGGACCGTGGTCGAGCCAGGCCCGGTCGACCATCGCCCGCACGGATTCAGGCGAGCGGATATCGCACTCATAGGCATCGACCGCAGCGCCGGTCTCGCGGGCTATCGTCTCGGCCGTCTCCCGGACGACCGCCTCCCTGCGCCCGCAGATCGCCACGCGCGCGCCGTAGCCGGCGAAGCGATGCGCCATTTCCCGGCCGAGTCCGGTACCGCCTCCCGTCACGAGGATGTGCTGGCCCTTCAAGACGTCGTCCCTGAACATTCGCCTCTCCCATCTCGATTCGAGCACATCGTCGCGCGGCCTCTAGCCGGGGGCCATCTCGCTCGCTATTAAATTCGAACTTATTATCAAAAGGAAGAGGCTGATGTTGGAAACTGCCCGCGACGGCACGACCATGGTCCTGACCCTGAACAACCCCGCAAGGCGAAACGCCCTCTCCGCACCGCTGAGGGAAGGACTGCTGGAAGCTTTTCTCAGGCTCGAGAGGGATCGCGATCTGCGTGCGGCGGTCATCATCGGCGCTGGCGGGAATTTCTGCTCGGGCGGAGACATCAACTCGATGAATCAATCGACGGATCTGGCCGCCGGTCGCGAGCGCTTTCGCGGCGTGCACGAGCTGACGCGGCTGATGATCCGGGGCTCGAAGCCGGTGATTGCAGCGGTGGAGGGCTGGGCGGTCGGGGCCGGGCTGGGTCTCGCGCTCGCGGCGGACACGGTGATCGCCACGCCGGGCGCACGTTTCCGGGCGGGGTTTCCGCAGATCGGACTGATCGCGGATTTCGGCCTGCTGCATACCCTGCCGGCCCGCATCGGGCCCGCAAGGGCGCGCCAGTTCCTGCTGTATGACGAGGTGGTCGATGCCGAGCGCGCCGGCCGCATCGGATTGACCGACGAAACGGTGGCTTCGGGCGAGCTGCTCGAACGGGCGTTGGCGCTTGCCGGCCGTTTCAGCCAACTGGCTCCCCTGGCGACAGCGCAGACCCGGGCCGCCCTGGCCCGGGGGCTCGACCAGGTGCTGGACTGGGAGCGCGACACCCAGGCGGCCTTGCTGCAAACGGCCGACCACGCGGAAGGGCGAACCGCTTTCCTTGAAAGACGAAAACCGAATTTTACCGGTCGATGAGACCGCGCCGAACCGTTTTCAGATCCGCTGGCGGATGACGCTCCTGACCGAGTAGCGCGTCGCCGGATAGAGATTGTAGGACAATTCGAATGTCTGCCCGTTATTGGCGACGTAGCGCCGCTTCACGGCCAGCGCCGCAGTTTCGGTACCGGCGTGCAACAGATCGGCCATCGCCGCCGGCATGGTCGTCGCCGATACCTCCTGCTCGACATAGTCGAGCTTGAGGCCCTGCTCATCCATGATGACTTCGTAGATCGCCCTGTCTCCCTGCTGGATGGTTTCGAGGGCCGGGGCCAGCTTCTCGGGCACGAAAACCTCCGACCAGCATAGGGGCTGCTGGTCGTTGCGTGTCGATCGCACGCCCGCAACCCGCAACCATCTGCCTTCCCGAAGTCCGGAGAAGGATTCGAACGATTTCGCCACGCTGGAGGCGAAGCCGTAATGGCGCACGTCCAGCTGGGTGCTCTGGGCGAAATCGAACAGCCCTTTGAGGTCGCGCAGCGAATGCACATAGGGCGCGACCGGCCGTTGGGCTAGCACCGTCGTGCCCGTCTTGCGCCGGCGCCCGAGGATGCCCTGCTCAGCGAGCAGCTTCAGAGCTTCACGGATGGTGTGGCGACCCACGCCGAACCGCTCCTGCAGTTCGGGCTCCGTCGGGAAGCGGCTGCCTACAGGGTAGGTCCCCCCGCCGATTTCGTCGCGCAGCAGATCCGCAAGGACCGCATGTCCGCCGGTGGTCCTGGTGCCCTCAGACATGTCCCGCTTCTTCTCGCACGCAAAATCCCCGCTCGCTCCGTGAAATAGCTTGCTCCGGCGCCGAATCATAGTCCCCGGAACGAACTGCACACTGTTCTTCGAATGAAATGGCCGGGGCTATGCCGGCCGGCCGCGCAGCCGGCCACGGCAAGGCAGCGCCGATCGAAAGTCGAAGGCATTCCAGGTGCCCGGAGATGCCCGTGCGCTTCCTCTGGCCGCCGTCGGGAAATCGTTGCGGTTTCGCCGCTTTCGGGTTGACGTCCGGAAGCTCCGCACTATCATTCGAATAAAATAATGAATGGCGATGACGCCTGAGAAATTCGGGGAGGAGAATGCGATGGATCGTCGCGAATGCATCATCGGGCTTGCCGCCGTCGGCCTCTCCGCGACGCAAGCCTTCGGGAGCACGTTTCCGACCCGGTCCCCGATCCTGTCCAATGGCTATCCTGCCGGCGGCTCGACGGATGTCGCCTCGCGATTGATCATCGAGGGTATGGCAAAGGAGCTGGACGGATATCGAATGGTCGTCGAAAACCGGCCGGGCGCCAGCGGAACCGTCGCGGCGACGTGGCTGACGCGCCAGCAGCCGGACGGCTATAGCCTGCTTCTGTCGGAATCATCCTCGTTCGCGATCTGGCCGGCGATGCATGAGACCGGCGTCAAATATGATCCGGTCCAGGATTTCGACTGGATTGCGACCGTCTGTACGGCTCCCATGGTCCTGATCGTTTCGCCGAACTTTCCGGCGAAGACAGTGAAAGAGGCCATCGAGCTTCTCCGTACGCCGGCATCCGCGGAGCTGAATTATTCCAGCTCGGGCGTCGGCTCGATCCCTCATATCGGCGCCGAATTGCTGCGAACCCTTGCCGGCCCCGCCAACCAGTCGCGCCATGTACCGTATCGTGGTGGTGCGCCGGCGGTGCTGAGCGTGTCGACCGGCGAGACGGCCTGGGGCGTGGCCTCGCTGGGGTCGGCGACGGGACTTCTGAACGGCGGTGCCCTGAGGGGGCTTGCCGTGACGAGCCCCAACCGGTTTCCGCTGTTCCCGGACATCCCGACTTTCAGGGAGCTCGGGATGCCGGAGATGGAGTTGAACATCTACTACCTGATCCAGGGGCCGGCGCGCCTGCCGGCCGAGGTGCTGGCCAAGCTGAACAAGGCTGGAGCCGCCTCGCTGAACCAGCCGGTCACGCGGGAACGGTTCCTCAAAGCCGGGATGCAGGCGTGGGACGGCCCCAACACTCCCGAAAGCACCCGCGAGATCGTCATGGCGGAAAATGCAAGGTTTCGCTCGATCAGCCAGCGCACCGGCTTGAAGATCGTCACCTGAAGCGCGGCACATGCACTTTGATCGAGCCCTCACCGGAACTTCACGATGACGCCGGCAATCATCCTCAGAAGCCATGGAGGGCCGGACCAGCTGAAGCTGGAGCAGGTCGATCTGCCGGACCCCGGCCCTGGCGAATTGCGGATCAGACAGAGCGCCATAGGCGTCAATTTTCACGACGTGTATGTTCGCTCGGGTCTGTATCGCACGCTCGCGCTACCCGGCATTCCGGGCATCGAGGCCAGCGGCATCGTCGAAAAAACCGGCTCAGGGGTCCGGGGTTTTCGTCCAGGCGACAGGATTTGCTATGTCACGGGCAGTTACGGAGCTTATGCCGCGCATCGAAACCTGCCCGAGAACCTTGCGCTCAAGCTGCCTGACACCATCGATGATGAGATCGCTGCCGCGACGATCCTGAAGGGGCTGACCGCCTGCATGTTGCTTCGCAGGGAGTATGCGGTCGGTCCGGGGGATCATATTCTCGTGCATGCTGCTGCCGGGGGCGTTGGCCAGCTGCTTTGCCGCTGGGCCGATCACCTTGGTGCCGTCGTCATCGGAACGGTCGGAGATCCGCGCAAGGAAGCGGTCGCGCGTGCGGCGGGGGCTGCGCATGTGTTCTCGAGCTCCGATCAGGAGCTGGTCGGCAAGGTGATGGACATCACCAAGGGCGAGGGCGTCGCCGTGGCCTACGACTCGGTCGGGCGCGACAGTTTCCAGTCCTCGCTGTCCGCGCTGTCGTATTTCGGGAAGCTGGTGAATTTCGGGCAGAGTTCCGGCCCGGTGCCGCCGTTCGAGGTTTCGCAACTCGCCGCGCGCTCGAATTCACTATCCCGGCCGATCATCTTTCATCACCTGCGCAACCCATCCGCGTTGAGGGAGATGGCGGCCGAAGTCTTTGCGCTGATCGGCGAAGGCATTCTCAAGGCGGATATCGGCTTGCGCCTCCCACTGGCGGAAGCCGCCGAGGCGCATGCCAGGCTGGAGGGTCGGCGCACGGTCGGCTCCACCATCCTGTTGCCGTAGGTCCCGTCGCACCGTGCCTGGATTTTCATTGAACCGCGTCGTCATCAACGTCGTGACGTCGGATCTCGGAGATTCCGTAAGCCGCGTGCTCGCGGACGTTCAGCGCTTCGGCTGGGCGTTGAACGAGATTGCGGCTTCCGCTTCGTCGGCAGACACTGCCGAGTTCAAGCTGGCTGTGTCGGCCCCTTCGGATATCCAGCTGGCTCATATCGAAGACCGCCTGGCGCGGCATCCAACGGTCGCGGCCGTGCAGGCGCGATGGGCTTCCGGCTGAACAGTCCTGGGCTTTTTTGGACGCTCTCACCCACAAGCCGGGATTTGTGCCTGTTTTTTATTGCGCGGCTCAAGGCTGATCTCTCGGGATCGCGTGCAGTTCGGCCAGGGGGACGCTCTTGGTCACGACATATGTGTAATAGCGCTCGATGCCGATCGCCGGCTCGAGCAGCCGGTCGATCAGGCGCTGATAGGCGTCGATATCAGGCGTGACCACCCGCATGATGTAGTCGATACCGCCGCCGGTCGCGTCGCAGGCGACGATGGCCGGTTCCCTCGCCACGGCCTCCTCGAAGCGGCGGAAATCCGCCTGCTGATGGCTCTTCAGGCTGATCTCGACGATCACCGTGGTGCGCGGGGCATCGGGCTTCAGGTCGACGATCGCGGAATAGCCCTTGATCACGCCGGCTTCCTCCATCCGGCGCAGCCGTTCCCAGCAGGCAGCCGGCGACAACGCCACCGTTTCGGCGAGCTTGAGCTTGGTCATGCGGCCGTCGCGCTGCAGGGCCGCAACGATCTTGAGATCGATGGGATCGAGCTTCATCTTCTGGGACCGCGGGTGCATAATGTCATGAATGCCTCTTTATAAGAACGAGACAATATGATGTTCCGTCAAGCCGAACGGCCTTCCGGCAACAGGCTTTCTCCCATCGTCGAGAAGGCCGTCGAATGGCGCCCGGTCCTGACGAAGCAGAAGGGCGCGACCAAGCATGCTGCGCTGACCGAGCGCATCATCGCCGATATCGACGCCGGCATCCTGAAGCCGATGGACCGGATGCCGACGCATCGCGACCTCGCCCATGAACTCGGCATCTCCGTCCAGACCGTCAGCCTCAGCTACAAGGAGGCCGAGCGCCTCGGCTATCTCAGCGGCGAGGTCGGGCGCGGAACCTTCGTCAAGAGCCGCGTCACCGAACAGGCGGGCCGGCTGATGCTCGACCGCAGCCCCACCGAGGTCGTCGACCTCTCGATCGTACGCGGGGTCTATCTCGATGCCCATGAGCTGGCCTCGCGCCAGGCGCTGTCAGCCTTGGCCGAGGGCGACAGCAGCGCCTTCATGCGGCCGTGCCGGCCGATCGCCGGTCTCGACCACCATCGTGAAGCGGCGCGTCTCTGGCTCGGGCCGCTCGGCGTCGAGACCTCGGTCGAGCGCATCCTGATCACCAATGGCGCCGCCCATGCGCTCTTCCTCGCGCTCGCCTGTGTGGTCCGTGCCGGCGACCTGGTGCTGACCGAGAACCTGACCGATCACGGTGTCATCGGCCTCGCCAACGTCCTCGGCTTCAGCCTCAAGGGCCTGCCGACCGACGAGGAAGGCATCCGCCCCGATGCGTTCGAGGCGGCGTGCCGCGCTGGCGGTGTGCGGGCGCTCGTGCTCATCCCGACGCTCAACAATCCGACCAGCCATGTTGCCGGCCCCGAGCGACGCCGTGCCATCGCTGAAATCGCGCAGCGCCATGGCGTCTTCGTCGTCGAGGACGAGGTCTACAAGCCGCTGATCGCCGAGCCGCTGCCGTCGATCACCGCGATGTTGCCGGATCTCGGCTTCTTCCTCACCAGCTTTACCAAGACGGTGCTGACCGGACTGCGCGTCGGCTACCTGGTCGTGCCGCCTCAATACTCGATCCGCGCCGCCTCGATCCTGCGCGTGACCAGCTGGAGCGGCACCTATCTGCCGGCTGAGATCGCGACGCGCTGGGTCCAGGACGGTACCGCGCAAAGGCTGCTCACCGTCCAGCGCGAGGAGGCGACGGCACGCCAGCGCATCGTCGCGGAGACGCTTGGAAGCCATGTCGCCTCGAGCCATCCGCTCTCGCTCTGCTCCTGGCTCAAGGTTCCCGCGCACTGGACCGAGGACAGCCTGGTGCGCTCGCTCGCCGATCGGCGCATCGCCGTGACGCCGTCCGATCCCTTCGTGGCCGGGGCAGGCCATGGCGGCGGCATCCGCATCTGCCTGGGAGGGCGGATGAGCCATGAGCTGCTGGCCCGGACGTTGACGACGGTTCGCCAGACCTTCGAGCAGCTGCCACCCGTTTTCGATATCGGCGCGATCGGCTGAAAGCAGCGAGCGGGCCGCTTTGTCCATGTCATTGCCGCCTGCGGAGCAGGTCCGGCGTAATTGAATCATGACAATATAATAATTGACATGAAATTCTCTCCCTCGCAGCATGACAAGCGAGGGAGACATGCCGGTGACAAAACCGCGTCTTTTCACTGCCGAGGCGGATCGACCGGCCACGCCGCCGGCCGCTGTCGCGCTGCCCGAGGTCGAAGACGCCATGGCGCGGATCGCTGGCCGGGTCGAGCGCACACCGCTTGTAACTTCGCCTTCCCTCAGTCGTCTCTGCGGCCAGCCCGTCCATCTCAAGCTCGAAACCCGCCAGCCGATCGGCGCCTTCAAGCTGCGCGGTGCGATGAATGCAGTGCTGGCGCTGACCGAAGACCAGCGCCAGCGCGGGCTGGTGACCGCGTCGACCGGCAATCATGGCCGCGCCGTCGCCTATACCGCCCGCGAACTTGGCCTTGCCGCCACGATCTGCATGTCGGCGCTCGTGCCCGCGAACAAGATCGAGGCGATCCGCTCGCTGGGCGCCGAAAT
Source organism: Allobosea sp. Root670 (assembly GCF_001429415.1). NCBI lineage: Bacteria > Pseudomonadati > Pseudomonadota > Alphaproteobacteria > Hyphomicrobiales > Alloboseaceae > Allobosea > Allobosea sp. Root670. Next base: position 10,572 of record NZ_LMJU01000003.1, on the reverse strand, counting down.
CCGTATCGTCGGCCGCTCGCAGGACGATGCGCAGGCCGAGGTCGAGCGGCTGGTCGCCGAGCACGGGCTCACCCAGATCCCGCCCTTCGACCATCCTGACGTCGTCGCCGGGCAGGGCACGATTGGGCTCGAACTGATCGAGGACCTGCCGGAGCTCGCCTGCGTGCTGATCCCGCTCTCGGGCGGCGGGCTGGCGGCTGGCATCGCCGTCGCGGTCAAGGCGTTGCAGCCTTCCGTCAGGATCGTCGGCATCTCGATGGTGCGTGGCGCCGCGATGGCTACGGCGATTGCGGCCGGCCGGCCCGTCCCGGTCGTCGAAGAGGCAACGCTGGCGGATTCGCTCGGGGGCGGCATCGGCCTGTCCAACCGCGTCACCTTCGCCTTGTGCCGTGACCTCATCGACGAGGTCGTGCTGCTGAGCGAGGCCGAGATCGCCGCCGGCATCCGCCATGCCGCTCTCGTGGAGGGCGAGATCGTCGAGGGCGCGGGCGCGGTCGGCATCGCCGCTTTGCTCGCCGACAAGGTCAAACCGCAGGGGCCGACGGCGCTCATCGTCTCCGGCCGCAACATCGACGAGGCCGTGCATCGGCGCATCGTCTCCGGAGCCGCCGCATGAGCCGTATGCTCGTCCTCACCGAAGCGGAGCTGCGCCGCATTGTCGGGCTCGATCCGAGCACCGTCGACTGTGTCGAGGCGGCCTTCGCGGCGCTCGCGACCAAGCCCGTCGCGATGCCGCCGATCCTGCGGCTCGACATTCCCGAGCACCGCGGCGAGGTCGATGTGAAGACGGCCTATGTGCCGGGCCTCGACGGCTTCGCGATCAAGGTCAGCCCCGGCTTCTTCGACAACCCGAGCCTCGGCCTGCCCAGCCTCAACGGGCTGATGATCCTGTTCAGCGCCCGCACCGGGCTGGTCGAGGCGCTCCTTCTGGACAATGGCTATCTCACCGATGTCAGGACGGCTGCGGCCGGAGCCGTTGCGGCGCGCCATCTCGCCCGGCCGGACGCCGCGGTCGCAGCCATCTTCGGTGCCGGAATGCAGGCGAGACTCCAACTCCAAGCTTTGGCGCTGGTGCGGCCGATCCGCGAGGCCCGGATCTGGGCGCGCGATCCGCAGAAGGCGTACGAGGCCGCGGCCGGGCTCTCCCGGAAGCTCGGCTTTGCCGTCACCGCCATCGCCGATCCGCAGGCCGCCGTTAAAGGCGCCGATGTCATCGTCACCACGACGCCGGCCGAACGGCCGATCCTGATGGTGGACTGGCTCGAGCCCGGCCAGCACATCACCGCGATGGGCTCCGACAGCGAGCACAAGAACGAGATCGACCCCGCCGTTCTCGCCCGCGCCACCTATGTCGCCGACCGACTCGACCAGACCCGGCGGCTCGGCGAGCTTGCCCATGCGATCCGCGCCGGTTCCGCCAGCGTCGACCAGGCTTTTGCCGAGCTCGGCGAGATCATCGCCGGCCAACGCCCCGGCCGGACACGCACCGACGAAATCACCCTGGCGGACCTGACCGGCACCGGCGTGCAGGACACTGCGATCGCCAATCTCGCCGCCCTTCGTGCCCGCACTGCCGGTGCCGGGCAGATCATCGACACCAAAGCCGAAGCGGGAGACGCCGCGTGACCGTGACCCTGAACTTCACCCGCGAGGAATACGCCGAGCGCCTCGCCAAGACCCGCGCCGCCATGGAGCGCGCCGGGGTCGAGCTGATGGTCGTTACCGACCCCTCCAACATGCATTGGCTCTCCGGCTATGACGGCTGGTCGTTCTACGTCCATCAATGCGTGCTGGTGCCGCCGACGGGCGAGCCGATCTGGTATGGCCGCAAGCAGGATGCGAACGGCGCCAAGCGCACCGCCTATATCGGCCATGACAGCATCATCGGCTATCCCGACCACTATGTGCAGTCGACCGAGCGCCACCCGATGGACCTGCTCGCGCAGATCATCGCCGAGCGTGGCTGGGGCAGGCTCCGGGTCGCGGTCGAGATGGACAATTACTACTTCTCGGCAGCGGCCTTCGCCTCGCTGCAGAAGCACTTGCCGAACGCCCGCTTCAAGGATGCCGGCGGGCTGGTGAACTGGCAGCGTGCGGTCAAGAGCGCGACCGAGCTCGACTACATGCGCAAGGCCGGCCGCATCGTTGAGCTGATGCACCAGCGTATCGTCGAGGTCGTCGAACCCGGCATGCGCAAATGCGATCTCGTTGCCGAGATCTACGATGCAGGCATTCGCGGCACGGCCGAATTCGGCGGCGACTATCCGGCGATCGTGCCGCTGCTGCCCTCGGGCGCCGACGCCTCCGCCCCGCATCTGACCTGGGACGACAAGCCGATGCGCTTGGGGGAGGGCACCTTCTTCGAGATCGCAGGCGCCTACAAACGTTACCACTGCCCGCTCTCGCGCACCGTCTTCCTGGGCAAGCCCACGCAGGCCTTTCTCGACGCCGAGAAGGCGACGCTCGAAGGCATGGAAGCCGGCCTCGCCGCGGCAAAGCCCGGCAATACCTGCGAGGACATCGCCAACGCCTTCTTCGCCGTGCTGAAGCGTTACGGGATCATCAAGGACAACCGCACCGGCTATCCGATCGGCCTGTCTTATCCTCCGGATTGGGGCGAGCGCACCATGAGCCTGAGGCCCGGCGACCGGACCGAGCTCAAACCCGGCATGACCTTTCATTTCATGACGGGCCTCTGGCTCGAGGATATGGGCCTCGAGATCACCGAGAGCATCGCGATCACTGAGACCGGCGTCGAATGCCTGTCGAACGTGCCGCGCCAGCTCTTCGTCAAGGATTGATGCGATGTTGACCGCTTCGCCCCGCCCCTCGCCGGTGACGCCGACGATCGACCTCTCGGCGCGAGGCGTCCAGCACGGCCACTTGCGCCTGCCCTATAGCCGCGACGACAGCGCCTGGGGCTCGGTGATGATCCCGATCTGCGTCGTCGCGAACGGGGAGGGGCCAACCGCGCTGCTGACCGGCGCGAACCACGGTGACGAATATGAGGGGCCGGCAGCGCTGTTCGAGCTGGCACGCTCGCTCGACCCAGCCGAGGTCTCGGGCCGGGTGATTATCCTGCCGGCGTTGAACTACCCGGCCTTCCGCGCGGGCACGCGGACCTCGCCGATCGACAAGGGCAATATGAATCGCAGCTTTCCGGGTCGCCCGGATGGCAATGTCACCGAGAAGATCGCGGACTACGTCACGCGCCATCTCGTGCCGCTCGCCGATATCGTCCTCGACTTCCACTCTGGCGGAAAGACGCTCGACTTCCTGCCTTATGCTGCCGCGCACGAGCTGCCGGACAAGGCGCAGGAGGCGCGCTGCTTTGCGGCGGTCGCGGCCTTCTCCGCGCCCTACTCGATGAAGATGCTGGAGATCGACGCCGTCGGCATGCTCGACACCACCGTCGAGGAGATGGGCAAGGTCTTCGTCACGACCGAGCTCGGCGGCGCCGGGACGGCGAGCGCGACGAGCATCGGCGTCGCACGGCGCGGCGCGGGCAACCTGCTCAGGCACGCTGGCATCCTTGCCGGAACGCCCGAGACGGCGCCGACCCGCTGGCTCGACATGCCTTCGGCGGATTGCTTCTCCTTCGCTCAGGACGACGGTTTGATCGTCTTTGAGCGCGACCTCGGCGAACCCGTGCGCGCCGGCGAAACGATCGCCCGGGTCTATCCCGTCGGAAAGACCGGGCTCGCCCCGGCCGAGTACTGCGCTGCCATGGACGGCGTGCTCGCCGCCCGCCACGTCCCCGGGCTGATCAAGGCCGGCGACTGCCTCTCGGTGCTCGCCGTGTTGACGGAGGCGCCCTGACTCATTCGGCCGGGCGACCGGTCCAAGCCAATCCGCCGGCGCGAAGACGCCAGCCAAGCCGAAGCAATCGGCACGCGGAGAAACATCAACCAGAGGAGAATTGCACATGCCGTTTCTGAAAATCGCGGGTCTCTCCGCCATTGCTCTCGCCACCGGCCTTGCCGCCGCCGGCGCCACCACGCTCAAGGACGTCAAGGACCAGGGCTATATCCGCGTCGCGACCGCCAACGAGGTGCCCTATTCCTACATGAAGGATGACGGCACTTCCGCCGGCATCGGCCCGGACGTCGCCAATGCCGTGTTGAAGAAGCTCGGCATCGCCGAGGCCAACTGGTCGGTCACGCCGTTCGGCACGCTGATCCCCGGCCTCAAGGCCAAGCGCTTCGACTTCGTCGCGGCCGAGCAGAACATCTCGCCCGAGCGCTGCAAGCAGGTCTCCTTCACCGAACCGAACTCGTCCTATGGCGAGGGCCTGCTGGTGAAGAAGGGCAACCCGAAGAAGCTGACGACCTATGCCGACCTCGCCAAGGATCCCTCGCTGAAGGTCGCGGTCGTCTCCGGCGCCAACAATATCGACTTCCTGCGCGCCGTCGGCGTCAAGGACAGCCAGGTGATCTTCATCACGGCCAATGCCGACGCGCTCGCCACCGTCCAGAGCCGCGCCGACGCCTATGCTGCGACCGAGCTCACTGTCGCCTCGCTCGCCAAGGGCCAGGCCAATGTCGAGCAGGTCGCGCCCTTCACCGACCCGGTGGTGAACGGCAAGCCTGTCCGCAATTTCGGCGGCTTCGCCTTCCGGCCAGAAGACAAGGAGCTGCGCGACGCCTTCAACGCCGCGCTGGTCGAGTTCCGCAAGACCGACGACTACAAGAAGATCCTGGGCACCTACGGACTGTCGGAAGCCAGCATCAAGGCGGCGGCGGATCGCAAGGTCGCGGACCTCTGCGCCGGCAAGTGAGGCGTTAGCCGACATCATTCCGCCCGCCCGATGGCGGGCGGAACTCCACGCCTGTTCAACGTCGTCGCGGAGCCTGCCGGATGGAATGGTTGTCCTATCTGCCTGCATTGTCGCGCGGGGCCCTGATCACTGCCGGGATCACCGTGTCGGCGATCGCGATCGGCGCGGTCGCGGCCTTCGCGGCCGGGATTGCCCGCGTCGAGGGCGGGCGCGTGCTGTCGATGGTCGCGCTCTGCTACACCGAGCTCTTCCGCGGGACGTCGCTGCTCGTCCAGCTGTTCTGGTTCTATTACGCCCTGCCGCTGGTCGGAATCAGCTTCGAGCCGGTCGCCACCGGCATCCTGGTGCTCTCGCTCCATGTCGGTGCCTACGGCTCCGAGATCGTTCGCGGTGCGCTGCAATCGGTCTCCGTCCAGCAGCACGAGGCGGCGCGGGCGCTGAATTTCGGCCGGACCCAGACGCTGATCCACATCACGTTGCCGCAGGCCCTGGTCGAGATGATGCCGGCCTTCGGGAACCTCGCCATCGAGACGCTGAAGCTGTCCTCGCTGGTCTCGCTGATCTCGATCGCCGACCTGACCTTCCGGGCGCAGTCGATCCGCAACCTCACCCTCGACAGTGCCGGCATCTACAGCCTGACGCTTGTCGGCTATTTCGCGATGTCGCTGGTGCTGATGCTGCTCATGCGGCTGATCGAGCGGCTCGTCCGACGTGGTGCGGCCTTCCCGCGCGCGGCGCATTCGTGAGGAGCCGCGCATGATGTACGGCTTCGAATGGGATACGACGACGCCGCTGACCTACGCGTCCTCGATCCTGCCGATCATCCTCATCGGTCTCACCGTGACATTGCAAGCCGCTGCCGCCGGCTTTGCGATCGCGCTGGTGCTCGGCCTCGTCTTCGCGCTGCTGCGCCGCAGCCGGTTCACGTCCGTGTCCTGGACGACGGCTGTCGTCGTCGAGTTCCTGCGCGATACACCCCTGCTGGTGCAGCTCTTCTTCCTCTACTACGTGCTCCCGGACTACGGGATAACACTGCCGGCTTTCCTGACCGGGGCGATCGCGCTCGGGCTGCAATATTCGGCCTACACCTCCGAGGTCTATCGCGGCGGCATCGAGGCGGTGCCGCGCGGGCAGTGGGAGGCGGCGACCGCGCTGAACCTCTCCCGGATGCAGACCTATCGCGACATCGTCGTGCCGCAGATCGTTCCGCGTATCCTGCCGGCGATGGGTAACTACCTCGTCGCCATGATCAAGGAGACGCCGGTGCTCTCCGTCGTCACGGTGCTCGAGATGATGGGGCTCGCCAACATGATCGGCGAGCGCACCTTCGAATATCTGGTACCGCTGACGCTGGTCGGTCTGATCTTCCTCCTCCTCACGCTGATCTGCTCGGCCGGCCTGCACCGGCTGCAGAAGGCGCTGCCGAAAGCAGGGATCCCGCTGCGATGACCGAGAACACACAGGCGCCCATCATCGAGTTCGCCGGCGTGACCAAGCGCTTCGGCGCGCTGACCGTGCTCGACGATTTCAACTTCAGCGTCGCCCGCGGCGAGAAGGTCACGCTGATCGGCCCGTCGGGCTCGGGCAAGTCGACGGTGCTGCGCATCCTGATGACGCTGGAGCCGTTCCAGGAGGGCCGGCTGACGCTCGCCGGCATGCCCTATCACGAGCCGAATTCCGGCGGACCGTTCAAGGCTTCGGACGGGCATCTGCGCCAGATCCGCAGCCATGTCGGCATGGTCTTCCAGAGCTTCAACCTGTTCCCGCACATGACCGTGCTGCGCAATGTCGTCGAGGCACCGCTGCGCGTGCTCGGCCTGCCGCGAGGCGAGGCCGAATGCCGGGCCGTCGACCTACTCGCCATGGTCGGCCTCGCCGACAAGAAGGACCATTACCCGGCTCAGCTCTCCGGCGGCCAGCAGCAGCGCGTCGCCATCGCGCGGGCGCTCGCCATGCGCCCGCGCGTGCTGCTCTTCGACGAGCCGACCTCGGCGCTCGATCCGCAGCTCGTCGGCGAGGTGCTCTCGGTCATCCGCGGCCTTGCCAGCGAGCACGACCTCACCATGCTGCTCGTCACCCACGAGATGCGCTTCGCCCGCGAGGTCTCCGACCGGGTGTGTTTCTTCGACAAAGGCCGGATCTGCGAGCAGGGCGAGCCGGAACGCATTTTCAGTGCGCCGGAGCAGCCGCGTACCCGCGAATTCCTGGCCTCGGTGCTGGGCTGAAGTCGCGCCGACAATCTATCGGCGCCGCCGTCAACTTCCGAGACTGTCTCGGCGTGTAGCCGGCACTTCGAAGACAGTCTCGCCACTCTTCCGCCTAGCCTCGTCATCAATCGAGGGAGGATGGTCATGAACGCCATGACGAGCACGGCAAGACGAGAAACCGCGATCGCCAAGCCGGTTGGGCATCCCGGCCTGTCCGGTCTCGCTGATCGCCGCCTGCTGCGGCAGCTATCCTATATCGGCGGGCGCTGGACGGCGGCGCGAGACGGCGAGACTTTCCCCGTGACCGATCCCGCGACCGGCGCCCTTGTCGCGCAGGTCGCAGCGCTCGGCGCCGTTGAGGCGACGCAGGCGATCGATGCCGCGCAGGCGGCTTTCCCAGCCTGGAAAGGGCTGCTGCCGCAGGAGCGCGCCGCGCTGCTGCGCCGCTGGCATGCCGCGATGCTGGCGACGGCCGAGGACCTTGCCCTGCTGATGACGCTGGAACAGGGCAAGCCGCTGGCGGAATCGCGCGGCGAGATCGCCTACGCCGCCGATTTCATCGCCTACTACGCCGAGGAAGCGCTGCGGGTGAACGCCGAGGGCGTGACCAGCCATCTGCCGGGCGCGCAGATGTCGCTGTCGCGTGAGCCGGTCGGCGTCGCAGCTCTGCTCACGCCCTGGAACTTCCCCTCCGCCATGCTGACGCGCAAAGCCGCGGCTGCGCTCGCTGCCGGCTGCACCGTGGTCGCCCACCCTTCGTCGCATACGCCGCTCTCGGCGCTGGCGCTGGCCGAGCTCGCCGACCGTGTCGGATTTCCGGCCGGGGTCTTCAACATCGTGACCGGCGAGGCCGCGCCGATCGCCGAGACCTATTGCGCTGACACAAGGGTGCGTGCCGTCAGCTTCACCGGCTCGACCGAGATCGGACGGATCGTCGCTCGCAACGCCGCTGCGACCGTCAAGCGCGTGGTGATGGAACTCGGCGGCCATGCTCCGCTGATCGTCTTCGACGACGCCGACCTCGACCGTGCCGTCGCGATCGCCATCGACGCCAAGTTCGCGACCTCGGGCCAGGATTGCCTCGCCGCCAACCGGATCTATGTGCAGCGCGGCCTCTACGAGCACTTCTGCACCGCCTTCGCCGCAAAGGTCGCGGCGCTGCGCGTCGGCGCCGGCCTAGAGGATGGCGTCGAGATCGGGCCGCTGATGCACGCAGCCGCCAAGCGCAAGGCGGAAGCCCAGATCGTCGATGCGCTGGCGCACGGCGCAAGGCGATTGACGCCGGAGCGCATCATGCCGGGCCCACTCTTCCTGGCGCCGACGGTGCTCGCCGATGTGCCGGACGAGGCATTGATCATGCGCGAGGAAACCTTCGCGCCGGTCGCCGGCATTGCTCCCTTCGATGGCGAGAACGAGGTGATCGCCCGCGCCAACGACACCGAATACGGCCTCGTCGCCTATGTCGTGACCCGCGACGGTGCGCGAGCTGCGCGCCTCGCCAGGGCGCTCGACTACGGCATGGTCGCGGTCAACCGCGTCAAGATCACCGGCGCGCCGATCCCCTTCGGCGGGATGAAGCAATCCGGCCTCGGCCGCGAAGGCTCGCGCCACGGCCTCGAGGCCTTCACCGACCTCAAATATGTCTGCTTCGATCTGAACTGAGGCGTCGTTTCCCGCTTTCGCGAAGGATTATCGTCATGCTCGACCAACCCGCCCGCACCGACAACGAACTGGACGCCTGGGACCGCGACCACTTCTTTCATCCCTCGACGCATATGGGCCAGCATGCCCGTGGCGAGACGCCGAACCGCATCATCGCCGGTGGCGAGGGCGTCTACATCGTCGATCGCGAGGGCAAGCGGAGCCTCGATGCGTTCGCCGGGCTCTATTGCGTCAATGTCGGCTATGGCCGCAAATCGATCACCGACGCGATCGCCGAGCAGGCGGCGAAGCTGCCCTATTACCACGCCTATGTCGGCCATGGCTCGGAACCCTCGATCCGGCTCGCCAAGATGGTGGTCGAACGCGCGCCCAAGGGCATGAGCCGGGTCTTCTTCGGCCTCTCGGGCTCGGACGCCAACGAGACCAACCTCAAGCTGGTCTGGTACTACAACAACGTGCTGAAGCGGCCGGAGAAGAAGAAGATCATCTCGCGCTGGCGCGGCTATCACGGCTCGGGCGTGATGACCGGCAGCCTCACCGGGCTTGCAGCCTTCCACAACCTCTTCGACCTGCCCAAGGCGCCGGTCCTGCACACCGAGGCGCCGTACTACTACCGCCGCGAGGATCGCAGCATGAGCGAGGAGCAGTTCTCGCAGCATTGCGCCGACAAGCTGGAGGAGCTGATCCAGGCCGAGGGACCTGAGACGATCGCCGCCTTCATCGGCGAGCCGGTGCTCGGCACCGGCGGCATCGTGCCGCCGCCCGCCGGCTACTGGGCGAAGATCCAGGCGGTGCTCAAGAAGCACGATATCCTGCTGATCGCGGACGAGGTCGTCACCGGCTTCGGGCGTCTCGGCAGCATGTTCGGCTCCGACCATTACGGCATCGAGCCCGATCTCATCACCATCGCGAAAGGGTTGACCTCGGCCTATGCGCCGCTCTCGGGCGTCATCGTCTCGGAGAAGATGTGGCGCGCGCTGGAACAGGGCTCGGACGAATACGGCCCGATCGGCCATGGCTGGACCTATTCCTCGCATCCGCTCTGCGCGGCCGCCGGCGTCGCCAATCTCGAGCTGGTCGATGAGCTCGACCTCGTGCGCAATGCCGGCGAGGTCGGTGCCTATTTCAACGCGGCGCTGAAGGAGGCCGTCGGCAGCCACGCCCACGTCGGGGAGGTTCGCGGCGAGGGCCTGCTGGCGGCGGTCGAGTTCGTCCGCGACCGGGATGATCGCGTCTTCTTCGACGCCTCGCAGAAGGTCGGTCCACGCATCGCCGCCGCTTTGCTGGAGCAAGGCGTCATCGCCCGCGCCATGCCGCAGGGCGACATCCTCGGCTTCGCACCGCCGCTCTGCCTGACGAAGCAGGAGGCCGATCAGGTTGTCGATGCAACGCAGCGAGCCGTGGAAGCGGTGGTCAAAGCGCTGTAGCGCTACGCGCAAAACCTGACCTGGATGCCGTAACGGGCCGGTGCTTGGCGATCGGCCATGTCGGGTGGCCGTCTCTCGGAATGATGGAGGCCGAACGATCTCCGATCGTTCGGCCTCAAGTATCATGAGAGGAACAGCTACTGGAGGACGATGCCAGAAGCGATGTCTCGCTCAAAAGGAGCAGCGCGTGCATCGTCGATGGTATCAAGATCGTCGGCGCGCTGGATTGGACTTGAGACTGCTCCGCCCCAGCTTTCGATCACGTCGGTAGCGAAAGCTTCGGTCGACCAAGCGCGAAAACATCACCCCGGCGACACGTCGTTATCGACCGCCTCGAGGTCGATAACGGTGTCGTTCGCGTATTGGTGATGAAGTGTTTCCGGAAGGGGCCGCCGCCGGGTGACCTGAGCCCCTGATCTTCCTCCAGATTTGAGTAGAGTCCGTCACTCACGGAGACGGACGATGCGGCGCTCACGATTCACGGAAGAGCAGATTATTG
>NZ_LMJU01000002.1:162361-235742 GCF_001429415.1 Allobosea sp. Root670 | reverse complement strand
GGTTCGGCGTCAGGCCCTTGGCGCTGGCGGCTTCGATATAGGCCGGCTCCGAGCCGTCCATGCAGATCACCACCGTCGGGCGCCGCGGCCGCGCATAGTTGCGACCGTTCGCAACAACATCCGAGCCGATCTTGGAATGTGCGTTCATGACCAACTCCTTGCGCCGGCGCCGCTCAGCGGATCAGCGCCCTGACGCGGGACGAGACGAGGTCGGCCACCAGCACCATCGCGAGGATGACGAGGATGCAGGTGGCGGTATCCTGGTATTTGAAGAGCTTCATCGATGAGACAAGCTCGAAGCCGATCCCGCCTGCGCCGACCATGCCGAGCACCGTCGACTGCCGGACATTGGTCTCCAGCCGGTAGAAGATCGTCCCGAGCCAGGTCGGCAGGACCTGCGGCAGCACGCCGAAGAAGAAGGTCTTGAACGGGCCGACGCCGGCCGAACGGAAGGCCTCCAGCGGCCCTTCGTCGATATCCTCCATCGCCTCGGCGAAGAATTTGCCGAGCATGCCGGCGCCGTGGATGGCGAGCGCCAGCACGCCGGCGAAGGGGCCGAGACCGATCGCGGCGACGAAGATCAGCGCCAGGATGATCTCGTTGATGCCGCGCATGCAGTTGAGCAATTGTCGCGTCGCGTGGAAGACGGCCGGGCTCGGGCTGAGATTGCGCGCCGCGAAGAAGCAGATCGGCAGGGAGATGACGACGCCGAGCAGGGTGCCCCAGACCGCGACCTGCAGGCTCTCCAGCGCCGGCTTCCACAGCCGTTCGAGGAATTCCGGGTTGGGCGGCACCATCCGGACGAGGAAATCCCACATATAGGGGATGCCGTTCCAGAGATTGCTGGCGTTGATCTGGGCGCCGAGCGCGGCCCACCACAGGAAGACGAGGATGGCGAGCGCGATCGTGCCGACGCCCCACCAGCCGAAGCGGTTCTGCGGCGGACGGATGACGAGTTGCAGCGTTCCGAAGGACATGGCTCTTCCTCCCGTCAGGCGATTGCAGGGGCGATCAGCGGTGCCAGCACGGGCTGGCTCACTGGCCGGGGCTTGAGCACGCGGCTGATGCCGGGGTCCTCGAGACCTGGATAGATCTGGTGGACGATCTCGGAGGTCAGGTGATCGGGCGTATCGTCGAAGACGACCCGGCCGCCGCTCAGGCCGACGATGCGCTCGCCGAATTCGACGGCGTAATCGACCTGGTGGAGGTTGCAGATCACCGCGATCCCCTCCGCCTTGCAGATCGCCTTGAGGTAGCCGAGCACGACGCGCGAGGTCTTGGGATCGAGGCTCGCCACCGGCTCGTCGCAGAGGATCACTGCCGGCTGCTGCGCCAGCGCGCGGGCAATGCCGACGCGCTGCTGCTCGCCGCCCGAGAGCTGGTCGCCGCGCGAATTCGCCTTGTGGGCAAGCTCGACCCGCGCCAGGCAGTCCATGGCGATGGCGACGTCCTGCCGCGGGAAGAGCTGCAGCATGCTCAGGAAGGAGGACAGGCCGGCCATCCGGCCGACGAGCACGTTCTTCAGCACCGAAAGGCGCTTCACCAGGTTGTGGTGCTGGAAGATCATCGCGACCGGCCGCTTTCCGGCGGCCGCGCGTTTCGTGTCGAACACGGTGCCGTCGATGACGGTGCGGCCGGCATCGGGCTGGGCCAGCCCGTTGATGCAGCGCAGCAGCGTCGACTTGCCGGCACCGCTGGGGCCGAGCACCACGAGGAACTCGCCGGCTTTGACGCTGAGGTCGATGCCCTGCAGGACAGGGCGACCGGCATAGGATTTCTTCAGGCCTTCGATCGTGATCATGTCGCTTCCTCCGCCGGTCGCGTGTCGCGACTACTTCATCTTGGTCAGATCGAGATTCAGCACCTTCGCCGTCTCGCGGATGATGTCGTAGGCTTGGTCGTTGGTCTCGACGAAGCGGTTGAGCTTGCCCTGGTCGGCCCAGGTGATGTCCCGGATGTTCAGGAAGGCCGACTTGATCTGCTTCTTCAGGTCATCGGGCAGGTTCTTGCGCCAGCAGGTCGGCGATTCCGGGATCGGATCCGACTCCCAGACGACGTGGATGTCGGCCCGGTCGACCAGCTTCTTCTGCACGGCGGCATCGAAGATGCGGTCGGCGATCGTCGCGGCGTCGACGCGCTTGTTGGCGACCGCGAGCGCGTTGGCGTCATGCGAGCCGGTGAACAGGACGCGACCGAAATCCTTCTCCGGGTCGAAGCCGAGCTTTATCAGCCCGGCCTTCGGGAAGAGGTGGCCCGAGGTCGAAGACGGGTCGACGAACGCGAAGGTGCGCCCTTTCAGGTCCTTCCAATCGCGGATACCGCTATCCTTCCGCGCGATGATCTGGCTGCGATAGAAGCTGCGGCTCGACTTGGCCGTCTCCGCCGTCGCGAAGGCCTCGATCGGCGCCACCGTCGTGCCGAGCACATAGGAGAACGGGCCGAGATAGGCGACATCGACATGGCTCGAGCGCATCGCCTCGATCACGCCGTTATAATCCGAGGCGACGAAGCCCTGGACCTTGATGCCGAGATTCTTCTCCAGCGCATCGAGGAGCTGCTGGCTCGATTCCAGCATCGCCCGCGAATCCTCGGACGGGATCAGCCCGACGCGGATCTGTTTGGGCTGGGCCTGGACCAGAGCCGGCATCGCCAGCACCGTTCCCGCAGCCAGTGAGTTCTTCAGAATCGTCCGACGCGTGATGGTCATGTCATCCTCCCAAGATGATCCGGCGATCGTTGTGATCTGCCGGCGGAACCGTTGCGGGCGTCGTTGCCCGTTGCTTGATCTCAGGCGGCCATGGCCGCCTGCCTTCCAATGAAGTTGCGGCCGCGTTCGCCTTCGAGCGCCTTGCCGACGAGACGGTTCCACTCGACGCCTGAGACGCCGTAGGCGGTGGGGTCGGTCGAGACGCCGAGATTGCGCAGGAAGGCGCCGAGGCGTTCCGCTCCTGCTTCGAGATCGGGGCCGAAGACGCGCCGCAGCGCCGCATCGCATTGCGGCTGCGCGCCCATCGCCCAGCGCATCACGATCGGCAGCGAGAAGGAGCAGGCGATGCCGTGGATCGTGCCGCTCTTCAGCGTGATGTCGTAGGAGATGTTATGGGCGAGCGCGGTCTTGGTGTTGGAGAAGGCCATGCCGGCGAGCAGGCTGGCCCGCATCTGCCGGGCGCGGAGCTCGACATCGTCGAGGCGCTCCAGCAGGCGGGGCAAGGTGTCGATGATCTCTTTGGCAGCCTCGACCGCATAGTTCGCCGAGACCGGATTGCCGTTGACGTTCCAGATGCTTTCCAGCGCATGGGACAGGGCGTCGAGCCCGGTCGCCAGCGTGAGGCCGCGCGGCGCGCCGACCGTCAGCGCGGGGTCGAGCACCGAAGTCTCCGGATAGAGCCGTGGGTGGGCGAGCGAGTATTTGCTGCCATTGGCGGCGTCCCAGACCGTGGCCCAGGAGGTGACTTCGCTGCCGGTGCCGGCCGTGGTCGGCACCGCGATGATCGGGATGATCGCGGCCTCATCCAGCGGCTTCTTCTCGACGAGATGGCGGCGCACATTCTCGAAATCGCCCCCGCTGGCCGCCAGCACCTTGGCGGCATCGATCATCGAGCCGCCGCCGAGCGCGACGATGACTTCGGCCGGCTCGGCCGCGCCGAACTGGCGGCAGGACAAGGCGAGATCGGCGCAGTCCGGATTGGTCTCGATATTGGTGATCGACACGACCGGTGCCCCGGCGACAGCGGTCAACCGGGCGGAGAGTTCGCGGAAGATCGGCTGGTCATAGGTGACGAGCGCCCAGCGGCGGTTGCCGATCAATCCCGCGACCTCGTCGAGCAGGCCGGCCCCGAAGCGAATCCTGACGGGATTCCAATACGCCCAGTTCATGCGGTTCATCCTCGCAATGCGCCTTGCCGGCCTGTTGCGAGGATGCTCACTGAAGCTGCATACTATAACAAATTGATTTTTTGATCTGATTAGATAGATTTTTGCTATGCGTTATACCCAGATCAGATCGTTCCATCTCGTGGCCGGCTCTGGCGGCTTCAACGCCGCCGCCGACGCCTTCAACATCAGTCAGCCGACCCTGACGGCACAGGTCGGTGCGCTGGAGGAGGAGTTCGGCGTCGAGCTCTTCGTCAAGCGCGGCCGACGACGCGAGCTCAGCGACACCGGGCGCCAGCTTCTCGCCATCACCACCCGTCTCTTTGCCGAGGAAGCCGAGGTGCTCGCCTTCCTGTCGGAAACGCGGGAATTGCGCACCGGCCGCTTGTCGATCAGCGCCGTGGGGCCATTCCACGTCACGGAAATGCTGGCCGCCTTCAACCAGGCCTATCCGGAGATCGAGCTCGCCGTGAAGCTCGGAAACTCCGCTGAAGTCCTAGACGATCTCGCCAGCTACCGGTGCGACGTCGCCGTGCTCGCCTATATCGACGAGGATGACCGGTTGCTGACCATCCCTTACAGGCGCCATCCGGTCGCGGTGTTCGTGCGGCGCGACCACCGCTTCGCCGCACGCGACAGCATCCGGCTGGCGGAGCTGGAAGGCGAGCCGATGATCGTGCGCGAGCAGGGCTCAACCACGCGGCGCGCTTTCGAGAATGCGCTGGCCAGGACCGGAACGAAGCCGCGCCTGGTGATGGAGATCGGCAGCCGCGAGGCCATTCGCGAGGCGGTGATCCATGGCCTCGGCATCAGCTATGTCTCCGATGCCGAATTCGTGCCGGATGAGAACCTCAAGCTGGTCCGGATCGAGGGGGCCGAGGTTTACACCTATGCCCATGTCGTCGTGCTGAAGCAGCGCGAGTCGAGCCGGATCATCAAGGCGTTTCTCGATGTTGTTCACGGGACACGCGATGCTTTCGACGACCGAGCCGGCAGATCGTAGTGGCTTGGCTTCCCGGGCCTTCTCCGCAAGAGAGGGTTCTCTTCGGAAGCGGCTGCAGAAGCAGAACCCGAGCGGGACCCGTTCGCGACGCACCGCGCTTCCCTTATGCCAATGCCTGCGCCGCACGCTTGAGGGTCAGGTGTTGGCTCCGGGGAAGCGCGGTGTCGATGTCAGCGTCAATGGTTCTTCGAGACGTTCCAGTAGACCGGGACGCCAGGGGAGAGCAGGCCCTGGAGGCTGGCCTGCTGACCGCGCACGAGCCAGAATTGGCCGACGGGAACATAGGGCACCGTCTCGACGGCGCGCTCCTGGATCTTGCGGGCGATCGCCTTGCGGGTGTCGAGGTCAGGCGCCATCGTGAACTCGGCGCGCAGCTTCTCGATGGCCTCGTCGCAGGGCCAGCCGAACCACGAATTCTCGCAGTTGGAGCGCAGGGCCAGATGGCCGACGGGCTCGGTCATGTCGGGCGCGGCGGGACCGGAAGCGAAGGTTGACCAGCCGCCCTGGTCGACCGGGTTCTTGCTGGTGCGCCGGCTCGACAGCGTGCCCCAATCCATCGCCTGATAGTCGACGTTGAGACCAGCATCACGCATCAGCTGCGAGACGACGAGGGTTTGCGGGCTGAGCGCGGTCTCCGTGGCATCGAGCACGACGATCTTCTCGCCCTTGTAGCCGCTTTCAGCGATCAGCTTCTTGGCTGCCGCCACATCCGGCTTTGGCCAGGCCGCATCGGTGAAATAGGGCGAGTCGCACATGTAGAAGGACGGGCAAACGGTGTAGAGCGCCTTGTCGTCGACATAGGCGCGGACCGCCAGCTCCTGGTCGACGAGACGCAGGATCGCCTGGCGCAGCTTGGGGTTGTTGAAGGGCGGCTGCGACTGGTTCATCCGGAAGACGCCCTGCAGCGCTGCGAGCTTCGAGACGGTGATCTTCGCGTTACCCTTCACGAGCGGGATCATGTCCGGCGGCATCTCCTCGAAGATGTCGATTTCACCCGCCTGCAGCGCGTTCAAAGCGGTCTGGGCATCGGGCATGATCTGCCATTCGACGCGGTCGACATTTGCTACCTTGCCGCCGGAGAGCCCGTCCGGCGCTTCCTTTCGCGGCTGATAGGTCGGCGCCTTGGCGTAGACGATCTTCGAACCCGGGGACCACTGCTCCTTGACCAGCATGAAGGGGCCGGAGCCGGTCGCGTCGGTAATGTTCTGGTTCGAGGGCGTGGCGGCGATGCGCGCCGGCATGATCACCGGCAGCATCGAGCTTGGTTTGCCGAGTGCGTCGAGCACGAGGCCCCAGCGATCCTTGAGCACGAGCGTGACCGTCTTGGGATCGGTCGCCGTCAGCGAGGCGGTATGCGCCATGAGCTGCTGGCCGAGACCGTCGCGCTCTCCCCAGCGTTTCAGCGAGGCGACGACGTCGGTGCTCGTGACCGATGTGTTGTCATGGAATTTCAATCCGTCGCGGAGAACGAAGGTCCAGGTCAGGCCGTCGGGGGAGGTCGTGAAGTTCTCCACCATCTGCGGCTTGATCAGGCCCTTGGCGTCCTGTGCGAAGAGCGTGTCGTAGACCATGTAGGCGTGGTTGCGGACCATGTAGTCCGAGGTCGTCATCGGATCGAGCGTGCGCAGATCACCGAAAGGGCGCACTTTCAATACGGTCTGCGCGGCAGCAGGCAGTGCCGCCAGTGACAGGGCGAGGCCGCCGGCCAACGCCATTCGTCTCGTCAGGCTTTTCATCGCTTTCCTCCCAATGGATTGTCCCGGTTTCTTGTTCTTATGGCCGGCCTCAAACCCTGAGTTTGCGGGCGAGGCGAGGATCGATGGCGTCGCGCAGGGCGTCGCCGAGAACGTTGACGGTCAAAACGAGCAGCGCCAGAGCCACCCCCGGAAAGGCGATCATCCAGGGCGCGCGCTGCATGAAGGGGCGTGCCTCGGCCAGCATGTTGCCCCAGCTCGGGATCGTCGGCGGCGTGCCGGCGCCAAGGAAGGACAGGACCGACTCCACGATCATCGCCGAGGCGAAGACATAGGTCGCCTGCACGATCACGGGCGCAGCCGCATTGGGCAGGATATGCCGCAACAGCATGCGCGGCAGGCCCGTGCCGTTGGTGATCGCGGCCTCGACATAGGTCTGCTCGCGCAACACCAGCACGGAGGAGCGGATGACGCGGGCCATCCGCGGGATTTCGGCGATGCTGATCGCGATCACCACGTTCTGGACGCTGGATCCGAACAGCGACATCAGCGCGATGGCCAGGAGGATGCCGGGGATGGCCATGAGGCCGTCCATGATCCGCATCAAGATCCCGTCCAGCCATCGGACGAAGCCTGCGACAAGCCCGATCAAGAGGCCCAGGGTCACCGTCAGCACGGTGACGAACGCGCCGATCGTCAACGATATACGGGTGCCGTTCAGCGTGCGCGACAGGGTGGAGCGGCCGAGTTGGTCGGTGCCGAACCAATGATCGGCGCCGGGGAGTCGCAAACGCTGGATCGGATTCACGCGGACCGGATCGGGCAGGATATAAGGCGCGATCAGCGCGACGCAGGTGAAGGCCGCCAGAACCGCGAGGCCGATCAGGATCGTGGGATTGGTGCGCAGGAAGCCGCCGAGGTTCTGAAAGTGGCCAGGTGCCTTCCGCACGACGGTGCCCGTCACGGTCATCGTCACGGCGCCCTCAATAGCGGATGCGCGGATCGAACAGCACGTAGCTTAGATCGACCAGCAGGTTGACGGTAACGTAGACCAGCGAGAAGACGAGGATGAGACCCTGCACCACGGGATAGTCCCGCCGCAGGATGGCATCTGTCGTCAATCTTCCCAGGCCCGGGATGTTGAACACGGTCTCGGTCACCACCACGCCGCCGAGCAAGGCGGCGATGCCCACGCCGACGACGGTCACGACCGGGATCGCGGCGTTCTTCAAGGCATGGCGCAGCACGACGCGGCGGGGCTTCATGCCCTTGGCATGGGCGGTACGAACATAGTCCTCCGACAGCACCTCGAGCAGGCTCGCGCGCATGACGCGAGCGAGTAGCGCCGCATAGAGCATGGCGAGCGCCAGCCCCGGCAGGACAAGGCTGTTCAGGCAGGGCAGCAGCCCTTGCGACAGCGGCACATAGCCCTGCGTCGGGAACCAGCCGAGCGACAGCGCGAAGACATAGACCAGCAGGAAAGCGACGACGAAGACCGGCGAGGAGAAGCCGACCATCGCGAAGGCCATGACCGCCCGGTCCGTCCGGCTGCCGGCCTTGAGCGCGCTCAGAATCCCGAGCGGAAGCGCGATCGCTAGTGCCATCAGGATCGCAACGAGCGTCAGCATTGCCGTCGGCTCGATCCGCATCCCGATCAGCCGTGTAACTGCCATGTCGGAGAAGACGGAGCGGCCGAGATTGCCCTGCGCAAGCTGGGTCGCCCAGGCGAGGAGCTGTTCTGTCAGCGGCTTGTCGAGGCCGAGCTGGGCTCTGATCGAAGCGATCTGCTGGGTCGTGGCCTGATCGCCGGCGATGAGGATCGCCGGATCGCCCGGCGTCAACCGCAGCAGGAAGAAGACGAAGAGGCCGACGAAGGCGAGGACAGGAACGGTCGCGGCGATCCGGCGCAGGACATAGGACATCATGGCCCCGCCGAGCCTTCTGTTACGGACAATCGCTCCCCCACGATCCGGCTCCTCATAATTTTTGTAACGTTTCAATCAAGCTCTCACAGAGCAAGCTTCCCCGCAAGAGGCGTTTAATTGAGGTTTTTCGCTTGCGAAATGCATTTCGATCCGCAAATCTGAAAGCAGGTTTGAACCGTTTCATTGGGGATTGAATGGCGACGATTCGGGATGTGGCGCGGCTCGCCGATGTGTCGGTGGCTACCGTATCGAACGTGCTCAATAGTGCAGATCGCGTCAGCCCCGAGCTCTCGGCGCGGGTACGTGCCGCCATGGAGAAGCTGAGCTACACGCCCCATGCAGGCGCGCGCTCGCTGCGCAAGCGATCGAGCGGGCTGATTGGTCTCGTCGTCGGCGACATCACCAATCCGTTCTTCTCCGATCTGTTCGAGGCGGTGGAGGATGCCGCCGCTGCCTGCGGCTATCTGGTGCTGCTGTGCAATTCGAACGAGCGCAGCGAGCGCGAGGAGGCGCATCTGCGCATGCTTCGCACGCAACGGATCGACGGGCTCATCCTGGCGCCGACCGGAGCCGTCTCGATGAACAGAGCCTCGCTGCTGGCGCAGCTCGAGGTCCCGGTCGTGCTCGTCGACCGGGCGATGGAAGGGCTAGGCTACGACGCGGTCGTCCTCGACAACCGGTGCGCGGGCTTCGAGGCGACGCAGCATCTGATCGCCTGCGGCCACAGGCGGATCGGCCTCGTCAACGGGCCTGAAGTGTTCCGCACGGCTGCGGAGCGCCTCGCCGGCTATCGCGAAGCCTTGTTGGCGGCAGGCCTTTCCTTCGATCCGGCTCTCGTCCGCGATGCAGGGTTCCGCAAGCAGCCTGCCGAGCAGGCAATGGCCGAGCTCATGGCGCTGGCGGAGCCGCCGAGCGCCGTCTTCGCCACCAATAACCTGATGACGATCGGGGTCATAAAGGCGCTGGCGGACCGCGGTCTTTCCTCGCCGCAGGATGTTTCCGTCATCGGCATCGATGACCTTCCCTGGGCCGATGCGGTCTCGCCCCGGCTCAGCGCCATTGCCCAGCCCGTCCGCGCCATGGGCGAAGCCGCGCTCGAGCTCCTGATCCGGCGGCTTGCCGGCACGCTGAATGGCCCGGGCACGACCACGGTGATGGCGCCACGCCTCGTCATTCGCCGCTCATGCGGTGCACCTGCCTCCGGAAAGCCTGCCCATGTCGACTGAATTGACGAAGCTCAGCGCACTTGCCGCCCGCGATCTCCTCGCGGCCGGGGAGATCAGTTCCGTCGAGCTGGTCGAGGCGGCCGCGGCGCGCCTTGCCGTTGTCGAGCCGCAGATGAATGCCGTGCCGACGCTCTGCCTGGACCGGGCGCGGGAGCAGGCTCGCGCAGCCGATGTCGCGCGTCGAGCCGGGCGCTCAAGCCTCCTCGGCGGGCTTCCCATCGTCGTCAAGGATAACAGCGACGTCGAAGGAGTCCGCAATACCGGAGGGACCTCGATCTTCCGTGATCGCATATCGACCGAGTCCGACCGGACCGTGGCGCTGATGGAAGCAAACGGTGCGATCACGCTCGGCAAGTCGAACCTGTCCGAACTCGGCGGTGCACAGACCACCAATAGCGTCCATGGCGCGACACGGAACCCTTATGATAGGCGCCTGACCTGTGGCGGCTCCTCCGGCGGCGCAGCAGTCGCGCTTGCGACCGGCGAGGCCTGGCTCGCCCACGGCAACGACTATGGCGGCAGCCTGCGCATTCCCGCAGCATTCTGCAATGTGACGGGCCTGCGGCCGACGCCGGGCCGGGTGCCGCGCAAGCGATTGGCCGATCCGTTCGACACGATTGCCGTGGAGGGGCCAATGGCGCGCGACGTTGTGGACCTCGCCCTCTTCTTCGATGCGATGACCGGCTATGATTCCGGGGATATCCTGACCGCGCCAACCAGCGAACCGCCGTTCCTCGAAGCAGCACTGACGCCGCGCAAGCCCGCGCGGGTCGCAGTCTCGGCAGATCTTGGCATGCTGCCGATCGAAGAGCCGATCCGGTCTGCCCTCGATCGGCTCGCTGAGATGCTGAACCGGGCAGGCGTCGCAGTCGCTCACAACTCGCCGGATGTTGCCGGGGCGATGGACGCATTCCGCGTGCTGCGCGGCGAGGGGTTCTACGCGACGTTCGAGCCTCTCTTCGAGACGCACCGCCACGCGTTTCCGGCACCTGTCCTCGCCGATCTCCTGCGTGGTCGCGACCAGCCGGGCCATGCCATCGTCTCCGCCAATCGGATCCGAAGCGAACTGTACCGTCGGACTGTGGATGTCCTCGACGAGCACGATTTCCTGATCTGCCCGGCAACCCAGGTCATGCCCTTTTCCGTCGAAACATTATTCCCCGAGACGGTCGCGGGGCAGCCGATGCAGGACTATCTCGACTGGATCTCGATCACCGCGATCTGGTCGCTCACAGGCTTGCCAGCCATCGCCATTCCCATCGGTTTCTCGCGGGAAGGCCTGCCGGTCGGCGTCCAGATCCTGTCGCACGCCCGGCGGGAGGCTGACCTCTTCCGGTTGGCGGCTTGGATCGAGCGTGAATTGGCCTTGCCGATTGGGCCTATCGATCCCCGGTAGGCATGCGAGCGAAACTGGCGGCTCGCTCTTGCTCCTGCCGTAGGGTTGGCGACCGCGTCGGCTCAGCCGGCGCTGAGCCGGTCCATGACGCGCGCAAGCGCCCGCCGCCCTTGGGCGCTTCAGAGCGAAGGGCCTGGCACACCTGCCACCCTTCGAACCGGACGTCAGGACCGTGATCGCCCGGAAAGACATCGAGCGGCTGCGCCGAACGGGGCAAAGGCATCACGACCGCGCCCCCCAATAGGCCACGAGCTTCCTTCCATCATCGGCGAAACAGCCCAGCGCATCCGCTTGAGCCCGGAGGGAACGCACGGCCGCACGCTCCGCGGCTACCCAGAGGTAGCCGGGATCCGCCCCAATGGGCATGTCGGCCAGGAGCGAGCCCAGCCGGCTTTCGCCGACCCCGTTCCCGCTGCCGGTGAGCCAGGTGACATCCGCTCCGGGATGCTCCGGCAAGGGCTGCTGCTCGCCTGCGTCGCGAACCTCGATGACGACACGGCTTTCCATGTCGGGAGGCGCGTTCTCGAGAATGCGGGCGATGGCCGGAAGGCCGGTCGCGTCGCCGAGGAGGATCTGCCGGCGGCAATCCGCCGGCGGCTTGTAGAGCCCGCGCGGATTGTTGATGACGACCCGGTCGCCCTCGCTGGTGGCGCAGGCCCAGTCGCTGGCGCGGCCACCGGCATGAACGACCATGTCGATGTCGAGCTCGCAGGAAGCGGCATCGTGGCGGCGCACCGTATAGGTCGAATAGCGGACGCGGTGGCGATCCTCGGGAAATGTCCAGCGCCCGTCCGCGCCGATCTCCGGCAGGACGAGTTCGCCTGTGTCGGGATCGGGGAAGAACAGGCGGATATATTCGTCGGCGATCCCGGTCGAGCGGAAGCCGGCGATGCCGCCTCCGCCGAGTGTCAGCCGGATCATTCCGGGCGTGAGATAGCGGCGCCTCACGACGGCGGCTTCATGAAACGGGTTGGGGCTGGCTTCCATCGTGCCGATCGACCTCGTCTAGCGCCGCGCTTGTTTCACGCGAACGGCGTCGAGGCAACAGCCTTAGTCTTTGATTTACTTAGAGTATTTCTAAAACATCGCGATTGAGCGGTCGGAATGCGGCTGCTATGGCGTTGGGCCTTGGGATATCCGGAGCCAGCGGAACCATGTCGAGCAGCCTCGACGATGTCGGCACACTCTACGCGCGGGAACATCGCCGGCTGGAACGGCGGGCTGCGCGTCGCGTCGGCGTCGCCAACGCCGCCGACGTCGTGCAGGACGTCTTCGTCGCCTTCTGGTCGCGCGCCCGGGACCATATCGGCTGCCAGGCATCCTACCTGAGCCGCGCGATCGACTATGCCGCGATCAGCCATCAGCGTGCCGAACGCCGGCGCGCCAGCCTGCCGCTGCGCATCACCGAGGAACAGTACGCAGCCCCGGTCGCGCTACCCGATCAGGTCGCGGCAGCCCGGCAGGACCTGGAGCGGGTGGTGCGGACCGTCGCGGCCTTGCCCGAACGCACGCGCCAGATCTTCCTGCTGAACCGCGTGCATGCCTGCAGCTACGACGAGATCGCAGCCGCGTTCGGCCTCTCCTACAGCACGGTCGAGCGCGAGATCGCCCGTGCCCTGCTGGCATGCCGGGACACATTGCGATAACGCCAAGCGCACAATCTCCAGGCCCAAGCCGTAACTCAGGCGCCATGGACACCGACAACAGCCACCGAACCGATGAGCTCCTGCTGGAAAAGCAGGCGATCGCGTGGTTCACCCGCATGAACGGCCGCCCCTCGCCTGCGGATCGCGGTGATTTCGAGGCCTGGCTGGCGGCTTCGAGCGATCATGCCCGTCACTATGACAAGGTCGCGGCACTCTGGTCCGACATGGGCACGCTGTCCGCCGTTCTCGGTGCCTCCGAGAGCGAAGCGCTGGCCGCGCCGCTGGAGCGCATCCGGGCGCTACGCCGCGAGCGTGGTCGCGGACGAGCGGCTGCGGGGGCCGTGCTCGGCCTCGTGCTCGCCCTGTGCCTCGGCTGGATCTGGCTCGACCGGCCGCATCTGTTCGAGAACTGGCGCGCCGATCAGGTCACGACGCGCGGCGAACAGCGCATGATCGTGCTGGCGGATGGCTCGACGGCGCAGCTCGATTCGGACAGCGCGCTCGCCGTCGATTTTTCCGCGGGGTTGCGTCGCGTTCGCCTGCTCAGGGGAACGGCCTTCTTCGAGGTCAAGCGCTCCGAAGCGCCTTTCGTGGTCAGCGCCGGCCAGGGCGAGGCCCGCGTGCTCGGTACGAGCTTCGAGGTCGCTGCAAACGATGAGGGAGGCGTGACCGTCACGCTCGCCAGCGGTAGCGTCTCGGTCGAGCTGCCGCAATCGCGCGAGGCCGTGGTCCTCAACCCAGGCGAGCGGGTCGCATATGGCGGGCATGGGCTCGGCAAGGCCGAGGCCGTGGATGTCGCGGAGGTCACGGCCTGGCGCGCCGGGCGCTTCATCTTCGACGATATGCCGCTGGCGCAGGTCCTGACCCGGATCGAGCGTCACCATCGCGGCCGCATCGTCCTGCTCGACTCCACGCTCGGCAGGCGGCATGTCACCGGCAATGTCACCTTGCGCGACAGCGCAGCCGCGCTGGCGGCCCTGCAATCCTCGGTCGGCTTCTCGGTCACCACCGTCGGGCCGGTCACCTTCGTCTCGCCCTGACGCGACTGCCGGATCGGCAACTCCAAAAAAATCACGCGATGCGTGAGGGTCACCGGCCGGCCCGTTCGACAAGGAGATAGAGGGCGAGGCTGAAAGCCTCGCACCATCCTGTACGAAAAGGGTCGGTGGATGCGTTCGATGCGGTTGACGGCGAAGGAAGTTCTCCTCGCAGCGACATTTCTCAGCTCGCTGGGTGCCAGCCTCGCCATTCCCGTTGCGACGGCGCAGGCGCAGACGCTGCACAGTTTCGACATTCCGGCGAAACCCGTCCGCGCCGCGATGAACGATATCGTCCGCGTCACCGGCGTCGACGTGGTCTTCGCCGAGACGCCCGCCGCCTCGCGTCGCGGCAATGCGGTGAAGGGCTCGCTGAGCACGGCACAGGCCGTCGCAGCCCTGCTCAACGGCACAGGCCTCGCCTTCCGCTTCAGCAACGCGACCACCGTCCAGATTTACGATCCGGCCCGCCCCGTCGCGGCTGGCGGCGCCGTCGAAGGCGCGATCGCCCTCGATACCATCGAGGTCGTCGGCAGCGGCGTGCCCGGGCTGCCCCCGGCCTATGCCGGCGGTCAGGTCGCGGTCGGCGGCGGCCTCGGCGTGCTCGGGCAGCGCTCCGTGATGGATACGCCCTTCTCGGTCACGAACTACACGTCGAAGCTGATCGAAGATCAGCGCGCCCAATCCGTCGCCGATGTCGTCAAGAACGATTCCTCGATCCGCAATGTCGAGCCGACCAATGTCGGCAATGCCAATTACTTCGTCATCCGCGGCATCCAGGTCGGCAACGCCGCCGTCGCCTTCGGCGGCCTGTTCGGCATCGCGCCCAACGCGCAGTCGACGCTGGCCGGCATCGAGCGCGTCGAGGTCCTGAAGGGCCCCGGCGCCTTCCTCGGCGGCCTCTCGCCAAGCGGCGTCGGCGGCGTCATCAACCTCGTGCCAAAGCGTGCCACGGACGAGCCGCTGACCCGGTTCACCGCGACCTGGATCAGCAACTCCCAGCTCGGCGGCCATCTCGATCTCGGCCGCCGCTTCGGCGATCAGAAGCAGTTCGGCGTGCGCGCCAACCTGCTCTATCGCGATGGCGGCACCCCCATCAGCCAGCAGTCGCAGAATCTGGTCAACGGCACGATCGGGCTCGACTATCGCAGCGACGCGTTCCGCATCTCGCTCGATGCCGGCTATCAGGTCCTGAACACCGACCGGATGAACAACACGGTGACGCCATTGGCGACCGAGCTGGTCCCGCGGCCGATCAAGCCGAACAAGACCTATGTCTCGCCCTGGAACTACAGCAAGTTCGCGGACAGCTACGGCATGGTCCAGGCCGAGTACGATGTGACCTCCAACATCACCGTCTACGGCAAGGCCGGCGTCAGCCATATGGACTGGGACCAGGCGGTGGAAGCCGGCTCCGGCCTCAGGCGCAACGGCAACTTCACCAGCACGGGCTCCCGCTATCAGATCGACATCAACCGCTATTCGGGCGAAGCGGGCGTGCGCGGACGCTTCCAGACCGGCCCGCTCGACCATGAGGTCGTCATTTCCGCCAACAGCTTCTATCAGGCGCGCGCCTCCGGCCTGCCGGCGACACTCTCGGTGACGCCGTCGAATATCTACAACCCGACCTTCTCGCCCAATCCGGTGATGCCGGCCGCCCGGCGCTACCGCCAGAACGACAACAGCTTCACCAGCTATTCGATCTCGGACACAATCTCGGCCTTCGACAAGCGCCTGCAACTGACGCTCGGCGTGCGCAAGCAGTTCGTCGACATCAACAACTACACGCTGCAGACCGGCGTGATCTCCTCCAAGAACAAGAGCGATGCGGTGACGCCGGTCATCGGTCTCGTCGTGAAGCCCCTTGAGAACGTTTCGCTTTATGCGAGCTATATCGAGGGTCTGACTGCGGGCTCGGTCGTCGGCAACACCTTCGTCAATGCCGGCCAGGTCCTGCCGCCCTTCGTCACCAAGCAGTACGAAGCCGGTGCCAAGGTCGATTGGGGCAGGCTGATGACCTCGGTCGCCGTCTTCCAGTCGGAACAGGCTTCCGGTATCGCGAACACCGTCACCAACACCTTCAGCGACAATGGCGAGACCCGCTATCGCGGCGTAGAGCTGAGCGTCGCCGGCGAGATCGTCGAGGGTGTCCGGGCGCTGGGCGGCATCACCTTCCTCGATTCCAAGCTCGTGCGCACCGCCAACGGCACCTTCGACGGCAACGAAGCGCAAGGCACGCCGCGCGTGCAGGCCAATCTCGGTCTCGAATGGGACCCGGGCTTCGTCCGCAACCTCACCCTCTTCGGCCGGATGATCTATACCGGCTCGAGCTATGCCGATGCCGCCAACCTGCAGAAGCTGAAGGCCTGGACGACCTTCGATATCGGCGCCCGCTACAAGATCGAGCGGGCCGGCGCCAAGCCGATCATCCTGCAGGCGAACGTCACCAACCTGTTCAACAAGGCCTATTGGACGACCTATCCGGGCTTCAACCTGCTCTATCCGAGCGAGGCGCGGATGGTCTCGCTCTCCTCGACGTTCGAGTTCTAGGGCCGAAGGCAGGCAAACGCGTGGCGACATTCCTGTCCCGACGCAGCTTCGCGGCAGGCGGGGCGGCCCTTCTGGCCGGCTCCGCCTTTGCCGCGTCCGGGCGCCGGGTGGTCGAGACGCCGCTCGGCCGCGTCGAGGTACCAGCCGAGCCGCGCCGGGTGGTGGCGATCGACTCGCGGATCAGCCTGGAGATGGCGCTGGCGCTCGGCCTGCCCCTGATCGGCTACAGCCACAGCCGCGCGCGGCCCTGGGTGCCCGTACCGTCCTCGGTGCCGTTCCTGGCGGCACCTCCCGATCTCGAACAGATCCTGATGCTGGAGCCAGACCTGATCCTCTGCCCGGACACCTCCGCTCACTCGGAGTGGTGGCCCCTCGCCCGGCTGAGCCGGATCGCGCCGGCCCTGCCGAGCAACCATCGCACGCACTGGCGTGGCAATCTCGATAGCCTGGCCGGCTGGCTCCAGCGCACCGAAGCCGCCGAACGCACGATCACGGCCTATGCCGAGCAGATTGCCGGGCTGCGCCAGCACCATAACGGCGTGCTACGGCGGAGCCTGCTCGCGGCAGCGACCTACGACCCGCTCAAGCGGCGGCTGATGGTGCGCAGCGACGGCACGGGCTACGGCTTCGTGATGCCGGCCCAGGTCCTTGCCGATCTCGGCGGCCGTGCCGTGGAAGCCGGGCGGCTCGGCCCTTATGGCGAGGTCGCGCTCGAATCCCTTGGGAATGTCCTCGGGCAGGTCGACGGCGTCCTGCTGATCGATCTCGGGGATCACGCCCCGCTGGCGCTCGCCCGCGAGCCGCTCTGGCAACGACTGCCGGCGGTGCGGGCAGGACGGGTGCATGTCACCCAGGGCAACAGCATCTTCGGGTCGGTCTACACCGCGCACCATCTCGCAGGCGCCTGGGATGCGTTGCTGACCCGGATGGCCTCGTGACACGGACCCCATTGGCTATCGTCATCGGCGCATTGGTGCTGCTTGCTGCCTCGCTGATCGCATTGACGCTGGGCGCGCGTCCGATCGCGGCCGGCGAATGGCTCGCCATCTTGCATGAAGGCCGCGGCAACGAAGCCGCCGAGATCGTGCTGGGGCTGCGTCTGCCGCGTGTCCTGCTCGGGGCGATGGTCGGCGCGGCGCTCGGGCTTGCCGGCGCGGTCATCCAGCTCGCGACGCGAAACCCGCTGGGCGATCCGGGCCTGCTCGGGATCAATGCGGGAGCGAGCCTCGCGCTGATCCTGGGCACCGATCTTATCGGCCTCGCCGGCCCGCAGGCTGCGACCTGGCTTGCCGCCTGCGGCGCCCTCAGTGCGGTGCTCGCGGTCCAGGCACTCGCGGGCGCCCGCAGCAGCTCGAACCCGATCCGTCTCACCCTTGCCGGCGTCGCGGTCACGGCGCTGTGCATCGGCATCGGCCAGGCGGTCGCGTTGTCAGATCCCGAGCGCTTCGATCTGGTCAGGAACTGGCGTATCGGCGCGCTGTCGGGAGCCATCGACGCCGTCCTTCCAAGCGTGACGCTGGCGTGGCTTGTCGGAACGCTGCTGGCGCTCGCGCTGGCCCCCCGCCTCGACCTTCTCGCGCTTGGAGACGACCGCGCGGCCTCGCTCGGCGTCGCGGTCCGGCCGGTGCGACTTGGCTCGCTCATCGCCGTCGTCCTGCTCGCCGGCAGCGCCGTCGCAGCGGCCGGCCCTATCGCTTTCATCGGCCTCGCCAGCCCGCATGTCGCCCGCCGCCTCGGCGGCATCGGCGCGGCGGCGCATCTGCCCCTCTCCGGCATCATCGGCGCCGCCCTCGTCGTGATCGCCGACACGCTCGGCCGCATCGCGACGCCGCCCGCCGAGGTGCCGGTTGGCATCGTGGCCGGGCTCCTCGGCGCCCCCATTCTGATCCTGCTCGCCCGCCGCAGGAGTGCCGACGCATGAAAGGCTTCGCCGTACAGCGCGGAACAATCCTGAACGGCGCGATGAGCCGCACGGCCTTGTGCCATGTTGCGCTGGGGCTCGGCGGGTTGGCGCTCGTGCTGGCTTGCCTGACTCTGGGCACGGTCAGGCTCACACCGGTACAGGTGTTTCAAGCGCTTGCGGGCCATGAGAGCCCTGCCCTGCAATTGCTCATCGAATGGCGCCTGCCTCGTATCGGCGCGGCACTCGCCGCCGGCGCCGCGCTGGGCCTATCGGGCGCCTTGTTCCAGACGCTGCTGCGCAATCCGCTGGGGAGCCCCGACATCATCGGCTTCGACGCCGGCGCGTTCGGAGGCGCCCTGCTGGCGCTTCTCGCCGGCCTTGCGCCCGCCCTGGTCGCGCTGGCGGCCTTCGGCGGCGGGCTGGGCGCGGGCCTGCTGGTCTATCTCGCGGCCGGGGGATTGCGCGCCGATCGCGCCCGGCTGATCCTCGTCGGCATCGCGGTCGGCGCCGCCTTCTCGGCCTTCGGCGACTGGATGATCTTCGTCGCGCCCCTCGATATCGCGCTGGTCGCCGCGAACTGGAAGCAGGGAGCGCTCGCCGGGGTCGATATGCAGCGGCTGGCGATCGGCGCGGGGATGCTCGGCCTGCTGCTCCCTCTTGGCCTAGCCTGCGCCCGCTCCGTGCAGGCTCTCGAACTCGGAGACGACAAGGCGCAATCCCTCGGCGTTCCCGCCGGCAGCACCCGGCTCCGGCTCGGCCTCATAGGGCTTGGCCTGACAGCGACGGCGACCTTCATCGCCGGGCCGATCGGATTCGTCGCGCTCATCGCGCCGCAGGCGGCGCGCAAGCTCACGGGCTCGGCCGGTTTGCCGCTGGCGACCTCCGCTCTGTTCGGCGCGGTTTTCCTGCTGGCCAGCGATGCAGTCGCGCGCATCGCGCTGGCGCCGCGCGCGCTGCCCGTCGGCGCCGTGACGGCCTGTCTGGGCGGAGCCTATCTCATTTTGCTGTTCGGCTCCTGGGTCCGCCGCAGGGAGCCTCTCCGATGAGCACCAAATCAAGGCTGGAAGCACAGGCCCTGCGCGCACATCACGGCCCGCACGAGGTTCTCAAGGGGATCGATATTGCGTTGCCGGCCGGCAGTTTCACCGTGATCGTCGGCCCCAATGCCTGCGGCAAGTCGACCTTGCTGAGAAGTCTCGCGCAGCTGCACCCGTCTTCCGGCGGCAGCGTCCTGCTCGATGGACACCCGATCGCACACTATCGCCCACGCGATCGCGCCCGGCTGCTTGCTGTCCTGCCCCAGGGAGCGGAGGCGCCGGAGGGGATCATCGTCGCGGATCTCGTTGCGCGGGGGCGGCATCCTCACCGCAGCCTGTTTCAACCCTGGACCGCTGCCGACCAGAGCGCCATGGAGGCCGCCATGGAAGCAGCGGGCGTTTCCCAGCTCGCCGAGCGCACGCTCGAAAGCCTCTCCGGAGGCCAGCGTCAGAAGGTCTGGATCGCGATGGCACTGGCACAGGGCGCGGATATCCTGCTGCTGGACGAGCCCACGACATTCCTCGACCTCTCCCATCAGATCGATGTGCTCGAACTCTGCTCCGCCCTGAACCGTGCCGGGAAGACGATCGTCGCGGTGCTGCACGATCTCAACCAGGCTGCCCGCTATGCATCCCGGCTGGTGGTGATGCGCGCGGGAGAGATCCTGGCGCAGGGTCTGCCGGAAGATCTTCTGACGCCCGGCTTCATCGACGAGGTCTTTCACGTCCCCTGCATCGTCATCGCCGATCCGTTGACCGGAAAGCCGTTGATCGTACCGAAGCGGGTGGCTCTCGCGAACTGACGCAAAGCCGGGGCCGGTCCGGAAAGCCGCCGCTTACGTCAATTCTCGACCGCCGGCACCGGTGAAGCCTCGCCATATCCGGGCCACCTGCGCCGCATGGGCGCCGAGCTTGCACCAACGCTGCTCCAACAGAGGTTCTGCAACGTGCACCTGCATAATGGCTGGGGGGACCCAGGATCCCCATTCCTTTGCATCGGCATAGGTAGCGGATGACCGGGTAACGGGCACGAATCTCTACGGGGATTCGGACTTGGACCTTGTCGCGATGCTTGCGGATGGAGCCATGATTTCCCTCAGTGGCGCCAGTGCGGGGCCAAGCAGCGGGAATCACCGAGTTTCAGAAACATGATTGAGAGCTAAAAGGTTAACATTCTCAATGACTTAAGCCTTGGTGGAGCTGAGGGGATTCGAACCCCTGACCTCTGCAGTGCGATTGCAGCGCTCTCCCATCTGAGCTACAGCCCCAAGGCGCTGGCCTTCTAGGCTGTGCGTCGCGTGGATGTCAATCACTTCCGCCATCTGATTTGGCGCGAGCCGGGATATTCCGCGTCACCTTTCCAGACAGGCCTAAAAGGAAGCCCGATGCGTGCCGTTCTCGACGTGATCATGATCGCGCTGAACCTCTATATCTGGGTTCTGATCGCCTCGGCAGTGCTCAGCTGGCTGATCGCCTTCAACGTCATCAACACCCGCAACCAGTTCGTCTCCACGGTCTGGGACATGCTCTACCGCATCACCGAACCCGTATTGCGGCCGATTCGCGAGCGCCTGCCCAATCTCGGCGGGCTCGACATCTCGCCGATCATCCTGCTGCTGATCATCTATTTCATCCAGAGCGTGATCACCCGCTACATCTACCCCAACGTGTTCTGATCCTGCCGCGCCCTGCGCCGGGCGCGACTCGCAATCCGCCACGACGCATTCGACGTCGTGGCGACCGGCATGCAGTATGGCCGCCTCGCCAACGCTTCGAGGTTTCCGCATGGCCGCTGCCGCCCTTCCCTATCGCAGCCAGAATTGGGCTCTGACCAAACCTGCCGCGCGCGGCAGGCATGGCATCGTCGTCTCGCAGAGCCGCGAGGCGGCGGAGGCCGGAGCAGTGATCCTCGAACAGGGCGGCAATGCGGCCGACGCCGCCGTCGCCGCCTGCTTCGCGCTTGCGGCTGTCGAACCCTGGAACAGCGGGCTCGGCGGCATCGGCTTCGCCGTCGTGCTCAAGGCGGGCGAGGCCCGCGCGCAGGTCGTCGATTTCGGGCCGGTCGCACCGCGCCGCGCCGATCCTGCCGATTACCCCCTGACCGGCGAGATGAAGAAGGACCTCTTCACCTGGCCGGAGGTGGTGGGCGACCGCAACATCCACGGCCCCCTCTCCTTCGTCACGCCCTCCTCCGTCGCCGGTTATGCCAAGCTCAAGGAGACCTTCGGCTCGAAGCTCCCGCTCGCCGACATTCTCGCGCCGGCCATCGCGCTCGCCCGACGCGGCCTGCCGGCCGACTGGTACACGACGCTGAAGATCGCCTCCTCGGCTTCGGTACTCAGGCTCTACGAGGAAAGCGCCCGCATCTATCTGCCGGGCGGCTTGCCGCCGGTGCCGCCCTATCAGGGCATTCCGGGCTTCATGAAGCTGGGCAAGCTCGGCGACACGATCGAACGGCTGGCGCAGGCGGGGCTGGACGATTTCTACCGCGGCGATGTCGCGAACCAGCTCGTGGCGGATATCGCTGCGGCCGGCGGCGTCGTCGATGCCCAGGATCTGGCCGGCTGCAAGGCCGGATTGCGGGAGGCGCCGACCATCGACTGGCGCGGCACTCACCTCCTCCACACCGCCGGCGGCCTCACCGCCGCGCCGACGCTGAAACGCGTCGTCGCCGGGATGGCCGATGCCCCGATCGAGGGCGACGGCCCCTCCGCCGCCTGGTTCGCGCAGCTCTCCAGCGTGATGCGCCAGGCCTATCGGGAGAGGCTGGCCGGCCTCGGCGCCGCGGTTGCGGCCAAGGAACCGGGCGACACCTGCACCACCCATCTCACCGTGGTCGATGGCGAGGGCAATCTCGTCACGGTCACCACGACGCTGCTCTCCTCGATGGGCAGCCGCGTCGTGCTGCCCGCGACCGGCGTGCTGATGAACAACGGCATGATGTGGTTCGATCCGCGCCCCGGCAGCGCCAATGCGATCGCGCCGGGTGCCCGCCCGCTCTGTAACATGTGCCCGGTCGTGGTCACGCCGAAGGATGGCGGCTGGCCGCGCCAGGCGATGGGCTCCTCCGGCGGGCGGCGCATCCTCGCCAGCATCTACCAGACGCTGGCCTGGCAGCTCGATTTCGGCATGGGCACCGAGGCGACGGCGCATCAGCCGCGCATCGACGTCTCCGGCCCGGATTCGGCCAGCGCCGATCTGCGCCTGCCGGCCGAGACGCTTGCCGCACTCGAAGCAGCGGGGCCGACCGCGATCGTCGAGCACAGCGTGCTGCCGATCAACTTCGCCTGCCCGAACTTCGTCCGCGTCGACAGAAACGGCGCGGAAGGATCGAGCGACGCCGCCTCGCCCTGGTCGGCGGCGGTCGCGGCAACGCGCTGAAATGAAAAAGGGCGGCCGTTACGGCCGCCCTTCTGCATGAGCACGACGATCAACCTCTTTTGAGACCCCACGGATAGGGCGCCGAACCGGCGAGCATCCCGGTCATGTCGTTGCGATAGGCCGTGCGGCTGACGAACTGGCCGAGCGGGATGGTCGCGACCTCCTCCAGCGCCAATCGGGCCAGCGCCTTGGCGCTCTTCTTCTGCGCGGCTTCGTCGGGGGCGTAGAGCCATTCCTCGGCCAACGCCTCGGCCGCATCGCTCTTCCACCAGCCGAACCAGCCCTTCTCGCCCTGCCCGCGGACCAGCGAGGACATCGCCGGGTTGCCCCAGCTCGTCGCCGATCCCGTGGTGTGGAAGATGCTCCAGCCGCCCTTCTCGGTCGATTCCCGGCTGCCGCGGCGCTGCACGACGGTGCCCCAGTCGCTCGCCGCCATCTCGACATTCATGCCGAGCTGCTTGAGCAATTCGAAGGTCACCTCGCCGAGCGGCCCGATATCGGGGAAGTCGGTCGGGTTGATGATCACGACCTTCTCGCCGTTGTAGCCGGATTCCTTGAGGGCCGCCTTCGCCTTCTCCAGGCTCTGCGGCATCAGGTCTTCCTGCTCGCCGTCGTAATAGGGCGTGCCGCGCCACCACAGGCTGCGGCAGGTCTGCCAGAGCGTGGTGTCGTCGCCCTGGGCGGCGCGCATATAGTCTTCCTGCTTCACCGCCATGCGCACGGCGGCGCGCACCTTCGGATTGTTGAACGGGGCCTGCAGGTGGTTGAGACGGATGATCGCACCGCGCCCGGCCTTGTCGATGATCTCCTGCTTGATGTCCTTGTTGCCAGCCAGCATCGGCTGGAGATCGGTGAGCGGACGCTCCCACCAGTCGACCTCGCCGGTGGTCAGCGCCGCGGCCGATGTCGCGGGATCGGGCAGGATGTTCCACTCGATCCGCTTGAAATGCGCGACCTTGCCGCCGGCATTGCGGCTGGGCGGCTCAGCTCGCGGCTTGTAGCCCTCGAACTTCTCGTAGACGACCTTGCTGCCCGAGACATAGCCCGAAGCGACGAACTTGTAGGGTCCCGACCCCGTCATCTCGGTGACCTGCGTGTTCGCATCGATCTTGGCCAGGCGCTCCGGCATGATGATCGGCGGCTGGTCGGATTTCGACAGGCAGTCCAGCATCATCGGGAAGGGGCGCTTGAGCTTGATCTCGACGATGCGATCGTCGGGCGCACCCCATTCCTCGACCGCCCGGCCGAGCAACTGGCCGTAAGGGTCGCGCTGCGTCCAGCGCTTGAGGCTCGCGGCGCAGTCGACGGCCTTGACCGGCGTCCCGTCATGGAAGCTCAGGCCTTCGCGCAGCTTGATGCGCCAGGTCTTGCCGTCGGCCGAGACCTCGTGCCCCTCCGCCATCTGTGGCTGCGGCTTCAGGTTCTCGTCCGCCCCGTAAAGCATGTCGAAGACATAGTAGCCGTGATTGTTGGTCACGGTCGCGGTGGTCCAGACCGGGTCCAGCGCCGAGAGATTGGCCTGCGGCACGAACTTCATCAGCGTTGCGCTGCCTTGCGCTGCGGCCGGCCGCGGCAGAGCCGGGCCGGCGAGGCCGAGAGCGGCCGTCCCCATCAGAAAATCACGACGCTTCATTCATACTCTCCCCGTTTTATGATTGGTATGGAACGCGAATCAGGTCTCAGGCGAAGCCGATGAAATTCGGGCTTTCGCTGATCGGCCGCGCCTGAGCGAGCTTCGCCAGATCCGGAACCGGCCGGGCCGTCAGCGGATCGCCTGCGAGCGCCGCTTCCAGCGCCGCCGCCACTGCCAGCACCTTGGCGTCGCCGCCGCGCGGCCCGACGATCTGCAGGCCGAAGGGCATGCCGTTGCGGTCGAGCCCGACCGGCAGCGAAATCGCGGGATGGCCGACGATGGTGACGGCATAGGCTGCCGCGAGCCAGTGGAAATAGGTCCGGGTCGCTTTGCCGTCGATCTCGGAGGGGAAGAGCTCGGTCCAGGGCCGCGGGCTCAGCGTCACCGCCGGCGACAGGATGACGTCGTAATCCTCGAAGAAGCGCTGCCAGCGCTGGTAGATCACCGTCTGCTGCTTCATCGCGCGGGTGACGTCGAGCGCCGAATAACGCAGGCCCTCCTCGACATTGGCGCGGACGTTCGGCCCGACCATGTCGGGCGTATCGCGGACCTTGTCGAGATGCGCCGCGAGGAAATTGCTGGCACGCAGGATCTCGAAGACCTCGTCCGTGCCCTCGCAATCCGGCGTCGCTTCCTCCGCCGCCCTGAAGAGATGGCTGAAGGCCGTGGTCTTGTCGGAGAAGGTATCGCGGATCAGGCGTTCGGTCGGCGCAAAACCGAAATCCGGGGTCAGAGCCACCTTGAGCGAGGCGAGATCGATCGCGTCGGGGCGGGCGAAATCCTCCGGCCGCCGCACGGTCTTGCCATGGATCGTCGTCGCGAGCGGATCGGCAGCGGCATCGGAGACCATGGTCGAGAGCAGCAAGCAGAGATCCGGCAGGTTGCGCGCCATCGGGCCGAGCACCGGCAGCGGAGACCAGCCGAGCTGGCGTTTCTCGCTCGGCACGAGGCCGGGCGTCGGGCGGAAGCCGACGATGCCGTTGAAGGCGGCGGGATTGCGCAGCGAGCCGCCGGTATCGGAGCCCGTCGCGAGCGGCACCATGTTCGTCGCCAGCACGACGCCCGAGCCGCCCGAGGAGCCGGCCGCGCTCTTCGCGGGATCGAACGGATTGCCGGTCGCGCCATAGACGGCGTTGCGGGTATTGGCGCCGGCACCCCATTCGGGCGTGTTGGTCTTGCCGGCGATGATCGCACCGGCCTTGCGAACCGATGAGACGATGAGCTGGTCTTCCTTCGGCACGAAATCGCGATAGAGCGCGCTGCCATAGGTGGTGCGCAGACCGGCGACGTTCTCCAGGTCCTTGATACCGATCGGCAGGCCGTGCAGCGGACCGAGCGCATCGCCCCGCGCGGTCGCCTCATCCGCCTTTGCCGCATCCTTGCGGGCCTTGTCGTCGTCGCGCGCGACCATCGCGTTCACGGCGGGGTCGATCGCATCCATGCGGCGGATGCAGCTGTCGAGCAGTTCGCGGGCCGAGAGTTTCTTGGCGCCGATCAGGGCACGCGCGGCAACGGCGCTGAGATCGCAGGGTTCGGTCAAGGCAGGTGTCTCCGTTGCGCTCAGCCCCGCGCAAGCGCTGTGCCGCGCGGGGCAGTCCGAGCAGACTAGGCGACGAGGCCGAGATGTCCATGTCCGGATCGCGCATGCAGCCCCCTCCCTCCGCGCGGGTTCCATGCCGTCTACAGCTGGCCCGGAAGCGCGATTGAGCGAAGGCCGGCAGGCGGGCTGGGCGATACCGCACCGCAACATATGCTTGACGAAGCCGTCCGTTTCCTGTTCGACAGGATCCATGGAAAAGCCTGCAGAGCCATTCCCGCAGCGCCTGACGGAAGGCTATCGCTCCTTCCTCGACGATCGTTTCATCCGCGAGCAGAGCCGCTATGAAGAACTCGGCGAACACGGCCAGACGCCGGAGATCATGCTCATCGGCTGCTGCGACTCGCGCGTTTCGCCGGAAGTCATCTTCGATGCGCGCCCCGGCGAGATGTTCGTCGCGCGCAACATCGCCAATCTGATCCCGCCCTTCCAGCCGGACGATCAGCTCCACGGCACCTCGGCTGCGCTCGAATACGCCATCCAGGCGCTCAAGGTGCAGCACATCGTCGTGCTCGGCCATGGCCGCTGCGGCGGCATCCGCGCCTTCGCCGATGACAGCCAGCAGGCGCTCTCGCCGGGCGACTTCATCGGGAAATGGATCACCCTGATCGGCCCGGCGGCCGAGCGCACCGGCGGACGGGGTCGCCATGAGAGCTTCGACGACTATCTGCAGCGGCTGGAGCTGGCCTCCGTCCAGCAATCGCTCGCCAATCTCCGCACCTTCCCTTGCGTGCAGATCCTCGAGAGCAAGGGCCGACTGCACCTGCACGGCGCTTATTTCGCCGTCGCCACCGGTGTGCTGATGATCCTCGACCCCGCGACCGGCCAGTTCATCCCGGCCGTCGGCGAGATGCCCAAGCGCGTCCAGCAGATCCGCTGTTCCGAGGCCTGAGGCGCCTCATTCTCCATCCGCAAGGGGATGGAGATCGCGGACCATGCTCTTCAGCCGCTCGTCGAGGACATGGGTGTAGATCTGTGTCGTCGCGATGTCGGCATGCCCCAGCAATTCCTGCACGACCCTGAGATCGGCGCCGTTCTGCAGGAGATGGCTGGCAAAGGCGTGGCGGAGCACATGCGGGCTTAAGCTCGCAACTGAGAGCCTCGCCGCCCCGGCCAGCGACTTGAGATCCCTGGCGAAGACCTGACGGGTCAGATACCCGCTCTCGCCGTCCGAGGGGAAGAGCCAGCGCCCCTCCACCTCTCCGGCCTCTTTCAAGGCAGCCAGCCAGTCACGCGCAGCCTGTCGCGCCGCGTCGTTCAGCGGCACCAGACGCTCCTTGTCGCCCTTGCCGCGCACGATCAGGAAGCGCTCACGCGTCGTCGCGGCCGATAAGGGCAGCGCAATCAGTTCCGAGACACGCAAGCCCGTGGCATAAAGCATCTCGACCAGGCAGCGCATGCGCAGGGCCTTGAGCCGCACGGCCTTCGTTATCCCCTCCCGCTCGCAAGCGGCCCGCGCGGCTTCCAGCAGGCGGTCGA
Source organism: Allobosea sp. Root670 (assembly GCF_001429415.1). Lineage (NCBI taxonomy): Bacteria > Pseudomonadati > Pseudomonadota > Alphaproteobacteria > Hyphomicrobiales > Alloboseaceae > Allobosea > Allobosea sp. Root670. Next base: position 208,362 of record NZ_LMJU01000002.1, on the reverse strand, counting down.
CATCCGCGACCGTCACCACTTTGGGCAGGGGGCGGCCGAGTCGCGGCCCGGCGATCGCGGCCGAAGGGTCGGTGCCGGCCAGCCCCTCCGTATAGAGGAAGCGATGGAACTGCCGCACGGCCGAGAGCCGGCGTGCCGCGGAGGAAGCCTTGAGTCCGCGCGCCGCGAGATCGGCAAGCCAGCCGCGGATATCCCCAGGCAGGGCGTCGCCCGGCGCCTTGCCGCCGAGGAATTCGAGATAATCTGTAATGTCGCGCTCATAGGCGTCGAGCGTGTTGCGCGCCGCGCCGCGCTCGGCCGCCAGCATGTCGAGGAAGGCATTCAGCCGCTGGCGCCCCAGCCGGCTCATTTCGGCTGTAGTTTGGCAGGCGGTACGATCTCGACCATCTCGCGCTGAACCGGCTGAACGAAGGTGACGAGCGCGACCATGCCCCCGAAGATCAGCCCGGCGATGATCGCGATGAAAGCCAGGAAACGGAACAGCGTCGGCACGTCGGGCGGACTCTCGCAATCGCTTGGAGTGCGCGCGATCCCGGCACCCGATTTGATTATCCCCGATCGCAACCGCGCCGCGCAAGGGCCGGCGGGCCACAGCCTCGTGCAAAGCGCGTGACAGGGGCATGACGCAGCGGCCGGCCGGTGCTACAGCCGTGCCGAGGATTGAAAGGTATCATGACCGCCGCCGCTTCCATCGCTGCCTCCGAAACGACCGATCTCCGCGCCATTCTCGGCGCGCGGGCCATCGTGCTCGTCGGCATGATGGGGTCCGGCAAGAGCTCCGTCGGCCGCCGGCTGGCGGCGCGCCTCGGCCTGCCCTTCGTCGATGCCGATACCGAGATCGAGACGGCCGCGCATATGACGATCCCGGAGATCTTCGCACAGCGCGGCGAGGCCGAGTTCCGCGAGGGCGAACGCCGGGTCATCAGCCGCGTCCTGACCACCCGCGCCCCGCTCGTGCTGGCGACCGGCGGCGGCGCCTTCATGAATGCCGAGACGCGCGAGCGCGTGAAGGAACTCGGCATCTCGGTCTGGCTCAAAGCCGAGCCCGACGTGCTGATGCGCCGCGTCCGCAAGCGCTCGAACCGGCCCTTGCTCCAGACCGCCGACCCGGAAGCGACCTTGCGCCGGATGCTGGCTGAGCGCGAGCCGGTCTATGCGCTCGCCGACATCACCATCCTGTCGAGCGACGAGCCTCACGAAGTCGTGGTCGGCGAAACCATCGCCGCATTGGGCGACTATCTCGGGCCGGTAGCCGGAGCGACAGCATCATGAACGCCACCATGTCCGACAAGACCGGCGCCCGCATCGTCGTCCCCGTCGCGCTCGAAGGCCGTGGCTACGATATCCATATCGGTCGCCACCAGCTCTGCGAGGCGGCCGCCCTGATCGCCGCCTTCGCGCCCGGCGCCAAGGCCGCCATCGTCACCGACGAGAGCGTCGCCGCCCTGCATGGCGCGGCTTTCGAGACCTGTCTGCAGCAGGAAGGCATCGCCGCGACCCGCATCACCATCCCGCCGGGAGAGGCGTCGAAATCCTATCCCCAGTTCGTTGCGCTCTGCGATGCGCTGCTGGCGGCGAAGATCGAGCGCAACGACCTCGTCATCGCCTTCGGCGGCGGCGTCGTCGGCGATCTCACCGGCTTCGCCGCGGCGGTTCTGCGGCGCGGCGTGCGCTTCGTGCAGGTGCCCACCACCCTGCTCTCCCAGGTCGATTCCTCGGTCGGCGGCAAGACCGGCATCAACTCGCCGCACGGCAAGAACCTGATCGGCGCCTTCCATCAGCCGGCTTTGGTCATCGCCGATACCGCCCTGCTGGACACGCTGAGCGAGCGCGAGTTCAAGGCCGGCTATGCCGAGGTCGTGAAATACGGGCTGATCGACGATCCCGCCTTCTTCGACTGGTGCGAGGTGAACTGGAGCCGCGTCATCGCCGGCGGCCCGGAACGCGACCACGCCGTCGCCATCTCCTGCCGCGCCAAGGCCGCCATCGTCGCCCGCGACGAACGCGAGGAAGGCGACCGCGCCCTGCTCAATCTCGGCCACACCTTCGCCCATGCGCTGGAGCGGCTGACGAATTACGATTCCGCCCGCCTCGTCCATGGCGAGGCCGTCGCCATCGGCCTGGCATTGGCTTTCCGCTTCTCGCAGCGTCTCGGCCTGTGCTCGGGACAGGATTCCGGCCGCGTCTCGCGCCATCTCGACCATGTCGGTCTGCCCAGCCGGTTGCAGCAGGTGCCGGGCGGAGCCGGCAGCGCCGAGGAGATCGTCAACGCCATGGCGCAGGACAAGAAGGTCAAGCGCGGCGTTCTGACCTTCATCCTCGCTCGCGGCATCGGCAAGAGCTTCATCGCGCCGGGCGTCGCGGCCGATGAGGTGCGCGCCTTCGTCGAAGCGGAACTCGCCGCCTGAGCCGGTTCAGGCAACACCGATCTTCGCCAGGAAGTCGGCGGCGCGATAACCGGGCTCCACGCCCTTCACGAGCATCGTCACACCGCGCGAATTTTCCGTCCGCAGCGGCAGGATCGCGCGATAGGCCGGCGAATCGTACCAGGCGCGCGCCCGCTCCATGTCGGGGAAGGCGATGATCACGAGATCGCCGGGCCACGGCCCCTCGACGATCTCCGGCGTCGCGCCATGGATCAGGAAGTGCCCGTCATAGGGTGCGAGCGTCCCGTCGATGCGCGCGATGTAGTCGATGATCTCGGCGCCGAGGCGGACATCCTGGAGATGGGCGATGGCATAGGCGGTCATGGTTCTCTCCTGCATCTGGCGGCCGGGAGGCCGTTCGTTGCGGAGGACCATGGCGACTCCAGCGCATGAGGTCGATTACCACCGGGGTAATCGTGCAGCTCCGGGGACTTGCCGCGACAGGCCCCCTCGGTTGCGGCGATCGCCCCCCGATCGCGCCCTATTTTTTCTCGTACTGGTCGAGCAGGGCCGCCCCGTCCGGGCCGACCCGGTGCCGCCAGTCCTCCACGGCGCCCCGCCCGGCCTTGGCCAGTGCCTGGGCCACGTCCGGCGGCACCTCGGCCCGGATCGCGACCTTGTTTGCTCGCATCCGTGCGTAATTTTCATCGAGCCGCGTGCGGATCGCCGTCCATTGCCGCGCTTCCGTCTCCTTCGCCGCCGCATCCACGATCTGTCGGAGATCGGCCGGCAGCGCCTCGTAAGCCGCGAGATTGACCGTCGCGAGCGAGATCGGCATCGCGTAGTTCACCTCGGTGAAATTCGGCAGAAAATCCCAGAGATTGCGCCCTGCCCCGCCATCGCCGGAGGAGAGCACGGCGACGACCGAGCCGTCCTTTACCTTGGGCATGGCATCGGCGAAGGAGAGGTTGGCCGCCTTGGCACCAGCCGCGTTCATCACGGCGGTCGAAGTCGCGTCATAGGTCCGGATCGACAGGCCCTGCAGGGCGGCGGCCGAATCGAGCGGCGCCTTCGACCAGATGCCCGAGGCCGGCCAGGGCGTCGTGTAGAGGATCTTCTGCCCGAATCCTGCAAGCTTCTTCGCGTAGGCGGGCCGCGCCAGATCGGTCAGGCGGCGCGCGTCGGCGATCGAGGTCGCGAGGAAAGGCAGCGAGGACAGGCCAAACAGCGGGTCGACCGCGCCGAGCGCACCGGCGAAGGCATCGCCGGCTGCGACCTCGCCCTTCTGCACGGCTGCGATCATCTGCGCCGACTTGATGCCGCGCTTGGCGTCGAAGCTCGGGTTGATCGTCAGGCGCCCGCCAGCCCGTTCATTGACCAGCCTGGCGAAACTCGCGACCCCTTCTCCGGGGATCGCGGTCTCCGGATATTCGGTCGGCATCTCCCAGCTGGTCTGCGCCAGCGCCGCCCCTGCGCCGAAGACGAGACTCGTAACGAGGAAACCGGCGGCCAGCCATCGCATGACAATTCCCCTCTGGTGCTTTGCCGGAGCATTCCAGCAAGAAGGGCGGGGGCCCGTCAATCCGCCCGCAATTTCTGCGCCAGCGGGCTCGGGACTTCGGCGATCGACTCGGAGGCCGGCTTGTCCGCCACCAGATACTGCGCCCGCGCCAGCGCCGCGAAGCGCCCGCCCTTGGCGACGAGCTCGTCGAAGGTGCCCATTTCCTCGACCTGCCCCTGCTCGAAGACGAGGATGCGGTCGGCATTGCGGATCGTCGCGAGGCGATGCGCGATGACGAAGGTCGTGCGGTCCTTCATCACCTCCTCCAGCGCCTTCTGCAGCTTGACCTCGGTCGCCGCGTCGAGCGCGGAGGTGGCTTCGTCGAGGATCAGCACCGGCGGGTTCTTGAGCAGCGCGCGGGCGATCGAGAAGCGTTGGCGCTCGCCGCCGGAGAGCGTGCGGCCGCGCTCGCCGACCAGCGTGTCGAGCCCGTCGACCTGGCGCGCCATCACTTCGGCCGCCTGGGCACGTTCCAGCGCCTGCATCATCTCGGCATCGGTCGCATCCGGCTTGCCGACCAGCAGGTTCTCGCGGATCGAGCGGGCGAACAGCATCGGCTCCTGGAAGACGACGCCGATATTGCGCCGGAGCGAGAGCAGCGAGATCTCGCGGATATCCATGCCGTCGACGGTGATCCGCCCTGATTGCGGATCAAAGGCGCGGTGCAGCAGGCCCAGCGTCGTCGACTTGCCCGAGCCGGTCGAGCCGACGACGGCGATCGTCTCGCCGGGCTTCACGGTGAAGGAGACGTCGCGCACCGCGGCGCGCTTGCCGTCATAGGAGAACGAGACGTCCTCGAAGGCGACGGCGCCCTCGAGCCGGCCGGGGTCCTTGGCATTGGGCAGGTCGCGCACGCTCGGCAGCGTGTCGAGCACCTCGAAGAACTCCCGCATCTTCGGCGCCTGCATGAAGATGAAATTCACGAAGCCGACGATCTGTTCGAGGCGCCCGACCAGCATCGTGGCGAAGCCCATGAAGGTGACGATCTCGCCGACCGTGGTCTGGCCGTGCATCAGGAGCCAGGTGCCGACGATAAAGATCAGGAGCACGGTCAGCGTTGCCGACGCGCGCGTCGCGACATTGGCCACCGCCCACCAGGACAGCACCGGCAATTGCGCGGCCAGCACATTGGCGATGGTCAAGCGCAGGCCGCGCACCTCCGCCTCGATGCGGGTGAAGCTCTGGATCACCGGTACGTTGCCGAGCGCGTCGGAAGCCCGTTCCGCCAGATTCGAATGATAGGCCTCGACATTGCTCTGCAAGCGATCGGTCTTGCGCAGCACGAAGGCGGTGAGCGAACCGAACAGCACGACGAGCGCGACCAGCAGCAGCCCGAGCTGCCAGTTCTTCCAGATCGTGAAGGGCAGGAGCACGAACAGTGCGACGGCCGAGGCGCAATGCTCGCGGAAGAAGGACAGCCACAGCCCCCACATCGCATTGGTGCCGTCGAGCATCACCTTGAGCACGCGGCCGGAATGGGTCTGGGTATGGTAGGCGAGCGGCAGGGTCAGTGCATGCTCGAAATATTCGGCCATCACCGTCAGGCGCGCGCGGTGGGCGAGCCTGTCGGCATGCAGCGCGACGAAGACGCCGAGCGCGATATTGGCGAGGCCGAAACCGACCCAGGCGACGATCAGCAGGTTGATGCTGGCCCATGTCAGGGTCCCGCCCGAAACCTGGATCGTGGTCAACCGGTCGATCAGCGCGCCGAACAGCATAGGCTCGGCGAAGGCGACCGCCGCCAGCACGATATTGGCGAGCGCCAGGATGATACCCAGCCGTTTTTCCGGGCCGAGTTCGCCGAGGACGCGGGCATAGAGCGAGAGCAGAGACATCGCGCCGAGCTTTAGCGAAACCGGCGCGCCGGGCAAGCGGTCAACCTTAACGCTTCGTTCAACCCACACCTCTTATGGTTTACGCACTGCGAAAGCCCGGCCCGCGCTCCGGAGCATCGCGTGGATCAGGATGTTGTCATGGATCTCGCCACCGGCGCAGGTATTCTGGGTGGCATCGCGACGATCGTCGCGCTGATCATGATCGATGGCGGCAATTTTGCCGCCTATTGGGACAAGCACGCGGCAATCATCATCTTCGGCGGCGCGAGCGCGGCCACGATGCTGCGTTTTCCCTTCTCGGTGATCGCGCATGGCCTGCCGATGGGTGTCCGCTTCGCCTTCACGATGCGTTCGATCCATCCGCGCGAGCTGATCGACGAGATCACCCGCGTCGCCGAGATCGCCCGCAAGAGCGGCCCCGTCGCCCTCGAGAGCGTAGAGGTCTCCGACCCGTTCCTGGCCCAGGGCCTGCGCTATATCGCTGACGGCTACGACAAGGATTTCATCCGCGACACGATGGAGCGCGACCGCGACAATTTCCTGCAGCGGCTCGACGAAGGCTCCAAGGTCTATCGCGCCATCGGCGACTGCGCCCCGGCCTGGGGCATGATCGGCACGATCCTTGGCATGGTGACGATGTTCGCCAACATGTCGGACCCATCGAGGCTCGGCCCGGCCATGGCGACAGCCCTGCTGGCGACGCTCTACGGCGCGATGGTCGCCAACATGTTCACGCTGCCGATCGCCGACAAGCTGCATATCAAGCTCGAGGAGGAGGAAATCTCCCGCACCTTGATCATCGACGGCGTATTGCAGATGCGCGACGCCAAGAGCCCGACGCTGGTTCGTGAGATGCTGCTCGCCTATCTGCCCGACCATCACCGCGCCGAAATGGTCGAAGCGGCATGATCGGGGCCTAGGGCCATGGCCAAGAAAAAACGCGGGGGACACGGCGGTCACGGCTGGTTCGTGACCTTCGCCGACCTGATGGCGCTGCTGATGGCGTTCTTCGTCATGGTCGCCGCCTATTCGAGCCAGGACAAGCAGAAGCTCCAGATCGTCGCCGGCTCGATGCGCGAAGCCTTCGGCACGCAGACGGACGTCCGCCTCGCCGGCATCGTCGAGCGCGACGGCATCCCGACCAAGAGCCACATCAAGAACGCCCATATCCGCCCGCTGGAGGACGCGACCGACACGCCCGGCCCGAGCCAGCACAACCAGAAGGACGACGGGCTGATGTCGGCGACCTTCGACCGTGGCTTCGCGCTCGCCGCCGCCTCGCTCAGGCAGGCCCTGCGCGACATGCCGGAGATTGCCGAGATTTCGCGCAACGTGTTGGTCGAGGTCTCGGAAGCTGGCATAGACATCCAGCTCGTCGACCAGGAAGGCCGCTCGATGTTCGCGGAGGGCTCGGCCCAGCCGAACGAGCGCATGCGCAAGGTGCTGGCCGCCGTCGCCCCGACGCTGCGCCAGATGCCCAACAAGATCGCCATCTCCGGCCACAGCGCCACGCCGAGACCGGGAGAAGCACCCGAGGGCGACCTCTGGGGCCTCTCCATCGCCCGCGCCAGTGCCGTGCGCGAGATCCTCGCCAATGCCGGCGTCCCGAACGAGCGCTTCCTCTCCGTTACCGGCCGCGGCGACACCGAGCCGCTGATCAAGGACAATCCCTATCTGCCCTATAATCGCCGGGTCGGGATCGTGCTCAAGGCCGAGGCGCCCGCTCTGCCGAACGGCTTCAGGCCTTAAGCACGCAAAGCGTCGGCCAGCGCCTCCGCCGTGACCTCGGCCATCGCCATCTGCAATTTGTAGGCGCGGGTCTTTTCGCCAGGCTTCATCACCAGGATCACCGTCTCGCTGCCCGGGCAGGCAGGATCGGCGCAGATGATCTCGTTGACGGCGATCGCCGCCGTCTCGGACAGGCCGAGATGCTCCCTGACCTGCACCTTCAATCGTTCGGCCGCAGCCTTGGCTTCGGCCTTCGCGTCGCCGCTCTTGCGGGTCTCAGCCTTGCCGAAGAGCCCGAAGCGCATCGCCGCTCAGTTCGGCAGCGTCAGCACGCCGGCCGCGCCATCCTCGGCGCCGAAGGCGAGCCGCTTGCCGGCCTTGTCCCAGGCGAAAGCGCTGATGCCGCTGTCGCGCAGCGCCGGCCGCACCAGCAATTCGGAACCGTCGGTCAGGCGGACCATCAGGATGCAGCCGTCATCATAGCCGATCGCCAGCACCAGCGCGCCAGGATGGAAGGCGACGCGGGTGACGCGGGCATGGCGCACGCCGCATTCGCGCGGCGCCTTGCCCTGCGGCCCGTCGCCCTGGAACGGCCAGACGATCGCGCCATCCGCGCCGCTGGAGGCGAGCCAGAGCCCGTCATGCGACCAGGACAGCGAGCGCGGCTTGGCCGGATAGCCGGTCATCCGCATATGGCCGGGCTTGTCGCCGAGCTTCCAGCCATGCAGCGCGTTCTCCTGCATCGAGGAAACCACGAAACGCCCGTCGGGCGACCAGACGACGTCGATATGCGAGCCCTTCCATTCCAGGAATTCCGGCTTCGCCTCGGTGTTCGGATACCAGAGCGAAACGCCGTTCATCTGGGCGATGGCGAGGCGATAGCCCTTCGGCGCGAAGACGAGGCCCTGCGGCGTGCTCGCGGCATCCAGCGTGCGGATGCGGCCCTTCTCGTCGCGGGCCTGCACGGTCTTGCCGGTATTCCAGGCGAGATTGCCCGAGGGCGACAGCGTGATCGCATCGATCCAGCGGCGCTTCTGGTCCTTCGCCAACTCCTCCGGCTCACCCTCGAAACGGGTGGCGACGACGCGTCCGTCATCGCCGCCGGTGATCAGGCGTTCGCCGTCGCCGGTGGCGCAAAGGATGCCGCCGGCATGGGCCTCGACGCCGTCCACGACGGCGCCGTCGCGCCAGCGCAGCACGCGCCCGTCGGCCAGCGCCAGCACGAGCCCTTGCTTCAGCCAGCGGACCGCGACGACATGCGTCTCCGCGGCAATCGGGGTGACATGCTCGCGCAGCGAGACGGGTGGGGTCATCGTTGTCATGACGCGGCTTTAACTCACGCCGCGCAGGCTTCAAACCCCTTGCGCAATTCGTTCTCGTTGAGATCGCGCCCGATGAAGACGAGGCGGCTCTCGCGCGTCTCGCCATCCTTCCAGTCGCGCTGCAGGTCGCCGTCCAGGATCATGTGTACGCCCTGGAAGACGAAGCGGCGCGGCTCGTTCTTGAAGGCCAGAATGCCCTTGGAACGCAGGATGTTCGGCCCCTGGATCTGGGTGAGGTCGTTGATCCACGGCATGAATTTCTCGGGATCGACATCGCCCGGCACCGTCAGCGAGATCGAGCGCACGTCCTCGGCATGGTGATGATGATGCCCGGATTCGAGGAAATCCGGCTCGATATCGAGGATGCGGTCGAGGTCGAAGGCGTTGCGGTCGAGCAGCGCGGCGATATCGACATTGGCGCGCTCGGCCTTGTGCAGCTTGGCATAGGGGTTGATGGCGCGGATCGCGGCCTCGACATCCGCCAGCTCTTCCGCCGTCACCAGATCGGTCTTGTTGAGCACGATGACGTCGGCGAAGGCGATCTGGTTCTTCGCTTCCGGCGCATCCTTCAGCCGGTCCTTCAGCCACTTGGCGTCGGTCACGGTGACGACCGCGTCGAGACGGGTGGCATCGCCGACATCCTGGTCGACGAAAAAGGTTTGGGCGACCGGCGCGGGATCGGCGAGACCGGTGGTCTCGACGATGATCGCGTCGAACTTGCCCTTGCGCTTCATCAGGCCGTCGAGAATGCGGATCAGGTCGCCGCGCACGGTGCAGCAGATGCAGCCGTTATTCATCTCGAAGATTTCCTCGTCGGCGCCGACGATGAGGTCGCCATCGATGCCGGCCTCGCCGAACTCGTTGACGATCACGGCGAATTTCTTGCCGTGGTCCTCGGTCAGGATGCGGTTGAGGAGCGTGGTCTTGCCGGCGCCCAGATAGCCGGTGAGCACCGTGACGGGGATTTTCTCGGACATGGCTTGACCTGAATGACTGCGACGCGACGAGGATGACACCGCCCGGTCAGGCCGGGCCGGCGGCGAGCGCCTTTTCGATTTCGCTTATATTGTGCTTCATCATCCGGATGTAAGTCCCCGCCGGCCCGCTCTCGGCCGAGAGCGCATCCGAATAGAGCCGGCCGCCGACCTTGGCGCCGCTCTCACGCGCGATCTGCTCGACAAGGCGCGGATTGGTGACGTTCTCGAGAAAGACCGCCCGAATCTTCTGCGCCTTCACCTGCCGGATGATGCGGGCGACATCCCTGGCGGAAGCCTCGGCCTCGGTCGAAACGCCCTGCGGCGCGACGAAGGCGATGCCATAGGCCTTCACGAAATAGCCGAAGGCGTCATGGGTGGTGATCGCCTTGCGTCGCTCGGCCGGGATGCGGGCGATGGCGGCTTTCACCTCGCCTTCGAGTTTGTCGAGCTCGGCGAGATAGGCCGTGGCATTGGCCTCATAGCTCGCCTTGCCCGCCGGATCGGCTGCGCTCAGCGCATCCCTGATGTTGGCGACATAGAGTTTTGCATTGGCGACGCTCTGCCAGGCATGCGGATCGTCATGGCCATGGGCATGCGCATGGCCGCCCTTGCCCTTGTCGTCATGGTCGTCATCGGCTTCGAGCGGGGTGATGCCCTTCGTCGCCTCGGCCATGGTCGCCTTGGTGCCGGACGACTTCACGAGACGCGGCAGCCAACCCTCGAAATGCAGGCCGTTGACGAGGACGAGCTTGGCCGCAGCCATCGCCTTCGCATCGGCGGGCGTCGGCGAATAGACATGTGCGTCGCCATCAGGCCCGACCAGCGTGATCACGCTGACGCGATCACCGCCGATCTGCCGGGCGAAATCGCCGAGGATCGAGAAGCTCGCGACGACCGGCAGCTTCTCCTGCGCAAAAGCGCCGAACGGCGTGGCGACTGCGGCAAGCCCGAAAGCGAGGCCAGCTACGAAAGCGCGACGGTTGGGCATGGGCGACTCCAGAATATGTAACGATATAACGTTTCTATCTCTGGAGATGGGTGCGAGGCAAGAGGCGTCGTGCAAGTCCGTCCTGCGAGCCGAACAGGAGCGAGCCGATATAGATCGCCCCCGCGGCGAGGATGATCGACGGCCCCGCCGGCAGGCTCGACCCCGCCGCATAGGACACGACCAGCCCGGCATAGCCGGAGACCATGCCGAAGCCGGCTGCGAGCAGCAGCAGGCGCGTGATATCGGCCGTCCAGAAACGCGCCGCGGCAGCCGGCAACATCATCATGCCGACGGCAAGCAAGGTCCCCAGCGCATGGAAACCCGCGACGAGATTGAGCACGACGAGCGCCAGGAAGGTCAGGTGGACGACGCCGCCCGAGCGGCTGACCGAACGCAGGAAGCCGGGATCGACGCATTCCAGCACCAATGGCCGATAGAGCGCCGCCAGCGACAAGAGCGACACGGTCGCGACGCCGGCGAGCAGGATCAGCACCTGGTCGTCGAGCGCCAGCACATTGCCGAACAGCACATGCAGCAGGTCGATCGCCGAGCCCCGGAGCGAGACGATGGTGACGCCGAGCGCCAGCGAGATCAGGTAGAAGGCGGCGAGCGAGGCGTCTTCCTTGAGGACGGTCGCGCGCGCCACCGCGCCTGCCGCCAGCGCCACCGCGAAGCCGGCCGCGAGCCCACCGATCGTCATCGCCGGCAGCGAGAATCCCGCAACGAGATAACCCAGAGCCGCGCCGGGCAGGATGGCATGCGCCATGGCGTCGCCGGTCAGGCTCATCCGCCGGAGCATCAGGAAGACGCCGATCGGCGCGCCCGAGACGGAAAGCGCGACCACGCCGACAAGCGCGCGGCGCATGAAGTCGAATTCGGCGAAGGGGCCGATGAGAAGGTCGTAGAACATCGGCTTGGCCTGTTTGGGCGGATCAGGCGGCGTCGCGCTGGCAGGGAACGGCGTGGCTGTCGAAGGCCTCGACCATGCGCCGCGCCTTCAGCAGGTTCTCGGGCGTCAGCACGGTCGCGGTCTCGCCCCAGGCCACGGCTTCGCGCGCCAGCAGCAGCGTCTGCGGGAAGGCCTGCCTGACCGTCTCGATATCGTGCAGCACGGCCACGACCGTGCGGCTCTCGCCATGCCAGCGCCGCACCAGCTCCAGCAGATCGGCGGTGGTGCGGGCATCGATCGCGGTGAAGGGCTCGTCGAGCAGGATCACGTCGGCATCCTGCAGCAGGAGCCGTGCGAACAGCGCCCGCTGCATCTGTCCACCGGAGAGCGTGCCGATCGGCCGGCGCTCGAAGCCTGTGAGTCCCACGGCCGCAATGGCGTGCTCGATCTTGTGAGCGGCCCCCGCACCGATCCGGCCGAAGATGCCGGCGCGATTCCACAGGCCCATGGCGACGAGATCATAGACATGGATCGGGAAGGAGCGGTCGAGATCGGCCGATTGCGGGAGATAGGCGAGCCGCTTGCCCCTGGCGAGCGCAACGCCGCCCGAGAGTGGCGCGAGTGCCCCGGCAATGCCCTTGAGCAAGGTCGACTTGCCGGCGCCGTTCGGCCCGACGATGGCGGTCAAACTGCCGGTCTCGATCTCGCCGGAGAGGTGATGCACCGCCGGATGGCGGTCATAGCCCAGCGTCAGGTCGGTCAGGCGGATGGCGGACATGATGCTACTCGATCACAGGATCACGGCCAGGGTCGCCAGCCAGAGCAAGGCGACGACGACAGCGGCCAATCCCACGCGCGTTCCCGCCGACAGACGCAGCAGCGACCACCCCGGAGCTTCCGAGGCGGCGCGATGCGTGTGAGGAGCGTGCGCGTGAGCCATAAGAAATGATATAATGTTACGCTCACGCCGGGGCAAGCGCGATTCCGCGCCCGTCCCCGCTCAGAACGGCAGGTACTGGTAGAGCCAGGTCTCGGTCAGCACGGTATCGCCCGCCTTGAGATAGCAGCGCATCTCGACCGGCTCGCTGCCGGCGACGGTGAGGTCGAACTGGGCGCGCCAATGGCCGGAGACGTCGTCCGGAACCGCTTCGGTGAAGACATAGGAGAAGCTGCCGCGCGAGGTCGAGAGCACCACCTCCGGCTTCGTGCCGAAGGGGATCGCCTCCAGCGCCGGGCCGAGGAACTCGACCATGAACTTGCGCACGCCCCGCGGCCGCGCCGTCCCCGGCTGGCCGCCATTGCCGAGCCGCATCGCGACGACCCGCCCCAGCTTCGTCGGGAAGGGCTCGTCGGAGAGCCAGTGCAGCGTGTAGCGGAAATTATAGGCGTTGCCGGCCTTGGCTGGCGCCTCCGGCACCCACATCGCCACGATATTGTCGTGAATCTCATCGTCGGTCGGGATCTCGATGAGTTGCACCGAGCCCCTGCCCCACTGCCCGTCCGTCTCGACCCAAAGGCTCGGACGGCGCTCGTAATGCACGCCGTCGAGATAATGCCCGGTCTCGCGGTCGCGCTGCATCAGCCCGAAACCGCGCGGGTCGCTGTCGACGAAGGACGAGGCCATGGTGTGCGGGGGATTGTTCAGGGAGCGCCAGGCGCGCTCGCCCGAACCGGTCCAGAGCCCGAGCCCGTCGGAATCATGCACCTCGGGGCGCCAGTCGACCGCCGTCTGCTTGACCGTCTCGGAATACCAGAACATCGAGGTCAGCGGCGCGATACCGAGCCGCGAGACGTCCTTGCGCAGATTGAGCGCGGTCTCGATCTGCATGGTGACGCCCTTGCCGCGATGCATGCGGAAGCGATAGGCGCCGGCCAGGCTCGGCCCTGAAAGCAGCGCATGGACCACGACATGTTCGGCGCCCGCCTGCGGGGTTTCCAGCCAGATATGGGTGAAATCGGGGAATTCCTCGGCCTTGCCGGAGACCGCCGGGTCGATCGCGACGCCGCGCGCCGACAGGCCGTACTGATAGAGTTCGCCGATGGCACGGAAATAGGAGGCGCCGAGAAAGGCGACCCAGTCGTTCGTCTTCCAGTCGAGCGCCTCGCCGTTGCGTCCGGGATGGCCGCTGCGGCTTTCCTGGAGGCGGAAGCCGGCGAAGCCCGCTCCGGCGGGGAGTTCGCGCGCCGGCGAGCTGACGGGCATCTCGAAATAGCTGGCGTCGTAGACGATCTCGCGCGCCTTTCCGTCATCGACGACATGCATCCTGACCGGCTTCTGGAAGAAGCGGCCGAGATGGAAGAAGGTCACCGGCCAGGGCGAGGGACCATTCGCCCAGAGCGCCGCTTCCGGCTTGAACCGGATCTTGCCATGGGCCTCGTAATCGATCCGCCGCATCACCTCGGGCCGCGGATTCGGCGGCGCCTCATAGGGCTTGGCCGCCATCTCCTTCGCCCGCGCCTTCAGGGCTTCGAAGCTGAATTCCCTGGCTTCGCCGAGCTTGAGCCCCTGCTGCGCCAGGGCTTCCGGCGCAAAGCCGAGCGCGGCAAGCGTCGCTGTCGCGCCCGCACCGGCGAGAAGAGTCCGTCGGTCGAGGCGAAGCCCCTGGCTGCTACCCTGCTCGGCGCGGTCCTGCATGTCGTTCCTGGTCATTCGTTGCTCGGAAGCGCAGCCAGACCGCCCATGGCGAAGTGACCGTGCGAAACCGGAGATAGGCAGCCGATCATGGCGAAACCAGTCCGGCCCTTGGGCTAAAGGCGGACTGCCACCTGTTGTCGAACGCTTTCCCTTTCCGGTTCAGCATGCTCTAAAAACGCGACAACTGGCCGCATGAGCCGGAGCGACCCTCAGGGAGATGTCATGAAAGCACAGTTCTGCAGCCGTCTTGCCGGCTTTGCCGCCGCCGTTGCGCTGGTCGCCGCGCCGGTCACCGCCAGCGCTCAGGAGTTCATCAACATCCTGACCGGCGGCACCTCCGGCGTTTATTATCCGATGGGCGTCGCGCTCTCGAAGATCTATGGCGAGAAGATCCAGAACGTCCGACCGACCGTGCAGGCGACCAAGGCCTCGGTCGAGAATCTCGTGCTGCTGCAGCAGGGCCGCGGCGAGATCGCCTTCACGCTGGGCGATTCGCTCGACGCCGCCTGGAAGGGCGACGAGGAAGCCGGCTTCAAGGCGCCGCTGAAGAAGCTGCGCGGCGTCACCGCGATCTATCCGAACTACGTCCAGATCGTCGCCTCGAAGGAGAGCGGCATCAAGACGCTGGCCGATCTCAAGGGCAAGCGCCTCTCGGTCGGCGCGCCGAAATCCGGCACCGAGCTCAACGCCCGCGCGATCCTCGCCGCCGCCGGCATCACCTACAAGGATCTCGGCAAGATCGAGTACCTGCCCTTCGCCGAATCGGTCGAGCTGATGAAGAACCGCCAGCTCGACGCCACCCTGCAATCGGCGGGCCTCGGCGTCGCCTCGCTGCGCGATCTCTCGACCTCGGTCGAGATCAATGTCGTCGAGGTGCCGAAGGCCGTCATCGACAAGGCCGGCCCGCCCTTCATCAGCGCCCCGATCCCGGCCAATACCTATACCGGCCAGAGCGCGGCGGTGAACACGGCTGCCGTGGTCAACTACCTCGTCACCCATGAGGGCGTGAAGGAGGAGCTGGTCTACCAGATGACGAAGGCGATCTTCGAGAATCTCGGCGAGCTGGCCGCCTCGCATGCGGCCGGCAAGGAGATCAAGCTGGAGAAGGCGCTCGACGGCATGCCGGTCCCGCTGCATCCGGGCGCCGCGCGCTATCTCAAGGAAAAGGGCCTGAAGACCGGCTCGTAAGCGTGTGTCATCCCGAGTCTGCGCTGCAGCCTGTAACGCTGCTGCGCAGACTCGGGACCGCACGACGAGAAGGCGCCTCTTTCTGAAGACGATCCCGCATCTGCACCGCAGCGCTTACGCGCGGCGGCGCGTGCGCGATGACAAAGTGTTACCGGCAGGATCTGGACGATGACCACCACCGCCGCCGAAACCGACCAGTTGGAAACCCTCTCCGGTGCGAAGCCGGGCGAGGTCGAGCACGCCGATCTGGACAATTTCGAGCATGGCTTCCCGCCCGGCTTCGGCCCCGGCGGCTGGGGCCTGTTCGCCTATGGGCTGGCGCTCGCCTTCGCCGCCTTCCAGATTGCGGTCTCCGCCTGGAACTTCCTGCCGAGCCAGGCGGCGCGCGGCGTCCATGTCGGCTTCCTGCTGCTGCTCTCCTTCGGCCTCATCGCCAATTTCAGGGCCAAGGACACGCCCGGCCGCCTGCTCGGCTGGGCGCTCGGCATCCTCGGCTTCGGCATCGGCCTCTATCAGTGGATTTTCTACGCGGACCTGATCCTGCGCGACGGCGATCCCTCGACGCTCGATCTCGTCGTCGGCACGCTCCTGATCGTGCTGATCTTCGAGGCGGCCCGCCGTTTGATGGGCAACGCCCTGCCGATCATGTGCGGCGTCTGCCTGCTCTACTGGTTCTTCGGCCAGTATCTGCCCGCGCCCTTCAACCATCGCGGCTACGGCTTCGACCAGATCATCGGCCACCTCTCCTTCGGCACGGAAGGCTTCTACGGCACGCCGATCTACGTCTCCGCGACCTATATCTTCCTGTTCATCGTCTTCGGCTCCTTCCTCGAGAAGGCCGGGATGATCCACCTCTTCAACGATGTCTCGCTCGGCCTCTTCGGCGGCGCGCGCGGCGGCCCGGCCAAGGTCGCCGTGGTCTCGTCGGGCATGATGGGCATGATCTCCGGCTCCGGCGTCGCCAATGTCGTCACCGTCGGCCAGTTCACCATTCCGCTGATGATCAAGTTCGGCTATCGGCGCGCCTTCGCCGCCGGCGTCGAGGCCACGGCCTCGATGGGCGGCCAGATCATGCCGCCGGTGATGGGCGCCGTCGCCTTCATCATGGCCGAGACGCTGGGCGTGCCCTATGCCGAAATCGTCAAGGCCGCGGCGATCCCGGCCGTGCTCTATTTCGCCTCGGCCTTCTGGATGGTGCATCTGGAAGCGGGCAAATACGGCCTCAAGGGTATCGAGCGCTCCATGCTGCCGAGCCCGCTCAAGGCCCTGCGCGAGCGCTGGTATCTGGCGCTGCCGCTCGCCGTGCTGGTCTTCATGCTGTTCCACGGCTTCACGCCGCTCTTCGCCGGCACGATGGGCCTGGCATTGACCGTCGGGCTCCTGCTTGGCGCCGGCATCACGGCCGGCTTCAGCACGCACACGCTGCGCATCATCTTCTGGGTCGGGCTCGGGCTCATCGCCGCCGCGCTCTTCCGCGAGGGCATGGATATCCGCATCGTCGCCGGCCTGATCGCGGTCCTGGTCCTCGCCAACGCCTTCACGCTCGGCGGGCGCACGACGCTGGCGATCAGCCGCGACGCGCTGGCCGACAGCGCCAAGACGGCGCTGCCGGTCGGCATCGCCTGCGCCATCGTCGGCACCATTATCGGCCTGATGACGCAGACCGGCATCGGCACCACCTTCGGCGCCTGGATCATCGGGCTCGGCCAGCACAGCCTGTTCCTGGCCCTGATCCTGACGATGATCCTGTCGATCCTGCTCGGCACCGGCATCCCGACGATCCCGACCTATATCATCGTCGCCGCGCTCGCCGCCCCCGCGCTGGAGAAGCTCGGCGTGCCGCTGATCGTCAGCCACATGTTCGCCTTCTACTATGGCATCATGGCCGACCTCTCGCCGCCGGTGGCGCTGGCAGCGCTCGCCGCCGCACCGATCGCCAAGGAAAACCCCGACAAGATCGGCTGGGAGGCGATGCGCGTCGCGCTCGCCGGCTATGTCATCCCCTTCATCGCCGTCTATTCGCCGGCGCTGATGCTGCAGCAGGGTGATCCGATGGCGAACGTCATCGGCTTCTGGCCGGCCGTGGTCTACGCCACCTTCAAGGCGACGATCGCCATCGGCCTCTTCGGCATGGTCGCGATCGGCTGGCTGTTCGGCCGCCTGACCGTGGTCGAGCGCGTGCTCTGCTTCGGCGCCGCCGTGCTGCTCTTCGGCGAGTTCGCCTATAGCGACCCGCTCGGCTATGCGCTGGCTATCGCCATCGTCGGGCGGCACTGGCTGGCCGCGCGCAAGGCAGAGACGGCCGTCGCATGAGCCTTTGCCTCGCGGCCGGCGCGCTCGTGGTAGCGCTCGGCACGGGCGAGATCACGCTGGGCTGGCGCCATTCGGTGCAGAAGACGCTCTGGGAAGAGGTCTGGCGGGAAACGCCCGCCGGCCTGGAGATCGTCGAGGCCCGGATCGAAGGCTCGGGCGCCGGCATGGACCCGCCCGATGGCGCGAAGCTCGTGGGCGGCTTCTGGCGCTGGCATCCGGCGCTGCCGCCGCTCAAGGACGTGGTGATGCGCCGCTCGGGCGCGACGGCCGACTGGCGCATCTGCACGGCATCGGGCTGCCGTCCGATGGGAGACTATCTCCCGGCGGATGCCGATCCGGTCACGCTGAAGATCTGCGATTGATAGGAAAGGCCGAAGGCCTCAATCGACCTCGGTCAGATGCTCGATCTTGAGCATGCGGCGCATCAGGTTGACGATGCCGTAGGCCGCGAAGACCGAGAAGATCGCCATCATGATGTATTCGAAGATGGTGCCGAGCTCGAACAGGCCCGCCAGCGCCCAGCCAGCCGCCAGCGCCACGCCGAGGAGCTCGACCGCGATCAGAATCCCGAACGAGGTGACCATGATCAGGTTGCGCCAGTTGGTATGCCGTCCGGCCATGCTGTCCTTCCTTCACGCGAGCACCTCAAGCGGTCATGCGCCCCACGCACCTAGCGGAGCTTGCCGCCCCATGCAACAAATTCGCGCCCCTTGCCCAGATGGGCACGATCTGCGCGCTTGAAAAGTCCTGATGCTGGATACGCCTGTCTTCGCTTCCGCCGCCGTGGCGGCCCCTCACCGCCTCGCCTCCGAAGCGGGCCGGGCTGTTCTGGCCGAAGGCGGCAACGCCATCGAGGCCATGGTCGCGATGGCCGCGACGATCGCCGTGGTCTATCCGCATATGAACGCCATCGGCGGCGACGGCTTCTGGCTGGTGCATGAGCCCGGCGGGAAGATGCACGGCATCGAGGCCTGCGGCCCGGCCGGCTCACTCGCCACGATCGAGCGCTACCGTGGCAAGGGTTATGACGTCCTGCCTGCGCGCGGGCCGGAAGCGGCCCTGACCGTCGCCGGCGCCGTCGGCGGCTGGCAGCTCGCCCTCGATCTCTCCCGCGCGCTCGGCGGCCGCATGCCGCTGCGGGAATTGCTGATCGATGCGATCACGCATTGCCGCGAGGGCTATGCGGTCTCGGATTCCGAATTGGGCAACAAGCCCAACGAACTGGAGGCCCTGAAGTCCGCCCCCGGCTTCGTCTCCAGCTTCTGGATCGATGGCGCCCCGCCCAGGCCCGGCGCCCGCCGCAAGCCGGAGGCGCTCGGCGCCGCCCTGCAGCAGCTCGCCGATGCCGGCCTCGACGATTTCTACCGCGGCGATGTCGGCCGCGAGATCGCCGCCGATCTGGAGCGCATCGGCGCCCCCGTCACGCGCACCGACCTCGAACGCTATCACGCACGCTCCGTCGCACCCCTCTCGCTGAAGCTGCCCGGTCTGACCGTCGCCAACCTGCCGCCGCCGACGCAAGGGTTGGCCTCGCTGATGATCCTCGGCATCTTCGAGCGGCTCGGCCCCTGGAAGCTCGACTCGTTCGAGCATCATCACGGCCTGATCGAGGCGACGAAGCGCGCCTTCGCGATCCGCGACCGCTACGTCACCGACCCGACCGAGCTCGACCACCCGCCCGCCGAGTTCCTGACCGAGGCCGCGCTGGCCCGAGAGGCTGCCGTCATCGATATGAAGCGGGCTGCAAAGCTGCCGCTGCGCCATGGCGACGGCGACACGATCTGGATGGGTGCGATCGACGGCAAGGGCCTCGCCGTCTCCTATATCCAGTCGATCTACTGGGAATACGGCTCCGGCTGCGTGCTGCCGGCGACCGGCATCCACTGGCAGAATCGCGGCGTCTCCTTCTCGCTCGACAAGAATGCGGCCAATCCGCTGAGGCCCGGCCGCAAGCCCTTCCACACGCTGAACCCAGCGCTTGCCCGCTTCGACGACGGGCGCGTCCTGCCCTATGGTTCGATGGGCGGCGACGGCCAGCCGCAGTTCCAGGCGCAGATCCTGACGCGCTACCGCGCCGGCCAGAGCCTCGCCGCGGCGGTCGATGCGCCGCGCTGGCTTTTCGGCAAGACCTGGGGGGCAGGCTCGACCAGCCTCAAGTTCGAGGATCGATTCGACCCGTCGCTGCTGGAGCGGCTCGATGCCGCCGGCCACCCGGTCGAGGAAAGCGGCCTCGCCTATTCCGAGGGCTTCGGCCATGCCGGCATGCTGGTGAAGCACGCCAGGGGCCAGGTCGAAGCCGTGCATGATCCGCGTTCCGATGGCGATGCGAGGGGGCTCTGACGCATGACTTTCGACGATCCGTTCCGCTGCTTCCTTCCCTATCCCGACGCCGAGGTGAAGCATGCCGTCGCCGGCCCGCTCGCCGGGCTGACGCTGGCGGTGAAGGATCTCTTCGACATCAAGGGCTACCCGACCGGCGCGGGCTCGCCGCTGGTGCTGGCGCAGTCCGGCATCAAGGCCAAGACGGCCCCGATCGTGAAGGACCTGCTCAAGGCCGGCGCCCGCTTCGTCGGCAAGACCCATACCGACGAACTCGCCTTCTCGCTGAACGGCCAGAACGCCCATTTCGGCTCGCCGATCAATCCGGCGGCGCCCGACCGGATCACCGGCGGCTCCTCCTGCGGTTCGATGGCAGCGGTCGCCGGGCGCCTCGCCGATATCGCTCTCGGATCGGACACCGGCGGCTCGGTCCGCGCGCCGGCGAGCTATGGCGGCCTCTTCGGCATCCGGCCGAGCCACGGCCGGCTCTCGCTGAAGCGCACCTGGCCGCTGGCGGCAAGTCTCGACACGCCCGGCTGGTTCGCTCGCGACGGCGAGACCTTCGCCCGCGTCGCCAATGTCCTGTTCGGCCCCGACAAGACGGAACTCCCGGAGGCGCCGCGCCTCCTGATGGCCGACGACATGTTCGCCCAGGCCGTGCCCGAGGCGGAGACGATCCTGCGCAATGTCGTGCAGCGCACGGTTCCGGCGCTCGGCCAACCCGAGGGCATCAAGCTCGTCCGCGATCTCGACCCGCTCTACTGGGCCTTCCGCTGGATCCAGGGCCGCGAAGCTTGGGCTTCGGACGGCCCGATGATCGAACGCTTCAGCCCCCCGCTCGGGCCCGGCGTGAAGGAGCGCTTCGCCTTCTCGAAGGCGGTGACCGACTCCGAATATGCCAAGGGCGAATCCACCCGAAAATCCGTCCGCACCAGGCTTTCGCGCCTGCTCGGCCAGGATGGCGTGCTGATCCTGCCGACCATGCCGGATATCGCGCCGCTGATCGCCGCGAAGGAGCCTGAACTGGAGGATTTCCGCAACCGGGCGCTGCGCCTGCTCTGCCTTGCGGGCTTGTCCGGCTTCCCGCAGATCACGATTCCCGTGGCGCAGCGCGAGGGCGCCCCGCTCGGCCTGTCGCTGATCGGACCGAAGGGCTCCGACCGCTCGCTCGTCGCCTTCGCGGTGCGCTATGAGCGCGCCGCCCGTATCCGGATCGCCTGAGAGGAGACCGCCATGAGCGGACATCATCACCACGATCACGACCACGACAACCACTTCACCGCCATCGAGGCGCGGGTGAAGGCGCTGGAAACGCTGATGGTCCAGAAAGGCTATGTCGACCCGGCCGCTCTCGACGCGATCATCGACACCTACGAGACCAGGATCGGCCCGCGTGATGGCGCCCGCATCGTCGCAAAAGCCTGGACCGATCCGGCCTTCGCCGAGCGCCTGAAAGCGGACGGCACCGCGGCAGTCGGCGAGCTCGGCTATGGCGGGCGCGGCGGCGAGCATATCGTCGCCTGCTTCAACACGCCCGAGCAGCACAACCTCATCGTCTGTACCCTCTGCTCCTGCTATCCGTGGCCGGTGCTCGGACTGCCGCCGGTCTGGTACAAATCCCCGCCCTATCGCGCCAAGGCGGTGATCGACCCGCGCGGCACCATCGCCGATTTCGGTGTGACGCTTCCGGAGAACCAGCGCGTCCGCGTCTGGGATTCGACCGCCGAGACCCGCTTCATCGTCATCCCGATGCGGCCCGCCGGCACCGAAGGCTGGAGCGAGGAGAAGCTGGCAAGCATCGTCTCCCGCGATTCCATGATCGGCACCGGCCTTCCTCGCGTGGAGGACGCCGCATGAACAGCGCCCACGACCTCGGCGGCCAGATGGGTTTCGGGCCGGTCGTTCCCGAGCCGAACGAGCCCGTCTTCCATGGCGACTGGGAGAAGCGCGTGCTCGCGATCAATGTCGCGGCCGGCGCGATGGGCGCCTGGTCGATCGACGAGATCCGCCATGCCCGCGAGAGCCTGCCGCCGGCGCAGTATCTCTCCTCGACCTATTACGAGATCTGGCTGGCAGCGCTCGACAAGGTTCTGGTCAAGCACGGCTTCCTGAGCACGGACGAACTCGCCAGCGGCAGGCCCGCGCCCGAGCGCCGCGAGCCTAAGCGCGTGCTCAAGGGCGAGGAGGTCGCGGGCGTCCTGCGCCGCGGTTTCCCCTATGAGCGCGACAGCAAGGCCCCGGCGCGCTTCACTGTAGGCGACAGGGTCCGCACCATCGTGATGCATCCGCAGCACCATACCCGCCTGCCGCGCTATGCCCGCGGCAAGACCGGCGTGGTCGAGCGCATCACCGGCTGCCATGTCTTCCCCGACACGGGTGCGCAGGGGCAGCCCGAGACGGCGCAATGGCTCTACACGGTGGTTTTCGACGGTCGCGAACTCTGGGGCCGCGACGCCGATCCAAAATCAACCGTCAGCATCGAGGCCTGGGAGAGCTATCTTGAACCGGCCTGAGACCGATCTGGCGGCGGCATTGGCCGCCGACACGCCGATCCCGCGCGATGCCGAGGGACCGATCTTCGCCGAACCCTGGCAGGCGCAGGCCTTCGCGCTGGTCGTCGAACTCCAGAACAAGGGCGTCTTCACCGCCGATGAATGGGCGCAGGCGCTCGGTGCCGAAATCCGCGAGGCGCTCGCGGCCGGCGGCTGCAAGGACGGCTCGGATTATTACGAGCGCTGGTGCGAGGCGCTGGAGCACTTGCTGATCGCGAAGGGGCTGACCTCCCATGACGGCGTCGACGCGCTCGCCGCCTCATGGGCCCGCGCCGCCGAAGCGACACCGCATGGCAAGCCGATCCTGCTGGAGAACGACCCGCTACGGAGCTGAGTCTCAGCTCCCTGCCCCGCCGATCCAGAGACCGGTGAACAGCGCCGCGCCGAGCACGGCGACGAAGGCGGCTGCCAGCAATTCGAGCCCCGCGATCAATCGCGCCGAGCGCAGGCTGCCGCCGCCGGCGAATTTCAGTGCCGCGAACTTGAAGAAGACGGCGAAGGCCGCCAGCGCCCCGGTGGTGAGCGCCGTGCCCAAGGCCATGGCGAAGGTCGCGGCGATACCGGCCCAGAACAGCCCCTGCGCATTGGCGAAGACGAGGATGATCAGCGCTCCCGCGCAGGGCCGTGCACCGGCCGCGACGACGACGCCGGCCATGTCGCGCCAGCCGGCGAGCCGCGAGACCTGCTCGGCATCGGGCATATGGACATGGTCGCAGGCCGCAGGATCATGCGCCCCGCCGCCCTCCAGCCGGACCAGAGCGCCCGCCTTGCGCCAGAGCATCAAGAGCCCCACCAGTGCGACCAGCAGGAAGCTGCCCTGCTCGATCACGGTCGTCGCGGCGTTCATCTGCATCGCGGTCACCCGCAGCAGCAGCGTCGCCACACTCACGATCGCGATCGCGACCAAGGCCTGCAGGAGTGCGGCAGCAAAGCTCAAGCCAAGGCCCCGCTTCAGGCTGCGATTATCGGCGACGATATAGCCGGAGATCACCGCCTTGCCGTGACCGGGCCCGGCCGCATGGAAGACACCATAGCCGAAGGAGAGCCCGAGCAGGCCCCAGAGCGCAGCCGGCGCGGTCGCGATCGCCTTCAGCGTCGCCGTGAGCTCGCGATAGAAGCTCGACTGCCAGGCGATCAGCACCGCGCCGAAACTGGTCGTGGAGGGCAGAGCCTCGCGCGGCAAGGCCGTGCCGAAGGGATTGCGCGGCGGAGGCGGCGGAGGTGGGCTCACGCTCGCGATCAGCAGGGCGAGCAGCGCAACCACGCCCCCGACCAGCAACAGCGCCAGCGCACAGGCGATCAGGCGCCGCGACAGCGTCGCAGCGGCCGGACGCGCTGTCTCGGCCGATGTCACGGACATGCCACCAGCGCCCGTGTCGTCACCTCGAGCCCACTGACATCGGGCGTCGCGGTGATATCGGCCTCGGCGAGGCGCTTCTGCGTGGCGTCGTCGAGCTTGGGCGGCCGGTTGACCCGCACGACACAGCCCTGCGGCGCGCCCTTGGTCACCACCGCGTCAGGCGCGTCGACGATATCGAAGGCGACGAAATAGGTGGGGTCGCCGATCTCGATGCCGAAGGAACGCGCCTTGGCCGGGGTCTTCAGCGGCAGCGTGAAGACCAGCGTCAACACCTTGTCGGCGTAGGACATGACCTGCTCGCCGGGCGTGCCGAATTCCTGCTTGCGGCCGTTGAGCTTGGCGGCGGTGAAGAACTCGACATCGGGCAGCGATTCGACATTGATCTTGGCGAGTTCGGCCAGCTCGTCGGAGGTCAGCTTGCCGTCGCCGTTCTTGTCGAGGCCTTGTGTGATATAGGCCGAATAGGCCTCATCGAAGCTCCAGTGATGCCGGATCGCCTGCACCGATCCGTCAGCCGTGAAGACGATTTCCGCCTTGGCATTGACGAAGACATGCGGATGCGCAGCCGCCGGCCCGGCCGCGATGGCGGCCAGCAGGAGCCCGAACAGGGCCGTAAGATGCGCGCGTCGCGTCAAAGGCGAACCCTCCGTGATCCCCGTGGTCTGCGTGGATCATGGTTAAGCGATCGTCAACGAGCGCTTCGTCACGCCTGATCGCTGCGACAGCCATCCCTGCCAAACGGGGCCAAATCGCGGCGCTCCTCCCGTGGCGCACAGCGGCCGTTCCCGCAAACTGCTGGACCCCGCCTCGAAAACTGGAATGATACCAGATCAATTGACCGCCCCCGGTCGATATGTCAGCCTTGCTGACATATTCGCCGCGGAGACGGCAAAGCATGAGGCCGGGACTACCGGCCCGTCGGCGGGAACGACGATCCGGGAGGCCGAACATGGCCGAGACACCACGGAAATCCGACACCGAGGCGGGCGCGCTACGCCAAGCCGGACTGCGCGAGGTCGCGCTCGACGACAAATACGATCTCGACAAGCGCGAGGTCTTCCTCACCGGCACACAGGCCGTCGCCCGCATGCTGCTGATGCAGCGCGAGCGCGACCGGCAGGCTGGGCTCGATACGGCGGGCTTCGTCTCCGGCTATCGCGGCTCCCCGCTCGGCGGGCTCGACCAGCAATTGATGCGAGCGTCCAAGCCGCTGAAAGCCGCGAATATCGTCTTCCAGCCTGGCCTGAATGAGGACCTTGCCGCGACCGCGATCTGGGGCACGCAGCAGGCGGGGCTCAGCGGCGAAGGCAGGCATGATGGCGTCTTCGCGCTCTGGTACGGCAAGGGGCCGGGCGTCGACCGCTCCGGCGACGTCTTCCGCCACGGCAACATGGCCGGCACCGATCCGAAGGGCGGTGTGATCTGCCTGATGGGCGACGACCATACGGCGGAATCCTCGACCAACGCCCACCAGACCGAATTCGTGCTGGTCGATCGGATGATGCCGATCCTCAACCCGGCCGGCGTGCAGGAGATCATCGATTACGGCCTGCACGGCATCGCGCTGTCGCGCTTCGCCTCGGTCTGGGTCGGGATCAAATGCGTCAAGGACAACATCGAATCGACCGCATCGATCGATGGCTCGCTCGACCGCGTCAGCATCGTCACGCCCACCGATTACACCCCGCCGCCCGGCGGCCTCGCGATCCGCCGAGAGCTCGATTTCGTCGAGCAGGAACGCCGGATGCATCTCTACAAGCGCGATGCGATGCTGGCCTATCTGCGCGCCAACAAACTGAACCGCATCGTTACCCAGGGCGGCAAGACGCCGCGCATCGGCATCGCGACCGTCGGCAAATCCTATCTCGACGTGCAGCAGGCACTGGCAGATCTCGGCATCGACGAGGTCCGCGCCAACAATCTGGGCATCCGCCTGTTCAAGCTCGCCTGCCCCTGGCCGATCGACCCGGCCGAGTTGAAGGTATTCGCCAAAGGACTCGACCTGATCATGGTGGTCGAGGAAAAGCGCTCGCTGATCGAGGTCCAGGTCCGCGAGGAGCTTTACGGCGCCAAACACCAACCGATGGTGATCGGCAAGAAGGATGAGAAAGGCGAGTGGCTCTTCCCAGTCCATGGCGCGCTCGACCCCAACGATATTGCGATCGCGCTAGGCGGCCGTCTGCTGCAATACCGCGACGACCCTGCCTTGCGCGCCCGGCTGGAGGAGATCGCCGCGGCGCAGGGACGCCTCGCCGAGGCGCAGGAAATCGCCAGGCGCACGCCCTATTTCTGCTCGGGCTGCCCGCATAATTCCTCGACAATCGTGCCCGAGGGGTCGCGCGCCTATGCCGGCATCGGCTGCCATTACATGGTGCAGTGGATGGACCGCGACACGGCGGGTTTCACCCAGATGGGCGGCGAGGGCGCAAACTGGATCGGCGAGGCGCCGTTCTCGAAGCGCGGCCATGTCTTCCAGAATCTCGGCGACGGCACCTATACCCATTCCGGTTCGCTCGCGATCCGCTGGGCCGTCGCGAGCGGCGTCACCCTCACCTACAAGCTGCTCTACAACGACGCCGTCGCGATGACCGGCGGCCAGCAGGCCGAAGGCCATCTCTCGCCCGATCAGATGGCGCGGCAGGTCGCGGCCGAAGGCGTCGCCCGCATCGCCGTCGTCAGCGACGACCCCGGCAAATATCCGCCGGGCACGCAATGGCCGGCCGGCACGACGCTGCACCATCGCGACGAGCTCGACGCCGTCCAGCGCGAGCTCGCCGGAACTTCGGGCGTCTCCCTGCTGCTCTACGACCAGACCTGCGCCACCGAGAAGCGCAGGCGCCGCAAGCGTGGGGCCTATCCCGACCCGGACAAGCGCGTGATCGTCAACGAGCTGGTCTGCGAGGGCTGCGGCGATTGCGGCGTGCAATCGAACTGCGTCTCTGTGCAGCCGCTGGAGACCGAGTTCGGCCGCAAGCGCCAGATCGACCAGTCGAACTGCAACAAGGACTTTTCCTGCGTGAAGGGCTTCTGCCCGTCCTTCGTCACCGTGCATGGAGCGAAGCCGAAGAAGGCCGATCCGCTCCGGCTCGATGCCTCGGCACTCGGCGAAGCCGACTTGCCCGAGCCCGCCGTTCCGGCGCTCGACCGCAGCTTCGCCGTGATCGTCACCGGCGTCGGCGGCACCGGCGTCGTCACCATCGGCGCGATCGTCGGCATGGCCGCGCATCTCGAAGGCAAGGGCTGCGGCATGATCGACATGGCCGGCCTCGCCCAGAAGGGCGGCGCCGTCTTCAGCCATGTCAAGCTCGCGCCGCATCCGGACGATATCCACGCCATCCGCGTCACCGCCGGGCAGGCCGATCTCGTGCTGGGCTGCGACCTCACCGTCACCGGCTCGAAGAAGGTGCTCGGCGCGATCCGGCCGGAGCGCGGCACCGTCATCGTCAACACGGCCGAGAGCCTGCCGGGCGATTTCACCCGCAACGCCGATTTCTCGCTGCCGACCGAGCGCCTGAAACGCGCGATCCTCTCGGCCGCCGGCCGCGAGCAGACGCATTTCCTAGACGCGACGGCAGCAGCGGTCGCCTTCCTCGGCAATGCCATCGCCGCCAACATGTTCATGCTCGGCCATGCCTGGCAGCTCGGCGCCGTCCCGCTTTCGCGCGAGGCGCTGCTCAAGGCGATCGAGCTCAATGGCGAGGCCGTCGCCATGAACAAGCAGGCGTTCGAGCTCGGCCGCCGCGCCGCGCATGATCCACAGGCGCTGGCCGATCTGCTCTCGCAGAGCAAGGCGGCGACGCCGGCCCGCCAGCTCTCGCAGACGCTGGACGAGATCATCGAGCGCCGCGTCGCCTTCCTCACCGCCTATCAGAATGCGGCCTATGCGGCGCGCTACCGTCATCTCGTCGCCCGCGCCCAGACGCGGGAGGCGGCAGTGATGCCGGGCCAGACCTCGCTCAGCGAGGCCGTCGCCCGCAACCTGTTCAAGCTGATGGCCTATAAGGACGAATACGAAGTCGCCCGGCTCTACAGCGACGGTGCCTTCCGCAAGCAGGTCGCCGCGACCTTCGAGGCCGAGGGCAGCGAGGGCAAGCCGCTGCGCTACGAATTCCATCTCGCCCCGCCGCTGCTGGCCCGGCGCGACCCGAATACCGGCCTGCCGCGCAAGATCAGCTTCGGCCCCTGGATGATGGGCGCCTTCTCGGTGCTCGCAAAGCTCAAGGGCCTGCGCGGGACGGCTTTCGACCTCTTCGGCTACACCGAAGAGCGCCGTACCGAGCGCCGGCTGATCGCGGATTACGAAGTGCTGCTGAACGAATTGCTGACCCGGCTCACGCCCGAGAACCATGCGCTTTGCGTGGCACTGGCCGCGATTCCGGAGAAAATCCGCGGCTTCGGCCACGTCAAGGAGCGGCATCTCAAGGCGGCGAAGGCTGAGGAGGCAATGCTGCTTGGGCAGTTGCGCGAGGGTGGCTCTGACGCCGCACTGCCGCAGGCTGCCGAATGAGGCAAGGAGCTTTCGGCGCCTCTTTGGTTCAACTTGAGTCCGATTGCCACCGCACGCCATATTGAGCCGACAGTCGGTTTCAAGGATTGCTTGTGATCACCCCCGAGGAACTGCGCGCCATCGCCTCCTGGTCCCATGATCTTTCCGAGGCGGAATTCGAGGAGGCGCGGCGCGGCATCTCCTTCAAGAGCTATGGCAAGGGCGCCTCGATCTGCCATGTCGGCGACCGGCTGGAATCCTGGACCGGCGTCGCCGACGGACTGGTCAAGATGGCGACGACCTCGAAATCCGGCAAGACAGCGACGCTCGCCGGCCTGCGCTCCGGCGCCTGGTTCGGAGAAGGCACCGTGATCAAGGCCGAGGCACGCCGCTACGAGCTGGTGGCGCTGCGCGAATCCCGGATCGCGCTGATGCGGCGCTCGACCTTCCTCTGGCTGTTCGAGCATTCGGCTGCGTTCAACCGCTTCCTCGTCCACCAGTTCAACGAGCGCCTCGCCCAGTTCATCTCGCTCGCCGAGACCGAGCGTACGCTGGATTCCACCGGCCGGCTGGCCCGCAACCTCGCCTGGCTGTTCAATCCGATCCTCTATCCCGATCTCGGACGCACGCTGGCGATCTCGCAGGAGGAGCTCGGCATGCTCGCCGGCATTTCCCGGCAGATGGCGAACCAGGGGCTGGCCAAGCTCGCCGATCTCGGCCTGATCGAGCTCGGGCATGGCAGCATCACCATCCGCGATCTCGATCGGCTTTCGCGCTACGAAGGGTGAAGGGCCGCCACGGCACCAAATCGCCTTTCGCGCGTTGCTTATCCCGAACAGCCGATGGCTGAGAAAGGAACCGCTGCGATGTTTGGCCTCCTCGACCTGTTCTCGAAACGGGTCACCGATCAGCTCACCGAATATGCCGCCGTCCAGTCGGATATCGCCCGTCGCCTCTGGGCCAATTGGCTCGATCCGTTCCAGGCATGCCAGCCGGTGAAAATCCGCAATGACCGGCGAAGCACCGATCCGCGAGCTGGTGGGCGCCGCTAGTTTCGGATGACCGCCATCGCATCTCGAACAGCCCGCCATTCCCCGGATGGCGGGCTTTCGCCATGACGATTCTCGCCGTCAGGGCGTATTACGCAGGCTCGTTGAACACCGCCTCGATCGCGTAGCCGTCGGGATCGATCACGAAGGCGGCGTAGTAATGCGGCCCGTAGTGAGGACGCAGTCCGGGTGCGCCATTGTCGCGCCCGCCATGCCGAAGCGCTGCCTCATGGAATCTGTCGACCGCTGCGCGATCGGGCGCGGCAAAGGCGAGGTGGAAGCCCGGCCCCGGCGGCCGCTGCCCCTCCGGCTTGAGCTTCAGCGCCAGCTTGTCGCCTCCGCCCGGCCAGCCGTAGCCGACCGCCTGCCCGGTCTCGCCGGGCCGCAGGTCCGACCAGACCCGGACATAGCCGAGCGGCGCCAGCACCGCGTCGTAGAAGGCGCAGGCACGCTCGATACCGGCAACGCCGAAAGACAGATGATGAAGCATGAGTCTGTCCGCCACCGTCGCAGGCACGGTTCCGCCCGCCGATTCAATCGGCCGAATTCGTGAGGAAAATCAGGGCCGAAGCAAAAGCGGACGCAACACATCTGCGTGAGAAGCAAACTTCGGCGGGACGATAATCACCAAAAGGCGAATTGTCTGTCAAGCGGGTCCTTGCGAAGATGATGGCCGCCTGCAAGTCTTGCATGAGAACGAGGCCGGAAACCGGCCCGCGGAAGTCGCCACGACGCATGGCGGCTCGACAGGGAGAACGCAATCGTGGCAAGCGGCACCGCCGGCGAGGCGGATACCTTTCCGAAATTGCTGTTGCGCAATGCAAGGGAGCGCGCCTCGCGCGTGGCCTTCCGCCACAAGGACCTGGGCATCTGGCAGTCCTGGAACTGGGCCGAGGTCGCGACCCATGTCCGCGATTTCGCCGAGGGCTTGCGGCAGCTCGGCCTGAAGCGCGGCGAGAAGGTCGCGATCATCGGCCAGAACCGGCCGAAGCTCTACTGGTCGATGTGCGCAGCGCAGTGGCTCGGCGCGATTCCCGTGCCTGTCTATGCCGACGGCGTCGCCGAGGAGATGGCCTATGTCCTCGACCATGCCGAGGCGGTCATCGCCGTGGTGCAGGACCAGGAGCAGGTCGACAAGCTGCTCTCGATCACCGAGCGCCTGCCGCATCTCAGGCACATGCTCTATGACGAGCCCCGGGGCCTGCGCGACTACGACCACAGCAAGCTCCACGCCATCGAGACGGTGATCGAGGCCGGCGCCAAGGCGCTGAAGGACCCGCAGATCGAGGCCGCGCTGGCCCGCGAGATGGAACAGGGGCAAGGCTCCGATCTCGGCATCATCCTCTATACCTCCGGCACGACCGGACGGCCCAAGGGCGTGATGCTCAGCCATTTCAACGTCCTGATCGCCGCCGAGATCGGCTGCGGCTTCGACGGGCTGAACGAGACCGACGAGGTCATCGCCTATCTGCCGATCGCCTGGGTCGGCGACCATGTGTTTTCCTATGCGCAGGCGATGCTGGCGGGCTTCTGCGTCAATTGCCCGGAAAGCCCGGACACGGTGATCGACGACCGCCGCGAGGTCGGCACCACCTATGCCTTCGCCCCGCCGCGCGTCTTCGAGAACATGCTGACCGTGACCATGGTGCGCATGGAGGATGCCGGCGCGCTCAAGCGGAAGATGTTCCACTATTTCCTCGACGTCGCGAAGCGCTATGGCGAGCAGATCCTGAACGGCGAGAGCGTGCCGCTGAAGGGCCGCCTGCTCTACAAGCTCGGCGACATGCTGGTCTACGGACCCCTGCGCAACCGCTTCGGCCTGACCAATATCAAGGTCGGCTACACCGCCGGCGAGGCGATCGGCCCCGAACTCTTCCGCTTCTACCGCTCGATCGGCATCAACCTGAAGCAGCTCTACGGCCAGACCGAGGCCGGGGTCTACATCACCATGCAGCCCAACGGCGAGATCAAGGCCGACACCGTCGGCAAGCCCGCGCCGATGGTCGATATCCGCATCGACGACAATGGCGAGGTGCTCTACCGCTCGCCCTCGATCTTCGGCGGCTATTACAAGGACCCCGACAAGACCGCGGAGACGATGACCGCCGACGGCTATGTCCGCTCCGGCGATGCCGGCTTCTTCGACGACGGCGGCCACCTCAAGATCATCGACCGCGCCAAGGATGTCGGGAAGCTCAACAGCGGCGATCTCTTCCCGCCGAAATACATCGAGAACAAGCTCAAGTTCTATCCCAACATCAAGGAGGTCGTGGCTTTCGGCCAGGGCCGCGACTACGCCACCGTCGCGCTCAATATCGACCTCATCGCCGTCGGCAACTGGGCCGAGCGCAACAATGTGGTCTACGCCTCCTATCAGGAGCTCGCCGGCCACGATCTCGTCTACGACATGATCGCCAAGCATGTCGACGAGGTGAACCGCTCGCTCGCCTCCGAGCCGATGATGGGCGGCGCCCAGATCAAGCGCTTCCTGATCCTGCACAAGGAGCTCGATGCCGACGACGGCGAGCTCACCCGCACCCAGAAGGTCCGCCGCGGCTTCATCGCCGAGCGCTACGCCCCGCTGGTCACCGCACTCTATGACGGCTCGGACGCCGCCGACATCTCGACGGAAGTCACCTTCGAGGATGGCCGCAAGGGGGTGATCTCGGCCCGCGTCAAGGTGCGCGACGCCAGGCTCTATCCCGTCACGGTCGAGGGGGCGCCGTCCGCGGCGAAGGCGGCATGAACGCGGAACCGATCAACGTGACCGGCGTGCCCGTCCGCGACAAGGGCGAGGTCCTGCTCTCGGTCGAGAACATCTCGCTGCGCTTCGGCGGCGTGAAGGCGATCACCGACGTCTCCTTCGACATCCGCAAGGGCGAGATCCGCGCCATCATCGGCCCCAACGGCGCCGGCAAGACCTCGATGCTGAACTGCATCAACGGCTTCTACCAGCCGCAGGAAGGCCAGATCGTCTTCAAGGGCGAGCGCCGCGCCAAGATGCGCCCGCATCGCGCCGCCGCCGGCGGCATCGCCCGCACCTTCCAGAACGTCGCGCTGTTCAAGGGCATGTCGACGCTCGACAACATCATGACCGGCCGCACGCTCAAGATGAAGAAGGGCTTCTTCTGGCAGGCCCTGCGCCACGGCCCGGCGATGCAGGAGGAGATCGCGCATCGCCGCGTCGTCGAGGACATCATCGACTTCCTGCAGATCGAGCACATCCGCAAATTGCCTGTCGGCAAGCTGCCCTACGGCCTGCAGAAGCGCGTCGAGCTTGGCCGCGCGCTCGCGATGGAGCCGGAGCTGCTGCTGCTCGACGAGCCGATGGCCGGCATGAACCTCGAGGAGAAGGAAGACATGTGCCGCTTCATCCTCGACGTGAACAACCAGTTCGGCACCACCATTGCGTTGATCGAGCACGACATGGGCGTGGTGATGGACCTCTCCGACCGGGTCGTCGTGCTCGAATACGGTCGCAAGATCGCCGACGGCACGCCTGACGAGGTCAAGGCGAACCAGAAGGTCATCGACGCCTATCTCGGCGTGGCGCATTGAGGAGCGTGGAGACATGAGCGACATCGCCACCCGCCCCGCCCCGAACCTTCTCGCC
Organism: Allobosea sp. Root670; assembly: GCF_001429415.1. NCBI lineage: Bacteria > Pseudomonadati > Pseudomonadota > Alphaproteobacteria > Hyphomicrobiales > Alloboseaceae > Allobosea > Allobosea sp. Root670. The sequence continues at coordinate 175,181 of NZ_LMJU01000002.1, read as the reverse complement.
AACCCGCTGGTCAAGGCCGGCCTGATCTTCGCCGCCGTCATAGCGGCGCTCGCGATCGGAGTCCGGCTCGACCCGACCAACACACTCTATGCGATCTTCGTCGACCCGTTCCAGCAGATGGCGCAGGCGCCGGACCTGCTGGTGCAGACCGTCTGGGAGGGGCTCGTCTCCGGGGTGCTCTATGCGCTCATCGCGCTCGGCTTCGTGCTGATCTTCAAGGCCTCGGGCGTGTTCAACTTCGCCCAGGGCATCATGGTGGTGTTCGCGGCGCTGACCCTGGTCGGCCTCTACGAGAAGGGCGTGCCGGCCTTCCTCGCGGTCATCCTGACGCTCGGCGTGATGTTCGCGCTCGCCGTCACCATCGAACGCGTGGTGCTGCGCCCGCTGGTCAACCAGCCCGACATCATCCTGTTCATGGCGACCTTCGGGATCACCTATTTCCTGATCGGCTTCGGCGAAGCGCTCTTCGGCGGCAATCCCAAGCAGATGATTGCCGAGCAGCTCTACCTGCCGAAAGGCGCGGTCGACCTGCAGATCCTCGGCGGGCTGGTCTCGCTCCAGAAGATCGATATCGCCGCCGCCCTCATCGCCTCGCTGATGATTGCCGCGCTCGCCGCCTTCTTCCAGTACACCCGCATCGGAAGAGCCCTGCGAGCGGTGGCCGACAGCCACAAGGCGGCGCTCTCGGTCGGCATCTCGCTCAACCAGATCTGGGTCATCGTCTGGTTCACCGCCGGCATCGTCGCGCTGATCACCGGCATCATGTGGGGCGCCCGCTCGGACGTGTCCTTCGCGCTGGAGATCGTGGCGCTCAAGGCCCTGCCGGTGCTGATCCTCGGCGGCTTCACCTCGATCCCCGGCGCCATCGTCGGCGGCCTGATCATCGGAATCGGCGAGAAGCTCGGTGAGTTCTACTGGGGCCCGCTGATCGGCGGCGGCATCGAGAGCTGGCTCGCCTATTTCATCGCCCTCGGCTTCCTGCTGTTCCGGCCGCAGGGCCTGTTCGGCGACAAGATCATCGAACGTATCTGAGGAGCCGGACGACATGCTCTACCGCGAGGCCGGCCAATACAAATCCACCTATTCCGCCGACATGGCGGTCTTCCCGCTCAGGGAGGACCGGATCGGCATCGCCGTCATCCTGGCGATCGCGCTGGTCGCCATTCCCTTCCTGGGCAGCGACTTCTTCATCGCCTCGGTGATGATCCCATTCCTGATCTTCTCGCTGGCGGCGGTCGGGCTCAACATCCTCACCGGCTATACCGGGCTGATCTCGCTCGGCACCGCCGCCTTCATGGGTGTCGGCGCCTATAGCTGCTACAAGCTCACCACGATCTTCCCGGGCGTGAACATCATCGTCCTGATCCTCGTCTCGGGCCTGTTCTCGGCCGGCATCGGCGTGCTTTTCGGCCTGCCCTCGCTGCGCATCAAGGGCTTCTACCTGGCGGTCGCGACGCTCGCCGCGCAGTTCTTCCTGCAATGGGCTTTCGTGCGCGTGCCCTGGCTGTTCAACTACAACGCCTCGGGCGCGATCGAGGTGCCGCAGCGCACGCTCTTCGACATCCCCCTGACGGGTGCGTCCGCGACCCCGGAGACCCGCTATTTCGTCTGCCTCGGCCTCGTCGTGGTGCTGACCTGGTTCGCCTCCAACATCGTCCACGGCAAGCTCGGCCGCTCCTGGATGGCGGTGCGCGACATGGATATCGCCGCCGAGCTGATGGGTATCAAGCTGCTCAATGCCAAGCTCGCCGCCTTCGCCGTCTCCTCCTATTTCTGCGGCGTCGCCGGCGCGATGATGATCTTCCTCTGGTACGGCGGCGGCGAGGCTGCGGACGTGTTCTCGATCCGCCTCTCCTTCAACATCCTGTTCATGGTCATCATCGGAGGGCTGGGCTCGCTGATCGGCTCCTTCTTCGGCGCGGCCTTCCTCTCGATCCTGCCGACGGCGCTGAAATTCGGCCTGCCGGCGCTCGGCATCCCGATCCAGGGTGCGGCGGCCGAACATGTCACCTTCATGCTGGTCGGCGCGCTGATCATCATCTTCCTGATCGTCGAGCCGCACGGCCTCGCCAGGCTCTGGCAGATCGGGAAGCAGAAATTGCGGACGTGGCCCTTCCCGTACTGACGCGGGAGAGAGCCCAAGAAACGACCGGCACGACAGAAGCGCCGGCGAAAACAAGACGGGACCGGCTGGAACCGGCCCGGAGGAAACGAACGGAGGAAGTCCATGAAGACCAGCAATCTGTTGAAGGGTGCAGCCCTCGGGGCCCTGTTCGCCGCGGGCGCGCTTGCCCCGGCCATGGCGCAGGACAGCGTCTACTTCGCCAACAACGCCTATCGCACCGGCCCGTTCTCGGGCTCGGGCATCCCGATCGGCGACGGCATGCGCGACTACATCACGATGATCAACGAGCGCGACGGCGGCGTGAACGGCGTCAAGGTCATCTACGAGGAATGCGAGACCGGCTACGACACCAAGAAGTCGATCGAGTGCTACGAGCAGGCCAAGTCGAAGAACACCATCGTCTACTCGCCCTGGTCGACCGGCGCGACGCTGGCCGCGATCCCGCGCGCTCATGTCGACAAGATCCCGATCCTGTCGATGGCCTACGGCCTGTCCTCCTCGGCCGACGGCACCAACTTCCCCTGGGTCTTCATCCCGCCCTTCACCTATTGGGACGGCGCCTCCGTTATGGTGAAGCACATGGCGGCCGAACTCGGCGGCATGGACAAGCTCAAGGGCAAGAAGCTCGGCCTGATCCATCTCGACGCGCCCTTCGGCAAGGAGCCGATCCCGGTCCTCGAGAACCTCGCCAAGAAATACGGCTTCGAGCTCAAGCTCTATCCGGTGGCCGCCGCCGACATGCAGAACCAGGGCTCGCTCTGGCTCTCGATCCGCCGCGACCGGCCGGACTTCCTCTACAACCAGGGCTGGGGCGCGATGAACCCGACCGCGGTCAAGGAAGCGGCCAAGAACAACTTCCCGATGAACAAGCTGGTCGGCGTCTGGTGGGCCGGTGGCGATGACGACGCCCGCGCTGGCGGCGACCAGGCCAAGGGCTACAAGTCGCTGAGCTGGACGCTCGCCGGCACCGAGGCGCCCGCCATGCAGGACATCCTCAAATACGTGGTCGACAAGGGCAAGAGCACGACTCCGAAGGAGAAGGTCGGCGAAGCGCTCTACAACCGCGGCGTCTACAACGCGATGCTCGTCGTCGAGGCCGTGCGCAACGCGCAGAAGCTGACCGGCAAGAAGGTGATCACCGCCGAGGACATGCGCCGCGGCCTGGAATCCCTCAATCTCACCGAGGCGCGCCTCAAGGAGATCGGGCTTGGCGGCTTCGTCACGCCGACCACGATCTCCTGCACCGACCATTCCGGCCACAGCAAGATGTTCGTCTCGGAATGGGACGGCACCAAGTGGACCAAGAAGGGCGACTGGGTCGAGCCTCTGAAGGACGAGGTCCGGCCGCTGATCGAGGCCAACGCCAAGGACTATATCGAGAAGGCCGGCAACTGGCCGAAGCGCACCGAGCCCTGCGAAAAGTCGTCCTGATCTGACGGCAGCCGGCGGCGGCTCCCCCGCCGCTGGCACCCCATCGATACCGATTGTCCGGGAGAGGCCGATGTCGACCGCCACCCTCGAAAAGCAGGCCGCTGCGACCGCGAGCGACACCATCCTGTCGCTCAACAACATCGAGGTCATCTACGACCATGTCGTGCTGGTGCTGAAGGGCGTCTCGCTCACCGTGCCGCGCCAGGGCATCGTCGCGATCCTCGGTGCCAACGGCGCCGGCAAGACTACGACGCTGAAGGCGATCTCCAACCTGCTCAAGGCCGAGCGAGGCGAGGTCACCAAGGGCTCGATCGTCTTCGACGGCGAGCGCGTCGACAGGATGTCCCCGAACGAGCTCGTCCGGCGCGGCTGCATTCAGGTCATGGAAGGCCGGCACTGCTTCGGCCATCTCTCGATCGAGGAGAACCTGCTGACCGGCGCCTTCACCCGCCGCGACGGCAATGCCGCGATCAAGCGCGACCTCGAGAAGATCTACACCCTGTTTCCACGCCTGAAGCAGCGCCGCTCGTCGCAGGCCGGCTACACCTCCGGCGGCGAGCAGCAGATGTGCGCCATCGGCCGGGCGATGATGTCGAACCCCAAGATGATCCTGCTCGACGAGCCCTCGATGGGCCTCGCCCCGCAGATCGTCGAGGAGATCTTCGAGATCGTCCGCGGGCTCAATGCCGATGAGGGCGTCTCCTTCCTCGTCGCCGAGCAGAACACCAATATGGCGCTGCGCTATGCGACCTACGGCTACATCATGGAGACCGGGCGCGTCGTCATGGACGGCGAGGCCAAGATGCTGCGCGAGAATGAGGACGTGAAGGAATTCTATCTCGGCGTCGCCGAGGGCAACAAGAAGTCCTTTCGCGAAGTGAAGAGCTACAAGCGCCGCAAGCGCTGGCTGTCGTGAACGCACGATCCGGCACCGCACCCGACAGACGAGACCCCGCCATGACAGAGCACCACGACGCGCTCGAAACCCGTTCGCCTGCCGCGCGCGAGGCCGACCTCTTCGCAAGGCTGCCAGCGGTGCTGGCAGCAGCCCTGAAAGCGCCGGCCTATGCCGAACGGCTCGCCGGCATCGACCCCGATGCGATCACTGACCGCAAGGCACTGACCGGCCTGCCCATCCTGCGCAAGGCGGAACTCCCGGCCCTTCAGAAGGCGGCCCTGCCCTTCGGCGGCTTCGTCTCGGAGGCAGCTAACTCCTTCGGTCGGCTCTTTACGTCTCCCGGTCCGATCTTCGAGCCTGAAGGCACCGCTGCCGACGCCTGGGGCGCCGCACGCGGCCTCTACGCCGCCGGCTTCCGGCCGGGCGATATCGTCCTGAACACGCTAAGCTATCACCTGACGCCTGGCGGCTTCATCATGGATTCCGCCGCACGCGCGGTGGGCTGCACCGTGATCCCGGCAGGTCCCGGCAATACCGAGCAGCAGATGGAGGTGATCTCCGCCTACCGCCCGAGCGCCTATGCCGGCACGCCCGACTTTCTCAAGATCCTGATCGAGGCGGCCGAGACGCGCGGCGTCGATATCTCCTCGATCAAGCGCGCGGTGGTCTCCGGCGCCGCCTTCCCGCCCTCGCTGCAAGCCTGGGTCAGGGAGCGCGGCATCGATGCCTACCAGCTCTATGCCACCGCCGATGTCGGCGTCATCGCCTATGAGACGGCGGCGCGCGAAGGCATGGTGCTGAACGAGAACCTGATCGTCGAGATCGTCCGGCCTGGCACCGGCGACCCCGTTCCCGAGGGCGAGGTCGGCGAGGTCGTGATCACCAATCTAGACCCGCATCATCCCCAGATCAGGCTCGCGGTCGGCGATCTCACCGCCATCCTGCCGGGCGCGAGTGCCTGCGGGCGCAGCAACACCCGGATCAGGGGCTGGATGGGCCGCGCCGACCAGACTGCCAAGATCAAGGGCATGTTCGTGCGGCCCGAGCAGGTCGCCGAGATCGCCAGGCGCCATGCCGAGATCGCAAAACTCCGCCTCGTCGTCGGCCGCGCCAACGAGACCGACACGATGACGCTGAAGGCCGAGATCTACGCCGAGGCCGCCGGCCTGATCGACGCGGTGTCCTCGACCTTGCAGCAAGTGACGAAGCTGAAGGGTGCGGTCGAAATCCTCCCGCTCGGCGCGCTGCCGAACGACGGCAAGGTCATCGCCGACGAACGCCCCGTGGGGTGACGCCGCGCGTCACCACGCGATCGGCTTCTCCCCCTGCTCGTCCAGCCACGCATTCGCTCGGCTGAACGGCTTCGAGCCGAAGAACCCTCGCCGCGCCGACAGCGGCGAGGGATGCGCGCTGGCGATGACCAGATGTCGGCTCTCGTCGATCAGGGGCCGCTTCGTCTGCGCTGGATTGCCCCAGAGCAGAAAGACGACATGCGCTCGCTCGCGTGAGACCGTTGCGATCACCGCATCGGTCACCGCTCCCCAGCCGAGCGAGAGATGCGAGCCGGCCTTGCTCGCTCCCTCGCGCACCGTCAGCGCCGTGTTGAGCAGCAAGACGCCCTGCTTCGCCCAGCGCGTCAGGTCGCCGTCCGCGGGTGTGGGCTCTCCCAGGTCTTCAGCTCGCTCCTTGTAGATATTGACGAGCGAGCGCGGCAGCGGCGCCGGCCCGACATAGGAAAAGGCGAGCCCGTTGGCATGGCCCGGCGTCGGATAGGGGTCTTGGCCCAGGATGACGGCCCGGACCGCATCGAGCGGCGTCAGCGCCAGCGCGGCAAAGACCCGCTCCGGCACCGGGGCCACCACATGCCCGGCCGCCCGCTCGGCATCGACCGCCGCGCAGGCACGAGCGGCAGCCCCATCGGCAGCGAAGACCGGCAGCTCGCGCCAGTCGGCTGAATTCCCGCTCGCCCGGAAGGCCGCGAGCGCTTCAGCACATTTCACTTCAGGACCGCCCGGCCTTCGACCCTGGCATCGACCGTGCCGAGCTTGCGGACATAGACCATCACCTCATTGGCCATCAGCTTGCCGTCGGTGAGGCCGATCAGCGTCCTGCCGCGGCTCAGCGCCGTGTAGCCGTCGCCGCCCTCCAGCATGAAGTTATTGGAGGCGACGGTGTATTTGCCGGCCGGATCGATCGGCTTGCCGTCGACAGTGACGGCACCCACGCGCGAACCCTGAGGCTGCTTGAGATCGGCCTCGAATGTCAGGCCGGAGACCACCGGGAAGCGCCCGGCGCCTTGCGGCGCATCGCGCAATCCGTTCTCGATCGCGTCCTTCACGTCCTTGCCGGTGATCTCGACCATCACGGTGGCGTTTCCGAAGGGCAGTTCGCTTAGCACGTCACGGCGCGTCAGCTTCTGCCCGGCCGCGTATTGCTTGTTGGCGCGGATGCCCCCGGCATTGGTGATGGCGAGCTGGGCGCCGGTCGCGGAGCGGATCGCATCGGCGATCAGGTTGCCGATCGCGGTCTCCTGCGTGCGGATGACACCGGTGCGGGAATCGAGCGGCGCGGCCAGCGTCGCGATGTCGACGTCGAGCTCCTTCGACAGCTCGCCCTCATAGCCCTTGATGATGGCGGCGACATCCGGGTCCGGCGTCGCGGCGCGGGAATCGTTGACACGGAAGGTCGGCGTCCACGAGACCTGCCGCGCCGCGCCCTCGCCCTTGATGCTGACGGCGATGTCGATCGCGGTGACGTAATTGCCCTCCTCGTTCGACTCGACCATCACCACCTTGCCGTCATAGGCGATGGCGAGATCGTGGTCGTGGCCGGTGAGCACGATATCGACCACGCGCGAGCGTACGATCTCGTAATCCGTCTTCCGGTCGGCATGGACGACGGCGACGAGAATATCGGCGCCCTCGCCCTTCAAAACCTTGGCCTCGCGGCGCAACGCCTCCATCGTCGAGGAGAATTTCAGGTCGCCGGGGAAGGAAACCTGCGGGGTCGGGTCGAAGGCGGCGCCGATGACGCCGACCTTGATGCCGCCGAGCTCGAAGATCTGCGAATCCCTGTGATGCGGCAGGATGCTGCCGGCAGCGTCACGCAGGTTCGCGGCGAAGGTCGGGTAGCTCTGCGCTGCCGTCAGCTTGAGGTAGTTCTCCTTGCCGAAATCGAATTCGTGGTTGCCGGGCACGAAGACGTCGATGCCCATCTTGTTCTGCATCGCAACGATATGCGCGCCCTGGTCGAATCCGGACATCAGCGAGGGCGAGTAGCAATCCCCGGCATGGCAGAACAGCACCGGCACGCCCTTGGCACGCTCGGCCTTGGCGATGCCGGCCGCGCGCGCGAAGCCGCCGCGGCCCTTGTCGTCGCTCATCTTGTAGATGTCGTTGAGCAGCAGCAGCGTGAAGCTCGGTGCCGGCTGCTGGGCCATCGCCACGGGCGCAGTCGCAGCGAGCGTCACTGGCGCCGCCAGGACACCGAGAGCCTTGCGGCGGGTGAGCTTCGTCATGGCAAGCGCCCCTATGTCCTGAGAACCGCTCCAGACTAGCAAGAGGAGCGAGGCGCTGACCAGAGGGGTTTCGGGCCGCCCGACGGCGGGAAGCAGTGTCGCACCCCTGCCATTCGAGGAGCTTCAAGGCTGGACGAAAGCGCGAACTCGTCTAAATCACGACGCCAAGGAGTGCACGCGTTCATGACCGCTGACATCGCCGCAGTGCCGGCCCGCGAGGCCGCTTCCCTGCCACCCGACCATCCGAAGGTACAGTACGGCCGCATCGGCGTGCTCTTGATGAATCTCGGCACGCCCGAGGGCACCGGCTATTGGCCGATGCGCGCCTATCTCAAGGAGTTCCTCTCCGACCGTCGCGTCATCGAGGAGCCCCGCTGGAAATGGTGGCCGATCCTCAACCTGATCATCCTGTCGACGCGGCCGGGCCGGAAGGGCAAGGACTACGCCTCGATCTGGAACAAGGAGCGTGACGAGGGTCCGCTCAAGACCATCACCCGCTCGCAGACCGAACAGCTCGCTGAGCGCCTGAAGCCGTTGGCCGGAGAGCGCGTCGTCTTCGACTGGGCCATGCGCTACGGCTTTCCCGATGTGCAGAGCCGGCTGAAAGCCCTGCTCGACCAGGGCTGCGATCGCATCCTGCTGGTGCCGCTCTATCCGCAATATGCCGCGCCGACTTCGGCGACCGCCTGCGACCAGGCTTTTCGCGCGCTGATGCAAATGCGCTGGCAGCCTTCGGTGCGCGTCGCCCCGCCCTATCACGACGACCCCGTCTATATCGGCGCGCTCGCCCGCTCGATGCGTGCCTGGCTGGCGAAGCTCGATTTCGCGCCGGAGGTCATCCTCTGCTCCTTCCACGGCATGCCCAAGGAATACCTGCTGAAGGGCGACCCCTATTACTGCCAGTGCGTGAAGACCTGGCGCCTGCTGCGCGCCGAACTCGGCCTCTCCGAGGAGCAGTTCCCGCTGACCTTCCAGTCGCGATTCGGGCCGGACGAGTGGCTCCAGCCCTATACCGACGAAACGGTGAAGGCCCTGGCCCAGGCCGGGAAGAAATCGATGGCGATCGTCGCGCCGGGCTTCTCGGCCGATTGCCTGGAGACGCTGGAAGAACTCGACGGCGAAAACCGCGAGATCTTCCTGCACAATGGCGGCGAGACATTCGCCTATCTGCCTTGCCTCAACGATTCCCCCGAAGGTATCGACGTCATCGCCGAAGTCGTCCAGCGCGAGCTGATGGGCTGGCTCTGAGCTAGCCTTCGCCTGCGACGAAGCACGCCACGCTCTCGGCCACCGGCCGCGCCTTCAGGATGCGGCGATGGCCGAGCCCGTCCGTCGCTTCCAGCCGGACGAACGGGCCGGCCTGCTCCAACGCCTCGGCATGCGCGAAGCCCAGTTCGCGATCCTGCCGATCATGGATCACCAGCGTCTGCAACCCGATCGCCTTGAGCTGGAGCGGCCCTTCGAAAGCCTCGACCGGATTGCCGGCGACGACATGGATGCGCTGCTCCAGCGCCGCCTGCCCGCGCCGGCCGAGACCGATCGCATGGCCGAATTGCCGGGTGATCCGGGTGATCGAGGACGGCGCCGAGATCAGCACGAGCCGATCCGCGCTGACCACCGGCTGTCCCCTGACCGAGCCCGCCAGTGCGGCCAGCGTGATCGCGCCGCCGAAGGAATGGGTGACGATCGCGTGGAATGGGCCGAACACCCGCGCGACCGCCGCAAGGCTCGCGACGCCGAGCGGAATATTGAGCTCCCGCCCCGTCGAGGCGCCATGGCCGGGCAGGTCGAAGGCGACCACTCGGAAACCCGCCGTCAGGAGCGGCTCGACGAAGCCCGTCATCGAGGCCGCATCGCCGGTCCAGCCATGGACCAGCAGCACCGTCCGGGTCGGCGCCCGCTCCTCAGGCTCGAAGACATAGGCCTGCACGCTCCCGCACGGAAACGGTATTGCGCGCAAGCTCGCTTGCCGCAGCCGCGGCGGCTGCCCCATCTTGCCGTTTCCGTTTCGCGTCGACGGCCTCGGCGGGGTACAGAAGAGGCGGAAGGCCAGCCGGCCGGCTGTGCGCGGAGCTATGAAGCTCGCGGCCCGGACCAGCGGGCGCATGTAGCGAAGGGTGGCAGTGGTCATGGCGAAGACCCGATCTTGTTCAGCGCTGAACCATTATGTTCAGTCATGAACAAAATACAAGCCCCTTCTGCTTCGCCTGAAGCGCAGGTCCTGCCCTGGGAATTGCCGCGTTTCCGCAACTGGATCGCCGTCGCCCGCGCGCACAGCCTCTGGGAGAAGGTCTTCACCGAGGCCCTGGCGCCGCTCGACATCCAGCTCGCGCATTACGACGTGCTCGCCAATATCTTCCATGTCCCCGGCCTCTCCCAGCAGGCCCTGGCCGAGAAGCTCCTGGTCGGGCGCAGCGCGATGAGCATGCTGCTGCCCGTGCTGGAGAAGCGCGGCCTGATCGAGCGCCGCAATGACGAGGCCGACAAGCGCCTGCGCCGCCTCTGGCTCACGCCTGCCGGAGAAGCACTGACCCGCAAGGCGATGGCGGTCCATGTCGCCGAGATCGAGGCGATGATGCAGGTCTTGAGTGACGAGGAATGCAACGCCGCCGGCGAGGCGATGCGCCGCGTCGGCAAGGCGCTCGAAGCGCGTGGCGGCGCGGCAACGAGCCGCCACGAAAAGCCGTAAAATCCGGCTCGCTCAGAGCGCCAGGATCACTCCCGCCACCGCGTCGAGCGCGGCGTCCGCGTCAGTGCAGGCCTGCGCACCATCCACCGCGGGAGCGCCTTCCAGCAGGAAGACCGGGCGCTTGAACTGCAAGGCGAAAGCGATCTCGGACAAGGTGCCGTAGCCGCCGCCGATCGCGACGAGGCAGCAGGCGGCCCGAGCGATCAGCGCGTTGCGGGCGACGCCGATGCCGGTCGCGAGCGGGACGGTGACGTAGGGATTGGCCGCCTCCGGCTCGTCATCCGGCAGAAGGCCGATCGACAGGCCGCCGGCTTCCGCCACACCGCGGCAGACCTCTTCCATCACCCCGGCACGGCCGCCGCACAAAACGGTGACGCCATGCTCCGCAAGCCGTCGCCCCATCGCAAAGGCGGCGGCTTCCTGCGCAGCGGTCGGCGTGCGCGTCCCGATCACCGCGACGGGCGTCCGCAGCGGCATCCCACTGTCGCGCTGGAGCCAATGCACGGCGCCGGCCAGAGAGACGGGTTCTCCCCGCCCCGCCGTTGCCGTCGCCTCGCTCCAACGCCGGGTCGCCGGATCGAAGATCCGGCCGCGCCCGTCGAGCAATTGCCCGTTCTCGCGATCGAGGCGCAGTTGCAGCTCGTGAGCCACGGCTCAGGCCGGCTTCTTCTCCTCGCCGAAAGCGGAGATGCCGCCATGCTTGGCAGACCAGCTCGCCGGGTCGTTCAGGAAGCTCTCGACCTCGGCCAGGATCTTCGGCTCGAAATGGCCGCTCTCCTTGGCCACGGCCAACACGTCCCACCAGGTGGTGAGATAATGCAGGTTGACGCCGATCTCGGCCATCAGCTCGCGGCTCTTCGGGAAGATGTCGTAGTAGAACAGCACGAAGCAGTGCTGCACGTCGGCGCCGGCATTGCGCAGCGCCTCGGCAAAATTGACCTTGCTGCGCCCGTCGGTGGCGAGATCCTCGACCAGGAGGGTGCGCGCGCCCTCGACGACGGAGCCCTCGATCTGGGCGTTGCGGCCAAAACCCTTCGGCTTCTTGCGGACATATTGCATCGGCAGCGAAAGACGATCGGAGATCCAGGCGGCGAAGGGAATGCCCGCTGTTTCGCCGCCGGCGATGATGTCGAGCGACTCGTAGCCGATATCGCGCACGATCGTCGTCGCCGCGAAATCGATCAGCGTCGAGCGCAGGCGCGGATAGGAAATGATCTTGCGGCAGTCGATATAGACCGGGCTGGCCCAGCCCGAGGTGAAGAAGAAGGGCTTGTCGCTGTAAAAGTGGACAGCCTTGATTTCGAGCAGCATCTTGGCCGCTTCGCGCGCGATCACGGTCCTGTCGGTGGGGGTGAACAGGTGGGACATGGCGCGGTCTCTCCGGGCTGAGCGACGCCGCTCGCCGGGAACGGCAAGGGCGCAAGGGCTGGTCGAATTGGCAAACGGCCTCTTCTGATCGCCTCGGCCCGGCAGGTCAATCCCTCTGCCCGGCGATTTTCACCGCGATCTGCAACCCTGTTCCGCTGCATCACCCTCCAGCCGCCAGCCGGACCGCAGGATGCCCTTGGCGTTCCCGAAAACGCTCATGGCAGGGTTTCCCACGACATCCACAGGCTGGGACGCGGACGCTCATTGCGCCGACCCAGACCGCATGAGATGCCAAACGATCTGAATATGGGCGACGCCATGCCGCATCGCCGCTCCGCTGGGCTTGGCCGGAGCAGACAAGGGGCTTTCATCATGAGCGATCTTCAAGCGGCAGCCGCCGCACCAACGGAAGTGGACGGCAAGGCGCGCAAGGCCTTGTGGGGTGCGGCGATCGGCTATGCGATGGACGGGTTCGACCTGCTGATCCTCGGCTTCATGCTGCGGGCGATCTCGGCCGACCTGCAGCTCAGCCAGGCCCAGGCGGCCTCGCTGGTCACCGCGACGCTGGTCGGCGCCGTGCTCGGCGGCATCGGCTTCGGCATGCTGTCGGACCGCATCGGCCGGGTCCGGGTGCTGACCTGGACCATCGTCCTCTTCGCCGTCTTCACCGGCATGTGCGCACTGGCGCAGGGCTACTGGGACCTGCTGATCTACCGCACCATCGCCGGCCTCGGGCTCGGCGGCGAGTTCGGCATCGGCATGGCGCTGGTCGCCGAGGCCTGGCCGGCCTCG